>NZ_LMCR01000001.1:0-772165 GCF_001424865.1 Devosia sp. Root105
TTGCATGTTGATTGTTGCCGACTCTGTTCAGAGTAGGCGGTCCCCGGCTGGCGGCCACCAGCCAGGGACCGGATGGACGGGACCGTTGTGCCCTTGGTTTGAGCCGCGGGAGAGCTTGGTCCGTTTGTCCGTGTCGCTGGTCCTGAACAGATGATGGGGAGCAAGTCCCGCATGCAAGGCAAGGTTGAGTCCACGAGCAGCGCAGCGGCAGTTTATGCCGGTATCGACGTGAGTAAAGACTGGCTGGATGTACATGTGCATCCTGGCGGTCAGAGTTGGCGGGTGGCCAACGACCAGGTTGGGTTGCGCCGGCTGCGACGGCACCTGGACGAGCTGGAGCTGCGGCCCGAGCGCGTGGTGCTGGAAGCCACCGGCAAGTATCACCGTCTGGCATTCCGGACGCTGAGTGCCTGGGGCTACGGGGTGGTAGTGGTCAACCCGCTGCGGGCGCGGCTGTTCGCCCAGGCGTGCGGGGTGCTGGCCAAGACCGATCGGATCGATGCGCGGCTGCTGGCAGTTATGGGCCACAGCCTTGCTCCCCAGCCCACTCTGCCGGCGCCCCTGCAGCTCGAGCAGTTGCAGGAACTCGTCAACGCCCACAGTGCCGCCCGCACCGAGGCGGTGGCGCTGGGCAACCGACTGGAGCAGTCAACGATCGCGTTCCTCAAGACCGAACTGAAGCGCCGCCTGACCAGCCTCAAGGGTCATGTGAAGCGCCTCGAGGCCAGGATCGAACAATTGATCAAGGCTGATCCCGGGCTGGCTGCTCGCTACACCATACTGCTGTCCATCCCCAGCATCGGCGCCAGTACCGCTGCCGCGCTACTGGCTGGGTTGAGCGAGTTGGGTCGGTGCACGGCTAAGGCCGTCACCCTGCTCGCGGGCCTGGCGCCCATTGCCGACGACAGCGGTCGAAGGCAGGGCCAACGCCATATCCGCGGTGGTCGCATGCCGGTGCGCAACGCCCTCTACATGGCCGCCCTCAGCGCCGCCCGCTACAACCCTGACCTCAAGACCGTCTACCAGCGCCTGCGCAACGCCGGTAAGCCGGCAAAGCTCGCCCTCACAGCGGTCATGCGAAAGCTCGTCGTGCTCGCAAACACCCTGCTCACGCAGAACCGCCTCTGGGCTCCAAACCAACCCTAAAACCGCTTGACCGCAAACACAGATGCTCTCCCGYTTRCGGGGGAGGGGGGACCACGCGAAAGCGTGGTGNAAGCTCGTCGTGCTCGCAAACACCCTGCTCACGCAGAACCGCCTCTGGGCTCCAAACCAACCCTAAAACCGCTTGACCGCAAACACAGATGCTCTCCCCTTGTGGGAGAAGGTGGCGCGCAGCGCCGGATGAGGGGTCCGTGCAACGAAGTGTAGCGCGCTCGGAGCGCAAGCGACGAGCGACCAGCACGCGGAGAGATACCCCTCATCCGCCCTTCGGGCACCTTCTCCCACAAGGGGAGAAGGCACTCACCGCAAAGCCAGTGCTAGTTGCGCTCTCTCACCAAGTCATTCGACTCGATATTGTGCGCCCCCAGCTGCGTCACGTCGGTCTCGCCCATCAGCCCCAGCGCGCTGTCGGCTTCGGCGCGGATAATGTCGATGACGCGGGTGACGCCGGCTTCGCCGGCGACGCCCAGGCCGTAGAGGGTGGGGCGGCCGATGAAGACGGCGCGGGCGCCGAGGGCCACGGCTTTCAGCATGTCGTGGCCGGAGCGGACGCCGCTATCGAGGTAGATCTCGCAGTTGTCGCCGACCGCGTCGACGATGCGCGGCAGCACACGGATGGTCGAGGGGGCGCCATCGAGCTGGCGGCCGCCATGGTTGGAAACGACGATGGCGTCGGCGCCATGGGCGACCGCGGCGCGGGCGTCGTCGGCGTGGAGGATGCCCTTCACCACCAGCGGCCCGCCGAAGCGGCGCTTGATCCAGCCGAGATCCTGCCAGTTGAGCGTCAGGTCGTCCTGCTGCGACATCCACTGCGTCAGCTCAGCGACACTATTGGCGCCGGGGACGTGGCCGGCGAAGTTGCCGAAACTGCGGCGCGGCGTGCCGAGCATGGCGAGCGACCAGGCCGGCTTCAGCGCCAGCTCGGCAAGGAATTTCGGGGTAAACTTCAAGGGCACGGTGAGCCCGTTGCGCACATCCTTGTGGCGCTGGCCATAGTGCTGGCAATCGACGGTGACGACGAGGGCAGCGCAGTTGGCGGCGCGGGCCCGGTCGATCAGCCGCTCGGTGAAGGCGCGGTCCTTCCGCACATAGAGCTGGAACCAGAACGGGCGATTGGTGGCGGCGGCGACGTCCTCGATCGAGCAGATCGAGACGGTGGAGAGGGTAAAGGGGATGCCGGCCTTTTCGGCGGCGCGGACGGCTTTGATCTCGCCATCGGCCACCTGCATGCCGGCGGCTCCGGTGGGGGCGAGGCCGAGCGGCAGCGACACCGGCTGGCCGAGCATGGTGGTCGCAAGGCTGCGGCGGGAAATGTCGCGGCCGACGCGCTGCTCGAGGCGGATCTTGCTGAAGTCGGAACTGTTCTCGCGGTAGCTCTGCTCGGTGTAAGCGCCCGAGTCGGCATACTGGAAGAACATTTTTGGGACGCGGCGCTCGGCCACGCGTTTGAAGTCGTCGACGGTCAACAACCGATCGAGACGCATGTTTTGTTACTCTCCCGAGACGAACCAGCGCATGTCGTAGCGATGCGTGCTGCGATCGAAGGCGAGGGTATGCGGATCGCAGCGCCAGCGCTCGACCTGGCCATCGGTGCGCGCCACCAGCCAGCAGAAATCCCAGCCGCCCGATGCATAGCGCAGCGGGATGGCCGGCTTGATGCGCACCGCCGGGTGGGTGCCGGTGATGAAGAGTTTCTGCTCGGTGTAGTAGTAGCAGGAGCCGCAGTGGATGAAGGCCTCGTGCTCAGGCGCGGTCTCCCCTGATGGCACCAGCCCGACGCCGAATTTGCTGATCGCCACCTTCACCGGCGAGCCGCGGAGGAACGCCTGGTTGAGCGCCTCGACCGAGCCGGAAACCGGCCGGCCCGTGTGATCGTGCGCCAGCACCTCGCGCCAGCGGTCGTTGACCATGAAGCGGTAGCTGTCGAAATCGTAGACGAAGTTGCTCGAGGGCGCGTTGGTGCCGGCGTCGAAACTGTCGAACTGGTGGTAGCGCGGCATGTCGGCCAGGTCGTCGAGCGGCGCCGGGCCGCGTTGCCCGGTGGGCGGCTGGCCATCGAGATAGGGCCGGGCGATCGCCTGGGTGCCGTCCTGGTTGTAGAGAAAGAACGACATCGAGGGACGCGGGCCAAAGCCCTCCGGCAGCTCCACCGGCATGCGCAGCGTCATGATGCCGGCGGCCCAGCGGTCGTCGAGCAGCCAGGTCTGGCGGAACTCGGCGACCTCCTCGATCAGCTCGTTGCTCGAAGATTTGGTGTCGATGTGTTCGTTGTGGCGGAACGCCGTGCCGATGCGGAGATCCGCACCGCGCCGAATGGCATCCACCAGGTCGGTGGTACTGCCGCTGCGGACCGAGCGGTCGCTGTTCAGCGTCAGCACCGTGCGAAGCGTTCCCCCCATCGCTTCGCTCCCTCAGACTGCGTCGAGGAAGGCGACGCCGCTGAGCTTCCGCTCGTCGCGGAGCCCACGGAACTCGGCCCTGAGTTTGTCATCGGCCGCCTGGTCGATGAAGCCGCCGAGGGGGCTGCGCGCATAGCCGGCGTCGCACCCCATCCAGGCCATGGCGCGTTTGATCGAGGGGATGCCGCCGCGGCTCAGTGAGAAGAAGATCACGGCGTTGCCGATCTCCTGCAGGCGCTTGGCCTCGGCGAGATTGCCGGCGGCGACCGCGTCGCGCAGCGCGATCCAGATCTCGGGCATCGAATTGTAGAACGAGCCGATAATGCCGTCGGCGCCGAAGCTCAGGCCCGACATCGCCATCTCGTCGGCGCCGGAATAGACGATGAAGTCCTGCCCGATCTCCTGTTTGATGCGGATGATGTCGTGATGCGTGGTGGCGGTGTACTTGACCCCGGCGACGCCATCGATCGACGACAGCCGCTTGATCATGTCGAAGCCGAGCGCCGCCATCGGCACGTTGTAGGCGATCATCGGCAGCTTGGTCGAACGGGTGATGTCGGCGTAGTAGCCGTGGATCTGGTCGGCGGAAAAGCCCCAGTAGATCGGCGGCACCGAGGAGATGGCGTCGACGCCGGCCCGTTCGGCGTGCTGCGCCAGGTCGATCGAGTGGAAGGTGCTGATGGCGCCGATATGGGCGATCACCGGGACGCGGCCACGGTTCTCTTCCATCGTCACTTCGACGACGCGCTTCCGCTCCTCGGGCGACATCAGGAAGGACTCGCCGGTCGAGCCGGTGATGTAGAGCCCCTCGACCTGGCGTTCGATCAGGAAGTTGACGACGGCGCGCAGGCGCTTTTCGTCGAGCTTCTCGTTCTCGTCGAACGGGGTCACCATCGCCGGAAGGACGCCGGTGATGGACTTGATGTCGAAGGCGGGCATTTGGGGCTCCGTGGGGGGCTGGCGCCGGGCGATCAGGCCACGGCTTCTTGGGCGTCGATGAGGTGGCAGGCGGCGTAGTGATCGTCACGGCCGTCGATGGAATAGCGCTTCAGCGTCGGCACGGTGGTCTTGCAGACATCCTGGCGGAAGCGGCAGCGCGGGTGGAACGGGCAGCCCGACGGCGGGTTGACCGGGCTCGGCACGTCGCCCTCGAGCACCACGCGATTGCTCTTCCGATCGAGGTCGGCGACCGGGATCGCCGAGAGCAGCGCCTGGGTGTAGGGGTGGAGCTTGCGCTCGAACAGATCCTCGGAGCGGCAGAGCTCGACGATCTTGCCCAGATACATCACCGCGACGCGGTCGCAGATGAACTCGGTAACGCTGAGATCGTGGGTGATGAAGACATAGGTGAGGTTGCGCTCGCGCTTCAGCCGCATCAGCAGCTCCAGCACCTGGGCGCGGATCGACACGTCGAGCGCGCTCACCGCCTCGTCGCAGACGATCAGCTCCGGATTGACGCTCAGCGCCCGGGCGATGCCGATGCGCTGGCGCTGCCCGCCGGAGAACTCGTGCGGGTAGCGATCCATATACTCGCGGCGCATGTTCACCGCCTCGAGCAGGTCGCCGATGATCTTGCGGCGCTCCTCGCGGGTCTTCACCCCGTATTTGGTCAGCGGGTCCTCGAGCGAGCCGAAGATGGTGAAAGCCGGATTGAGCGAGGAATGCGGATCCTGGAAGACGATCTGCAGGCGCTTGCGATAGGCGTAGAGCTCCTTGTCGCTGAGCTTGGTGAGATCGGCGCTCGCTTCGGCGCCGGAATAGGTGATCTCGCCTGCGGTGGCGCGCACCAGCTGCAGGATGGTTTTGCCGAGCGTGGTCTTGCCGCAGCCGCTCTCGCCGACGAGGCCGAGCACTTCGCCGCGATAGATATCGAGGTCGACGCCATCGACCGCCTTCACCTGCGCCACGGTGCGACGCAGCACCCCGGCCTTGACCGGGAAATGCGCCTTGACGCCCTTGAGGCTGAGGATGACGTCGCCCGGTTCGTGCGCTTCAGCTGCGGACGCCATTGGCGAACTCCTCGTGGCGCACGCACATGACGCGATGCGTGGGGGACAGGTGGGTTTCGGCCGGCAGGGCAGTCTCGCAGGCATCGAGCTTGTAAGCGCAGCGATCGGCGAACTGGCAGCCCTTGGGCCGGTTGAACGGATCGGGGGTCGAACCCGGGATGGCGCGGATATCCTGGTTCTTGCCGCGCCCCAGCACCGGCACGGAATCGAGCAGTGCGCGGGTATAGGGATGGCTGGGGCGGCGCAGCACCTCATCGACGGTGCCCGCTTCCACGATGTTGCCCATGTACATGACGGCGACATCGTCAGCCAGTTCGGCCACCACCCCCATGTCGTGGGTGATCAGCATGATGGCGGTGCCGTGCTCGCGCTTCAGCGTCGCCATCAGCTCGAAGATCTGCGCCTGGATGGTGACGTCGAGCGCCGTGGTCGGCTCGTCGGCGATCAGGATTTTCGGGTTGCAGGCCATGGCCATGGCGATCATGGCGCGCTGGCGCATGCCGCCCGAGAACTGGTGCGGGAACTGCTCGACCCGCCGCTCGGGCGCCGGAATGCCCATCGAGCGCAGCAGGTCGATGGCCTTGTCCATCAGCTGCCGGCCGCGCATGGCGGTGTGGTAGCGGAGGTTCTCGGCGATCTGGAAGCCGATGGTGAACACCGGGTTCAGCGCCGTCATCGGATCCTGGAAGATCATGGCGATCTCGGAACCGCGGATCGAACGCATGGCCTTGCCGTTGCGCTCCAGCGTATCGAGCCGGATATCGCCGCGCTCCGAGTGGTAGACGATCTCGCCTTGCTCGATGCGCGACAGCGTCGGCAACAGCTGCATGATAGCGGAGGCGGTGACCGACTTGCCGCAGCCGCTCTCGCCGACGATGCAGAGGGTCTTGCCCTTACGGATCTCGAACGAGACGCCGTTCACCGCCTTGTTGCAGCGCTTGTTGGTGTAAAAGAAGGTCTTCAGATCGCGCACGCTGAGCGCGACATCGTTGACCGGCAGCTGAGTGGTGGTGGTCATGCGGCTAGCCCTGCTGCGTCGGGTCGGTGGCGTCGCGGAGGCCGTCGCCGATGAAATTGACGCTCAGAACGAAGAGCGAAATCGTGGTGCCGACCGGCAGCCAGATCCACCAGTTGTTCTGCAAGACGCCGAGATCCTGCGCGACGTTGAGGATGTTGCCCCAGGTGGCGATATTCATCGGCACGCCCAGCCCGAGGAAGCTGAGGCCCGCCTCGGCGAGAATGAAAGCGGCGGTCGAGAGCGTGATGTTGACCATGATGGGCCCAAGCGCGTTAGGCAGGATGTGCTTGAAGCAGATCAGCGGCACACTGAGCCCGAAGCTCCGCAGCGCCTGCACATACTCTTCTTCGCGCAGCGACAGCATGCTGGCGCGGGCGAGGCGATAAATGCCGCACCAGCCGCCGACGATGAAGATGATCATGATGTTACTGAGCGACTGGCCGAGGATCGAGACCAGCATCAGCACCAGGATCAGCTCCGGGAAGGCCATGATGATCTCGGAGATGCGCATGCAGATGGCATCGAACCAGCCGCCGACATAGCCGGCATAGCAGCCGACGATCACCCCGATAATGGCCGAGACCACGGCGCTGCCGAGCCCGACAAGGATCGAGATGCGGCCGCCATAGAGCACCCGAGCAAACACATCGCGCCCGGTCTTGTCGGTGCCCAGCCAATGTTCCCAGGAGGGCGGCTGCAGCATGGCGCGCAGGTTAATCTTGGTCGGGTCCCACGGCGTCAGCAGCGGCGCAAAGATCGAGGCAAGAATGATGACGCTGAACACCACCAGCCCGACGACGGCGAGCCGGTTGCTGATGAACTTGCGCAGCAGCCGGCTGCCGGTCGGGTGCTTCAGACGGCCGGCCTCCTCGAGTTCGCGGATGCGGTCGAAGCGGCGGTCGAAACGGTTGCGACGGCGCGGAATATCGGCGAGGGCCATGGCTAGTTCCCCAACCGGACGCGTGGATCGATGATGGCGGTGAGGACGTCGATGACGACGCTGACCACCAGCACGGTGACCACCGAGATCAGTGCCACGGCCATCACCACCGGATAGTCCTGGTTACGCACCGAGAGGACGAACAGGCTGCCGACGCCCGGCCACTGGAACACCTGCTCGACGATCACCGAGCCGCCGATCAGCGCCGGCAGGCGGAAGCCGATCAGTACCACCACCGGGGTGAGCGCGACGCGAAAGCCGTGCAGCAGGTTGACCCGCCATTCCGGCAGGCCCTTGGAGCGGGCGGTCTTGATGAAATCCTTGTTGAGCGCGTCGAGCATGGCGGCGCGCGCATAGCGCATGACGCCGGCAGTCATCATGATCGACAGCACCAGTGACGGCATCACCAGATGCGGCAGGCGATCCCAGAAGGTGATGTATTGCGGCATCGAGCGGCCGCCGACCGGCAGCCAGCCGAGGTTCAGCGCAAACACGGTGATGGCGACGAGGCCGAAGAAGAACTCGGGGATGGAAACGCCAACCATCCCAACCACGGTCAGGGTGTTGTCGGTGGCCGAGCCGCGCCGGAGCGCGCTGATGATCCCAAGGATCGAGCCGAACACGGTCGACAGCACCAGCGCCACCGCGGCCAGCTCCAGCGTCGCCGGCAGGCGCCGCGCCAACAGGTCCGAGATCGGCACGCCACCGGTGAGGGTGTAGCCGAAATTGCCCTGCAACAGACCCCAGAGCCAGATGAAGTAGCGGACGAACAGCGGCTGGTTCAGGCCGAGTGCTTCGCGCAGCTCGGCGAGGCGTTCGGGATTGGCGCCCGACATCTGTTCGGGGCTCAGCATAAAGGAGACGGCGTCGCCGGGGGTCGCGTCGAGACCGAGATAGATCAGGAAGCTGATGGCGACAGCCATCGGGATCATGATCAGAACGCGCCTGATGACGTAGGCTAGCACGCGGCTGTTTCCTTACACGGCTGGGACGACGGGAGAGGGATGCCGCGGTCTGGCCGCGGCATCCGGAGCTAACGGGATCGGGCCTTACTTGTCGTAAGTGTTGATCCACATCATGCGGGTGTAGGGGATATCCATCGGCGTCAGCTTCATGTGCGGCATCGCTTCCAATGCCTTCACGTCGCTGGTCACCTTGGTGATGGCGAAGTCGATGCGGTTGGCCGCAGCGTTCTTGACCATGTTGACGTCGCCGTCGGCACTGGCAAAGGCCACCACCTGCTCGATCTTGGGCTTACCGAGGAAGTAGTCGTCGAACGGCAAGAGCGAGGCATAGTCACCGAAGGCGACGGTATCGACCTTGAACGGGCCGGAACCGACGGGCTTCTGCCAGAAGGCGTTCTGCTGCAGCACGGTCGGATCGGTGCCCTCGAAGTACTTCTTGGGCAGCGGCGCGAACTGGCTGAGCGAGATCAGGACGTTCGGGTCGAGCGTCGCGAACTTCAGCGTGATGGTGTTGCCTTCGGTCGAGATGCCCGAGATGTGCTCGGCCTTCTTCGCCACATAGTCGGCGGCGCCCTCGAGTGCGTTGAGGGTCTTGCCCACCACGCCATGCAGGTTCGGCACGAACAGAGCCGCCTCGAAACTCCAGGTGACGTCGTCGACGGTGATCGGCTCGCCATCGTGCCACTTGATGTTATCGCGCAGCGTCAGCGTCACGGTCTTGCCGTCATCGCTGATGGTATAGCTCTCGGCGAGGTCGCCGCCGGCAACGCCCGTCATGGTCGGGTTGGCGAACAGCAGCCGGTCGAAGACGAAGCGGTTGCCGACCCACAGGCCGAGATTGGCCCAGGGATGCTCGAAATAATCGACCGGGGCGCCGTTGGTGTAAAACACCTGCTTGCCGCTGGCGTCGGGTGTGACGGTCCAGTTCTGGATGTCCCAGTTGTAGTTGAACTGCTCGTTGCCGTAAGGGGCGCCGTTGCGGTTCAGCCGGTCGCTCTCCACCGTGAACAGCCGCTGGTAGTAGAGCGGCACGGTGTAGACGTTGTCGTTCATCAGCTTTTCGATGGCGAAGAAGGCTTCCTTCTGCTTCTCCGGATCGGTGCTGGCATTGGTCGCGGCAATGGCCGCGTCCATCTCGGGCGTGCCCGGGAACTGGTCGGAGCTGGCTTTGCCGGTGGCGTAGTCGTTGTAGTATTCCTGCATGACGATGGCGGCGCGGGCGCCATAGCCGAGATCCCAGGAGACCAGCGACTTGTCGGTCGGGTTCGGCGGGATGGCGCCGAGGGTCTTCGCCACGTCGCCGGTCAACAGGCGGGCGTTCATGTTGATGCCGACATCGGCGAAATAGGCCTGCAGCGCCTGCATCAGGTTGGCGGTGATCTGGTCATCGTAGTAGTAGACCATCTCGAGCGTGCGGTTCGAATCCCAGCCGGCTTCCTTCAGCAGCTCGCGTGCCTTGTCCGGGTTGTAATCGTAGGGGTTGAGCTCGGGGTTCTTGAACGGGCCATTGGGCAGCATGCCGACCGCCTTGATGGCGTTGCCATCGAAGATGGTGTCGATGATGGTCTGCATGTCGATGGCGTAGGCCAGGGCCTGGCGGACGCGGACGTCCGAAAGCGGGTTGTTGTTGGTGGCTTGCGCGGCTGCGGTGCCGATCGCCGAGGTCGACATGAGCAGCGCCATGCCAAGTGCCAGCAATTTCTTCATGTGAATGGGTTCCCTGTTTAACTCACGGATAGTGATCCACGCTTTCGTGGACCCCGACGGCGCCGGCCTTCCCTCTCATCCCTCCGAGTTGGAAACGGCCGCACGTGGTTCAGTGCCGACAGGCGATTCAGTGCCGCTAAGGGCCTGGCGCATGTAGGTGGCGTAGTTGCGCGACAGGTGAACGGTCAGCACCCTGACCGCCTCCGGCTCATCGCGGGCGACAAGAGCGGTGACGATGGCGCGATGCTCGTCATTGCTGCGCCGGTTATGGGTGGCGACATCGGCCGGCGCCTCGCGGCGGCGCATCAGGCGATCGACGAAGGCATCGTGCAGCGCAACGAAGATCGGGTTGCCCGGCACTTCGGCCAGCGTGCGATGAAAGCGCAAGTCCATCTCGCGGAACAGCGGGTAGTTGCCGATGGCGCGCTCACACGCCTCAATGGCCGCCAGCATTTTGCCCAGCTGCGCCTGCGTGGCGTATTGGGCGGCATAGCGCACCAGGCTCATTTCGAGAAAGAACCGAGCCTGCTCCAGATGGGCATTGCCCTCGCTGCCGCGAAAGAAGAAGCGCGCCGCCTCGGCGGCCCCGGCCATGGCCTGGGCCAGCGTCGGCGTCACGACGCGCGGACGAAAGCCCTTGCGCTGTTCGATCAGCTTCATGCCCTCGAGCATGGTGATGGCTTCGCGCACCACGGTGCGCCCGACAGCGAAGCGCTCGCAGAGATCGCGTTCCGACGGGATCATCTCTCCGGCCTTGATGACGCCGGAGTGGATGTCTTCGGCCAGCGCCTGCGCGATGTCGGCAGCTTCGGTCGCCATGTCGGTGGTTCCCCAGTCCTCTACGCCTTTAGGGAACCATGTGACGCTATATGGTGTCAAACTTTTATGTTTTGGTCGACCAAACTGCCATGCTCGCTGTGAACAAGTGGGCACCGACGGATGGTGGAAGCGGTTGACGGACGGGCGGAGCGGGGCGCGGCCAGCGCGCATCCGATCGACGATATCGCCCCGCTGAGTCACCAATTTCCCCCTGGTGGCCTGCATATGTCATTAACATAACAACATATCAGTTTGGGGTGGTCAAGCGACGGCTGCGACACCGGCGAATAGGTTCGCCAGACGGAACAAAGTCAGGATTTCCGGGGGTTTTTGGGGAACGGGCTTGGTCGCAGTCGGGCTGGGTGAAACCCACCCCACCGGCCGTCATCCCGGCGAACGCCGGGACCCAGTGCTCCGAAGGTTCCACCGGCGCGGACCCCGCCGACCTTGCCGTGACAGACCGGCACGGTTCATGCCTGCCCAAGCCTCCGAGCAGTGGGTCCCGGCGTTCGCCGGGATGACGGCCGGTGGGAGTGGCGAGATGGAGTAAGATACCTCTCGCCTTCTCCCCTTGTTGTGGGAGAAGGCAGCCGCTGCACGATTGGCGGTTTCGGCCGACTAAACGCTCAACTTGCCGATATCGTAGTTGTCAGCCGAACCCGTCGGCTGCCAGCCGATGACCTGTTTGGCGTGCGAGGTGTCGCGCCAGCGGCGCTTGTTCTCGGAGATGGCGTCGAAGATGTCGAAGCGGACGCTTTCGGGGGCATCGAGGCATTTGTCGACCATCTGCACCGCGTCGGCCTGCGAGAGGTAGCCGGGGTAATGGCGGATCAGTTCGGGCTGGTCGCTCGGCAGCACGGCGCCGAGCCGAATGCAGATCACCGACATGCCGTAGCGATCGGAGAACAGCCGGCCGGTATTCTCGCCGAACAGCTTGCCGACTCCATAGAAGCTGTCGGGGCGCGGCGGATCCGTGTAGTCGAGCAGCTTTTCGCCCGGCGGCAGGGCCTGCAGCTGGTTGGCGGCGAGCTTGCCGTAGGGCGAGCCCTCGTACCACTCATAGCCGCACATGGTGCTGCCGGTGCTCATGAACACCACCCGCTTCACCCCGGCCTCCTGAGCAGCGCGGAACATGTTGAGGGTGCCGCCGATGGTGTTCTGCATCACCTTGTCCCAGTCGTCGTATTCATGCGTCTCGGCGGCGAGGTGCAGCACCATGTCCATGCCCGCGGACGCCTTGCGGATGGCCACCGGGTCGGCGATCTCGGCCTGGGTGTGAACGATCCCCGGCACGACACGCCGGCTCAAGCCGCTGAACTCGTATTTGTCGGAGAGGTCGCGGATGACGAGGCCGCCAATCAGACCGCTGGCGCCGGTCACGAGGACCTTTGGTTTTGTACCCATTCGAATGCATCCCCCTGCATTGATCGGTTAAATATACCGTTAGCATGATAACATGCTTTTCTTGAAGTCAAGTGAGTCAAACAGCGCGTTCGACTGTGGTTCGTCTGGCGGAACGCCGCATCACGGATCATGGTGCGAGCTCAACGGCTTTCGACTTTTTGTGCAGCTGATGACCCTCAGCCGCGATTGACAGCATCAAATATGCCGTTAGCATAACAACATACTTGGTTATCGCGTGAGGGGGCGTCGTCGGTGAAGCGGGTGCTTATCGTGGGGAGCGGCGGCATCGGCCGGCGTCATCTCAAGGGCTACAGCCTGACCGGACGAGCCCAACTGGCGATCGTCGAACCGGACGCCGAGCGGCGCGATGAAGCCAAGGCGCTGTTCGGCATCACCGAGACCTATACCGATATCGGCGAAGCGAATCTCAAAAGTTTCGACCTGGCGGTGATCTGTGCGCCGGCCAACTTTCATGTGGCGCTGATGCGGCGCTGTGCCGAAGCCGGGCTCAACTTCCTCGTCGAAAAACCGCTCTCGGTGACCATGGACGAGGTCGACGAAACGCTGGCGCTGGTCAAATCGAAGAACCTGGTGGCGCGGGTCGGCTATGTGCGGCGGGTCGCCGACGAAGTGGTGACGCTGCGCCAGCAGATCCTCGACGGCAGGATCGGCACGCTGCGGCTCGCCTATCTCAACTCTTCGCAGGAGTTCCCAAAGTACCGGCCGGACTTCCAGCGCACCTATTACGCCCGGCCGGAAATGGGTGGCGGCGCCATCCTCGATGCGGCGAGCCACCTCTTCGACATGCTGATCTGGCTGATGGGTAAGCCCACCGATGTCAGCTGCCTCTATGACCGGCTGGTGCTCGAGGGCACCAATACCGAGGACACCTGCCTCGTTTCCATCCGCTTTCAGAGCGGCGCCATGGCGAACGTCACCATCAACCAGTTCCAGAAGCCCAATATCGCGCGCTTCGAGTTCATCGGCACCAAGGGCAACCTGATGCTCGAGCATTCGACGCTGCAATTCGCCGACGACGACAGCGGCAAATGGCAGGACGAGCGCGACTTCATGCAGGGGCTGGTGCCGACCGAAGCGCATCAGGCGCGCTTCCGCATGCAGGCCGACGCCATGCTCGATGCGATCGAGGGCAAGCCCTGCTGGCTGGCAACGCTCGACGACGCGCGTGACAACCTACGGGTGGCGCTGGCCGCCAAGCAATCCTGGCTCGAAAAGCGGATCGTGAGGCTCTGATGCGTGGTTTTGGTGGCAAGACCATTCTGATGGCTGGCGGCGCGGGCTACCTGGCGCTGCCGGTGAGCAAGCTCCTCGCCGCTGAGGGCGCCAATGTGGTGCTGGCCGATATCAACCCGGAGCGGCTGGCGGCAGCCGAGGCCGAGCTCAAGGGGCTCGGCGGCGGGGTGCTGGCATTGCCGCTCGACATCGGTGACGAGGACTCGATCCTCAAAGCGGTGCGCGGCGCGGCGCAGGAGTTCGGCGCGCTGCATGGGGTGGTGAACGCCACGTTCGGCTCAACCGGCAAGCGCTTCGAAGAGCTGACCGCAGCGGATTTCGACCGCACCAACCGGCTGAACCTCACCGGCAGCTTCCTCCTCGCCCGCGAGGCAGCCAGGCATATGGGCCCTGGCGGCGCGATGGTGTTCTATGCCTCGATGTATGGCGTGGTGGCGCCGAACCCGGCGAACTACCCGGGCGACATGGCGCCCAACCCGATCGAGTACGGCGCCGGCAAGGCCGGGATGATCCAGATGGTGCGCTACATGGCCGGCCATTTCGGCCCGGCCGGTATCCGCGTCAACGCTGTGGCGCCCGGCCCCTACCCGCACCAGGCGACGCAGGACAATGCCGAGTTCATGGGGAACCTGGCGCGCCAGACCATGCTGGGCCGGATCGGTCGGCAGGACGAGATGGCCGGGCCGACGGCGTTCCTGTTGAGCGATGGCGCGAGCTACATCACCGGGCACTGCCTCAATGTCGATGGCGGCTGGACCGCCTGGTAGGGAATTTATCGATGAGCGTTCTGCCGATCACCCGGGATGAAATCCGTCTCGCCATGCTGGGCATGGTGGAGGGCAACGGGCACCCCTATTCCTGGAGCATCATCATCAATGGCAGCTACGACGCCAAGGCGCTCGCGGCCTGCCCCTACCCGGTGATCAAGGACTATATCGCGAAGCAACCGGTGGGGACGCTCGGCATCCCCGGCGCCAAGGTCACGCATGTGTGGACGGACGACCCCGCCGATGCCGTGCAGGTGGCCGCGGTGGCGCATATTCCCAACATCGTAGGCCGAGCCGAGGACGTGATCGGCGAGGTCGATGCGGTGCTGGTCGCCACCGACAAGGGGTTCGAGCATGTCGAGCGGGCCCGGCCGTTCATCGAGGCCGGCATCCCAGTGTTCATCGACAAGCCGCTTTGCGACAACCGGCTCGATCTCGCGACGTTTTCGAAATGGGTGGCCGAGGGCAAGCCGCTGATCAGCTCGTCGGCGATGCGCTTCGCCAAGGAATACGCGCCCTACCACCGCGCCACGCACGCGCTCGGGCAGTTGCGCCATGTCAGCGCCACCATGGCTAAGTCGTGGGAAGCTTACGGCATCCATGCGCTGGAGACGGTCTACCCGATTACCGGACCAGGCTACGTGTCGGTGCAGAATATCGGCGACGCGAATTCCAACATCGTCCACCTGCGTCACCGCGACGGCATCGAGGTGCTGCTGCAGGTGACCAAGGATATGGGCGGCGGCTTCGGCATGGTGACGCTGGCCGGCACCGCCGCCGGGCTGCAGCTCAAGTTCACCGACACCTATCATGCGTTCCGCACCCAGCTCGTCGGCTTCGTCGATTACCTCCGCACCGGCAAGCCGCCGGTGCCGTGGGAGGAGACGCGCGAACTGATGCAACTGGTGATCGCCGGCATCGAAAGCCGCGAACAGGGCGGGCGCCGCGTTTTCCTCAGCGAGATGGACTGAACCATGCAGGTACTGGAAAGCTTCTCGCTCAAAGGCAAGGTCGCCGTGGTCACCGGCGGCGCCGGGCTCTATGGCCGGCAGATCGTCGCGGCCCTGGCTGAGGCCGGAGCGCAGACCTTTATCGCGGCACGCGATCTCGCAAAGCTCGAAGTGGTGGCGGCTGAAGAGCGGGCTCGCGGCTTCGACGTTACGGCGCTGCAGCTCGACCTGTCGTCGGACGCCTCGATCGAAGCGCTGCATCGCGAGGTGATCGCCCGGGCCGGCCGCTGTGACGTTTTGGTCAACAACGCGGTGACCCGCTCGGCACTCGATGGCTGGGCACATGATCTCGATGCGTTCGACAGGAGCCTCCGCGTCAACGCCTCGGCGCTGTTCAAGATCACCGAGCTGTTCGGCCGCAATATGCGGGCGCAGAAATCCGGCTCGATCATCAATATCGGCTCGATGATGGGCATGGTCGGGGTCGAGATGGCCAACTACGAGGGCACCGACATGACGCCCAACCCCTCGCCGATCTACCACTACGAAAAGGGCGGCATGCTCAACTTCACCCGCTGGGCAGCGAGCATCCTCGGCGCCGACAATGTGCGGGTGAACTGCCTGTCGCCGGGCGGCTTCTTCAACAACCAGCCGGCGCCGTTCGTCAAAGCCTATAGCGCCCGCACGCAGCTCGGCCGCATGGCCAACGATACCGATTTGAAAGGCGTCATCGTCTTTCTCGCCTCGGACGCCTCGGCCTATGTCACCGGCACCAACATCCCGATCGATGGCGGCTATACCGCCAAATAACCCCTCCGGAGGAGATCACCTTGTCCCAGACGCAGCCTTACGCCGCGACGCCCCCGACGCGCTTCCGCATGCGGCCGAGCCGCGTGCTGCGCACCATCCGCGAGGGCAAGGTGGCCCGGGTGCTGAAGCTCAACATCGCCGACGCCAAGATCGCCGAGATTTTCGCCGCGGCGCAGCCGGATGCGCTGTGGCTGTGCATGGAGCACACCTCGGCGACGTGGGAGCAGGTGGAAAACCAGATCCGCGCCGCCAAGCTCTATGACGTCGACACGCTGCTGCGCGTGTCGCGCGGCAGCTACAGCGACTATATCCGCGGCTATGAGATGGACGCGACCGGGCTGATCGTGCCGCACGTGATGAATGCCGATGACGCCCGCAAGGTGCGCGACATCACCAAGTTCGCGCCGCTCGGCAAGCGCGCCGTCGATGGCGGCAACAACGATGCGCAGTTCACCCGGGTCGGCTTTCTCGACTACCTCAAGACCGCCAACGAAGAGCGCTTCGCCTGCTACCAGATCGAGGATCCGGAAGCGATGGAGCACCTCGAGGCGATCGCCGAGATGGATGGGGTCGATTGCCTGTTCTTCGGCCCCGGCGACTATTCGGTGGCGAGCGGTATCCCGGGTGAGATCCAGCACGACGAGATCAAGGCGGTGCGCCGGCGCGTCGCCGAAGTGGCGCGCAAATACGGCAAGATCGCCGCGACGGTCACTAACCGCGAGCTGATCGGCGAGTATGTCGACATGGGGTACAACCTGCTGTCGGTCGGCGCCGACGTGATCGCGCTGGCGAACTATGCCGATGAGTCGATGGCGGCGTTTGATAAGGCGCTGGGGTAAGGCCTCGGCTGGTGCGCGCTGACTGAAGCGCCGGTGCGAGCTGACCCCCACCCCTGTCCCCTCCCCGCAAGGGGGAGGGAGACCCTCACACCGGCATCTCAGTTTGCGTCTCCCCAGAAACACTCTACGGGTGAAACGTCGCCGGCATGCTCATCACCTGCTTGCCGGGTTTGCGGTCTTCGAGGTTGGCGTAGATATCGGCCAGCACCTGCTGCATCCAGGCGGCGGAGTCGACGTTGAAGCTCGGGCCGTCATTGTCGAGCGAATAGCGATAGGCCTTGGTCGGCTTGGTCGCCTTGGCGGCGATCACCGGCACCCAGCTATGGTGCATGTAGCCGCAGACGATATCAGGCTTGTAGCTCTTCAATACCGCCTCGAGCTCGGCCGTGTCGTTCTGGCCGGTCTCCTGGTTCACCGAGATGACGCGCAGCTCCTGCTCGGTGGTGGTCGAGGCATTGGCCCGCCTGATGCTGGCGAGGCGCGAGGCCTGCTCGCTCGAGGTGATGGTGGTGTTGAGGTAGAGATACTTCAGCTTTTTGCCGTCGTTTTGCCGGAACATCTCCATGAAGGCCGGCTCGAAATCGATGCGATAGGCGTGGTAGGGCAGCTCCTCGATGACGAGGTCCATGATCGCCACCTGTGCCGAGGTTTCGGGCAACTTGTCGATCTCGGTTTCCGGGGTAATGCCGGCGAGCACCACCACATCGAGCGCGTCCCACACATGGGTAGGCATCGACTTGTGGGTGAAGCTGCCGAGGATGAACTCGTGGCCATCGGAGACCACGGCCTTTTCCAGCGCCACCACCAGCTTGGTGTAGAACTCGTTGTTGAAGATGCCGCCGCCGACGATGTCGCGGTTGTAGAAGAAGCCGATGCGATGATGCGCTTCGGTCCACGGCGTTTCGACGAGGAAGGAGCCCTTGCCCACCTGGCGACGGATGATCCCCTCGGCTTCGAGATCCTTCAGCGTCTTGATCACGGTGATCAGCGAGAATTCGCAGAACTTCACGATCTCGTTCTGCGACTCGATCTTGTCCCCGGCTTTGAGGCCGTTGGTTTTCCAGCGCCGGAACAGCATGTCTCTGAGCTGCAAGTGGCGTGGCGACAGGTCAATACTCAAGCCAGGTCTTCCCGTGACAGGTGATTGCCGAGGTTTGCTTCGGCGACATATAGCACCACGCCCGCCCTGGCGATCACAGAGGCGCTTTGCGGCGCCATGTTTCCCCTTGAATTCGCATGTTAGGTGGTTATCATGACAATATACTACGAGCATGGATTCTGCAAGTGAAGCAAAGATGGCGTAACGCCACGCTGGTGACCCCGGGCGGAGAAATCGGGCAGGATCTGTTGATCGAGAATGGCCGGTTCACCGGCATCGTCAGCCGGGACAGCGCGACCGGCGCCGACTGGCAGGATGTCGACGCCAGCGGCAAGCTGCTGTTCCCCGGCATTATCGACCTGTTGCAGCACGGCATGGACGTCTACCTCTACAACGACACCCTGCCCGGTTGCGTGTCGGACAACTCGACGCTGCTGCTGTCGCGCGGCGTGACCGGGTTCCTGCCGTCGATCAGCTGCCTGCCGCCCGAGAACATGGAACCGACGCTGACGCGCCTCGCGGCCGAGACCGAGAAGGCCACCGGCGCGCGCGCCATCGGCATCCACAGCGAAGGCCCGGTCTTCGCCTCGCCTGGCGCGCACAACCCGCGCAACCTGCAAAAGCCGAGCGTCGAACTGGCCGAGCGGATGCTGGCGGCCAGTAACGGCCGGCTGAAGGCGGTGACGCTGGCGCCGGAACTGCCGGGCGCCGAAGCCTTCATCAAGCGGCTGAAGCAGCATGGGGTCAGCATCCATCTCGGCCACAGCCAGGCTGTGCCTGATGACGTGGCGCGCTATGTGTCCTGGGGCATCGATGCGGTGACCCATATGTATAACGTGATGCGCCAGCCGGAGCCGGGCAATATGGGGCTGCACGTCCTGTCGCTCACCGACGCGCTGCTGGCCGAACCGGGCTTGGCGCTGGGGTTGATTTGCGACGGCATCCACGTCTCGCCCAAGCTGATGAAGATCCTGGCGCAACTGCCGGTCGACCGGGTGTTCCTCGAGACCGATGCCAACAAATATGCCGGCGCCGAGGACATGGAGTTCGAGTTCTACCCGGGGCAATGGGTACGAAGTGCTCGAGGCAAGGCGGTGGTCGATCGCAATGGCGGGCTCTGCGGCTCGTCGCTGACCCCGGACGAGGCGATGCGCAACTACGTGAGGCTGGTCGGGGCTGACCTCGTTCGCACCGCCCACGCCACCAGCCTCGTGCCGGCCAGGGTGCTGGGGATGGAAAAGGATATCGGCTCGATCGAGGTGGGTAAGCTCGCGGACTTCGCTGTGCTGGACCCCGCCACCCTCGAGATCCAAGCGACGGTGGTGGGCGGCGAGATGCTGTTCAGGCGCGCCGCCTAAGCGGGAACGCCCGCGGCTTCGGGGGGAGGCGCAAGTGCAGATCGTCGCATCAGGAATTCTGGGCAAGGCGGAGCCGGGGACGACCCGCGCCAACCTGACCTTTCCGTCGGTCACCGCGCTGGCGGACGGTTCGCTCTTGGCAACGCTCAGGGCCGGCGACGAGAAGGATTCGCCCAAGGAGCGGATCGCCGTCTATCGCTCTGCCGATAACGGGCTCAGCTGGTCGGCGCCGAGTTATCCGTTTGAGCCGCCCGCGGTGCGCGGCATCGGCGGGACGCTGAAGCTTTGCTACATCACCGAACTTGCCCCCAACCGACTGCTGGCCGCAGCGATGTGGGTCGATCGGACGACGTATCCTGGCAAGCCTTTGTTCAATGCCGAGACCGAGGGTTGCCTGCCGATGGTGATCCTCCTCGCCACTTCCAACGATAACGGCGCGAGCTGGACGGCCTGGCGCGAGGTGCCGATGCCCGAGGAGATTGGGCCCGCCAGCCTCACCAGCCCGCTGATGCGGCTTTCCGACGGGCGGCTGGCGATGAGCATCGAGACCAACAAGAGCTATCTCGATCGTTCGAAATGGCTGCAGCGGGCGGTGTTCTTCCATTCCGCCGACGAGGGCCGGAGCTGGAGCGGACCGGTGACGGTGGCCGAGGATCCGTCGGGCCGCATCTTCAACTGGGACCTTCGCTGTGCGGTGGCGCCGGATGGCCGGGTCGGCTCGTTCGCCTGGACCTATGACACCGAGACGGCGAGCTATCTCAATATCCACCGTCGCATCAGCACCGATGGGGGAATGAGCTGGAGTGCGGCCGAAGATCTCGGCTTTGCCGACCAGGCGGCGCGACCGGCAGTCCTCACCGATGGCCGGGTGGTGCTGGCCTGGGTCGATCGCTTCGGGTCGCAGTCGATCCGCGCACGGGTGGCCCAGAGCATCGATGCGCCGTTCGCGGCGGTGAGCGAGGTCGAGGTCTATGCGCATGCCAGGGCGCAGGCGGCGAGCAGCGATACTGGCGACATGCTGGCCAGCATGGATGTGTGGAGTTTTGGCCTGCCCTCGGCGACGGCCCTGCCGGATGGGGATGTGCTGGTGGTGTATTACGCGGGGGAACCCAAGGCGTTGGATGTGCGGTGGGCGAAGCTGCGGGTTTAGCTGCGTCGCTGAAGCGCTGGTGCGGGCTGACCCCCACCCCTGTCCCCTCCCCCTAAGAATGGGGAGGAGACGATAGCCTCGATGTCGGTGTGAGGGTCTCCCTCCCCCTGTTTTAGGGGGAGGGGACAGGGGTGGGGGTCAGCCCGCACCGGCCGCAGGAGCTACCCCGCCAACACCGGCCGCATGGCCAACGCCAGCAAGATCAGCAGCGCGCGGTGCGGTTGCTCGATGTCGCGGGTGCCGTCCATCAGCTTGAGCACGATGCCGGCTTCGGGGTGGCCGCTGCGCTCGATATAGGGGCGGAGGTCCTGCAGGGCGCGGAAGGCGGTGCCGGTGCTGCCCGAGCTCAGCGCCGCGGCGGCCTGCAGCAACAGGCGGGAGTGCTCCGCATTGGAGCGCTTGCGCAGGTCGTCGCTGAGGCGGCCGAACAGGCCCGGCAGGCGGTAGCCGAGGACCTTTTCCTCGTGCCGCCACTCGCGCGAAAAGCTCTCTTCCCAGTCGAGGATCTTGGCCAAGGCCAGGAGCACCACCTTGCTGCGCGGCTCGCCCACCATGCTCACTGCATCGCCGGCCAGTTCGCGATAGACCTGCAGCAGGCCATCGACGCTCTGGCTGTCGCGGAATTTGCCGAGTGCCGAGACCGCCGCCAGCCGGGCGTCGATCTCGGGATCCTCTGCCAGCATCTGGCGAATGCGCGGCAACTGCTTCACATCCCGGATGTCGCCGAGGGTGCGGGCGGCGCGGGCGCGGAGGAGCGGGTTGGGACTGTCGAGGAAGCGGGCGATGGCCTCGCCGCTTTGCGTCGCCTTGATACGGCCGAGCGAGTTGAGGGCCGCATATTGCAGCTCGACCAGCCCGTCATAGGCGAGCATGGATTCGAGCGCCCGCACCACCACGGGACTCGGCGGCAGGTGGCCGAGCGACTGGATCGCTTCATGCCGAACATCGAACGAGGGATCGCTCAACGCGGCGATCAGTTCCTCCTTCACCAGCGCGCTGCGAGTCTTGCCGAAGCCATAGGCGAGGTCGCGGCGGCGCTCCTCGGAGGTCAGCGCGCCATAGCGGTGGATGCCCCAGAGCGCGCTGAGCGGCCGGCCGCGGCCGAACTGGCCGAGGAAATCCCGCACCCCGGTCGCCCCCTCCTCCTTCAGCATGGCGAAGGTGATGGCGGAGACCACCACCATCACGGCGCTGAGCGCGAACAGGGTTTCGAAATTGCCCAGCGTCACGCCTGAGATGACGATGGTGTTGCTGGCGAGCAGCTCGAGCAGCCAGCCGGCAAGGAAGGCGGCGCCGCCGCCGATCAGGCCATCGGTCATATAGGCGAGCGTCATATAGCTCTCCTTTTTGGCCGGCGGCACGTAGTTGAGCATGTAGATGCCGCCCACCGAGATGGCGCTCTGGAACAGCATGCCGAAGACGAAGAAGATCAGCCCGACGATGAAAATCGTGCCGGGCGTATCCTTGGTGACGAACATCAGCCCGATCAGCATCGCCACCTGCAACGCCTGCAGCGTGACACGGATGGCGCGGGTGCCGTAGCGATCGACGAACCAGCCCGAGGCGACACTGCCGAGCGCCGCGCCCACCGGGATGAACGCCGCCATCAGGACGATCTGGCCCGAGGAGATGCCGAGCCGCTCGCGGAAGAACAACAGGATGAAGAGGTTGATGACGGTGTAGACGAGGAACTGCGTGCCCGAGGAGACGAGATAGAGCAGGAAATTGCCATCGCGCAGCGGCACCCGCATGGCGCGGATGGCATCGAAGCCGCGGGCTGAACCGGGGCGCGGCTTGCCGCCGCCGAGCCCGAACAGGGTCGACGCGGCGATGACGCCCAACAGCAACCCGATAGCGAAGACCGGAAAGAAGCGCTCGATGCCCTGCTGGCCATCAAGCCAGAGCTGCACCAGGACCGAACCCACCAGTGCCACCGGCAGGTAGGCGAGTGCGATGCCGCCGGTCAACCGGCCGCGGATGAAGCTTGGCATATACTCCTGCGACCACGGCCAGATCGCTGTTTCGGCGAGGGTACGGAAGATCGAAAAGCCCAGCATGGCCGCGAACAGCACCCAGAACACCATGTCCGGGTTGCCCTGGAACATCGGCGCCACGAGGATCAGCGACAGGCAGAGATAGCGGGTGAGCGAGGCATAACCCGCCACCCGGCGATGGCCGAAGGCCATGACGATGGGCAGGAACACCACCGCGATGACCTGGACGAACGGCATGATGCCGCCGATCAGCCCGATGCGGTCCTTGGGTACGCCCAGCTCGGCGGCGAACAGCGCCAAAGGCGAGGTGACGGTGCAGAGCAGCGCTGCGGCGGTGATGATGTTGAAGGCGTAGAGATAGGGGATGCGCCGGATCTTGTCGAAATCCGACTGCTCCTCATACTCGGCCGCAACTGCGCCGATGCTTTCCGCCCGCGACACGATACCTGTCCTCCCACCGACTCGCGCTGCTTCAGAGCGCGATCCGATAGCCCTTGATCACATACTGGCTCTGCTCGAAACTCCAGCAGGCGGCGTAGATTTCCCCGTTCTGCAAGCGCAGCAGCGAGGGCTGGCCGAACTTCAGGCTGCCGAACTGCTTCTTGATGTCGGCGGAGTCGCTGCCCATCGCAGCATCGGCGAAGAGGTTGAGCTCCTCCTCCACCTTGAAGCCGCCATTGAGGTCGACGCGACGGACGATCAACCCGACCGGCGCTTCGCGGTGCGAGTGGATGGTGAGCGCCTTGCCACCGCCGAGCGATAAGAGGTTCGAGGCCTGGCCGCGGATGTCGGTATCGATCACCGGCGCAAACGTCTCGCCGCCGTCGCTGGAGACCGCGACGTGGTTGGTGAGGTTAGCGCCCGCGGCATTGTCGTAAGCCCAGAAGATCACCGCGACGCGGCCGCCACCGAGATCGGCGATGCGGCTCTCCCAGGTCGAGACGTTGCCGGCCGGCGAACGATAGAACTCGGAGAGCTTGCGCCAGCTCTTGCCGTTGTCGTCGCTGGCGATGATCCAGCCGGCATGGCCATCCTTGCCGAGATGGAACGGCGCGGTGGCGGCGATGATGCGACCCGAGGCGAGCTGGATGGCGGGACCGGAGAGCTCGAGCGGCTGGCCTTCGATGTCGAAATAGGCCGGAACGCTCCAGCTGCGCCCACCATCGCTGGAGGTGCTGGTCTTGTTGCGCAGGGTCAGCAGCTTGAAGGTATCGGGGTCGACCACCGGGGTCAGCGGGGTCGGGCGGACGAACACATAGCCGGTGGCGAGCAGCGAACCATCAGCCAGCAAGAGCGGCTTGAAGCTCTCGGATTCTTCCGGGCGCACCTCATGATCGGTGAGCCGCACCGGGGCGGACCAGGTGCCGCCATTGTCGGCGCTGCGGCTCACATAGGCGCGGGCATCGGCGGCGTCGAAGGCCTGGCCGATGGTGAAGATGGCGACCAGTTCGCCATCGGCCAGCTGCACGATGCCCGGAAAGGTCGCCTGGCGGCTGACCAGCAGCGGGTCGGGGTTGGCGTAGATGGTGATCTCTTCTAGGCGCTGCATCGAAAGCTCCGGGTCAGGCGAAAGGGTTGGACCAGTGGCGATACTGGCCGGGGGTCTTGCCGCGCCGCTTCCTGAACGCCGCGGCGAGCGTGGCTGCATGGCCGTAGCCGACCTCGGCGGCGATGGTGGCCAGCGACTTGTCGGTCGAAACCAAGAGCTCCTCGCTGCGGGTGAGACGCAGTTCCCTGAGGTGCTCTCCCGCGGACGTATGCCGGGCCTTGCGATGCATGGCGCGCAACGCACTCTCGGAGATGCCGAGCAAGGCCGCCACGTCGGCGAGAGTGCGCATGCGATGGAGGTTCTGCCCGGCCTGGGTCCAGGCGATGGTCAGCCGGTCCTCGTCGGCAGTCGGGATGTCGGGTGCGCCGGTGAGTTCGAAGCCGTCGAGCAGGCTCAGCAGCAGGCGTTTGCGCCGCGGCAGCTCGTCGGGGCGGTTGCGGCGGGCGAGATGCATGGCGAGGCGGATGAGGTTCTGCAGGTGCAGCGCCTCGTCCGGGTTGGGCAGCGCATAGCCCGGCCCCACAGGCTTTTCGGGCATCGCGAAGTGGCAGATCGAGGCGGTGGCGAAGGCACCAAGTGTTGCACCCTGAAACTGGGTGCCCGGCAGGATCAGCACGCCTGATGGAGCCACCAGCTCGAGTTTGGCCTCGAGCTCTGGAAACGTAATGGCGACGCGCCCCTCGTGCACCCAGAACAGATCGTGGAACGGCCATTGCACGGGTCCGATCGGCATGCGGCGGTTGATCCGACCGAAGCGGTGGTCGCGCAGCTCGAGCTGATCGGTGTCACAGGACATGGCGCCTCGCCAGTGCTGGGTGACGGCGGCAATCGGATTTCCTAACGTGCTGCCGAACCTCGGCAATGACGGGACGCCGGCGTTGGCCTTTCATCAGGTAAGGCCGCATCGGCCCTGAGGAGAGGAGCCTAGGATGAGTGCTGCAATGAGCATTCCGCACAGCCAGCTGAAGGCAGATTTCGACCGGGACGGCTTCATCGCCTTCCGGCCATTGTTCGATGCCGCGCGCATGGCCGAGATCAACCGCGAGCTCGACCGGTTCCTGATCGAGTGCGTGCCGAAGATGTCGGAGACCGAGGTCTATTACGAGGACAAGGCCAACCGCTCGACGGTCAAGCAGATGATGTACCTCGAAAAGTACGACAGCTACTTCAAGACGCTGCTCTCGGACGGGGTGATCAAGGAGCTGGCCGAGACGGTGCTGGGCGAGGCGGCGGTCGCGCAGAACATGGAGTATTTCAACAAGCCGCCCGGCATCGGCAAGCAGACCCCGCCGCACCAGGACGGCTACTATTTCAAGATCGCGCCGCCCAAGGCGATCACCGGGTGGCTGGCGCTGGAGCCGGTCGACGACGAGAACGGGTGCCTGCAATATGTGCGTGGTTCGCATGCCTTCGAGGGCTGGCGTCCGCATGGGCGCTCCGAGATCCTCGGCTTCTCGCAGGGGATCACCGATTTCGGCACCGAGCACGATGTCGCCAATACCGCAGCGCAGCCGGGGCCGGCCGGGATGCTGTTGATGCACGACTGCAAGACGGTGCACTGGGCCAGCCCCAACCGATCGCCGACCCGCTCGCGCCGGGCGCTGGGCTTTGTGTATTTCGGGGTGAGCGCCAAGACCGACGAAGAAATGAAGCGGGCCTACCAGGCCAAGCTCGACGCCGAACTGAAGGCCGCCAACAAGATCTGACGGCTCGGCCGGATGGTGCGGCTCAAACCGTGCCATCCGCTCCGTCCTGCGCGCCTCGATCGCCAACCTCTGCCCGGTTGTACGCAACCGCCCCTCCGCACCGCATCGGTGCAGAGTATGTTACTATAATAACATGGTTAGATGGTCAAACGTGGTAGATCATGCTGGCCACCGCCAGCCGTCAGCCGAGGTGGCTTCCGTTATCCGGCGCGGCGACGGCGCTTGGCCGTCCTGTGCTCTCGATGTTGCCACCCACACGGAGCGGCACCTCCCCCTCGACGGGGGAGGTCGGGAGGCCCGCGCACCCCCTCCGAGCTGCGCTAGTTCGCTCTCGCTCACAAGCTTCGCTTGCCTCCCCCGTCGAGGGGGAGGTGGGCGCCGGTGCCAGGTGCGAGACTGAGCCAACTCCCACCCGAGCGCATCGTGAAATGCCGCACGCCTCACACGTCGAAGCCCGGCGCGAATTTGAGTTCGCCGCGCGGCGGCGGGCCGGACAGCACGAGCCGCTGCACGAAGCGGCGATCGAGATCGCCATAGGCCAATAGCCCGTCGCTCTCGAAGCCGACGCGTCCGTAGATATCGGGGTTGCCGATCAGCGCCACACCGGCAGCGCCCTGTTGGCGCAACAGCTCGAGCCCGCGAGCGATCAGCGCCTTGCCGATGCCCTGGCGTTGCCGGTCGGCCCGCACAGCAATCGGCCCGAGCCCGAACCAGCCGGCATGCACGCCATCGATGGTAACCGGCGAGAAGGCGATGTGCCCGACAATCAGGCCATTATCTTCTGCCACCAGCGACAGCGTCAGGTCGCCGGCGGCGCGCAGCGCCCGGATGATCGGCGCTTCGGTGCCGCTGCTGAACGGCATCGGCTCGAACGCCAAGCGGGTCAGCTCATGGATCGCCGTGTCGTCGGCAGGGCGTTCGTTCCGGATTTGCACGTTGGCCTCGATGGTTGAAGGGGAGCGATATTTCCCACTGCGCGCAAATCACGCAATCCCCATCCGTTCGGACGGGGTCCCTGCCCCATCCGGCCATGTTACGGATATAGGTCCACCGGTTCGCCGGGGGTTCATTGCTTGAAAGGACAATAAGTGAAGCTCGAATCCATCGCGCTCCATCATGGCTACAAGGCGGAGGAAACCACTAAAGCGGCGGCGGTCCCGATCTATCAGACCACGTCATACGTCTTCGACAACACCCAGCACGGCGCCGACCTGTTCAACCTGGCGGTGCCCGGCAACATCTATACCCGCATCATGAACCCGACGACGGCAGTGCTCGAACAGCGCGTCGCCGAGATGGAAGGCGGCATTGCCGGCCTTTGCGTCGCTTCGGGCATGGCCGCCATCACCTATTCGATCCAGGCGATTGCCGGCGTCGGCGATAACATCGTTTCGATCAGCCAGCTCTATGGCGGCACCTATAACCTGTTCATGCACTCGTTCCCGCGCCAGGGCATCGAGGTGCGGATGGCCGACCAGGCCGATTTCGAAGGGCTGGAAAAGCTCATCGACAGCAAAACCAAGGCAGTGTTCTGCGAGTCGATCGGCAATCCGGCCGGCAACATCGTCGATATCCAGCGGCTGGCAGAGATCGCGCATCGCCACGGTGTGCCAGTCATCGTCGATAACACGGTGGCGACGCCCTATCTCTGCAAGCCGTTCGAGTTCGGCGCCGACATCGTGGTGCACGCGCTCACCAAATATATCGGCGGGCACGGCAACTCGATCGGCGGCATCATCGTCGACTCGGGCAAGTTCGACTGGGTGAAGCACAAGGACCGCTTCGCGATCCTCAACGAGCCCGACCCGTCCTATCACGGCGTGGTCTATACCGAGGCGCTGGGGCCGGCGGCCTATATCGGGCGCTGCCGGGTGGTGCCGCTGCGCAATACCGGCGCGGCTTTGTCGCCGCACAACGCCTTTCTGTTCCTGCAAGGCCTCGAAACGCTCGGGCTTCGGATGGAGCGGCATTGCGAGAATGCCGAAAAGCTCGCCGCCTGGCTGAAGCAGCACCCCAAGATCAACTGGGTGAACTACGCCCAGCTGCCGGACAGCAAGTACAATGCGACGGCCAAGAAGATCACCAAGGGCAAGGCGTCGGGCATTATCAGCTTCGGCATCAAGGGCGGCGCCGTCGCCGGCGGCCAGTTCATCGACGCGCTGCAGATGATCCTTCGGCTGGTGAATATCGGCGATGCCAAGTCGCTGGCCTGTCATCCGGCATCGACCACACACCGCCAGCTCGGCCCCGAGGAACTGGCCAAGGCTGGTGTCTCGGAAGACCTGGTCCGCATCTCGGTCGGCATCGAGCACATCGACGACATCATCGCCGATGTCGAACAGGCGCTCGCAAAGGTCGCCTGAGCTAACTACATAGGTCGCCGGCGCGCACGATGCGCCGGCGGCTCCGAAAGGCCATGACGTGACTGCTCCCGAAGGCCCCCGCCTCCACCCGACCGGCCGCTTGATCCCAGCCGAGCTCGACGACGCCATGGTGACCGCGGTGGTCGAACAGTTTTATGGCCGGGCGCGGCGCGACGAGGTGATCGGGCCGGTGTTCAACCGGGTGATCCCCGAGGCCGAGTGGCCGGCGCATCTCAAAACCATCGCCGATTTCTGGAGCTCGATGCTGCTGGGCAGTGGCCGCTATTACGGCCGCCCGATGCCCAAGCACATTGCCATCCCCGAACTCTCCGACCGGCATTTCGCGCGCTGGCTGAAGCTGTTCCGCGAGACGGCGGAAGAACTCTGTCCGCCCGAGGTCGCGGCGCTGTTCGTCGAGCGGGCCGAGCGTATCGGCTACAACTTTCGACTGCGCATCGCGCAGTTCCGCGGCCAGGACCTCGAAGCGGTGAAACCGATCCGGGCCGGCGACGAGGCACCCGAACAGGCCTGACGCCCGCCGGCTTGTGCAAAAGCCCCGCGCCGTGGCGCGGGGCTCGATGGCTATGACCGATAACGGCTCAGGCGCCGAAGAAGGTCGAGGGCAGCATGCCGATCAGGGTGGCGAAGGAACGGACCACTTCGAGCGGCACGTTGGTGCCCGAGAGGCTGCCGGAGGCCTCCACCTTCATCGGGGTGGTGATCTTTTCGCCATCGACGGTGACGGTGACATTGTTGGAATTCTTCATGATGATCGAACCGGTGATGCCGTCGACCGAGGCGAACAGGTCGGCGTTCTCGTCGGTGGTGGCGAACAGCGCGTCGTCGCCGACCAGTTCGGTGGAGGGCAGCGTCAAGGTCAGGTCGTACTGGGTCTGGCCTTCGACACCGGGCGTATCGGTGAACGGCATGTTGCCCTTCAGCTCATAGACCTTGCCGTTGCAATCGGCCGACAGCGACATGAACCAGGAATAGGTCTGGTAGGCAAAGACCATGTTGCCAGACCAGGTGCAGCCCTTGTCGGACGGCAGGCCGGCCGAGGGGATGAACAAGCGGTTGAGATCGACAGTGTCGACGGCATTGTTGATCGGACCGGTATTGTCACCGGTGATTTTCTTCAGCACCGACTGGGTGAGCCCGGCCGCGCCGCTCGAGGAGAGCTCGGGCTTCAAGTTCAGCGAGCCGCCGAACTGCTTGGTGTCGGGCGCCACCTTGCCGACGGCGAGGTAGTTGATCGACAGCGTCCGCGCGTCGGTGCTGCCGTCGGCGGTGACGGTGTACTGGCCCAGATACTGGGTGCGCGGCAGTGCCTGCTTGTTGGACGGGTTGATGATCGAGCCATTGCCGCCGATGGCGCAGGCCTTGTCGTTGCGCACGATCAAGAGCTCAGTGCGGCCGGCAGTGCAATCGACGGTGATGTTGGTCACCACCTGGGCGTCGGAAAGCGTGACGGCGAAATGATCCTGCTTGGAGGTATCCTTCAGCGTCGGCATGTCGGCAATGGTGGCGAAGCTGACCACTGCCGGAGGCGGCGTCTGCGCGGCTGCGCCGGCGACGAGGCCAAGCAATGCGAAGCCGGCGAGTGCAATTCGTTTCATGGCAATTCTCCCTAGGATTCACCGGGGCTCGGAGCCGAGCGCGAAACCGGCGGAGCCCCAAGCCCGCCGCCCGCGTTGATCATCAACAAGTGCTCAGTAGCACTTGAATGCCCGATGAATGATGCAGTCAGCTGCCGCTTAGCTGGCGCTCAGAAGAACGGCAGCGGGCCTTCGCCCGAGTTGATCGGCACGTGATGAGTGACCACTCCGGGCTCCGCTCGCCAGTGGTGCAGCAGCAGCGCTGGTGGCTCGACGAACGAGGCGGGTTCGGCTCCGGGCGCGAGGCGCAGGGCGATGGCTGTGGTGGTGCTCGGGGCGATCTGCAGCAGGCTGCCGCCGAAGCGCAGCGACATGTGACGGTGAACGTGGCCGCAGAGCACACGTTCCACCGCCGGGTAGCGCGCGACAATGGCCGCCAGCCGCTCGCCGCCAAAGCAGCGATAGGCATCGATGAATCCGATGCCGGTTTCGATGGGCGGCTGGTGCAGCATGATCAGCGTCGGCCGCTCCGGTTCGGCCGCCAGCGCTGCCTCCAGCCACGCAGCTGTCGCCGCGTCGAAATCACCGTGATGCTGGCCCGGCACACTGATATCGAGGCCGATGACACGGACCGGCCCGTGACGGCCGACGGCAAAATGCAGCGGGCCGGTGGCGGGCAGGTAGCCCCGGTCGGCGAAGGCGGCGCGGAAAGCTTCGCGCTCGTCGTGATTGCCCGGGATGGCCAACACGGGCTGCCGGATGCCGGCGAGCAGGCGCCGGGCCAGCTGGTACTCCGCGGCTGCGGCGTGCTCGGTGACGTCGCCGGTCAGCAGCACCAGGTCGGGGGCGGGATCGAGCGTCGCCAGCCGCTCAATGGCAGCCTCGAACATGGCGTTGGAATCGACCAGCCCCTGATAGAGCGTGCCGGGGGCGCAGAGGTGCGGGTCGGAGAGCTGGGCGATCAGCACTGCCGGCTCAGACCTTCACGTAGTCGAACAGCACGCGGCGCAGTTCGGCTTCGTCTTCGGCTTTGAGCGCGGCATCGAGCGCCGTGAGGGCGGGCAACAGGTCGTTGGTCTGGCGGGCGCTCGGTGGCGAGCGGAGGATTTTCGGCTGCGCGGTGCGCAGCGCGTTGGCCGGATCGAAGAACAGCTCTTCGGCCAGCTTCTCGCCCGGCCGCGCGCCGGTCTCGCGGATGGCGATGTCACCGGTGGGGTTGTCGTCGGATTTCACCGACAGGCCGGCCAGCCGGATCATGTTCTCGGCGAGATCGCGGATGCGTACCGGCTCGCCCATCTCGAGCAGGAAGATGTCACCACCCTCGGCCATGGCGCCGGCCTGGACGATCAGCTCGGCCGCCTCGTGGATCGACATGAAGTAGCGGGTCATGCGGCTGTCGGTGAGGGTCACCGGGCCGCCGGCGGCGATCTGCTCGCGGAACAGCGGCACCACCGAGCCGTTGGAGCCGAGCACGTTGCCAAAACGCACCGAGCAGTAGCGCATACCGCTGCCCTTGCCGTAGTGGCGGACGATCAGTTCAGCCCAGCGCTTGGTCGCCCCCATGACGCTCGACGGCCGCACTGCCTTGTCGGACGAAATCAGGACAAAGCGCTGTACCCCCGCCGCGACCGCCGCTTCCACCAGGATGCGGGTGCCCAGAACATTGTTGCGCACGCCCTCCAGCGCGTTGGCCTCGACCAGTGGCACATGCTTGTGCGCTGCGGCATGGAAGATCACTTCGACGCCCTGCCCCTCGAGCGTGCGGCGGAGCAGCGCCGCGTCGGCGATCGAGCCGAGCACCGGGACGATCCCGACCTCAGCCAGGGTGCGCAGGTGCCGGTCGATCTCGTAGAGCGCGAACTCGTTGGCCTCGAGCAACACCAGCTTCCTGGGCGCGTGCTGGACGATGAGCCGGGTGAGCTCCGAGCCGATCGAGCCGCCAGCGCCGGTAACGAGGATCACCCGACCGCCAAGGATTTCGCCCATCAACTCGGGATCGGCGGGCACGGCGGAGCGGCCGAGCAGATCGTCGATATCGATCTCGCGCAGCTGGCTGATCAGGTACTTGCCGGAGACCAGGTCGGCAATCGCCGGCAGCGCGCGGATCTTGACGGGGTGGTGGCTGAGCTCGGTGACAATCTGGGCGCGTCGGGTGGCGTCGGCGGAGGGGATCGAGAGGATCACCTCGCTGACACCGCGGTTGCTGATCAGCTCACCGAGCCTGGTCGGCGGGTCGACGCGGATGCCGGCGACATCGCGACCCCAGAGGCTTTGATCATCGTCGACGAAGGCGACGACGGAGCTGGCGCGATGCGCACGCAGCGCTTCGGCAAGCTGCGTGCCGGCGGAACCGGCGCCATAAATCACCACCCCGCCGCCATGGCGGAGGTTGCGCTCAGGCAGCCAGAGCAGTGCCTTGGCGAGGAAGCGCGAGCCGGCGACAATGACGGTGCCGAAGATGAAGTAGAACAGCGGCACGGTGCGCGGGAAGGTCGCCAGCCGCGTCGCCTCGGCGAGAAACAGCGCGAACACCCAGAGCAGGGTTGCCAGCATCATCGCCTGGATGATGGTCCACAGCGCCCGCTCCGGCAGGTAGCGGATCACGGCGCGATACAGCCCCATCCGGATGAACACCGGCACGGCGAGGATCGGCGCCAGCAGCATCAGCAGGATGTGCGACATGGTGGGCGTGAAGGTGCCGCCCAGGCGGATAGCAAAGCTCAGCCACAGCACGCCGAGCAGCGCGAGCATGTCGAAGCCGATCAGAATGGCTTGCTTCCAGCGACGCGGCAGTCCGCTCAGTCCGTCGCGGACCTTGTTCAACGTCATAAAGTAATCCACCCGCCGCGAGCCGCGTGGCCTGCGGCCGCCCCGGGTTTTGTAACGATGCCGCCCGGTCTTTCCAACGCCTTTATGCTATGGCATCACAGCCCAAATCGCCGAACCAGGATTTCGACATGACGATCAGACTGCATCGGGGCGACCTGCCCGACCTCCAGCGCTATGGCCGGGAGGTGGCGATCGACACCGAAACCATGGGACTCGATCCGCGGCGTGACCGGCTCTGCGTGGTGCAGCTCTCCCCCGGTGACGGCAGCGCCGACGTGGTGCAGATCCCGCAGGATCTGAAGGACGCGCCGAACCTCACGAAGCTGCTGAGTGACCCCGGGGTCACCAAGATCTTCCACTATGCGCGCTTCGACATGGCCGTGCTGAAGCACCGCTTCGGTATCGTCACCGGCCCGGTTTACTGCACCAAGATCGCCAGTAAGCTGGTGCGCACCTACACCGATCGGCACGGCCTCAAGGACCTGGCGCGCGAGCTGTTGAACATCGACATGTCCAAGCAGCAGCAGAGCTCGGACTGGGGCGCCGAAAAGATCTCCGAAGCGCAGCTCGACTATGCCGCATCGGACGTCCTCTACCTCCACGACCTGAAGCGCCACCTCGATCGGATGCTCAGGCGCGAGGGCCGGACCGAACTGGCCCAGGCCTGCTTCGAGTTCCTCAAGCACCGGATCGACCTCGACCTGATGGGCTGGGACGAGACCGACATCTTCGCGCATAGCTGATGGCGTCGCTGGCCACCCCGATCGACGATCGCGCCGCGCTCTACGCGCGACTCAATCGTCGCAACCGGCTGGTCAGCCTGTTGCGCTGGCTGGTGCCAGCCAGCGGCGTGCTGGTGTTCGTGGTGCTCTTGGCGATGATCGTCATCGACAATCTGGGGCAGCGCTTCGGCTACTCCAATATCAGGATCGATCGGGACAACCTGGTGGTGGAAACGCCACGACTCACCTCCACCGGCGATGACGGCACGCTTTACGCGCTGTCGGCGCGGGCGGCGAAGGTGGCACCGACACAGAACGACCTGATCGACATGGAGGACGCAGTGTTCACCATGACCCCGCCGGAGGGCGCGGCGATGCAGGCGGAAGCGGCGGCAGCACAGTTCCAGACCAATGACCAGTTGCTGAACGTGCCGGGGATCGCCCATGTCACCAGTTCGGAGGGGCTCGATGGCACGCTCGAAGCGGTGTTCGCCGACCTGATGAACTGGAAGATGGTGGCGAGCGGCAACGTCGACATCACCATGCCCAGCGGCTCGCACATCGTCTCCGAGGGCATGACCTATGATCGCGAAACCGGTATCTACACCTTCAAGAACGCCAAGGTGACGCTGGTCTCGACCCCGGGGGAAACCGAATGAAGTTTTGTGCTGCCCTCGCTATTGCCTTGACCACCCTGTTGGCCATGGCGCTGCCGGCGGCCGCGGCCGAGCCGGTGAACGTCGCCGCCGACGATTTCACCATTGACCAGAACAACAACAACGCCACCTTCACCGGCAACGTCACGATCACCCGGACCGGATTGAAGCTCTGGGCCGACAAGGTGGTAGTGGTCTATGGCAGCGGTGGGCAAAGCGACATCGACGGCCTCACCGCCACCGGCAATGTGCGGATCAAGACCGACAGCCAGGACGCCACCGGGGCCAAGGCGACATTCGATCCGGACACCCTGATCCTGAGGCTCAGCGGCAATGTCACGGTGGTCAACGCGCAGGGCAAGCTGAACGGGCCGGAGCTGACCATCAACCTCAAGACCAACAGCTCGGTGTTCAAGGGCAATGCCGGAGGCCGGGTGACCGGCGTCTTCACCCCGCAATGAACGAAGCGGCAAAAGTGACGGCCAGGACCCCGGTCGACCAATCCGGCTGGCTGGTGGCGCACGGGCTCAACAAAAGCTTCGGCAAGCGGACGGTGGTCGAGAATGTCAGCCTCGCGGTGCGGCGCGGCGAGGCGGTTGGCCTGCTTGGGCCGAACGGCGCCGGCAAGACCACCGTCTTCACCATGATCATGGGGCTGGTGAAGCCGGACAAGGGCAAGATCCTGGTCGACGGGCGACCGATCACCAACCTGCCGCTGTTCCAGCGCGGGCGGCTCGGCATCGGCTACCTGCCGCAGGAGAGCTCGATCTTTCGCGGCCTCAGCGTCGAGGGCAACATCCTCGCGGTGCTCGAGGGGCACGTGCCAAGGAAAGCCGACCGGCTGGCGCGGCTCAATGAGCTGCTGACCGAATTCGGCATCGCCCATATCGCCAAGTCCAATGCGCTGGCGCTGTCGGGCGGCGAACGACGGCGCGTCGAAATCGCCCGGGCGGTCGCCACCGACCCCCTGTTCATGCTGCTCGACGAGCCGTTCGCCGGCGTCGACCCGATCGCGGTCAGCGAAGTCAAGATGCTGGTCAGGCACCTCACCCGCCGCGGCATCGGGGTGCTGATCACCGACCATTCGGTGCGCGAGACCCTGTCGCTGGTCGACCGCGCCTATGTGATCCACGAGGGCCATGTGATGATCCAGGGCAAGCCCGAGGTGATCGCCGCCGACCCCGAGGCGCGACGGGTGTATCTGGGCGATACGTTCGAGGTCTGACTGGTCAAGCGAGGTTTCGCCCGAAGAAGTCGATCAGGTGCTCGTGGTGTTCGTTCTCAGCGTCGCTACCCGGCAGGTGATCCTGGCCTTCGTACAGATGCACTTCCGGGTTGCGGCCGTGGCGATGCAGACGGTCGGCCAGACGCCGCGTCATCTCCACCGACCATACCCGGTCGGCGGTGCCGTGGCTGAGGAACAGCGGCCCGGGGTAGCGCTCGATCTCGATCGGCGTGGTCGGCAGCAGCCCGTCCGACGAGCCCTTCCAGCTCCAGGCACGGTGGCCCGGATCCCAAGGCTGCCAGCCGGGATCACCGGCGTCGCGCCATGAACGGCTGTCGAAGCTGCCGCAGATCACATCGGGCGGGCTGTGGGCGGCAATGGCGTCGGGCATGCCCCGGTCCCCGTCACGCGCCATCAGCGCGGCAAGCAGCAGGGCGTGCTCGGCACCGCGCGAGACGCCATAGAGGCCAAGCCTCGGCCCGGCCGGAGCGAAGCCGCGCAGCGCCGCCAGTGCCTCGACGGTGCGGTCGAGCGGCACATCGATGATGTTGCCGGCGTTCCAGGCGTTGCCACCCTTCGAGTAGCTGAAGGGGAAGGCAAGGAAGCCATGCGCGGCGAGGATCGCGGCGTTGCGGTGGCTCCAGCCCGACCACAGGCCCTCCGAACCGTGGAGCAGGAGGACAGTCGGAAATGGTCCTTCACCCGGCGGTCCATAGGTCGTGCCCCAATCCGGCAGCAGCCGTCTGACGATCTTGAGTGGCACCGGACTCTCCTTATGGCTCACCATCGACTACCGCCGGCTCGGATACAACCGGAAGGCAGGAAATGCGTTTGGCCACTCTTGGCACGGTTCTTGCTCTTACCTCGCCAATCATGCATGGATGGCGTTGGAAGCCTCTCTTACGTGGAAACACGCGCATGGCCTTGTCGCCACGGCTTGAGGTTCGTCAGAGCCAGGGCCTGACGCTCACGCCGCAACTCATGCAGTCGATCCGGCTGCTGCAACTCAGCCACCTCGAGCTCAACAGCTTCGTCGAGGCGGAGTTGCTGCGCAATCCGCTGCTCGAGCGCGAGGACGGGGCGGAACCGGCCGACGAGGCGGCGGAAGCGCCGGAGCGCCCGGCCGAACTGAACGCTGCCGAGGACACGGTCGACTATTCCGATCGCATCCAGTCGGCGGACTCGATCGCCAATGGCTACGATACCGAAGTCGAGAACGTCTTCCCCGACCAGTCGGCGCCGGAGCGGCTGACCGACTCGACACAGTGGAACGAGCGGAGCGGCGGTGACGGCGAGGCGGCCGATATCGACCAGTTCGTCGCCGCGCGACCGACGCTCTCCGACCACCTTGCCGCGCAGGCCGGGCTGATCACCGCCGATCCGGCGGAACGGCTGATCGCGCAGTTCCTGATCGACAGCCTCAGCGAGGCGGGCTACCTCGCGGTCGAGCTCGAAACCGTCGCCGAGCAGCTCGGCGCCCCCGTCGAAACCATCGAAGCGGTGCTGTTGAAGCTGCAGGGCTGCGACCCGGTTGGGGTGTTCGCCCGGGATGTGCGCGAGTGCCTGGCGCTGCAACTGCGCGAGAAGGACAGGCTCGATCCGCTGATGTTGCGGCTGCTCGACAATCTCGAGCTGGTGGCCCAGCACGACCTCGCCGCCCTCGCCCGCGCCGTGGGCGCCGATCGCGAGGATTTGCTCGACATGCTGGCCGAGCTGCGCCAGCTCGACCCCAGGCCTGGGCGCGCCTTCGAGGCGGGGCCGGTGGAATCGGTGGTGCCGGATGTGTTCGTGCGGCCGGGGCCCGGCGGCGAGTGGCAGATCGAGCTCAATGCCGACGTGCTGCCACGGGTGCTGGTCAACCGCACCTATTATGCCTCGGTGACCAAGAAGACCCGCGACACCACGGAAAAGAGCTTCCTGACCGATTGTCTCGCCACCGCCAACTGGCTGGCCAAAAGCCTCGACCAGCGGGCGCAGACCATCCTCAAGGTCACCGCCGAGATCGTCAAACAGCAGGACGGCTTTCTCGTCCACGGCATCACGCATCTGCGGCCAATGACGCTGAAGGCGGTCGCCGACGCCATCGAGATGCACGAGTCGACGGTAAGCCGGGTCACCTCGAACAAATACGTGTCGACGCCGCGCGGGCTGTTCGAGATGAAGTACTTTTTCACCACGGCGCTCGGCTCATCGACCGGCGAGGGCGACCATTCCGCTGAGGCAGTGCGCCACCGCATCAAGCAGATCATCGATGCCGAGCAGCCGGCCGATATCCTCTCCGACGACACCATCGCCGAGATGCTGCAGAAGGAACGCGGGATCGAAGTGGCGCGCCGTACCGTGGCGAAATACCGCGAGGGGATGAACATCCCCTCCTCGGTGATCCGGCGCCGCCAGAAGCGCGCTTTGGTCGCGGCGGGACGATAGCGCGTCGACACTGCCGCTGTCGACACCTCGCATTTGAACCCAATCGGGTTCCGCGCATTGCCCCTTGGGAGGGGTCGGTCTAGACTCCCCTCACCGGGGTGACCACATCTCATGGTGGCGGCCGCTCCGGCCGGCTACACGAGCATTTCACCGTTTGCTGAAGCGTTGAAATGCTCAGGCCTTTGATTTGGTCGCGCTTTCGAACCGGAAAAGTCTCAGAACTTTTCCTGAAAGCGCTCTAGCGAGAAAGAGGACCTCCATGACACTGCGCGTCTCAGGAAAGAACATGGATGTCGGCGATGCGCTGCGTATCAGGGCGCAGGGCCATTTCGACACGGTGGTGAAGAAGTACTTCGACGGCAACTACACCGGCCACCTCACCCTCGAACCGGAAGGCTCGGGGTTCAACGCCCAGTGCATGGTGCACCTCGATTCCGGCGCCGTGCTGCAGTCGAGTTCGTATGGCGGCGACGCGATGTCGGCCTACCAGGGCATGGCTGACACCATCGAGAAGCGCCTCAGGCGCTACAACCGCAAGCTCAAGGCGCACCGCCGCCATGCCAATGGCACTGACGAGGAGGCGCCATCCTACGTGCTCGCCGCGCCCAGCGAGGATGACGAGCTGCTGGAGGACTACTCGCCGCCGGTGATCGCCGAGGCGACCTCGAGCCTGAGGCAGATGTCTGTGGGCGAAGCGGTGATGCAGCTTGATTTGACCCAGGCGGAAGTGGTCGTATTCCGGCATGCTGGACATGGTGGCCTAAATGTGGTCTACCGCCGCGCCGACGGCAATATTGGCTGGATCGATCCGGCCCTCAGGCCGAACTAGGGCTCCGGAAAAGCTTGCTCTTTCCGCATCCACGATGGGAACTTCTTGATGGAATTGGCTGACATCCTCTCGGAGGAGTCCGTGATTGTTTGCTCTGAGATCAAGACCAAGCTGGACGTGCTGCACAGGCTCTCCGAGCGGGCCGCAGAGATCACCGGGCAGGACGCAGCGACCATCTTCGAAGCGGTGAACGATCGCGAACAGCTGGGCTCGACCGGGCTCGGCAATGGCATCGCCATTCCGCACGGCAAGTTTGCCGGGCTGGGGTCGGTGACCGCCCTGTTCGCCAAGCTGGAACAGCCGGTGGAGTTCGAGTCGGTCGACGACCAACCGGTCGACCTCGTCATGCTGCTGCTCGCGCCGATGGGCGCGGGCGCCGACCATCTCAAGGCACTGGCTCGGGTGGCGCGGATCCTGCGCACCGATTCAGTCGTCGCGCGGCTGCGTCGCGCCGACGATGCCGGCGAACTCTACGGCATCCTGACCCAGCCGCTGGAAGCTACGCGGGCGGCCTGAGTCCGGAGGGCTCCCCGCGCCCCCCTCCCCCTTGAGGCAGGCGACGCATATGGCCGAACCATTGTGCCCTCCAGGCCCCTCTCTGGCAAAATCTAAGGCTTAGCCAAACGGCTAAACCTAAGATTTTGCTTTCTCCCCCGCCAAGGGGGAGATGATCCGTGCCTTCCACTTGCGCCGGAGTATCAGTCGGGACTCTCCCCTTGGCGGGGGAGAAAGCGAAAACTTGGGCTTAGCGCAGCTAAGTCCTTAGTTTTCGGGAAGAGAGGGGGTGCGGGGAGCCACGGGGGTTTTGCAGCATCCCTCATCCGGCGCCTCCCATATGCGATTGCCCTGCCCACAAGGGGTAGGGAGCCCGCCCCGTCACATCAGCTTCACCGAGCACGCCTAGCGTCTCCGTGGTCGCGCCGCCTTAAGTGCGCCAGCCAGGCCGTTCAGGAGAATGTGATGTTTGCCAGATTGTCGCTGGCGGCAACGCTTGTTGTCGCCCTCAATTGTGTTGCCCCTGTCGTTGTTACGCTCAGCCTCGCCGCCGAGCCGGTGGCGATGACCTCGAGCGTGCTCGACAGCTTCGAGATTCCCGAGATCAACCAGGCGATCGGCGTCGACGCCGAGCATTTCTACGCCATCGACAACACCTCGATCGCCAAATACGCCAAGGGCAGCAAGCAGCCGGTGCTCAGCCGCGACTACGAGGATATCGGCGCCATCCATTTCGACAGCGCCACGGTGGTCGACGGCAAGGTCTATGTCGCCCATTCCAACTACCCGGTATGGCCAATGACCTCGTCGCTGGAGATTTTCGACGCGGCGACGCTCGACCACCTCGAGAGCCACAGCTTCGGCATTCAGATCGGCTCGTTTACCTGGGTGGATCGGGCGGCCGACGGCAGCTGGTGGGGCGGCTTTGCCAATTACAACCGGGTGTTCGACAAGAGCCCCGTCGCCTATGGCAACAAATACAATACGCAGGTGGTGCGCTTCACCCCGACTGGCAGGTGGCCGCGGCCTATGTGATTCCGGATGCAGTGGTGGAAAAGTTCGACGACATGTCGAACTCGGGCGGCTCGTGGGGGCCGGACGGTAACCTCTATCTCAGCGGTCACGACCCGGCCGAAGCCTATGTGATGCAACTGCTCAAGATCGGCTCGACGCTCAACTGGATCGGCACGGTGCCGCTCGCCATTGCCGGCCAGGGCATTGCCTGGGACCGCTCCGAGCCCGACGTGCTCTACGGCTTCGTGCGCAAAACCAAAATGGTGAGCGTCAACAAGGTCGACCTCGACAGCCTCGGCGACTAACGGGTTTGGGCGTGGGCGCGGGCTGCGCTCACGCCACCCCCGTTCAGTGCAGCGTGACGATGCCGAACGACTTGTCGCTCAGCCATTCCTCGACCGCTTCCTCGCTGTCGCCGACCATTAACGGCGAGCCGTCGGCCGAGACCACGATGTGGAAGTCGGAGTCCTCGTTGAATTCGCTGTCGGGCAGGATCGGACCCATGTCCGCGCCCTTGACGTGCTTGACGTAGACCACTGCATTGCCGCCGAGCGCCATGAACTGGGCCGGGGTCAGGTTCCGCAGGGGATTGTCGATGGGGTGTTCTCTGTTCTCTTGCACTTCATGTTCCCCTTTCTAGGCAGAACGGATCTCGATACGGCGGGCGATCTTTTCGGCTCTCGGACGAACAACTGCGAGCATCAGCATGCCGTTCCGTAACATCGCGTCTTTGACCACCATGCCGTCGGCGAGGAGGAAGTTTCGCTGGAACTGCCGCGCGGCGATGCCGCGATGCAGGTATTGCCGGCTGGCGTCGTCTTTCTGCCGGCCGCGGATCAGCAGCTGGTTATCCTCCACCGTCACCTCGAGGTCGGCCAGGCCGAACCCCGCGACGGCGATGGAAATCAGAAAGGTCTCCGCGCCCTCGTTATCGAGCGAACGCTCGATATTGTAAGGCGGATAGCCATCGGCGGCTTTGCTCAACCGATCGATGCGTTCCTCGAACGCGTCGAAGCCGAGCAGGAAGGGCGCCGAAAACATGGAGACGCGCGACATCCGTATCGTCCTTGTTCCAAGCAACGGTGTGGAGCGGCCCGAGTTTCAGTGGCGCCGTTCCATGCCCGTGATATGGGTCTGGGACCCTTCCCAATCAAGACCGCCGCCCCGGCGGGGAGCATGACTTTGACCGACAGCACGGTGGCGGTGGTGATCCCCGCCTACAAGGCCGAGAGCCTGATTGAACAGGCGGTTCGCAGCGTCCTCCAGCAGACCCATGCGGACTGGGAAGCCTGGATCGTCACCGATGACGGCGAGGACTACGAAGAGCTGCTCGGCCGTGCCGGTCTCGTCGACGAGCGCTTCCATTTCCTCAGCTCCGGCCGGGTCGGCGCCGGCGCGTCGCGGGCCCGCAACCTGGCGCTCGACCGCATCAGCGCCCCCTATGTGGCCATCCTCGATGCCGACGACCGGCTGAAACCGCGGAAGCTCGAGCTGGCCGTCGCGGCGCTGGCCGAGCACCCGATCGTTGCTTCGGCGCTCGAGGTGATGGATGACGGCTACACGCACCTGCGTTTCGTCGGCGATGGCGAGGATCGGGTGCTGACCCCCGGCGCCTACAAGTTCGTCAACCTGTCGATGGACTCGATGATCGTCTGGGACCGCCGGCGCTGCGACGCGCGCTACGATCTCGAACTCACCAACATGACCGACCTGGAGCTGCTGATGCAGCTCTGGCGCACCGCTGGAACCGTTCACCACCTCGGCACGCCACAGCACGACTACGTCAAGCTCTCGAGCTCGATGAGCAACGGCATCGGCGTCACCGAGAAGATGATCGCCTCGAAGAAAGCGCTGCTGCAACGACTGGAAACCGGCCACTACCGCTTCGCCGCCCCCGGCACGGCGGAAGGCCTGATCGCCTTTCTCGGCCTGTCGCTCGCCGCCGAAGCCGCCTACCCGATGGCGCTCGAGGAAAAGCCGGGGCTGCTGTTCGAGGATCACCTCGAACCGATGCTGCGGGCGTACGAACAGCGAGTGAAGCTGGACTAGAGCATTTCACCGTTTCTTTAAATCGATGAAATGCTCCAGGTCTTTGATTTGGCCGCGCTTTCGAGGAGGAAAAGTCTGCATGCCCCGCCTTCGCGGGACAGGCTTTTTTCCTGAAAGCGCTCTAGCGGCCAGTTGGTGCGGTGGCCCGGCGCCACAGCACGCCCAGCCGCGCCAGGTTCAGCCCGATATAGACGGCCAGGACGGCGCGGCGTGGCAGGTCGAGCCGGCTGTTCCACACCTCGCGCATGCCGGCCTGGCGCAGGGCGCGGCGCTGCGCGGGGCTGAAGGCCCAGTTCCGGCTGAGGCTGGTTTTCTGGAAGTATTTTCGACAGAGCGTTTCGGGCACGCGGACGAAATCGCCGAGCAGCGACAGATGCAGGAGCCAGGTCCAGTCGGCCGAGAACTCACCTTCGGCATTGGGTTTGATCCCACCGGCCCGTGCGAAGGCCCAGGAGCGGAACAGTCCGCGATTAGGCAGCCACCAGTCGGTCACGAGGCCGCCCATCACCAGGCCGCGCGCCAATGGTGTGTGGGCAGCGGCAAGGGCGTCGAACACCTTGATCTCGCCCGACCCATCCGGCTGGAACAGCTGCATATCGGTATAGGCCAGCACCGCGCCGGGGTTGTCGCGCAGCGCCGCGACGAGCTTTTCGACATAGCTCGGCTCGACCGCATCGTCGTGGAAGGCAAAGAACATCAGCTCGCCGGTGGCGTTGGCCATCAGGTCGTTGGCGTTGCGCAGCCAGCCAAGATTTTCGCTGCGCCGCAGGACGCGCACGTTGCCGCGGGTCGCCGCAAAGGCGGTGACGATGTCGAAGGTATTGTCGGTCGAGCAATCCTCGCCGATCAGGATCTCGAGGTTCGGCCAGGTCTGGGCGGCGAGACTATCCAGCGCCCGGGTGACGAAGGCGGCGGAGTTGTAGCAGGGGACCAGCGCGGTCACCTTCGGCTGCCAGGGCGCGACCGGCGGCAAGGATTGGTCCAGCACGGCCGCTAACCTCCCGAAATCTCGGCGGCCAGCTGCTCGGCCATCCACGGTGCAGTCGAGTACTTGCCAGTATCGACGGAATAGTAGCTGCCTTCGCGCTGCACGCCGAAACGGTCGCGCCGATGGATGCTCGCCGCGGGGTCGTCGACCGATCCCCTGGCCTGGGCGAAGACGAAACCGCCCCGGACCTTGATGTCCTCGGCCGCCTCGAAAACCGCCTCGGTCCCTGGGAGCAGGGTTCCCAGCCGAGCTCGCACGGCGTCGACAAATCGTTCCGTGGCCGCCGCGTCCAGCGCTTCGGGTCGCTCGAGGGTGATGCCGCTGCCCTGCCTGACCATGCCGACCGGGTACCAGGACATATAGAAGTCGCGTCCATTGTAGTTTTTGACGTCGCCAAAACCTCCGACGGTGATGAGGGCGCTTCGCAGCGCAACCGGTCGTTTGGTGCGAATGAAGAGGCAATAGCGGAAGCGGTGCGACCATCCCGGCTCGGGCGTGATGCCCGCAGTCAGGTCCACGGCCAGGCGACCTTCCCACAGGGCATTGACCACCACGTCGAACGGCTCCCGCGCCCCATCGTTGGTAGCCACCTGCCATTTCCCATCGACGCCGGCCACGGGCTTTGCCTCGGTGATCGTCGTCTCCAGCCGCAACGTGACGCGGGGTTGGCTGCGCAGCGCCGCGGCCAGGCTCCCGGCGACCCACTGCGTGTTGATCGAGCGTTCGGGAACTTCGTATCCGGCAACCACCTCGTCCGAGGTGCTGATCGCGCCCCATTCGGCCGGCGAGAGCTTCCGGCTCCGTGCCGCCGAGACATCGACCAGGTAGTTCCGCGCTCCCGGGTGCTCGTGCAGCAGGTCGTCGATCCGGCCGAAGGTCCGCTCCAGGGTGGCGGCGTCGACGACCGAGTTGCGATGTACGAGGTAGATGTCATCTCTGGAGGTAGTGTGCGGCCTGAGGTCGGCCTCCAGCAGCTTTGACAGCACGCGCCCGAAGCTGAGGCTGCCGGGGAGGATGTGCCGGGCCGTCCTGAGACTGTCATCTGCCCCATACAGATATCCCAGGTGGATCTTACCTTCGTTCCAGCGGCTGGCGCAGGCGACCGGCTCACTCTCCTTGTCGTACACGGTCACGTCGTGGCCACGGCGGGCGAGCAAAAGCGCCAGGCTGGAGCCGAGAATACCAGCCCCGAGTACGGCGATGCGTTTACGAGGCACTAGACGGGGTCCTCGGAGTAGTCGTCGGGATCGTAGGCGGTGTCGCACAGAACCAGCAGGCTCGCGCGCTCGCCCCGATAGGTCTGACTGGCCCAGACCGGCGGCTCGACAAGAACAGCACGGAGCCTGTCATCGAGGGTCAGCCGCTCGACGGTTCCACCATAGCGGAGCTCGACGTCGATGCTGCCGGACAGCCGCACCAACAGCTGTCGGCCCCGGTGATGTCCGTGGCCGCCCCGGAGGGCCCCATCCGGGGCCTCGACGATGAAGCTCCTGACCGCGGCAAAGCGATGCCGGTCGAACGCCAGGGCGGCGAGAGCGCCGCGCTCGTCGGCATGTATGCTGGGGATCAGTTCAACAACCTTGCCCCCAAGCCAGACCCGCTCCATGCCGCCCTACTTCAGCGCCGCCTCGACGTCGCGCAGGTACGGCACAGACGGCTGGGCGCCCGGCTTCAGCACCGCAAGACTGGCGGCCACGGCGGCGCGGCGCATGGCGGCTTCGAGGTCGAGGCCGCGATCCAGCCCTGCCGCCAGGTAGCCGCAGAAGGTGTCGCCGGCGCCGACGGTGTCGACCGGATCGACCTTCATTGCCGGAACGGCGAAGCTGCCGGTCGGGGTGGCGGCGCGGGCGCCGTCGGGGCCGAGGGTGACGATCACCGTCTGATTCTGCGATTTCGCCCAATCGGTCATCGCGGCATCGAGCCGGTCGACGCCGGCGCCGGTCAGCAGTTCAAACTCGGTTTCGTTGGCGATGACGATCGAGGCCTGTTCGGCCACCGCCTTGGTGGTCTTCAGGAACGGCGCGGTGTTGAGGATCGAGACGACGCCCTGGGCCTTGGCCAGCTCCAGCGCGCGCTCGGTGGCCGCCTGCGGAATCTCCTGCTGCAGCATCAGCACCGAGCCGATGCCCAGCCCCTCGAGCGCTGCATCGGCGTCAGCCCGCCCCATGGTGCCGTTGGCGCCGGGGAGGATGGCGATGACGTTCTCGCCGGCCTCATCGACGAAGATCATGGCGATGCCGGTGGCGCCTTCGACGACGCGCACGTGGGTGAGGTCCACACCGTCGGCGCGCAGCAGCTTCAGCGCTTCATCGGCGAAACTGTCGGTGCCGGCGGCAGCGAACATCCGGACCTCGGCTCCGGCGCGACGGGCGGCCAGCGCCTGGTTGGCGCCCTTGCCGCCGGCCGCCATCGAGAACTGGTCCCCGGGCACGGTCTCGCCGGGCTTGGGGATGCGGCTGACGGTGCCGATCAGGTCGAGATTGGTGGAGCCGAGGACAGTGATCAATTGAGGACCTTGGGGATGGTGTTCCAGTTGCGCATGGTAGCGACCGCGCCCTTCTCCAACTGCCGGTCGAACTTGTCCAGCCCCGGACCGTGCCGACCGTCGGACTGGCGGTAGCCGACGAGATAGATTTCGCGCGCCTCGGCCCGCACCACGTCGTAATTGTCGGGGATGCCGGTATAGCTCGCGCCCGCGGGCAACGGCTTGTCGAACAGCATGACGTAGCGGTGGAAGTTCCCCGCCTCCGGATAGGCCGCGAAGGGTTTTGCCGCCAGCATGGCCTCGATCTCGGGGCCCGAGCGCATCACCGCCTCGGAAAACCAGCCCCAGCGTTTTTCGATCGCCGCTTCCAATTCCGCCTTGGGGTCGTGCCCACACTCGAAGCGCACATTGCCGCTGGCGAGGATGGTCTTGATGCCCGTGTAGCCGAGCTCCGCGCAGAGCGCCTGCAGTTCCGCCATCTTCATCTGGCGCTTGCCGACATTGACGGCGCGCAGGAACGCCACCCAGACGGTCACTTCTGCTTGCCCTGCGGATGGATGGTCTCGCCGCGCTTCAGCATCTCGACAAAGCTCTCGATCTTCTTTTTCCGCCCGGCCTCGGTCTTCATGTTGTGGGTGCGGAAAGCAATGGCGAAGCGGTTCTGCTCGCTGAGCCGGCCGAGCATCTCTTTGGCCGCCGGTTCGGCGTCGATTGCCGCCTGGAGGTCATCGGGGATCTTCATGTCCTTGCCGGCGCCGTAGGCCTTGTCCCAGCGGCCGTCGGCCTTGGCGGCCTCGACATGCTTCATGCCGTGCTCGGTCATCCGGCCGGATTTGACCAGCCGCGCGACATTGTCGACGTTGATCTTGCTCCAGATGCTTTTCCGGCCGCGGCGGGTGTAGCGCTGCAGGAAGCTCTTGTCGTCAAAGCCCTTGCGCACCGCGTCGATCCAGCCCCAGCAGAGGATGGCGTCGATCGCCTCTTTGGCGGTGATCGAGGGCAGGCCAGAGCCGACCTTGTGGATCTTGATCCAGACTTCATCCCAGCTGTCGTGGTGCTGGCTGAGCCAATCGTAGAAGGCCTGCTCGTCCTTGAATTCGAGCACCTTGTCGGGGTCGACATAGACTGGCGCCATCAGTCGGACTCGCGTTCGATGATCTTTTGCAGCGCCAGTTCGAGCCGCTCATCATTGGGCAGCTGCAGACCGAAGGTGCCGGTGAGCAGCTCGCGCAGTTCGGCGGTCGAATTGATCAGCCGGCCCTCGCTCGGCGCGCCGACGGTGTGGATGTTGAGCTTCCTATTGAACAGGGCGACGCGCCGGGCCTTCTCGACCTTGGCGACCAGCAGGTTCTGGGTGAAGAACGGCGACGAGTCGGCTTCATCGTTCAGCCTGGCCAGCTCGTCCATGCTGCGTTCGGTGCGCTCGAAGCTGTAAAGCGCGTGCCACGCACCGGCGATCTCGATCTCCACCTGCCAGGTGCCGTCGGCTTCGAGCAGGCGGTAGGTGTCGAGCGGGGTGGCCTGGGGCGCGTCGGCGCGCAGCCGGAGCGGCGCTGTGGCGGTCTGGCCGCCGAAACCGACATCGGCGAGATAGGTGACACCGGCAACTTCGACTGTCAGCACCAGGTGGCGCAATGGCGGCTCCTCGCCCTCGGCGAGGCCCCACAGCACGCGGGCGCCGTGCATCTTCACCTCGAAGTCGAGCTCCTCGAGCATCGCCTTGAACAGGAGGTTGTGCTCGAAGCAATAGCCACCACGACGATCGAACAGCAGCTTCTGCTGCAGGTTGGCGAGGTCGAGCCGGACCGGCGCGCCCATCAGCGGATCGAGGTTTTCGTAAGGGATGGCCGCCGGATGCAGCTGATGCAATTGGCTCAGCGTCTCCAGCGAGGGAGCGATCGAGCCGGCAAAGCCGATACGCTCGAACCAGGCATCGATATTGGCCTTTGATGCCACGGACATCCCCACCGCTGATTCCGGGAGGGCCATAATGATGAGCGGAACGGGATTTGTCACCCTGTCCTGGAGCGCCCTGCCCGGACGGGTAGGTCGAGCACTTGAGATGCCCCGCTCACGGGGTTGTCCTCGCGAAAGTGCATGGGCGCTAAGTTATGGTCGCGCCCCACCCACCGGCGGTCATCCCTGCGAAAGCAGGGACCCATCTCACCGCCAGCACCAGCTGATAGTTGGGTCCCAGCTTTCGCTGGGATGACACCGAGTTTGGGGGACTTGCACAGCGTCGGTTCGCTTACTCGGTGGCCCAACGCGGCGCGTCGGGAGCAGACCGGTCGATCAGCCGGTGACGATCACCCGGGTGCCGGTGGAGACGCGGCTATAGAGATCGATGATATCCTGGTTGATCAGGCGGATGCAGCCCGACGAAACCGACTGCCCGATGGTGTAGGGCTCGAGCGTGCCATGCAGGCGGAAATGCGTGTCCTTGCCGTTGCGATAGAGATAGAGGGCGCGCGGGCCGAGCGGGTTCTTGAGCCCTGGCTCGAGGCCGGCGGCCACCGGACCGTAACGCTCGGGCTGGGTCTTGATCATGTTGGCGGTGGGGGTCCAGCGCGGCCACTCGGCCTTGCGGGCGATTACCGCCGAACCGCGGAAGTTGAGCCCCTCCTCACGCCCGACGCCGACGCCGTAGCGCATGGCGCGGCCACCTGGCTGCACCAGGTAGAGGAAGCGCTCGGAGGTGTTGACGACGATGGTGCCCGGCTTCTCGTTGCCGGCATAGTCGACTTCCTGGCGCCAGAACTGCTGCGGGATCTTGCGGATATCGATGCCAGGAACCGGGAACGGCTCGTCGGTCTTCATCGAATAGTAGCTGGCCCACGGCTCGTCGACCTGGATCACGTTGGTTCGCGCGGTGAGGTCGCGCTTGCCGGTGGAGGAACAGGCACTGAGCGCCAGGGCGGCGCCCCCGATCAGGAACAGGCGGCGGGTGGTCAAAACGGGTCTCGCAACAAGAGTGGCAATATCAGGGTGTCTACCAGCAAAAAGCGAGGTCACTTGTCGAGTGCATTGGGGTCACACTTCGCATCCAATGCCGATCACGGCGGCGTGTGTTCGGTTCCGCACTGGCCGAACACCTGCCGGATTGGTCTGATACCCTGCTTGACATTGCTGAACTGTCACATAAAGTGAAACCGGTTTCACTCGGCGGGAGGGCACGTGCGGCTCGATCTCACCATTCTCATTCCACATCTCGGCTTTCTGGCCGAGGGGGCGCTATTGACGCTCGAAGCCTGCGCCCTGGCGCTAGTGGGCAGCGTCATCCTCGGCATGCTGGTCGCCATCGCGCGCACCTCGTCGAGCAAGTGGATCAGCCGGCTGGCTTTCCTCTATGTCGACCTGTTCCGCAATATCCCGTTCATCGTGCAGCTGTTCTTCTTCTATTACGGCCTGCCCGAAATCGGCATTTACATCGACGCCTTCACCACCGGTGTGGTGGCGCTGTCGATCGCCGGCGGCGCCTATGCGTCGGACGCGATCCGCGCCGGCATCCTCGCCATCGATAACGGCATCCTCGAAGCAGCCGAGGTCAGCGGGCTTTCGAAGCGAGTCACCTTCACCCGCATCGTGCTGCCGATTGCGCTGCGGACCTCGGTGCGGCCGCTCGGCTCGGTGCTGATCAACATGATCCTCACCTCATCGATCCTCTCGACCATCACGCTCAACGAGCTGACCGGGCAGGCCAAGATCGTCGCCTCCGATACCTTCCGGCCGTTCGAAGTCTATGTCGTGCTGCTGGTGGTCTATGCGGCGCTGACCTACCTGGTGTCGCTGGGGATTACCCTCCTGCACCGCCGCCTCAACCGCGACCTCCAGGAACAGGTGAGCTGATGCGTTTCGCCGAGTTCACCCCCTACGATATCGTGCTGCTGCTGCAGGGCCTCGGGGTCACTGTGGGGCTGTTCCTCGTCACCTCGCTGATCGGGCTCGCGGTCGGCGTGCTGTGGGGCATCGTGCGGTTCTACCGCGTGCCGGTGCTGATGCAGCTCGTCACCTTCGTTTCCGAGATCCTGAAGAACTCGCCGGTGCTGGTGCAGCTGTTCCTGGTGTTCTTCGGCTTTCCGGCGTTCTTCCACGTCAACGTGACGCCGGTGCAGGCGGCGATCGTGACGCTCTCGGCCAATACCGCGGCCTTTGTCTACGTCATCGCGGTGTCGTCGATCGAATCGATCGGGCGCGACCAGGTCGAGGCGGCGCGGGTGTTCGGGCTCAGCCGCTGGCAGGTGCTGCGCCACGTGATCGCGCCGCAGGCCGCCGCCTTCTCGATCGGACCGCTGACGGCGCTCTTGGTCAACCAGCTGCAGGTCACCTCGCTGATCTCGGTGATCGGCGTGCTCGACCTCGCCAAGATCGGCGCCACGCTCAACTTGAGGACGCTGAAGCCGTTCATCGTGTGGACCGCGGTCGGCATCCTCTACTACCTCGCCGCCAAGGCGGTCGCCTCGCTGGGCGCCTGGGCCGAAAAACGTCTGCGGGCGCACAGCGCCTTCCGGGGCCTCTGAAGCATGCTGAAAGTCGAAAACGTCAAGAAGGCCTTTGGCCCGGTCACCGTGCTCGACGGGGTGAACCTCACGGTGAACCCCGGCGAAGTGGTGTCGATCCTTGGGTCATCCGGGTCGGGCAAGTCGACGCTGATCCGCTGCATCAACGGGCTCGAAAAGCTCAATGCCGGCAAGATCACCGTCGACGATTTCGATGTCAGTAAGCCCAAGGAACTGGCCGAGGCGCGGAAGCGCAGCGGCACGGTGTTCCAGCTGTTCAACCTCTACCCGCACATGACGGCGCTGCAGAACATCACGCTGGCGCCGATCGAGGTGCTGAAACGGCCCAAGGCAGAGGCCGAGGCCGAGGGCCGGGCGCTGCTCACCCAGGTGGGCCTCGGCGATCGGGCCGATGCCTATCCGGCGCAGCTCTCGGGCGGGCAGCGGCAGCGCGTCGGCATCTGCCGCGCCCTGGCGATGAAGCCGCGCTACCTCTTGCTCGACGAGGTCACCAGCGCGCTCGACCCCGAGATGACCTCGGAAGTGCTCGACATCCTCGCCAAGCTCGCCCGGGACGGCACCACCATGGTGTTCGTGACGCACGAAATCGAGTTCGCGCGGCAGATCTCGAACCGCATCGTCTTTCTCGAGAAGGGCGTGCTGCTGGTCGACCTGCCGACCGAAAAGTTCTTCGCCAGCGATGGCGGCCTCGCACAGCCGCGCGTCGCGCAGTTTCTCTCCAAGATGCGGAAAGACTGACCACCATGTTGTTCATCGCCAATGCGGAAGGCTGGCCCGGCATCCCGACGACCGTCGAGATGCTGCGCTCGGGCAGCGACAGCCTGACGGCCATGGTCGCCGGCATTTCGAAAGTCGAAGCCGAAACCAAGGTGCGCAGCGTCGGCCATGGCGGCTGGCCCAATATGCTGGGTGTGATGGAGTGCGATGCCGCGGTGATGGACGGCACGACGCGCGAAGTCGGCAGCGTCGGCGCAGTGCCCGACACCATCCCGGTAGCCCGGCTGGCCCACGAGGTGATGAAACAGCTGCCGCATGTCATGCTGACCGGCGCGGGCGCTCGCCGCTTCGCCACTGAAACCGGTTTCTCGGTCGATAATGTGCTGCTCGAGGATTCGAAGCGCGTGTGGTGGGAGCGGCTCGAACAGGAAATGACGCCGGAGCAGAAGGCGGCCTTCCCCAACACGCCACTGGCGCCGCTGCTCAAGACCATCACCGATCCGGAGCGGGTGCGCGATACCACGGTCTATCTCAGCGCCGACCCGGCGCGTGGCATCCATGCCGCGACCTCGACCTCGGGCTGGGCCTGGAAATATCCGGGCCGGCTCGGCGACAGCCCGATCCCCGGCGCCGGCTTTTATGCCGACAGCCGCTACGGGGCCGCGGCCTGTACCCATACCGGCGAGATGACGATGCGCTGCGCCACCAGCCGCACCATCGTCCTCGCCATGAAGCTCGGTTACTCGATCAGCGATGCGGTGAAGCTCGCGGTCGACGAGCTCAGCGAACTCACCGACGGGTTCCTTGGCGGGGTGGTGATCCACGCTGTCGACGCGAAGGGCAACCACGAAGTGTTCAATTTCAGGTGCCAGGGCGAGATCCGCTACTGGCTCTGGGACGACTCGATGCCGGAAGCAGAACTCCGCGCAGCGAAGACTATCTGACAAGGAGAGGAACCAACCCATGAAGCGTATTCTGACTGCTATCGCCGCGCTGGCGCTCGTCGCCACCACGGCCGTCCCGGCCTTTGCCGGCATGCTCGACGACATCCGTGGCCGCAATGTCGTGCGCATCGGCGTATCGCTCGGCGGCGAGCCGATCGGCTTCCGCGACGACCAGAACAACCCGGTCGGCTACGACGTCGACGTCGCCAACATGATCGCCACCAAGCTCGGCGTGCCGGTGGAATTCACCGACGTGTCGGGTGACGCCCGCATCTCGATGCTGGTCTCGGGCCAGCTCGATATCGTGGTCGCCAACACCTCGGCGACGCTCGAGCGCGCCAAGTCGGTGAACTTCACCATCCCCTATAACCGCGCGGGCCTGCGCGTCATCGTCCAGGCCGACTCGGGCATCACTTCGCTCGAAGGCCTCGCCGGCAAGAAGATCGTGGTCGGCCGCGGCACCACCGGCGAGACCTTCATCAAGACCGCCGTGCCGACCGCCGAGCTGGTTTATGTCGACCAGTTCGCGCCCGATGGCGTGCTGCAGTTGCAGCAGAAGCGCGTCGACGCGGCGATCGAAGACTCGTCGCTGCTCGACTACCTCGCCACCAAGAACCCGAGCCTCGTGACCCTTCCGGGTCTCTACTCGAACGACCCGATCGGCATTGCCGTCGCCAAGGGCGATCCGGAATTCGTGCGCTGGCTCGACATGTTCGTGTCCGACTACATCCAGTCGGGCGCCTACGCAGCGAACTACAAGAAGTGGTGGGGCGAGACTGCCAACCCGCCTGAGCTGATCGCGCTCTGGTAAGAACTGGCCGGGGCGGCGCTGTTCTCCCTTTGCCGCTGCTCCAGCCGAATGCCGGGCCGTCCCCCAAGGCGGCCCGGAACATTTTGTGGGGGTGGTGGTGGGCAACCGATATTTCCCCACCACCGGTGAGGATGGAGGTCTACTGCGAGCTTAGCTGGTCTTCCGCGGCACGAACCGCGTCGGGATCAGCACCGGTGGCTGGCCCGGCGTGAACGCCGTGGGGTCGGCGAGGAAGCGCACCATCTGGCGCACGTAGTCGGCCTTGTCGTAGCCGATGGACGAGATCGGGTAGGCATCAAAATCGGTCAGCGACAGGTTGTCGAAGCCGTAGAGCCGGAAACGGGTCGGACGGTTGCCGGGGAAATCCTCGCGGCAGACGTCCAGAATGCCCATCGCCATGGCGTCCGAGGTGCAGAACACGGCATCGGGGCAATCGAAGCCGACAACCGCGGGCGCTGCGGCGTGCCCGCTCTGATAGGAATAATCACCCTGGACGGTCTGGACGAGCTCGATGCCATGCTGACTGAAAGCGCTGAGATAGGACGCGATCCGCGCCTGTTCGACCAGCGAGGAGGCACGGCCGGTGACCAGCGCCGCGGTCTTTACCCCGTGCTGCGCCGCGTCGGCGACGGCCTGGTGGATGCCCATCGCCTCGTCGGGGATCACCGTCGGCGACAGCCGGTCGTGCCGGCCATTGAGCATTACCACGAGATCAGAGCGGAACATCTTCCGCACCGTCTCGGCATCTGCGAAATCAGAGAACACCAGCGCCGCGTCGACATGGTAGGCGACGCCCTGGCGCAGGAACTCCTCGACCTTGTCGACCGAGCCGACGCGGATCAGGATCACCTGCTTGCCGATCGCCTGGGTCTCGGCCAGCAGCCGATCGAACAGGTCGAGGTCCGAGAGGTCGTGGATGTGGTTGACCACCACGGCGATCAGATTGACCGTCTTGGTGGTGAGGCTCTGCGCCAAGAGGTTGACGCGATAGCCGAGCTCGGCCGCCGCCTGCAGCACCCGCTCGCGCTTTTCCGCCGAGACCGGCCGCTTTTCGGACGAGAGCGCGCGCGACGCCACGGCGCGGGACACCCCGGCGAGAGCCGCGACATCGTCGATGGTGGGGGTCGCCTGCTGCCGGGCCTGTTCAACCATTATCCGTCATCGCACCTTCCGCGCGGCCCGAGTCGGCCACGTTCGACGAACGTAGATGCCTGCTCGTTAGAAAGCACTCAACAGTGATGATTATCTGCTTCGATATTGGCGGCTCCGGGATCAAGGCGGCGCTGGCCAAAAACCCCGCCGAGCTGACGCCGCTGGGCCGGGTGACGACGCCGCTCGACGACTTCGGGGCGTTCGTCGCCGCCATCCGTGGCGTCGCCGAGGCGGCCGGCGCACCGGTGGACACGCCGATCGCCATCTCGATCACCGGGGTGGTCGACCCGGCCACCGACATCATCACCTGCGCCAATATCCCCTGCATCGATGGCCGCACGCTCTCGACCGACCTCGCAACGGAGCTCGGCCGGCCGGTATTCATTGCCAACGATGCCGACTGCTTCGCGCTGGCCGAAGCCATCGAGGGTGCCGGTCGCGGGCATCGCATCGTCTTCGGCGCCATCCTCGGCACCGGGGTGGGCGGCGGCATCGTCATCGATGGTCGCGTCGTCAATGGCGCTGGCGGCTTTGCCGGCGAGTGGGGGCACGGTCCCGTGGCCGCCACCTCGGCCGGCAACCCGCCGATCGGTATCCCGCGCATTGCCTGCGGCTGCGGCCAGGTGGGCTGCGTCGACACGATCGGCGCGGCGCGCGGCATGGAGCGGCTGCACAGGCACCTCCACGGTATGGAGCTGCCCAGCACGGCGATCGTCGAAGCGTGGCGGGCCGGCGACGCCAAGGCAGCCCGCACCATCGAGGTGCAGATCGACCTCGTCGCCGGACCTTTAGCACTGGTGGTCAATGTCATCGGCGCCAGCATCGTGCCGGTGGGCGGCGGGCTCGGCAAGGTGCCGGAGTTCATCGCGCTGCTCGACACCGCGGTGCGGCAGCGCATCCTGCGCCGGCTCAGCGAACCGCTGGTGGTGCCCTCGCGACTCACGCTAGAGCCCGGCCTCGTCGGGGCCGCTATCCTCGGTTTTACGGAGAACGCCGCGTGACCAGCCGCCTGCTTGAAGTCTGCGTCGCCGACCCGCAAAGCCTCGCTGCCGCCATTGCCGGCGGCGGCGACCGGATCGAACTCTGCTCGGGGCTCGAACTGGGCGGCCTCACCCCGTCGGCCGGCCTGATGCGGCTCGCCGCGACGGCGCCGATTCCGGTTTACGCCATCGTCCGGCCGCGCAGCGGTGATTTCGTCTGCGACGGCGCCGACCTCGACGCCATGCTCGGCGATATCGACGCTATCCGCGCCGCCGGCCTCGCCGGCGTGGTGCTGGGGGCGTCACGGCCGAATGGCGAACTCGATCTCAAGGTGCTGGCGCGCCTGCAGGAGCAGGCCGAGGGGCTCGGCTCGACCCTCCATCGGGCGATCGACCTGGTACCGGATTTCGCCGAGGCGACGGAAGCGGCGATCGCACTGAAGTTCGAGCGCATCCTCACTTCGGGCGGCGTGCACGTGGCGCTCGATGGGGTCGACAACATCGCCACGGCGCTGACCACGGCGCGTGGGCGGATCAAGATCATGGCCGGCTCGGGGCTGACGCCCGCCAATGTCGGCGCGCTGCTCGCTGCAGTGCCGGTCGACGAGGTGCACAGCTCGTGCGCCTCACCCGGCCCGGCCAGCAGCGCCCCGGCGGTGCGGCTCGGCTTTGCGGCGGAGACGCGCCGGCGCACCGACCCGGCCGTGGTGCGGGCGTTCAAGGCGGCGATGGCGGGGTAGGCTTGCAGCTTACCTAGGATCTGGTGCGGGCTGACCCCCACCCCTGTCCCCTCCCCCTAAGAATGGGGAGGGAGACCCTCACACGGATATCGAGGCTATCGTCTCCCTCCCCCTGTTTGAGGGGGAGGGGACAGGGGTGGGGGTCAGCCCGCACCGGCGGAAGCGTCACTCACCCGAACAGCAAAATCCCCCATAGCCCGATGGCGCCGACGAAGATGCGCCAGTAGGCGAACACGGCGAAGCCGTTCTTCGAAATGAAATCGAGCAAATAGCGCACCACGAAGAAGGCGGTGACGAAGGCGGCGGCGAAGCCGATGATCACCGCGGCGCCGAGTTCGGCGGTGATGAAGTCGCGGCTCTTGTAGAGATCGTAGGCGAACGCCCCGCCCATGATCGGCATGGCGATGAAGAAGGTGAACTCGGCCGCCGAGCGCTTGTCGGTGCCCAAGAGCAGCGCGCCGACAATGGTCGAGCCGGAGCGCGACACGCCGGGGATCAGCGCCAGCACCTGGAACAGCCCGATATAGAGGCAGAGCAGCGGCGGGTAGTTGTAGATATCTGTGTACTTCGGGGTGAGCTTCAACTGGTCGACATAGAGCAGGATGATGCCGCCGACGATCAGCGACACGCAGAACACCACCGGCGTTTCGTAGATCACCGTCTTGATGAAATCGTGCAGCAGCACGCCGGCGATCGCCGCCGGGAAGGAGGCGAGAATGACCCCGAGGATGAAGCGCAGAGCCCCGGGTTTCCTCGCGATCGCGTCCCTGGCGATGCTGAGCAGGCGCTGGAAATACACCACCAGGATGGCGAGGATGGCGCCCAGCTGGATCAGCACCTCGAACACCCGGCCCGGGCTGTTGAAGCCGAGAAAGTGCCCCGCGAGCAGGATGTGGGCGGTCGAGGAGACCGGTAGGAATTCGGTAAGGCCCTCGATAATCCCTAGGATCAGCGGCACAAAAAGACCTTGATCGGCGTTCATCTGATCCCCTAACTCATCCCACCGGAAGGGCGGCAAGCGTCGCATCTAGCGCGATTTGCCCGGGCCCGCCAAGGATCGGCAAGGATCGTTTCACCGCATGCCAAGGTTGCTGCAGCACAGGCTCGACCCCTCCTCCCGCCTCGCCCGTCTGATGTTCGCCGAATATGGCGTCGGCATCGACCTCGAGGACATCAAGCCCTGGCGGCGTGAGCCGGGGCTGCTCGAGATCAATCCGGCGGCGACGGTGCCGATCCTCGCCGAGGACGGCGAGCCGCCGGTGGTGGGAACGCTCGCGGTGATCCACGCCATCGAGGATCGATATGTGCCGGCCGCGGTCGCTGGGCTGTTCCCGTCGCACGCGGCGCTGCGCAACGAGATGTGGCGGCTGCTCGAATGGGTGCTGGTCAAGCTCAATGACGAAGTGACCCGCTATGTGCTCGAGGAAAAGATCGTCAAGCGCGACCAGCGCGGCATGACGCCCGAGCCAGGCGTGCTGCGCGTCGCCAAGGCGAACCTTGCCGAGCACCTGCACTATTTCAACTGGCTGTTCGCCACCCGGCACTGGATTGCCGGCGACACCATGACGCTCGCCGATTTCGCGCTCGCGGCGCACCTCTCCAGCCTCGACTACCTGGGCGACGTGCAGTGGGACACTTCGCCGGAAACCCGGCAATGGTACGCCCGGATCAAGTCCCGTCCGGCCTTCCGCACCCTGCTCAACGACCGCGTTGCCGGGATGCCGGCGGCAGCCGGATATGCGGATCTCGATTTCTGACGCGGCCGCTGGCTGTGCTACACCGCGCGGCGTGACAGACACAAAGCTCCTCGCTGAACTCCGCGACCGCGCCAAAGCCCTGGGCTTTGAGGCGTTCGGCGTGGCGCGGGCCGATGCGCGGCCGGACCTGCCGGAAAAGCTCGGCACCGCCCTCGCCCACGACTGGCATGGCGAGATGGCGTGGATGGCGGAGACCGCGGAGCGGCGCGGTTCGCCCGAGGCGCTGTGGCCCGAGGCCAGATCAGTGATCGTGGTCGGGATGAACTATGGGCCCGACAGCGACCCGATGGCCGACCTCGCGCATCGCTCCTTCGGCAATATCTCGGTCTATGCCCGCAATCGCGACTATCACGACATCATCAAGGGCAAGCTCAAGGAGCTGGCCGGGCTGTTGAACCGCCGCACCGGAGCCGAGGTGAAGGTGTTCGTCGATACGGCCCCGGTGATGGAAAAGCCGCTGGGCGAGGCCGCAGGCATCGGCTGGCAGGGCAAGCACACCGTGCTGGTCAGCCGCGAGTATGGCTCGTGGCTGTTCCTCGGCGCCATCTTCACTTCTGCCGAACTGCCGGCCAACGAAGCGCATGCCGAGAGCTGCGGCAATTGCCGGCGCTGCCTCGATGTCTGCCCCACCAACGCCTTTCCGGCGCCGTTCCAGCTCGATGCGCGGCGCTGCCTCAGCTACCTCAATATCGAGCATCCCGGCCCGATTCCGCTGGAATTCCGCGTGCCGATGGGCAACCGCATCTATGGCTGCGACGATTGCCTCGCCGTCTGCCCCTGGAACAAGTTCGCTTCGGAGACACACGAGCTGAAGCTGCGCGCCCGCGACGAGCTGAAATCCCCGGCGCTGAGCGACCTGGTGCAGCTCGACGATGCCGGCTTCCGCAGCCTGTTCGCCGGCTCGCCGATCAAACGCATCGGCCAGGCGCGGTTCCTGAGGAACGTGCTGATCGCGGTGGGCAATTCCGCTGACGAGACGCTGATCCCCTTGGCCGAAGCCCGGCTTGCCGATCCTGAGCCGCTGATCCGCGGCGCCGCGGTTTGGGCAGTGCGCCGGCTTGTGACGAAAGCGCGCGCGGATGCACTGGCGCTTGCGTTTTTGCCCGATGAAGGCGACATCAGCGTCCAGGCAGAGTGGAGCGCGGTCGTCCAGCCGGCGCGTGCAAACTAGAGTTCTATCTGAGATGCGCCTGTTCTTCTTCGGCATGGGTTATTCCTCGCGCGCCACCGCGCGCGCCCTGCACCTCCTGGCCGACCCGCAAATTCCCGTCGCCGGCACGACGCGCAGCGCCGAAGCCGCCGAATCGGAGGCCGATTCGGCCTACCGCATCCACGTGTTCGATGGCGAAGTGCCGGGCACGACGCTCAGCGAAGACCTCAGGGCAGCGACGCACGTGATCCTGTCGATCCCGCCCGACGAGCGCGGCGATCCGGCGCTGAACCTGCACCGCGCCGATCTCGATGCGGCGCCGAACCTCGAGTGGATCGGCTACTTCTCCACCGTCGGGGTGTATGGCGATTTCGGTGGCGAGTGGATCGATGAAGATGCGCCGACCCGGCCGCTGAACATCCGCTCGAAGCAGCGGGTCGAGGCCGAACAGGCCTGGAGGGATTATGCCAAACAGCGCGGCGTGCCGCTGTTCATCGTGCGGCTGGCCGGCATCTACGGCCCCGGCCGCTCGGCCTTCGACAAGCTGCGCGAGGGAACGGCACGCCGCATCGTCAAGCCGAACCAGGTGTTCAACCGCATCCACGTCGCCGATATCGGCCGGATCACGGCCCGCGCCGCGCTCAGCGATCTCGAGGGGACCTTCAACCTCGCCGATACCGAGCCAGCGCCGCCGCAGGATCTCGTCACCTACGCTGCCCACGTCATGGGGATCGCGCCGCCCGCCGAGGTGCCGTTCGAGACCGCCGAGATGACGCCGATGGCGCGGAGCTTTTACTCGGACAACAAGCGCGTCTCGTCGAAGAAAGTGCTGGCGGCGCTTGGCGCCGACCTGCTCTATCCGACCTATCGCGAAGGTCTCGACGCCATCTGGAAAGGCCGGCAATGAGCGCTCCAAAACCCGCCACCCCGCCGCAGCGCGTGGTGCTCGAGGGCCATTATGTGCGGCTCGAACCGATGAGCATGGCGCACGCGCCGGACCTGTTCGAAGCCTCGAACGTGCCCGATGGCGACGTTCGTTTCGCCTATCTCGGCGACTACGCACCGAAGGCGCAGGCCGATACCGAGGCGTTCATCCAGAGCGTCCTCGGCAAGGCCGACCCGATCCTCTTCGCCGTCATCGACAAATCGACCGGCAAGGCGGGTGGCCGCCAGGCGCTGATGCGCATCGTGCCGGAGCACGGCGTCATCGAGATCGGCTCGATCTACTGGGGCCCGGCCATTTCCCGCACGCCGCGCGCCACCGAGGCGCTGTATTTGTTCGCCCGCCACATCTTCGAGGATCTCGGCTATCGCCGCTTCGAGTGGAAATGCAACGATCGGAACGAACCGAGCAAACGCGCCGCGAGGCGCTTCGGCTTCAGCTATGAGGGCTTGTTCCGCCAGCACATGATCATGAAGGGCGAGAACCGCGATACCGCCTGGTTCTCGATGCTCGACGGCGAATGGCCGGCGAAAAAGGCCGGCTTCGAGCGCTGGCTTGATCCGAACAACTTCGATGGGGATGGGCGGCAGAAGACGCCGCTGCGGTTCGGCTGAACCAATATGGGCCGGTGGCTGTGGACCCCCACCCTTGATCCCTCCCCGCAAGGGGGAGGGAGACGCAGACTGAGATGCTAGTGTAGGGGTCTCCCTCCCCCTTGCGGGGAGGGGACAGGGGTGGGGGGGCAGCCCGCACCAGCGGACCAGTTCGATCCTAAAGCTCCAGCTCCAGCTGCTCGGGCGGCGCGGTGATCTCGCGCTCGACCGCGGCTTTCAGCAGCTCGAGATCCTCGGGGCGACTCAACCGATGGTCGCCATCGGGGATCAGGGTGAAGGTGACGGGGTCGGTGAGCAGGTGCTGCACCAGCCGCATGGCGTGCTCGCGCGGCACATCGGGGTCCTTGCCACCCTGGAGGATCGTCACCGGCGCCCCGACATCGATGCCGCGGCCGAACATCAGGTGATGCTGGTTGCCGTCCTCGATCAGCTTGGCCGTATAGGGATAGGGTTCGTCGGAATATTGCGAGGGCCGCTGCACCACGCCGTCGCGCTTCAGTGCTGCCAGTTGCGCCTTGCTCATCCGCTTGGTCATCAGCTCGGCCGTCGCATCCACGGCGGGAGCGATCAATACCAGCGCCTTCACCCGATCGCCCTCGCCCCGCCGGCGCAACTCGCGCGCCATCAGCAGCGCCAGCCAGCCGCCGAGCGAGGAGCCGACAATGACCTGCGGCCCAGAGGTGGTGGCGAACACCGCGAGCGATTCCTCGAGCCAGCGGCTCACCGTGCCACCAAGGAAATCGCCGCCCGACAGACCGTTGCCGGAGTGATCGAGGCGGGTGACGGCGAGGCCCTGCTCGGCGCCGAAGGCGTCGAGCGCCGAGGCCTTGGTGCCGCCCATGTCGGAACGGTAGCCGTTGAGCCAGAAAATGCCGGGGGACTTGCCGGGGCGGCGCAGCATGGCGATGCGGCGCGCCTCGGCCCCCTCGCCCACCTCGAGATACTCAACCGCAGGTTCCACGCGTCCCCGACTCCATTCTCGTGCTCGGCCTTTTGCCTCGCGTTAGCCTTCGCGGCAACAGTTTGTCATCAAACCGCGCTTGCATGCTGTTTCTTGTCTGTTCCGGTGTTGACTTATGGCCGACGCAGCACGATTTTAGCCGCGATCTCCCGCCGCTCCGGTAACAATCGAAGGATCGCCTCCCATTCGTCGTCCCATGAGACCCGTCGCGCCCCAGAAAGATGGGCCGCAATCTAACGAAGATATCTCCTCCCCCGATGTCCAGCTGATTGATGCCGAAGGCGCCAACCGTGGCGTCGTGCGGACGCGCGAGGCGTTGTCCGAGGCGCAGGAGCAGGGACTCGATCTCGTCATCATTTCCCCGAACTCGGTTCCGCCTGTTGCCAAGATGCTCGATCTCGGCCGCTTCAAATACGCTGCCCAGAAGAAGGCGGCCGAAGCGCGCAAGAAGCAGAAGGTGATCGAGGTCAAGGAAATCCAGCTGCGTCCGAACATCGACACGCACGATTACGAGACCAAGATGAAAGCGGTACACCGCTTCCTCGAGGACGGTGACCGGGTGAAGGTGACGATGCGCTTCCGCGGTCGCGAAATGGCGCACCAGGAACTGGGCATGCAGCTCTTGGTCAAGGTGCAGGCCGAGCTCGAAGCCAAGGCGAAGGTCGAATCCTCGCCGCGCTCCGAAGGCCGCCAGATGGTGATGGTGCTGGCGCCGAAATAAGGGCGACAGCAGTGTGAATTGAACAAGGGCGGCCCGCGGGTCGCCCTTTGTTTTTGGTGCAGTGCGGGCTGCCCCACCCCCTCCCAGCCTCCCCCATCAAGGGGGAGGTGAAGAGTCGAGCTTGTGGCTCGATCGTACCTGACACACCGGCCGGCACCTCCCCCTTAATGGGGGAGGCTGGGAGGCGGTGGGGCAGCAAACTACCGGCCCCGCCACCCCACCGCCCCAGCCAGCGCCACCAGCAGCCAGCCGATGATCCGCCCGCCACCACCGAGCGGCGCGGCCAGCGGGAACAGCGCGCCGCCGAGCAGCGCGCGTGCCGCGAGATCGCCGGCAAACAGCGCCAACCCGACTAGCAGCACGGCGCCTGCCGCCACCGCAACGCGGTTCACTGCCAGCAGGCTCAGCCCGATCAGTACCGGCGCGTGCAGCAGCAGGAAATTCGCGGCGATCCTAAGATTGTCGTCACCTGCATGGCTGGCCCGGGCCGCCGCGGCGACGCCGAGCGCGCCGCAGAGGCCGGCGGCCACCAGCAACAGGCGGGACGCGAGGGTGGGGTACGACATTGGATGCTCCAGGATCACGGCGTCCGGAGACGCTTCCTCGACATCGACGACGAACGCAAGCAGGGCGCCAGATGGCGCCCTGCTTTGTTTCGATCTCGGAGAAAGTGGCGGCTTACGCCGCCAGCTTCAGCCAGGTCGGGGCGATGGCAGTGCCCTGGCCGAGGCCGTAGCCGAAGCGGATGTTCAGCATGCCGACCGGCTCGACCAGGCGGGCGCCATCGAGGCCGCCGACCTTTTCGACCGCGAAGCCCGAGGCGGTGACCAGTTCGGCAACGGCATCGACCGCGGCCGCGTCATTGCCGGCGAGGAAGACCGGGACATTGGCGGTGGCGCTGGCCGGGGTATCGAACAGGCTGGCGAAGATGGTGTTGTAGCCCTTGACCACCTTGGCCGAGGGCGCGGCAGCCTGCAGCTCTTCGGCCGCCGACGTGGTGTGGCCGATGGCGAGGCCGGAGAAATCGGCCTTCACCGGGTTGGAGATGTCGACGACGATCTTGCCGTTGAGCGGCAGCTTGCCGGCGAGCTCAAGGGCCGCGCCATAGGGCAAGGCCAGGACGACGATGTCGGCGGCGAGCACAGCGCTCTTGTAGTCGGTCACGGTGGCGCCGACCGAGGCGGCGAACTCGGTGGCGGCGGCCGGGTTAGAGGCGCCGAGCACCAGCTCAGTCTTGCCCGCGAGACGCTTGGCGAGACCCTTGCCCATGTTGCCGAGGCCGAGAATTGCGGTGGTGGTCATTTTCGAAAGCTCCATCCTGCGATTGCGATGCCCCTATCTACGCGCCGACATGGAGGTATAGAATTGCCGCTGATTGCGCTTCACTATTGCGCTGGAGTATCGAATGGCCGAGATCACCAACCTCGAAACCTTCGTCACGGCGGTCAAAGCCGGCAGCTTTGCCGGGGCGGCGCGGCTGCTCGGCATCTCGCCGGCCATGGTCGGGCGCCGCATCCAGGCGTTGGAGGAGGAGCATGGGGCCCGGCTGATCGAGCGCACGACGCGGGCGCAGCGCCTGACCGAGCTGGGCGAGAGCTTCTTCGCCCAGGCGGAGACGGTGCTCGAGGCGGTGGCCGAACTCGACGATCTCACCCGCACCGAGCCCGGGAAACTCTCGGGCCGCATCCGCGCCACCGGACCGGCGACACTCGGCATCCACCGGCTCGCCGGCATCATCGCGCGGTTCTGCGAGGACAATCCCGCCGTGACGGTGGAGCTCAGCCTCAATGACCGCCGCGCCGACCTGATCGCCGAGGGTTTTGACGTCGCCATCCGGGTGGGCGAGTTGCAGGCCTCGACGATGATCGCGCGCCGGATCGGCACCTACCGCTTTCGCTGCGTCACCTCGCCGGCCTATGCCGACGCCTTCGGGTTGCCGGCGACCCCGGAGGAACTCAGACAGCACCGCTGCATCCTCAATCTCAACATGAGCCCGCGCAACCGCTGGCCGTTCATCGGCCCGGGCGGCGCCTCGGTCATCGCCGAGGTCGAGGGCGGGCTGCAGATCGACAATGGCGAGGCGCAGTTGGCGGCAGCACTGGAGGGCGCGGGCATCGTCTATCTGCCGGTCGATCTGGTCACCGAGCCGTTGCGCAGCGGCCAGCTCATCGAGGTGCTGCCGCACTGGCAGCGCATGACACTGCCTATCCACCTGGTCTATCCGTCGCGCCGCCTGGTGCCGCGCCGGTTGAGCGCCTTCATGGAAGCCATCGCCGGCGGCCTCAAAGACACGGCGGCCTGAGCCAATATTGTTCTCCTCGACAGATTAACTGTCTTCGGTAACCACATCAGCATCTACCCGGGCGGAATACTGGCCGGACCCATGGCATTATCGTAAAATGCGATCATGCAAGTGGCAGTCAGTACCGTGTCGGCGTCCGAATACCTTCGGGACATCCTCGATCGCGAGATGGTCACGCGTGAAGCGATGGCCGAACTGGTACGCGTTGAGAACAAGATCGCCGCGCTGTGCCACGCCTGGGGCAGCCGCGACATTGTCGACGTCACGCCGGGCGGCGGCTTCGAGAAGTCGATGGCCAATCGCAGCGGCATCAGTGTCGATTACGTGGTGTGGATCCACGCTCAATCGGATCGCCGCATCCCCGAACTTTACGAGTCGATGTTCTCGGCGTTCCGGCGTCTCGGCCTCGCGCCGGTCCGCCGCGACGTGACGCTGGCGCTCAACCTTGGCAACATGGTCGTCGACCTGCTGCCGGCCAAACGGCTGTCGATGATCTCGGACATCCACGAGATCTATTCGACCCGCCGGTCCGCAGCGATTACCACGAACCTGCATCAGCACGTGCTCGACAGCCACGACGCCGGCCGGCACGAGGAAGTGCGGATCCTGAAGCTCTGGCGCGACCAGAACGGGCTGGAGTTCCCGTCCTACTACCTGGAGCTCGCCACCCAGGCCGCGTTGCGCCGCCGCCCGGCGGGGGCGCTGGCCGACAATGTCTGGGCGGCGCTCGGCTTTTTCGAGCGCCTCCTGGTGCCGCGCGCCATGCTCGACCCGGCAAACGCCGCCAACATCGTCTCGGACGAGCTGACCGCGGCACAGAGGCGCTCCATTGCACTCGCCGCGGAGGCGGCGCGCAGTGGCCGGCCGTGGTCGGAGATCGTGCGGTGAACAGGCAGGCCGCAGCCCCACCCCACCCAGCTACGCTAGGCCGCTGACGCGGCCAGCTGCGCTACCCTCCCCATCAAGGGGAGGGAGACGATAGAACCGAAGCCGCAGTATGCCTCTCCCTCCCCCTTGTGGGGAGGGATCAAGGGTGGGGGTGGCCCCACGCTCAGGTTCCAGCAATCTCCCCTTAAGTCACAACACGCTATGATGGCCTCTCACCTCTGGGGGAGGAGGCCGTGTTCGACCACAAGGAAACCCTGTTTCACGTTGCGAGCCAACTGGCGCGCCGGCTCGCCAACCATCTGCGCGAGACCCTGGAGCCGTTCGGGCTGCATCCGGCACAGTTTACCGCGCTCAGCGAGATCGCCGAGCGCGAAGGCCTGACGCAGGCTGAGCTGGTCACCCGCCTCGAGCTCGAGCAGCCCGGCGTCGCCCGCACCCTCGGTGGCCTCGAAGCCGAGGGCTGGATCGAGAAGGCGTCGATCGGCAAGGGCCGGGCGCAGGGGCTCTATCTCAGCCCCAAGGCCAAGACCGTGCTGCCCGAAGCTGCGGCCGCCGCGGCACGCGCCGACCGGCAGGCGCTGGCGAGCCTTTCAAAGACCGAGGCCGCGCACCTGATCGATGGCCTCAGCGAGCTCGCCGCCGCCAACCGGGGCTAGCGCTCGGCCGCCAGTTGGGCCGCCGCCGGCTCGGCATCGGCAAAGGGCTTGGGCAGCAGCACCAAGACCGCCAGCGCCGCGAGCCAGATGGCGCCACGCAACTGCGCCTTGCTGGGCCTCGGAAACGGGCGGTTCGCCGGCTTGGGCGCAAACAGATCAGTCATTGAACGCTTCCCGGATCCCGCGCCTGCAGCGCGGCGCTTGCCGGGATCACGGCAGAGCGATATTACGTGCCGATGACAGCGGCGGCGCGCCCTCTTGCGTCTGTGCCGCTTTCCCCCTATACACCCGCCTTCTCGACGGGCCGCCCGGCCAAAAGGCATGCCGTGGCGATCCCGAATGCAGGCTCTAGCGAGCCGCCTCTAACCAGGACAGCAAAATGCCAAAGATGAAGACTAAATCGGGCGCCAAGAAGCGCTTCAAGATGACCGCGACCGGCCGCGTCAAGGCTGGCGTCGCGGGCAAGCGGCACCGTCTCCTTAGCCACGACGCCGACTACATCCGCTCGCATCGGGGGACCAAGATCCTCAAGAAGGGCGATGAAAGTCTGGTCAAGTGGTACATGCCGTATAACCGTTAAGGAGCGCCGATAGATGTCACGCGTTAAAAGAGGCGTTACCGCCCACGCCCGTCACAAGAAGGTTCTTAAGGCCGCTTCCGGTTTTTACGGTCGCCGCAAGAACACCATCCGTACTGCCAAGGCCGCCGTCGACAAGGCCGGCCAGTACGCCTACCGCGATCGCCGGGTCAAGAAGCGCAACTTCCGCGCCCTGTGGATCCAGCGCATCAACGCCGCGGTGCGCGACCACGGCCTGACCTACGGTCGATTTATCGACGGCCTCAGCAAGGCTGAGATTGCCGTCGACCGCAAGGTGCTCTCCGATCTCGCGATCACCGAGCCCGCAGCGTTCGCCGTGCTGGTTGAGCAGGCCAAGAAGGCTCTGGGGTATCTCGGCAAGATCGAGACGACCACCCACGAGCGTATTTCGGCCTAAGCGTCTAGCCCCGGAAAGCATGTCCCCGCGAAAGCGGGGATCCATTTCCGGATCAAGGCTAAGAGCCAGTAAGAATTCTCGCCTTTTCTGAGGCCCTAAGCTAAGCCTTGCGCCGCCCCGTAACCGGGGATGGCGCGGGGCTTTTGTTTTTGGTCTCGACGCCGCCCAGAACACGACGTCACCCCGGCGAAGGCCGGGGCCCATCCCGAGATCTCAAGATGGATACCGACCTTCGCCGCTATGACAGCGAGTGAGCGGCAACGAAGCGAACGATAAATGGAACACCACATGTCTCTCGACGCTCAGATCGCCACCCTTCGCGCCGAAATCGCCGCCGCCACTGCAGCCGCCAGCGATGAGGGCGCCATTGAAGCCGTGCGCGTCGCCGCGCTGGGCAAGAAAGGCTCGGTCTCGGCGCTGCTCGCGACGCTTGGCGGCATCGCCCCGGAAGAGCGCAAATCGGCCGGCGCCGCCATTAACGGGCTGAAGACCGACGTCACTGCGCTGATCGAAGCCCGCGCCGCGGAACTCGGCAAAGCGGCGCTCGACGCCCGCCTTGCATCGGAGCGGGTCGACGTGACCCTGCCGGTCCGCCCCTCGCCCACCGCCGAAGGCCGCGTCCATCCGGTCAGCCAGGTGATCGACGAGATCACCGCAATCTTCTCCGACATGGGCTTTTCGATCGCCGAAGGGCCCGACATCGAGACCGACTGGTACAACTTCACCGCGCTCAATTTCCCCGAGGGGCACCCGGCGCGCGAGATGCACGACACCTTCTTCATGGCGCCGTCGCCGGATGGGGTGAAGCGCGTGCTGCGCACCCACACCTCGCCGGTGCAGATCCGCACTATGCTGAAGGGCAACGAGAAGCCGGCGGCGCCGTACCTGACCCCGGCAATCGATCCGCCGATCCGCGTGGTGATGCCCGGCCGCACCTACCGGCACGACTCGGACCAGACGCACACGCCGATGTTCCACCAGGTCGAGGGCCTCGTCATCGACAAGAGCTCGCATATCGGCCAGCTGCGCTGGGTGCTGGAGGAGTTCCTCAAGGCCTTCTTCGAGGTCGACAACGTGACGCTCAGGTTCCGGCCGAGCTTCTTCCCGTTCACCGAGCCGTCGATGGAAGTCGATGTGCAGTGCGACCGCTCGGGCGCCGAGGTGAAGATCGGCGAAGGCAAGGATTGGCTCGAAATCCTCGGCTGCGGCATGGTGCACCCGAACGTCTTACGCAATTGCGGGCTCGATCCGGATGTCTACCAGGGCTTCGCCTGGGGCATGGGCATCGATCGCATCGCCATGCTCAAATACGGCATGAATGACCTGCGCGCCTTCTTCGATGCAGACAAGCGCTGGCTCGATCACTACGGCTTCCGGCCGCTCGACCTGCCGACGCTGTTCGGGGGGCTCAGCAGCTGATGTCTGCCAACCCCCCGGCATCGTTGCGCGAGCGTGTGGTGCGCATGCTGCACCGCGAGATCGATGCGATCCTCGCTCCCGCCGGCTATGTCCAGGCCGGCGGGCGCTGGAGCCGCACGACCGCGTTCGCCCGCACCTGGGTCGAAATCCAGCGCAGCAGCTCGGGCCTTGCCTGCTACCTCAATCTCGGCCGCTTGCAGCGCCTGCTCAACTGGGAGTGGGTACCGCCCGGCACCTACTTCTCGGGCTGGCGCATCGGCGATTTCGCCGACAGTACGGCCGAGCACAACAGCCTCGACGCACTAGCCTATGATCAACTCGATGGCGACAGCCCGCTGCGGGCCAAAGTCATGGCCTTGCTGAGCGAGCGCGCGCTGCCGTTTCTCAAGGCCAGTCACACGCCATTCGGCTACCGGATGCTACCGCCCCGGCTGGCCGCCCTACGGGAGGCCAGGCCATGACGTGGACAATGCGACTGCTGATCGCCCTCGCGGCGATGACATTCATCTCGTCTGCAATCGCAGAAGAGATGGTCGCCTGCACGCCGGAGCATTACTACAACTCGAGCGAGACCCCACCGCTGATCATCACCATCGACAAGGCGCGCGGCGCCGGGTCGCGGGTGACGCGCATCGACCTCGAGACCGGCGCCTATCGCGAACATTTCATCGGCTCGGACAACGACACCATCGAGGCCGGCAGCCTCAAGGTGATCAATCCGGGTTCGCTGCGCGAGCGCATCGATTTCGTGGCGCTCGACAGCAGCACCGGGTTTCTGCTGCGCATCAGCCTGATCGACCAGGACCTGCCATTCGTCCGCGTCGATACGGAAGGCACTGTCGCCTCGGGCCACTGCACCTATGTATCCGAGGTTCCGCGATGAGCCTCCGCCTGCTGAACTCTTCGCCCCTTCTGACTGTGTCTGCGCTCTGCGACCTCCACGCACTCGGAGTCATTCCCGCGAAAGCGGGAACCTCCGTTTGCGATGCGGGCAAAGAAAACAGAGGTCCCCGCTTTCGCGGGGATGACCCGGTGAAGGAGCGGCCATGCCCGTAGTTGTCCCTTCCCAATACACCGATGCCGTTCGCTTCTCGTTCGGCGACAACCCGGCGCTGGCCGATGAGTTGCTGGCCCTGGTGCTCGCCGGCGCCAAGACGGCTACCTGTGGCGCGGTTCGTGACTACGGCCCGGGCAAGGAAGCCATGCCTGAGGTCGGGCGCCGCGATGTGGTGCTCGATGGCGCCGGCAAGCCCGCCGCCGTGATCGAGACGGTCTCACTCGATGTCCGTCGCTTCGCCGATGTGCCCGAAGCCTTCGCGCTCTGCGAAGGCGAGGGTGACTTCGCCGCCTGGCGAGCGGGCCACGTGGCCTATTTCGAGCGCAATGGCGGCTGGTCGGAGGACCTCGAGCTGGTCTGCGAGCGCTTCAAGCTGGTCGAGGTACTGCCCCGATGAGCCTGCAACCGCCCATCGCGCCGGGTCAGTCGGAGCTTTGCACCTTCGTCGTCACCGACATCGAGTCCGACGGGCATAACCCGCTCGAATCCTCGATGCTGAGCTTTGCCTCGGTGGCGGTGGATATCTCGGGCACGGTGCTCGACGAGTTCGAGGCGGTGCTGACGCCGCGCACCGACAGGCAGCCCGACCCCAACACCATGGCGTGGTGGCAGACGCAACCCGAGGCATGGAAGCACGCCACCGCGAACCCGGAGGATCCGGCATCGGTAATGCCGCGCTATGCCGACTGGGTGGAGGGGCTCCCCGGCTTCCGCGTCTTCGCGGCGGCGCCGATGATCTTCGACGGGTTGTGGATGGATCATTACCTGTCGGTATTCGCCGGCACCCGGGTGATGGGTGGACCGTACAAGAGCCGGCAGATCTTCCGCGGCGGCGGCGTCTGCCTCTACACCATGGCCGGCACCTTACGCGGCGCCGAGTATACCAAGTGGGGCATGCAGCGCGTGCCACCGGCCTGGTACGGCCATATCGAACACACCCACCGCGCCATCGACGATGCGCGCGGCTTTGCCAACGTCCTCGCCAAACTTTTCGAGATCAGCGGGCAGCTGCCCAGGATCGAAGCGACCGAAAGCGTCTACAAATGAAGTTCACCCTCGACTGGCTGAAAGAACATCTCGACACCACCGCTTCGGCCGAGGAGATCGGCAAGGCGCTGACCATGGTCGGGCTCGAGGTCGAAGCGATCGTCGACCCCGCGGAAAAACTCAGGCCGTTCGTCGTCGCCCATGTGGTTGAAGCGAGGCCGCATCCGAACTCGGACCATCTCAACCTCTGCAAGGTCGATGCCGGCACCGGCACGCTGATCGATGTGGTGTGTGGCGCGCCGAACGCCCGCACCGGCATGAAGTCGGTGTTCGCCTTCCCCGACACCTATATCCCGGGCAAGGATTTCACCCTGAAGGCCGGCGTGGTGATCCGCGGCGAGCCGTCGAACGGCATGCTCTGCTCGGCCGCCGAGCTCGAGCTTTCGAACGACCATGACGGCATCATCGAGCTCCCCGCGGATGCCCCGATCGGCATGGCTTATGTCGATTACGCCAAGCTCGGCAACACGGTGATCGACATCTCGATCACCCCCAACCGCGGCGATGCTACCGGCGTCTACGGGGTGGCGCGCGACCTCGCGGCGTTCGGCATCGGCACGCTGAAGCCGACCGACATGTCGCCGGTGCCCTCGAAGGGCCCGAGCCCGATCCCGCCGCTGCCGCACCAGTTCGGTGCCGGCGAGCCCAAGGCGATCCGCAAGTTTGCCGGCCGCTACTTCAAGGGCATCAAGAACGGTCCGTCGCCCGATTGGCTGCAGCAGCGCCTGCGCGCCGTGGGCCTGAGGCCGATCAACGCGGTGGTCGATATCACTAACCTCGTGTCGCTGGGCTGGGGCCGGCCGCTGCACGCCTATGACGCCGACAAGATCGTCGGGCGGCCCGTGCTGCGCAACGCCAGGCCGGGCGAGGCATTCGACGCGCTCGACAACAAAGTCTATGCGCTCGACGAGACCATGACCGTCATTGCCGACGATTCCGGCCCGCTCTGCCTCGGTGGCGTGATGGGCGGCATCCGCTCGGGCACCACCGACGAAACGGTCAACGTGCTGATGGAATGCGCCAGCTGGGACCCCGATCTCATCGCGCAGACCGGCCGCAAGACCGGCATCGTCTCGGATGCCCGCTATCGGCTCGAGCGTTCAGTCGATCCGGCGCTGACCGAACCAGGTCTCGAGCTCGCCACCCGGCTGATGCTGGAGCTGGTGGGTGGCGAAGCGATGGAGCCGGTGATTTCGGGCGAGGACGTGTTTCCCAATACCGTGGTCGAGTTCCCGCTGTCGGAAGTCGAGCGCCTCACCGGCCTCGAGACTTCGGCCAGCGAGATCGAAGCCATTCTCGGCCGCCTCGGCTTCAAGCTCGAAGGCGCCGGTCTCACCCGCAAGGTGCATGTCCCGTCGTGGCGTCCTGATGTCACCATGAAAGCCGACCTCGCCGAGGAAGTGATGCGCATGGTGGGCGTCGACAACGTCCCCATCGATCCACTGCCGCGGCTCAACCATGTGGCGCCGCGCATGCTGACGACGCTGCAGAACCGCCGTCGCCTCGCTCGCCGTACGCTGGCGGCGCGCGGGCTCGACGAGGCGGTGACCTGGTCGTTCATCCCGGAAGCGGAAGCGCAGCGCTTCGGCGGCGGCGCGGCCGAACTGAAGCTCGCCAACCCGATCGCCTCCGAGCTCACCGACATGCGGCCCTCGCTGTTGCCGGGGCTGTTCGGCGCAGCACAGCGCAACACCAATCGCGGGCTGAGCGAACTCAAGCTGTTCGAAGTCGGCCAGGTGTTCCACTCGGTACAGCCGGAAGGCCAGCGCACCTATGCCTCGGGCCTCCGCCTGGGCGGTTCGCGTCACTGGCAATCGGCCAACGGCAAGGTCTCGGTGTTCGACGCCAAATCCGATATCGCGGCGCTGCTCGACGCCATGGGCCATGACATCGACAAGCTGCAGCTGGTGGCCGAACCCGCAGCCTGGAGCCATCCGGGGCGGGGCGGACGCATCCAGCTTGGCCCCAAGCTGACCATCGGCTGGTTCGGTGAAGTGCACCCGAGCGAGCTCGAAAAGTTCGACCTCACGGGCCCGGTGGCGGCATTCGAGCTCGATCTCGACGCGATCCCGGAACCACGCAAGAAGCCGACCCGCTCCAAGCCGGCGCTGAAGCTCAGCGACCTGATGCCGCTGAGCCGCGACTTCGCCTTCCTCGTCGACCGCTCGGTGCCGGCGGCGGCGATCCTGCGCGCCGCCAGGAACGCCGACAAAACGCTGATTACGGAAGTGTCGGTGTTCGATGTGTTCGAAGGCAAGGGCATCGCCGACGACAAGAAATCGGTCGGCATCGCCGTGACGCTGCAACCCAGCGACAAGACGCTGACCGACGAGGAGATCGAAAACGTGGCAACTGTGATCGTTGCCGCGGTCACCAAGGCGACCGGCGGCGTGTTGCGGGGCTGACGGAGAGCACATGCGGATCGGCGACAAGGTCGAGGCAATCAGCCGGGTAGCGCCGGAACTCCTGGCGATCACCGAGCTGCCACTGGCACCGGCGACGCCGCGTTTCGAGACGCTGCTGCGGCGCGCCGTGCTGGTCACCGCCATCGGCCTGTCGTCGATCCTGGGCTACCTCACCGCGCACGCGCTGTTCTTCCTGTTCGGCGCGGTATTCGTCTATTTCATCGTGACACAGCGGGCTGTCCGGCTGCGCTTCGAGCTGCCGGACAAACTGTTCATTGCCGCCTTTACCCTGCTGTTCGTCAGTGCGGTTGCGACGGCGAGGCAGCCGGCCGACCTGGTGCCGGTGCTGGGCTTTTCCACCATGCTGCTCTATGCACCGCTCGCGACGTTGTTCCGCCGCGCCGCGGGGGCCAGCAACTCCCGCAAGGTCGCCGATTTCGCGCTCTTCGGCACCGCCGCCGGGATGCTGCTGGCGGTGTTCTATACCTACGTGCTTGGCGCCGAACGCGCCGGCATGGGCTCGGCGATCACCGATCCGATCCGGCTCTCCAACACAGCACTGATCATCGGCTTTTTCGCCATGATCGGCGCCGCGGCTTCGTCGGGCCGGCAGCGCTTCATCTACCTGTTGGGCCCGCTGATGGCGCTGGTGGTGATCTTTGCTTCCGGCTCACGCGCGGCGCTGGTCGCCTTCCCGATCCTGCTGTTCGTCGGTGCGGTGCTGCTGGTGGAGCACAAGGCCAAGGCGTTGGCGATCAGCCTGTTGCTGCTTGTCGGCTTCGGCATTGTTGCCTATGTCGCCGACCTGGTGGGCGCCCGCTCGTCGTCCGCAATGTTCGACGCGCTGTCGATGCTAGCGGGCGGCGAAGACCCGGCAGATCTGGGCACTGATGTTCGCTTCATCCTCTATCGCGCCGGGGTGGCGGCGTATCTCGACGCGCCGATCTTCGGGCATGGCTGGGGCCAGCTGATGCAATCCATCGTGCCGCATCTTGCACCCGAAAACCTGGTGCACGCCCGCCTGCCGCATCTGCACGACGACGCGCTGAACTTTGGCGTCGCCGCCGGTGTGCTCGGCCTCGCGACCTATCTGGTGCTGCTGGTGCTGCCGATCGTGTCGTGCTTGTTCTCGCCGCGCGATAGCCAGTATCGAACCCGGCTTTATGGCTGCAGCCTGCTGGCGGTGAGCTATTTCGTGCTCGGGTTGCCCGACACGATGCTGAGCTTCCCCATGCACAACGCGCTCTACGTCGTGCTGACGGCGATGCTGCTGAACTACTGCCGGGACGAGCGGGCGTAAGACAAAGCCGATAGAGACGGCCCCCTCCCGGCCTCCCCCATAAAGGGGGAGGTGAAGAGTCGAGCTTTTGGCACCGTCGTGCCGGACGCACCGGCGGGACACCTCCCCCTTCATGGGGGAGGATGGGAGGGGGCCGTCTGTCTCAGTACGCCACTCAGCGCCCCGGCCGGCTGTCGATCAGGCCGCCTTTGGCGGCAGCGTCGATCGCCGCGATCTCCTCGGCCGAGAGCTCGAGGTTGTCGAGCACGCCGAGGCAATCCTTGAGCTGCTCGAGCGTGCGGATGCCGATCAGCGCCGAGGTCACTTCCCGTTTGCGCAGCACCCAGGCGAGCGCCAGCTGGACCATGGTTTGCTTGCGCGCCCGGGCAATCTCGCCGAGCTTGTCGACGGCCTCGAGGATGCGCGGCTCCAGCCGGTTGGCCGAGAGCGAGTAGTTTTCCGAGGCGCGGGTGCCGGAAAGGTCGCCCTTCAGGGTGTTGTACTTGCCCGACAGGATGCCCTGCTGCAGCGGAGAGAAGGCGATGATGCCGACGCCCAGCTCGTCGCAGGCGGCCATGGTGCCGTCTTCCTCGATCCAGCGGTTGAGGATCGAATAGTTGGGCTGGTGGATCAGGCAGGGCACGCCCATGTCCTTCAAAATCCGCACTGCCTCGCGGGTCTGCTTTTCCGGATACATCGAGATGCCGACATAGAGCGCCTTGCCCTGCCGATGCAGCTGCGCCAGCGCCCCCATCGTCTCCTCGAGCGGCGTCTCGGAGTCGTAGCGGTGCGAGTAGAAGATATCGAAATACTCGATCCCCATGCGCTTCAGGCTCTGATCGGCCGAGGCGAGGATGTACTTGCGCGAGCCGCGGTCGCCGTACGGCCCGTCCCACATGGTCCAGCCGGCCTTGGACGAAATGATCATCTCGTCGCGATAGGGGCGGAAATCGCGCGCCATCACGTCGCCGAACAGCTCTTCGGCGGCGCCCGGCGGGGGGCCGTAATTGTTGGCGAGGTCGAAATGGGTGACGCCCTTGTCGAAAGCGTAGCTCAGCATTTCGAAGGCGCTGGGATAGTCGCGAGTGCCACCGAAATTCTGCCACAGCCCCAGGCTGATCACCGGCAGCTTCAGCCCGGAACGCCCGGTGTAGCGATACTGCATGCCGCCGCCATAGCGAGCGTCGCTGGCCCGATAGGTCATTTCATTCCTCCGAATTTGCTTGATTGTCGCGCTTCCGAACCGGAAACTCGCGGGACACTTTTCCTGGAAACGCTCCGGCCGATTTGCTCGTTGCAGCCGCCGGATGCTACACCCGCCGCGATGTCCGAGCTTTTAGAAACCGCCGCCAATCTGTCCGAACGCCTGAACCGTTTCAAGGTGCTGGCGCTCTACAAGTTTGCGGATTTCAAAGATTGTGCTGCGCTGCAGCCGGAGCTGGCGCTGTTCTGCTGCGCCCGCGGGATCCGCGGCACCTTCATCCTGGCGCCGGAGGGGATCAACGGCACGGTTGCCGGCACGCCCACCGCGATCGACGAGCTGATGGCCTGGTTCGAGACGGCGCCGCTCTGGGCCGGCCGCCTCGCCGGCGCCGAGGCCAAATTCTCCAGCGCGACCGAAATGCCGTTCCTCAGGATGAAAGTACGGCTGAAGCCCGAAATCGTGACCCTGCGGGCGCCCGAAGCCGACCCCAGCAAGCTCGTCGGCAACTACGTCGAGGCACGCGACTGGAACCGGCTGATCAGCCGTAACGACGTGACGCTGATCGATACCCGGAACGATTATGAAGTGAAGCTCGGCAGCTTCGCCAATGCCCGCGATCCGGCGACGCAAAGCTTTACCGAGTTCAAGGATTACGTGGCGAAACTGGATCCGGCCCAGCATCCGAAAGTCGCGATGTTCTGCACCGGCGGCATCCGCTGCGAGAAGGCCTCGGCCTACATGCTGTCGCAGGGTTTTAAGGAAGTGTTCCACCTGAAGGGCGGCATCCTCAAGTACCTCGAGACGGTCCCCGAAGCCGAGAACCGCTTCAACGGCGAGTGCTTCGTGTTCGACGAGCGCGTTTCGGTGGTGCACGGGTTGGCTGAGGGAGAAGCGGTGCTGTGTCGCGGCTGCCGCAACCCGATGCGTCCGCACGAAGCCGTCGGCTCGCTGTGCCAGGAATGTGCCGAAACGGCCCCGGCTGGCGCCACTGAGCGCGAGCGGCAGATGGAACTGGCGCGGGCGCGGGGCGAGGCCCATCTGGGGGACGATGCGGCGGCAGCGGCGGCGCGGAACAAGGCGGCGAAGCTGGCGCGGCGGAAGCAGCGATCCGTCGACTGATAGAGACGGCCCCCTCCCATCCTCCCCCCTGAAGGGGGAGGTGCCGCATCCAGTGTTTGGCACGATCGAAGACCGAGCCTCGACTCTTCACCTCCCCCTTTATGGGGGAGGCCGGGAGGGGGCCGTCTGGTTCAGTCAGCATCGTATTGGTCAGCCTTGCTGACATATTTCTGTTGACATTCGCCGATGGCCGTTATCAGCATGTCCAATGCAAAGGCCTCATCCGGGGCCTCAGGGTGCAACCTCAATAAGCGTCGCCTATCATGGACCTCGACCAGATCAGAACCTTCGACCGGATTGCGCAGGATCTGAGCTTCACCAAAGCCGCGGCCAAGCTCAACGTCACGCAGGCGACAGTGTCGATGCGGATGCGGGCGCTCGAGGACCTGTTGGGCGTGCCGCTGTTCCATCGCGGCCGCAATATTGCGCTCACCGACCAGGGCATGACCTTCCTGCCCTACGCGCGCCGCATCCTGCAGGCGGCGCAGGAGGCGAAGGAAGCATTGCGCCGGGTGGAGCGCGGCCGGGTCTCCATCGGCTCGCTGCGTAGCCTCGTGTCGCCGCTGGTCACCGAGTCGCTGCTGCGCTTCCAGCAGAAATATCCGTCGGTCGACGTGGTGATCCACGAGGGCCGGCAGAGCCAGATCGCCGCCATGCTGCGCGAGCGCGATGTCGAACTCGGGATCCTCTGCTGGCCCAACCTCGATCCGCTGGTCACCGACCTGGTGCCGTTGTTGGTGCTGCGCGAGCGGGTGCCGATGGTGACGACGCCGCAGATCGCCGCCGAACTGGGGCTCGAGCCCAAGATCGAGGACGTGCTGAGGCGGGTGCCGCGGCTGATCTCGATCAACTGGTGGCAGGTCTACCCCGATGCGGCGCTGGCGCTGTTCCGGCGCGCACCGGTTTCGGTGGAGCTGCCCACCGGCCCGGCGCGGCGCATCGCCATTCGCGGCGAGGGCGTCGGCTTCTTCGTCTACTCGGCCGTCGCCGACGACATCGCCGCCGGCCGCCTCACCGAGATCACCCCGATCGATGTCGACCCGGTGCATCGCGACATTGCCATGGTGGTGCGCAACGCCGCGGTGCTCGACCGCGAGATGCTGCGCGACTTCGCCACCGAGATCGCCGAGGAGTGCCGGAAGAACGGCACCATCCTCGAAACGACGCTGCTGCCGCCAACGGCGGCGAACGCGGCTTAGTTCAGGGGTGCACAGCCAGGGGATTACTGCCCCACCCCACCCAGCTCCGCTAGGCCGCTGACGCGGCCAGCTGCGCTACCCTCCCCATCAAGGGGAGGGAGACTATGGAACCGAAGCTCGCAGTCAGGTCTCCCTCCCCCTTGTGGGGAGGGATCAAGGGTGGGGGTGGGCCAAGAGCACCGCCGGACGACGCTTGCCCCCATCGCACGGCTCGGCTTTAGTCCGGCGATGAACCAGCCACGCGATCTGCAGCGCGAATTCTACGAGATGCTGATGGAGAGCCAGCACTGGCTCCCCGAAACAATGCTCGAATACCAGCGCAGCCAACTGGCGCAGTTGCTGCGGCACGCCCGGGCCAATGTGCCGTTCTACGAGAGGCGCCTCGATCCGGTGTTCACCGCCAGCGGCGACATCGACTGGGACCGCTGGCACGAGATCCCGATCGTCAAGCGTAGCGACCTGTTCGAGCGGCGGCACGAAATGCTGGCGAAGCGGGTGCCCAAAGGGCACGGCGACGTCAGCACCATATCGAGCTCCGGGTCCACGGGCCTGCCGATTCAAGTCACCAGTAACCGACTCACCACAATCGCTGCCAACGCCAACCGCTGGCGCGCCCATCGCTGGCATGGTCTCGACTGGTCGCGAACCTATACCGCGCGCGACCGCCTCAATCCGGAGGCCGACTGGCCGCATGGCCAGCAGTTGGGGCCCTGGGGGCCGCCGGGAGATGCCGAAGCCGTGGCCGGCCGCTGGTTCCTGCTGTCTCGGCGCGCGACAGCTGAACAGACGCTGGAGTTTCTTGGCCGCACCGGCTCAAGCTACTTCTCCAGCGGTCCCAAGACGCTGCATGCCATGGGGCTCGAAGCTGAGCGCCTAGGTGTCGCCGTCAAGCTCGATTGGGTGATGACCCAGGGCGAGCCCGCCGAGGAGGAAGATCGCAGGGTCATCAAGCGGGCGTTTGGCGCAAATACCCTGGAGCATTACGGCTCCAAGGAAGGCGGACAGATCGCCGCGCCCTGTCCGGATGGCGGCGGAATGCACATCAACGCCGAAAGTATCCTGGTCGAGATCATCGACGCACAGGGCCGTCCCTGTCCGCCCGGCCAGCCTGGACGCGTGATCATCACACCCTTTGTCAGTACCGCGCAGCCGCTGATCCGCTATGACCAGGGCGATATTGCGCGACTGGGCGTTGCGTGTCGGTGTGGGCGCTGCCTGCCGGTGCTCGAGGCGATCGAGGGCCGCGCCATGGCGATGTTCACCCATCCCGACGGCCGGACGGTGGCGCGGCTGTTGACCGACGACGCAAGGGCCGCCCTCAACTGCAGCTTCTGGCAGATCGCCCAGGTGGGCCCGCTCGACTTCGAGGTGCGCTACGTGCTGCGCGACCAGGCGCGCGCAGCCGACGAGCCCGCTGCCGCAAGCATCTTTCGCAGCATCTATTTTTCCGACGCCCGAGTCCGGTTCGTTGTCCGCGACAGCATTCCGCTGACCCCCGCGGGGAAGCACATCGAGTACGTCAACGAGTGGACGACCCGATAGAACAGCTACATCAGGTCTCGAAACGACAGATCGCCGACTCATTGTCCCACCATCCGCCATCGAGCTCGCACTGCTCTTCCGGCGTGAGCTCCGGCTCCGCCGTGAGCAGATCCCCGGCCGCGCTGAACAGGTCCAGCGCGCGGTTCGGCGGGTCGTCCTGGCGGTGGCGGTCGATGAGGCTCTTGTCGGGGTCGCCGCCGAAGTAGCCCTTGATCCCGATCTTGGCGCTCCAGGCACCGGTATCATAAGCGCGGACTTCGCCGACGCCCGACAAGGGGAAGCCGAGGCTGCTGAACTGGTATTCGGTGGCGAGCTTGAGCGACTCGCGCCCGAGAATCGAGGCGGCGCCGAGGCTGAGGCGCCAGTCATCGGTCGGATACCAGGCCACATCGCCGATAGCGAAGAAGCCGTTCTCGTCGGGCATCGCGATGTCGTCATAGTCGATCGCCGCCCAGCCGGCCCAGCCCTCGAGGCTGATCCGGTCGAGATAGAGTTCCGCTTCGGGACCGATCGCGGCGAGCCGCGCGCCATCGGCGACAACCACGCCGGCGGTGACGCCGAGCAGATAGGACGAGGGGTCGCGGGTGAAAGCGTGCAGCGCCCCACCGAACGACCAGCTGTCATCGATATTGCCGATGGCGACGTCACCCTGGACGCCGAAGCGCTCGCCGATCGGCACCGATAGTGAGCCGGCGGCGCGGAAGGTGGCGCTCTCCGGATCGGTGATGCCGCCGAAATCCAGCTCCAGCTTGCCGTTGATCGCAGAAACCGCCGGCAGCACCAGATCGACATACTGGTCTTCGACCGGCTCCGGCGAGGTGAGGATCAGGTCGGCGGCAGATGCCGCAGAACCGAACGGAATCGAAAACACGCTGGCAAGCAGCGCTGCTTTAGTCACGCGCAAAACTGACATGGTCCGCCCTCAACAACTGGGCGAAAGACTTGCACCACAACAGAATTCTGGCAAGCCGAGTCCGCGGTTTATTGAGAGATTTGAACGACCCCGTTGCCGAATTGCTGCAACAGCTCAAGACGATGGCAGCCTATCCAACACTCCGCCGGGCGGCTAAAACGGGCGCGTTGCAAGGGATTCCACATGGCCGAACGGAGCTTCGATTTCATCATCTGCGGCGGCGGCTCGGCGGCGTCGGTGGCGGCGATGCGGCTGGTCAAGGAGTTCGGCTATTCGGTGCTGATCATCGAGCGCGGGCCGCGCTCGACCAACCGGATCATGGCGATGCCGGCCGGGTACATGAAGTACCTGGCGCAGGACACTTTCCTCGAAATGCACAAGACGGTGCCGCAGCCGCAACTGGGCGGCCGGGCGCCGATCGTGCCGGTGGCGAAGGCTTTGGGCGGCGGCAGCGCCGTCAACGCCATGGTCTATATGCGCGGCCAGAAGGAAGACTATGACGGCTGGGCCGCCGGGCTCGGCAATGCCGAAGAGTGGAGCTATGCGGATATGCTGGGGCATTTCCGCGGGCTCGAGCGCAACACCCGCTTCAATGACCAGTTCCACGGCATTTCGGGGAACCTGCGCGTCTCCGATCCCGGCCATATCTCCGATACCACCGAGGATTTCCTGCTCGCGGCGCAGGGGCTCGGCCACCGCTACAACCCCGATTTCAACGGCGAGCGGCAGAACGGGGTGGGCATCATGCAGCACACCTACGGGCAGTGGGGCCGCTACAAGGAACGCTCGGACGGCAAGAAGGCCTTCCTCGACCCGCTGCGGCGCGACCGGCGGCTGACCATCGTCACCGAGGCGCGGGTCGACCGGATCATCATCGAGAACGGCCGCGCCGTCGGCGTCGCCTATACCCGCGATGGCGATCCGCACGAGGCGCGGGCCGGGCGCGAAGTGCTGGTCGGCGCCGGCACCTACAATTCGGCCAAGCTGATGATGCTGAGCGGCATCGGCCCGGCCGACCATCTCGATGATTTCCAGATCCCGGTGATCGTCGACCTGCCCGGTGTCGGCTCGAATTTGCAGGACCACCACGAAGTCCCGGTGATCGCCACCACCAAGGGCAAGTCGGGCTATTTCGGCCAGGACAAGGGCTGGCCGATGTTCCGCAACGGCCTGCAATATCTGCTGTTCAACTCGGGCCCGGTGACCACCACCGGCATCGAGTCCTGCCTGTTCTACGATCCCGATGGCGGCGACCGGCCAACCATCCAGCTCTACTGCGCGCCGATCGTCTACCAGGATCGCGATGTGTCGAAGGCCAAACCCACCTGGGGCGTCACCTTCACCTCGTGTCTGTTGCGCCCCAAGGCGCGCGGCACAGTGCGGCTGCGTTCGGCCGACCCGGCGGCGCAGCCTTTGGTCGACTGCAACTTCTTCGGCGACCCGGAAGATCTGCGGCTCACCCTCGCTTCGATGCGGCATGCGCGCCGGCTGCTCGATACCGAACCGTTCCTATCGAAGATCAAAGAAGAGATCCTGCCGGGCAAGGATGTTACCGATCTCGCCGGCATGACCCGCTTTGCCCAGGAGACGGTGAAGACCAACTATCACCCGTCGGGCTCGCTGAAGATGGGGCGCGACGACGATCCGATGGCGGTAGTCGATGCGCGGCTCAGGGTGCGCGGCGTCGAGGGCCTGCGGGTCATCGACTGCTCGATCATTCCGGCCATTCCGTCGGCCAATACCAATGCCGCCGCCATGGCGATCGGGAGCAAGGCGGCGAGCCTGATCGCTGAGGATTATCGATGATCGAGACCGTCGAACTGCCGGAGATGCACGCCATCGGCGTGCTGGTCGAGGCGCACTGGAACGACTTGCCCAAAGCCATCCCGGCCGCCTGGACCCGGCTGTTCGAGACCGATACCGGCGCCAGCTCGTTTCTCGAGGTATCGATCTCACGCGACAACGGGATCTACCGCGAGCTGGTCGGCTACCTCGCGGCGAAGAAAACCGAGGTGCCCGACGGCATGGTGCGGATCGTCGTCCCGGCGCAGCGCTACCTCAGGATCATCCACGACGGCCCGCTGGTCGAGATCGCCGCCGGCTTCGAGAAGCTCTATGCGCATGCCGCCGTGGCGGGGCTGAAGGCCACCGACTACAAGCTCGATTTCGGCTACCTGCCCGGCCTGCCGGCCGGGCGGCACGAGCTGCACGTGGGGCTCGAACCGGAGCCGCTGCGCCTCGGCTGAAACGCTGTTCAGCCATCGTTCTCTTGTCCGCTGGCGGAAGCCGAGCGCTCCCCTCCCCCACGGGGCGCTACGCGTCCCCTAGGAGGGGAGGGGTTTGGGGTCGCATATGGGCGCTGACAGCAGTTGGATGGCCTTCTCCCCTTGTGGGAGAAGGTGGCCGAAGGCCGGATGAGGGGTCCGCGCAACGAAGTGTAGCGCGGTCGGAGCGAAAGCGACGAGCGACACCGTACGCGGAGAGAACCCCTCATCCGCCCTTCGGGCACCTTCTCCCACAAGGGGAGAAGGCACTCACACAACGGCCGGTGGCTTCCATATGCGATTGCCCTCAAGGGGGAGGGAGGCGAAAACCGAAAGATCCGGATGAGGGTGGAGCTTTCGCTGGGATGACATCGCGAGTGGTTCAGCTTATCGATGAAAACGACCTGGCAATCATCGCAGCACGTTCGAGGCACCAATGTACCAGCCACCAGCCTTCCGCGAGACCGACCTCGAAACGCAGCAGGCGTTCATCGCCGCGCACCCGCTCGGGCTGCTGATCTCGGCCGGCGAGGGGCTGCTGGCCAACCCGATTCCGTTCCTGCTCTACGCCGCGGAAGGCCCGCTGGGGACGCTGCGCTGCCACATGTCGCGGGCCAACCCGCAATGGAAAACGCTGGGCCAGAACCCTGACGTGCTGGTGGTGTTCCAGGGCACCGAGCACTACATCACGCCCAGCTGGTATCCGCAGAAGGCGGTCGACGGCAAAGTCGTGCCGACCTGGAACTATGCCATCGTCCAGGCCCGCGGCACGGCCCGGGTGATCGAGGATGCCGCGTGGCTGCATGCCAATGTCTCGGCGCTGACGGCGCAGCACGAAGGCAGCCGGCAGAAGCCATGGGCGGTATCGGACGCGCCGGACGCCTTCATCGCCAGCCAGCTCAAGGGCATTGTCGGCATCGAGATCGAGATCGCCACCATCGACGCCAAGTTCAAGGCCAGCCAGAACCGCCCGGAGCTTGACCGGGTCGGCGTGGCGCACGGTCTCGCGGCGGAAACCGACGCCGAAGCGCCAGCGATGCGCGAGTTGGTGAAGGCGCGCGGCGGCATCTAGCCTCGATCGTTCGCCGTTAGATTGCACAGTTTGTTCCACCCACTCGGGGTCGGGGGGTGGTGAGGACGGTGGCAACCCATCGGCGGCGGCATCTGGCCGCTCTTGCGGTTTCATGGCTGCGCCTCCATCTACGGCCGTTCGCAACGTGAGCCCTGCCTATGAGCCTTCCCGCGCGCCGTCGGGCGCTGATGCTGGTCAATCCCAATGCCCGGCGCGGTACCGAGAGCCTCGATCCGATTGTTAACCGGCTGGAAGCCGGCGGCATCGACGTCGCGATCGAGCGGTTCAGCTCGCCGGGTGAAGTGGCGGCCGACATCGTCAGGCGCCGGCACGAGGCCGACCTCGCCATCGTCTGCGGTGGCGACGGTACCATCAACGCGGCGGCCAACGGCGTGGTCGCGGCGGGGCTGCCAATGGGCATCCTGCCGATGGGCACGGCCAACGACCTGGCCCGCACCCTCGAGATCCCGACGCAGCTCGACCTCGCTGCCGACATCATCATCGCCGGCAACCAGCGCCGGGTCGACCTCGGCGACGTCAACGGCCACCCGTTCTTCAATGTCGCGACCATCGGGCTCGGCGCCGACCTCGCCATGGGGCTCAGCGCCGAGACCAAGCGGCGCTGGGGTCGGCTCGGCTATGCCATCGGCGCGCTCAAGGTGCTGATGCAGGCGCGGCCGTTCAGCGCCACCATCATCAACCGCGAAGGCACCTCGCACGTCAAAACCTACCAGATCGCGGTGGGCAATGGCCGGCACTATGGCGGCGGCACGGTGATCGAGCAGGATGCCAGCATCGAGGACGGTACGCTCGACCTCTACAGCCTCGAGATCGACAATGTCTGGAAGCTGGCGCTGATGCTCAGCGCCTTCCGTTCCGGCACGCATGGCGCCTGGGAAGAAGTGCGCACCGCCCGCTGCGTCGAGTTCGACATCCGCACCAGGAAGCCGCGCCCGGTCAATCTCGACGGCGACATCGTCACCCAGACCCCGGCACATTTCCGCATCCGCCCGGGTGCGATCACGGTGTTCGCACCGCCGGCGGGGGGCTGATTGCCCACCCGCTGACTTGGCAGTCGGGACGCCCTCTCCCGCTTGCGGGGGAGGGGGAACCGTCCGAAAGGACGGTGGGAGGGGGGAGCCGCAAACGCCGGCTCTGCCCCATCCGCTCACTGCCGGTGAGGGAAGCATGACCCACTTTCAACGCGTGGGGCTCCCCCCTCCCACCACGCTTTCGCGTGGTCCCCCCTCCCCCACAAGCGGGAGAGGAAGCGGGAGAGGGCGGCCGACTGAAGGTCCGGCGCGCTAGTCCACCGCCAGCCGTAGCAGCACCGCAAGGGCATCCCCTGTGGCCGTGGGTGAGGCGTAGCGGTGGGCGGCGTAGTAGCCGAGCAGCGCCAAATACAGCCCCTCGGCCCGGCGCTGCGCCACGTCCGGGGCGTGCCCCGCCAGCTGCAACTCATCGCGAAGATAGTCGACGCGGCGGGCATCGATCAGGCGGACGCGTGCCGCTGTCGCCTCGTCCTGCCCGGCCCAGGCGCGGATGGCGCCTTCGACTGCCGAAACCTCGGCGCCATGCACGTCGAACTGCACGGCTTCCTCGAGCACCGCATCGAGCCGCGCGGCCGGCGTCGGCAGGTGCGCCGCGGCGGCGATGACCTGCTCGGTGCCTTCGTCTTCCCACAGCGTCAGCAGCGCATCGAGCAGGTCGGCGCGATCGCGGAAGTGCCAGTAGAACGAGCCCTTCGAAGTCTTGAGCTGCCGCGCCAGCGCCTCGACCCGCACCCCGTCGACGCCCGTCGCGCCGAGCGCCACGGTGGCGGCGACGGTCCAATCCATGCGGCTGAGGCTCTCGGCTTTGCTCACGTCATTGATCTCCTGCCGCCAAATCTTCTGACCGCGACCTGCCGTCGCATCCATACGCTACCGTATGGACGGGCGTCGAGGATGCCGATACATACGGCACCGTATGGTCGCCTGCAATGCACTGGAGGGATCCAAGATGAGCGCACCTCAAACAGCCAAGGCCGAGGCCCGAGCGGGATGGCGCCTCGCCGTCTGCGGCATCCGCATCGAATGCGGCGCGCTGCGCCTCGCGGCCATCGTCATCGCGGCGCTGCCGCGCTCGAAAGCCTGAGGAGGTTCGGATGCTGAAATGGGCCGGATGGACGATGATCGGGATGAGCGTCTTGCACCTGATCGTGCTCGGCATGGACGCCATCGCGCTGCTGCCGGCATGGCTGTCGGGGCAGCTGTGGACGCTCGAACACTGGCAGCCGGTCATGACGCAAAGCCCCGACATGGCGGCCAATGGCGCGGTGTTCCACGCCACGCTCGGCAGCTTCGCGCTGCCGATGCTGGTGTTTGGCGCGCTGGTGCTGTGGATGGATCGGCGCGGCATCGTGCCGCCGGCCTTTGTCGGCTGGGGCATTGGCGCCTGGGCCTTGCTGGCCGGGCTGGTGATGGCGCCGAGCGGCTATCCGCTCGGGCTCATTCCGGCGGTGCTGCTGGTGCTGGCGGCGCGCTCCGGCGTGAGCAGTTCCGCCTCACGGCGGAGAGTGCTATGATCGCTGAGCCGGCGCCCTCGGCCCCGGCAACGATCACGGGAGGCCGCCTATGCAGGGTATCCGCCACGAAAACGTCGATCACGGACTCGAAACCCAGCACGAACTGCACTTGCTGCCATGGCCATTCCTGGTCGGGCTGTTCGCCGTGCTGGTGCTCGTGGTGTTCTTCGTCGTCGCCAACTGAGCGACGACCATAGCCGGCGGCCCGGGATGAGAGGCTGCCGCGGAATTGGGACGCTCCGCCGTTTCTGGAGGATGGCATGATGCGCGTCGGTTTGCCTTCTTCCCTTGTGGGAGAAGGTGGCGCGCAGCGCCGGATGAGGGGTCCGCGCAACGAAGTGTAGCGCGATCCGAGCGCAAGCGAGGAGCGTCCGAGTACGCGGAGAGATACCCCTCATCCGCCCTTCGGGCACCTTCTCCCACAAGGGGAGAAGGCACCACGTCTGCTGTCAGCGGCTCCCCACGTGCGATTGCATGCAGCCTAAGCGCTGCCAATAATTATCCCCGCGGCAAAGACCAGCGCCCCGCCGACCACCACCTGCAAGGCGGCGCGCCAGAACGGGGTCTGCATGTAGCGGTTCTGGATGAAGGCGATGGCCCAGAGCTCGATCACCACCACGGCGATGGCGACGCCGGTCGCGGTCCAGAAATGCGGGATCAGGTAGGGCATGGCATGGCCCAGGCCACCCAGCGTGGTCATGGCGCCGGTGACGACGCCGCGGGTGATGGGTGAGCCACGGCCGGTAAGCTTGCCGTCATCGGCGGCCGCTTCGGTAAAGCCCATCGAAATGCCGGCGCCCACGGCGGCGGCGAGGCCGACGAGGAAGGTCGACCAGGTATTGCCGGTGGCAAAGGCCGCGGCGAACACCGGCGCCAGTGTCGATACCGAGCCATCCATCAGCCCGGCGAGGCCGGGCTGCACATAGGTCAGAAGGAACTGCCGGTGCTCCTCGCTCTTTTCGGCGGCCCGCTCCTCGACGCCGAGCGCCTGCTCCTCGAGCTTGCCGGCGAGGTTGGCGTGCTCGCGCTCTTCCACGGCGAGATCGCCGAGCAGCTTCCGCACTTCGACATCCGTCGTTCGCCCGGCCGCCTCGGTGTAGAAACGCGACGCCGCCGCCTCCATCTCGAAGGCCAGCTGGCGTACCGCTTCGAGGCTCATGGTTTCCATCAGCCAGACGGGCTTGCGCTCAATGAAACCGCGCACATGCTCGCGCCGGATCGGCACGAGGCGCGAGCCGAACTTTTCCACATAGAGGTCGAGCAGCCGGCGCCGGTGCCCGTCTTCCTCGGCTGCCATGCCCTCGAACACTTTTGCCGTCGCCGGGTAGCGCGAGGCGAAGCGCTCGGCGATTTCGGCGTAGATGGCGCCATCCTCTTCTTCGGCGGCAACCGCCAGGGAGAGGATCTCGCGTTCGTCGAGCGAGAGAAAATCCCGCCGATGCGGGTGGAGAAGTCGTGCAAACATAGCGCTCTAGCCATTCAGTTTAGAATTATTCTAAGCATGAATAACGAGTCCGACAACCCCCGGTCATGCCTTTCGCTGATATCGAGCAAAGGCCGAACCTTGTTCGAGTGCGCATAGGCTCGCGCCGCCGGCACGCCTGCGGAGGCCGGCCAAAATCGATAATCGGAGGAAGACCCATGTTTTTGCGATTGAGCCTCGCCATCGGCCTCGTTGCGGCCACCACCCTTGGCGCCTCAGCTCAGAGCGCCACCGAGAGCTGGCGGCTGGGCGGGCTGAAAATGCCGGAATCGGTGATCTTCGACACAACCAACAACCGGCTGATCGTCACCAACATGGTGACCTTCGGGCCCGATGGCGGCGCCGACGGCTACCTCTCCATCGTCTCGCCCGACGGCAAGCTCGTCACCGAGCAGTGGACCACTGGTCTCACCGACCCCAAGGGCATGGCGATCGTCGGCGACAGCCTGTTCGTCGCCGACAGCAATGGGCTGGTCGAGATCAAGCTGAGCGACGGCTCGATCGTCACCACCCACGCGCTCGAGGGTGCGATGTTCCCCAATGACGTCACCAGCGACGGCGCCGATGTCTATGTCAGCGACCTGATGGGCTCGGCGATCTACAAGCTCGCCGGCGGCACAGTGGAGAAGTGGCTGGCCGACGAGCAGCTCGCCACCCCGAACGGGTTGTTCATCGACGGCAAGACGCTGATCGTCGGCTCGATGGGCACCGGCATGAAGCCCGACTTCACGTTCGACAGCAAAGGCGGGCTGCAGGCAGTGGACCTCGCCACCAAAGCCATCACGCCGCTGACGGGCGCCATGGAAACCGCCCTCACCGACGGCGTCGCCCGGCTCGGCGACAGCCTGGTGTTCGACGACAATCCGGCTGGTACCATCCTCAGCTATGCCGACGACAAGGTGACGACGCTGACCACGCTGGCGCCGGGAGCGGCGGACCTGTGGGTTGAGGGGAAGGTGGTCTATGTGCCGCTGACGCGGACCGGGGAACTGGTGGCGTTGACGGTGGAGTGAGGGCTCGCCCGGCGCAAGCGGCCCCACCCCACCCTTGATCCCTCCCCATCAAGGGGAGGGAGAGATGACTGATAGTCCGGCTGGCTCGATCGTCTCCCTCCCCCTTGTGGGGAGGGTAGCGGAGCTGGGCGAAGCCTGTAGCGAAGCTGGGTGGGGGAGGCCACGCGCGCCGCCCCCCTACCCCTCCCGCCGCTTCACCTGCGCCACATAGCCCTCGGCTGAATCCGGCACCTCGGCGCGCAGCCATTCGCGGAACAGGCGGACCTTTTTCGGCTCGCGGCGGCCTTCGGCGACGATCAGCCAGTAGCCGAGGTCGCTTTCGACCGAGGTGGCGAAGGGGCGGACCAGGCGCCCGTCGCTGACCGCGTCGGCCGCCATCATATCCACCGCCATCAGCACGCCCTGCTCCGAGATCGCGGCGTCGAAGGCCAGAGCCGGGTCGTCGTAGCGCGGGCCGGTGAGTTCGATCGGTTCGGCCCCGACGGCCGCGAACCACGGCTCCCAGGGCAGCATCGAGGAAGTGTCGCGGATCAGCGGCACACGGGCGAGATCGGCAGGCGTGTGCAGCAGTTTCGCCATCGACGGCGCCGCCACCGGGCTGTAGCGCGCCCCGCCGACCAGCTCGGCCTTCAGCCCCGGCCAGTTGCCGCGGCCGAAGCGGATGCCGAAATCGATGTCGGAGTGAACGAGATCGATCATCGTGCCGGTCACCACCAGCCGCACCTCGATTTCGGGGTGCAGCTTGTTGAACTTGGCGATGCGCCAGATCAGCCAGCGCGAGGCAAAGACGCTGCCGACGGTGAGGGTCAGCACCTTCTCGTCGCCCAGCTTGAGATTGCCCACCGCATCGGCCAGCGCGGTGAAACCGCTGGTCAGCTGCGGCAGGATCTGGCGCAAGGCGGCAGTCGGACGCAGGCCCTGCGGGGTGCGCTCGAACAGCTCGAGCCCCAGCCGCTCCTCGGCTCGCCGCAGATGCTGGCTGACGGCGCCCGGCGTCACCCCGAGTTCCTCGGCGGCCGGGGCAAGCGCGCCGCGGCGCGCCACGATCTCGATGGCGCGGATGGCATTGAGCGGAATGGGGAACGGGCTCGGCATATAGTTTTTCTATACCCCTCGCAAATTCTTGTCGATTGGCGCGCGTAGCCTCACAGCACATATTAGGCCGTACACCGCACCCAAGGAGGGCTTCAAAATGTACAACCTGTTCAGTGAACTGCGCCTCTGGCTGGCGCGACTGTTCGAGATCGACGGCGATGAGACGGGCGACGACCCGCTGAGCTGCATGAGCGCGCGTGAGCTGGCGGATTTGCCGGTGTATCACCCGCGGTTTGACGACTGCATCGGGGCTTAAGGGGGGCGCGAAAGCGCTGAAGCGCCGGCGCGGGCTGACCCCCACCCCTGTCCCCTCCCCGCAAGGGGGAGGGAGACCCTCACACCAGCATCTCAGTTTGCGTCTCCCTCCCCCTGGATCAAGGGTGGGGGTCAGCTCGCGCCGGCGACTGGGCATTTCCCACGCCGCCTAAGCCAGCACATCCGTGCGATACAGCGTCACCCGCAGCCCGCCATGCAGCACTGGGGCGCCATTCGGCAGGAACGGCAGTGCGGTGGCCCGGGCGAGGCCGAGTTCGGTGGTGATCAGGCCGACGCGCCAGCCGGAGAAGCGTTCGCGTAGTACGCTGCCGAGGCTGCGGTAGAGCGGGCCGAGCGAGGCGCTTTCGCCGATGCGGGTGCCGAAGGGCGGGTTGACGATCACGAGGCCGGGCGGCCCTGCCGGGCGCTCGAGTTCGCCGACCGGCAGTTGTCGGAATTCGGTCAGCCCGGTGACGCCGGCGCGCTCGGCATTGGCCTTGCTCATCTCGATGGCGCCGGCATCGCGGTCGCTGCCATAGAACCGCACCGTCGGTTCGCGGCGCGCTGTGGTGCGCAGCGCTTCCCACTTGGCGCGGTCGAAACTCGCCAGCTGCTCGAAGGCGAACGTCCGTGAGCGGCCCGCTTGCAATCCGGCGGCGATCTCCGCCGCTTCGATGACGAAGGTGCCCGAGCCGCACATCGGGTCGAGCACCGGCTCGTCGCCGGTGTAACCGCACTGGCTGAGGAACAGGGCCGCCATGGTCTCGCGCATCGGCGCGCGGTTCACCGCTTCCTTGTGGCCGCGCTTGTGCAGCAGCTCGCCGGAAGTGTCGACGCTGATGGTGACGAGATCGTCTTCGATCCGCGCCATGACGGTGAGCGGCGCCTTGTCGACGACAGTGGCGCCCAGTTCCTCGCGGATGGCGGTGGCGACGCGCTGCGCGGCCGCCCCGGCGTGGTAGATTTTCGATTTCCGGCAGCTGGCCTCGACCGCCACTGGCACATCGGGCCTGAGCAGCGCCGCCCAGGGGAGTTTGCGCGCCCGCTTGTCGAGCTGCGCCAGATGCATGGCGCGGAAGCTGGCGAAGCGGGCCAGCACGCGGCTGGCGCCGCGCAGCTCGAGATTGGCGCGCCAGACCTCGGGCCAATGGCCTGACATGGTGACGCCACCTTCCACCTGCCTGGGGTTCGAGAAACCCAAAGCTGCCGCTTCGGCGCGCAAGGCTGCCTCGAGCCCGGGAGTGGCCACGAGGAAAATCTCGAACGGCGCGTTCGGATCGAACTCACGCGGCTTGATATCAGGGAGGTGCGACATGCGGCTGCTGTAGTGCATTTCCGCCTGACAGGCCAGTTCATGGGGCGTTCAGCGGGTGCCGACTAGATCGGCCGCCCATGGCGCTTGGCGCCTTCCCTAGTTGGGAGAAGAAAGATGAAGATGAAAGACCTGTTCTCGAAGCTCCGTAACCGTTCGCCGAAGCCGACGACCCGCGACTGGTCCACCACCTGGACCCCGCGTGACTGGGCCGACCTGCCGACGCACCATCCGCGCCGCGAAGACGACGCGCTCTGAGCCAGCGATGAACGCCGCCGCTCCCATGGTGATCCGCCCGGCCCGGCTGGGTGATGCGCTGGCGATTGCTGCGCTGCACCACGTCGCCGTGCATCAGATGGCAGCGCCGTTCTATCCGCACGAGGTACTGGCGCACTGGAGCCCGGCGGTAACGCTGTCGAGCGCCGAGCGGCGCTATCGCGAGACCCAGGAAGATGGCGGGTTGACGCTGGTCGCTGAACAGCACGGCACACTGGTCGGCTTCGGCGTCGTGGTGCCGGAGGCCGGCGAGATCTCGGCCTGCTACGTGGCGCCGGAAGCAGCGCGCCGCGGCATCGGCCGCGCCCTGCTTGCCGCGATGGAAGCGGCGGTCAGCGCCCACGGCGTGCACGAACTCAACGTCCGCGCCTCGCTCAATGCCAAGAGCTTTTACTCCGCCTTCGGCTACCACGTCAGCGGCCGCGGCGAATACCGCTTCGAGGACGGCACCGTGATGGTGGTCGCCTTCATGCGCAAGGACAACTCGCCGATCGTTTGATCGCTACGGCAGCAGCAGCTGCCCCAGCGTGTGCTCGAGCCAGGCGGCGTACTGCTCCGGCGTAAAACCCTCGATCCGGGTCAGCATCAGAAACAGTTCGGGGCTGGCGAGGCGCCAGATCTGGGCCAGGGCCGCGGCCTCGCTCATGCCGTCGCGCAACGGCCCCTTGCCGGCCAGCGCCTTCGCCACCAGCGCCAGGTTCTCGCGTCGCCCGGCGTGGATCGCGTCATAGACCTTCGCCATTTCGGGGTCGGCTTCAGCCGCGACGCGCAGCACCGCCACGATCTCGGCCACCGACAGGAGCACCTGCACGATATCGCGGGCAAACAGCCTGAGCATCTCGGCCTGGTCGCGGGCAGCTGCCACGGCCCGCGGGCCGGCCTGTTCGACCAGCGGCGTCGCCGGATCGCCGCGCCGCACCGCACTCTGCACCACCCCGAGCAGCAGCGCGGATTTGTTGCCGAACACGGCGTAGACGCTCTCCGCCGATACCCCTGCGGCGCGGGCCACGGCGGCGATGGTCGTCCCCTGCCAGCCATTGGCAATGAACAGCCGGCGCGCCGCCGCGACAATGGCGCCACGCGTGTCGGCCGCCTGCTGCTGGCGCAGGCGGGACTGGTATTTCCGGCGGGGTTCGGGCTGCTCGGTCAATTCGCTATGCCATTACCATATTGACTACAGTGACACTGTATTGTAATTACAGCTCCAGCGTCGAGAGGAGCCCATATCCTATGCCTGGCCTCGGCTATCTATCCACCACCGGACAAGCGCTTTCCCTCCTGCTCGTCGGCCTCTTGGCCGGCAGCATGTATGGAATCTGGTTTGGCTACGACATTACCCGCTATTCGCCCACGAGCTTTGTCGAGGTGCATCAGGGCGCGGTGCGCGGCCTCAACACGCTGCTGCCGCTGATGGGGCTTGCCGCGATCGTCGTGGTGGTGGTGCTCGCCGTGCTGGCTCGGCAGCGGCCGACAGTGCTGATGCTCTATGGCGCCGCGGCGCTCGGCCTCGTCGCCGCCGGGCTGATCACCCGCTTGCTCAACCAGCCGATCAACGATGCGGTGATGGGCTGGTCCGCCGATGCCCTTCCGGCCGATTGGGAAACGCTGCGCAACAGCTGGTGGAGCTGGCATGCGGCGCGGCTCGGGGCCACCATCCTGGCGCTGCTGCTGCTGATCGCGGCAGTGTTCACCGACCGCAGCGCCTGACCCTATTCACACAACCGCGCCGTGCAGGTTTTGCCGTGGCAGCCGAGATCGACATGCAGGTGGTCGTGATGCTCGGCATTGGCCTCGGGGCCGAGCACGGTGGTGAAATGGGCGCAGGCGGAATCGTGAGCGAAGCGCAGCAGCCGCCCCTCGGGTGAGAGCGCATCGGCCCAGCCGCCCTCGACGGTGACGAAGCGGCCGTCTTCGAGCTTGAAGCCGACCACGTCGAGCGCATCGGCGAAGGCGTGGAAGCTGAGGTTGCCGGTGCTGCCATTGTTGACGTTGCGGCACATATAGGAGGTGCCGACCACCACTTCGGCGATCCGCGTATTGTCGCGCGCCAGCAGGTAGCTGTCGATCGATTCGATCCAGGCCGGCAGGGCCGAGGCGATGCCGCAATCGGTCTCGACGCCGCCCGCCACCGGCACCATCCGCCCATTGGCGAGGACACCGGTGACCGAAAGCGGCGATTGGGTGCCGCACTGCTTTTCCTCGATCGGCGGCAGCGCCTTGGCCTCGACCTTGCCGAGCAGCACGGCCGGACAGGCGGTCTGGTAGATGCGCGGCGGGGCCGTCGGTTCTGCCGGCTCGGCAACATGTTCGCCGGGCGGTAGCGGCGGGCCGATCGGGTCGGCCCTCGCCGGCGTTTCGCTGGACTTTCCGGGCGTCTCGGCCGGCTTATCGGGCGTTGCTGCCGGACGATGCCGGGGCAGTTTCACCGCCGGCTCGGACGACAGTTCCGCCGGGCGGGCCTTCGGCAGAGGCACGGTCGTGTCGCCTGCCTGTTGCGCCAGGGCGGCAAAGCTCATGCTGGCGAGAAGGCAGGCGAGGATAAACCGCATGCACCCCGAACGCGGCGACCCCGCATCAGGTTGCGCGGTCGATCCGGAGGGTGAAGCAGTTATTGGTGGCCGAGCGCATGTGGACGTAAGCGACGTCCGCACGCTCGAGGATCGCCTCCGCTGCTGCCTCGATGCCATCGTTCCCCACTACGATCCCGGTGCCGTAGACGATCCTGTCGTCGGCGCCGTAACCGCGCAAGATGCGACCGCTGGTGCCGCGCTGTTCGCGCTCCGGCAGGCCGGCTGCGGGTTCATAGGCCGGGCAGGCCTCGGCGTGCAGGAAGATCGGCCCGAGCTCGGCATAGGGCTGCGGCGCCGGGAACGGGCGATAGGCGAGAACGAGGTAGGGCTCGCCGGCCGCGACGTTCTCGAGGCAGTGCCGGCACGGCACCCCGTCGCCATCGGAGATGCGCCGCTCCGGCGCCTGGCCATTGGCGTCTGGGGCGCCGGCGCGGTAGGCGGCGGCAAGGTCGGAGGGCATTCCGGAATAATGCAGGGTCATGGCGGTCTCCTTTTGCTGGGGAGACATTTGCCGGAGGTGGTGGGGAGAAGCGACCCGGTTTTGGCGGGTTGGGCCACGCTAACTTGGCACGATTGCTCCACCAACTCGATGTCATCCCAGCGAAAGCTGGGACCCATTTCTCCGCTGGTGCGGGCTGCGAGTTGGGTCCCAGCTTTCGCTGGGATGACACCGGTGGGGAGGTGAGATGGAGGCCCGCCCTTTCCCCCGCCCCCTACTCCGGCCGCCGGAACTCCATGATCCAGTTGGTCTCCCAGCTGTCGCCGCCATCGTAGGAAAAGGCCTGGCTCCAGCGCGGGGTTTCGGTGTCGGTGCCGCTCCAGTCGAACAGCACTTTGACCGGCCGGTCGCCATCCATGTCGTCGCCGGCAAAGCTGCCGCGGGCGAATTCGAAGCGGCCGAACACCGGCGGCTCCAGCACGCCTTTCTCCGAGTTGATCCAGTAGATCGCCCACTCGTCGCGCTCGGGGTTGTAGATCCTGAGCGTCATGCCCTTGAAGCCTTTGGTCGGGAAGTCGCTCTCATCCACCGACACCATGCCGCCCAACAGCAGCTGCGCCGTCTCGTAGGAGGTGAACACGTCCCACTCGGCTGAGCCGACGCCGCGGGCCTTGAGCCGCCGGTTGGTGACCACCCAGTCGCCATGGTTGAACGCAAAGCCGCGCCGAGTCTCCGAATCCATCTCATCCCTCCAGTGACGCTGCCGACCGGCCGAATCCGGCACAGCCCAGCGCTCCGGAACCCGTGTAGCGCAGTTACCCTGCCAGCGCGTGTCAGGCTTTTATTCCCTCGCTAGCGCAGGCTGAACGGCGGGTAGACATCGGTGACGAGGAGGAACGCATAGGCCCAGACCCGGGTGGCCCAGCGGCCGACGCCGACGACGAAATCGAACATGCCGCGTGGGTAAGCGCCGGTGAACAGGATGGCGAACCAGGCGACGATCGTCACCAGCAGGGCGGCGATGCCGAGCACTGTCAGCACGACATAGTGCGGGACAGCCAGCAGCCATTTGACCAGCGGCAGCCAGCGGTTGAGCTCAGCCGCCTCGGGATAGGCGACCTCGAGGTGCACGGATTGCGCGTCGACCGTCGAGGGATACTTGTCGGTCAACAGGAACAGATAGGCACTGACCCGGGCACCGAAGCGCGCCAGCTCGACGCCGAAATCGAACCACCAGCGCGGGTAGCGCTGCCGGAACACCAGCATCAGCACGGTGGCAAGGAACAGCCCGGCGGTGATGCCGCCGCCCGCCGATTTCACCGCGTTGCCGGCTGCATCGTAATAATAGTAGCCGCCGGTATCGGAGAGGAGGCCCAGCACGATGAGGATCGGGATCGCCCAGATCAGGCGGAAGAAGGTGGTCAGCCGGTCCATCTGGCCCGGGTAATCGACATCGAAACGCGCTGCGTAGTCGCTGCTGTCTGCCATTTTCCGCCCCCTGCCCGCTCTGATCCAACCCCCGCGCCTCGCGGGGATCAGCGCGTGGCCGGGCTGTCCATCGCGCCGCGCCGGAAGCCTAGCACGCCCGGGCGCGGCGCGGTCACGTCATCGCAGCGCGGGCGTGACTACGCATCTGCTGCTGTTAACCCCCGATAAACCATCTTTGCCCCGTCACCCGGCTCTGGTATCAGCGGCCCATGTCCGTACCGCTCGACCATATTCGCAACTTCTCCATCGTCGCCCATATCGACCATGGCAAATCGACGCTCGCCGATCGGCTGATCCAGCTCACGGGCGGCCTCGAGCTGCGCGAGATGAAGGAGCAGGTGCTCGACTCGATGGATATCGAGCGCGAGCGTGGCATCACCATCAAGGCGCAGACCGTCCGGCTGACCTACAAGCACACCGATGGCGAGACCTATATCCTCAACCTGATCGACACGCCCGGCCATGTCGACTTCGCCTATGAAGTCAGCCGGTCGCTGGCCGCCGTCGAGGGCTCGCTGCTGGTCGTCGATGCCAGCCAGGGCGTCGAGGCGCAGACCCTCGCCAATGTCTACCACGCCATGGATGCCAACCATGAGCTGGTGACGGTGCTCAACAAGATCGACCTGCCCGCAGCGGACATTCCGCGCGTAAAACAGCAGATCGAGGACGTGATTGGCATCGATGCCTCGGACGCGGTGGAGATTTCCGCCAAGTCGGGCCTCAACATCGACAAGGTGCTGGAAGCCATCGTCGAGCGCCTGCCAGCGCCGAAGGGCGATATCAACGCGCCCTTGAAGGCGCTGCTGGTCGACAGCTGGTACGACACCTATCTCGGCGTCGTGGTGCTGATCCGCGTCATCGATGGCACGGTGAAGAAGGGCCAGAAGATCCGGATGATGAATGCCAACGCGGCTTACGAGCTCGACCGCGTCGGCGTGTTCACCCCGAAACTGGTCGATATCGGCGAACTCGGCCCCGGCGAGATCGGCTTTTTCACTGCCTCGATCAAGGAAGTGGCCGATACCAATGTCGGCGACACCATCACCGACGATCGCCGCCCCACCGCCAGCGCGTTCCCCGGCTTCCGCCCGGCGCAGCCGGTGGTGTTCTGCGGCTTGTTCCCGGTCGACGCCTCGGATTTCGAAGAGCTGCGCGCCGCCATGGGCAAGCTGCGGCTCAACGATGCCAGCTTCAGCTACGAGATGGAAACCTCGGCCGCGCTCGGCTTCGGCTTCCGCTGCGGCTTCCTCGGGCTGCTGCACCTCGAAATTATCCAGGAACGGCTGAGCCGCGAGTTCAACCTCGACCTGATCGCCACCGCGCCATCGGTGGTGTACGAGGTGCACCTCACCAATGGCGAGACGCTGATGCTGCACAACCCGGCCGACCTGCCGGACGTGGTGCGCATCGACCACATCAGCGAGCCGTGGATCAAGGCCACCATCCTCACCCCGGACGAGTATCTCGGCTCGATCCTGAAGCTCTGCCAGGATCGGCGCGGCATCCAGCGCAACATGACCTATGTCGGCAACCGCGCCATGGTCGAGTACGATCTCCCCCTGAACGAGGTCGTCTTTGATTTCTATGATCGGCTGAAGTCGATCTCGAAGGGCTATGCCAGCTTCGACTATACGCTCGCCGATTACCGCGAGGGCGACCTGGTGAAGCTGTCGATCCTGGTCAATGCCGAGCCGGTCGACGCGCTTTCGATGCTGGTGCACCGCAATGTCGCCGAAACGCGCGGCCGCATCATGTGCGAAAAGCTCAAGGACCTGATCCCGCCGCACCTGTTCGTGATCCCGATCCAGGCCGCCATCGGCGGCAAGATCATCGCCCGCGAAACCGTCCGCGCCATGCGCAAGGACGTGACGGCGAAGTGCTATGGCGGCGACGCGACCCGTAAGCGCAAGCTGCTCGAGAAGCAGAAGGCGGGCAAGAAAAAGATGCGCCAGTTCGGCAGCGTCGAGATCCCGCAGGAGGCGTTTATCAAGGCGCTGAAGATGGGGGATGAGTGAGCTGTGGCCTGCGGACGCTATGCAGCGTGACTGGTCAAAGCTCCAGCCGCCGATCTGACTACGAAATTCTTTGCAGAATGTAACCGGGAAATATTACCTCGCTGCAATCTATAGCGCTCGTAACCCTGCGAAGAGCCTCTAAATCCTCGCTGGTAGAGAATATGACCTGCTGGCCACGTCCCTTGGACTTTGAGGCTCTCTTGAGCAAATTCTCAAAGCTAACCTTCGATGACGATTGCTGGCGAGGCTCATCGAAGATCAACAAATCCGGATGGTTTGTACGGTGACCTTTGGCCAACTCCAGAAGACTTAGCTGATACGCCCATTTCAATCGGATCGCATCACTCGCGGACGTTTCGAACCCAATTTCGTAGCCCTCCTTCTCGGGGCGGTAGCTATCCTCGGAGACCGAAAGCTCGCTAGGAGAGAAGGTGCTAAACCCAAACTCGGCAGTCTGGCTTTGCAGCAGGTTCGTGAGAGTATCAAACTTCCTTCTGTCCTCTTTGGACAGCTTATCCTTGGGCATCTTGCTCTGCTCAACCAGAAGCCGGGCGTACTCCGCCTGCAAGCCGTCAAGACGCTGAACTGCGTCTTCGAATACGATCTGAATAGCCTCTAGCTCGCGCACCCTGGCCTCGGCTCGAATCCGTTCTTCGATGACGGCGGCTGATGGGTTTGAACCAGGCGCGACAAGCTCGGAGCGAAGGGTGCGCATTTGTGCGTACAAGTCGAGAAGCTCTCGACTGATGCCAGATAGGTTCTGGGCTCCATCCTCATCGGCTGCGACCTCTCGCTCCAGAATACCTTCGAACATCTTCTTCTGGGATCGGATGTACTCGATGTTATCGGCTATCGGCATCACAGCAGATAGTGCTTCCTGTGATAGCAAGGTGTCGACTAGCGCCTGTTCGCAGGTTGGACATCGGTCGGGCGTTAGCGTCGTCACCGCGCCCCCTGCGTATCGCTGTAACTTCTGAACGTCCAAGTTCTTCTGTAGGTCGTCACCCAGCGCGTCAACACGTCGTTGTAGTGACTGGATGTCCGCTGCCTTCAGCTGACGGTGCGCGTGAAGTGCAATTCGCTGAGAGTTTAGGAAGTCGACACGTGCGGTGATTTGTTCCAGTCGATCCGCGACTTTTTCGGCCTGCTCCTCTACTGCAGGTATCGCTGATGCAGCGAGATTGGCGGCCACAGCTCTGTAACGACTAGCAAGCTGTATGAGTGGAACCCACTCGGCACCCTCGGCGATCTCTACGAAGCCACCTGCTAGCGCTTCCTCGTTTGCGACGGGACGTTCGCTCAGCGCTGTCAAGCGGCCACCACTTCGCATAACGAAGCTTGCAAGGTCGTCTCGGATTGTTGTCCATGCCTTGGCATTGTCCGACAGAGCTTCTGTAAGACGCTCCCTCTGGAGTTCAAGACGATAGACGTCCAGGTCCATAATAAACTCGACCGCTCGCTTATGAACCTCTCGGATCCTCATGTAGGTTGGTATCGCCGCGGGGATGGCGGACCAGCCAAACTTTTGCTCGACCCAGAAAAGTGGGAAGACAGTCTCCACGTAGAGCTTCGTCTCGGGAGAATCGTAGCGCCTCACCTGCGGGAGCTTCCAATCCAAGAAGCCTTCCAAAAAGTGATGGAAGCCATCCTCTCGTTGCGCCGCCCCTCCATCAAGAACGAAGAAATTCTGACGGCGTAGACCCGTGGTACTATCCGAAAGAGCCGGGCCGAAGTCGACGGTGATCAGCCTAGGATCTGTTGCGGCCTTAACCGAGCGATGAACCGTGATTACCTGCCCAGCTCCGTTCTCGATCTCAAGTGAGACACCTGACTCCAAGACAGTTATCCGCCGATTGTCATCGGTCTCGAGATAACTAGTCATCGCGTGCGGCAGTGGTATTTCTCTACGCGGGCTCAGCATCTTCTCCAGCCCAAGCGCATACAGCATGCCTTGCATGCACGTTGATTTTCCTTTCGTATTGTCTGCCCAAAGCACCGTCAGACCGTCTGCAAAGGGCACGTCAGCGCCGTATGTCCCTTCGCCGGTCACCGCCCGAAGTCTGAGCTGACGAAAGTGCAGGGTCATATCAGGTCCTCCAAGCGCCAAACTCGTTTCATGAGCTCATCTGTCATTTTCGGCGCTACCTCGCGCAGAAATCGACGTTCCTCCTCGAGAAGGTCGGACGCCTTCTCAAGTTCGTGAGCAACGTCAACACCAGTCGCCGTTAGCGAAATCGACACGCCCCGTTCGATTTTCACCAACCCCAATGCGTGCGCAAAGCTCACCGCACGATTCAGATATGGCTCCACCCTTACGGAGACTTCGACCGGTCTGTATTTCCCCGACAGGAGACCCCGGACCTCCTCCCGTCCCTCCTCGATCCTTACCGCGTGAGCGAGAAATTGGAGCTTCTGGAAATTTGATTTCTTTCCACGGCTATTGAATAGCGCAAGAATCAACATTGCGATCCCCCACGACATCCTGAGATCTCCGGGTACTGGATCGGGTCGCGGGGTGTAGAGAAACTCGGCGCCGAGTATGGCTCGCTGGAGTGCTGTCGGGTCAGACATCAGGAAAGTCCAACGGGCAGCGCATTATCCACTCTGAGATCGCGCCGTATGCAATTTGCTCAGCATTCTCGTTCGACAACGTTGGCGCTACTTTGCGAAGTGTTTCGACCATCGTATCCAACTCGCTTCCCAGAATGACACCAGCTGGCGTGCCTGCCTGCGGCCCGACAAATCCTAACCGCTGAGCGCGACTATTGATCGCCGAAAGAATCCTATCATGAAGATCAGGGGATCCATTGCGCAACGCCTCTAACAGCGCGCTCCCCTGAAGGAAGAACCTCGTCGTATCTGCGACGACCTCTTCGATCTGAACCGAGGTCGCGCGCTTATTGAGCTTGTGGGTGGCATTAGCCAACAACTGAGTCGATCCGGCCTTCCATACAGTCAGCTCATCATCAGTGGGCATCGGCACCGAGAGGCTAACTCTCGCTATGTTGGACAGACCTGCGGCCACTGTTTCGTCAGGGAAATGGGACTGATCGTGTATCCCCACCTCAAACGCTGCATCGAGGGCAGGGCACCCTGCCTTTCTCATATCACCCGTCTTCTTGGAGCAATGAAGGTTGACCTCCTTGCTGTCATGCAAAGGCGCCAACAAGATCCAGCGCCTAATCGATGTTCCCATAAAAAGTTTCTGAATCTCATCCTGATATTTCACGACCTTTGCTAGATCAGTCGTGATTTTCTTCTTTTGCCTGAGCGCTCTCGTCGCGATGTCAATCGGCTCTTCGACGGCGTAACATTGATAGGCAACCGCATCGCTTGGACAGTAATAGTCCAGGCCAAAATCGCCCAGGTGAGACGCTGGTATCTTGTGGATGTTCAGAGCGCCGTGCCGATCTTGAAGCAGGCTCAGGCAAAATGTCTCCCAGTCGTCTGGATTCCAGATTTGGATAGCAACTGCCACCATGCGCCCCCACAATACGTGCCGAAACAACTATCTACACTGGTTTGTTCTTCCTTCAAGTACCGCTGGTCCGCGCGATGATGGCACAGAGTTGCCCCATGCACGCGCATGCACCCGGCCCCCGCCAGCCGCGTGCCGGCGGCGTAGACGAACAACGGTTACCTAGCGTTTTGCTGGAATGCCCCGGTGTGGAGGTCAAAGCCGCTCGGCATGGCTCAATCTTGCAAAGCTCTCGGCGATCGACTCAACGAGCCTTCCTCCCGATAGACTTACCCCACCGCCCCCAGCGCAATCTCCATTGCCGCTCGTGCCGTCGCCTCATCGCACACCAGCGCACTGCCCAGCCCGGAGCGGAGCACGGCGGCAATGGCGTGGGTCTTGTTGGCGCCGCCTGAGGCGAAGACCACGTTGGGGACTTTGCGCAAGGCTTCGAGCGGCAGGGCGATGGCGCGGCGGTTGATCGGGTGGTCGATGGGCTGGCCGGCGGTGTCGACGAACTGCGCCATCACATCGCCCACCGCGCCCGCCGCCACCAGCTCGTCGATGCTGACGTCGCGCGGCAGGCCATAGCGCATCAGCAGCGAGCGCTCGGTCATATCGCCGATGGTCAGGAGGATCAGGTCGTTGCGTCCGATGCGCTCGAACGCCTCCTGGAACACATCCTGGGTCATGATGGCGTCGTGCGATTGCGGGCTGCCGGCATAGATCGGGGCCGCGAGATAGGCGCAATCGGCGCCGAGGTGCCGCGCCAGATCGCCGGCGATGTCGAAGGTGTTGATCTCGATGCCGCGGGTCAGCCCGCCCATCACCGAGTTGACCAGCAGCTCGGGGCGCTTCAGCGACGGCATGTGCCGCACCGTTTCGCGCAGGGTCGTGCCCCAGCCGACGCCGACCCCGGTCATGGTGCCATCGGCCAGCAGCTGGCCGACATAATCGGCGGTCGCCTGCCCCAGCAGCACCGGCACCAGCGCCGGGTCCTCAGGGGTGGGAACGATGATGGCGCGTTTGAGCCCAAAAGCCTTGATCAGCTGCTGCTCGAGCTCGACGCATGAGGCGAGTTTGGAGTTGAGCGTGATGGTGACGAGGCCGGTGCGCCGCGCCTCGCTGATGATGCGGTTGACGCGCAGGCGGTTGGTGGAGAGCGCATCGGCGATCTCGCCCTGCGTCCGCCCTTCCATGAAATAGAGCCAGACGACGCGCACCTGCATCTGTTCGTCCGACATGCCCTGCGGCGCTGGTATTGCCACGCTGTTCTGCCCCGCCCTCAGGTTCGGCTCAGCATGGACATGACTCCCGGGTCGGCTGTCAATCGCATCTCCATGGCAGTGTCATACATTTGTAACAGACGCTTGACATTTGTAAACGGTGACCACTAGCCTTCGTCTCCTCGCCGCCATGAAGCGGGTCACGCCGGAGCAACCGGCCAAGGAAAGACGGCGAGGCTCGAGAGGAGAGAAAAATGACAGGCAACAAACGCGGCCATGGTGCCGTGATCGGCCGGCTGCTGGCCGGCGCTGCCGTGGCGGCGCTGATCCTGCAGGCGGGCGGGGCACTGGCGCAGGAACGCACCAAGATCGAATGGTGGCACGCGCTCGGTGGCCGGCTGGCCGAAATCGTCGACAAGCTGATCGTCGATTTCAACGCCAGCCAGGACAAGTACGAGCTGGTCGGCATCAACAAGGGCAATTACGAAGAGACCATGGCGGCGATGGTGGCCGCCTATCGCGTCGGCCAGCAGCCGACCCTGGTGCAGGCGGCCGAACGCGGCTTTCTCACCATGCTCAATTCCGGCGCCGTGGTGCCGGTGCCCGAGCTGATGCAGAACCAGGGCTATGACATCAAGTGGGATGACTTCGTCGCCCCGGTCGCCGGCTTCTTCCTCGTCGACGGCAAGCCCGCGGCGATGCCGTTCAACAGCTCGACGCCGATCTTCTGGTACAACGCCGACCACTTCAAGGCGGCCGGCTTCGACAAGCCCGGCGAGACCTGGCAGGAGATCGACACCCAGTTGCGCGCCATCAAGGAGAAGGGCGTGTCCGACTGCTCGATGGTGCTGGCCAACGATTTCTTCTGGAGCATGCTGGAGAACTACGCCGCCATCCAGGATCAGCCCTGGGGCACCAAGGCCAACGGTTTTGGCGGACTCGATACCGAGTTCATCTTCAACCAGAGCCCGATGGTGGTGGGCCAGCTCGAACGGCTGCAGAGCTGGATGAACGATGGGGTGCTGCAGCTCGCCGGACAGGGCCTCGCCCCCGACCAGCTGTTCACCTCGGGCCAGTGCTCGACTTTCGTGGCCTCGACCGCGGCGCATGCCGGCGTCGAGTCGACCGCCAAGTTCAACTGGAGCGCCACGTTCCTGCCGCACGAAGAAGGGGTCGAGCCCAAGAACAGCACCATCGGTGGCGGCGCCCTGTGGGTGATGAAGGGCGAGACGGATGCCGAATATGCCGGCGCCGCGGCGTTCCTCGATTTCGTCGCCTCGCCGGCCACCCAAGCCTGGTGGAGTAAGGAAACCGGCTATGTGCCGGTGACGATGACGGCCTATGAGGCGATCAAGGCGGATGGCTATTATGACGAGCACCCCACGCGGGAAATCGCCATCCTGCAGCTGAGCCGCGGCACGCCGACCGACAATTCGCGCGGCTTCCGCTTCGGCAACCACAACCAGTCGATGCAGCTGCTGGTCAAGGAAGTGCAGAGCGTGTGGACCGGCGAGAAGACGGCGCAGCAGGCGCTCGACGCGGCGGTCGAACAGGGCAACCAGATCCTCCGCCAGTATGAGAAGCTCCATGCCGGCGGCTGAGGGCAGCATCGAGATCGGGGGCGGCGCCAGCCGCCGCCCCCGGACCTCCGGTGGGCTGGCGCTCGGCCGGCTGTTCCCGCGCGCCTCAAGCGCCGGGCTGAAGACCGCGCATTTCAAGCAGCCGTGGCTGGCCGCTGGGCTGCTGACGCCGCAGCTGCTGATCCTCGTCTTCTTCTTTTTCATTCCGTCCTACAAGGCGCTGTCGCTGGCCTTCGTGCAGGTCGATCCGTTCGGCGGCATCCAGATCTTCGTCGGGCTCGACAATTTCCTCGCCCTGTTCGCCAGCGCCGATTACCGCGACAGCGCGGTGTTCACGCTGTGGTTTTCGGTGGTGCAGAACGTCCTGACGCTCGGGCTCGCGGGGCTGTTCGCCTTTGCCACCGACTATGTCATCCGCGGCCGCGGCCTCTATCGCAGCATTATCCTGATGCCCTATGCGATCGCGCCGGTAATCTCGGGGGTGATCTGGGCGTTCCTGTTCAACCCGGCGGTCGGGCCGATTGCCGAGATGCTGCAGGCGATCGGCATTCCGTGGGACCCGAACCGGCGGCCGTTCGATGCGCAGCTCCTGGTGATCATCGCCTCGGTCTGGAAGCATGTCTGCTACGACTACATCTTCCTCGTCGCCGCGCTGCTCGCGGTGCCCGCTTCGCTGCTCGAAGCGGCGACGCTCGACGGCGCCGGGCATATCCGCCGGTTCTTCGCCATCTCGGTGCCGCTGATCACCCCGACCATCTTCTTTCTCATCGTCATGAACTTCGTCTACGGGCTGTTCGAGACCTTTGGCGTGATCGACGCGATGACGCGGGGCGGGCCGGCCGGGGCGACCAACAGCCTCGTCTACAAGGTCTACCAGGATGGCTTCGTGCAGCTCGACCTCGGCTCGTCCGCCGCCCAGTCGGTGGTGCTGATGATCGTCGCCGTGGTGTTCACGGTGCTGCAGTTCCGCGCCCTCGAGCGCAAAGTCAATTACGGGGTGTAGCGATGGTAGGCCGTAGCCTGACGCTCTCGATCTTCTGCCATGCCGTGCTGCTGGTTGGCGCCGCGGCGGTCTGCCTGCCGCTCTATTTCGCCCTGGTGGCGGGCTCGCTGACGCTGCAGGAGGTGCAGCAGACGCCGTTCCCGCTGCTGCCGGGCGCGCACCTTGTCGACAACCTCGCCACCGCCTGGAACGAAGGCAATTTTTCGCGCGCCTTCCTCAATTCGATCATCGTGACGCTGGGGATCGTGGTGGGGAAGCTCGTGGTGTCGCTGCTCGCTGCCTTCGCCATCACCTATTTCCGCTTCCCGTTCCGGATGACGGCGTTCTGGCTGATCTTCGTGTCGCTGATGCTGCCGGTCGAAGTGCGGATCATCCCGACCTACGAGGCGGTGGCCGATGCCGGCGGGCCGCTGCGCTGGGTGGTCGGCACGATCGGGCTATCGGGGCTGGTCGAGAGCCTCACCGGCTACCGGCTCGAAGCGGCGCTGCAATGGAACCTCGTCAACTCCTATGCCGGGCTGATCCTGCCGCTGATCGCCTCGGCTTCCGCGACGTTCCTGTTCCGCCAGTTCTTTTTGACCGTGCCGGACGAACTGTGCGAAGCGGCCAAGCTCGACGGGGCGGGGCCGCTGCGCTTTTTCTGGCATGTGCTGCTGCCGCTCTCCCGCGCCAATATCGCGGCGCTCGGCATCATCCTCTTCCTGTTCGGCTGGAACCAGTACCTGTGGCCGCTGCTGTTCACCACCGGCCCGGAGATGCAGACCGCGATCCTGGGGCTGAAGGAGCTGGTTCCGGTCTCCGACGCGGCGCCGGCCTGGAACATCGCGATGAGCGCGGCTCTGTTCGTCATGCTGCCGCCGGCCCTGGTGATCCTCGTCATGCAGCGCTGGTTCACCCGCGGGTTGGTCGATGCGGGGAAGTGAGGTGTACCGGCGCGATCGTGTGCGGTGCGCGGATAGTACGGTGCGCACAGAGTACCCCCCACCCTGTCCCTCCCCCGCAAGGGGGAAGGAGACCAAAACACTGGCGTCGGTGGGAGGGTCTCCCTCCCCCTTGCGGGGAGGGGACAGGGGTGGGGGTCCGTTTCCCGCACCGGCTCGTCAATCCTCTGGGTCGCTCCGCGCTTTAGGCAGCGCGGCCCAACGCGGGCGCCGGCTTTTCACGTCTTCCCCTGAAGGAACTCTACGATGGTAATGATCATCGGCCACCGCGGTGGCCGGAACCTGTGGCCGGAGAACTCGCTCTCCGGCTTTCGAAAGCTCAAGGCAATGCCGGTCGAGGGCGTCGAGTTCGACGTGCACCTCACCACCGCTGGCGAGCTGCTGGTGATCCACGATCCGACGCTCGACCGCACCACCGACCACAGCGGCCCGGTCGCGGCGCTCCCGGCAGGAGAACACCGCAACGTCCGGCTCAAGGACAGTGACGGCGAGGCGATTCCGACACTCGAGGAGGTGCTCGAGATCTTCCGTGATGGCACGATGGAGCTGCATGTGGAGCTGAAGGCCGGCGTCGGACACGCCGCCTATCCGGGGCTCGAAGCGCAAGCTGCGGCATTGATCGACCGGTTCGGGCTGGCCGAGCGCAGCATCCTCACCAGCTTTCACGAGGAGATTCTGGTCGAGATCGGCCGGGTGGCGCCGCATATCCGCCGGCTCTCGTCGTTCGACCGCAACTCGGCCGAGCGGCTGGGGCTCAAGGCGGGGCTCAGCACCATGCTCGAGCTCTCGCACATCGTCGCGGTGGAAAAGAGCCTGCTGCTCGCCGAATGGGACGCCATCACGGCCCAAGTGCCGCTCGAGCGGCTGGGCGCCTGGGTGCCGAACGAAGAGGCGGACCTGAAGTTGTGGCTCGACAAGCCGATCCGCCAGATCACCACCGACCGCCCCGATCGGGCGGTCAGCATCCGGGGCGCAGAGGCGTGATGATTTCCGATTTGAGGCCACCCCGCGCGGCGGCCACGCTCGACCATATCGGGCTGGTGATTTTCGACTGCGACGGTGTGCTGATCGACAGCGAGCCGATCGCCAGCCGCACGCTGGCCGAAGCGCTGGCGGCGGCCGGGGTCGCCATCACGCCGCAGGAGGCGCATCGACGCTTTACCGGCAATTCCGAGCGGGATATCCGCGCCATGTGCGCGCGCGATTATTGGCTCGAGGATCTCGAGGGCCTGTTCAACGGCTGGCACCAACGGCTCTATGCCGAGTTTGCCACGACGCTCACCGCCATGCCGGGAATTGCCGAGGTGGTTGCGGCGCTCGAGCGGCCGAAATGCGTCGCCTCCAACAGCACGCTGGAGCGGCTGGGTGCGAGCCTGGGGCAGCTGCCGCTATGGCAGAGCTTTGCGCCGTTCGTGTTCAGCGCCGAACAGGTGAAGCGGCCGAAGCCGGCGCCCGACCTGCTGCTCTACTGCGCCAAAGAGCTCGCGGTGGATCCGGCGCACTGCGTCATGGTGGATGACAGCCCGCACGGCATCAGTTCGGCGGTCGCCGCCGGCATGGTGCCGATCGGCTTTGTCGACCCAGCCGATCCGCGACCGGGGCGACGCGCCCTGCTCAAGGCGGCGGGGGCCTTCAGTGTCGCCATGGGCGCCGAGGAACTGCCGGCGGCGCTTGCCGCCGCCGACGACGCACTGGCATCAAGGACGCAGCAATCGGGGAAAATGCAATGAGCGCCAACCTCAACGGAAAAGTCGCGGCGATCACCGGCGCCGCCTCGGGGATCGGGCTCGAATGCGCGCGGACGCTGCTTGCCGCCGGGGGGCGCGTCGTGCTGATCGACCGCGCCGCCGACAAGCTGCAGCAGCTCTGCGCAGAACTCGGGCCCAACGCCATGCCGCTGGTGATCGACCTCACCGAGCCCAAAAGCGTGGCGCAGATGCTGCCGGGAATCCTCGAGCAGACGGGACAGCTCGACATTTTCCACGCCAATGCCGGCGCCTATGTCGGGGGCGATTTCGCCAGTGGCGACCCGGACCAGTGGGACCGCATGCTCAACCTCAACATCAATGCGGTGTTCCGCTCGGTGCACGCGGTGCTGCCGCACATGATCGAGCGAAAGACCGGCGACATCATCGTCACCAGCTCAGTGGCCGGCGTGGTGCCGGTGGTCGGCGAGCCGATCTACACCGCCTCCAAGCACGCCATGCAGGCGTTCGTGCACACCCTGCGCCGGCAGGTGAAACAGCACGGCATCCGCGTCGGCGCCGTGCAGCCGGGGCCGGTGGTCACGGCGCTGCTGAGCGACTGGCCCAAGGAGAAGCTCGAGGCGGCATTGGCGGCCGGCGACCTGATGGAGCCGACCGAGGTGGCGGAAGCAGTGCTGTTCATGCTGACCCGATCGCGCAAGGTGACGATCCGCGACCTGGTCATCCTGCCGCAGAGCAATGATCTCTGAGATGGCGCAGCAGCATTTCATCGGCGTCGACGTGGGCACCGGCAGCGCCCGCGCCGGCGTGTTCGACGCAAACGGCCGGCAGCTCGGCGTCGGCAAGCATGACATCGCGTTGTTCCAGGAGGCCGGCGGCATCGCCGAGCAATCGAGCGAGGACATCTGGGCCGCGGTCTGCCGCAGTGTCCGCCAGGCAGTGAACGCCGCCGGCGTGGCGCCCGAGAGCATTGCCGGCATCGGCTTTGATGCGACCTGCTCGCTGGTGGTGCTGGGGGAAGGTGGCAGACCAGTCTCGGTCAGCGCCTCGGGTGAGCGCGAGCGCAATATCGTCGTCTGGATGGATCACCGGGCCCGCGAACAGGCGGCGCGGATCAACCGCGGCGGGCACGCAGTGCTGCGCTATGTCGGCGGTTCCATCTCGCCCGAGATGCAGACGCCGAAGCTGCTCTGGCTCAAGGAGCAGATGCCGAAGAGCTTCGAGAGCGCCTGGCAGTTCTTCGACCTGCCGGATTTCCTCAGCTGGCGCGCCACCGGCAGCCTCGCCCGCTCGATCTGCACCGTGACCTGCAAATGGACCTACCTCGCGCATCAGCAGCGCTGGGACGCCGAGTATTTCCGCGCCATCGGCCTCGGGGTGCTGGCCGATGAAGGCTTTGCCCGCATCGGCACCGAAATCGTCGCGGCAGGCACGCCGCTGGCGGGCGGGCTGCTGGCTGAAGCCGCCGCGGACCTCGGCCTCCCGCCGGGCGTGCCGGTGGCCGCGGGGCTGATCGATGCGCATGCCGGCGGGCTCGGCACGGTCGGCGCGACGGATGGCAGCGGCAGCGTCGAACGGCGCATGGCCTATGTGTTCGGCACCTCGGCCTGCACGATGACTTCGACGGCAGAGCCGGCCTTCGTCGATGGCGTCTGGGGGCCGTACTTCTCGGCCATGGTGCCGGGGTTCTGGCTCAGCGAAGGCGGCCAGTCGGCGGCCGGGGCGGCGATCGACCAATTGGTGCGCTTCCACCCCGCCGCGCCGGAGGCCGAGACGCGAGCCAAAGCCGAGGGCCTCGGGCTGGTCGCCTGGCTGAGCCGGGAGGCAGCGGAGCGGCTGCAGCAGTCCGACGTGCCGGCACTGGTCGGCGGCCTGCACGTGGTGCCCGAATTCCTCGGCAACCGCGCCCCGTTCGCCGATCCGGAGGCTCGGGCTGTTGTCGCCGGGCTCGGCATGGAGCGCGGATTGGACAGCCTCGTCGGGCTCTATGTCGCCGGCGTCGCAAGCCTCGGCTATGGCGTGCGGCAGATCCTTCATGCCTCGCGCCGCCAGGGCATCGCCATCGACGAGATCGTGGTCAGCGGTGGCGCGGCCCAATCGCCGCTGGTGCGGCAACTGCTCGCCGACGCGACCGGGGTCGGAGTGTCCGCACCCGAGGCGGAGGAGCCGGTGCTGCTGGGCTCGGCCATTCTGGGCGCAGTGGCGTCGGCCCGCTATGCCGACGCGGCAGCCGCCATGGCGGCCATGTCGCACATCGCCGAACGCTACCAGCCTTCGGCCGCGACGCGCGCCTGGCATGACAGGCGCTTTGCCGCATTCGAGACCCTGCAGGGCGCCGGCCGCCAGATCCGCTGAGGGCCGGTCGCTTCACTCAATGTCCGGGGTGCATCGCGTCGTTCAGGTACATGCAGGTCAGCATGGTGACACAGAAGGAGCGCGACACCCTCTACGTCGAGCAGCCCGGCGAGCAGGAGAAGGCCGCCGGCTGATGAGCCGGCGCACCACTCCCCGCGACTTTCATCGAGCGTTCACCTAAGCTCCACCAGTCTGCCGCCCCGAACCTGCCGGAATCTGCCGATGTCCACCCTCGCCGCCCTCGCCGTCTCGCTGCCCCTCGAAACGCTCAAGCCAGGTGAGCGGCTCACCACCGAAGGCAGCTATTCGGGGCGGCTCTACCTGCTCGAGGCCGGCCGGCTCACCGTGTCGCGCGACGGCGTCGATATCGCCCGTATCGACGAGCCCTGGGCGATCATCGGCGAGATGGCGGTGCTGCTCGCCACGCCGCACAGCGCCACCGTCACCGCCGAAACCACGGTGCGGGTCCGGGTGATCGAGGAAGCACTCGATGTGCTGTCACAGAACCCGGATTTCGCGCTGCACATCGCCACCCTCGCCTGCGCCCGCCTCAACGCCACCTCCGCCCTGCTCGTCGATCTCCGCCGCGGCGCCGAAGGCAAGAAGCAGGAACAAGCGCTGATGAGTAGGATCCTCACGGCGATGCTGGCGACGCCGAAGGTGACACCGCGCGCGGGCAAGTGGGCGGATCACGAGTAGGGAACCGACCTCAGGCTGTTCACGAACGCCGTGAAGCTCGAAGCGACAAAATGAAACTCTGCGGGTCGGGCCAGGAGATCTGCATACTCCACTGCGGTGGCCCGTCCGTCGTCAAATCTCAGCACGAACAGGTTTCCGGACGAATCCCACGCTATGGGCAATAGGGTGTCATCTGGGAACCGCGCCCGAACCTCCGGCAGTGCCCAACGAATATCAGAGGATTGGGGTTTGGCCCCCCATCCGAGTAAAACTTGAACGTCCACGATTCCGCCCGGGAAGTCGGGTATCGGCACGTAGCAGGGCTCAGGCCGACCGCCATTGTGGGACCGCAAGAACGCGCCGTAGTCGCCGGGAAGGGCATGTCCGAGTGCCCTTTCAAGCCGTTGTGCACCAGCGCCATCAAGCTCGGGGCCAGGGTCGAAGAAGGTCACCATTTGGCGCTAACCTTGGTATCGCCTACATGGCCAGTCTGATTGCACGGCGTTGTTACAGCAAGCTGCATCCCCTTCTCGTCCCCGGTCACGATCGTCCAGCGTCGTCAACTCTCGCTGTCCGGCTCCCTTGACTTACGTTCGGACTCTCCGCTAATACGCATTAGCAGCTAATACGCATTAGCAACGCGAGAGGCGTCGGGGAGGACGGCTTGGCCAAGGCAGGGCGGCTGACACAGCGGGATATTGCGCGCATTGCCGGGGTCAGCCAGGCGACGGTGTCGCTGGTGCTGAACGATGCCAAGGCGGCCGAAGGACGCATTCCGGACGAGACGCGCGAGCGGGTGCAGAAGGCGATCCGCGAGACCGGTTATGTCGCCGACCCGATCGCCCGCCGCATGGCCAAGGGGCTGAACCGCATCCTTGGGGTGTTCACCTACGAGCCGGCCTTCCCCAGCGCCCAGGCGGATTTCTTTGCGCCGTTCCTGTTCGGCATCGAGGAGACGGCGCAGACGCTGGGCTATGACCTGCTGCTGCTCACCGGCGCCCCCGCCAATCGCGGCAAGCGCAAGATTTTTGACGAGAACAACCGGCTGCGGCTGGCCGATGGCTGCGTCATCCTCGGACGCGAGTTCGACCGGGCCGAGCTGAAGCGGCTGGTGGCCGGGGACTATCCGTTCGTTGCCGTCGGCCGTCGTGATCCGATTGGCGGCCCGACCGGCGCGCCGGTGCCCTATGTCGGCGCCGATTATGTGGCGGCGACCGCCGAGATGGTGCGGCGGGCCAAGGCCAAGGGGCATACGCGGCTCGCCTATGTCGGACCGAGCAAGGGCGCTGAATCCTCGGTCGATCGCTGGGCCGGTTTTGCCTCCGCGATCGCCGAGGCGGAGCTGGTGCTGCATATTCCCGAGGTCGGCGGCAAGGCGCTGCCGATGCTCGAGGCGATCCGTGCGTCGGGCGCCAGCGTGGTGTTCTTCACCGAAATGGCCGACGCGGTGATCGTCGATGCCGCGGCGCGTTCGCAGAACCTCGCGGTACCGGGCGACCTCTCCATCGTCGTGCTCGGCAGCCACCTCCGCCCCATGCAGTCGGGCACCCGTTTCACCACTTTTTCGGTGCCGCGCGAAGAAATGGCGCGGCGCGCCACGCAGATGCTGTGCGAGCGGATCGAGGCCGGCTCGGCCGGCGAGCAGGTGGTGCTGCCATGCGAGCCCGTCGAGGGCGACACCCTCGGCGTCATCCACCCGAGCGACAAGGCGACGAGTTGACCGACTTTTCCCACATCGCGACCAACCAGACGGATTTGAAGTGAAAGAATATTCGGCAGATATCGCGATCATCGGTGGTGGCCTCGGCGGCGTGGCGGCGGCGCTCGGCGCGCTGCGCTCGGGCCGCAGCGTGGTGATAACGGAGGAGTTCGACTGGCTGGGCGGGCAGATGACCAGCCAGGCGGTGCCGCCGGACGAGCATAGCTGGGTCGAGCAGTTCGGCATCACCCGCTCCTATCGCGCGCTGCGCAACGGCATCCGGCAATATTATCGCGACCACTATCCGCTGACCGAGCAGAGCCGCGCCTGGGGCGACCTCAACCCCGGTGCCGGGTTCGTATCGCGGCTCTGCCATGAGCCGCGTGTCGGCCTCGCGGTGATGGAAGCGATGCTGATGCCGTATCGCGGCGGCGGTAAGCTGACCGTGCTGCAGCCCTACAAGCCGATCTCCGCCGAGGTCGATGGCGACCGGGTGCGGGCGGTGACACTGAGGCATCGCGACAGCGGCGAGAGCATCGTCGTCACCGGCAAGTACATCATCGAGGCCACCGAGCTCGGCGACCTCTTGCCGATGACCGGTACCGAATATGTCACCGGCTTCGAAAGCCAGCGCGACACCGGCGAGCCTTCCGCTCCGGCCGAGGCGCAGCCGACCAACTCGCAGGCGGTGTCGATCTGCTTTGCCATCGACCATGTCGACGGCAACCAGGTGGGCGACAAACCGCGCAACTACGACAAGTGGCGCGCCTATACCCCGAGCTTCTGGGGCGGGCCGCTGATCGGCTTCGTCGCGCCGCATCCGCGGACGCTCGAAACCACGGTGCGGAGCTTTACCCCCAACCCGGATGATGACCCGACCCTGGTCGATGCCGACCAGCGCAAGAACCCCGGCGACGGGAACCTCTGGACTTTCAGGCGCATCGCGGCGCGGCGCAACTTCGTACGCGGCGCTTACGCCTCCGACATCTGCCTCGTGAACTGGCCGATGCTCGACTATTTCGAGCAGCCGATCATCGACGTGCCCGAGGCGGTCTACAACGAGCGGATGCGCGATGCCGCCGACCTCGCCTATTCGGTGTTTTACTGGCTGCAGACCGAGGCGCCGCGCGAGGATGGCGGCCAGGGGTTCCCGGGCCTGCGGCTGCGCGGTGATATCACCGGCACCAACCATGGCCTCGCCATGGCGCCCTATATCCGCGAAAGCCGCCGCATCAAGGCGGTGACTACCATCGTCGAGCAGGATCTCTCCTACGATGTGCGCGGCGAGCGCGGCGCGGTGAACTATCGCGACAGCGTCGGCATCGGCATGTACCGCATTGACCTGCATCCCTCGACCGGCGGCGACAACTATATCGACGTGGCCTCGTGCCCGTTCGAGATCCCGCTCGGCGCGCTGCTGCCGGAGCGGACCACCAACCTGATCCCGGCCGGCAAGACCATCGGCACCACCCACATCACCAATGGCTGCTACCGGCTGCACCCGGTGGAGTGGAACATCGGCGAGGTCGCGGGCCTGCTTGCCGCCTACTGCCTCAACCAAGGCGTGACGCCGCACCAGGTGCAGGCCGACGACGCGCTGCTGAGCGACTTCCAGGCCCGGCTCTATGCCGAAGGCATCGAGACCCGCTGGCCCGACGTCAGGGGCTACTGACCGCCTGGGCGACCAGGTACGGGCCGCTTCAACCCGCGGGCATCCGGAAAGACAACGACCAGACCATCGACGACCAGAAGACGACGACAAAGGAGGAAACCATGAAACTGTTCGATCTGAGACTGGCGGCTCTCGCAGCCGGCATCGCACTCCCGCTGGCAGCAGTGCCGGCCATCGCCCAGGACATCCGTATGGCGATCTGGAGCGCCAACGAGGCGCACCTGGCGCTGTTCAACGAGATCGCCGCCGCCTACACGGCGCAGCACCCGGAGGTGAAGGTCAGCTTCGACTCGCTGCCCTTCGACGGCTACACCACGACGCTGACCACGCAGATCGCCGGCGGCAATGCGCCTGATCTCGCCTGGATCCTCGAGACCACGGCAGGCGATTTCGTCAGCTCGGGCGCACTGTCGCCGCTGAAGGCAACGTTCGAGGCGGCGGCCGACTATAACCTCGCCGACGTCACCGAGAGTGCGCTGTCGCTGTGGACCGCTGATGGCGAGATCTACGCCTATCCGTTCTCCACTTCGCCGTTCGGCATGTTCGTCAACAACGACGTGATCAAGGCCGCCGGTCAGCAAACGCCGGCCGAGCTGATCGCGGCTGGTGAATGGACCTGGGACAAGGCCGAGGCGATCAACACCGCCGTCGCCGCCGCCGGCAAGCAGGGGCTGATCGTCCGCGATTTCGACTACAAGGTGTGGGACAACCTCGCCTCGATCTGGAACGGCTGGGGCGCCTCGCCGTGGAGCGCCGACGGCAAGACCTGCACGTTTACCGAGCAGCCGATGGTCGATGCGATGAGCTTCATCCACAAGGCGATCTTCACCGACAAGGCAATCCCCGGCCCCGGCGTCACCGCCGATTTCTTCGCCGGCGACGCGGCAATGACCATCACGCAGATTTCCCGCGCCTCGCTCCTCCCCAAGGAGAACCCGTTCAGCTGGGACCTGGTGCCGTTGCCGTCGGGCCCGGCGGGTGAATATGCGGTGATCGGCCAGGCCGGCATCGGCGTCTTCGCCTCGGGCAAGAACCCGGCGGTTGCCGCCGACTTCCTCGCCTTCTTCTCCAACCCGGACAATGCCAGGAAGCTGGCAAAGTTCTTCCCGCCGCCGCGCTCGAGCCTGCTCAACGCCGAAGTGCTTGGCGCCGCCAACCCGCTGCTCTCAGCCGAGCAGATCGAGAACGTGGTGATCAAGGGCATTTCCACCGGCAAGGTGAAGCCCGGCCATGCGGGGTTTGCCGAAATCCAGCAGACGGCCCGCGCCGCGCTCGACGCGCTGTGGGTCGCCGATGCGGATGTGCCGGCGGTGCTGAAGTCGGTGTGCGACCGGATCCAGCCGATGCTGTGACGAATGGGTGGGGCCGCTACGTGTGGCCCCACCCTCATCCGGCCTTCGGCCACCTTCTCCCATCAAGGGAGAAGGCCTGACTGAAACATCTCGGCTCTCTCGCCTTCTCCCACTAGCGTTGCGCTCTGGCGCACGCCAACCGCTAAGGTGGGAGAAGGTGCCGGTGGCGGACGACGGCCAGGCCGTCGCCGCGAGCCGGATGAGGGGGAGCCAAATACACAGGACTCTCAATGCCCACTGCCGCCCTCACCGCTGACCGATCGCGCAAGCGGCCGTTCTGGACCATGGAGCGGCGCGACAGCCTCGCGGGCTACCTGTTCATCGCCCCGCAGCTCTGCGGTATCGTCTTGTTCGTCTTGATCCCGCTCGGGCTGGTAGTCTGGTACTCGCTGCATGAGTGGAACGTGCTGGCCGGGACATTCCGCTTCGTCGGCGATGCGAACTACAAGAAGCTCGCGGCCGACCCGGCGCTGCCGGAAGTGCTCGGCGCGACGGCGATCTTTTCGGCCGGGCTGGTGGTGTTCAACCTCTCCCTCGCGCTGCTGCTCGCCATCCTCGTGAACCAGAAGCTGAGGGGCATTACGGTGTTCCGCACCATCTTCTTTTCGCCGGTGGTGGTGTCGCTGGTTGCCTGGACCATCGTCTGGAACTTCCTGCTGCAGGCCAATGGCGGGATCAACGGGCTGTTGCAGGTGATCGGCATCGAAGGCCCCAACTGGCTGCGCTCACCACCCACCGCCATGGCCTCGGTGATCGTCGTGCAGGTGTTCAAGAATGTCGGGCTCAACATGGTGCTGTTTCTCGCGGCGCTGCAGGGGGTGCCGCGCGAGCTCTACGAGGCGGCGCGGGTCGATGGCGCCAGCCGCTGGACGCAGTTCCATGCGATCACCGTGCCGCTGATCTCGCCGACGATCCTGCTCACCATGATCATCACCATTGTGGGTTCGCTCCAGGTGTTCGCGCAGATCGCGGTGCTGACGCAGGGCGGGCCGGGGATGTCGACTACGGTGCTGGTCTACTACCTCTACCAGCAGGCCTTCCAGTTCCACCGCTTCGGCTATGGCGCCACCATCTCGATCCTCCTCTTCCTGATCGTCGCGGTGCTCACCTTCGCGCAGTGGCAGATGCGCAAACGGATCGTCTTCTATGAAAACTGAGCTCTCTCCCAACGACATCTCGCCGCGCGCCCGGGTCGCGCTCTATGGCCTGCTCTGTGTGCTCGCCATCCCCTTCGTCTTTCCGACCTGGTGGATGGTGACGAGCTCGGTGAAGCCGATCTCGGACATTTTCGCCTTTCCACCCGAGCTGATCCCGTCGCGCTTCGACTGGTCGACTTATGCGGAAGTGTTCAAGCTGCAGCCCTTCGCGCAGCAATACTGGAACTCCTGCTACATCGCGGCGATCGTCACCCTGGGGACGATGGCGGTCTCCTCGATGGCCGGCTATGCCTTCGCGCGGATCAAGTTCCCGGGCGCCAACCTGATCTTCATGGTGGTGCTGCTCGGGCTGTTGATCCCGTCGGAAGTCACCATCGTGCCGCTGTTCCAGATGTTCCTCAAATGGGGGCTGGTGAACACCCACTGGCCGCTGATCCTGGTGCCGATCTTCGGCGCACCCAGCGTCTTCGCCACCTTCGTGATGCGGCAGTTCTTCATCGCGCTGCCGGTGGAGCTCGAAGAGGCGGCGCGGGTCGATGGGCTGAGCCGCTTCGGCATCTTCTGGCAGATCGCCCTGCCCCTGGCGAAGCCGGCGCTGGCGGCGGTCGCCATCTTCACCTTCCTCCATTCGTGGAACCTCTATCTCGAGCCGATCGTCTTCCTCACCACCCCCGGCAATTTCACCCTGCCGCAGGCGCTGACCCAGTATGTCGACGTCTACCAGGGGCCGATGTGGAACACCCAGCTCGCCGCCGCGACGCTCACCGCCCTGCCGGTGCTAGCGGTGTTCATCTTCGCGCAGCGCCAGTTCATCGAGGGGCTTGCGCATACCGGACTCAAGGGTTGACCGATGCGCAAGCGCATCGGGAGCTGGCACACACTGGACTGAAGGGCTGAGACGATGATCGAAGCTGCAATGCGCGCCGGAGAGTTGCCGGTGCTGGTTTCCCTCGGCCGGCATGATCTCGACCTCGCCAAGGCGGCGGTCGATGCCGGGGTGTTCGGGCTGAAGTTCCACCTCAACGCCTATCACCGGGCCAGCGGCACCACGTTCGGCAGTTTCAGCGAGGAACGCGGGTTCATCGAAGCGCTGGCGAAACTGGGCAAACCCATGCTGGTGATGAGCGGGCAGGAAACCCAGCCGAGCCTTGATGAGCTCGAGGCGCTGGCCGATTACGGCGTCGAGGGCTGGAACATCTATCTGCAGCACGTGCAGCCGCATCTGCTGCAATCGCGGCTGAAGCCGATCCTGGCGCTCGACAGCGACAGCGGTGAGGCCGATATCGAGGCCATCCGCGCCATCCCCGGCGCCATGGTCGAAGCCTCGATCGGGCGCTTTGCCGAATATGGCCAGCCGCTGAATGAGGCCGACCTAGCGCGCTTTGCCGAGATCGTCACGATGGCGGGCCGCCCGGTGATTGCGCCGAGCCAGAAGAGATTCACCGCGGCGGATGCGCCGCGGCTGAAGGCAGCGGGAATCGGGGCTATTCTGGTTGGCGCCGTGGTGACCGGGCTGGAGCCGGAAGGGCTGCGGCGGGCAGTTGCGCCGATCGTCGAGGCGGCGCGGAGGGCGTAGAGTTTGCATGCGGCGGTGATCCGGTCACATTGACCTCACACCGTGCGCCCGCGCACGCCCCCGGAGACCTACGCATGGTTGACTATCGCTACCTTGGCCGCAGCGCCCTAAAGGTATCCCCGCTGTCGCTCGGCACGATGATGTTCGGCCAGCAGACCCCCGACCCGGAAGCCTTCCGGATCATCGACAAGGCGCGCGAGCAGGGGATCAATTTCATCGATACCGCCGACGTCTATGGCGACGGGGCGAGCGAGAAAGTCGTCGGGCAAGGCATCAGGGCCAATCGCGACCACTGGGTGCTGGCGACCAAGTTCGTCAACTCGGGCAAGAAGGGCCCGAACCTCGGCGGCTACTCGCGCAAATGGGTGATCGAAACGGTCGAGAATTCGCTGCAGCGGCTCGGCACCGACTATATCGACCTGATCTACTTCCACCGCGCGGTGTTCGATGCGCCGCTCGAGGAGCCGGTGCGCGCCATCGCCGACCTGATCCGGGCCGGGAAGCTCCGCTATTTCGGCGTCTCGAACTTCCGCGGCTGGCGCATCGCCGAGGTGGCGCACCTCGCCGACCAGCTCGGCATCGACCGCCCCATTGCCAGCCAGCCGCTCTACAACATCGTCAACCGCACGGCCGAAGCCGAGCAGTTGCCGGCTGCGCAGCACTACGGCCTCGGCGTCGTCTCCTATTCGCCGCTGGCGCGCGGCGTGCTCACCGGCAAGTACCAGCCCGGCCAGGAACCGGCGGCCGATACCCGCGCCGGGCGCGGCGACAAGCGTATTCTCGAAACCGAGTGGCGACCGGAATCGCTCGCCATCGCCCAGGAGATCGCAGCACATGCGCGGCGCAAGGGGATCGACGCCGCCGACTTCGCGCTGGCCTGGGTGCTCAACAACCGGCTGGTGAGCGCGGCAATCACCGGGCCGCGCACCGAAGCGCACTGGGACAGCTACATCCGCGCCCTCGACGTCAAGCTCGATGCCGAGGACGAGGCGCTGGTCGATCGACTGGTCACCCCGGGCCACGCCTCGACCCACGGCTTCACCGACCCGGGCCACCCGGTCGAGGGCCGCGTGCCGCGGTAGGCGGAGCACGGCAGGGCTGCTGGCTCGACGGCTGCGGGTGATCGTCAGCGAAGCCGATTGGACTTCGATTGGGCCCACCCACCGGCTGTCATCGAGTTTGGGGTGCTGCCTGGTGGCAAGTTCGCCGATCTGCAGTTTCGCTCACTTCGCAGTGGATCAGCTCGCCCGAGGCCCTCTCGCTACAACGCCGTCGCGGCCTGCAGCTTCAGGAAAAAGTCCCTGAGGATCGGGTCGCGGGGGACATGGGTGACGTAGCGCATCGGGTGGCGCGCGCGATCGGTGCTGTAGGTGATCTCGGTGGTGAGGATCGGCGTCGGCACCAGGACGCTCGGGGTCCAGTCCGCATCGAGCAGCCAGGCGACCGCCGCCATGTCCCAGATTTCCTTGGACCAGCCGAGGTGATCCTCAGAATACTCCTTGAACCGCATGGCGAGGAACTTGCCGATATCGCCGCAGGGTTCGACGTACCGCTCGATCTCGGCGACGGTGCTGTGCAGGTGCGAGGTGACGCCCATGCAGGGCACCAGCACCAGCGGCACGCCGCTGTCGAACAGCACCTGGGCGCCGCCGACATCCTGCTTCAGATTGAACTCGCGCTGGTGCGGCCAATCGAGCGCATGCCCGCCGAGCCAGACGACGACGGTGCGATCGATGATGTCGGGCGCCTTGAGCAGCGCCGAGGCGACGTTGCTGATGGCGCCGATGGCGATGACGTAGAGCGGATCATCGATCGAGCCGGCGCGGGCTCGGACAATCAGGTCGTCCACCGCCGCTGCCGGTCGGGCGACTTTGCCGGGGCCGACATAGTCGCTGACGCCGCGATAGACGAAACCCTCGGGCGAGATGTCGAGCCGCTGCAACAACTCCAGAATCTCGCCATGGCTCAATTCCATGCCATGGCCGGGACCATCGGAACGTGAATTGTGGAACGGGGCGGCATCGATCGCCTCGAGGCCGATCCGCTCAGGCGACAGCACTGCCTGGACCAGCGCATACTGGTCGTCGATCTCGTTGTAGGTGTCGGTATCGAGCACCGCCCGCAGCCGGCCGGCGCGCGGGGTCAACAGCATCAGCCGATCGGCATCGGACAGCGACACGTCATGCTCCTCGTTGATTGTCGGACGGCTCAGGCAGGGACGGCGTGAGCCTGGCTTTCGATCCAGCCATAGGTCTTTTCGAGCCCCGCCCGGAGCGGCATGCTGGGGCGCCAGCCGAGGCTGTGCTCGATGAAGCGGTTGTCGGAGGACCGGCCGCGCACCCCGGTGGGGCCGGAGATGTGGCGTTTCGACAGTCGCTTGCCGGCGATCGCCGCCACCATGTCCACCAGCTGGTTGATGCTGACCATCTCGTCCGAGCCGACATTCACCGGGCTCGTGACATCGGAGCGCGCCAGGCGGATGGAGCCCTCGAGACACTCATCGACATAGAGGAACGACCGGGTCTGCTCGCCGTCGCCCCAGACCTCGATCTCGTCGCCGTCGCGGGCCTCCGCCACCTTGCGGCAGATGGCGGCCGGCGCCTTCTCGCGCCCGCCGCGCCAGGCGCCTTCCGGCCCGAACACATTGTGAAAGCGGGCAATCCGCGCCAGCATGCCGTGGTTCCGCGCCTGGGCAAGATAGAGCCGCTCCGAGAACAGCTTTTCCCAACCGTACTCGCTGTCGGGGGCGGCGGGATAGGCCGAGTCCTCGCTGCAATCGGGGTGATCAGGATCGACCTGGTTGCGCGCCGGATAGATGCAGGCGGAAGAGGAATAGAACAGCCGGCCGGCGCGCGTGCGCTCGCAGGCGGCGACGACGTTGAGGTTGATCGCTGCCGAGTTGCGCATGATCTGCGCGTCGTTCTCGCCGGTGAAGATGTAGCCGGCGCCCCCCATATCGGCGGCCAGCTGGTAGACCTCGTCATAGCCCCGGTCGAACACCTCGGCACAGGCCAGCGGATCGCGGAGGTCGGCGATCATGAACCGATAGGCGGCCGAAGCCGAGAACTCGGACCGCTTGAGGTCGGCGCCGTGTACCTCATTGCCTTCGTTCGCCAGCCGGCGAACCAGATGAGCACCGATAAAGCCCCCAGCTCCCAGAACCAGTATCTTTCGCGTCACGATGTCCCCCGCATTGTGAAGATCGGTGCCATCAAGCCATCGATCCGACGGAAGGCGACTATATCGCAATCTGCGCCCGGGTGACGCCGATTGTCGTCTTCCTGATGGTCGACCAGTCGCTGCCAACTCATCGGGATGATCCGGGGACGCGCCCGATCGACAAAGGCCGCGGCAAAGCCGAACTCATCGAGCAGCGCCGCGAGCTCGGCGGTGCGACGCCCGCCCGCCGCCAGGGCCGACGGCGACACCTCGCAGAACAGCACCACGTCATGTGGGTAGCTGGTCAGCAACGTCCGCGCTCCCGTCAGCACATCGATCTCGCTGCCCTGTACGTCGAGCTTGACGATCAGCGGACGCTCGCGGCTCAGCCCGTCGTAGTCGTCGAGCCGCTGCAGCCGCACCAGCGTCGAGCCCGACCTCTCGATGCTCGGCAGCAAGCTGTTGTCGCCGCGGTTGACCGCGTTCAGATAGAGGCGCGCGTCACCATTTCTGTCCGAAAGGGCACAGCTATTGATGGTGACGTTTTCGAGGTGATTGGCGGAGACATTGGCCCGGAGCTTTGCGAGATGGGCGGGGTCGGGCTCGAAGCTGTGAACCTGTCCGCGTCCGCTGAGGGCGTGCGCCGCAACCAGGGTGAACCAGCCGATATTGGCGCCGATATCGATGAAGTCGGCCGGCTGGCCGAGCACCTGCAGCAGCAGCGCGGTGTTGCTGACTTCCCAGCTGCCCCAGTCCTCGATCACCCTTGAGACGAAGATATCGCCTCTGCCATGCGTTACCATCCGGAAGCGCGGCAGGCCGATCAGCTCGACCATGACCGGAGACGCTGCTCCCCGAAACAGTCTACTCATTGGCGTGGATGATCTCGAGGTCCGGCAGGCCCCAGCACTGGATCCCCATATCGGCCGCCATGGCGCCAAGCCCTTCGGTCTCGATCTCGCCCTTGCCCCAGACCGGGTGGCGGCTGCGGATGCGCGCACTGGCAACGCCATAGGGGTAAGACGGAAACACCAGGCCATCCCGGTGCAGGTCGGCCCGGACCAGCAGCATGGTGCCGCCCACCGCATCGAGGCGCATGGCGCCGCTGCCCCGGCGGTCCGACAGCGTCACGGTCCCTTCCGCTGCCCAGTTGTTCTCGTCAAAGGTCTTGCCGCCCGGTCGTTTCACGCAGTTGGGCACCACGATATCGAACCCGGTCGCCAGCAACCGGCGCAGCACGTCAGCCGGGTAGTCGATCACGTCGACATCGATCCACAGCACCCAATCCTCGTCATCGAGGGCCCGAAACAGCAGGTGATTGCGGGCCCGCGCCAGCACGGCGCGCCGCATCAGCTGGAAGGCGGGGGCCCAGCGCGGCACGCCATCGGGGATGTTGAAGCCGAAATCGCGCTGGAACAGCTCGGCCCTGCGAGTCCGCTGGCGCAGTCGTGGCAGCAGCGTCTCGGCGACGGCAAAGGTGCCGTCCTTGCTGTCGCCTTCCAGCAAGGCGACTGAAAGCCGGTCTTTAGGCCAATCCAGCTGCTCGACGAGTTCGGTGTAGCGCGGCAGGTGCCCGGCGGCCCCTTTGACTGGCGTGAGGATGAGAACTTTGGGAAGCATTCGATTCCAGCGCGGACATTATTGCCCCTTGCGGCGCGATAAAATCTAATGAACGCAGAAGGCGCAAGCGGCCGTCGACAGGTAATCCGTGCCAGTTGCAGGGGGACGTCATGACCGATCAAGCAGCAGCTGCGGAGCGCATCCGCCGTCTGGCCGCTGACATCAGAGCGTCGTCGCCGGCCCCGCTTCAGGGGCAGGGACGCGGCCTGGTGATCGTCGCGGGCGGCGCCCGGATCTTCACCAATGCCTATGTGCTGGTTCACATGCTGCGCCACGCGCTGAAATCCGAGCTGCCGGTGGAGCTCTGGTATTTCGGCCAGGCCGAGGTCTCTGCGGCGATGGCGGCGTTGATCGAACCCCTCGGCGTGCGGCTGGTCGACGCCAATCCGGTTATTGCCGCGACCGGGGCCAATATCCGGGACGGCTGGCAGCTCAAATCGTTTGCCTTGCTGCATAGCGGCTTTGCCGAAGCCTTGCTGCTCGATGCCGACCAGGTACCGGTTTCGGACCCGGCGGCCTGTTTCGACTGGCCTGAATATGTCGAGGCCGGTGCGGTGTTCTGGCCCGATATCGTCGATTTGAGGCGCGACAACGCCATATGGCCGCTGCTCGGGCTCGAAGCGCAACGCGCCGTATCGCTCGAGAGTGGGCAGGTGCTGGTCGATCGCCGGCGCCACGCAGCAGCGCTCTGGGCGGCGGTTCGGCTCAATGAGGCCGCCGCAGATCTCTATCGGCTCATCTATGGCGACAAGGATACTTACCTCCTCGCCTGGCAGATGCTGGGCGCGCCCTATGCGCTGGTGCCACATCGCCCCTATACCGACGAGTTCATGCTGGTGCAGCGGGACTTTTCCGGCAACGCCCTGTTCCAGCACCGGACCAATGCGAAATGGCAATATGGCGGTGAGCAGCGGAAGCTGTTCGGCTTCCAGCATGAGGCCGCCTGCCTCGCGGCGATGGCCGAGCTGGAGCGGCGCTGGAGTGGGCACGCGTTCACCGCTCCCGACCGCAGCCTCGGTGCGCGCGCAGTGGAACAGGAGCTGATCGCCGCAGGTGAGTTCGTGCTCGAATCCGCTGACGAGCCGGCGTTCACCATCCGGTTGGGAGAGCATGCCGAGGTCGGCAGCGGCCGCGCGGTCGACCGCCGGCACTGGTGGGTCGAGGATAGCGGAGGCAGCCACAAGCTCGTTCTCACCGGCAGTGGTCGGCCCGGCTATGTGCTTGAACGTGGCGACGATCGGATCTGGCGCGGGCAGCGCCACCGGGTGCCGATCGTCGACGTCAGCCTTTACGGCGTTGCCGGAGCGGAGCCTGCCGCCCTGCCCGCGCCGGGCCTCGTCGATGAGCTGCTGCGCGCCGGCGGCGCGTTCGGCGGCCCGGCCGGCGTGTCGCAACAGCTGGTGGATGCGCTCGGCCTCATCGCTGCGGTGCTGCCCGGGGTCAGGGAGCGGATCGCGACGCTCGCCGGATTGCAGACCGATCCGATTATCGCGAGCCGGTTGCTGGACCTGGCGGAGCGGGTCACACCACCGCCCCCGCTCAGCAGGGTCGATCGAACCCTGAAGTTCGAAACCGGCTATATCCGGGCCGAGATCCCGGAATGAGCGAGCGGCCGCGGGCCCTGCACATCACACCGATCATGCCGGCACGGTCGGGCAACGGCCTCGCCATGCGGCAGGGGATGTTTCTCGAAGCGCTGAGCCGGAGCTTCGAGACGCGTCTCGTCGTCCTGCCGGTGGTCGGGCGGGACGACGCTCCGGCCGCGTTGCCCGATGAGCTTGGCGTCCCCGCCACGGTCATTCCGGTCGCCGGGCGGCAGGATACCCACTTCAGCCTGCTGGCGCGCCTCGCCGATCAGGCGGCGCGCCTCTCGGCCTTCCGTAGTTACGGTCGTAGTTCGCTCGCCAGCCACCTGTCGTCGCCGGTCCTCGCGGAGCTGCGCGCCGCGGTCGGAGCGCAGCGCTATGACCTCGTTCACCTCGGGCGCTCCTATCTGGGCGACGCGCTTCAGGTGCTCGACGCCGCACGAGCGACCGTTGATCTCGATGAGGACGAGTGGACCTCCCACCGTGAGATCGCCGCAACTTTGGAGCCGGGCGATCCGGTCGGTTCGGCCTGGGCAGCGGCGGAGGCCGACGCCATGGCCGCACTCATCGGGCGGCAAGCCCCGCGCTTTGCTGCCCGGTTCATCTCGAGCCGGCTCGATGCAGCTCTGATCGAGCAACGCCACCCGACGACCGCCGGGCTCGAGGTCATCGAGAACGCGGTGAATGTGCCGGCCGAAACCCATCGGCGAGATGATGGCGCGACGCTGCTGTTTCTCGGCTCGTTCGGCTACGCACCGAACGTCGATGCGGCCAACTGGCTCGTTGAGGAGATCTGGCCTCTCATCCAACGCCATACGGCTCGTCCGCTGCGTCTGCTGATCGTAGGGCGCGATGCCGGCCGGGTTGCCCAGCTTGGGCAGCGGGATGGTGTCGCGGTTGAGCCCGATATCGAGGACGTCGCCGACGCCTATGGCCGAGCCACGGTGTTTCTTGCGCCGCTCCGCGCTGGCGCCGGCACGCGGCTGAAACTGCTGGAAGCCGCCGCGCACCGGGTGCCGCTGGTCGCAACCACCCTCGGCGCCAGGGGGCTGCCGTTCGAAAGCGGCAAGCACTTGCTGCTCGCCGACAGTGTCGCCGGGCTCGCCGAGGCGGCGCTCAACACCGTCGTCGATGCCCGCGCCAGCGCCACCCGGGTGGGGGCCGCATTATCACTCGTCCGAGCGCAGTATCAGCGGGCCGCCGTCATCGAACGGCTCGCTTGCCGCCTCTCGGAAATTGCAGCTACATGACCAGCCGGCCACAGGGAGACCAGATGCGATGACTGGGATCGCACCCGATACGAAGTTCAGTTCCGTCGATGGCATCGAGGTCAATCGCGTGCCGGATGGCGCCATGGTCTACCAGAACGAACGCGAGCGCGTGCACTTCCTCAATCCGACCGCGCTGATCGTGTTCGAACTGTGCGGCCTCAACAAGACGGCCGGCGAGATCGAGGCCTTCATCGCCGATGCGTTCGGCCTCGACGTGGCGCCGACCGAGGCAGTCAAGGAGTGCCTCACCTCGCTGCTCGATGAAGGACTGGTGGTTTGCGCCCCATCGTCTGCCGCACCCTGAGGCGAGAGTATCGGCTGCATCCCCCCTCCGACGAGGTCGCTTCGCTGTTGCGCTTCATCGAAGCGGCGCCAGAGTTGCCGGCTCTGCCGCTCGAGGTTCTCGATATTCCGGTGCGCTTCCGCGACGGTTTTCTGGTCGCCACCATGCCCTCAGGTGAACTGGTGGAGGGCACGCCGAACCATCTGGTCAGCGCCATGCACCGGATCGTGCTCGTCGACCTCATCGAGGGCGAGCGGCACACTCCCTTCATCCATGGCGCGACCGTCATGATCGGCAGTCGCCGCATCCTGCTGGTGGGGCACAAGGGCTCGGGCAAGAGTACGCTCGCGCTGCACCTGTCGCTGGCCGGCCATGACGTCGAGGGTGACGAGCATCTGGTGATCCGCGAGAGTGAGGTTGTCGCGCGCCCGCGAACCTTGCGAATCAAGGAGGGAAGCCTGAGGCTGGTGCCTGGCCTGCCGGAACACATCTGGGAGGCGCCATCCATTAACAACTGGGACGGTTCCGTTATCCGATCGATCAGTCCCACGATTGGCGGACGGCCATGGGTGATTCGCCCCGGTAACCTCGATGCCGTGGTGTTGCTCGTCGCCAATCACGGCGGCCGGTCTGTGGCCAGGCCGATCACCGGAAAGGACGCGTTCGGGCGCCTGATGACCGAGGTCTTGCTGCCACAGGGCGGCGTGGCCATTGCCGCGGGTCGCTTGCGGCGTATCGCGATGGAAGTGCCGGCTTACCAACTGTTGCTCGGAGACCTCGCGACAGCAGAATGGCACCTGTCCTCAATAGCATCCCAGTTGACGTAAGCCGCGTTGCAGCGCAACACTTCGTCACCGAGTAGATGATCAGGGGTTGCGATGTCTGAAAAGAGCGAGAGTGCGCGTCTCGAGCAGGCGCTCGAGACTGTTGACCAGGGTCGCCGCGACGCGCTGCGCAAGCTGGTGACCACTTCGGCGTTCGCCGTTCCCGTGGTGGTGTCGTTTGCTATCGACGGCCTGACGGTGAGCCCGGCGCTGGCCGCCATACCGAATTCGACCAGTTCGTGAACTCGAGGCCACGCGCTGGTCTCGGGATCAGCGCGTGCATGATCGTCAAGAACGAGCAGCCGTTTCTCGACGGCTGCTTGAAATCTTTGCAGGGGCTGGTGGACGAGATCGTGATCGTCGACACCGGCTCCACCGATGCCTCCATCGACATCGCCAGGGCGCATGGGGCCCGCATCCTCGAGTATGCGTGGCACGATGATTTTGCGGCCGCCCGCAACTTCGGCCTCGAGGCGGCCGGCTCGGAGTGGATCCTCTACATCGACGCGGACGAACGCCTGGTCGAAACCACGCGCGATGACCTGCGCGTCGGGCTCGATGCCCCCGACGCCTATGCCGCCCGGCTGCTGTTCCGGGTGAGCAGCAACAGCACGCTCTACCGCGAGTTCCGGTTGTTTCGGAACGATCCTCGGCTGCGGTTCAAGGGCGCCATGCACGAGACGATCCTGCCCGACCTGGCTGTTTTGCAGCGCGAAGAGGATGCACGCGTGGTCGATGCATCGGCCAGGCTGATCCACCTCGGCTATGACGGCGACATGATCGCCAAGTACCGCCGCAACCTGCCTTGGCTGCAGGCCTCGGTCGAGCGCGATCCCGATCGCAGCTACTACTGGAAAGACCTGGCCGACACGCTGGCGGGATTGGGACAGATCGGGGAGGCGATCGCGGCCGCTGAGGAGGGCCTCGCCCGTGCGAGAGCATCCGGGCAGGTCAGCCAGGTGATGGCTAGTGCGCTGATCTACACTCAGGCACGGCTGCGGGTGCAACGCGGCGAAGACGCGCGCGACCTGATCGATGCCGGACTGAACCTTCACCCGAAGAACTGGTCGCTGCTGTTCCTGCGATCCCGCGCCCGGATCAACGCCGGAGCTCTGGAAGCCGCCATCGGCGACCTCCGCCTGCTCCTGGCGCAGGACCCGGAAACAATCGTCGACGACGTCGCGCATGACCGGCGGATCTTCGGCGCCTATGCCCACGATCTGATGGGCGTTGCTCTGCTCCGCCTTGGAGATCGCGCCGAGGCCGCCGAAGCGTTTGCTCGCGCCGCCCGGGCTGCCCCGGGGGTTCAGGAATATCGCGTCAAGGCGATGGCGCTGGGCGGCGCCGCAGCGTTGGCATGAGCATCGGCCGCTTGACGAAGGTCAGCGGCATGGTCAGCCGCCAGTAGAACCGGCGCAGGGCGCTGTCGCCGCCGGCTGCCCGGCGCATCCGCTCGGCAGACGTGGCCGCGCGCAGTTCCGGCCCGATCCCCGGTGACGGCGCGTCCGGCGTCGCCCGGCACATGCTGGCCCACCACGCGATCGAATCCGTCGGCAGGTGCAGCGGCACCGCCACCGGCATGCCCAGCAAATCGCTTGCCGCCGCCGTCCAGAGCTCGAGGATCGCAAGCAGGCGCGGATGCCGCGCGGCGCGCTCGGCCAGTTGGCGTCGCCCGCCCTCGTCCATGTCGATGACCGCGGCGGCGAACTCGTAAAGCGCCTTGAGCTCGATGGTGGCGTGCTTCACGGCGCGGTGGCCGACATGGTGGTGGACGATGCCGTGCAGGACATGCAGATGGTCCGGCAGGACCATAGCGCCCGTATTGCCCGGCGAGGGGTCAATGGCTGCGGCCAGCAGCTCGGCAGAGGGAAGGAACTGCTCGACGCGCGAGGGGCCGCCGCGCCGGTGAATTTCGATCCAGCCGGGCATGTCGGCGCGGTACAGCTCGTGCAGATGATGATGGATCAGCCGGGGACGGGGCTCGCCGGCCGGACGATAGCCGAGCGCCAGGACGATCTGCTGGGCGCGCTGCGCCTCAGCCGGCGCGACCAGCAGGTCGAGGTCGCGCAGGTGCCGCCAGTCCGGCGCGCCGGTGACGATCGATCGGCCGCCTTTCAGCGCCAACGGGACGACATCCTCGCGCCGCAGGGCTGCGACGATCTCGTCAAGGCGCTGCCGCATGATGGCGCGACGCGCCAGGTGATCGGTCCAGCGTTGCTGCAGCGCCTTGGTAATGGTCTTGCGTCCATCAGGCAGGGTCAGCGGCGGCACCGGTGGCGCGAGACGGCGACGCATGACTGCCGTGATCAGCACCGAAGCAAGGCGCAGCTCGTCGGCATGGCCGAGCAGCTGCTCCCACCCTGCAGCCGCGATGCGGCCAGCCAGGGCTTGATCGCCCTCGGCGCCATCGAACCGCAGACAGGCGACGAGCAGCTCCTGCAGGTTGACGGGCGGGCGCTCCGTCATTGGAACTGTACCGGCGGTGACTGCCGGCCGCCAAGCCGGCGCAGCAGCCGCGTGGTGCGGGCCGAGAGTGCAGCTCGAAAACCGAAGGGCAGCGCCGCCCGCCCGCTCCGCCGTCCGGTACGGGCGGTATCGACGCGCTCGAGCAGGCGAAGCCAGCACGAGGTCGCCGAGGCCCGAAGCTTCTCCTCGATCCAATCGGGCAGCGGCCGCTGACGCCAGGCAAAATAGGCGGCGTACTCGGCCGGACTCTGCAGCAGGTGGCGCAAATAGTCTGCGAGGCCCTTGGGTCCCCCATAGGCCTCGGCGTCGATATAGGAATGCTCGGGGGCGAACTCGGCGGCGTTGGGGGCGCCGCGATAAACTGGCACGGTCCCAACCAGCAGCGGGTCGAACAGCTTCTCGGTCACATAGTCAGGCGACAACGAATTCTCGAGCGACAGGCAGAAATGATAGCGCGAGATCGTGTCCAGCTTGCTCTGCCGCCCCAGGTCCTCGGCCAGGGTGCGGTTGCGATAGACCCTGCCATAGGAGTCGACGGGGATCCGGCGCATCAGGGCGCCGGAGAAGGCGTTGCGGCCGCAGCCGTCAATGAGTGCTGACTGGAACAGCACGAGCGGCGCCGCCTCCGGCTTGGACGACTGCGGCATCTGCAGGGCGGCTCGCCACTGGGCCATCGGCGGAAGGTACGACGACCAGATATCGGCGGTCCGCTCGTAGGTGACGAGCAGGTCGAAATGGCGGAGAAAGGCCGGATCGACCATGCGCGGGTAGTTCACCGCGCTTTCCATCGACCAGAGCACCCAGAGCTGGCCGGGATATTTCGGCGTATCGTGCAGTTGCGTGGGGCGCCAGTCCGGGATGTGGAACACCACGGCATCGGCTTCCCTGAGCCGCGCCTGATCGGCGGTGAAGTGGTCCCGCAGCGCGTCGGGCACGCCTGCCAGCGGCACCGGGCCGCGAAAATACGGGGTTCGGAACAAGATAAGGGGGCCGGCCACGAAGCTGCTCCTCCTGAGGCGTGCCTGCTGAGGTAACGGGCAAAACGCCAGGCTGCAACCGGCCTCGCTTCCCGCGGGTGATCAGCGCGCCAGCTACCTGCGACTGAACTCGAGCATGCGGATCAGGCCCTGCATGTAACCGATGGCATGGGCGCGGCCGCGGTGGTTCCAGTCGCTGTCGCCATCCATCTTGGGCACGTGATCGTCGAGCAGGAAGCCGTCGAAACCGTTCTCGGCGAGCAGCGCGATCACCTCGGCCGGGTCGTAGTTGCCGTCGCCGATGAAGCACTCGGTAAAGTTCGGGACGGTCCCCTGCACATCGCGGAAGTGGATATAGGCGATGCGGCCCTTGGGGGCGAAGAACTCGATCATCTCGGTGACGTTCTGCTTGCCGCCGATCATTTCCGAGCAGCAGCCGAGGCAGAGATCGAGCGCCCAGCTCGGCGACTGGCCGAACAGCTCATAGGCCTTCTTGAAGTTGTCGGGCTTGTAGAACAGCCGCGCCACGCCGCCCAGCATCGGCACCGGCGGATCGTCGGGATGGAGCGCCAGCCGCAGCCCCTCTTCCTCCGCCACCGGCAGCACGGCGCGCATGAAGTAGCTGTAGTTACTCCACATCTGCGCTTCGGAAACGAAGGGGCCATCCTTGCCGAACAAAGGCATGCCCGAGAGCCTGCCGAGGCCGGTCGGCATGAAGCTGCGCAGCAGTTCCATGTTCTCGCTGTTGGCCTCGACGACCGCCATGTCGAACTTACGCGCCGTGGCGCCGCCGCGGGTCACCCCGACATAGTCGGTGGTCCAGACCGAGTTGGGCATGAAGTGCAGCCCCAGCACCGGGATGCCGGCGCGGGCCACGGCGCGGATCGTCGCCTGGTAGTTCTCGATTTGCTCGTCGCGGCCCTCGAGGCCCAGCATCGCCTTCATGTAGAACTGCGACGGCACGTTCTCGATCGCCTCGAAGGTCAGCCCGGCCTCGCGGACCTTGTCGGCCAGCTCGCGGACATCCTGTTCGGCCCATTTGCCGTCGCCGGGCAGCGCCGGGTTGTTCATCTGCAAGCCGGTGACACCGATCTGTTTGGCGAAGCGCAACCGCTCCTCGGTCAGGTCGTGAAACTGACCCACCGCCGCTCTGATACCCATTCTCTCTTTCTCCAAAATTCGGTCGACGTTCGCCGGCCGCCCCGCGAAAGGCGGAACGTTGAGTTGAAACAGTCATGGTCCGGTGCGCTTGGCGCCCCTCACCCCGACCCTCTCCCCAAAAGGGGCGAGGGGGCGTTGTGGCACTGCCGGTGCAAAGTGCGTCCCCTCGCCCCTTTGGGGAGAGGGCGGCGGATGAGGCCGGAGGCCTCACCGCGGGGTGAGGGGTAGCCAAGCGCGCGGATCGTTCAGGGGTGCCCGCCCACCGGATCAGTACTTGTCGTAAATCGCCTGGGTCGAGGCCTGGCCTTCGGCGATGGCCTTGTCGAAATCCCAACCGTCGACCACCACGCGCTGCGCCAGCTTGGGGATGATGAAGTTGGCCGACATGTCGGCATAGGCGGCGTTGAACACATCCGGATAAGCGGGTGGCGTGCCGGTCTTGGCCAGATCGAGCAGACCATTGAGGATGGTGTTGGAGCCGTCGAAAGCGGGGAGCTTTTCCTGGTCCTTCAGCACCGGCCCCCAGATGGCGTACTGGAAGTACTCGTTCATGAACTCGGAGTTGGCGAGGTGCTCGAGCAGCGATTTGCCCTCTTCGACCAGCGGGCTCTTGGCATTGATGACGCGGCTTTGCGGGCTGACCGGCGAGATGGTGCCGATCGGACCGGCTGGCAAAGCCGAGAAGCCGGTCTGCTCAAACAACTCAGGATCGTCCTTACGGGCCGCCACGGCCACCGAGCCGGTATTGGCGATGAAGCCGACCTGGCCCGAGAGGTAAGCCTGGTTGTCGCCCGAGCCATCCCAGACGGTGCTGCCCGGCGCGAACAGCCCCTTGTCCCAGGCGTCCTTCAGCCAGGTGAGCCAGAGGCGGGTCTCGGGGGAGTCGAGCATCACTTTCTTACCTGCATCGTCAGCGATGCGACCGCCGAAGGACTGCAGCACGCTGGTCTGGAGGTTCCCGTCACCGACATTGGAGAGTGCGAGGCCGAGGCCGGAAAGCGGCGGCTTGTTGATCGCCACAGCCTGGGTCACCAGTTCATCCCAGGTTTTGGGCGGCTCGGTGAAGCCGGCGGGCTCCAGCAGGTCCTTGCGCCGCATCAGCAGGTTGCCGCTGACACCGAACGGAATGGCGGTGCGGCCCCCGGCTACGGCGGTCATGTCGCTGGCCTTGGCCGGACCTTCGAACCAGCCACCATGGGCGTTGCCGATCCGCTCATAGACGTCGTCGACCTTGGCGAAGACATCCTGCCGCGACAGCAGCGTCAGGAGCTCGAGCCCGACATCGAAGACATCAGGGAGCGTGCCGGAGGCGATCGCGGCCGAGACCTTCTGGGTGATCTCGTTGACGTTGATCAAGACGACCTCGGTCTCGACATTGTTGGCCGCGCCCCAGGCGGTCACAGCGTCGATCAGCAGCTTGTGGGCGGTGTCGCTCAGCACCAGACCGCCCCAATAGGTCAGCTTCTTCGACTGCGCGATGGCCGGCATCGGGAATGCTCCGGCGGCCGCGAGGGCCACGCCGCCCGCCGCGCTTGCCAGCACCCGCCGGCGCGTCCAGCCGGCTCGGTTCAAGGTCTCATTCACTGCTTTTCCCTCCCACGTGAACGGTGCTGGCGGCGGCAGGCGAACGCTGTGCGCCAGCGCCGTCCACCCTCCTCTCCACCTCACCAAACTGGTATGACAGGTAACAGCATGATGGCATGACATCAAGTCTTGTGGGCTCATCCGTTTTGGTTATGCTGGCGGCCAACCAAGCTAAGGACACTCGATGAACGAAGGCGATTCCAGCCAAGGTCTCGGACTGGCGCCGATATCCCGCCCCAAGCTGTACGAGGTGGTGGCGGCTCGCCTCGAGGCGGCGATCCGCGATGGACGATTGAAGCCGGGGGACCGCCTGCCCTCGGAACGAGACCTGATGGAAACCTTCGAGACCGGCCGGCCCTCAGTGCGCGAGGCGTTTCTGTTCCTCGAGAAGAAGGGGCTGATCGAAACCGAGAACGGCCGGAGAGCCCGGGTGCGCAAGCCCGATGTCTTCAGCGTGCTGGAATCGCTCGACAGCGTCATTCACCTGTCGCTGCAGGACGGCGAGACGTTCAAGGACCTGTTCGCCGCCCGCTCATTCCTCGAGCAGGCAATGGCGCGCAACGCGGCAAAAAACATCACCGACGCACAGCTGGCGCTGCTGCGCGAGCGGCTCGATGGCAATGGCCGCGCTATCGGCGACCGGCACGAGTTCGTCCGCACCGACGCGCTGTTCCACCGCACCTTGTTCGAGGTCGCAGACAACCGGATCTTCGAGGCGGTGCACGATGCCTTTGCCGGCTGGGTCGAAGAACGGCGCTCGAAGCTGCAGCGAGAGTCGTTCACCGAACAGCACGCGCATCGCCAGCATACCGACATCTTCAACGCCATTGCTGCCCGCGACCCCGATGCGGCGGAGACGGCGATGCGCGACCATCTCAAGGGTTGGTGGGCGGCCTGGGTGACGCAGAAGGAACTGCCGCAGGACGCATATGTGGATCCGCCGACGACCTAGCGCAGCGGTCTGCGCCTCAAGGGGCAGGGCCTATCGCATATGATGGCGATGGGCACCTCTTGCCTTCTCCCCTTGTGGGAGAAGGTGCCCGAAGGGCGGATGAGGGGTCCGCGCAACGAAGTGTAGCGCGGCCGGAGCATAGCGACGGGCGACTGGGTACGCGGAGAGAACCCCTCATCCGGCCTTCGGCCACCTTCTCCCACAAGGGGAGAAGGCCATCCAACTACTGTCAGCGCTCGATAGCCCTGCCTCAGGGAGGAGCCTACCCTACGGCTCGCGGTGGCTGACCCAGGGCATCTGGGTGGCGAACTTGCCGCCCGAGACATCGATCATGGTGCCGGTGATGTAGGAGGCGAGGTCCGACGCGAGGAAACAGATGAGGTTGGCCACATCCTTGGGGCTGCCCCAGCGGCGGAGCGTCAGGGTGTCGAGCAGGCGGCTCTTTTCGGCATCGGTCCGGTCGGCGAAGCGGTTCATTGCCGTCGGGATCATGCCAGGGGCGTAGCAGTTGACGGTGATCTCGTGCGCCCCGAGCTCACCGGCCAGCACCCGGGTGAGGCCCTCGACGCCGGATTTCGAGGCGGCATAGGCGGCGCCGCCCACCGACGGGATGATGGCGGCGAAAGACGAGGCGTTGAGGATGCGGCCCGAGCGCTGACGCTTCATCACCGGGATCACCGCCTGGCACATCAGGAAGGTGCCCTTGAGGTTGACGTCGAGGTTGAGGTTCCAGGTCTCCTCGGAGAGCTCTTCGACCCGGGCGCCGCCGGCGACGCCGGCATTGTTGACGAGGATATCGATGCGGCCGAAGGCCTGCTCGACCGCCGCAACGGCGGCACGATTGTCCTCGGTCTTGCGCACATCGCAGAGCAGCTGCAGGCCGCGCCAGCCATTACGCTGCCACTCCTCGGCGACCTCATCGAGCAGCTCCTGGCGGATATCGGTGACGACGACGATGGCGCCCTCGCCGGCCAGGGTCTTGGCGATTTCGTTGCCGATGCCGCGGCCGGCGCCGGTGACGATGGCCACCTTGTTCTTGAGATCGATCAGCATGTTCAGATCACCGTGTTGGGAGGGGTTCGCCGGCGAGGCCGGCCTCGAGAGGTTGAAGCCGGAGCTCCGGCAGGCCGGGAGCGCTGAGGCGCAGCGAGGTGTTTTCGCCGGCACGGACGAAGACGATGGCCCGCCCGTCGAAGCTGCGCCGCTCGGGCACTGCGTATGGTGTGTTGTCGCTGAGGTCGCCGCTCTCGATGCCGAGCAGAACGCCGCCGTGCACCTCGACCGTCAGCGCCAGGTCGTTGCGCGCCACCCCGCCCTGCGCGTCGCGCAGCGTGCATTCGATCTGGATGATGCCGTCGCCCGGCAAGCCGGCGTCGCCGCACCGGCGGATGGCGTCATCCGGCGCCTGCCACACCACAGCGTCGATCCGCACAGCGTCGCCGCGTGGGCCGAATGTATCCTGCGCCACCAGACCGTTCCGGCGTGTCTCCAGCAGCAGCGACCCGTTCGATGGCAAGGCCGCGGCAACCCAATAGCCGTGCTCGTCGTCGCGGGTCAGCGCGACATCCACGCCCGCGCAGCTCAGCCGCGGTTCGCCGTTGGAGAAGCAGATAACCTCCACATCGCCACCGGCGATGTCGGCCCAGGACCGGGCGATCGGGTGCGACCAGAGGTTCTTCTTTTCATCGCCGCGCTGGCGCGTCGCGATATAGGCCACCGGCTCATCCGACCACCAGCTGCGCCGCAACTGGGCGCTGTGCTTGGCGAACCCGGCCAGCGTCAGCAGCCCGGCGCGCGAGCCGTGATGGGGCCAGCGATCGGTCTCGCCGAGGTAGTCGATGCCGGTCCACAGGTACTGGCCGGAAATGTAGTCGTTGTCGGTGACGGCGCGCCACTCGGCATAGCCGTGGCCGTTCTCGCTGCCGACGATCGGCTGGCTGGGGAATTTCTGGTGATCGGCCGGGTAGAGGTGTTCCTTGTAGTTGTAGCCGACGAGATCGAGCGGCTCGAGAAAGCCGGTGTAACGGGAGAGTTCGGGGAAGGCGGCGCCCACCGTCACCGGCCGGGTCGGATCCTTGGCTTTGACGATGGCAGCGAGGCGCCGCGAGATGGTGGCGAGGCGCCGCGCGTCGGGGCGGTTGGGGTCGTAGGCGCGTTGCTTGGCCGATTTGTTGGCGTCGTTGTTGCCGGTCATCGCCTCGAACATGGCACTGGCATAAGGGTCGTTGGGGTAGTCGATCTCGTTGCCGGTGCTCCAGGCGATGATCGAGGCGTGGTTGCGGTGCGCATCGATCATGTTGACGAGGTCGCGCTCGCCCCATTCATGGAAATCCTGGGCATAGCCCTGATGGCGCGGTGGGTAGACATTGTGCCCCTGCCACCACTTGTTCTTGGGGTTCTCCCATTCGTCGAAGGCTTCGTCGATGACGTAAAAGCCGAGCGCGTCGCAGAGGCGATAAAGCTCTGGCGCATGCGGATTGTGCGCCATGCGCACGCCATTGCAGCCCAGCTGCTTGAGGTTCAGCAGCCGGCGCAGCCACACCTCTGATGGCACCGCCGTGCCGAACGGTCCGGCATCCTCATGCAGGCACACGCCCTTCAGGGTGCGCGGCTCGCCATTGATGAAGAAGCCGCGCTTGGCATCGAATCGGAAGGTGCGGATGCCGACAGTCTCGTCGTAGACGGCGCGCTGATTTGCTCCCCAGCTGAGGGTAGTGGTGAGCCGATAGAGGTTCGGGCTGGTATCGGACCAGAGCTCAGGCTGCGGGACGGTAGCCGTGGCGACGATCTCGGCTGAGCCCCCGGCGGAGAGTTCCGCCGTGGCTTCGAAGATCTCGGTCCGGCCCGACGAGAGCGAGCGCAGCTCGTGTCGCAGCGCGACCGCCAGCGCTGCCGCGGTGTCGTTGACCAGCCGCTGGGTGACGCGGACCGAGGCTGCAGCGGCGTCGGCCGTCAGCGTCTCGAACACCGTGCCGTATTCGGCGACGCGCACCGCCTCATGCAGCTCGAGCGTCACGTGCCGGTTGATGCCCGAGCCGTTGTACCAGCGGCTGTCGGAGATATCGGTGTGCTCGACCCTGACGCTGATCACCAGGTCGTCGCTATTGGCGTAGGAGAGGATTTCGGTGAGATCGAACGAGAACTCGGCATAGCCCGAGGGACGGCCGCCGACATGGTAGCCGTTCACCCAGACCCGGGCGTTCTTGTAGACGCCGCCGAACTTGAGCCGCACGTGCTTGCCGGCGAGATCGCCGACCTCACGCAGCGAAACGTGCGCCCGATACCAGCCGATGCCGCCGGGGAGGTACCCGGTGCCGCTCGAATGGCCCTCGGCGAAATCCTCTGCGATGCTCCAGTCATGCGGCACGGTGACGGCGCGCCATGCGGCGTCGTCGAAGCCCTTGGCCCAGGCCTCCGGCGTGTCCGTGAGGCTGAAGGCCCACTGGCGGATATCGTAGCTATGCATGAGCCTTCGGCCCTTATCTATCAGGTGGATGCCGACGCAGCGGCAGCGATGTATTTGCTGAAGACGCCGGCAAACAGGCGTCCGTTGATGGTGGCGATGCCGGCAAAGCCGACGAAGAACCAGAACAGTCCGTAGCCGGTGAACTGCGGGTAGAAGATGGTGATGATCACCGAGAGGGCGATCAGCCCCAGCGCAGCGAGCCCGGTAAAGGGGTGCTTCCAGGAGAGGAGGCGCGCGTTGCGCAGCACGTCGCGGGTGCGGCCGTCGAAGCTGGCGAGATAGGGGAAGACGAACAGGGCGGCGGCGGCGAAGTTGAAGGCGAGCGCATACCAGACGGCGAGGAGGAGCAGCTCGGCCAGGGGTCCGAAGGTCAGGTTGGTGACGACGACATACCAGGCGGCCAAGACGCCAACCAAGGCCAGCAGCAGCAGCCAGATCACCGTGGCCTGGCGGAAGTTGCGCTGGAACGAGCGGAAATAGTCCGCGCTCACCGAGTTGCACTCCCCGGTTGCAAGCCGCATCGCGGTGAAGTTCAGCGCCGTCAGCGAGGCGCCGAGGGTGAAGAGCGGGATCGAGGTGGCGACGAACAGCAGGTTGAGGACGATCACATCGGCAACGAGGCTCAGGCCGCGCATCAACGCCGAGTCCTGCGAGAACAGAGTTGCCATGCTGGATCCTCCGGAGGGACCGGGCGGTGAAAACACCGCCCGGTCCGGTTCGACAATCAGAGGCCGCGGGCGGCTTTCCAGGCGTCCATGTCGGCCTGGATGGAAGCGCGGGCGTCCTCGTAGCCGACGTCCTTCAGCTTCTGGCGCATTTCGGCGACAGCAGCAGCCGGGTCTTCGAACTTGCCGTATTGCAGCTGCGGGATGTACTCCGACAGCACGCCGGCCATCGCCGCGAGGGTCGAGTCGATGTTCTGCTTGTTCACGATGAGCGTCGAGTACGGGTAGTCCTTGGCCCTCGCATCGAGCGCGGCGATGATCTCGGCCCGGTTCGGGGCCTGCGTGGTGCGCGGCAGCTCGAACTCGTCAGTACGGCCCCACCAGTAGTCGGTGCCCAGCGCCATGGTCGAGGAGTCGTAGCCCTCCGGATAGCCGAGCTTGCCATCAGCAGTGATGACGTAGTCGACATCCTTGATGCCGAAGTTGAACAGGTCGTAGATTTCCTTGTCGTTGCGGATCAGGTCATAGACCTGCAGCGCCTTTTCCGGGTGCTTCGAGTAGGCGCTCACGGCCATGGCGCCGTGGGTGAAGATGTCCTTGAAGAAGTTGCCGTTTTCCTGGCCCCAGTAGAAGAACTTGGGGTCGGAGCCGGGCTGCTTGGTATTCATGTTGTTGACGATGTCGTTGACGAAGGTCTGCGTGTGGTGCTGCTCGACGCCGGAGAGGCCGGCATAGAGCTCCTCACGCGTATCGCCATCGTAGTTCAGCGCATCTTCGCGCCACACACCGATATCGTTCCACTGCTTGGCGAGCTTTGCGGCTTCGACCAGGGCGTCGCCCTCCATGTACCAGGAGGTGACGGTGAAGGGGTTGGCCGCCGTGGTATGGAACGGGATGTAGTTGCCGGCGCTGATCCCCTGCAGGGTCTGGAAGTCGGTATGACCCTGGATGTAGCCGGTGAGCGCCGCCTCGTTGGCGCCCGCCACATCCCACGGATAGGCGTCGGGCTTATTGGCCTTCACCCACTCGAAGTACTTGGTGAAATCCTCGAACTTGGTGATCTCGCCGTTCTCGAAGCCGGCCTCCTTGGCCCAGTCGCCGCGGTAGAAGAAGCCGTGGTTGGTGTACTGGGTGTAGTTGTCCTCGGGGGCGAAATAGATCTTGCCGTCGGCGAGCTTGGTCAGATCCCAGTGGCCGTCGGCCTCGACCTGCGCCCAGGTCTTGGGCGCATTGGCCTGCAGCATTTCCGGCGAGAGCGGCAGGAAGGCGCCCTTCTCGGCGTTCTCCCAGGCGTAGAGCCAGTCGGTGGCCGTGGCGACGAGATCGACATTGTCGTCGCCCGACAGCAGCTGCACGTTGTACTGGGTCTGCCAGTCGGCCCATTCGATGTAGAACAGGTCGAGCTTGGCGTTGACCTTGGCGACCAGCAGCTCATTGAGCTTTTCGAGCATCGCCTCGAGGCGACCGTTGGTGGGCTTGTTGCCCATGGTCAGCATGGTGATCTCGGTCGGCGCATCCTGGGCGAACGCCCCTGCCGTCAGCGCCGGCATGCTGATGCCGATGGCCAGCAGCGCCGCCCCGACCCGCACGAAGTTCCTTCTCTTCATCTCAGACTCCTCCTCTGAATTTTTGACTTCTTCGACTTTCCCGCCGAGATTTCCCTCAACTCGAATGGCTTCGAGGGTGCGGCCGGTCATCGGCGCCGGCCGCGTAGTTGGTTGTTCGCCGCCGCTAGCCTTTCACCGCGCCGATGGTGATGCCGCTGACGAAGTATTTCTGCACGAACGGGTAGAGCAGCAGGATCGGGCCGGTCGCGACGATGGCGCTTGCCATCTTCAGCGTATTGCTCGGCAGCGCCGTGACGCTGACATTGGAGCCGGCCACGGAATTGCGCAGCGCGTTCGCCGTGTTGATGATGTTGTAGAGGTGGTATTGCAGCGGTTTGAACTCGACCGTGCTGCCCAGGTAGAGCGAGCTGAGGTACCACTCGTTCCAGTAGCCGAGCGCCAGGAACAGCCCGATCGTCGCCAGCGCCGGCTTCATCATCGGCAGGCAGAGCTGGGCGAAGATGCGGAAATCGCCGGCGCCGTCGACCTTGCCGGATTCGATGATCTCGTAGGGCACGGTGCGCATGAAGTTCTTCATCAGGATGATGAGCCACGGCGTCATCAGCAGCTGCAGGAACACCGCGAGGTAGTTGCCGCGCAGCCCCAGGTCGCGCGCCACCCACAGGAAGGTCGGGGCGAGGCCGGCCGAGAACAGCGTGGTGAAGTAGATGAGGAACGAGATGTGGTTGCGGAACGGAAAATCCTTCCGGTGCAGCGCGTAGCCGGTCATCGAAATGATGAACAGGCCAATCGCCGTGCCGAACACCGTCATCACGATGGTGACGACATAGGAGCCGATGATCTGCTTGGGCGCCTTGAAGATCCACTCGTAGGCGGCGAGCGAAAAGTCCTTGGGCAGGATGCCGAAGCCCGATTTCATGATCGCCGCTTCGCTCGACAGCGAGGCCGACAGCATCATGACGAAGGGCAAGAGGCAGAACAGCGCGAACAGCGTGATGGTGATGTAGGAAATCGAACGGATGACGACGTCGCTGCCATCGAGCTTGATGGCGCGGGGCTTGGCCGGCCCGAAGCCGACACCTTCCGTCTCGATTGGGCGTGCCAGCTCAGAAGAGTGCATAGTCTTTATTGATCCTGCGCACGATCCAGTTCGCCGTCATGACGAGGGCGAAGCCGAACAGCGACTGGTAAAGGCCGACTGCGGTGGAGGTGGTAAAGTTGTTCTGCGACAGCACCATCCGGTAGACCGAGGTCTCGATGATGTCGGTGGTCTGGAACAGCGCCGCATTGTTGCCGACGAGGTTCCAGAACAGCCCGAAATTGCCGTGCATGATGCCGCCCAGCGCGAACAGCACCAGGATGATGAAGGTCGGCTTGAGGCTCGGCAGGGTGACGAAACGGATGCGCTGCCAGGCCGAAGCGCCGTCCACCGTGGCCGCCTCGTAGAGGCTGCGGTCGATGCCCATGATGGCGGCGAAGTAGACGATCGAGCCGTAGCCGGTCGACTGCCACAGGTGCACCATGATGATGATCAGCGGCCAGGCGCCGGCGCTCGAGTAAATCTTTATCGGGTCGCCGCCGGTCTGCTTGATCAGCGCGTTGAGCGCGCCGGTGTCGTAGTTGAGGAGGTTGAAGGCGATAACCCCAACCAGCACCGAGGAGATGAAGAACGGCAGGAACATCGCGGCCTGGCTGAGCTTCTTGAACCAGGCCAGCCGCACCTCGTTGAGCATGATCGCAATGGCGATCTGCAGGATGTTGCCGAGCACGATGAAGGCGAGATTGTAGAGGATGGTGTTGCGCGTCAGCGTCCACAGCTGGCCGGATTTGATCAGGAACTCGAAGTTCTTGAAGCCGACGAACGGGCTGCCGAAAATCCCGTCGCGGTAGTTGAAATTGGTGAAGGCGATCCACGCGCCCGGCAGCGGCATGTAATTGAAGACGATGAAGAAAATGATCGCTGGGACGCACATCAGCAAGAGGACCTTGCTGTCCGCCAGCTGCCGCCAAATGGACTTAGGTCCCCGGGCCGTATCCGTTCCTGACATCTTCCCCCTCTCTGCCGTCAGCCGCGACGTCCCTCCAGACGCTGCCCCGATGAGCGGCCGACGGATCGGCTCTCATGTGGCTCGCAACCAACCGGGCCCGAGCTTTTTTGCTCTTGGTCGGCTCAGTGCAGTCGTGCGGGGTCTCCCTCCCGCCGGCATAGTGTTAGCCGGGGGATGCGCTCTGCGCAAGATTTTCAGTAAATATTTAGTTCGCGGTCTGCGGCGCCCGGATTCGGGTGCTGCCGCGCCAGCGAATGCTGGTCGCAAGGGTCACCCGCTTGGGCAGTTCGCGCCCGCCCATCCGCTCGAGCAGCAGCTCGACGGCGCCCTCGCCGATCTCCTCCGCGGGAAGGTGCACGGTGGTGAGCGGCGGGTTGAGGAACTGCGCCACCGAGATGTCGTTGAAGCTTGCCACGGCGATGTCGTCGGGGATGCTGAGACCCATTTCATGGATGGCGCGGTAGGCGCCGACGGCCATGTTGTCATTGGCGGTGATCAGCGCGTCGGGCCGGTCGGGCTGCGACAGGATCTGGCGGGTCAGCTTGTAGCCGCTGTCTTCGGTCTTGCCGTCGGTGAGGCAGATGCGCTCGTCGAACACCCCGGCTTCCTTGGCCCACTCGATATAGGCGCGGCAGCGCCGTTCGACCCGGGTCGGCGCCACCCCGTCATAGACATCGACCCAGCCGGCGAAGGCGATCCGCCGATAGCCGGCCTCGCGTAGCGACTGCAGGAGCTTGCGCGTCGCCAGCATCAGGTCCGCCTCGACCGAATCGATCTCGTCGGTCGGCGGGGCGAAATCGGCGAACACCAGGTTGCGGTTATGCCGCTTGAGCCAGGCGATCTCGTTCTCGTCGTGCCGGCCGATGGCGATGATCCCCGAGGCGCCGCGCAGCAGCGAGGCCTCGGGCAGGCTGTCGGTGTGGTAAACCTTGATGGTCTCGATCTTCAGCGCCTGGCAACGGCTCTCGATGCCGAGCCGCAACCCGACATAGTAGGGATCGACGAACTCCTGGTCGGGGCGCAGGTAGTGCACCAGGGCCACCTTGCCGAGCCCCTGCTGATAGGCGCGGTTGCGGGCCCGCGGCGTCTCATACTTCAGCGCCTCGGCGGTTTCGATGATCGCCTGCCGGGTCTTGGGCGTCACCGAAAGCGTCTGGTCGAAGTTGAGCACCCGCGACACCGTCGCGGACGAGACGCCCACTGCCTTGGCGATTTCCTTGATCGTGACCACGACGCTTTCCCCAACCGGGAGACCTGCTTAGGCAAGAAGGCAGGACCTATGCAAGCGGCAATCACACGTGTCTTGGCGTAGCGGCGATGAACGCGTCGAGTTCGGACCGCGTCCCGGCGCCTTCCATCGGCCCCCGAACCGTAACGTTGCGCGCCCCAGCCGCGGAGGCATAGGTGAGGGCCTGTTCGGGCCCCATCCCCAACCGGCGGCAGGCGACATAGGCACCACCGAAGCAATCGCCGGCGCCGGTGGCGTCGAGTTCGGTCACGGCGAATGCCGCGGCATCGATGCGGGATCCGTCGCGGCCGAACCAGCTGGCGCCGGCCGCCCCGCGCTTCAGCACGATCTCGCCGACGCCAAGCTCGAACAGGCGCCGGAGCGCTGCCGCTTCCCCGTCCACTCCGGCGGCGCGCTCGAGCTCGTCACCGCTGGGGAGGAGGAGATCGGCTTTGGCCACCAGCTCGGCGAATTGCCGCTCGATCGGCGCGCTCAGCTGCAACTCCTTGCGCAGATTGGGATCGACCGACAGCGTGCCGCCGCGCGCCTTGATGATCTCGACGGCGTGCGCAATGACCTCGCGAGCGCTCGGCATCGACAGCGCCGTGCCCATGACATGCAGGTGGCCGGCACGACGGACCAGCGCCTCGACCTTGTCGTCCCAGCCGAACCGCGACGCAGCGGAAGTGGCGATGTTGTAGACGAAATCCCTGGCGCCGCTGGCGCGGTAGCGCACAAAGGCGCTGCCGGTCGGGAACTGACGATCGATGGCGACCGCCGACACATCGACACCGTCGGCGCGCAGTCGATCGAGGTTGACCCGGCCAAAGTCGTCGTCACCGACCGCGCCGATCATCGCCGCGCTGCCGCCGAGGCGGCTGCACTGATCGATGAAGATCGCCGGCGCGCCGCTCGGATACGGCCCGACCAGCGGCTGCGGCGAACGGAACCCCTCGCCGGTGGTGGTTGCGACGATCTCGACCAGGATCTCACCGACGCAAATGGTCGGCCCCAGTTCGTCGGGGGACAAAACAGAGCTCGGCATTTCGACGGCGTCCCTGGCACATGCAAGTGGTGGCCAAGCGGTAGCACGTGTCCGCGCTGCAATGCACTCCGGCTTGTCCCCGCTAGCGCGGTGTGCGGCCCTTGCCGAGGTCGGACAGCGTCAGTTCGCGGCGGACGGCTTCGACGCCGAATAGTTCGGCATGCAAGCGATGCAGCGCCTCACCGAGGGCGCCCACCAAGGTGGCGCGGTCGGCCAGCGCGCTGGCCTCGACTTTCGGAGGCTCGCGCATCAGCCGCGGCAGCAGGCCGCGCACCCGTTCGACGATCTCGGGCCTGAGCCCGATGCTGCCGCCGAAGACGATCAGGTCGACATCGATCACCGCATGCACCGCGCCGATCGCCAACGCCAACAAGCGGGCGGTCTCGTCGATGGCGGCGACGGCGGCCGCCTCGCCCTGGCCATAGGCGGCGAGGATCTCGGTCACCGAGAAGCCGGCGGCACCGCCATAGCCCTCGTAGCGCCGCTGCAGCGCATCGACATTGGCCGCCGTCTCGAAGGTGCCCGAGGCGAAGCCGGAGGGATCGAACGGGTTGCCGCCGAGTGGCAGGTAGGCGATTTCGCCGGCCGCCCCGCGCCCGCCACGCAGCAGCTTGCCATCGGCGACGATGCCCATGCCGACGCCGCGCCCGACACCGAAATAGGCGAAGTTGCGCGCCCCGCGGGCGACGCCCTGCCACAGCTCGCCCAGCGCCGAGAGCTTGACGCCGTTCTCGATGGTCAGGGGCACGCCGATCTCGGAGCGCAGCTCCTCGACCACGTTGATGTCGCCGAGGTGCGGAATGGAGGGGGCGATGTCGATATGGCCGGTGACCGGGTCGACCACGCCGGGGCTGCCGACCACCACCAGCTTCACCCGATCGCGCGGCACCCCGAGCGTGTCGGTCAGTTCGCGATAGAGCACGCCGATCTGGCGCACCACATTGGTGCCACCACGCGGGTCGGTGGCGGCGGCGATCTCGCCCACCACCTCGCCGCGGATATTGGCCAGCGCGATCTGCGCGATCTCACCCTCGAGCCGGATGCCCAGCACATAGGCCGACCCGGCGGTGAGCTCGTAGGTCGGGGCGCTGCGGCCGAGCTTGCCCTGCATCTTGCCCGAGACTTCGAGCCAGCCGTCGCGCTCGAGCTCCAGCACCACCTGCGTGGTGGTCTGGCGCGACAGGCCGGTATGTTTCGCCAGCATGGCCCGCGAGGTCGGGCCATTGAGCAGGATCGTTTCCATGATGGCGCGAACCGACAGCTGCCGCGCCACCGGCGGCAGCTGCGCGGGACGAACCGGAGCCTGGTCGCTCTCCGCGCTCACGATACCGGTCAGCGCTCCAACCGCGCGAGGAGGCTCGAGGTGTCCCAGCGCTTGCCACCCATGGCCTGCACTTCGGCATAGAACTGATCGACCAGCGCGGTGAGCGGAAGCTTGGCGCCATTGGCGCGCCCTTCCTCGAGCACGATGCCCAGATCCTTGCGCATCCAGTCGACGGCGAAGCCGAAGTCGAACTTGCCGGCATTCATGGTTTTGTAGCGGTTTTCCATCTGCCAGGATTGGGCGGCGCCCTTCGAAATGACGTCGATCACCGCCTCGATATCCATGCCCGACTGCTTGCCGAAATGGATGGCCTCGGCCAGCCCCTGCACCACCCCGGCGATGCAGATCTGGTTCATCATCTTGGCGAGCTGGCCGGCGCCGGGATCACCCAGCAGCCGAGCCGCTTTGGCAAAGCTCATGATCACCGGCTGGGCGATCTCGAAGGTCGCCTGGTCGCCGCCAACCATTACGGTCAACTGGCCATTCTCGGCGCCGGCCTGCCCGCCCGAGACCGGCGCATCGAGGAAGCCGAAGCCCGCGGCGGTGGCCGCGGCATGGAGCTCGCGCGCAATGCCGGCCGATGCGGTGGTGTGGTCGACGAACACCGCACCGTTTGCCATCGCCTTGAAGGCGCCCTCGGCACCCAGTGTCACCTGACGCAGATCATCGTCATTGCCGACACAGGCGAAGACGATGTCCTGCCCTGCCGCCGCTTCTGCCGGCGTCTTCGCCAGCCGGCCGCCCTGCTCCGACACCCACTTTTCGGCCTTTGCCGTGGTGCGGTTGTAGACGGTGACCTCGTGCCCTTTGGCCTTCAGATGCCGGGCCATCGGGTAGCCCATGACGCCGAGCCCCAGGAAAGCTGCCTTGACCATTTTGTTCCTCTTTCTCTAGAGCGCTTTCAGGAAAAGTTGCAGACTTTTCCGGTTCGAAAGCGCGACAAAATCAATACCTTGGGCATTCAACGAAGCGTAGCGACGCCCAAGGAAGTTTCGGTGTAGCGGGCGCGCTGCTGCATGCGCGGGCGGCGCGGATCGGGATAGGGCACGGCAGAGATCAGTGCCTGCGTATACGGATGGCTGGGCGACGTACAGATGGTCTGCGCGTCGCCGACCTCGACCACCCGGCCGCGCCGCATCACCGCGACCCGGTCGCAGAAATAGCGGATCACGCCGATGTCGTGGCTGATGAAGATGAAGCTCAGCCCCAGCCGCTGCCTGAGTTCGATCAGCAGGTCGAGGATCTGGCTGCGGATCGACACGTCGAGCGCCGAGGTCGGCTCGTCGGCGATCAGTACCTTGGGGTCGAGCGCCAGCGCCCGTGCAATGCCGATGCGCTGGCGCTGGCCGCCGGAAAAGGCGTGCGGGTAGCGATCCATCATCTCGGCATCGAGCCCGACCAGCTCGAGCAGCTGGCTGACCCGGGCGTTGATCTCAGCGGCCGAACCGCGCCGGTTGATCAGCAACGGCTCGCCGACGATCTGGCGCACGGTCATGCGCGGGTTCAGCGAGGCGAACGGATCCTGGAAGATGAAGCGGATCTCGCTGTAGAGGTTGCGCAGCCCCGCCTTATCGAGCGTCCGCACCACAACCGGCGCCGCGCCGGGCGGCGAGTAAACCACCTCGCCATCGGTCGGCTCCACGGTGCGGAGGATCAGCCGCCCCAGGGTGGTCTTGCCCGAGCCGCTTTCCCCCACGATCCCCAGCGTTTCGCCCGCCGCGAGTTCGAGGCTGACGGCGTCAACGGCGCGCAGTGTACCCTTGGCCTTGCCGCCGAAGGCGCCGATGCCGAGCTGATAGGTCTTGCCCAGGTTGCGGAGCGAGAGGATCGGCGACGATACGACCGATAGCGCCGGGCGCGCTGCCGGCTGCTCGAGCTTCAGCGTCGCGGCGAGCAGTCGCTGCGTATAGGGATGGGTGGCGCCGTGGAAGACCTGGTCCACCGGCCCGGCCTCGACCACCTGCCCGCGATACATCACCGCCACGTCATCGACCGTCTCGGCCACCACGCCCATGTCGTGGGTGATGAGGAGCATCGCCATGCCGCGTTCGCGCTGGATGCGGCCGATCAGGTCGAGTACTTCGGCCTGGGTAGTCACATCGAGCGCCGTGGTCGGCTCGTCGGCGATCAGCACACGCGGGTTACAGGCCAGCGCCATGGCGATCATCGCCCGCTGCCGCATGCCGCCCGAGAACTCGTAGGCGTAGCGATCGATCGCCTGTTCGGGGTTGGGAATTTCCACCTGCCCGAGCAGCTCGATAGTGCGGGCCCGCGCCGCCTTGCGGTCGAGCTTTAAATGCAGCTCGAGCACCTCCATCACCTGCGCGCCGATGGTATGCACCGGCGACAGCGAGCTCATCGGCTCCTGGAAAATCATCGAGATATCGGCGCCGCGAATGGCGCGAATGGCTTCGCCGCGCCGCGGCAGTTGCGCGATGTCGATCTCGCCCAGCCGGATCGAACCGCTGGTGATCCGCCCGGGCGGATCGACCAGTTGCATCAGGGCGCGCGCGGTGACGGATTTGCCCGAGCCGCTTTCGCCGACGATGCCCAGCGTGCGGCCGGCGCGCAAATCGAAGCTGACGCCGTCGACGGCGCGGAAGCTGCCCTGACGCTGGGTGAAGTCGACGGTCAGATCTCGGACCGAAAGGACGATGTCGGGTTCAGCTGTCATAGGGATCCGCCGCGTCTCGAAGCCCATCGCCGAGGAAGTTGAAACTCAGCACTGCGATCATCACGAACAAAGCCGGCCAGAACAGCAGCCACGGGGCGCTGGTGATGGCGCGGAGGTTCTGCGCGTCCTGCAGCAGCACGCCCCAGCTTACCACCGGCGGCTTCAGCCCGACGCCGAGGAAGGACAGCGAGGTCTCGGCAATGATCATTGCCGGCACCGCCAGCGTCACCATGGCGAGGATGTGGCTGGTCATCGAGGGCAGCATCTGGCGGAAGATGATCCGCATCTCGCCTGCCCCGTCGAGCCGCGCCGCAGTGACGAAATCCTCGTTGCGCAGCGAGAAGAAGCGACCACGCACTTCGCGCGCCAGGGAGGTCCAGCCGAGCAGCGAGACGATGGCGGTGACGGTGAAATAGACCTCGATCGGCCCCCAGGTCAGCGGGATCGCCGCCGCCAGCCCCATCCACAAGGGGATGGTGGGCATGGCGCTGATCACCTCGATCAGCCGTTGGATGACGCTGTCGAGCCAGCCTCCGTAATAGCCGGAAATGCCGCCGAAAAAGACGCCGAGGACAAGCGAGATCACCACCCCGACCAGCCCGATCGACATCGAGATGCGGGTGCCGTGGATCAGCCGGCTCAGCACATCGCGGCCCAGCCGGTCGCTGCCGAAGAGGTACACTACCTCCTTGGGGTCGGTGGCGCCGATCAAGTGGATGTTGGCGTCGATCAGCCCGAACAGCCGATAGGGCTGGCCCTCGACGAACAGGCCGAGCGGAATGGTTTTGTCGGGGTTGGCGGTAAAGCTCCGGCGCATCGCTTCGGTATCGACGGTGATGTCATAGCCTGAAGCGTGGAAGTTGAAGGCCCAGCCACCATCGGCTGAGGGCGCGAACAGATTGATGCCCTGCGGTGGCGAGTAGGTATATTGCGGCCGGGTGGTCTCAGGGCTGTAGGGCGCGAGGAACTCGGCGAAGATGCCGGTGAGATAGAGCAGCACCACAATGACCAGCGATACCACCGCCAGCTTGTGGCGGCTGAAGCGCCAGGCCATCAGCCGCCACTGACTGGCGGTCGCGGCCGAGTTGCCCGCCCGCGCGATGATCGGCGGCGGCAGGGCCAAATCTTCTTCTGACATCACGCCGCTCATCGCTGGTACCTGACGCGCGGATCGAGCACGGCGAGGAGGATGTCGGAGAGCAGCATGCCGATCAGCGTCAACACGCTCATGATCAGGATGAAGGCGCCGGCGAGATACATGTCCTGGCTGACCAGGGCGCGCAGCAGCAGCGGGCCGGCCATCGGCAGGTTGAGGACGATCGCCGTGATGGTGACGCCCGAGATCAGCGAGGGCAGCACCCAGCCGATGGTCGAGACGAACGGATTGAGCGCGAGGCGCACCGGGTAGCGCATGATCAGGGTGAACTCGGAGAGGCCCTTGGCGCGGGCGGTGACGACATAGGGCTTACTGAGTTCATCGGAGAGATTGGCGCGCATCACCCGGATCAGCGCCGCAGTCGACGAGATGGCGATCACCACCACCGGGATCCACAAATGCTGCAGCAGGTCGATGAACTTGGCGAGGCTCCAGGGCGCCTGCTCGTATTCGGGCGAGAACAGCCCGCCGACATTGAGGCCGAACCAGGTGAAGCTGATGTACATCAGCCCCAGCGCCAGAATGAAGGTCGGCACGGCGAGCCCGACAAAGCCGAGGAAGGTGAAGACATAGTCGCCGATCGAGTAGCGGCGCACCGCCGAGTAGATGCCGATCGGAATGGCCAGCGCCCAGATCAACACCAGGCTCAGGGCCGAGACGAAAATCGTCACCCCCATGCGATCCCAGAGCAGCCGGCTCACCGGCTGGCCCCAGTCGAACGACCAGCCGAAATCGCCGCGGAAGATGATGTTGGAGATCCAGTTCCAGTACTGCACGTAGAACGGCTGATCGAGCCCGTAGAGCGCGGTCAGCCGGTCGATCGAGGCCTGGTCGAGCGACTGCCCGGAATCGGCGATCGCCGAGGTCAGCGAGGTCAGGAAATCACCCGGAGGCAGCTGGATGATCAGGAACGATACCAGCGACATGCCGAACAGCGTCGGGACCATGTAGAGCAGGCGCTTGAGGATATAGAGCAGCATGCCGTCAGGGCCCGAACTCGACGAGCACCACCTCGTTGGTGTGGATCTCGGCCAGATCGACATGCAGCCTGCCACCCTGGAGGCTGGTGGCCGGCACCTGCCCCGAAACCAGCAGCCGCGCCGTCGCCGTCGTAGCGCCAGACGGCAAAGCGACGGATACCGACTGGCCACGCAGCGGAATGGTTTCGCGGATCGGGCCCTTCATCATCATCGGGTTGGTGAGGTTCACGAGGTGCACCGAAATCTGGCCCGCGCCGTCGCGGGTGGCAATGTCGACGAGGCCGGGGCCAGCCGACTGCACGCGCGCCGGGTTACCCAGCGCCCAGCGGAAGGCGTTGTCGAGCAGCCGCGAATGATCGGCATTGGTCACTTCCCAGAAGATCTCGCCGATGTTCCAGGGGAAGTAGACCACCCGGCCCTTGCCGACCTGTCGGGCCAGCACCGCAGGTTCAAGGGCCGGCTCCCGCGCGTAAATTTCCTCCATCGGCAGGTCGGGGAAATGCGGCACGAAACGGAACGGCACTTCGGAGACGCCGTGAACATCGAGGGGAATGCGGCGGGTGCCGCCCATGATGCGCGAGGCGCCGTCGAAGCCGCGGAGGATCGGGTGATCGGCACCGTCGAGCGCGATGTAGGTGTTCTTGACCGGCCCTTCGGTCGGCCCGGCAACGCTGGCGCCGAACAGGCGGGAGAGTCCGAAATCCGGCCGCTGCACCCCGTGCTCGTCATAGAGCGAAGTCTCGAAGCTGGTGACCAGCGCACCGCCGCGTTCGACATAGCGGGTGAGCATGTCGCACTGCGCCTCGGAGAGGAACGCCGCGTTGGCGACGGCGATCAGCCGGTAGCCGTCGAGCGCCGCATCGGTCATCACCAGGTCGGAGAGCAGGTCGAACGGCATCCGGGCTTCGACCAGCGCGTGGTAGAAGCCGAGCTCGTGCCCCTCGGCATTGTCGCGGTCGTCCGAATGCCAGGTCCTGAGCGTGGTGCTGGGGTCGAGCAGGGCGATCTCGGCAGTCGGCGACAGCTTTGACAGCACCGGCTCGAGCTCGGCATGGAGGCGGTAGGTCTCGACGATCGGCGGCAGCCAGCGATTGTCGTGCACCTTGGCGTTGAACTTGGTGAACCAGGGCCTCAGCCCATGCGCCATGCCGTCGATCATCCACATGCGGATTTCCTCGGGCGACTGCACCGAGTCCTTCCAGCGCCACTTTTCCTCGACCGAGGTCGAGGTGACCAGCCCGATCGGCTTGTCGCCCATCACGCCGCGCATGCGCTTGCCGTCGCGGCCGGCCGACCAAATCGGCACCACGCCGGTGCGGCCCTGGTGGTCGACGAACAGGATCGGGCAATAGCGCTTCACCTCGTCGAGGGCGAAGTCGAGCATCGAGGAGTTGCCGATATTGGGAATGAAGCGGCCATGCGGACGCTCGGACGCGACGATGCCGTTCCAGTGCCCGACGAGTTCGGTGAGCACATCGCGCGACCAGCCCAGCCAGGCCTGCCAGGTCGGATCGAACGGGTCGCGCCGGCGCGGCAGCTCGCGCCCGGTCTTCAAGCGGAAATCGGTGCTGCAATGGGCGCAGTAGCAGACGCCGTGACCGGACCAGCGATTGGCGAAGATGGCGTCGATATCGTAGCCGGCGGCGATCTCGCGGATCACCTCGCTCATGAACTCGCGGTTATAGCCGCCCCAGGCGCAGGTGACGTAGGCCTCGGGAAACGACCAGTGTCTGCGGAGCTCGCCTTCGGCGGTCACCGAGATCCATTCGGGATGCGCTGCCGCCACGTCGGCATGCACGGCGTGCGGGTCGACGCGGGCGACGACATGCATGTTGCGCTGCCGCGCCCCGGCCACCAGGTCGCCAAACGGATCGCCGTCGCCGATGTAGCGGCTGACATAGTGCAGCGGGATCTTGCTCGGATAGTAGGCGACATAGCCGCCGGCCGAGAGGCAGGTGGCGTTCGACCGGGTCTCGTCGAACACGCCGAGCCAGAAATCGAGGTCGTAGCTCCCGGGGTCGTCCTCGACCAAAGTGAGCTGCGTCCAGCGCGTCGCGCCTTCATACCAGGTGGGTGACCTGAGGCCGCTCAGGGCCTCGGCTGTGCTGTTCATCGCTAATACCGCTGATGCGTCTGAGAAAAGGACCGGGGAGCTGTCAGGCGTCCCCGGTCAGAGGCCGGGAAGCCCTGGGGGGCTCCCCGGTCAGGCCGGGTCAGGCCTTGAAGTACTGCTCGGGATTGGTCGGCGCCGGAGTGGGGTAGCCGAAGGAGTTCGGCATCTTGTCGGGCACGTTGTGGAAGTCGTTGCGCACGATGCCGTAGGCGTCGTTGGGCACCTTGATGCCGATGCAGTAGAACTGGTCGGCGGCGATCTCGAGGATCTGCTTGAACGCCTCGACGCGCTTCAAATCGTCGACCGTGCTCTTCACCTCGTCATAGAGTTTGAGCGCTTCCTGCACCTGGGCCGGCGGCTCGACGGCATTGGCGGCGGTCTTGTCGTTGTACCAGATCTGCCAGCCCATGGCGTAGAAGGCGTTGCCGCTATAGGGCACGAAGTAGCGCGGATCGAGCATGGCCGCGAGGCCGATGCCGCCGCCGAAGCGGTTGGTGGTGGCGTCGTAATCCATGTTCTGGCGGATGCGCACTTCCCACAGCGAGCGGTCGATCAGCTTGAGCTGGCCGTCAATACCAACCGCCTTCAGCATCGGCATCATCAGTTGCATCATGTCGACCATTTCGAGCCGGTTCTGATCCTGCTCGACGATGATGGTGATGCGGCGGCCGGAGCTGTCGAGGCGATAGCCATCGGCATCCTTATTGGGCGTGGCCTTGTCGAGGAATTCATTGGCCTTGGCGAGATCGAACTCGGTGAATTGCTTCGCCAACCGCTCATTGTAGAGCGGATCGCCCTCGGCGATGGCCGGCTGCGAGGGCGAGCCGATGCCGACGAACACCGAGTCGATCAGCGCCTGCCGGTCGATGGCATGCGACAGCCCGATGCGGAAATCCTTGTTCGAATAGAGCTCTGCCTTGACCTTGTCCGGATGGGTCATGTTGAGGCAGATCGCCATCTCGTTGGGCTGAGTCGAGAGCGTCGTATAGAAGTCGTAGCCGCCACGTTCCTTGCCGTCGAACAGCACCGACTTGTTGGTCGGGGTGCCGATATACTGGTCGAGCAGGTCGATCTCGCCCTGCAGGCACTTGAGCAGCAGCACCTGGGCGTCGGCGACCAGCACGTAGTCGATGCTGTCGAGATAGGGCAGCTGGTTGCCGGCGGTATCGACCTTGAAATAGTAGGGGTTGCGTTCGGCAATGGCATGCTCGGTGCTCTCGCCCGGCGCCACCTTCATCTTCCATGGGTGGAGGACGGGGATTTCGCTGTTGGTGAAGAAGTCGTCCTCGAGCGCCGCGCCGGATTTCTTCTGGAACAGTTGCACCCAGCCCGACAGGCCCTGGTCGGTCGCGAGCTTGTCGGCGTCCGGATTGTACTTGGGCAGGAACTGGCTGAGGTAGTGCTTGGGGAAGCGGGTCGTCTGGTCGCTGTCGGCCCAGGCCAGCAGCAGCAGGAACAGGCCGTTCGAGCTCTTGAAGCTGACCGTGAAGGTGAGCGCGTCGACTTTGGTGAACACCGCCTTGTCCTCACCGACGATCAGGTGGTCCTGGTTGGTGACCTCGATGTCGGGGTTGGAGAACACGTCCTCGTACCAGAACATCACGTCGTCGGTGGTGTAGGGCTGGCCGTCGGACCACTTGTGGCCTTCGCGCAGCTTGAAGGTGAATTCGGTGGCGGCGTCGTTGGCGACGACGGATTCGGCGACGTTGGGGATCACCCCGGTCCATTCCGGGTTGTAGCGCATCAGCGGCTCATAGGCCTGGTAGCGGAACAGCATCGACAGCGAACCGCCGCCAACAATGGTCGAGCGCCAGGTGCCGCCGTACTTGCCCACTTCCCTGAGCGGCGTCACCACCATCGGGTTCTTGGGCAGGCGGTCAGCCAGCGGCGGGAGCGTCCCGGCATCGGCCAACGCCTTCAGCATCGGCGCCTCGCCGATCGCAGCGGCGAGCGCCGGGCCGAGGCCAGTCGCCGCAGCGGCGAGCGTCGCCAAGGACGACGTGACGAACAGTCTCCTGGATAGCTTGATCATCTCACATGTTCCCCTGATTGCTGCGCGTGGAGCCCCTTGCTCCCGCCGCGCACCAGCGTCCCGCCGGCCGCGATTGCCTCAACACCCCCGAGGCAATGCTGAGCTAAACGGTAGCGCCAAAGCCTACTTTGTCAAGGCCCATGACAAATGCACGACGAAAGTTGCATTCTGCTCGTCGATTCCGGCTTATCAGCTCGACCCACATGGGATTATGGTCATGGCCGCTGACAAACGTGACAGATGTGCACGCCCAACATTGCTGACAATCATCTATTTTGCGCTTGACCGGTTGGGGTGGGTGCCGCATCGTGGATAATGTCGACATTATGCAGGCTGGAGGGGTCGGTGGAGCAGGTGACGATCTTTCGCGAACCGGGGAAATTCGCCGGCTGGCCCGCCAATTACGGCATGTGGGCCTGGGGCGATGAACTGGTCGTCGGCTTCACTGTGTCGACCTTCAATGCCAATTCCGGCTTCCATGCCCGCGACCGCTCGCAACCCACCACAACCACCATGGCGCGCAGTCTCGACGGTGGCCGGACCTGGGCCTATGGCCCGTTTCCGGGCCGGCTGCCCGGCGGACGGGCGCTGTCGGCCGATGAGCACATGATTAGGGGGTTGAAGCTCGAAGAGGTGATGGACGGGCCGGAAGGGCCGACCGTGCTCACCGAGAAAATCGACTTCACCCATCCCGACTTCGCCTTCATGGCGGCGCGCACCGGGCTCGAGCCGGGCGTCCAGTCGTTCTTCTACTTCTCCTATGACCGGGCGAAGAGCTGGCAGGGCCCGTTCAAATGGCCGCAATTCGTCTGGGCCGGCGTCGCCGCCCGCACTGACTATGTGGTGGTCAACCAGGATCACCTGATCGTCTTTCTCACTGCCAACAAGTTCGACGGCGAGGAAGGCCGGGTGTTCGCGGCCGAAACGCTGGATGGCGGGCTGAGCTGGAAATTCCTCAGCTGGATCGGCGAGGAGCTCTGGGGCAAGGACCACGGCATCATGCCGGCAAGCCTGATGCTGAAGAACGGCGACATCCTCGTCGTGGTCCGTGCCGGGCACGGCCACGACTACACCATGGAAACCTACCGCTCGAGGGACCTCGGCCGCACCTGGGGGCCGATGCAGGTGGCGGCGGCGTTCAAGGACAATGCCAAGAACCACCTCGGCAACCCCGGCACGCTGAACCAACTGGCCGATGGCCGCGTGGTGATGACCTACGGCAACCGCGACGCCCCCTACAGCATCGACGCCAAGGTCTCATCCGACAATGGCGAGACCTGGGGCCCGACCATCGTGCTGCGCAGCGGCGGCGGCAGCCATGATCTCGGCTATCCGCGCACCGTCGCGGCGGCCGATGGCACCCTGGTCACCGCCTATTATTTCAACGAGGACGCCAGAACCGAGCGCTTCATCGGCGCCACGCGCTGGCGACCATGAGCCTCATCACCCACCCGGCGATCGACACCATGTCCCAACCGATAGAGCCGCTCCGCGGCTCGGCTTGTGCAGCGATTTTATTGCTGACAATATACCCTCAGCAGGGGTCCGCCTCTGGCTCTTTCGGGGACGCGCCGTGGAGCAGGTAACCGTCTACTCAGAACCGGGGCGCTTTGCGGGCTGGCCTGCCAATTACGGCATGTGGGCCTGGGGCGACGAGTTGGTCGTCGGCTTCGTCACCTGCCATTACGAGCGTGACGCCGAGTTCCACGCCCGCGACGAAAACTACCCGGCGCTGACCCATCAGGCCCGTTCGCTCGATGGCGGCCGCAGCTGGAAGGTGATCGGGTTCCCCGGCAAGACCCCCGGCGGCCGCGGCCTGTCGGCCGACGAGCACATGGCGGCGGGCCTGCGTGTCGGCGAGCTGCTCGACGGCCCCGAGGGGCCGAAGCCGCAAGCCGAAGCGGTGGATTTCACCCATCCTGACTTCGCCCTGATGTGCGCTCGCGATGGGCTGGAGCCCGGTTGCCGCAGTTTCTACTACCTGTCGCTCGACCGGGCGAAGAGCTGGCAGGGACCATTCGCCTTTCCGCAATTCGTCTGGGCCGGCGTCGCCGCCCGCACCGATTACCTGGTGCTGGGCAAGAGCCACCTGATCGTCTTTCTCACCGCCAACAAGGCCGATGGGGTCGAAGGCCGGGTGTTCGCGGCCGAGACTCGCGACGGTGGGATCAGCTGGAACTTTCTCAGCTGGATCGGCGAGGAACTGCCCGATCTCGACCACGGCATCATGCCGGCGAGCCTGCGCCTCAAGGACGGCACCATTCTCGTCGCCACCCGCGCCGGACACGGCCAGGACTATACCGTCGAGATCTACCGCTCCACCGACAACGGCAAGAGCTGGGACGGCCCGAGCATTGCCACCGCCTTCCGTGACCGGCATGCCAACCACCTCGGCAACCCGGCGACGCTGAACCTGCTGCCCGATGGCCGGATCGCCCTGACCTACGGCAATCGCGATGCGCCCTACACCATCGATGCGCGCATTTCGGACGATGGCGGCCGGAGCTGGAGTGCCGCCCGGCATTTGCGGCGCAACGGCGGCAACCACGACCTCGGCTATCCGCGCACCGTCGCCAATGCCGCCGGCGAGCTGGTCACCGCCTACTACTTCAACGAGGCGCTCGGCGAGCGCTTCATCGGCGCCACCATCTGGGCGCCCTGACGCGATTACGGGCCTGCCATGGGGCAGGCCGGAAAGGAGATCGGACCGCGCCATTGCCAGAACGGAGCCTGCCGCCGAGGGGGCGGTGAGGCTTTCCGGGACATGGCCAGCCCGAGGGGACTTCGGAAGAAGTCAGGAAAGGGGAAGCGTTATGACACTCAGCACAATCGGGGGATGGAGCCGGCGCCTTGTCGGCACCGCCACCCTCGCGACTTTGTTGCTTTCGACCACGGCCTTCGGGGCGGCCGCATTCCAACAGTCTCCCATGCTCGACGCGGCCGTTGCCGATGGCAGCCTGCCACCGATCGAGCAGCGCCTGCCGCCCGAGCCGCTGGTGGTCACGCCGGTCTCCGAGGTCGGCAGCTATGGCGGCACGGCGCGCGCCATGCGCTCATCGACCGAAGAGTTCGGCGACGCCACCTCAGTGGTGGGCATCGAGTCGCTGACCCGGCTCAACGCCGAAGACGGCGCGACGATCGAGCCGAACCTGGCGCAATCCTGGGAATGGTCGAACGACGACAAGACCCTCACGATGACGCTCCGCAAGGGCCTCAAATGGTCCGATGGCGAGCCCTTCACCACCGCCGATATTGCCTTCTGGTGGGATGACGTCATCAACAATGCCGAGCTGACCCCGACCATGCCGGGCGACTGGATGTCGGCCGGCGAGCCGATGACGGTGACGGTGGTCGACGAGCAGACCTTCAAGCTCGACTTCAAGGCGCCGAACCGGCTGATCGAGCTGTTGATTGCCCGCGACGGTTATCAGGGGCAGATCTTCCTGCCGGCGCATTTCCTGAAACCGTTCCACCCCAAATATGCCGATCCGGCCAAACTCGCCGAGATGGCCAAGGCTGCCGGCTACGCCACCTGGGCCGAGCTGTTCGCGCAGAAGGCGCTGAGCGACGACGTGTTCGGCGTCGCCAATTTCGACAGCCCGGTGATCCGCGCCTTCAAGCCGGCCTCCACCAATGGCAGCCACCTGATCCTCGAGCGCAACCCCTTCTATTTCAAGGTCGACACCGAAGGTAACCAGCTGCCCTATATCGACAAGGTCGATGTCGACCTGGTGCAGAACCCCGAGGTCTACACGCTCAAAGCCTCATCGGGCGAAGCCGACCTGGCGCTCGAGAACACCACCATCACGCAGATGCCGGTGTTCATCGACAATGCCGAAAAGGGCGGCTACCGCGTGCTCGAGTACAGCGCCGGCTTCACCAACATCGCCAACATGATGCTGAACCAGACCGTCGCCGATCCGGACAAGCGCGCCCTGTTCCAGGACATCCGGTTCCGCAAGGCGCTCGAGATCGCCATCAACCGTGACGAGATCAACGAGCTGGTGTTCTTCGGGCTCGGCACGCCCATGCAGAACTCGATCCTGCCGATCGGCGGACGCTGCTGGGATGAAGCGGTTTCGAAGACCAACACCCAGTTCGATCCCGATGGCGCCAAGGCGCTGCTCGACGAGATCGGCATGAAGCTGGATGGCGACTGGCGCACCCTGCCCAACGGCAAGCCGTTCAAGTTCACCCTCACCTACTGGCCCGGCGAAGGCGGCGATGCCAAGCGCAAGATCGTCGAGCTGACCCAGACCTATTTCCGCAATATCGGCCTCAACTTCGACGTGCGCGAGGTGGAGCGCAGCCTCTATTTCGAGTTCACCACCTCCAACCAGCACGATATGGGGCTGTGGCACGCCGACAGCGCCACCGACCCGCTCTGGGTGACCGGCCCGAAGATCATCCCGAGAACGCAGCGGCACGGCGCCTTCGCCACCCTGTGGGCCACCTGGTTCGAAACCCATGGCGAAAAGGGCGAAGAGCCTCCGCAGGACATGAAGGATGCCATGGCGGCCTGGGAAAAGGCCAAGGCTACCGGCACGCCCGAGGCGCTGGTCGAAGGCTGCAAGGCCGTGGTGAAGGCCAATGCCGACGGCGCCTGGACCATCGGCACGGTCGGAGCGTTCCCGCAGCCGCTGATCGTCTCCAACGCCATGCGCAATATCCCGGAACAGGGCATGGCCTCATGGGACTGGGGCTACATGGCGCGCTATCATCCCGAGCAGTTCTATCTCGCTCAGTAGTCTTTCCTGCCAACTAGAAGGGGGGCAGTTGCCCCCCGATTTTCTGCCGGGGCGATGCGATGTGGGGTTTCGTACTGAGACGGCTCGTCTGGATGGTGCCGACGCTGATCGTGATCTCGATCATCTCGTTCATCATCATCCAGTTGCCGCCCGGCGACTATCTGAGCTCCTATATCGCGCGTCTCGAAGCACTCGGCACCACTGTCGACCAGGCGACGATCGACGCGCTGCGCCTGCGCTACGGCCTCAATGACCCGATCTGGGTGCAGTACTTCAAGTGGCTCGGCAATATCGTCTTCGACGGCAATTTCGGCTACTCGTTCGAGTGGCGCCTGCCGGTCAGCCAGCTGATCATCGAGCGGCTGCCCACCACCTTCCTCGTTGCCACCTGCTCGCTACTGTTCGCCTGGAGCGTGGCGCTGCCGATCGGCATCTTCTCGGCGGTGAAGCAGTATTCGCTGGGCGACTACTTCTTCACCATCCTCGGCTTTCTCGGCCTCGGCATTCCCAATTTCATGCTGGCGCTGACCTTCCTCTACATCTCGAACCGCTATTTCGGCCTGTCGATCGGCGGGCTGTTCTCGCCGCAATACCTCAACGCGCCATGGAGCCTGGACAAGTTCATCGACCTCTTGAGTCACCTCTGGATCCCGGTGGTGATCGTCGGCACCGCCGGCACGGCGGGCCTGATCCGCATCACCCGCGCCAACGTGCTCGATGAACTGAGAAAGCCCTATGTCGAGACGGCGCGGTCGAAGGGCCTGCACCCGATGCTGCTGATCCTGAAATACCCGGTGCGCATCGCGCTCAACCCGTTCGTTTCCTCGATGGGCTTCATCCTGCCAGGGATGATCTCGGGCGAGGTGATCGTCTCGATCGTCCTTAACCTGCCGACCACCGGGCCGCTGCTCTATGCAGCGCTGCTCAGCCAGGACACCTATCTTGCCGGTGCGTTCGTGCTGATGCTGGCGGTGCTGACGGTGATTGGCGTGTTGATCTCCGACATCCTCCTCGCCTGGCTCGACCCCAGGATCCGGCTGTCATGAGCGTTACGGCCAAACCCCTGCCTATCGGCGGCGGAAGCGTGCGAGGCGCGCCGGTCGAATCGCCGCTCACCCTGATGTGGTACAAGTTCCGCGCCCACCGGCTGGCGGTCGCGAGCATCTGGGTGATCGCAGCGCTGTACCTGACGGCGATCTTTGCCAACTGGATCGCGCCCTTCGACCCCGAAAGCCGCACCGGCCTGCCGTTCTCGCCACCGAGCTGGCCGACCGTGATGGTCGATGGCGAGTTCGTCTGGCCGCCGGTCGCCTTCGGCGTGTCGCAACAGCTCGACCGCAAGACTTTCAAGCGCGTCTACGCCATCGACACGTCCAAGCGATATCCGGTGCAGCTGTTCATTGCCGGCGACCGGCACAGCTGGTTCGGCCTGTTCCCTACCGACATGCACCTGTTCGGCGTCGACAAGGGCGGCGCCTTCTTCCTGATGGGCACCGATAGCCTCGGGCGCGACGTGTTCTCGCGCATGGTCTATGGCTCGCGCATCTCGCTGTCGATCGGCCTCGTCGGCGTCGCCATCAGCCTGGTGCTGGGCGTCATCCTCGGCGGCATCTCCGGCTATTTCGGTGGCTGGGTCGATCTCGCGGTGCAGCGGCTGATCGAGATCATCCAGTGCTTCCCCTCGATCCCCCTGTGGATGGCGCTGGCGGCGGCGCTGCCGCATGACTGGACCACCATCCAAGTCTATTTCGGTATCACCGTGATCCTGTCGCTGGTCGGCTGGACCGACCTGGCGCGGGTGGTGCGCGGCCGCTTCCTGTCGCTGCGCGAAGAGGATTTCGTCATGGCGGCGCGGCTCGCCGGCGCCAGTGAGGCCCGCATTATCGGCAAGCACCTGCTACCCAGTTTCATGAGCCACATCATCGCCTCGGTGACGCTGTCGATCCCCTCGATGATCCTGGCCGAAACGGCGCTGAGCTTTCTCGGCATCGGCCTCACCCCACCGGCGCTGAGTTGGGGCGTGCTGCTGCAGGATGCGCAGAACGTCAACACGCTGGCCACCGCCCCCTGGCTGCTGCTGCCCGGCGCGCTGGTGATCGTCACCGTGCTCGCCTTCAACTTCCTCGGCGATGGCCTCCGCGATGCGGCCGACCCGTTCTCGCGGGAGAGTTTTAAGTGACCGACGGCCCGATCATTTCCATCCGCGGGCTCGAAGTCGCGGCGCGCAGCCGCCATGGCATGCTGCGGCCCCTGCGCGGCATCGACCTCGACCTCCCCCGCGCCGCCACCACCGGGCTGGTCGGCGAAAGCGGCTGCGGCAAATCGATGACGGCGCGAGCACTGCTCAACATCACACCGTCGCCGATGCGCATCACCGCCGGCTCGATCGTCCTCGACGACCGCAAGACGCCGCCGGTCGACCTCGCCGCACTTGACCCGGACGGAGCCCCGATGCGCGCCATCCGCGGCCGCCGGCTGGCGATGATCTTCCAAGAACCGATGACCGCCTTCTCGCCGGTCCACACCATCGGCAACCAGATCGCCGAGATGTTGCTGATCCACGAGAAGCTCGACAAGCGCGCTGCGAAAGAGCGCTCGATCGAGATGCTCGAGCTGGTCGGCATGCCCAACCCCCGGCAGCACTTCGATGCCCACCCGTTCAAGCTGTCTGGCGGCATGCGGCAACGCGCCATGATCGCCATGGCGCTGGCCTGCAAGCCCGACGTGCTGGTGGCGGACGAGCCGACCACCGCGCTCGACGTCACCATCCAGGCGCAGATACTCGAACTGCTGCAGCGGCTGCAGCAGGAGCTGGGAATGACGGTGCTGCTGATCACCCATGATCTCGGCGTCGTGGCGCGGACCACACGGCGCGTCGCCGTGATGTATCTGGGCGAAGTGGTCGAGGAGACCACCACCGAAGCGCTGTTCGATGCGCCCAGGCACCCCTACACGCAAGGGTTGCTCGGCTCGGTGCCGCGGCTCGGCAGCCGGCGCGGCAAGCGCGAGCGGCTGCCGGCGATGCGCGGTTCGGTGCCCTCGGCGCTCGCCGAACTGCCCGGCTGCGCCTTCCAGCCGCGCTGCCCCAAGGCGGTCGCCGGGCTCTGTGATGTGGTGAAACCGCAGATGGCCGAGGTGGCGCCCGGCCATCGGGCCCGGTGCCTGCTCTACCCTGAAGTGCTGGCGGCTTCGGTCGCGCTGGAGGCCGCATGATCGAGGCACAGACCGCGCCGCTGCTTGAGATCAGGGGACTGAGCAAGCGCTTCCCGATCCATTCCGGCCTGTCGCGCCGCGTCACCGGCGAAGTGCGCGCCATCGACGGCATCGACCTCAACATCATGCGCGGCGAAACGCTTGGGCTGGTCGGCGAAAGCGGCTGCGGCAAATCCACTACCGGCCGCGCCATCCTCCGCGCCATCGAGCCCAGCGCCGGCGAGATCCTGTTTCACGACCGCGATGGCACGGTCGATGTGGCCAAGCTCGGCCGCACCGAGCTGAAGCGCATCCGGCGCAAGATGCAGATGGTGTTCCAGGATCCCTATGCCTCGCTCAACCCGCGGATGAATGTCGAGGAGATCATCGCCGAACCGCTGATCTGCCTCGACCACCTCACGCACAAGCAGCGTCGTGACCGGGTGGTGGAACTGCTCGAGCTGGTCGGGCTCAATGCGAGCTACCTGCTGCGCTACCCGCACACTTTTTCCGGCGGCCAGCGGCAGCGCATCGGCATCGCCCGGGCGCTGGCGCTGGAGCCGGATTTCGTCGTCTGCGACGAGGCGGTGTCGGCCCTCGATGTGTCGGTGCAGGCGCAGGTGCTGAACCTTCTGAGCGACATCCAGGAGCGGCTGGGCACCACCTACCTGTTCATCTCGCACGACCTCGGGGTGATCGAGCACCAGTGCGACCGGGTGGCAGTGATGTATCTGGGCCGGATCGTCGAGTTCGCCGAAACCGAGGCGCTGCTCCGCACCCCGAAAATGCCCTATGTCGAAGCGCTGCTGTCGGCCGTGCCCGAACCCGACCCGCATGTGCGGCGCGAACGCGTGGCGATCCGCGGCGAAGTCGCCGACCCCGCCAACCGGCCGTCGGGTTGTCCGTTCCATCCGCGATGTCCGTATGCGCAGGAGGTGTGCAAAAGCACGGTGCCGCCGCTGCGGCAGGTGGAAGGGGTAACGGGACCGCATCTGGCGGCGTGTCATTTTGCCGAGGCGCTGAGTTTGCGTGGGGTGGCTTAGGGGTTGCACTGCCCCTCACCCCGACCCTCTCCCCAGAGGGGAGAGGGGGCGATGTGGCACCGCCCGTTCAAAGTGCGTCCCCTCTCCCCTCCGGGGAGAGGGTCTGGGTGAGGGGAAGTTCATCAGTGACCTAAACCCGCTTCAGGTCCGCGATCGTCTTCATGATCACCGCCTCAACCCTTGCCCGCTCCTCACCCTCCAGCGGCAGCCGCGGTGGGCGGATGTGTTCGGGGGCGCCGTAGACCAGGTGCTCGGCGAACTTGATGTACTGCACCAGCTTGACGTCGGTATCGAGGTGGAAGGCCGGAGTCATCAGCCGGTAGAGCGGCAGCGCTGCCTTGAAGTTGCCGGCCCGCGCCGCGTTGAACAGTTTTACGCATTCGCTCGGCCAGGCATTGGTCATGCCCGAAACCCAGCCGACGACGCCCAGCGCCAGGCTCTCGAGGATCAGGTCGTCGACGCCGCAGAAGATATCGAAGCGGTCGCCGAAGGCGTTGTAGAGGTCGGTGACGCGGCGGATATCGCCGGTCTCTTCCTTCACCGCGACGATCTCCGGCACCCCAGCCAGGCCCTCGAGCGTCGAGACGTCGACATCGACCTTATAGGCGATGGGGTTGTTGTAGATCATGATCGGCAGCCCGCCGGTGGCCACCGCCTTGTACCAGGCGATAGTCTCGCGCCGGTCGGTGCGGTAGGCGAGGCTGGGGAACACCATCAGCCCCTCGGCCCCGAGCTTGCGGTAGTTTTTCGCCGCGGCAATCGCATCGTCGGTGGAGAGCTCGGCGAGGCCCGAGAGCAGCGGCACCTTGCCGGCCACCACTTCCTTGGCCGCTCGCACCACCTTGTCCTTTTCGGCCTGGGTCAGCGCGGCGTTTTCGCCCAGCATCGGCAAGACGATGACACCGCTGACGCCGCCCTTCACCAGGCGCTCGATGCTCAGCTGCATGGCAGGCAGATCGAGCCCGCCGCTCGCCGTCATCTTGGTGGTGGCTGCAGGGAACACGCCGCTCCAGGTCATCTCTCGCCTCAACTTGTCTTGGGAATGCCGGACCTGTGGTCCGCCGTATGTCGAATGTATACATTCCTCATTTCGACGTTGCAAGGCGGGGCAAGGCTCTGTAACAGCGATTGAGGCCCTGAGGGCCAGCTGGAGAGACGGGACATGGCGACAGGCCTGCTCGACAAGACGACCATCAGCATCCAGGTGGCGCAGGAACTGCGCCGCCGCATCCTCGGCGGCCACTACCCGCAAGGGGTGAAGCTGCAGCAGGAGCAGATCGCGGCGGAACTCGGCGTCAGCCGCAGCCCGGTGCGCGAGGCGCTCGGCCAGCTCGAGGCCGAGGGGCTGGTGGTGCTGACGCCGCAGAAGGGCGCCCAGGTCTCGCCGATCTCGCGCGCCGAAATCGCCGAACTGTTCGAGCTGCGGCTATTGGTCGAGCCGCACCTCATCGCGCTCGCCATCCCCGAAATGACCGAAGCCGACCTCAACAAGGCCACCTCCATCATCTCGGAAATGGCCGATATCAGCCTCGACGGTTGGGGCGACGCCAACTGGCGCCTGCACGAGGTGCTCTACGCCCCGGCGGGCCGGCCAGGCATGCTGAAGCTGTTGCGCCGCACCCACGAAACCATCGGCCGCTACATCCGCATGCAGGTGATGGCCACCAATGGCCGGGCGGACGCGCATCGGGAGCACAAGCTGATCCTCGATGCCTGCCGCAAGCGCGATGTGGCGAAGGCGGTGGGCTTGCTGCGGAAGCATATCGAGGATGCGGGGCGGATGCTGCACGCGGAGGGGTAATCGCTCCTCGCTCCGCTCGGATCGGCGATGCTTTCGAATCGCGTACCCCTCATCCGCCCTTCGGGCACCTTCTCCCTCAAGGGGAGAAGGACGACCACCTCAGGCATCTCAGTCGGGACTCCCTTTTCCCCTTGAGGGAGAAGGTGGCGCGCAGCGCCGGATGAGGGGTACGCGGAGCGAAGCGTAGCGCGCTATGAGCGAAGCGAGGAGCGGTGTCGGCCCAGCCCCACCCTCAGTGCCGGTATTCCGGCTCGCTGCTGTCCAACTGCCGCTTGATGCTTTCGAGGTGCAGGCGCCCGGATTCGGCGTCGCCTTCGCGCATCTGCCGCGCTGCCGCCTCGGCGATTTCCGTCGCTACCGGCTTGATCTCACGGCCGGTCGACATGGCGAGCAACTGCACTTCGCACGCCCGCTCCAGGTAATAGAGATCGTCCCAGGCCTCGGCGATGGTCTTGCCGCAGACCATGACGCCATGGTGCTTCATGAACACGATATCGGCGTCGCCGATGGCGGCGGCGATGCGTTCGCCCTCGCGCTCGTCGAGCGCCAGGCCGTTATAGTCACGGTCGACGGCGGTGCGGCCATAGAACTTCAGCGCTGTCTGGCCGGCGAAGATCAGCGGGTCGCCTTCGGTCATCGACAAGGCCGTGGCATAGGGCATGTGGGTGTGGAACGCGGCCCGGGCGCGCGGCAGCCGGCGATGCACCTGGGCATGGATATAGAAGGCCGTCGCCTCGGGTACCCCGTCGCCGTCGATGACATTGCCCAGATAATCGCAGATCAGCAGCGACGAGGCCGTCACTTCGGCGAAGGCGCGGCCATAGGGGTTGACGAGGAACAACTCGTCATGGCCCGGCACCACCGCCGAGAAGTGGTTGCAGATCCCCTCGTGCATGCCCAGCCGCGCCGCCATGCGGAAGCAGGCGGCAAGATCGACTCGTGCTTCGCGCACGGCCGGACTGTGGAGATCGGGCGCGTTGCTGCGCGGCACGGCAGCAGTGGCAAGTTGCGGCTTGCCGTCGAGCGAGTGGGCCAAATGGACTCTCCTGTCAGGCGCGCTTGAGGTCGACGACATTGGTGGTCGAGGGCACCGCGGCGATGCTGCGCCACGGCTCGGGCAGGCCGGCATCCCAGGCGCGGAAATCGGCGACGATGTGCTGGCGTTCCAGGATGGCGATATCCGGCATTGGCGGGATCACCCTGCGCCACTCGGCATCGTCGAGCCAATCGGCCACCACCGCCTTGGCTGACGGAATGAACGGCCGGCGCGACAGGATGGCGTCGCCGGCAAAGAGCAGCGGCAGCAGGGCCCGGCGATCGAACGCCGTCGGCTCGTCCATCATGCCGCGCATCAGGCGCGGCATGACATTGGCGAGGCCGCAAACGGTGCCCCGCGCGCCCGCCGCGATCAGTTCGGGCAGGTGGATCTCGCTGCCGGTGAAGATCGACAGGTGCGAGAAGCGGCGCACCAGGTCCATGGTGAAATCGAGGTCGCCGCCGGAATCCTTCACACCGGCGATCATCCCCGGATAGCGCTCGTCGAGCCGGCGCACCACTTGCGGGGTGATCGGCACGCCGCAGATATCGGGGAAGTGGTAGAGATAGAGCCGCAGCGCCGAGAGCGCTACCCGGTCGATCACCGCAGCGAAATAGCGGAACGTCGCGTCCTCGGTGATGCCGCCGCGATAGACGCAGGGCGGCATCAGCAGCACGCCGTGCACCCCCTGCCGGGTGGCATGGCTCGCCAGCGCCACCACATCGGGGAGCGACAGCGCGCCGATCGAGACCACCAGCCGGCCGGCGGGAATGCCGGCGGCGATCACCGCCTCGAGCGTTTGCGTGCGGTCCTCGAGAGAGAACTCGGCGCCTTCGCCGGTGGTGCCGAACAGCGTGATGCCGTCGCAGCCAGCCGCCAGCAGCGCCCCCATGCGGGCGACCAGACGCGGCAAATCGGGGTGAAAATCCCTGGTCAGAGGGGTCGCTATGGCGACCGCAAGGCACCGGGTCTTGGGCAGACCATCCACTCTAACCTCTTGAGATAACTGCATTTCGTGGCTCGAATGGCCAGCTTCAGGATGCTCGTCATCATCAAGATTAATTGCCGATTGTCAACATTGTGCTTGACGCATCCTCCGCCCTGTTGAAGCATCGAAACTGCGAAAGGGGCCGCAGAGGGCGCTTCGGCGTGCGGCTCCATGCAGGGAGAATAATCATGACGTTCAACGTTCCGAAATTCGGGCGCCGCACGCTGATATCGGGCGCCGCACTTCTCGTCGTTTCCATCGCCATGGCCGGGCCGGCATTTGCCCAGGCCAAGGCGCTCCGCATTTCCACCCCGGGCGCCGAGAACGAGATCCAGTCCAAGGCGCTGGTGGTGTTCAAGGACGAACTCGAAAAGGCGCTGCCCGGCGGCTTCGATGTGCAGATCCACTATAACGGCACGCTGTTCGCGCAGGGCACCGAGATCGAGGCGATGCAGCGCGGCAATCTCGAAGTGGCGATGATCTCGCCGCAGGATGTGGCGGCGCTGATCCCCGAATATTCGATCTTCACCAATGGCTACCTGATGCGCGACGCCAAGCATCTGGACGCGGTGTATGACGGCGAAGTCGGGGCCGAGTACAAGGCCAAGGTGGGCGCCGATCTCGGGCTCGAGATCGTCCGCAGCCAGTATCTGGGCTCGCGCCAGCTGGTGCTGGTGAAGCCGCGCGAGGTGAAGACCCCGGCCGATCTCGCCGGGCTGAAGCTGCGCATGCCCGGCTCCGAAACCTGGCAGTTCCTCGGCAACGCGCTCGGTGGCAACGCCACACCGCTGGCCTTCGAGGAAATCTACCTGGCGCTGCAGACCGGCACCATCGATGGCTTCGAGAACCCCCTGGCCGACGTGATCGCCAACAAGTTCTACGAAGTGACCAAAGAGGTGGTGCTGACCGACCACATGGTCTCCAACACCTTCTTTGCGGTGGCCAAACCCTATTGGGACGGGCTCAGCGATGCCGAGAAGAAGGCCATCGAAGCCGCCGAGGCCGCAGCCAAGGCGTTCAACGACGATGCCGTGCTGGCGGCCGAAGCCGATGCGGTGAAGTTCCTCGAAGGCCAGGGCCTGACGGTGGTCACCCCGGATGTCGCCTCGTTCCGCGACCAGGTGCAGAAGAAGTTCCTCGAGAGCGAGTTCGCCAAGAGCTGGCCTGCGGGCCTGCTCGACCGCATCAACGCCGCCGGCGCCTGATCCGTGCCCAACCGGCTCCGCAACCTGTGGACGCAGGTGGCCGAGGGCGTGGCGGCACTGAGTTTTGCCGTCATGTTCTTCGCCTTCATCGTCCAGGTCGCCTCGCGTTACATCTTCAACGCGCCGGTGGCCTGGACGCTGGAGCTCTGCGCCATCGCCTATGTCTGGGTGGTGTTCTGGAGCTGCGGAATCCTGGTGCCGGAGCGGCAGCAGATCGTCTTCGACGTGATCTACAACTGGTTCAAGCCGGGGCCGCGGCGCTGGCTGGCCATCTTCAACACCGCCTGCCTCGGCCTCGCCTTCCTCGCGGCGCTACCGGGCGTCATCGACTACATCCTATTCCTCGGCAAGCGCAGCACCATGCTGCTGCATGTGCGGATGGACCTGGTCTACTCATGCTTTGCCATCTTCCTCATCGCGGTGGTGGTCGGCGCGGCGATCCGGATCCGGCGGCTATTGAGCGCCGAGTGGCAGAAATCGCTTTGACTGAGATGCGACACCAAAGAACCCCAGCGTCATGAGCTTTTCCGCCTGGGCGATGTTCGCCTTGTTCTTCCTGTGGTCGTTCCTCGGCATGCCGATCGGCTATGCCATGCTGGCGAGCGGCATCGTCTACCTGCTGCTGACCCAGCAGGATATCGCGCTGGTCGCCACCCAGAGCCTCAACGGCCTCTATGGCAGCTTCGTGCTGCTCTCGGTGCCGCTGTTCATCTTTGCCGCCGAGATCATGAATGCCGGCGGCCTCACCGAGCGGATGTATGGCGTCGCCAATATGCTGGTCGGCCGCTTCAAGGGCGGGCTGGCGCATGTGAACATTCTCGCCTCGGTGATCTTTTCGGGGATGAGCGGCTCGGCGCTGGCTGACGCCGCCGGCCCCGGCAAGCTCGAGGTCGATGCCATGGTGAAGGCCGGCTATAGCCCAGGTTTTGCCGCGGCGCTGAGTTCCACCTCGGCGATCATCGGGCCGATCATCCCGCCCTCGATTCCGATGGTGCTTTACGGCGTCGTCGCCAACACCTCGATCGGCTACCTGTTCATGGGCGGGGTCATTCCCGGGCTGCTGCTGGCCGGGGCGCAATCGGCGATCGTCACGGTGATGGCGCGCTATAAGGATTTTCCGGTCGAACCGGCGCCAAAGCTCCGCGAGGCGGCGCGCACGGTGTTTCACGCCATCCCGGTGCTGTTCCTGCCGGTGATCCTGCTCGGCGGCATCTATTCGGGCGCCGTCACCCCCACCGAGGCCGCTGCCGTAGCGGCGTTCTGCGCCCTGCTGCTCGCCGCCTTCCTCTATCGCTCGCTGACTCTCAAAGCCTTCTACCGGGTGCTGGTCGATTCATCGAAGGCCACCGCCATTGTCGCCATCACCATTGCCGGCGCGCTGGTGATGAACTGGGTGGTGGCGGCCGAGCAGATCCCCGAGGCGATGGGCCAGTGGATGATCAGCCTCGAACTCAGCCCGGTGCTGTTCATGTTCGTGGTGACGTTGCTGTTCCTGATCCTCGGCGCCTTCCTCGATACGCTGCTGATGCTGCTGATCATCATCCCGATCCTGATGCCGACAGTGATCGCGCTCGGTATCGACCCGGTGCATTTCGGCGTCGTCTCGGTGGTGAACCTGATGATCGGCCTCGTCACCCCACCAATGGGCGAGCTGGTGTTCCTGATCGCCGGAGTTTCCGGGATCAAGGTCGCCGATATCACCAAGGAGCTCTGGCCCTTTCTGATCGCGCTGATCGGGCTGCTCTTCGTGCTCGTCTATGTGCCCCAAATCACGCTCTGGCTGCCCGAAATGGCGGGCTACAAAGTCCAGGGCAATTTTATGCGTTGACCACCTGAGGACCCCGCCATGCCCGGCATGAAAGATCTCGTCAAAGGCACCGACCGCTACCGCAACTTCATCGGCGGACAGTGGGTGGACTCGACGCTCAAGGAATGGATCGAGGTGGAGAACCCGGCCACCGGCCAGGTGATCGCTTCGGTGCCGCGCGGCAATGCCGACGATGCCGACCGTGCGGTCACCGCCGCCTACCAGGCCCAGCCCGCCTGGGAAGCGCTGCCGCCGGCGTCGCGCGGCCAGTTGCTGAAGGACCTCGCCCGCGTCGTCCTGGAAAACCGCGAGCGGCTCGCCCGCATGGTGATCGCCGAACAGGGCAAGCCGTTGCAGGAAGCGCGTGGCGAGATCGAAAGCGCCGCGCTTTACCTCAGCTATGCCGCGGAGGAAGCCCGACGCATCACCGGCGACATCATCCCCTCGGACAATCCGGACGAGCAGATCTGGATCCAGAAGGTGGCGCATGGCGTGGTGATCGCGCTCACCGCCTGGAACTACCCGGCCGCGCTGATGTGCCGGAAGATCGGGCCGGCGCTGATCGCCGGCAACACCGTGGTGGTGAAGTCGCACGAGGGGACGCCGACGACGGCGCTGGAGATCGCCCAGCTCGCCGACCAGGTCGGCTTTCCGGCGGGGGTCATCAACATGGTCAGCGGCACCGGCGAAGGGGTCGGCCGGGCACTGGTGACCCACCCGCAGAGCCGGTTGATTACCCTCACCGGCTCGGTGCGGGCCGGCAAGGACATCTTCCGCAACGCCGCCGACGACCTCAAGATCCTTCGGCTCGAGCTCGGCGGCAAGGCGCCCTTCATCGTCGCCGAAGATGCCGATATCGGCGCCGCGGTGCGCGCCGCGGTGCTGTCGCGCTTCGAGAATTGCGGCCAGGTCTGCATCTGCAACGAGCGTATGTATGTGCACGAAAAGATCGCCGACGAGTTCCTCGAGCGTTTCACCGGCGCGGTGAAGCAACTGAAGGTCGGCGACCCCACGACGCTAGTCGATGTCGGGCCGAAATTCTCGCGCCCCGAACTCGACAAGGTCGATCGCATGGTGGAGGCGGCCAAGGCCGCCGGCGCCGAAGTGCTGACCGGCGGACGCCGCCTCACCGAGGGCGAGTTCTCGCGCGGCCACTGGTACGATCCGACGGTGCTGAAGGTGAACGACAACTCCATGCAGATCATGCAGGACGAAGTGTTCGGGCCGGTGGTGCCGGTGATGACCGTCACCGATTTCGACGAAGGCCTGCGGCTCGCCAACGAGAGCCGCTATGGCCTCTCGGCCTATGTGTTCACCAAGGACATGCGCCGCATGATGCGGCTGATCCGCGAGCTGAAATTCGGCGAGATCTACGTCAACAAGCAGGGCGGCGACGTGGTCCAGGCCCACCACGCCGGCATCCGCGATTCCGGCATCGGCGGCGAGGACGGGCGTTATGGGCTGGATGCGTATTTCCAGAAGAAGACGATCTACGTGAACTATGCGTGAGCCTGGGCGACCTGCTCCACCCCACCCAGCTTCGCTAAGCCGCTGACGCGGCCAGCTGCGCTACCCTCCCCATCAAGGGGAGGGAGACGATGGAACCGAGAGCTCGCAGTCAGGTCTCCCTCCCCCTTGTGGGGAGGGTAGCGTCGCCGGGAGTGAAGCGACCTGGCAAAGCTAGGGTGGGGGTGAGCCCCCTACTCCGGTACCGCCGCATAAGCCGTATACGCGCTGGTCGCCAGCCAGCCGGCATCCACCGGCAGGGTCACACCGGTGATCGCCGAGGCGGCGTCGGAGCACAGGAACCAGATCGCCTCGCCGACATCGGCGGGCTGTACGAAGCGGCGGAGGGCGGCTTTTTCGATGATCAGTTTCGGGTCGCGCTGACCCGAATCGATGCGTGCCTGCATGGCCGGGGTCAGCACGTAGCCGGGCGCCACGGCGTTGACCCGCACACCTTTGGGGCCCAGTTCGGCGGCGAGGATTTCGGTCAGCATTTTGATCGAGGTCTTGCCCATGGCATAGGCCGGCTGGCCGGAGGGACGGTAGGTGGTGAGCGAGCCCATGTTGATCAGCACACCCGCGCCGCGCGCCGCCATCGCCGTGCCGAAGGCCCGGTTGACCACCAGGGTGCCGCGGACATTGATGGCGTGGATGCGGTCATACTCGGCCATATCCATTTCGAGCACGCGCACGGCGTTCTGCAGCACGCCGGCCGAGTTGACCACCGCATCGACCGCGCCGCGGCGCGCCAGCACGTCTGTGGCATAGGCCGCCACCGCGTCGTCGTCGGCGACATCCAGCCCGGTATAGGTGGCGCCCAGCTCCGCCGCGATGGCCTCGCCGCGTTCGGCATTGCGGTCGGCGATCTCCACCGCCCAGCCGCCGGCTGCGAAGCGCCGTGCCGTCGCCTCGCCGATGCCGCTGGCGCCGCCGGTGACCACCACGAGTTTGCTCATCGCTTGCTCCCATAATCCTTCGCCGCCGCTTCGGGCGTCACCTTGCCATTGGCGATGTCGGCCTCGATCGCGGGGCGCGCGCGCCGCTGCGGATCGCCCCAGCCGCCACCGCCGGCCTGCTCGTGCCGGATCACTGTGTCCTTGCCGATCTCCAGCGTCACCTTGGCCGGCAGCACCTCGAAGCCGGCACCGCGATCGATCAGGTTGCGCGACGAGGCTGCCGGACCGCCGCCGAACAGGCCATAGGGCGAATGCTCGTGGCGGTCGGCGCGCAACTGCAGCACGGCGCTCTCGGCCAGCAGTCGATACTGCCGCACCAACCCAAGCCCACCACGAAACTCGCCGGCGCCGCCCGAATCCGGCCTCAGCGCATATTCCTCCATCAGCAGCGGATAGCGCGCCTCGATGGTTTCGATGGGGAGGTTCGACATGTTCTGGCTGGGGTTGGTGATGCCCTCGACCCCGTCCTTGTCGGCTCGGCCGCCCCAGGCGCCGTTGATCATATCGACGAAGACGAAGGGTTTTGGCGGCTCACCGTGATAGCCGCCGATCGCCACCACGGTATTGCCGCCCTCGCCGGCCGCCATCAGCTTTTTCGGCGCGATCTGCGCCAGCGCCCCCATTACGGTGTCGACAACGCGATAGCCGGTGAGGGCGCGCGCCGCGACCGGCGCCGGCATGCGCGGGTTGAGGATCGAGCCTTCCGGCGCCGTCACCGTGATGCAGCGATAGACCCCGGCATTGTTGGGCACGTCGTGGTCGAGGGCGCAGCGGATGGTGAGATAGGTTGCGGATTTGACGAAGCTCAGCGTCGCGTTGATGGCGCCTTTCACCTGCGGCGACGAGCCGGTGAAATCCACCCAGAGATGGTCGCCCTTCACGGTGATGCAGCAGACGATCGGGATCGGCGCCAGTGAGAAGCCATCGCCATCGATATAGTCGGTGAAGCGGTATTCCCCATCCGGCCAACTGGCGATCGCCTTGCGTGTCAGCGCCTCGCCATAGTCGATCAGCCGGTCGAAATAGCGCTCCAGCTCGTCGCCGTGACGCTCGAACAACCGCAGCATTTCGCGCTCGCCGATATTGCAGGTGGCATATTGCGCATCGAGATCGCCCAGCACCAGTTCGGGCAGGCGCACGTTCTTTTCGATGATGGTCAGGAGCGTGCGGTTGGGGCGGCCGCGCTCGTAGAGCTTCATCGGGGCGATGCGCAGCCCCTCCTGGAAGATCTCGGTCGAATCCGAAGCGTTCGAACCCGGCACCCGGCCGCCGACATCGCAATGGTGCGCGATCACCACGGAGAAGCCGAGCAGCCGTTCCCCTGCAAAGATCGGCTTGAACATGAAGATGTCAGGCAGGTGCATGCCGCCGTCATAGGGATCGTTGAGGACGATCACGTCGCCGGGGAACAGGTCGCCTGCGAAGCGGCTCCGCACCACCTCGATCGCGTCGGGAACCGCCCCCAGATGCAGTGCCACGGTCTTGGCCTGGCTGAGGATGCGCCCCTCGGCGTCGCAGATGGTCACCGAGTAATCGAGCACGTCGCGGACGATCGGCGAACGGGCAGTGCGCATCACCGCATAGGCCATGTCGTCGACGATGGTATCGAGCCCGGATTTGATGACCGCGAAGGTGATGGGGTCGAGGGCGTTCATCGGACCGGCTCCAGCGTGGCGACGAGGCTGCCGGTGGCATTGGGCGCAACGCGTGCGCCTGATGGAATGACGATGGTGGTATCCGGGCCCTCGATGATCACAGGTCCATCGATGGCGCCGGTCACCGCCGCGCGACGCAGCACCGGCGTCAGTTGCGCTCCACCACGACCGAAATGCACCTCGCGCCGGGCGGCGTTTGCTTCGCCATCGCCGGGGTCGCCGGCCTTGAGGGCGCGGAAATCCAGCGGCTCGGAGTTCTGCGCACGGGCGTGGAGCCGCAGCGCCACTGCCTCGACCGCATCGGTTGGGGTGTAGCCATAGCTGTCGCGATAGGCGGCGATAAAGGCGGGCCGGAGCACCGCCGCATCGAACCGGTCGAACGGGATCGACAGAGCGGCGTCCTGGCCATCGAGCCTGAGGTCGATCTCATAGCTGCAGGCGATGGCCGCGGCAGGGTAACCCTGGGCCGTGAGCTGCGCGACCGCAGCTCGCTGCATCTCGGCCGAGAGCGCCACGACCTCCGCTGCATCGACGCGGTCGAGCCGGCCGGCGAGCGCCCGCAACTCGTGATGCTCCACGGTGCCGGCCAGCATGCCCATGGCAGTGAACACGCCAGGCGAGGGCGGGAACAGCACGCGGGTGATGCCGAGCGTTCGCGCCAGATCCGCCGCATGCACCGGGCCCGAGCCGCCGAAGGCGAGGAGTGTCAGGTCGCGCGGGTCGAGCCCGCGCTCCACCGTCACCGCCCGGATAGCGCGCACCATGTTGGCGTTGGCGATCTCGCGGATGCCATAGGCCGCCGCTTCGATGCTGAGCCCCAGCGGCTGCGCCAGCTGGCGATCGATCGCGGCGCGGGCCGCCGCGATATCGAGCGACAGGCTGCCACCGGCGAGGCGCGGCGGCAGCAGGCCGAGCACCACATTGGCATCGGTGACCGTCGGCTGCGTGCCGCCGCGGCCGTAGCATACCGGCCCGGGCGCCGCTCCGGCCGAGCGCGGCCCGACGGTCAGCAGCCCCGCCGGATCGATGGCGGCGATCGAGCCCGCGCCGTTGCCGACCTCGGCGACATCGACAGTGGGCACCCGCATCATGTAGCCGCCCGCCTTGATGAAGCGCGACGGCACCGACATGCCAGCCCGGAACTCATATTCGTGCGTCCGCGCCAGGATGCCGCGATGGATCAGCGCCGCCGACGCGGTAGTGCCGCCCATGTCGAAGGCAACGAGGTTGGCTTCATCGGTGGCGGCGCCGAGCCGCTGTGCGCCCACCGCCCCGGAGGAGCGGCCCGAGGAAATGAAGAACACCGGCTTTTGCTGCGCCACGCTGGCCGAGGAGAGCCCGCCATTGGAGTTGCCGATCAACAGCGGCGCCGTCACGCCATGGGCGCGGAGCTTCTGCTCCAGCCGGGTGAGGTAACCGCGCAGCGGCGGCAGCACATAGGCATTCACCGCCGTGGTCGAGGTGCGCTCATACTCGCCGGCTTCGGGCAGCACATCCACCGAGGCGGTCACCGCGATATCCGGGAAGGCCGCGGCGAATACAGTCGCTGCCTGCCGCTCGTGCACCGGGTTCTTGTAGGAGTTGAGAAAGCAGATCGCGACCGACTCGATGCCTTCGGCGGCGAAGAACCGTCCCGCCGCCAGCACGTCGTCGAGCCGCAGCGGCGTCATCACCGTGCCGTCGGCCCGCACCCGCTCCGTGGCTTCGAGCCGATAGCGGCGCGCCACCAGCGGCTCCGGCTTATCCCAGGTGAGGTCGAACATGCCGGGGGTGCGCAGCCGGCCGATCTCCAGCACGTCGCGAAAGCCGCGCGTGGTGATCAGCCCGCAGCGGGCGCCCAGTTTCTGCAGCAGCGTGTTGGAGCCGACGGTGGTGCCGTGCAGCACTTCGGTGAGCCCGTCGGGGGCAAGTCCCGCCGCCGCCAGCACCTCGAGCATGCCGGTGACCAGCGCATCTTCCGGCGCCTCGGGGGTGGAACTCACCTTGGCCGAAAAACTGGCGCCATCGCTGCGCAGCAAGACGAGGTCGGTAAAGGTGCCGCCGATATCGACGCTGAGGCGGGCGCTGTGGGTCATCGGCTACTTGTCGGAATTGAGTTTGCCGCCATTGGCCCAGTCATGCGGTTCGATATCGTGGAAGACGATGTCGACGACCTCGGGCCGGCATTTGAGGATGCGGGCGGTCTCGCGCGTCACGATCTCCGCGAACTCGCGCTTCTGTTCGATGCTGCGTCCCTTGAGCAGCTCGACCTTGATCATCGGCATTTGGTGTCTCCTACAGTCGGGTGTTTGGGGGGCGTTTCACGCCTCGGCCGCACCGAGGTGCTTGGACTCAGCGCTCGCCACACCCACCGGCTGTCATCCCAGCGAAAGCTGGGACCCAGCCATCGGCTGGCGCGGGCGGTGAGTTGGGTCCCAGCTTTCGCTGGGATGACATCGAGTGTGGTTCAGTCATCCGTGAACTCTTTTTGACCTGTGTCACGCGCTACAGCCAGGCATTGACGTGCCAGGGGGCGAACTCGTCTTCGCCATAACCCAGCAACTCGCTCTTGGTCGGCTTGCCCGAGGCGGTGGCGATCATTTCGCGGAACACCAGCTCGCCCATCTCGTCGATCGAGGCTTCGTCATCGAGGATGGCGCCGCAATTGATATCCATGTCCTCTTCCATGCGTCGGAACATCGCGGTGTTTGTCGCCAGCTTGATCGAGGGCGATGGCCGGCAGCCGAAGCAGGAGCCGCGTCCGGTGGTGAAGGCGATGAGGTTGGCGCCGCTCGCCACCTGCCCGGTCGCCGACATCGGATCGAACCCCGGTGAATCCATGAAGACCAGGCCTTTGGTGGTGAGCGGCTGGGCGTAGCCGATGACATCGGTGAGGTTGGTGGTGCCACCCTTGGCCACCGCGCCGAGCGATTTTTCGAGGATGGTGGTGAGCCCGCCGGCCTTGTTGCCGGGCGAAGGGTTGTTGTCGAAGCCCTGCGGCTCGTTGCGGGTATAGTCCTCCCACCAGTCGAGGAGGCCGAGCAGCTTCTCGCCCACGTCCTTGGTCACGGCGCGTTCGAGCAGCAGGTTCTCGGCGCCATAAATTTCCGGCGTTTCGGCGAGGATCGCCGTGCCGCCGGAGGCCACCAGCCGGTCGACCGCGGCGCCGAGCGCCGGGTTGGCGGAAATGCCGGAAAAGCTGTCCGAGCCGCCGCATTGCAGCCCGACGATGATCTCGCTCACCGGCACCGGCTCACGTTTCGCCTGGGCAGCACGCTCCAGCATCGCCTCGACCAGCTCGATGCCGCGGCCGATCGAGGTGCGGGTGCCACCGGTCTCCTGCATCACCAGCTTGTTGAGTTCGTCGCCGAGTTCGAGCTGCTCCTCGTCGATCAGCTGGTCGATCTGGTTGTCCTCGCAGCCCAGCCCGACCAGCAGCACGCCGGCGAAATTGGGGTGGCGGGCATAGCCGCCGAGCGTGCGCCGCAGCATCGACATCGACATCGAACCGTCGGCGACGCTGCAGCCGGATTTATGGGTCATCGCCACCACCCCATCGACGCCGGGATAGGGCGCGAGCCGCGCGGGATCGCGGAAATGATCGGCAATCATCCGCGCCACCAGCGACGAGCAGTTCACCGAGGTGAGCACGCCGACATAGTTGCGAGTCGCGACCCGCCCATCGGCGCGCACGATGCCGTCAAAACTCGGGATCTCGGCCTTCGGCCTGAGCGGCGCGTTGGAGAGCCGGGTGCCTATGGCATGGCCGGCCATCGAGGTCTCGAAGCCGAGATTGTGGAGATGGACATGCGCGCCCGCGGCGATCGCCTGACGCGCCAGTCCGATCGGTTGGCCGAACCGGTGCACCGCGGCGCCCGGCCGAAGTTCCACCAGCGCCACCTTGTGCCCGAACGGGATGTCGGTGGCGGCGACGCCGGGAAAGGGCGCCAACGCCTCGCCGGCATGGAGATCACGCAGCGCGATCCCCACCTCGTCCCCGGGCTTCAGCTGCAGCACCGCAGCGACCTGACCAGCCATGACCACCTCTCCTCGAGAAGGAGACAATCACACTAATCGTCGATTGTCAGCAATCAGCAGCGCGAAGACCAGCCGGATTTTCTACCCTGCCGGCTAGCGAAACCATCATCAGGCAACTCAGCGCCCCACCGGCGTCATTCCCGCGAAGGCGGGAACCTAGTGGGATGCCGCTGCATCCGCTGAGGCCGAGATATCCCCACCTTCGCGCATATGCACTAGGTCGCGCCCCACCCACCGGGTCATTCCTGCGAAAGCGGGAACCTCTGTTTTCTTGGCCGTTGCGCGATCGCAAACGGAGGTCCCCGCTTTCGCGGGGGATGACACCGAGTTGGGGGGACTTGCAGCGCCCGGGTTCGCATACCCAGCGTCACCCTATTGCGGCTAACGCAGCGTGCACAGGGCCGGAATCCCTAGCTCAGCACCTCAGGAAGCGGTTACGGTGCGCGGGTTCTCTTCGGTGTGTGCGGCCAGCAGCTTCACCTCGGCCTCGTTGTGGCTCTTGGCCAGCTGTTCGGCGAGATCAGGCTGGCGCTCGATCACTGCGCCGATCAGCGCCGCATGCTCATCAACCAGCGCCGCATAGTCCTTGGGGAAGAACCCCGAATGCACCATGTGGAAGCGCACCTGCTGCATGATGAAGCCATGCTGCTCGGCCAGCCGCCGATGCTTGGCGATCTCGACGATCTCCTGGTGCAGGCGGAAATCGATATCGGTCACATCCTCGAAGCGCTTGTCCTTCACGGCGCGCGTCAGTTCGGCGACGGTGGATTTGAGCCGCTTGTGGTCGGCGGCGACCCCGTGCTCGGCCGCCAGCCGGGCCGCCAGCCCTTCGAGCGCGGCGCGCAGCGTATAGAGCTCCCAGGCATCGCGCGGCGAAGTCTCGGACACCTGCCAGCGGGTGAACGCCACCTGCTGCACCAGCCCTTCACGCGCCAGCTGCGCCAACGCGGCGCGCACCGTGCCGCGGCTGACCTCGAGCTCTTCGGACAGCTGGGTCTCGAGCAAGCGCCCGCCGGCGGGCAGAATGCCCTCGAGAATATGGGTGCGAATCCCATCGGCGGCCTGCCGATCGAGCAGGCGCTTTTCGGACTTCAGGCTAGTCAACTTGGCCATAAGCCCTCCGCGATTGCTGACGATCAACCATCAACCAGCAATTAGCTGATCAGGCCTGATCCGTAAATGGAGGCGCCGCACTGCCCCAGACTCAGCGCCAGCCGCCGAATCCTCGGCGCATGGCCCGCAAAAGTCAAAGGCCGGCGCCAGGCGCCGGCCTTTTTCAGGTCGTCGGTCGGATGCGCTTACAGGACGTCGGCCGAGACCGAAGCGCGGAACGGCGCGGTCGGGCTCGCCAGCGGACGCAGCGCCTCCATGGCGGTGCCCTCGTCGCCGAACGGGATCGAGATCCCGAGCTTCACGGTATGGGTGGTGTTCGACTCGTCGTCCTGGTCGAAGGCGTGCAGGCCTTCATAGGAGGCGACGAGGTTGAGGTTGAGATCGCCCGGCAGCCGATAGGCCGCCTTGACGCCCCAGTTCACATACTCGCCGGGATCGTTGGACACGTCGAAGTTGGCGCTGAAGCCATAGCCGACATTGGCCATCACGGCGAAATCGCTCGACAGGGCATAGGCCGCGCCGATCTCGGCGAACGGCCCGACAAAGCCCTCGTCGTCATTGTCGAAATCGTCATTGGGCGCGAAGGCATAGCCGAGCCGACCAACCAGCTGGGCGTGATCGATATCCACTGCCGCCTGGACGCCCGCGGCATAGCCGACGAACTGATCGACGGTCTCCGCATCGGGATAGGTGGCAAGCGTGCCGAAGCCGCCGAGATACCAGTTGTCCATCCGCATGCCGACCTGCGCGCCGAGCACGCCGAGATTGCCGTTGGTGACGTTCGGATCGCTGTCCTCGATCGCGAGCCACTCGCCATAGCCATCGAGCCCGAGCACCAGCGCATCGTACTGCCCCTCGATGGCGAAGGCGCCATAGACCCCACCAAAACTGCTGAAATCGCCGCCATCCTCCTGCGCCATGCGGCCGAGCCCACCAAGCTCAACCACACCGCGTAGGCCATAGGATTCAACAACGGGCGCCTCATACGCAGTTTCGATAAACAGATCGGCAGCCTCAGCCACCGAGACAAGCGCCAGGGCGCTAACGCCCAACATGAATGAACGGAACACGAATCGACCTCCAAGGTTTATTACTCGGCTATACCAAGTCATATGATGACTTGGTAGGTGGAGGGATGCGGTTCGAGGGACGTTGTTGCGGGTGGGTCACAGGTGGATTGGTGAGGGGCGCCGAGGGAGCACTTCGCGTGACCCACTGACGGCCAGTCTCAGCCTGGCAATGTGGGGCCGAATTCTGCACGAAGTCGTTTGGTCGCAGACTATTCTCTCCTGAGAAGCCCGGCCCCTAGCCGCACCGCGCTTAACACCAGTTCACGCCGTTCTTCGGTAGCTTGGAAGGCTGCGCTTACACTCACATAGTCCAGGCTTCGCAAACGATGACCCGCTGCAGGGTAGACCAGCCGTCCCGAGGCACGGGCGGGGCGAGAATAAATCATACTCTACAGCTGCTGAATGCTGAGCGCCCGAAAGCCTCTAGTGCGCGATCCACCGACGGTACCGCCAAAAACCTCAGACAAAGAAATGCCACGATAGGAACTGCTTATGGCGCGCCAAGGCAGCTGGCGGAGAGAAAGTCCGCTAAGACACCCCAATTTCCAGGCGTCTTGGTAGCTCAGTTTCGAGGCGTATTCAACTCGGCTCACAACGCATAGTTATCGCAAGAATCACGGTAAGATGGCCCGCGTCTGGAACGCGGGGGCATCAATGGACTGGACCATCCTTAAGGACGTTCTGCTTGCACTCTTGGCCGTGTACGGAGCCGTGCTTTCCACCATCAACTGGCGAAATGCGGCCCGTAAGGACCAGCGCCTAGTCAAGGTGAACATGGGAACTGCAATGCTCACGTACACTGATGGGACACTTGGGGCGCCTTTCGCCCAGATTGAGGCCACCAATGTTGGTCATCGTGCCGTGACGATATCGTCTTTGTACATTGGGTTCCCGGACAACAAGAAGATGGTGGTCACCTCGAACGACGCGTTTGGGAAGCCTGACACTCGCCTGCCCGTTGAACTCAAGGATGGCAGCACCGCCGTTCTGTACATGCCGTACGCTGATATCGCAGACACGCTGCACCGCGCCGGGCTGACGGGGAAGGTGGTACTCACGCCAATAGCAGCAGACACGGCGGGTGGCTTGCACAGAGGCGCGCCGTGGACCACCTCCGCGGATGAACTAATGGCCACCGCGCGGGCCTAGCGTGCTCCCCACAGGTAGGGTGCGCGCGAAAGTGCCTTCGGATCGAAAGCTACTACCTGCGCCTCCACACCGGTCGGCATCTGTTTTTGCAGGTTGCCTTGGAGCGCCTTCAAATCGTCCGCGGACTGCTCGCCAGCGGCGACGTATAGAACGTTAGGACGGATGCGCTCAGCGATCATCGTAAGCTTTTCGATTTCGTCCGCGCTGAGGCCTTTCGATCTGGTGGCCTCGATTGCGTACACAAGGCCATCGGCGATGACTATGGCGTCCACCTCCGCGTCCGGCTTCTTGGGTCGCCCTTCCTGCGGATAGGCCTTCCACAGTGTGAGGGACGGTGAAAAATAGAAAGAACTTCGGGCTTGCCGAAATAGGGTCCACATCGCCCAAATGACTGCCTCCACGCCGTGGAAGCGGTAGGCATCGACTAAGAAACCGTTCGCGCGAAAGTCCCACTCGTCGGACACTGGCACCGGCCGGGCCGTGCGGCACACGCTACACTCCATGGACCGGCCAAGCCCCTCAACGCCCGACCAATTCTTGTTGAAGCAAGTTTGGCACGTCCAATGGTAACCCTGAAACAGGACCTGCCGCTCGCATAGGTACTGTATAGCCGGGTCTAGATAGTCGGCTGGGTAGCTAAGCTCCCCGCGCTCGCCATCTGGGTCGTCAGACGGAACTTCCACAACAGCCATTCGGCCCTGAATTTGTGGCGTGCCATCGCGCTTAAGCCACTCCTCAACCGACTGTTTCCAGTCAGCCGCTAGCTCCCCATAACTACGGGCAGGCGTCTCCGCCCTAAGTTCGGCGGCCGCCCGCAGCGCAACTTCACCGAGCCGGGCGAACTCCGTTTCTGTCCGGAGAGTCACCGGTCCAGTTTTTTGCCCAAGACGGTTCCGAATGGTGCTCACGACGCGAGTGGCAAGATCAGGGCGCCTCTCTAAAAGTCCAGCGCCGAGTACCTGAAACTCGTCATGCCAAAAGCCCTCCATAAGGGTGGCAAAGGCGTGCGGCACGTCCTCGAACAGTTGCAGGACGCCTAGGAGGTATCGCCCCTTGTCCGATATCGCCGAGTGCTGGAACCGCTCGCGGCCGTGCTTGGGTGGCTTCCGTTGGCGCTCAAACTCCCGCCACTCAAAGCCATCTTGAATGCCTATGCCGATGGCCGTGAGGTCATCCTCCGGCAACGCAAGCATCGGCGCCCTTTGGGTGAGATTGGTGGCGAATGTGTACATGCCATTGACGTTCGGCCGCACCATTCCGGGCGGGTTGCCGATGCGATCATTGCTATCCATTTCGAGTGTGAAGGCACGCTCGATCCTTATGCGTCGCGGGAGCATCCAAACGTCCCGGACGTTTGAGGATCGGCTGTGGTCCACCTCCCGCTCAAGCATTACGTCAACCATCCAAGCGCCACCGCGCATGGGCTGCGGTGGCATCGCTTCAGATACGTGCCATGGGGGAGCGACCGGTACCGACAAATGCCGACCGCGAAACTCTGTTGATGCCTTGGCCTCCGGCTCCTCCATGAAGCCGCCAGTGCTATATCGCGCGGACGAGCGGCCATCGAAAACCGGGATCACCTCGGAAGGGTCCCCGAGAGGCCGGACCGAGACTGTCAGGAAGTTGCCGGCCTCTCTGAGGCGGTTGCCGAGGTCGACCAACTGTTCGCGATTGAGCGAGCACGATTCGAGACCGATGGCATCATTTCGGTTCGCTGAGCCGTACGCTCCTCGGGTCGCCATGACGCGGCGCAGGGACGCGAGAAACGCGGCATCCTCAAACGAGTCTCTCGAAAGCCGAAGCTGCTGGATTTCGTAGGGACGACTCCTGTCCTTGCGGTGGATGCCGTTCCAAAAGGCCAAACGGTCGGCGGGGGTGTCGCCAACCACAATCGTCAGGCCCTCATAAAGGCGGGTGCTATGTCCAGTGAGGTATGGGGCATACATCTCGGACAAGTTTGAGAGGGTTACGAGCGGCCGCCGCCGTTCGGCTAGCACGTCCATCACCTGTGCCTCCCCAAGCACGTAATTGGCGTGGGGGTTCCTGTGCATGTGCGGATCATCCCTTTGCTCCGCAGAGAGTAAGGTGACCGGCGCCAGAATATCCGAATACCGCATCACTAGGCCGTTGGGGTAGCTGCGACCAAACAGCCCAAAGTTCTCCTCAAGGAACGGAAATAGGGCGTCTCGGGGGTACTCCGAGTCGAGCGTCTGAAGGCGCGCCGTTGGCGGCGAAAACGGGCCGGGCCGACTCAAGAAAGTGGGGATCACAGAGAGGCTGAGCAGCGCCGCACGGGAGGATGGGAGGGGGGAGGAGAGCCCCCATCCTTACCGCACCAGCGCCACCGCAAGGTATCCCCGGAGGCAATACCGGACGGACAGCATCGGGAGGGCTCCCCCGTATGGATTTTGGGGTCTCTCGCGCGAGGTCTCTATTTTACCGCGTGGCGACGCAGAGGTTTCCCCCTGGGGGGCCTCGTGAAACGACAGCGCAGGGCAATTGACCGGGGGCCTCATCATGCGCCCTCCCCCAAGCCAGCGCCGTTGAGCCAGTGCCCCTCAGCCGCTCCGGGAGGGCCGCGCCTTGGCGGAGCTACTGTTTGCCATGTCGCCCAGCCTCGCCGCTCCACGGGCCTCCCGCGCGGCCCGCATCGTGTTGCCCGCTAGTGTTGGACGGGAGAGGGAGGAGGCGCTGTCCAGCACCATCCCATCACCAGCGCCACCAGCACAATTGTCAGGCACAACGTTCGTTGACATTGGACAATTCCTCCGATTAGACTCCTCATCACCCGCCAGAGGAGCCCACCGCCGTGCGCCACTACGTCATCTACACCCGCGTCAGCACCGCCGAGCAGGGCCGCAGCGGCTTGGGCTTGGAGGCGCAAGAGCGCGACATCCAGTTGTTCCTCACGAACTATTCGGAGGTGCCGTGGGAGATCGCCGGGCGGTTCCAAGACGTGCAGTCGGGCGGGGATGACGACCGGCCTCAGCTTCGCGCCGCCTTGGAGCAGTGCCGCCGCACCGGGGCTGAGCTTCTGGTAGCGAAGCTGGACCGCCTCAGCCGCAAGGTGTCGTTCATCGCCCAGCTAATGGATGACCCCAAGGTGCGGCTTCGCGTTGCCACCATGCCGCACGCCGACAAGTTCCAGCTTCACATTTACGCAGCGCTGGCCGAGCAGGAGCGCGACTTCATCTCCGCCCGCACCAAGGCCGCCTTGAAGGCCGCGAAGGCCCGTGGGAAGACGCTGGGCGGGCTTCGCGACAGCACCATGAGGCGCAACGCCGCCATCCAGCAGAAGGCCGCCAGCGAGGCCCAGAAGCTCCTCCAGATCATCGGCCCCATGCGAGACGCCGGGCGGACCCTTGAGGCAATCGCCATCGCGCTGGACCACATGGAAGTTGCGACCTCCCGTGGCGGCAAGTGGACGCCCAAGCAGGTATCTCGGGTGTTAGCTAGGCAGCAGCCGCGGTTAGCCCCAAAGACGGCAATTGTGACTGCATCTCCAGTTGGAAAGGATCGGTTAGCCCCGGCCGGATCGTTGGACCCACAATTCGATCTGCCAACGACTTAAGTGCCGCCGACCGATCTGCTCGCCGCCTCTTATCGGTTGCCTCGTTGCCCAGCGAACGAAAGTGAACCTCAAGGTGGGCCATCTCGCCGTCCTCCAATACCCAGACCACGGAAACCCGATAGTGCTCGAATACCAGTGCGGCCAGCACGTCGTAGAGGATATCGTAGAATCCGAGGTAGACCCGCCTTTTTTCCTGAGGAGGAGGTTCCCCTAGGTCTGCCTCAAGCTTCGCGTTCTGCTTGCTTTCGATGCGAATACCATAAGCGTGCACATCCGCATCGTCGGGCATAATGCACCGGCACACGACGGACATTTTGTAAGTACGATTGGGATTGTCCTTCTCAGCGTCGTCCGCCCTGAAAGTCAGTAACGTCGTCCTGTCGAATGACTTATTCGGAAACGACTGCGGGAAGTGAACGGCTCGGCTGACGCGGTGCCTGTCGTCCATTAGTCCTCCGTCGCGGACGAACGGGCTTGCGAAGACTGAAGCAGTATTGGAATCAAACTCGGCATTGCCTCTGCCCCGTCTTTCACCTCGTGGTAGCACCGTAGCTGACTCGCCTTGTGAAGATCGAGAAGGCTGACCTCCTCACCAGCAATCGTCAGCAACTTGGCTATTCCACCGTCTTCCCACGTCATGACGAGAGCCTCTGCATCCTGAGGGAAGATGTGAGGAGGCGCGAGATCGAACGTGCTTCTCATGAGGCCGACAAGGTTTGTCGCGTACCTGGACGTTACGTCGTCAATGTGAAGTGGGTCCGACGGCGGCAGTTGGGCCAGACGGCCGATCGTCTCGCTCAAGAGCAAGAAATCAAGCGATCTGGGGCTATTCGGCGTCCCACCTGACAGGTCGCCCGTCCACTGCCCCACGCTAGGGGCAACCGGCATTTCACCCGTCGATGTCGAGCCAGAATCGAGATCGTAGGCACCGGTCGACCCTGGAGCGACTTGAGCTTCCGTAGCGTGGCTCCAGCTATAGTACGCTCGCCGCTTATTGCGCATTGTTCACCAGCAGACGGGTTAGGGTTGGTTCTACGGCTAGACGGGCAATCTCGTCCTGCATATCGCTATACATGGCAACTTGCTGTTGAGGATCAAGGAGCCTGCTTGATGGTGCGCTGTTGACGTCCATCCTGACGGAGGCAGCATGGGAAAGCTCAGTGAGAGGGTTGATCGCCCCACTTCCGCCCGACACCTGAAAGCGAAGCACTTGGAAAGTCGCAGTCGCCCATCGCAATAGGCGGTTCATCTGTTCGCCCTTTGCCGACGGGTACGGCATGCGAAGGTTCATCTGCACCGAAAAGTCTGTCAACCCAATGACTGGCTGCGGAAACATTGCGAGCTGCTGCGCGAGGGTAGTCGCTGCTTCCGCGCTCCCCGCGATGCTAACTAGATCAGCCACGATGGCTACGCGGAGCGCTGGCCCGATGCTACATAGGGCCGCTGCCACGGGCCCGATTTCCTGCAACAGCCCAAGAGGCATAGTTGGCGCTAGGTTTTCACCAACGGGCGATAGCACAATGTCCACACGGCCAGGTTGAACCTGTACCTCGCCGCGCTGTCCTGAGGCAATTAGGCCGGATGCAGTGCCCCAAAACGGATTTGTAGGGCCGGGAACGCGGTTACGCTGCACAGTCTCAGCTTCTAAGCCGAAGGCCGCCTTGTATAGTGCGTCAGACTGAACAGCATCAGCTTCGCTCCCGAACCAAACAAGCTGAATTGCTTGGATCGCCCAATCTACCAAGAGTTTTCCCTCGCGCTTTTGCAGAAGCTACATCACCTACGTCACTCAGCCGTCAAGGGGCGCCTGTGTGATTTGCCTAATGCGACGCGAACATCCGCGTATGGCATAGCCCCGTGTGGGGCACCCGCTTGGGGCACCGGCAATCTGTATCGCTTATAAAAACTATTTAATATCAAGGCATTATGCTAACAACAGGGGGATGGCGGAGAGAAAGGGATTCGAACCCTTGAGACGGTTCCCCGCCTACACACTTTCCAGGCGTGCGCCTTCGACCACTCGGCCATCTCTCCGCATGCAGCGGGCCGGGCGGGCCCGGGTCTGCGTGTCCGGGGGCTGAGCCTGCCGGAGCGGGCGCAATATACTCATCGACGTCGTGACCGCAAGGCACATAACGCGCCGATGACGGGGATTGCGGGCAAGGCCCGGCAAAGTTGTCTTGTCCCGCGCGCGGACCGCGTGGCAAAAGGGTTGCCAGCAGCCGGTGGAGCATTGGGACTCCGCACGGCGCATCCCGGACGCGACGGACCTCGATGCGGCTTTTTATCAGGCTTTTGGGCACCTGGCTCCTTGGTGTGGCGCTGATCCTGTTGATCATCGACGGCACGCGCTCGCTCGGCGCCAACCAGCTGATCTTCACCTCGCTTGCCGAGAACTGGACCTGGCTCAATGCCGAGAGCCTCGCCACGGTGCGCGAGTTCCTCGCCGGCCGGTTCTTCGGCATGGTGCTCGAGCCGGTCTCGGAGGCGATCTTCGCCATGCCGGGCTGGGCGGTGCTGGCGGTGCCCGGCGCCCTGTTGGCCTGGGCCGGGCGCTCGCGCAAGACCCGGCTGTTCGTCCGGCACGACCAGATCTGACAGGAACGGCCCTTGCCCCTCCATGACCGCGACGGCTTCACCGCGTTTGTCACCACGCTCCCCGGGGTGACGCTGCACGAGCAATGGGAAGCGCTGGTCGCCAAGGTCGGCGGCAAGGTGTTTTGCCTGCTCGGCGACGCCTCGGGCGATATCGTCTTCAAGGTGGGCGAGATCGCCTTCGATGGGCTGACCGAGCTCGAGGGGATTGCGCAGGCGGCTTACTTCGCCAAGCGCCAGTGGGTGCGGGTTTCGCCGGGCGCGCTCGAGGACGAACTTGCCGAGGGCTATGTCCGCCAATCGCATCGGCTGATCGCCGACAAGCTGACGCGCAAGCTCAAGGCCGAGCTGGGAATCTGAGCAGCACGTTGACGAAGTCGTTCAGGCCTTCTTAACTACCCCGCATAAGCCATGAGGGGGCGAAGATGGTTGCGGGATTGCTTTATGTCATTGGGCTGATTGCGGTGCTGGCGACGCTCGTCGTTGCCGGGTACGGGGCGCCCGGCCTGATCCAGATGGTCAACACGGCGCTCGATACGCCGGGCTCGGACCTCGTTGCCACGCTCATCGACGTGGCGCGGCTGCTGCAATGGGCGGTGCTGCCGTTCGTCGGCGGGCTGGCGCTGATGGGGCTGGGGCGTATCGTCATGCTGCTGGGCGCCATCAACCGGGCGCTGCGCGGCAACGCCTGAGGCCGGTTCTCAGTGAGGGCTTTCCTAGGTCTCCCCTCACCCACGATGTCACCCCGGCAGAGGCTGGGGGCGCCGCGAGCTCCGCAAACGGAGGTTCCCGCTTTCGCGGGAATGACCCGGTGGGTGGGGTGCCATCAGGGCTGAGCGAAGCAACAGCTATCCGAACAACCCATCGTACAGGTCGTCCCAGTGGGGATTGTCCTTTTCGATCAGTTCGATCTTCCAGACCCGCCGCCACTTCTTGATCTGTTTTTCCCGGGTGATGGCGTTGTAAGGGTCGTCGTGCTGTTCGAAGTACACCAGCTTGTGCACGTGGTAGCGGGATGAGAAGCCCGGGATCAGATCCTCACGGTGGATATAGATGCGCACTGGAAGGTCGCCGGTTACGCCGGTGTATAGCGTGCCGTACTTCCGACTGGCGAGGATGTAGACGAAGAACCGCCCGCTCGTGCTCATGCCCTAACGGCTACCACGAAGTCATTCCCGCGAAAGCGGGAACCTCTGTTTTTGTGCCTGCCGCACGATCGCAAACGGAGGTCCCGCTTTCGGGGGACTCCATGGCAATACTGAAACAGAAACGGGCGGCCCTCGTGGACCGCCCGTTCAACATCTCTGACCCTGATCAGGCGCGCGGCTGCGGCACGATGCGGAGGTAGGGCTTCAGCGTCTTCCAGCCTTCCGGGTACTTCTCGCGCGCCGCTTCGTCGGAGACGGCGGGGACGATGATCACGTCTTCGCCCGATTTCCAGTTCACCGGCGTCGCCACCTGGTGCTTGGCGGTGAGTTGCAGGCTGTCGATGACGCGGATGATCTCGTCGAAGTTGCGGCCGGTGGAGGCCGGATACTCGATCTTGAGCTTCACCTTCTTGTCCGGCCCGATGACGAACAGCGAACGCACGGTGAGGCTGTCATTGGCGTTGGGGTGGATCATGTCGAACTTGGTGGCGATCTCGCGATCGACGTCGGAGATCAGCGGGAAGTTGAGCGTGGCGCCCTGCGTCTCGGCGATATCGGCGGCCCAGCCGGCATGGTTCTCGAGCTTATCGACCGACAGGCCCAGCACCTTGACGCCGCGCTTGTCGAACTCGGGCTTCAGCTTGGCAGTGTAGCCGAGCTCGGTGGTGCAGACCGGGGTGAAATTCTTGGGGTGCGAGAACAGCACGGCCCAGCTGCCGTCGATGTAATCGTGGAAGCGGATGCGACCTTCGGTGGTCTCCGCCTCGAAATCGGGGGCGGTATCGCCGATGAGAATTGCCATGATGAACTCCTTGATGCGGGTCGTATGCCATGCCTGGCACTGGAGCAGGATTGCGATCGTTCGATCGCCCTCCAGCTCCACGTCCTTGTTTTGTCGCGAGATCGAACCGGAAAAGTCTCACAACTTTTCCTGATCTCGCTCTAGCGCGCGCCACTATCGAACGCGGGCCAGTCGATTGCGACTGCGCCGCTTGAAATCTTTTTGTGTTTTGCCGTCAAGCGGCAACAACCGCTTCCCCGAGCGCGGGGTCGGCAGCAAAATCAGCGTGCTAGGTCGGTTTCGGCAGCGCGCTACGAGATCGGGACGGGTCAGATCAGGCCGCTGGCGAAGGCATATTGCAGGGCGGCCACGATCGCCAGGGGCGGCGCCAGAGCTAACGCCAAAGCGCGCGGCTGGCTGAGCCGCGCCACCCGGGCGATGAGGAACACGACGACGATAAAAAGCAGCGAGGCGACGATGGACGCCGAACCCTGCGACAGCCAGCTGAACATGATCACGCCTCCCGAAGCCCGCGGGCGGGCATCGCGGTGAGCCTGCGCGCCCACAGCTTGCCTGGGGCTTGCCCGGTTCAGTCGGGGTTGAATCGAGTTTGAACGATGTGGGGGGTGTTTGTAGCTGGCCCGCAACTTGGCACTGCGGGTGGTTTCGCGTCCCCTCGCCCCCTTGGGGAGAGGTTAAGGTGAGGGGCGCAAAGCAAACGGGATGTGCAGCCGTCGCTGCAAGGCCGACCCAGCGCTCGATGCCGGTGCGCTTGGCGCCCCTCACCCCCGCCCTCTCCCCAAGGGGGCGAGGGGGCGTTGTGGCGCGGCCGGCTAAAGCCTAGATACCACCCGCGGCCGGCGCGGGTGCTGCTGCGGCTGCCTCAGGCGAGCCCTTGGGGGCGCCGTTGGTCCAGGTGACGTCGAGGCCGGTGAGCGGCACCACCGACAGCGACATCTTGCCCGAACCCTGCTGCAGCTCGCGCGAGTGGGCGAGGTAAACCAGCGAGTTGTTCTCGGCATCATAGATGCGCGAGACGCGCAGGCTCTTCCAGATCAGCGAGCGCGACTGCTGGAAGATCTCTTCGCCGCCCTTGTTGGTGTTGATGTTGCCGATGGTGACCGGGCCGGCGGCGGCGCAATCGACCGCCGAATAGGACGGATCCTCGAACCAGTTGCCCTGCTGCAGCCGATCGATCAGCGAGCGGTTGAAATAGGCGACATGGCAGACGACGCCCTTGATCTCCGGGTCGGCGACCGCTTCGACATTGATGTCGTTGCCGGTCCAGTCGACCCCGACGCGGCCCACATCGGTGCCGTTATTGTTGCCACATGCGGCGAGCGCGCCAGTGAGAACGAGGGCGAGGCCGAGGAAGGCGAAGCGCTTGAGCATGCTCATGGGGTCCAGGGGTTCGGGGTTGCGGTGTGGCCTGATGTGGGGACCTTGCCGGGTTCACGCAACGGCTGGAGGCCGCGATAGTTGCTGGGGCCGGCGATTGGGCCCAAATCGAGCTGGTGCGGGCTGACCCCCACCCCTGTCCCCTCCCCCTAAACAAGGGGACGCGGTAGTGCCCCGGGGGAGGGAGACGCTCACACTGAAATCGGGCCGGTCAGGAGTGCCCGTGCTTCGCGGCTGGGCCGTGCGGATGGTCGATATGGCCGAGGTCGCGGCCGGGATCGATGCGGTCGCGCACCAGCTGCTTGATCTGCTTGGCATCGGGGAAGCCGCCGTCGCGCTTGCGCTCCCAGATCAGCACGCCATCGAGATGGATCTCGAAAATGCCGCCGCTGCCGGGAACAAGGCTGACCTCGCCCATTTCGAGGCCGAAGGTCGAGAGCACCTCCTGCCCCATCCAGGCGGCGCGCAGCAGCCAGTTGCACTGCGTGCAGTAGGTGATGGCAAGCTTGGGTTTGTCGGTCATATCTGCGGATCCGCCCAGGAGGAGAAGACGTTGGTCGGCAGCACCAGGACGTCGTCCTCCTCGGCCTCCCGGCTCTTCAGCGCCACCAGCTGCGCCGTGGTGGTGTTGACGCGCTGCGCCAGGAGCCGCGCGATCTGCAGCAGCCAGGACGGATGCGCCTCGAGCACGGCAAGGGCGTCGTTGATGACATAGAGCTGCACATCGGTGACGGCGCGCACTGTCGCCGAGTGCGGGCGCTCCAGCAGCACGCTCATTTCGCCGAAGATGGCGCCGGGCTGCTTGATGGTGGAGACGAACTTGCCGTCACGCAGCACCTCGACCTCGCCTTCCTTCAGCACCATGAAGCTGCCGCCGGCCTGCCGGCCCTGCACGATCAGCTCCGTGCCGGCAGGGAAGAAATCGAACTTCAGCCAGCTTTCCGTCTCTGCGTCCGCCACCAGAGCAACTCCCGTTATTCGAGCAGTGCGAAAATCTTGTCGAACATCACCTGGTCCTCGCGGACCTTGGCCTGCCGCCGCATATCGACCAGCAGCGCCGTGGTCTTGTGCAGCCGCGCCGCGAGGAGTTTTGCGATATGCCGGGCCGCGGCCGGATGCGCGTCGAGGAACGCGTCGGCGTCGTCGGCCACATGCACTTCGGCGCCGTTGCGCGTCCGGACGGTCGCCGAATGCGGCAGGTCGAGCAGCGCCGACATATCGCCGATCACCGAACCCGGGTCACCGATCGCCGCCACCGTGCTGCCGTCGCGCACCACTTCGAGATCGCCGGATTTGAGGATGTAGAGCTTGCCGGTGCGCGCGCCCTCATTCACCAGCACCGCCCGCGGCCCCAATACGCTCACCGGCAGCGTCGCCGCCGCCACGAGGATCTGCTCCATTAACCCGCCTTCAAACCCAACCCACCCGAATACATGAGGTGATGGTAGCCGAGCTTTGCGGGGATGCGAAGTCATTCGCGACGCCCGGGCGATTATGCTGGCTCTCGGTGGTGCGCGCGGCGTATGGAGGCCCCCGCGCCGGTCATCGCCGGTGGCAGAACGCAACTCCCGTCCCCGGTCATCCGCCGGGCCCGACCTCAGGAGAAGACCATGGATACGTCCGTCCTCGGCCGCCCGGCCGAGATTCCACTCGACCCGGCCAGCGCCGTGCTCGACCGGGTACCCAACCCCCATCCCGATATCGACTACCTGATCCGCTTCACCGTGCCGGAATTCACCGCGCTCTGCCCGATCACCGGACAGCCGGATTTCGCGCACCTGGTCATCGACTATGTCGCCGACCAGTGGATGATTGAGAGCAAATCGATGAAGCTGTTCATGTTCTCCTACCGCAACCACGGCGCCTTCCACGAAGCGACGACGGTGGAGATCGCCAAGCGCCTGGTCGAGGCGCTGGCGCCGCGCTGGCTCCGCATCGGCGGCTACTGGTACCCACGCGGCGGCATCCCGATCGATGTGTTCTGGCAGACCGGCGCAGCGCCGGCCAACCTGTGGCTGCCCGAACAGGGCGTGCCCGGCTATCGCGGCCGCGGTTAGCACGCTGGCTTTGTGGTGCTTGAGCGCGCGGTGAGCGTTCCACTATGGTCGCCGGAGACGAGCGGGAGTTGCAGCAGGTGAGTCGTGACGTGAGCAGCGGGCAGCGCCCCCGCTACCAGCTGCTCGACCTGCTGCGTGGCGTGGCGATCATCGCCATGGTCATCTTCCACATCGCCTGGGACCTCTATTATTTCGGCTACTCGAACGTCGACGTCACCACGGTCATCGGCTGGGTGATGTTCCAGAAGTCGATCCTTTCGAGCTTCCTGCTGCTGGTCGGCGCCGGGCTGGTGCTGGCGCATGGCAAAGCCATCCGCTGGAACAAGTTCTGGCGCCGCTTCGGTATTGTCGTCGCCTGCGCGCTGCTGGTGACGGCGGGGACCTACGGGATGTTCCCCGATTTCTTCGTGTTCTTCGGCGTGCTGCATGCCATTGCGCTGTTCTCGCTGATGGGCCTCGCCTTCCTCAGGCTGCCGCCTTGGCTGGTCGCTGTCCTCGGCGTCGCCGTCATTGCGGCGAACCTGCTCTACAACGATCCGATATTCTCGAGCCGCGAGCTCGGCTGGATCGGTTTCTGGCCAACCTCGCCGCCGACCAGCGACGTGGTGCCGATCTTCCCGTGGTTCGGCGTGGTGCTGCTCGGCATCGCCGCGATGCGGCTGATCCTCGCCTCGCCGCTGGCTGAGGATCTCGCGCACTTCCACAGCAACGAGCCGCTGGCGCGCGGGCTGGCGTGGATGGGTCGCTGGAGTCTCCCGATCTATGTGGTCCACCAGCCGCTGATCATCGGCGTGCTGTGGGGGCTGACGCAGCTCTCGGCGCCGGTACTGGCGCCGCCGGTGCTGAGCCTCAGCCAGGATTTCGTCAAAAGCTGCAACGCCTCCTGCCTCGGCACCGGCTCCGACCTCGCCCGCTGCGAGCGCTATTGCGGCTGCGCCGTCGAGCAGGTGGAAACCGGCAACCTCTGGGAAGCGGTCGCAGCGACGAACCCGACGCTGGAGCAGAACACGCAGCTCAGGGCCGTTGCGCAGCTTTGTACAGCGATGGCGGATAAGACGCCTTAGGGCATGCTTTCAGCGGTTGCGCTGAGGCTCGCAGCTAGAGCATGTCGTAGACGGTCCGCGCTCTCGCCTCCCCACCGGCTGTCATCCCAGCGAAAGCTGGGACCCATCCATCAGCTGGCACGGGCTGCGAGTTGGGTCCCAGCTTTCGCTGGGATGACACCGAGTGGGTGGAGAAAACTGGGCGCTTTCCTGGCAGAGTCCCCTAGTTCTGTTCCTTATGCCCACCGAACCCGAGCCGCATCGCTGACAGCATTTTCTCGGCGAAGTTGTGCTCCTGCCGGGAGCGGAAGCGGGTGAACAGCGCCGCGGTCAGCACCTCGGCCGGCACCGCTTCCTCGATTGCTGCTTCCACCGTCCAGCGGCCTTCGCCGGAATCGGCGACGTGGCCGGAGAAGGCCTCGAGCTTGGGGTCCTTGGCGAGCGCGATGGCCGAGAGATCGAGCAACCAGGAGGTGACCACCGAGCCGCGGCGCCAGACTTCGGCGATATCGGCGACGTTGAGATCGAAGCGCTCGCCCGGCGGCAGCACTTCGGCGTTCTTGCTCTCGAGGATATTGAAGCCCTCCGCATAGGCCTGCATCATGCCGTATTCGATGCCGTTATGGACCATCTTGACGAAGTGCCCGGCGCCCGCTGGACCGGCGTGGATATAGCCCTGCTCGGCGCGCGGATCGAGGCTGCCGCGGCCGGGCGTTTCCTCGATCTCGCCCTTGCCGGGGGCGAGCGCCGCAAAGATCGGGTCGAGATGGTCGACCGCGGCCTTTTCGCCACCGATCATCAGGCAATAGCCGCGATCGAGACCCCAGACACCGCCGGAGGTGCCGACATCGACATAGCGAATGCCGGTCTTCTGCAACTCGGCGGCGCGGCGGATATCGTCCTTGTAGTAGGAATTGCCGCCGTCGATCAGGATATCGCCGGGCGCGAGGCAGGAGGCGAGGTGCGCGATGGTGCCTTCGGTGATCTTGCCGGCCGGCAGCATCACCCAGATGGCGCGCGGGGCCTCGGTCAGCGAGGCAACCAGCGCCTCGAGCGTCTCGGCGGGCCGGGCGCCGTCATTGCCGAGCGTGGCGCGGGCATTGGCGTCGATATCGTAGACGGCGACATCGTGCCCGGCGCGCATCAGCCGTTTGGCGATATTGCCCCCCATGCGGCCTAACCCGACAATACCGATCTGCATGATGCACACTCCAGTGTAGCGACTGACGCGGGGGGTGTTATACGCGACATCGAGATTACGGGGGCAGCCCCGAATGAGGAGGAACGACTATGCGGGTAGTGATTACCGGGGGCGCCGGAAACCTGGGCAGCAAGCTCAGGGAGCACCTGGAAACGGCCGATTGGGTGGAGGAGATCGTCGCCATCGACGTCGCCCCGTTCACCGCGGGCAAGAAGACCCGGGTAGTGGTTGCCGACCTCGCCGACCCCTATGACGAGCGCTGGCGCAAAGAGGCGCAGGCCGCCGACGGCATCGTCCATTATGCCTCTGCCAACCCGGCGCCCAACTCGAGCTGGGCCGAATCGGCCGCTTCGTTCGACATGACGGCGAACCTGCTCGAGCAGGCGGGCGGCGGCACCAAACCCTGCCGCTTCATCTTCGCTTCGTCCAACCACGCCATGGGCGGCTACAAGGATGCACCGCTGCCGGCCGACGGCAAGCTCAGGATGTCGACGCCGCATATCAGCGGCACGCGCTATTATGCCGACGGCTACAAATGGGGCTCGGCCTATGGCGCCACCAAGGCGCTGGGCGAGCGCGTCTGCGCCGCTCGGGCGGCTGCCACCAATGGCCGGATCACCGCGGTGTCGACCCGCATCGGCTGGTGCCAGCGCGGCGAGAACCTCGCCACCACCATCGCCGGCAGCGGTGGTGGCGACCGCGGCGAAACCGACCAGGCGGTGATCAAGCGCAACGCCCTGTGGTACCGCAACATGTGGCTGTCGAACGGCGACCACAACCGGCTGATGGTGGCGGCTTTGCGCGCCGACGCCAGCAAGTGGCCGGCCCCGGCGATCGTCGTTTCCGGCATGTCGAACAATACCGGCATGGCCTGGGATCTCGAAGAGGCGCGGGAGTGGATCGGCTACGTGCCCGAGGATAATCTCTGGGCCGACCTCAAGGCCGCCGGGATCGACTAAGGCAACATTGCCTTCCATGCCGGAGGCAAGTATGCGGCTGGTATGGTGCGCGCCCGCGGTGCGCACCCACGACATTAGAGGGACAGCATGAGCTTTGCCGATATCTACGCCCGCGTGGTTGCCTGGGTTGGCGCCGGGGCGATCCTGGCGCGCAGCTTCAACGAGCCGAAGCGCAGCCCGCTCTACGGCAGCGCGCCCGATATCCCCGCGGCGCGGCCGCAGGCGATCCCGACGCTGAAGATGCCGACGGCGCGCGGCTGGTCCGGCGACCACAAGCCGACCGCTGCCGCCGGGCTCAAGGTCAATGCCTTCGCCCGCGGACTGAAGCACCCGCGCTGGATGCATGTGCTGCCCAATGGCGACGTGCTGGTGGCCGAGGCGCTGAGCACCCCGGGCGGCGCCATCAAGACGCCGTTCGACTACGCCATTTTCACCACCATGCGGCGCGCTGCCGCCGTCGGGCAGAGCCCCAACCGCATTACGCTGTTGCGTGATGCCGATGGCGATGGCGTCGCCGAACAGCAGCACACACTGCTCGAAGGCCTGAACCAGCCGTTCGGCATGCAGCTGATCGGCGAGACGCTCTATGTCGGCAATACCGATGGCGTCTACGCCTACCCGTTCACGGTCGGCGACACCAAGATCACCGCAAGCGGCAAGAAGCTGATGGCGACCAAGCCGGGCGGCCACTGGACGCGCAGCCTCCTCGCCAGCAAGGACCAGACCAAGCTCTATGTCGGCGTCGGCTCGCAATCCAATATCGGCGATTCCGGCATGGCGGTCGAAGAAGGCCGGGCCTGTATCTTCGAGCTCGACCTCACGACCGGCCGGAGCCGCATCTTCGCCGGGGGCCTCCGCAACCCGGTGGGCCTCGCCTTCGAGCCGACGACGGGTGAGCTCTTCACCGTGGTCAACGAGCGCGACGGCATCGGCGACGAGACGCCGCCCGATTACCTGACCTCGGTGAAGGACGGCGGCTTTTACGGCTGGCCGTATTCGTACTGGGGCAAGATCGTCGACGATCGCGTGCCGCAGGATCCGGCCAAGGTGGCGACCGCCATCGCACCCGACTTCGCGCTCGGTGGCCATACCGCCTCGCTCGGCCTCTGCTGGCTGCCCGAAGGCACCCTCCCGGGCTTTGGCGACGGCATGGCCATCGGCCAGCACGGCTCGTGGAACCGCTCGACGCTCTCGGGCTATAAGCTCGCCTTCGTGTCGTTCGCCAACGGCAAGCCGACGGGCACGCCGCGCGACATCCTCACCGGCTTCCTGTCGCCTGATGAGAAGGATTCTTATGGCCGCCCGGTCGGCGTGGTAATCGCCAAGGATGGCGCCGTGCTGATGGCCGACGACGTCGGCGATGTGATCTGGCGCGTTACTGGGGCCTAGTACGCGACTCTCTGTCCTCAGCGCGTGCCGCGGTGACCACAAAGGCCGGTGCGCACAGAGCACCCCCACCCCTGTCCCCTCCCCGCAAGGGGGAGGGAGACGCCTACACTAGCGACAGTGTTTTGGTCTCCTCCCCCCTTGCGGGGGAGCGACAGGGTGGGGGGTACTCTTCCCGCTCCGAACTACCCACCACGCCAGATGCGAATCTCGTCGAATCCATGACGCCCACATCACGCAGTTACCCGTAGGTTCGCCCGGCGCGAACTGATGGGGGGCCACACCATGCGATTTTCTGCGCTCATGCTGCTTGCCGTTTTCGGCCTCGCGGGCGGAACGGCTGCGGCGGCCGATCTGATCGTCGATGATCCCGAAGCGATCGCCGCGGCGGCGGATTACGATTGGTCCGGCGCCTATGCCGGCCTGTTCGGCGGCGCCGGCAGCAGCGACGTCACGCTGGATGAACCAAGCGGTCTCGCCGACCCGCTTGACCTCGCGGCCGGCGGCTGGCTGGCCGGCGTCCGCGCCGGCTTCAACGCCGAAGCGGGCGTGCTGGTATTCGGCGCCGAGGCGGACCTCGCGAAGAGCTGGATTGGCGGCGGCGGCTCGGCCACCGTCGGCGCCAACAGCTTCGATTACAGCTACGACCTCGATTGGCTCGGCACCGTCACCGGCCGCGTTGGCTATGCCGCCGATACTCTGCTGCTCTATGCCAAGGGCGGGCTCGCCGCCGGCGGGGTGCGCTCGACGCTCACTGCCACCGCGCCACTACCGGCGCCGCCACCGACCTCCGCCGATGCGGTCGCCACTGGCTGGACCGTCGGGCTGGGCACCGAGTTCGCCTTCAGCGAAAATGCCACGGCCGGCATCGAGTATGATTTCGTCGCGCTCGGCGCCGAGCTCGACTATGCCGGCGGCAGCCTCGATGCGCAGCAGGACCTGCACATCGTCAAGCTCGGGGTGAATTACGGGTTCTGAGCCGCTGCCTGATAGGCCGCTTCGAGCTCGGCCAGCACCGAGCGCCCCGGTTTGGGGGCGCCCAGGTGCAGGTGGCGGAGTTCGCCCATGAAGTCGTCCGCCATCTTCGACCCGCCCTGAGCCAGCGCGATGGCGCGAGCCGACAACTGGGGGCTGGCCGGCAGGAACTGCGCGCCCCAGGCGCCCAGTTGCACCATCACCGGCACCAGCGCGATGGCCATTTCGGTCAGGTTGTAGATGGTGCGCTGCTTGTGATTGGGGTCGGCGGCGGCGGTCACCAGCCCCTCCTCCATCAACCGCTTCAGCCGGCTGGCGAGGATGTTGGTGGCGATGCCCTCGAGCGAGTTGCCATGCAGTTCGCCATAGGTGCGGAAGTTGCCGAACATGATGTCGCGCAGCACCACGAGGCTCCAGCGATCGCCGAGCACTTCGACGGAGAGGTTAATGGGGCATCCGGATCGGCGATCCACAGGCACGGCTCCTGGTCATAGACGTGTTCGGCATTCCACTTGCAGTTTACAAGCAGTTTGTAGCTGGGTATACACCTTGCACCATGCAAGTGGTTGTGGCGATGGTGTCGCGGCAGATATTTTGCGTCGCACTGTCGAATGGCGCCGCCGCCGCTCGTCTAAATGGCAGGATATATCCTGAGGGACGGAACAATGAGCAAGCATTATGGCTGGGTCGTCGTCGCGGCAGGCGCGCTGATCACCTGTGTGGCAATGGGGGCGATGTTCGCCCTGCCCGTCTACCTGCAACCGATGGCTGAGGATACCGGCTGGAGCCGCGCCGGCATTTCGGCGGCGATGACCGTCGGCTTCATCGTCATGGGTGTTTCCGGCTTCGGCTGGGGGACGCTGAGCGATCGCATCGGGGCGCGGCCGGTGGTGCTGATGGCGACCGTGCTGCTCGGGGCCGGACTGCTGCTCGGCAGCCGGGCCAGCGACCTCCTGGTGTTCCAGTTCGCCTATGGCGGGCTGGTCGGCGCGGCGGGCGGCGCCTATTTCGCGCCGATCATCTCGACGACGCTGGGCTGGTTCGACAAGAACCGCAGCCTTGCGGTGTCGCTGGTATCGATCGGCGGCGGCATTGCGCCGATGGTGATCACCCCGTTCGCCAGCTACCTGATCGAGGCCACTGGCTGGCGCAGCGCCATGCTGAGCATCGCCATCGGCGCGCTGATCGTCATCGTGCCGGCAGCGCTGTTGATCCGCCGCGCTCCGACGCTGACTGAGCCGGAACCCGCGCCGACCCCGAGCGCCGCGGCCCAGCCCAAGCGGGCCTCGACCGGCTGGTCGGCGCTGCGCACGCCGCAGTTCGTCGTCCTCGCTTCGGTGTTCTTCCTCTGCTGCGCGGCACATTCCGGCCCGATCTTCCACACCGTCAGCTACGCCATGATCTGCGGCGCCTCGGCGCTGGCGGCGGCCAGCATCTACAGCGTCGAGGGCCTTGCCGGGTTGTTCGGCCGGCTGATCTTCGGCGTCCTGGCCGACCGGCTTGGCGTGCGCAAGGTGATCGTCGGCGGCCTCGTGCTGCAGGCCGTCGGCATCTACACCTACATCTATGTCAGCGAGCTGCCCCAGTTCTACGCGCTGGCGGCGGTGCTCGGGCTCGCTTATGGCGGCGTCATGCCACTCTACTCGGTGCTGGCACGCGACTATTTCAGCCCGCGGGTGATGGGCACGGTGCTGGGCGGCATGGTGATGACCTCGAGCATCGGCATGGCCTTTGGCCCGGTCGGTGGCGGCTGGCTCTACGATACGTTCGGCACCTACCACTGGCTCTACATCGCCTCAGCCGGCATCGGCATCGCCGCCGCCGCCCTGGCGCTGGCCTTCCCGGCGAAGAAAAAGGACGTGGACCAGGACCAGGTCCCCGGGCAGCCGGTCGCGGCTTGAGGCTTGGCGGTTGAACCAGTTGGTGGAGGAGGCGGTGAGCGAATGGCCCACTGCCTCGCCTCCTCCACCGGGTCGTCCCCCACCCACCGGGTCATTCCCGCGAAAGCGGGAACCTCTGTTTTCGTGCCCGCCGCACGATCGCAAACGGAGTTCCCCGCTTTCGCGGGGATGACACCGAGTTTGGGGGACTTGCAGAGCCTCGGTTCGCATGCCCAGCGTCGCCCCATTATGACCTGGCCTCACCTCCCCACCAGCGTCATCCCCGCGGAGGCCAGGAGATGGAGGGATATCTCGGCCTCAGCGGATACCGCAGCATCCCACTGGGTTCCCGCCTTCGCGGGAATGACACCGTGTGTGGGGAACGGTCCGAGCATTGGGATAACGCTTACGGCTCGCGCAAAAAGCCGGCTGAGCGCCGCTGCAGCACGCCGACAATGGTGGTGGCGCCGAGGAAGCCGGTGATGACGATGGCGCCGAGATCGACCGCTGCAAGCGTCGTCGCATCGAGGGCGAACTCGACCTCGAGCAGCACCAGGGTGAGAATCCAGGCGAGCCCGATGCCGAGCGGCGTCGCCAGCACGGCGGCGAAAGCCGCCAGCAGCACATAGTGCAGCACCGAAACCGACAGCACGTCGAAGCGCTTGGCGCCGAGCACTTTTGAGATCACCGCGTCGGCCTGCCGCTGCCGGCGTCCGGTGGCAAGACTGCCGATCAGCACCAGCAGCCCATTGCCCACCGCCAACCCGCCGACCAGCGAGGCGGCAAGCGACAGTTGGCTCAGGGCCCGGGTGATCTGCTCGAGCGTCGCACCGATGGCGATGAAGCGGACATCGGGCAGCAAGCTGGCAAGTTCCCGCTCCACAGCCTCTTCGCGTCCCGGCGCCGCGGTCACCGAACCCAACAGCGTCGAGGGGTACTCGTCCAGCACGCCCGGCGAGAAGGTGGCGAGAAAATCGATGCCGCCCTGCCAGGAGTAATCGCGGAAATTGGCGACCTCGGCGGTGATGGTGTCGCCGAAGATGGCGAAGGACAGCTTGTCGCCGAGCTTGATACCGAGGCCGGCGCGAAGGCTCTGGTGCAGCGACACCAAAGGCGGCCCCTGGTGGTCGGCCGACCACCAGTCCCCTGCCACCAGCTTCGAGGTCGCCGGCAGCACCTGCCGAAAGGTCAGCGGGATCTCACCCGAGAGCAGGAACGATGCCTCCGGTCCCCGCGGCTGCAGCTCTGCCGCCGGGGTGTCGTTGATGGCGCTCAGCGCGCCGCGCAGCATCGGAGTTGCGGCAAAGGCGGTGATGTCGCCGCCTTCGTCCTTCAGCTTCTGCAGCGTATCGACCTCGTCGGAGAAGAGATCGGAGGCGACCAGGGTCGGCGCGTCGAACACCGAGGCGCCCAGATACTCGTTCCTGAGGTTCACCTGCAGCACCAGCACCACCACCAGCATGGCGAGCGCCAGCCCGACCGAGATCACCACCGAGGAAGCGTTGGAGCCCGGGCTTGAGATATTGCGCAGCGCGTAGCGCAGCACGCGGTTGGACGGCTCAGGCGACTTCCGCAGCGCCTGCCGGGCGAGAAAGATGCCGAACTGGAACAGCACCACCGACAGCACGCTGACAATGGCGAAGGCCGCGACCAGCATCGAATCGTCGGTCATGATGACGGCGAGCCACAGGAACAGGGCGGCGGCCAGCACCAGGGGGACGATACGCGCCGAAAAGATCAGCCCGGCCCAGTCGATCGGCGGCGCGGCGAGCCCCTTGGAGCGGAACAATGTCACCGGGCTGATGGTCTGGGCCTGCTGCAAGGGCAGGTAGGAGAAGGCAAAGGCGATAAGAAAGCCGACGCCCGCCGCCACCAGCAGCGGCTGGACATGCAGGGTCGGCGCCAGGTCGACACCGACGGCGGCGCCGATGGCCGGCAGCGCCACCAGCGCGGTGCCGGCCCCGACGACGAGGCCGATGCCGACGCCGACGCCCGCGAGCGCCGCGATCTGCGAGAAGAAATGCACGAAGATGCGGGCTCGCCCGGCGCCCATGCTGCGCAGCACGGCGATGACATTGGCGCGCTCGGCGATATAGGCCGAAATGCTGGTCCAGACGCTGACCCCGCCGATGAGCAGCGAGGCGAGACCGACGATCACCAGGAAGCGCATGAACAGGTCGTAGTAGCGCACCATCGGGCCGAGGCCCTCGCGGGCCGAGCGGATGGTCCAGCTCGGATCGGCGAGCGCGGTCTCCAGCGCCGCCTTGCCGCTATCGGCGTCGCCCTCGGTCAGCACCAGCTTGTAGCGAAAAAAGGTGCCAAGCCCCGGGAGCGGCGAGGTGCGGTCGGAGAGCACCGCCAGCGCCTCGGTGGTGATGACGGCGGGGAGGCCCAGCCGGAAGCCGCGTACCGCGGCATCGGGCAGGCCGCCCAGCGCGCCGCGCGCTACGAACTCGGTGCCGGCGATCTCAAGCGTGTCGCCGACCTTGATGCCGAGCTGATCGAGCATCAGCGGACTGACCAGCGCGCCGAACTTGCCGTCGCGGAACGACAGGAAGGCAAACGGCGTCTCGCCCGACGGCAGTTGCGGGCTGTCGACCGCGCCGAGCAGCGGATAGGTATCGCCCACCGAGACCAGATCGACAAAGGCGCTCTGATTGCCGACTTCGGCGCGGACATTGGTGTCGACGACATAGGACACCCGCCCGAAGCGCGAGATCAGCGCCAGCTCGTCGGCGGTGGCCTGCCGGTCGGCGCGCGACAGCTCGACATCGCCGCCCATCAGTACGGCGGCATTCTCTTCCACCGCCTGCCGGATGCTGGCGCCCACCGAGCTGACGCCTGATATCAGCGCCGTGCCGACGGCGAGGCAGATGATCAGGAGGCCGAAGCGCCGCAAGTCGCCGCGCATATCGAGCAGGCCGATGCGGATGGCCGCGAGGACGGCGCGCATCAGGCTTGGACCGATCGGGTTTCGACCAGCTCGCCTGATGTCATGGTGAACACCCGGTCGGCGCGCGCCGCCAGCGATGGATCATGGGTGATCAGCACCACCGCGGTGCCTTGCTGGCGGGCCAGATCGAACATCAGCTCGACCACCACCGCGCCGGTTTCCTGGTCGAGGTTGCCGGTCGGCTCGTCGGCCAGGAGCAGCCGCGGCTTGGCGATCATGGCGCGGGCCAGCCCGACGCGCTGCTGTTCGCCGCCCGACAAAGCCGCCGGCCGATGCTGCAGCCGGCCGCCGAGCCCGACCGCCTCGAGCGCCGCCGCGGCGGCCTCGCGGGTCTGCGCCAGCGACAGGTCGGGCGAGGCGATCTCGAGCGCCAGCCCGACATTGTCGAGCGCGGTCAGCGACGGGATGAGGTGAAAACTCTGGAACACGATGCCCAGCGTATGGCGGCGGAACACCGCCAGATCGTCCTCGCTCAACCCCGAAAGGTCCTGCCCGGCGACCACCACCTTGCCGGACGTGGCGCGTTCCAGTCCGGCCAGCAACATCAGCAGCGAGGTCTTGCCGCTGCCTGAAGGCCCGACGATTGCCGCGACTTCCGAGGCTTCGACCCGGAGCGAGACGTTCCTCAGAATGTGAAGCGGCTGTGAAGCGACCTCCAGAGTGTAATTCACCCCGGACGCATCAACGATCGGCTGCGCCGCCGGGACACGCGGACTGGAGCTGTGGTCTTGACTTAGGGCCATTTGGGACTTGCGGTAGGGGACAAACCAAAAGAATGTGCAGGCCGCTCTTGCTTCTTACTGCCCGCCGCATGATCTCTGGCATCGTCGGGCGGGCAAGTCAAAATGGAAGCGGACCGAATACCCGGCCGCTTACAGATTTCAGCGTTACTGAACGCTAGAACGCCGTTGGAGGGCGTGGGACGAGATGAGACAGCACCTGCATGCCGCTATGGCCGTCACCGCCATGACGCTGGCGGGAATGGCGACGCCGGCGATTTCCGGGCCAGTGGAAGTCCTGGAGTCGTACGTGGGCGACTGGAAGGGAGCGGGTGCACTGGTCGGAGGCCAGAATCCCGAACCGTTCAAATGTCGGCTCGGCATTTCCAAGGGTAACCTGAACAAGATCAACTATGCCGGCCGGTGCAGCCTGATCGACATGAACCTGTCGGTCAGCGGCACCATCGCCTTCGACGACAAGGCGCAGCGCTACCAGGCGGTGATGAGCTCGAATGCCGGCTTCACCGGCGTCGCGGTCGGCCAGATTAAAGGCGACACGATCAATTTCGACCTGCGCGAGAAGCAGCAGGATCGCGGCGGCAATGATGTGCGCATCGGCTCGCGGATTCTGCTCGAGGGCAACGCCATCACCGTCGATTTCGAGGTCGAGTTCAACAATTCCGGCCAGGTGCTGACGGCTTCGGTACCGTTCTCGCGCTGAGGCGCTAACCCGGCAGTTCTGTCCAAGCCACGGAAATCGCGACGCTTTTGATCTGGATCAAGGCGTCGCGTACCGTTGTGCGGTGATCTCTCTGCATCAAGCAGAGAGCACCGATATGCCACCCGAAGCCGCCATCGTCGTTACCGCCGTCCTCGCCGCCTTCAGCCTGCTGATGGGCACGCTCGGCTGGGTGATGTGGTACACGCGAAATACGCCGCGGCCCGCTCCCCGAGACTGAATGCCGCGTGCGACAAACCTCACCATCCGCCACGCCGCAGGACGGTGTAAGGCTCACCCGCGATGGGCGAGCGTCTGGACATCCACAATTCCGAGACCCCCGTGCTGTGCCGCAGCTGCGAAGCGCGTCACCGAGGCATGTGCGGTGCGCTGAAGCCGGATGAGCTGATCGAATTCGCCCGCCACACCCGCAAGGAACGGCACGAGCATGGCGACGAGCTGATCGGCGACAGCATGGCGATCCACGCCTACGCCAATGTGATGCGCGGGGTGATCAAGCTCAGCAAGGTGCTGGAAGACGGCCGCCAGCAATTGGTCGGCCTGCAGTTCGCGCCGGATTTCCTCGGCCGGCTGTTCGGGCGGGAGAGCGTCGTCACCGCCGAGGCGGCTTCGACGGTCGACCTCTGCGTCATCCCGCGGCCGGCGCTCGAACAGATGATCGCCAGCACCCCGGCGCTCGAGCACCGGCTGATGCAGCAAACGCTGCGCGAGCTCGACGAAGCGCGCGACTGGATGGTGACGCTGGGCCGCAAGACCGCGCAGGAAAAGGTCGCAAGCTTCCTCTATCTGATCGCCATGCATGCCGACCCCGCGGCGGAGGCGAGCGACGGCATCAGCTTCGAGCTGCCGCTCAGCCGCTCGGATATCGCCGATTTCCTCGGCCTCACCATCGAGACGGTGTCGCGCCAGCTGACCAAGCTGCGGCAGGCGGGGGTGGTCATGATTACCAATAACCGGACGGTCGAGGTGCCGGACCTCGATGCGTTGCAGGGGCTTTGCGGGTAGGTGAAGGGCTGGTGGCGAGGTCGCCGCGTGCATCGTGGCCAAGTCACACCCCCTCCGAGCTGCGCTAGATCGCTACGCTCCCAAGCTTCGCTTGCCTCCCCCGTCAAGGGGGAGGTGAGCATCGAGTTTGTGGCTGGATACCGACACAAGCACCAGCCGGCACCCTCCCCTTGACGGGGAGGGATGGGGTGGGGTGGGCAACGCGCGCGATGTTCGCGGGAGGCACGCCATTCCCGACCTGATTTTTCTCAAGCGGAGCTGGGCCTTTCAGTGGTGGCGAACCTCCGCTAACCGCCCTGCCCGCAATTCCAGCACCCGGTCAAACGTCTCCGGTACCACCGCGTGGGTAATGACAATGGCCGTGCGGCCGCGGGTCAGCTCCGGCAGTTCGGCGAGAAACGCTGCCTCGGTCTCGGCATCGAGCCCGCTGGTCGGTTCGTCGAAGACGACGATGTCGGCGCGCGACAGCAGGGTGCGCGCCAGGCAGATGCGGCGGGCCTGCCCGGCCGAGAGGGTTCGGCCTGCCTCTCCGACCACGGCGTCGAGCTGCCCGGGCAAGCCGCGAACGAACTCCGCCAGGTGCACCGCCTCGAGCACATGCCACAACGCTCCGTCGTCTGCGTTATCCCTTCCGATGCGAAGGTTGGCGCGAATGGTGTCGAGGAAAACCGGCGCATCCTGGGTCATCAGCGCGACCCGTTGGCGAAGCTCGGGGCCGGCCATCTCGCGGAGATCGCTGCCGTTGAGGCGCACAGTGCCGGCGTCAGGATCGGCCAGCCGCAGCAGCAGCTGCGCGATGGTCGACTTGCCGGCGCCGCTCGGTCCTGTGATGGCGACGCATTCACCGCTCCGGACCGCAAAGCTCAGCCCGTCGAGCACCGGGTGCTGGGGGTCGTAGCCGAAGCGCACCGCTTCGAAGCGCATATCGCCGCCGGCCGGAATCGGCAGCGGAGCGGCCGGTTCGGCGACGGCGGGCGCACTGCTGGCGATGGCCTGTAGCCGGTCGGCAGCGGCGGCGGCTCCGGCGAGCCGCGTGGCGCTGCGCACCAGCATGGCGGAGGCTTCGAAGCTGGCGAGCACCGCCAGCAACAGACCGGCAAGCAGCGGCCCGTCGATCGTACCGGCCTCGAGCGCCGCGAAACCGGCCACCAGGGTGCCGAGCAGGGCACCGCCGGCCAGCAGTTGCACCAGCGCCGAAGCCAGCGCGGCGCGCAGGCCAAGCCGTCGGCGGGCCTGTGCCAGCCGCGCCGATGCGGTTGCAGCGCTCGCCGCAGCCTCGCCTGTAGCGCCGAACAGCACCAGGTCCTGGTGCCCGTCGACGCCATCGAGCACGGCCTGGCGCAGCGCCGCGCCAGCCGCGACGACCTCGCTGCCGACAGCGCGCGAGGCCAGCACCAGCCCGACCGGCACCAGCAGCACCGCGGCAAAGAACAGCAGCGCATAGACCAGGGCCGCGCCGGGCAAGGCAAGCGCCAGCGCCACGGTCATCGCGGCGCCGGCCAGTACCGCGGTGCTGATCGGCCCAAGCGCCACGAGGAACACCGTATCCAGCGCCTCGACATCGGCGAGCAGCCGGCTGACCAGGTCGCCTCGGCCGAAGCGCCGCGCCAGCGGGACCAGCGGAAACAGCCGTGCAAACAGCCAGGCCCTGAGGTCGGACAGCAGCCGCAGCGTCATGTCGTGACCGCTGAGCTTTTCGCCGTAGCGCGCGAGGATACGGATGAATGACAGGCCGCGGACGCCTGCCGAAGGCGCAAAGATGTTGAAGGCCGAGCCGAGCGTGCTCAGCGCCGCTGCGGTGAGGAACCAGCCGGAAAGCCCGAGCAGACCGATGCCGGCGAGCAGCGTCAGCAGCGACAGCAGCACGGTGAGCACAATCGGGCCCTTCAACCGCCCCAGCAGTGGCGCAAAGGCGAAGATGGCTCTCATGCCGCCCCCACGTTGCGATCGGTGATGACCGGCTTCGGCGCCAGCAGCAGCTTGCCGCCGGCGATGCGGAACACTCTGTCCATGCGCGCCGCGACAGCCCGCGCGTGGGTGGCGACGATGAGGGTGCGCCCACCGGCGAATTCGGCGAGGCCATCGAGCACCAGCGCCTCGGTCGCGGCATCGAGGTGCGCCGTCGGCTCGTCGAGCAGGATCAGCCCGGGATCGCGCAGGTAGATGCGGGCCAGCGCGATGCGCTGGACCTCGCCGCCGGAAAGGCCCAGTCCGTCCTCGCCCAACAGCGTCGCCAGCCCCTCAGGCAAGGCGTCGGCGAAGTCGGTGACCCGCGCCAGCTGCGCCGCCTGCCGCACCGCCGCATGATCGGCGTCACGCCGCCCCAACCTGATATTGTCGGCAATGCTGCCGGCGAACAGTCGTGGCCGCTGCCCCAGCATGGCGACGCGCTGCCGCAGCTGCGGTTCAGCGATTTCGGCAAGCGCCTGCCCGTCGATGCGGATCTCGCCGCTGAAGGTCCGCAACCCGGCAATGGCCTCGAGCAGGGTCGACTTGCCGATGCCACTGGCGCCGAGGATAGCGATCCGGGCTCCGGGCTCGAGGGTGAGGTCGGCGGCGGCGAGCACCGGCCGCCCGGTCGGATCGGCCAGCGCAACGGCACGCAGCTCGAGCGTCGCAGCGCCCGTCGCGACGGCAGCCGCGGTGACGGCGACCAAAGGCGTCGCTTCCCCCGGCAGCGCATCGAGTTCGCGCTCGATCTCGGCCACGGCGGCCCTGGCCGAGGCGCGGTCGTGGTAGTGCGCCGCGAGCAGGCGCAGTGGCTGGTACACTTCGGGCGCCATCAGCAGCAGGAACATTCCGGCGGCGAGCGTCAGCTCGGAGCTGTGGACGTTGACGAGGTCGAGGAAAGTCAGCCCGACATAGAGCGCCACGCCGGCGACCCCCAGTGCCGCGAAGAATTCCAGCACTGCCGAGCTGAGGAAGGCGATGCGCATCACCCGCATGGTGCGCACCCGCAACTCCTCGGAGGCGAGCCGCACCCGCGCCGTTTCGGCCGCGTCCTGGCCGAACAGCTTCAGCGTCACCAGCCCGCGCAGCCGGTCGGCGAAGCGGCCGCTCAGCCGGTTCAGCGCGGCGGCCTGCGAGCGGCTCGCGGCTTCGGCGCCCCAGCCGGCCAGCGCCATGAACACCGGGATCAGCGGGGCCGAGATCAGGAACAACAGCCCGACGATCCAATCGACCGAGAAGGCGATGATGGCAAAGCCGATCGGCAGGATCGCCGCCTGCAGCATGGCCGGCAGGTAACGGGTGAAATAGCCATCGAGCGCCTCGACCTGTTCGAGCACGGTGCTCGACAGCGCCCCGGAGCTCTTCGATGCGGTCCAGGTCGGGGCGCGGCGCAGCAGGTCGGCGACCAGCCCGGCGCGCAGCCGCGCCTTGATCGCTTCACCGAAGCGCACAGCCGCCACTTCGCCGAGGCCACCCAGCGCGATGCGAATGACGAGGATGCTCGCCAATAGCGCCAGCTGCGGCAGCAGTGTCGTGAGCCCAGCGCCCTCGACGATGGCGCGATGCAGCAGCCCCGCCAGCACCATGGCCTGCGCCACCAGCAGCGCACCGGCCAGCAGCGGCAGGCCGAGCACCGCAATAAGCAACGGCCGGTCGGCTGCCGCGAGGCGGTTCAGCCAGCGCCCCCCGATTTTCGCCTTATCGTCCATTGACCTACCGTGTGGAGAAGGTCTCCAAATCTGGCTTATAGTCATGCGACATCGCCTTGATCTGGATCAAGGCGATGCGACGCGAATGCATGTACTGCGGCAAGCATGCCGGCCACCTGGTGCAGACTTGTTTGTGCAGACTTGGGCCGGACAACACGAGGCATCCCCATGGTCGATCCCATCGTCGTCGATCTGTCGCGCATCCAGTTCGCTGCGACAGCGATGTACCATTTCCTGTTCGTGCCCCTGACGCTGGGCCTGTCCTTCGTGATGGCCATCATGGAGAGCGTTTACGTGATGACCGGACGCGTCGTCTGGCGCAAGGCGACGCTGTTCTGGGGGGTGCTGTTCGGCATCAACTTCGCCATGGGCGTCGCCACCGGGGTGGTGATGGAATTCCAGTTCGGCATGAACTGGAGCTATTACAGCCACTATGTCGGCGACGTGTTCGGCGCGCCGCTGGCGATGGAAGGGCTGATGGCCTTCTTCCTCGAAGCGACGCTGGTGGGGCTGTTCTTTTTCGGCTGGGATCGGCTGAAGCCGGTGGCGCACCTCGCCGTCACCTGGCTGGTGGCGCTGGGCGCCAATTTCTCGGCGCTGTGGATCCTCATCGCCAATGGCTGGATGCAGAACCCGGTGGGCGCCGCGTTCAACCCCGACACCATGCGCATGGAAGTCACCGACTTCATGGCGGTGCTGTTCAACCCGGTGGCGCAGGCGAAGTTCGTCCACACCGTCTCGGCCGGCTATGTCTGCGGCGCGGTGTTCGTCCTGGCGGTGAGCGCGATGTTCCTGTTGAGCGGCAAGCACCAGGAACTGGCCAAGCGCTCGATCGTCGTCGCCGCCAGCTTCGGCCTCGCCTCGGCGCTCAGCGTCGTCGTCCTCGGTGACGAGTCGGGCTATGTGGCGACCGAGCACCAGAAGATGAAGATCGCCGCGATGGAGGCGATGTATCACACCGAGCCGGCCCCGGCCGCGCTCACCCTGTTCGCTATTCCGGGCAGTGATGGCCGCCCGGCTTTCGAAGTGCAGTTCCCCTGGGTGCTCGGGCTCATCACCACGCGCTCGCTCGATCGCGACCTGCCGGGCATTACCGAGCTCACCGAGCGTGCGGCGCTGCGCGTCGTCAATGGCGTCGAGGCCTACAAGGCGCTCAACGCGCTGCAGGCGAACCGCAATGACGGCGCGGCGCGCGACACCTTCAACGCCGCCAAAGCCGACCTCGGCTATGCGCTGCTGCTGAAGAAGTACCGGCCCGATGTCGAGAACGCCACCGGCGAGGAGATCGCCAAGGCGGCGCTCGATACGGTCCCGGACGTGTGGCCGCTGTTCTGGAGCTTCCGCGTCATGGTCGGCGCCGGCTTCTTCTTCATCGCCTTCTTCGCGCTGTGGTTCTGGAAGGCCTCGACGCACCGGATCGAAAAGCCGCGCTGGCTGCTCTGGGTCGCCGTCGCCGCCTTGCCGCTGCCGTGGATCGCCATCGAAGCGGGCTGGTTCATCGCCGAGTATGGCCGGCAGCCCTGGGTGGTGGAGGGCGTATTGCCCACCTTCTACGCCGCCTCGGGGCTCAACTTCTGGGATCTGGTGATCTCGCTGAGCTTCTTCATGCTGCTCTACACGGCGCTGCTCATCGTCATGGTCTGGCTGATGGTTCGCACCATCAAGCACGGCCCATCCGACAAGCTGAACTTCGATCAGTCGGTCGAGCCGGTCGAAGCCGCCACGATCGCCCCCGCCAAGTAAGGAACAGCCCGATGAGCACCATTCCTCTCGACTATGAAACGCTGCGCATCCTGTGGTGGGCCCTGCTCGGCATCCTGCTGATCGGCTTTGCGGTGATGGGCGGGCGCGACCTCGGCGTCGGTACGCTCCTGCCGTTCGTCGCCAAGACCGATGAGGAGCGGCGCGTGCTGATCAACCTCGTCGGCCCGACCTGGGAAGGCAACCAAGTGTGGCTGATCCTCGGCGGCGGCGCCGTCTTCGCCGCCTGGCCACAGCTTTATGCAGTTAGCTTTTCGGGATTCTACATCGCGATGATCGCCATCCTCCTGGCCCTGATCATCCGGCCGGTGGGCTTCAAGTTCCGCGGCAAGGTCAGCGATCCGCGCTGGCGCGCCACCTGGGATGCGGCATTGTTCATCGGCGGCTTCCTGCCATCGCTGATCTTCGGCGTCGCGGTCGGCAATGTGTTTCTCGGCGCGCCATTCCAGCTCGATGTGACGCAGCGTGTCACCTACACCGGCAACTTCTTCGGCCTCCTGACGCCGTTCGCCCTGCTCTCAGGGCTGGTCAGCCTCACGATGATCGTGACGCAGGGCGCCACGGTGATCGCCGGCCGCACCGATGGCGAGATCGCCGAGCGAGCGCGCGAATATGGCCGCTGGTCGGCGCTGGCGACGATCGTGCTGTTCGTGCTTGGTGGAGTGCTGGCGCTTTACGTGCTCGAAGGCTACCGCCTGGTCGGCCCGCCGATGACCATCGCCCCGTCGAACCCGCTCGGCAAAGAGGTGGTGCGCGAAGTCGGCGCCTGGGGCGGCAATTACGGCGCCATGCCGTGGACGATGGCCCTGCCGATCCTCGCAGTATTCGGCAGCCTCGTTGCCTGGTGGGCGCTCGGCGCCCGGGCCCGACTGGTGGCGCTGCTCGGCTCGAGCCTTGCGATTTTCGGCATCATCGCCACCGCCGGGTTGTCGCTGTTCCCGTTCCTCTTGCCCTCGTCGATCGACCCGCAGTCGAGCCTCACGGTGTGGGACGCCTCGTCGAGCCAGCTGACGCTGTTCGTCATGCTGTGCGCGGCGATCGTCTTCCTGCCGATCATCCTGATCTACACCAGCTGGGTGTTCCGGGTGATGCGCGGGCCGGTAACCACCGCCAGCCTCAACAAGAACCCCAACGCCTACTAAGGAGACAATCGGATGTGGTATTTTTCCTGGATCCTCGGCGTCGGCCTCGCCTGCAGCTTCGGCATCCTCAACGCCATGTGGTTCGAGTTCCGCGAGGATGCGCTGAAGTCGAAGGCCCAGCCCGACGACAGCCGTCCCGCCACCTGACAGCGCGGCGCGGTCTGTGGCATGGTCCCCGCAGTGAGACAGCGGGGCCAAAGTGAGCGCGGACCGGGACGACAGACTGACGGCGTCGGCGATCAGCCGGCGCGCCGTGCTCGGCGGCCTCGTCGCGCTGCCGATCGCCGCCTGTACCTCGATCAGCCCGCAGGCACTCAACAGCCTCGGCAGCAAGGTCGACAAGGCGAAGGTCGATTTTCCGCTCCTGCATCAGATGGCCCGGCGCGCCGACGACTCGCAGCGCAGCGAAGCCGAGATCCGTGGCCGGTGGCCCAATGTGACCAAGGTTGGCCAGATCCCGGCGGTCGGCGTGCGCTACGTGGTCGAGCAGGATCACGGCAATAAGGCGCAGTACCTGTCGATGCCCGGCTCCTTGAACCTCAAGGATTGGCTGGAGGACTTCGACATCTTCCTCAAGCCCGAGGCCCGGCACGGCATCCCGCTGCACCGCGGCTTCGAGGACAGCGCGCTCGCCGTGCGCGCCGAAATCGCGCCGCAGCTGCGCAAGGATTACCGGACTTACGTGAGCGGCTATTCGATGGGCGCCGGCATCGCCGCGGTGCTGTCGCTCTATTTGAGGGATGACGGCTACAGCCTCGCCCGCACCACCACCTTCGGCCAGCCACGGGTGACCAATGCGGTGGGTGCCGGCAAGCTCGCCAGCCTGCCGATCACCCGCGTGGTCAATGTCGACGACTTCGTCTCGATGGTGCCGACCTTCCCGTTCGAGCATTTTGGCGAGGAGGTGATCCTCCATCCGGGCGCCGATTTCGTCTACCTGACGCACCAGGATGCCAATGCCATCTCGATCGGCGAGATCTGGCGCGAGAGCCACGGGCTCAGCATCGCCAACCACGCGTCGGAACTCTACGTGGCGCGGCTGGCGCAGAAGCTGAAGGGCGCGCAAGCCGTGCCGTATTTGGCGCGGCTGACGTAAGCGCTTCGAGCGAGCACCGGCCGTGCCACACCCGTCCCCTCGCCCCTCTGGGGAGAGGGTAAGGGTGAGGGGTAACCAAGCACACTGGCTGAAGGGCTGTGCCCTCTGCGGTACCCTAATTGGATGGTCCTGCGCGCTTGGCGCCCCTCACCCCAACCCTCTCCCCAAAGGGGCGAGGGGGCGGTGTGGCACCGCCGGTGCAAGACGCTACGTTTGCGGTGTCGGCGCATCCCTGCGCAGCAGACCTTCGTGCTTCAGCTCGCCCCACAGGTCCGCCGGAATTTCGACCCGCATGCTCTCGACGTTGCGGCGCGGGTGATCGGGATGGAAGGCGCCGGGGATCACTGAGGCGACGAGCGGATGATGCAGCGTGAACTGCAGAGCGGCGGCTGCCAGCGGCACGCCATGCCCTTCGCACACCGCTTGCATGCGGCCAACTCGAGCGAGCTGCTCCTCGTTGGCGATGGCATAGTTGTAGCGCGCGCCGGGCACCGGCCCGGTGGCGAGGATGCCGGAGGCGAAGACGCCTCCGATGATCACGCCGACGCCGCGCGCTTGGCAAAGCGGGAACTCGGCATCGAGCACCGGCTGCTCGGCCAAAGTGTAGGGCAGCGCCACGAGGAAGAAATCGAGCTCGAAGCGTTCGAGGAAGCGCGGGATGGTGCCCATGCGGTTGACGCCGGCACCGATGGCCTTGATCAGCCCCGCTGCCTTCAGCTCCTCGAGGGCCCGCATGCCGCCACCGGCGTCGAGCGCATCGAGATGCTGGCGCACCAGCTCCTCGCTGCCGAGATTGGCGAGGTCGAGGTCGTGGATCACCAGCACGTCGACGCGATTGCGCCGCAGCCGCTGCAGGCTGTCCTCGTAGCTGCGCATCACCCCGGCATAGCTGTAATCGTGCCGATGCTGGAATTTCAGCCCGTTCGGCCAGCTGCGTTCGCTCGCTTCGAAGGCGGCAACGTCATCGGGCGCAAACAGCACCCGGCCGACCTTGCTCGAGACGATCGCCTCGCCGGGCGAGCGAAGGAAGAGCCCACGTCCGATCCGGTGCTCGCTGAGCCCGCGGCCATACCAGGGCGAGGTATCATAGAAGCGCACCCCGGCGTCCCATGCCGCGTCGAGCGTGGCGTCGGCCTGGGTTTCGGGGATGGTGTTGAAGATGTTGCCGAGGGACGCGCCGCCCAGCCCGAGCCGGGGCAGCTCGAGGCTGGTCCGGCCGAGCCGCCTGAGCGCGAACGGGTCCATCTCAGGCCCCGAAGGCGACCGGGGTCGGAACGACGGTCGCCAGCAGCTCGTCGATCTCGCGCTGGGTGATCGGGTCGACGGCGGTGGTCGGGCTGCGGACCAGGGCGTGGCGGATGATGCCGCGCCGCACCAGCAGCTGCTTGTGGATGGCGTAAAAGATGTCGCCGCCCTGGTTGCCCAGCCGGTTCACTGCCATGATCGTCGCATCGAAGCGCTGGCGCGCCGCGGCTTCATCGCCGCGCTGGAAGGCGTCCCACACCGCAACGAAATCGGCAGGCTGGCTGCAGAACGGCATGGTCCCGTGCGCACCGCGCCGCAGTTCCTCGATGAAATAGCTGCCGCCGGCGCCGCCGAAAATCGTCAACCGGTCGCCCGCTGCACTCGACATCGCATGCACCTTGCCGGTAACCGGCACGGTCTCGACCTTGATGTAGGTGACGTTCGGGCAGGCGTCGGCGATGCGGAGCGCCAGGCCCGGGGAGATCGGCCCCTGCGGTACGTCCTGCAGGATGATCGGGATGCCGACTGCCGCATCGATGGCGCGGTAATAGTCGAAGATCTCCTCCGAACTTACCGGCATGAAGGAGGGCGGGATCACCATCAGCGCATCGGCGCCCGCCGCCTCGGCAGCGCGCGAATAGAACACCGCGAGATCGGTGCCGGCAGCGCCCGAGTTGATGATGACCGGCACGCGGCCGTTGACCGCCTTGATGGTGGCGCGCGTGATCTGGGCGCGCTCGGCCTCGTTGAACTTGAACACTTCGCTGCCCAGCGCCACGCCGAGGCCGTGCACTCCGGCCGCGATGTTGAACTCGATCAGGCGTGCGAGGCTCTCCTCGTCGATGCTGCCATCGGGGTGGAATGGCGTGACGAGAATGGGCACTACGCCCCTGATGGTGGCGGAGGTCATGGACAATGGCTCTCTCAGCGATTTTCGAAGTTGAACATTTCCTCGACCGGGCGTTGCACCGGCGAGAAGTCGGAATTGGTTTCCATGTAGGGCGCCATCATCTCCCACCAGCGCCAGGTCAGGTCGCTGATTGGGGTCGCCGGATCGGGGGCGCTGTCGCGCTCCATGTAGGCGAAGAGGTCGAGCCCGTTGCGGTAGATCGAGAAGCTGCGCACGCCGTCGCGCCGCATGGCATCGAGCATCTCGGGCCAGATCTCGTCGTGCTTTTGCTTATAGATCGCCTCGTTGCCGGGCTTCAGCTTCATCATCCAGGCGATGCGAACCACAGGTCTTCTCCCTAACCGGCGAGGCGGGTTGCCGCAGCGGCGACCGGCGGCCATTCGCCGGCATAGCCGAGCCGGCGGCTCACATGCTCGCAGGCGTCCCACAGCATGGCGACCACCGGCATGACGTTGTCACCACCGGGCTTTTTCACCGACGGGCCGGTGACGCTCATGGCGCCGACCGAGTGGCCGGAACGATCGAGCAGCGGCACGGCGACGCAATAGACGCCCATCACCACTTCCTGGTCGTCGATCGAATAGAAGCGGTCGCGGATGCGGCCGATCTCCTCGCGCAGTTTTTTGGCATCGACGATGGTGTGGCTGGTGAGCGCCGGCAACGGGTGGGTGTAGACCTCCTCCTGCCGGGCCTCGGGCATATAAGACAACATCGCCTTGCCGGCGCCACCACAGTTCAGCGGACCGCGCGAGCCGATGCGCATGTCGAGCTGCATGCCCTCGTTGCCGCGCACCTTGTCGATGCACACCCCGAACATGCCGCTCAGGGCGTTGACGTTCACCGTCTCGCGGGTCGCCTCGGCAATCTGCTCGGCGAACGGCCGGCAGAGCCGCGGCAGGTCGATGCGCTCGAGCTGCAGCCCGGTGATTTCGAGCAGGCGGAAGCTCAGCTCCCACTCGCCGGACGGCGTGCGATCGACCACCCCCTCTTCGGCGAGGTCGAGCAGCATCCGGTGCACCGAGCCGAGCGGCAGCTGCAACTGCTGCGCCACCGCGCGGACCCCCAGCGGACCCTTGCGGGCCAGCAGATCCATGGCCTGGACGGACCGGGTGATGCTCGACATCTAAACTCCTAGGCTTCGCAGTCGGGTCTCCCTCCCCCTTGCGGGGAGGGGACAGGGGTGGGGGGCGAGGAGCCCAGTGCCCATCGGCCCGTCCGCTGGCTCCGCACACCCCACCCCAGCCCTCCCCGTCGAGGGGAGGGAGTTGGCCGGTGGGTGCGGCTGCGCAGCAGACATGATCACCAATGGGTCTTCTTGGTCGTTGCGTTGGGTTCGATCAGGTTGTCGTCGATATAGTCCCACTCGATTTCGTAACCCATGCCGGGGCCTTTGGGCATGTGCACGAAGCCCTCGGAGTCGATCTTATCGACAGTGTTCTTGAGGTAGGGGTGCGGCGCGTCGTAATCGACGCCCGGCGCGAGCAGGCCCTTCTCGTAATACTCGGAGGTATCCTCGGAGGTGGCGCCGATCACCTGCAGGTTGCCCCAGCCGGCCATGTGCATCTCGCAGCGCAGGCCATAGGCTTCGGCGACGATGGCGGTCTTCCTCGCACCCGTGATGCCGCCGCGCACCACGTCGATGCGGCTCATGTCGCCGGCGCCGCGTAGGATCCACTCGGCGCGGGAGAACACACCGCCGGCGATGATCTCGGGGGAGAGGATCGGGATCTGCAGTTCCCGGCTCAACCGCACATAGCTCTCGGTGCGGTATTCCGGCATCGGGTGCTCGTACCAGTAGAAGTTGAGCTTTTCGAGCTCGCGGCCGACCTGGATCGCCTCCTCCATGGTCATGTAGGTGCCCCACGGGTCGAACATCAGCACGTAATCCGGCCCCACCGCCTCGCGCACCAGGTGGCAGGTCTCGATATCGGCCTTGATGTTGGACGGGCGACCGGGAGTCGGCTGACCGGTCTCGGGGTTCCAGAAATAGTGCGGGTGGATCTTGTAGGCGATGTAGCCTTCGTTTTTGCAGGCCAGCGCATGCTCGGCATAGACGTGCGGCTTGCCGATATTGGGGTAGGTCGAGGCGTAGGCCTTCACCTTCTCGCGTCCGGCGCCGCCCATCAGCTTGTAGACCGGCAGGTTGGCGTAGCGACCGGCGAGGTCCCACAGCGCATTGTCGATCACCGAGGCGACGTTTTCCTGGACGTTGGCGACCCACATCCATTTCCAGATCATCTCGCGATCCATCGGGTCCTGGCCAACCAGCAGATCCTTGATGCGCCACAGGATCTGCTGCTGGTCGACGACGTTGAGGCCCTCATTGTCGCCGTGCGAACCGCCGCCGAAATAGTGCCCGACCACGCCTTCGTCGGTGTGGATGGTGAGCACCGTCTGCATCATCTGCGTGTTGGGCAAAGGCAGCGCGTGGCCGACATCCCAGCGGTCGGCATAGGTGCGGAACGTCTTGATGGTGATGTCCGAGATCTTCACGGCACAGAATCCTTAGGTCGGGTGATAACTGGTTATTATTCGTAAGCGTCGCCGCCGCGCAGGCGATCGAGCAGGACTGCGGCGAGCAGCAGCAGGCCGACAATGATGTTTACGTAGTAGGGGCTGATGGCCTTGAGATCGAGGATGTTGCTGACACCAGCGACCGCCAAGAGGCCAAGCGCACCACCGACCGGGTTGCCGACGCCGCCACGCAGGATCGAGTAGCCGCCGATCATCAGCGCCGCATAGACCTGGAACTCGAGCCCGACGCCGGTGGCCCGCGCCGCACTGCCGAGCTGCGCCGCATAGACGATGCCGCCGAGCCCGGCGCCGAACGACGAGAGCAGCAGCGCCGCGACCCGCACCCTCTTCACCGAAATGCCGGCGCGCCCCGCGGCCTTGTCGTCACCGCCCACCGCCTGCACATGCCGACCGACGCGGGTCTTGGTAACGATCAGCGCGGCGATGGCGGTCAAGAGGATGGCGAGGAGGAAGAACAGCGGCAGCCCGAATACCGTGGTGCTGACCAGGTTGAACATGTCGATGTTGAAGGCAAAGATGGCTCCCTGCGAGCCGAGCAGCACCCAGGCGATGCCGCGCAAAGCCACCAGCATGCCGAGCGTCGCAGCGATCGGCTCGGCCCCGAAGCCGACAATGGCGATGGCGTTGATGCCGCCGAAGCAGAGGCAGGCACAGAGCGTCACCGCCGCGGCGCTGGCCGGATCCCAGCCGAGCGAAATCAGCAGCGCGAACACCGCCGAGGAGAAGCCGACCATCGAGCCGATCGACAGGTCGACGACGCCCGAGAGCAGCGCCATGCCGGAGAAGGCGCCGACGATCAGCGGCACGATCAGGAAGGTGCCCATGATCGAGATATTGCCGAACGACAGGAATTTGGGCCCGACCCAGAACCAGCCCACCGCGACCACAGCGATGAAGGTGAAGGTGATCGAGGCGACCGAGCCGGTCAGCAGCTCGCGCCAGGGGTTATGCGGCGCGGGCGGCAGGGTGGAAGCAGCAGTGTCGCTCATGGCGTTCCCTTCCGTGCGCGATAACCGTCGATGGCGACCGCGATGACGAGGATCAGGCCCTGGAAGATCGACTGGGTGTCAGAGCTGAGCCCGAAGAACACCAGCGACGTCGGAATGGTCGACAGAAACCCGACGCTCAACAGCAGCATCCAGAAATTGCCGCGCCCACCGGCGAGCGAAATGCCCGCGAGGATCACCCCGGCGATGATATTGAGCTGCATGGCGTTGCCCGAACCCGGGTTGAACGGTCCGGCGGTCGCCGCGAACAGCACTGCGGCAAAGCCGACGAAGCCGCCGGCAGCCATGAAGATGGCGAACCGCGTCGCCCTGAGCGAGATGCCGCGGGCCTTGGCGGCGGCGCGATTGCCGCCCACGGCGGTGGCGCGGCGGCCGTACTTCGTGCGCGGCAAGAGGAACCCGACCACCAGCACCAGCCCCAGCATCGGCCAGAAGATCGCCGGCAGGCCGAACAGGCTGGCGCGGCCGAAATGATAGATGTCGGAGTTGAGCGGTACTTCGGCGAGCTGGAACACCAGGAACAGAGCGGCGAGGCCGATGAAGTTGGTCGCCAGCGTCACGATCACCGGATTGAGCTTGGCAAAGACGATGATCGCCGCATTGAAGGCCCCCCACGCCATGCCGGTGAGGATGGCGCCGACGATCACCACGGGGAGCGGCATGCCGGCTTCCGAGAGCCGCACCGCGACGAGGCTGGCGGTGATCATGCCGGCCGGCTGGCTCAGATCGATGAAGCCGCCCGAGATGGCGACGAGCCCCTGCCCGATCGCCAACACGCCGACGATCGACATGGTGAAGGCGATGGCCAGCACCGTCTGCTGCGACAGGAAGTCGGGGCGGTAGAGGCCGGTGGCGGCGATCAGCAGCAGCCACACCGCAAGCAGCATGATGCCGGTGCCCCAGCCACCAAAACGGACCCGGAGCGGTACAGCCGGCGGCGCGGTCTCGGTGGCTTGGGTCAGGGACATCGGCGGTGGTTCCGAGGAATTCATTGGCAGTCTAGAAGTCGCAGAGCAGGAAGCGGTGTGCGTCGCCCCACCCCACCCAGGTGGTGAGGACGGTGCTGGTGCCGCTGCCTCTCCCTCCCCCTTGTGGGGAGGGTAGCGTCGCTAAGGGCCAGCGGCCCTGTAGCAAAGCTAGGGTGGGGGTGAGGCACCGCGCACCGTCCTGCCAGTCGGACTCAACCCTTGTTCGGGCAGAACAGCTCGTACTCCGTCGTCCCGGCGGGGGCGGCGAGCAGTTGCTTCACGCGTTCCGGCATGTCGGGCACCGACTTGGCCTGCTCGGCGGTGACCGGGCACGGCTGGACCTTGGAGGCCGGATCGCCGGCATCGGCCTTCAGCGCAGGGGTATTGCCTTCGGCGATCGGCTTGATCACGTCCTTGATGGCATACACGGCGTAGCCCTCGAGGAAGTAGAACACCGAACCGACCAGGTGCGGGTTGACGTTGTCGCCGGTGATGAAGGCGCCGTCCTGGCCCCAGCCGATGACTTCGTCGGCGCGGCCGAGCTGCTCGGCGGCATTGATGAGGGCGAGCACGCCGCCATCGTTCAGGCCGACCACGGCGATCTTCTTGGCGTCGGGATGGGCAGCGAGCAGGTCACGAGCGGCCGGCAGGCCGACAGCCGCGTCACCCTGGCTCTCGAAGCTCACGTACTTTTCTTTCGGAATGTCCGGGCAGACATTGCCCAGGCCGGTGCGCATGCCGCCGGTGCGCCACTCGTTGACGATGCCGGCGCCGGCGCCTTCAGCCGAGATCACCAGATCGGGCTCGCAGTTCCACTTTTCCTTGACGATGGCGCCGAGGCCCTCGCCACCGGCAATGCCCGCACCGAGGTTGTCGATGCCGACGAAATACATGCCGGGATCGGCGATGTCGTAGGTGACGATCGGAATATTGGCCTGCTTGGCGACCGCCGAGATGGCCGGGTTGGAGGCAGCCTGGCCATTGAACTGGATGATCGCATCAACGCCTTCCTGCGCGAAGATCTGCACGTTCTTAAGGGCCGTCGCAGGGTCGTTGTTGTTGGAGAGCTCGACATAGTCCCAGCCCTCCTTCTCGGCGAGGGCGCGGGCAACGTCACCCTGGGCCTTCATCCATTCGCAGCAGGTGTTGCCACCCACCGCCATGCCGAGCTTGAACTTGTCCTGGGCTTCCGCGACACCGGCAATGCCGATGAGCGCAGGAACCGAAAGCGCCATGACGGCGAATGCACGTACTGAGTTGCGCAAGATAGGTCTCCTCCCTTTGCGAAAATAGTCTGATCGGCTCCGAGGCCCTGCCTCAGGCCGCAACCTCCGCGGCGCGCGCTTCGGGCGAGTCGCCCGGAATGGCGCCGGTAATCAAACCGACAATCTCGTTGACCTCGGTATCCTTGACGGTGCGGGTGGCGATCGAGCGGCCCAGCCGCATCACTGTGATGCGATCGGCGACGCTCATCAGCTGCTGCATGTTGTGGCTGACGATGATCACCGAGACGTCGTGCTGGCGCAGGTCGCGGATCACCTCGAGCACCTGGCCGGTCTCGCGTACTCCGAGCGCCGCGGTCGGCTCGTCGAGGATGACGATGCGGCGGCCCCAGAGCAGCGCCCGGGCGATGGCGAGGCACTGGCGCTGGCCGCCCGACATACCCTTCACCGAGACGTTGATCGAGGGGATTTTCACCTTGAGCATGTCCAGCACTTCGCGGGCCCGCTCGCGCATCCGGCGGTCGTCGACGAGGTTGAACAGCCGGGCCAGCGGGTGCTTCGAGAGTTCCTCGCGGCCGAGATAAACGTTCTGGTAAGCCGACATGGTGTCGACCAGCGCCAGGTCCTGGTAGACCGTCTCGATCCCCGCATCCATGGCGTCCTGGGCGCGCTTCAGTACGACCGGCTTGCCGTCGATGACGATGTCGCCGCCCGACGGGGTGACGATGCCGGAGAGGATTTTTAAGAGCGTCGACTTGCCGGCGCCGTTATCGCCCACCAGCCCCACCACCTCGCGCGGTCGCAGCGTCAGCGACGCATCGGCGAGCGCCACCACCGCACCGAAATGGCGCGAAATATTGTGTGCCGCAAGGACAGGCGAGAGCGCCTCGTCACTCATGAGCTTCCCTCCCGATCGCCCGTCGTACGTTCCGTATCTGGAACGGGCGTTTCATATTAGGGACAGCTAATCGCCCGTGACGGTGCTTGTCAACGGGGCGCGGGATTCGACTTGCGACTGAGGCACGAGGGCGGCGGAGTTGTCCAGCCGTCAGGTTGGCGCTAGCATCGAAGTGGGTGAGCGAGTGACCTGGAGTGTAAGATGCCCAGTCCGTCCAATGCGCGCTACGAAGTTACAGCCTACATCATTGCTGCCGTCGTCATCGCCACGCTGGTGGGCGCCCTGGTCGGCGCCGTGTTCGCCGATAACGACGCCGGCCGCGCCTCGGTCGGTATCGTCGCCGCCTTCTGTGCGGTGGCGGCCGAGATCGTCATCCGGCGTTATCTGGGCGAGGCGATGCCGCAATTCTTCCTTTCCAACCGCGAACGCCACGCGCCGCTGTCGGTGTGGGTCGGCGCCTTCGTTACCGCCGTCGCGGCGGGCCTTGCCACCAGCAGCATCGGCCAGCTGATGGGCATCACCGACAGCATGATGATCGGATTGCTGGCCGGTCTGTTCGCCGGGCTGATCGCCTCGGTGCTCGTGGTGCTGCATGATCACGAAGCGAACCTTCGCAGCGGAAGGAAGCCGGCAAGCGACGCGGTTTAGGACACGGTCGCTTCGGCTCCTTCGCCTTCTCCCCTTGCGACGAGCGATGGTGTACGCGGAGAGAACCCCTCATCCGCCCTTCGGGCACCTTCTCCCACAAGGGGAGAAGGCGATCACGGTGAGGCCGCTGCTACGTCGTCAGCACGCGGTGCAGCACGCCCTGCAGGTGCCGGTCGAGCCCGTCGCAGGCGGCCTCGACGTCACCGGCCTTCAGCGCATCGATGATCACCATATGCTCCTCCATCGAGGTCACGGTGTTGGCCGGGCCGACCGCGTTGAGGTTGTGCAGGCGCAACAGGTACATCTTCTGGGTCAGCCGCGCGTAGTTGACCCTGATCTGGTCATTGTCGAAGGCGGCAACGAAGGTATCGTGGAACTTCCGCTCGAGCAGTTTTACCGGCACGCGGTAGCGTTCCATGTCGTTGGTCTGGCGGACGAAATCGATGATCCCGAGATGTTCGGCGCGCATCGCGTCGATCCAGGCGGGGGTCACGGTCTGCGCGAACTTCCTGAGGCCCTCGCGTTCGAGCAGGCCGCGAAACTGGAAGCAATTCCCGACGAACTTCACGTCCGGATAGAAGATGGTGATCCCCACCTTGCGGCGGACGGTGATCAGCCCCTCGGCCTCGAGCAGCGTCGTCGTTTCGCGCATCGGCGACAGCGACAGGCCCAGCACCTTGCACAGTTCCTCTTGTGTCAGGGTCTGGCCGAGCTTCAGCCGGCCGTCGATGAGAGCGTCAAAGAACGCGGCGTAACCGGCATTCTCGATTTCACCCCTCATCCTTTTCTCCTAGCCAATGGCGCATTGACAGTTGTTCGAGCCCCATAATACGCTCTTAATAGCGCTAATAAATATATTTAAAAGCCGGCGCTGCGAGAAAACTGTGAGCGGCCGGGCCGTTTGGGCCACCGCGCTCTAGGCAAATCGGGACCCCGCGGGGAGGCGGCGTGACCCACCGAACGTTGATCGCCCCAGCGATCAGTCCGGCACCGTCGCCGCAATCGCCAAGCCGCACACGAGCTCATCTTGGAGGAGAGCCCATGACCAAATCATTCGACACCCAGAAGCCGACCGGCTGGTCGCGCCGCCGCGTGCTGAAGACCGCCGCAAGCGGCCTGGCGCTGGCCGCCGCCAGCAGCTTCCCGATGCCCGCCCTGGCGCAGGGCAAGAAGCTCACCTACTGGGGTGGCCTGATCTTTTCGGACGATGCCAACAAGCTGCTGACCGACACCATCAATGCCTGGGGCGCCGCCAACGGCGTCGCCACCGAAGTGGTGATGATCAACCAGAACGAGACCACCCAGAAGGTCTCGGCGGCGGTATCGTCCAACACCATGCCGGATGCCCTCGACATGGGTCTCGGCCTCGCCCGGCTGCTCGCCCGGCAGAGCCAGTTCTCCGATGTCGGCGACCTCTACAAGAAGATCGGCGACGCGCAGGGCGGCTGGTTCGCCGGTCCCGATACCGCATCCGACCTGACGGCGGATGGCGGCATTGCCCGCGTCGGCATCCCGTTCGGCGTCAACGGCAACCTGCTGCTGCGGCGCAAGGACCTGCTCGAGCCCGCCGGCTTCACCGAGGCGCCCAAGACCTGGGACGAACTGGTGACGCAGGCCGAAGCCATCAACAAGGCGCCGGTTTCGGGGCTGGGTCTCGCCCTCTCCAATGTCGGCGACGCAAACCTGCAGGTCGCGGTGCTGCAGTCGTTCGGGGGCCGCATCGCCGACGACGCCGGCAAGAAAGTGACGATCGACTCGCCCGAGACGCGGTTGTGGCTCACCTGGCTGAAGAATGCCTGGGACAAGGGCCTGTTCTCGCCCGGCAACACCACCTGGGACGGCGCCGGCGACAACCAGGCTTATCTGTCGGGCCAGGCCGGCTTCATCGCCAATACCGGCTCGGTCGGTATCGCCGCGCGGAAAGACGATCCGGAACTGTTCGAATCCAGCGCCTTCTCGCCGCTGCCCGGCGGCCCCAAGGGCATCATCTCGCCGATCGACGTGCAATTGCGCGCCATCACCAAGGCGAGCCCGGTGCAGGACGAAGCCAAAGCGCTGCTCGAACACCTCTCGTCGCCAGAGTTCATGAACGCCTATTTCAACGTGGCGATCTATGGTCCGGTGCTGACCAACCAGGAGAAGCTCCAGGCGTTCGACGGCACCAACACCATCCTCGTCGGCCTGCTCGGGCTCGCCAAGAACGGCACGGCTCCGGCCTACCCGGATGTCAACAACGCCGCCTTCGCTGATTTCGGCTCCAACTTCCTCATTCCCAAGCTCGCCCAGCGCGTGGTGGTGGATGGCTGGGACTTCGACAAGGCGATCGCCGAAGCGCAGACCCAGGGCCAGGCGATCTACGACAAGTACTGATCCCAAGTTCCTCCCTGCCGCGGATGGTTCCTCCCGGGGCCATCCGCGGATGTTTTGGAAAAGTTACGCATTGCATGGCCTGAGTGCTTGGCTGCCCCTCACCCCCACCCTCTCCCCAAAGGGGCGAGGGGGCGTTGTGGCACTGCCGGCGCAAAGTGCGTCCCCTCGCCCCTCTGGGGAGAGGGTTAGGGTGAGGGTGAGGGTGAGGGTGAGGGGTAGCCAAGCGCACCGATCATGACTGTTTCAACGCAAGACTCCACTCCCCGCCGCCGCTTCGGCGGTGGGTTCAAGCTCAAGCTCTTCGCCTATGCGCTGGTGGCGCCGGTGGTGCTGCTGATCCTCGGGCTGGTCGCCTATCCGTTTTTCTTTGCCATCTGGGTGTCGTTCACCGACATGGTGATCGGCAGCACCGGCAACTTCATCGGCTTCAAGAACTTCGAATACCTGGCGGGGACCGCGACCTTCTGGGCCGCCATCCGCAACACCATTGTCATCGTCCTCGTTTCGGACGTGCTGAAGCTGGTGATCGGGCTGGGCCTGGCACTGCTGGTGCACCAGAACCTGCCGGGGCGAGGTATCTTCCGCTCGTTCCTGATGCTGCCTTGGGCCATGCCGGCTTTCGTCGCCTTCCTCACCTGGCGCGTGCTTTACCAGCCGATCGGCGGCGGCATTAATCTGATCCTCAACCAGACCGGGCTCTACGCCGGCACCGTCGACTGGCTCGGCACCCGCACCACCGCCATGGCTTCGGTGATCATCGCCTCGGTGTGGCGCGGTTTTCCGTTCTGGTTCATCTCAATTCTTGCGGCCCTGCAATCGGTGCCCAAAGAACTTTACGAGGCGGCGATCGTTGACGGCGCCAATACCTGGCAGCGGTTCTGGAACGTCACCATCCCCAGCATTCTGCCGGTGATCATCGTCACCACGCTGCTCTCTTCGATCTGGACCGCCAACGGCTTCGAGCATGTCTGGCTGTTGACCGCCGGCGGCCCGTCGGACGCCACCATGGTGTTCCCGGTGCTGGCCTATTTCGGCATGCAGACCCAGCGCATCGGTGAAGCCGCCGCGGTGTCGGTCTACATGCTGCCGGTGCTGGCCATCCTCGTGATCTTTGCCACTTCGCTGATGATGCGGAGGGAGGAATAATGGCCAGTCTCGCCGAAATCGCCAGTGCGGCGCCGACCAATGCCGGCGCCTCGGCGCGTCGCCGGTTCCTGATCGCCCGGCTGCTGAGCTATGCCGCGTTGATCGTCGCGGTCATCCTCGTGCTGTTCCCGGTTTACTGGATGCTGGCGACGTCGCTCAAACTGCCACGCGACATCCTGCGTGTGCCGTCTCTGTGGCCGTCCCGCTTCAGCCTCGCCAACTTCGAGAAGCTGCTCGCCGACGGGCAGTTCCTGCTGTCGATCCGCAACAGCTTCATTGTCGCCTCGACCGTCACCGTGATCTCGGTGATCATCTCGTCGTTCGCCGCCTATTCGATGGTGCGGTTCCGCTATCGCTTCCGCGGCGTCATCGGCCGGCTGATCCTCTTCGCCTACCTCACCCCCGGCTCGCTGCTGTTCATTCCGCTGTCGATCGTCATGGCGCAGCTGAAGCTCGGCAACTCGCTGCAGGGCCTGATTCTCGTCTACCTCACCTTCTCGCTGCCGCTCTCCACCTGGCTGCTGCAGGGCTATTTCCGCGGCGTACCGCGTGAGCTCGAGGAGCAGGGGATGATCGACGGGCTGACCCGGTTCGGGGCGCTGCTGCGCATCACCCTGCCGCTCTCGGCGCCCGGCCTCGCGGCGGTCGCCATCTTCACCTTCACCGGCGCCTGGAACGAGCTGCTGTTCGCACTGGTGCTCACGACGTCGGAAAGCGTGCGCACCGCGCCGCTGGCGCTCAACTATCTCATCACTTCCGACGTCTTGCCTTGGGGCCCGCTGATGGCCGGCGCAGCGATCTCGTCGGTGCCGCTGATGATCCTCTATTTCGTTGCCCAGCGCTTCATGGTGGCGGGCATGACCGAGGGATCGGTCAAGGGATGACCCATCGAGCCGCTCCCCAGCCACGGTGTCATTCCCGCGAAAGCGGGAAACTCTGTTCGGGGCTTCGGCAACGCAAACGGAGGTTTCCGCTTTCGCGGGAATGACCCGGTGACACACGGACAGCATTTCTAACTGGGAAGACAATTATGGGTATCAGGGTTGCGGTAGGCCAGTTCCACGAACTGAGCGAGGAAAGGCTCCGCTTCGCGGCGCAGATCGGCGCCACCGGGTTGCAGATGAACAACCCGACGCTGCCGGGCGACAATCGCTGGGAGCAGCAGGACGTCAGGGCGCTGGTCGACCAGGTGGAAGCAGCCGGCCTTAAGTTCGAAGCGATCGAGAACGTCCCCACCCATTTCTACCACAAGGCGATGATGGGGCTCGAGGGCCGCGACGAGCAGATCGAGAACTACCAGGCAACGATCCGCGCCGTGGCGCGCGCCGGCATCCCGGTGCTCGGGCTGCACTTCATGCCCAACTCGGTGTGGACCACCAAGCGCGATGCTGCGACCCGCGGCGGCGCCGTCGCCCGCCAGTTCGACATGGCGGTGGTCGAAGCCAATATCGACAATCTCGAGCTGCTCCGCTCGTTCATGCCGACGACGCTCGGACGCGCCTCCTCGATGCCGCTGTTCGGCAAGGACGGCCCGCTGATCACCGAAGACCAGATGTGGAGCAACTACGAGTATTTCATGAAGGCGGTGCTGCCGGTGGCCGAAGAGGAAGGCCTGAAGCTGGCGCTGCACCCCGATGATCCGCCGGTGCCGATGCTGGGCGGCGTGGCGCGGCTGTTCTACAAGCCGGAGAACTTCAAGAAGGCCTATGACCTGGTCGGTCGTTCGGAAGCCTGGTCGCTCGACCTCTGCCTCGGCTGCTGCTCGGAGATGGAAGGCGGCAAGCAGAACGTCACCGAGATGATCGAGTATTTCGCGCCCAAGGGCCGGATCTCCTACATCCACTTCCGCGACGTGAAGGGCTCGGTGCCGAACTTCGTCGAGTGCTTCATCGGCGACGGCAATTTCGACCCGGCCGAAGTCATCGTGCTGCTCGCCAAGAACGGCTTTGACGGCTTCCTGCTCGACGACCACGTGCCCAAGATGGACGGCGACAGCGACTGGAACCACCGCGGCCGCTCGCACGCCATCGGCTACATGCAGGGGTTGATCCGGATGGCGGAATTCCTCGGTAGGGCCTAGGAAAGCCACACAGGTCGTGTCGACGACGGGCTTGATCGGCAACCGTGATCCATGTCCCGACTCAACACGATTGTGCGACCGGGCCTCTGAAAAACCGTCACCCCGACCTATTTTCGTAGCACGACATTAACACCACAATGGTGCAAGATAGGTGCGAATCTTATTGGAGACCCCCTCATGACCAACGCACTTAGCGCGCTAATCGACGCAGCCAAAAAGGTTCACCAGACAGAAAGACAGCAGGAGGAACAGCGTAGGAGCTTTGCCTATGGCAACACTGCGTTTGAGAACTCCGACATCACTCGCTCCATGATCGATGAGCAAGCCGAACGATTGGTCACTCTGCAGACCGCAGAGCTCAAGAGAAGGTAGCTCTCTCAAGCTATGGATGACGCCTCAAATCAGCGCCACAGCAAGGCCCTCGAGGCTGAGCTAATCATCGACCCCATCAAAAAGGCGGAAGCGGAGGCCCTCAACGGCCTCCGCCAGTATGATTTTGGCCGTGAGGTGGTTCAGCAGGCGATAGAGCGGAAGGCGTTCAAGCTGCGCCCGTCTCTGTTGCTGGCGCTTCAGCGCGAGGCGTTGCGCGGCATTAGCGCCTATGCTGGCAACTTCCGCCCTGCTGGCGTCGCTATTCAGGGAAGTAAGCACGAACCGGTCGGAGCTCATTTGGTTCCGGAGCTTGTCGAAGACCTGTGTGACTACGTCAACGACAACTGGGAAACGGCTTCACCTATTCACCTCGCGGCCTATGTGATGTGGCGGCTCAACTGGATACATCCATTCTCTGATGGAAATGGGCGCACATCACGCACCTTGTCCTACGTGGTCATGTGTTGTCGCCTGGATGCTGTCCTCCCCGGCCACCCAACAATTCCCGAGCAGATCGTCAGCAATCGCGACCCGTACTTCGCCGCGTTGGATGCTGCGGACGCCGCGTGCAAAGAGGGACGGTTGGATGTCTCAAAGATGGAAGAGCTGCTGAGCGGCATGCTGGCAGTGCAGCTAAAAGGTGTGTACGATGCCGCGTCGAGCACCTCTAGCATCGACGCGTCGACTTAGACACCGACGGGCCATGTGCTTCAGGTAAGACGTTAGCTGCGATGCAAAGCGGCTGAGGAAAAAGGGCGCCACTTGGGCGCCCTTCTCATTCACGGTAGCCTTGCCTTAGTGGCTGGGGCTCGGCGGCAGGCCTTTGGCCTTGCGCCAGGCCTGGTATTCTTCCTCGGCATCGGGGTGCAGCGGGTAGTAGCGGCGGAGCGATTCACCGGCGGTGAGCTTTTCGCGACTGAACACTTCCCACTCGGCGTGCTTCTTGGAATCCTCGATGACCTTTTCGGCCATCGACTGGGGCAGGACGACGACGCCGTCGTCATCGGCCATGATGATGTCGCCGGGGATCACCATGACGCCGCCGCAGGAGATCGGCACGTTCACTGCCGCCGGCCAGATCGAGACCTGGACGTGGTAGTTCGGGGTCCAGCCGCGCATCCAGATGGCGAGGTCGAGTTTGTCGACGTTGGGCTTGTCGCGCATCACGCCGTCGATGACGATGCCGGCGCCTTTGCGGCCCTTGAAGTAGGTCGACATCATGTCGCCGAAGACGCCCGAGCTCAGGTCGCCGCGCGCGTCGACCACGACCACGTCGTTCTCCTCGACTTCATAGAGGACGTGGCGATGCAGCTGCTTTTCGGGGTCCGAGTATTCACCTTCGCTGAAGAGATCCGGGCGCTGCGGCATGAACTGCAGCGTCAGCGCCGTGCCGACGATGGACTTGCCCTTATACTGGCTGACCGGGCCGACCATGTGCGGGTTGCGGAAGCCGGAATGGCCGAGCGACCCGGCGACGGTGGCGGTGCCGATATCCTTCAGCGCGGCGATGACGTCCTTGCTCGGACGCTTGAACGCCGGGATCGGGCTTTGCATGATGTGGACCATAAGTATCTCCTCCAGATGAGTTTCGGGTCTACCAGTTCGTAACCGAACCGTCGCGGCGCTTTAGGTGGGGCGCCTCCCAGAACTTGAAGCTGTCCTTGTCGAGCAGCTTTTCGTTGATTTCGATGCCGAGCCCCGGTGCGTCCGGCACGCGGAACACCGCACCGTCGAGCAGCGGCATGGTGGGGAACAGCTCCGCGGTGGGCGTGCCCGCATAGAGGTCGGTGGCGTTGGCGCGCACTTCGAGCGCGAAGAAGTTCGGCGTCGCCGCCGAGAAGTGGATGGTCGCCGCAGTGCAGATCGGCCCCAGCGGGTTGTGCGGCATCAGGTCGACATAGTGCGCCTCGGACCAGCCGGCGACCTTCATCGCCTCGGTGAAGCCGCCGACATTGCAGAGGTCGAGCCGGTTGTACTGATGGATGCCGCGTTCGATGTAAGGCAGGAACTGCCACTTGGAGGAGAACTCCTCGCCGATGGCGAAGGGCACGTCGGTGAGTTTGCGGAGGTTTTCGTAGGCCTCCGGGGTCTCGTCGCGGATCGGCTCCTCGAGGAAATCGAGCGTGCCGGATGGCATCTTCTGGCAGAAGCTGGCCGTCTCGGCGACGCTCAGCCGGTGGTGGTAATCGATGCCCAGCACCACGTCTTCGCCCAGCGCTTCGCGCGCCTTCACCAGGAATTTGGCGGTCTTGCCGATCGACTCGCGCGGCTCGAAAATGCCCTGCGCGTCGTTCCATTCGGCGGGGAAGAAACGGATGGTGGACCAGCCGCGCGCCATCAGCTTTTTCGCGTCCTCGATGGTCTCGTCGCCGCTGATCGAACCGGTCGAAGCGAAGGTCGGGATGAAATTGCGGTGTTTGCCGCCGAGCAGCTCATAGACCGGCACGCCGAGCGCCTTGCCCTTGATGTCATAGAGCGCGATGTCGAGCGCCGACTGCGCGGCGGTGAGCACGCGCCCGCCCTCAAAATACTGGCTGCGGTACATTTCCTGCCACAGTGCGCCGATCTGCATCGGGTCGCGGCCGACGAGAAACTGCGCGTAGTGCTCGAGCGCCCCGACGACGGCCTTCTCGCGGCCGCTGAGCCCGCTTTCGCCCCAGCCGAAAATGCCTGCATCGGTCTCGATCTTGACGATCAGCTGGTTGCGATGGCCGACCCAGACCGGGAACGGCTTGATGGCGGTGATCTTCACTGTTGGTTCCTCACCAGCTGGTCATGGCGCCGTCTTCGAGACGGGCGATCGGCAGGTAAGCCTGCTTGTAGGGGTATTTGGCAGCGAGACTTTCGTCGAAATCGACGCCGTGGCCCGGCACCTCGCCCGGCTGCAGATAGCCACGGTCATAGGACCAGGCGCATTTGAACACATCGAACATCTGTTCGGTGTAGCTGGCGAATTCCTGGATGCCGAAGTTCGGGATCGCCACGTCGACATGGATGTTGCAGCCCATGGCGATCGGCGACACGTCCTGTGGGCCGTGGCACGCCGACTTCACGTGGTAGATCGCCGCCAGATCGAAGATCTTCTTGATGCCGGTGACGCCGCCCGCATGAGTGGAGGTGACGCGGGCATAATCGATCAGCTGCTCGGTGATCAGCGTGTGGGTGTCGTAGATCGAGTTGAACACCTCGCCCACCGCGAGGGGCTGCGTGGTGTGCTGGCGGATGATGCGGAAGCCTTCCTGCAGCTCGGCGGGAATGGCATCCTCGAGCCAGAACAGCCGGTAGGGCTCGAGGTCCTTGCCGAGGCGGGCGGCTTCGATCGGGGTCAGGCGGTGATGCACGTCGTGCAGCAGGTGCACGTCGCAGCCCACTGCGTCGCGGACCTTCTCGAACAGTTTTGGCACCAGCGGCAGGTATTTGTGCGTCGCCCAGACTTCCTCGTGCGGCACGATGGCGCCGCGGCCCTTCAGCGCCGCGGTATCGGTGGAATCGCCGGTGCCGTAGATGGGCGGCAGGCCGGGGATGGCAACCTGGGCGCGGATCGCCTCGACGCCGGTTTCCTTGATGGCGAGTACGCCCTCCACCACCTCGGAGATTTCGAGGCCGGAGGCGTGGCGGTAGACCATCACCTTGTCGCGTGAGCGGCCACCGAGCAGCTGGTAGAGCGGCAGGCCGGCGACCTTGGCCTTGATATCCCACAGCGCCATGTCGATGGCCGAGATCGCCGCCATGGTGATGGGGCCGCGACGCCAGTAGGCGCCCTTGTAGAGATACTGCCAGATGTCCTCGGTGCGCAGCGGATCCATGCCGATCAGCGCCGGAGCGACGTGATCCTCGAGATAGCTGGCAACCGACAGCTCGCGGCCGTTCACCGTGCCATCGCCGATGCCGTAGACACCCTCGTCGGTGATCACCTTCACCGTAGTGAAGTTCCGCCCGGGCGAGCAGACGATGACCTTGATTTCCTTGATCTTCATTTGATGCGTCGCTCCACGCTCGCTCGGGACTGGATGTTCCTCAGGACCAGGTGCGGTCCCAGGACATGTCATTGTCCCACCGGTCGGTCGGCTGCCAGATGTCGGTAACACCAGGCTGCAGGTGCTGACGCAGCAGCTCGTCGTTGACGTCGTCGATGCCGAGGCCCGGTTTGTCGCTGAGCTCGATGAAGCCGTTCTTGACGATCGGACCGTCGAAGCCGGTGACGATGTCATCCCACCACGGCACATCGACCGAGTGATATTCGAGCGCCAGGAAGTTCTCGGTGGCGGTGGCGATATGGGCCGCGGCAATCGCGGCGATCGGGCTCTCGGCCATGTGGATGGCCATGGCGATGCCATGGTCCTGCGCCGCATCGCCGATCTTCTTGGTTTCGAGGATGCCGCCGGTGGTGAGGATATCGGGATGGATGACCGAGATGCCGGCGTTGAACAGCGGCTCGAAACCTTCCTTCAGGTAGATATCCTCGCCGGTGCAGATCGGCACCGAGGTCGCTTCCTGCAACCGGCGATAGCTCTCCGCATGCTGCCAGGGGATCACGTCCTCGAGCCAGGCCGGGGTGTATTTCTCGATGCGCTGCGCCAGCCGGATACCGTCCTGCAGCGAGATATGGCCGAGATGGTCGATGGCCAGCGGGATCTCGGGCCCGATCACGTCGCGCACTTCGGCAATGTACTGCTCGAGCAGGTCGAGACCCTTTTCGGAGAAGTGCAGCCCGGTGAACGGGTGCATGACGTTCTGCGCGTCGTAAACGAGGTTACGCGCCTTGCGCTCCTCGTTATTGGTCGCGCGAATGCCGCCGGCGTGCTGCTTGAAGCCCTCGAGTACGCCCGCCGGGCCGACGACGGCGCCGGGGATATGGGCGATCTCCATCAGCCCCAGGTCCATCTTCAGGAAGGTGAACCCCTTGTCCATGCGCTCCTTCAAACGCTTGCCCATCTCCGTGCCGCTCGGGCGATCGGCGTCGGTATCGCAATAGCAGCGCACCTTGTCGCGGAACTTGCCGCCCAGCATCTGGTAGATCGGCGCGCCATAGGCCTTGCCGGCGAGATCCCAGAGCGCGATCTCAATGGCCGAGACGCCGCCACCCTGCCGGCCGTGGCCGCCGAACTGCTTGATGCGACGGAACAGCCGGTCGACATCGCAAGGGTTTTCGCCGAGCAGCCGGCTCTTCAGCATCAGCGCGTAGGTGGCGCTGGCGCCGTCGCGCACTTCGCCCAAGCCCACGATGCCCTGGTTGGTATAGATCTTCAGCAGCGCCGAGCGGAACGGCGCACCGGTGATCTCGGCCACGCGGATATCGGTGATCCTCAAATCAGACGGGCGGGAGCTGGTGTTGACGCGATTAAGCGCGTCTTCGGCAGGGTTCGAAGTCATTGGGGGTTAAGCCTTGGCTGGGGAGCGGTCGCTACCGGGCCGCCCGATGGAAGGACAAATCGATTGGCGGCTTATGCGAGCTTGAGTGCCATTTCGGTTTCGCCGTCGAACAGATGCATGCGGTCCTGATCGAACTCGAGGAACACCGGCTCGTCGGGCCTGAGCTGGAAGGTCGGGGCGACGCTGACATTGACCACGGCGCCGGAGACGAAGACCTGGGCAAAGGTGACGTCGCCGGTCGGCTCGACCGTGTAGACCTTGCCCGGTACCGAGCCCGTTACCTGGGATTTGTGCACCGTGATGGTCGAGTGCCGGCCACCCAGCACCACCTTGCTGGATTTGGCGCCCAGCGCCTTCCGGCCATTGGCGTCGGAGAGCGGCATCTCCCAGCCCTCGGGGCTCTGGAGCACGACCTTCCCATCCTTCGATGCGGCGGTCAGCGGCACGAGGCTCATGGCAGGGGAGCCAACGAAGCTTGCAACGAACATGTTCACCGGGTTGGCGAAAACGTTGGCCGGGCTGTCATATTGCTGCAGGAAGCCGCCATTCATCACCGCCATCTTGTCGGACATGGTGACGGCCTCGAGCTGGTCGTGCGTCACGTAGATGATGGTGGCGTTGAGATCCTGGTGGAAACGCTTGATCTCGGAGCGCATCTGCACGCGCAGCTTGGCGTCGAGGTTTGACAGCGGCTCATCCATCAGGAAGGCGCGCGGCTCGCGCACCAGCGCCCGGCCCAGCGCCACGCGCTGCTGCTGGCCGCCCGACAGTTCGCGCGGCTTGCGCTCCAGCAGATGGACGATATCGAGGGTCTTGGCGGCGGCCTGGACCCGCTTGTCGATCTCTTCCTTAGGCAATTTGCGCATCTGCAGCGGGAAGGCGAGGTTCTTGTAGACCGACTTCTGCGGATAGAGCGCGTAGTTCTGGAACACCATGGCGATGTCCCGGTCCTTGGGGTCGAGGTCGGTGACGTCGCGGTCGCCGATGTTGATGGTGCCGCCCGACATCGGGATCAGCCCGGCGACCAGGTTGAGCGTCGTGGTCTTGCCGCAGCCGGAGGGGCCGACCAGCGCGACGAACTCTCCGTCCTCGACGGTCAGCGACACGTGGTTCACGGCGTAGACATCGCCGTAGTTCTTGACCACGTCCTTGAGGATAACCTGAGCCATGTGGGTTTCCTTGAGCTTTCCGTTAGTGCTTCACGGCGCCCTCGGTCAGGGCGCGCACGAAGTAGCGTTGCAGGACGAGGAACAGCACCACGACGGGGATGCTCATCATGAAGGTGGCGGCCATCAGCCCCGGCCAATCCGTGGCGTTCTCCGAAAAGAAGCGCTGGATGCCGACCGGCAGGGTCATCTGATCGTGCCGGGTGAGGAAGGTGTAGGCGTAAATGTACTCGTTCCAGGCGCCGATGAAGCTGTAGATCGAGGTGGCGATGATGCCCGGCGTCGAGAGCGGCATGACGATCAGCAGGAACGCCTGGAAGCGCGTCGCGCCATCGATGCGGGCCGCCTGTTCGAGCTGCACCGGGATGTTGTCGTAAAACCCCTTGAGCAGCCAGATGGCGAGCGGCAGGCCGAAGGTCAGGTAGGTGAGGATCAGCGAACCGTGGGTGTTCACCAGCCCCAGCGCTTTCATCAGGATGAACAGCGGCACGAGGAACACCACGGCCGGGAACATGTTCCTGAGCAGCACGGCGAAGAACAGGAAGTTGCGGCCGGGGAAGCGGAAGCGCGAGAAGGCGTAGGCGGCCGGCACCGCCACCACCACCGCGAGAATGGTGGTGAGGGTCGAGACCCAGATGCTGTTCCAGAAATACTGGATGAAGTCGCGGCCGACATTGCCCGAGGGGTCGATCAGCCGCCAGTAGTTCTCCAGCGTCGGTTCGGCCGGCCACCATTGCGGCGGATACTGCATCGCCGCAAAGCCGGTCTTCAGCGAGGTGATGAACATCCAGATCATCGGCATCACAGTGAAGCCGATCAGCAGGAGGAGGAAGATCCGCCCGCTCCAGCGCCAGCCACCGGCCCCGCGGCGCTTGGCGGCGCCGGCACTCATTTCCATGGCGGTCATGCTCCGGCCCTCGCGTCGTCGCCCTTGGTCAATGCGCGGACGTAGAAGTAACCGAGCACCATCATCACGAGGAACAGGATCACCGCATAGGCCGAGGCGACGCCCCAGCGCTGCCGCCCGAAGGCGAGCTGGTAGATGTGGGTGATCCAGATGTCCGACGAGCCGGCCGGGCCGCCGCCGGTCATGATCCAGGGGATGATGAAGGAGTTGAAATTCTGCACTGCGAGCAGCAGCAGGGTGACCATCGACACACCCTGGAGGTGCGGGAAGGTGACATGCCAGAAGCGCTGCCAGGGGCTGGCGCCATCGACCTGCGCGGCCCGCAGCAGCGTATCGGGCACGGTCTGCAGACCGGCCATCAGCATGATCATGGCGAAGGAGAATTCCTTCCACACGTTCACGACGATCAGCGCGTAGAGCGAGGTGTTGGTGTTGTCGATGAAGTTGATCGGCTTATCGATCAACCCGACCTGGGTGAGCATGGCGCTGATAGCGCCGAAATCGGAGTGATAGAGCCACTTCCACACATAGGAGGCGGCCACCGCGCTCACCACCCACGGAATCAGCAGCAGTGCACGCAGCACCCCGCGGCCGGCGAACTCGCGATGCAGCGCCAGCGCGGCGCCCAGCCCGATCATGAAGGCGAAGAAGGTGGAAAGGACCGTCCACAGCACCGTCTGCCAGGTGACCTTCCAGAACACCGGGCTGGTCAGGATGGTGACGTAATTGTCGAGGCCGTTGAACTGCTTGGCGCTGAGCGCCAGGCTCGCCGGGGTGTTAAAGAAGCTCAGCTCGATGGTGTAGTAGATCGGATAGCCGATGACGATCAGCATCACGATCAGGGCAGGCGCCACATAAAGATAATCGAAGCGGCTGTTCCACACCTTTTGGCTGAGGCCGATGCGCCTGGGCTCGGGTACGTCGCGAAAGATGGCTTGTCCCGGAACAGTGCTCACAGCGCATAACCCTGGTTGTGAAGAGGAGAGACCGGCGACGGGTGCCGCCGGTCCGAGAGTGCTTCAGCAGGCGATCAGATGCCGCCGCCGCCATCGACGATGGCCTTGACCTTGGTGGCTGCATCCTCGGCCGCTTGGTCGACGGTCATGTTGCCGGTGAGGGCGTTCTGCAGCATGTCCGGAACGATGATGTTCATGATTTCCGGCGCCTGCGGGATCACCGGGAACGGGATACCATTGGGCAGCATCGAGGTGGTGACGTCGAGGAACTTGATGGTGTCGAGACGTTCCTTCATGGCGTCCGTCAGGAAGCCATTGATGTTGCCGGGGTTGGAGCCGACCCAGGCGAGCTTGGTCGACCATTCCGGGCTGTCCCAGAAGCAGATCAGCGCCTTGACGGCCTGCTCGTCCACCTTGCCACCCTGCACGAACTCGGGCTTCACCACATGGATGTTGGAGCCGCCGAACACCACGGCGCGCTTGCCGTCGGGACCGGTGGGGATCAGGCCGTAGCGCATGTTGGCGACCACTTCGTCGGCAACTGCCTTGTCGGTGCCGGTCGCCTTGGACGCGAGATCGTTCATCTTGGCGTATTCGGCCGGGTGGGCAATCATCATGCCGAGCTTGCCGGCGATGAACGGCGCCTGGTTTTCACCCTGCGTGTTGGTCAGCGCCGAAGTCGGGACCGACTTGTCGACGGCGTACATCTGGTAGGCAGCCTGCAGCGCCTGCTTGGAGCCGGCGTTGTTGATCCAGACGTCCTTGTAGCCCGGCTCGGCCGAGGCCTCGTCGAGGGCACCGCCACCATAGGCCCAGAGCTGCGGCATGAAGCGGAACGGGGTATTGCCGGCGTTCTGCTTGGCGACGAGGCCGTAGCCCGGGATGCCCAGCTTCTCGTTGATCTGCTTGGAATAGGCGACGACATCGTCCCAGGTGGCCGGCGGGCTTTCCGGGTCGAGCCCGGCATCCTTGAACACCTTGGCGTTCCAGATCATCGCCATGGTTTCGTTGTTGGTCGGCAGGCCGTAGCTGACACCCTCGTAAGTCACCGACTTCAGCGCGCCGGGCCAGAAGTCCGCGGCGGTGTAGCCGACATCTTCCGGCTTCAGCGGCTGCAGGTAGCCTTTGGCGGCGAACTCGACGCCACCCAGGATCTGCAGGCGGATGACGGCCGGAGCCGAGTTGCCGAGCAGCGAGGTGCGGAACTTGTCGAGCAGTTCGTTATAGGTGATCGACTGGACTTCGGTGGTGATGTTCGGATAGGCGGCCTTGAAGGCCTCCCAGAACGCCTTGTCCTGGTCATGCGCGATCTGCGGATCGGCTTCGAACGGGCCGGTGTACCAGTAGCTGACCGAACCGGTGTAATCGTTCGGCACAACCGCGCCGCAATCCTTGGCAGCGTCGAACTGCTTGGTGCCGGCGATCGACTTGACGTATTCCGGCGACCATTTGCTCAGGTCCACGCTCTGGGCGTAGGACGCGGTCGTCGCCGTCGTCAGCATGGTGGCAGCGCTCAGCACCGCCATCGAAAGGCCAAGCAGACGCCGGCCGGTGTTCATATGCATTGAGAAATCCTCCTCCTCAAATCAGGGCGTTGCCCGGCCCATAGCCGCAGCAAAGCCCTTTACAGCGTGCGCTGTTCTCGCCTCGGGAACCGGGCTTGGCGCCGGCTTTTCCCAACTGGTATGGCAGATTTCCAGCAAAACTGGTGTATGTCAACATCACCAAAGTCGTACATTATTTTGCGCGCTTTGCGTGCGAACGGGGCTTGGCTTGCCCAAAAAAGCTGCATAAACAGAACCAATGAGCGAGGTGACCGTCAAGTCGGACCAGCCCGAGGAAACCCTCGAGCAGCAGGCCTCCGTCTACGAGATGATCCGCGAGGACATCGTTTCGGGACGGTTGGGGCCCAATGAGCGACTGAAGGTCGCGGACCTTGCCGAGCACTACCAGACCTCGACCAATCCGGTGCGTGAAGCGCTGCAGCAGTTGCGTGGCGAAGGCTTCGTCCTGATCGAGCCCAACCGCGGGGCGCGGGTGCGGCCGATCGATGCCGATTTCGTGCGCGACATCATCGAGATCGAGATGCTGATCGAGCCGGCGCTGACCCGCTGGTTCGTGTCGATCGTCTCGGACGCCGACATCCTCGAGCTGGAGCGCATCCAGGCCGAAATCGAAGCGCTGAACTTTGCCGATCCGATGCTGCATGGCCGACTCGACACCCGCTTTCACCAGTTCATCTATGACCGCCATTACAACCGCCACGCCGCCGAACTGTGGTGGAAGCATCGCGAGATCCTGCGCGCCATCAGCCGGCGCTTTCCGACCTCGCTGAGCCGTCGCCAATCGGTGCTGCGCGAGCATCGCGACCTGATCGATCGGATCCGGGCGCAGGACGCCGATGGCGCCGCCGCGGTTGTTGCCCGCCACGTCGAGGGCTCGGGGCGCCACATTATCGAGCAAATGGGCGTCGCCCAGAGGAGCCTGCGCCGATAGGGCGTTGGGGGCCAGCGGAAGGTCCGTCCCCCCGGCCGAAAGTTATTTGAGGGGCCGCCTCCCCGGCGGCCAGATTGGGAGACGCCTGCCGCCCGGCAGGCACGAGGAGTTATCATGAAGATCACCGACCTGCGCGTTGCCGTTATCGGCAAGCATCCGATCGTCCGCATCGTCACCGACGAGGGCATCTACGGCATCGGCGAGGTGGAATACACCAAGACCTACCTGAAGCCGTTCATTCTGCATTTCCGCGACGCGCTGATCGGCGAGGACCCGACCGACGTCGAGCGCTGCATGATGAAAATCCGCCAGCGCGGCAGCTTCAAGCCCTATGGAGCGGCGGTGTCGGTGATCGAGCATGCGTTGTGGGACATTGCCGGCAAGGCAGCGGGTGTCCCTGCCTACAAGCTCTTGGGCGGCAAGGTGCGCGACAAGGTGCGGGTCTATAACGGTTCGGTGCGCCGCAAGCGCTCGGGCGACCGGCCCGAGGATTTCGCCGCCGACGTCAAGTGGATGGCCGAGCAGCCGCAGAACTTCTTCATGGTCAAGCAGGGGCTGAGCTTCCATTCCAGCCAGAAGGACAGCTACCCCGATTTCCACTATGGCCCGATCGGCAAAAAGGCCGGCTACCATGGCGCCATGGACCAGGGGCAGATCTCCGAGCACGGCTTCAACTACCTGCTCGACTGCGTCATCGCGATGAAGGAAGCGCTGGGCGACAAAGTGAGCCTGGCGCTCGACTGCGGCCCCGGCTGGTTCCTCAACGACGCCATCAAGTTCGCCAATGCCGTCGAAAAATACAACATCATGTGGCTCGAGGACATGCTCACCGGCGACTACGTGCCGTGGGTCAACCCGCAGGCCTATCGTGAGCTCACCAACTCCACCACCACGCCGATCCATACCGGCGAGCAGATCTACCTGCGCCACAACTTCAAGGAACTGATCGAGACCCAGGCGGTGCGCGTCGTCGGTCCGGATCCGGCCGATATCGGCGGCATTGCCGAGCTCAAGTGGGTGGCCGAGCACGCCTATATGCACTCGATCATGATGGCGCCGCACGGCACGGCGAATGGCCTGCTCGGTCTCGGCGCGCTGATCAATGTCTGCGCCACGCTGCCGGCCAACTATATCGCCTTCGAGTATCCGTCGGCCTCCGACGAGTTCTGGAACGAGATCGTCACGGGCCTGCCCTCCGGACCGATCGTCGTCGACAGCCATGTCGACCTCTTGCCGGGCCCCGGCCTCGGCCTCGACATCGATGCCAAGGCGGCCAAGCGCTACCTCAAGGAAGAGGACGCCGGCTTCTTCGACTGATCGTCGGCGGTATTGAGTGCGGGCCGGGCGGATGGTCTCCGCCCGGCCCGTTCATTTTCTGCTGTTTGAGTGCGGCTTTCCCCAGTGACCGGTGTCATCCGGCGCAGGCCGCGAGCAGGCACCCCAGCTCACGGCTCCAGCGGATGCTGCATCCAGACGTTGGGTTCCTCATACAGCCCGGTTCCGGCAGAGCAGTCGACGACGAGTGGCGCCAGGCCACCCGGCAGGTGGAAGCGGCCCGAGACCGGAAAGCGGAGACCGGTCCAGTCCGTCCATTGTGACAGCGGTGCCGCCACGGTCATCGAGCGGGGCGCGACCTTGACGATGCGGGCCCCCAGTTGCCAGTGCTTGCGCACCCAGGGATCGAACGGAGCGCCGCTGTCGGTCGTCCAGCCCAGATAGTCGGCGAACGAGGTCAGCGGGTAGCTCGGCTTCCGTGTCGGACGGACCGGCGCCACCAGCGCCTGCAAGCCGTCCTTTGTGGCGCGGGCCTTCATGTTGCGCAGCAGACGCTCGGCCAAGTCGGAGCCGCGAAGCTCGGGCGCCACGACGATCGACAGCGCCGAGAGCGCGTTGACGGGCCGGCCGGCGACAAAGGCCTCCACGCCGGCGCTGAGCACCGCATCCCAGCCGTCATCGGACAGGGACGCATCGTCCTCGGGCTGCGCCCAGGCGAAGGGAATGCTGTTGGAGCTGGCCACGACCTGTTCAGCTCCGCGGGGCCCGGTGCGCAACACGACGAACTGGAAGCGGGACAGGCCGGCATCGAACAGGCGATCCCAACACTCGATGATCGCCCGGTCGCCGTCGATGAAGGCCGGCCAGACCGGCGCTGCAAGCTCGGCGAATGCCGGGATCAGGTCCGGCCGCTGCTCGGCCGAAACGAGGGTGAACTGATCATCGGTAGACATGCTGATCTCTCGGGCGTCCGCTGGTCAGACCCGATCGCTATACCCGCATCTTGGCCCGGGCATAAGCGCTGGGCAGGTCATCGAACACCGTGCGGCCGCCATATTCGGGAGACCGGCGCCGCTCCTCGGCAATGAACTCGTTAAAGCTCGGGCCGGTGGCGCCGGCCTCGAGCTGGCGCGATTGCCGGTCGAGCCGCTTGATCGCGTCGAGTTCCTCGTCACGGCCGAGCCTCGCCTTGCCGACCGCCGATTTCAGCACCCGGATGGTCTCGTCATAGACTTTCAGCGGTACCGGGAACGGATGGCTGTCCTTGCCGCCATGCGCCATGGCGAAACGGGCCGGGTCGGCGAAGCGGTGTGGTGCGCCGTGCACCACCTCGGCCACCTGGGCCAGCGCCCGCACGGTGCGCGCGCCAACGCCGGGCACCAGCAACAGCTCGGTGAAATCGGCGGGCGCCCGATCGGCCGCCGCGGCGAGGCTGCCGTGCAGGCGGCGCAGCATCACGTCCTTGGGGCGGATATCGTGGTGCTCCGGCATCACCAGATGCGGCAGCATGAGCTGATCGTCTTCCACCGGCGTCGGTTCGGCGATCCCCTCGATCCGACCGACCTCGCGCACGATGGCATCCGGTCCCATGCCGCCCAAGATATCGACCTGCGAACTGCGCGAGCGCGCCGCCCGAACATCGGTCAGGTTGACGATCGTCCCCTGCCCCGCTCCTTCGATCGCCGCATGCGGCTGCTCGACGAAACTGCGCAGCCCCGCGGAGCGCCAGTGGTAGCGCCGCGCAGTTTTCGTATCGCCCTTCATGCCCTGCTGCACCACCACCCAATGACCGTCATCGGCGACGATGAAACCGTGGAGGTAGAGTTCGAACCCGTCCTGCACCGCGGCGCTGTCGACCTTGGCGACCAGCCGGCTGGCCTTGGCCAGAGCGGCCCCATCGAAGCCGACGCGGTTGCCGATCGCCACCAGTTCGTCCGGGGTTTTGCGCGAGTGCCGGCCGCGTCCGCCGCAGACATGCAGGCCCAGTTCGCGCTCCAGCGGCCGGAGGCCGCCCTTCAGCGCGCCGATCACGCTGGTGGTGATGCCGGAGGAGTGCCAATCCATCCCCATCACCGCACCGAACGACTGGAACCAGAACGGATGGGCCAGCCGGCTCAGCAGCTCGTCGCGGCCATATTCCATGACGATGGCCTGGCAGATCACCGCGCCGAGCCGTGCCATGCGTTCGCTCAGCCATTTCGGCACCCGCCCGCCATGCAAGGGCAGATCGGCGCTCCCGCCTCGATTGGCCATGGGGTGTTTTCCTTGTTCGCCCACGATTGTAGCATGGGAACAAAAGAGAAACAAACTGACTGCGAGCCGGAGCTATGCTCAGCCTCCCCTCCCCACCGGATGTCATCCCGGCGAAAGCTGGGACCCATCCTTCCGCTGGCGCAGGCTGTGAGTTGGGTCCCAGCTTTCGCTGGGATGACATCGAGTAGGTGGAACGTACTGGGGGCAGCCCGCACCGACCCTGGGGCCGCGTCTCAGAACCTCCCCGACAGCGTGAGCTTCACCGCCTGGGCCGATTGCGCGCTGCCGAACTGGCCCTGGTAGCCGAGATCGAGGCTCACGCCCGGCGCCAGCTCGGTGCCGAGCCCGGCTTCGAGCAGCAATGCGGTGTCATCCGGCTTGACCCCGCTCACCGTGAATGGCGTGCCGCCGGCAAAACCGTGCGTGGCGGTCGGCTGGTCGCCGGTGGTGCGCTGCAGCGCGATGCTGCCGCGAGCGGCGACCACCAGGCCATCACCGAGCACGAAGCGGCGCGCCGCCTTGAGACCGGCGGTCAGCACTGCCGCCCCGATGTCTTCTGAAGCGCCGCTCAGGGCCGCGTTGCCGCCGCTCTCGCCGTAACGCCCGCCCGACTGGCCGATCAGCGCGGCGCGGACAAACGGCGTCAGCGTCACCTCACCGAGTTCGAACGCATAGCCGAGTTCGCCGAACAGTTGCGCCGTCGTCGTAGCGTAGTCCGTCGTGACCGTCTCGCTGAAGCCGGTGAAGCTCGGGGTGCGGGTCACCGACACCTGGTTCGAAGCCAAACCGGCGCCGAATGCCAGCCGTACTTCGCCCAGCGCCGCGCCGCCATAGAGGCCAAGCTGGTAGGTGGTCGCTTCGGCCCGCGAGTCCCGCTCGGGCAGGTCGACCGCGACCCCACCGATCCCCGCCAATACGCCGAGGAACACCTCACGGCTCACCAAGCCGTCAGCGCCGAGCAGCAAGCCGCCGGCACCGAAGTCGAAGCCGGCGGCGTTGCCGTCGCCATCCACCGTGCCGGCGCCGCCGTAGCCGCGGGCCCAGACGTTGCGCGCGCCGACCTGGCTTTCGGCAAGCGCGGCGAATGCGGCATCGACCCGGTCCAGGCCTACGTCACGCGGGTGTCGGCTGGCATCGGCCAGGGCCCGCAACAGTGAGGCATGCACCTCGCCCGAGAGATCGTCGAAGGCCTCGAGCGCATCGGCGGTGTTCAGCGGCACCACGACATCGAACAGCGGGCTCGATGGCAGCGCCTGTAGCGCGGTGGCGGTGGCGAGTTGGTTTGGCGTCTCGGCGATCGCAGGGAGGTTGGCGATCGCCGAAACGCGCAGCCACACCTCGCCGGGTGTGTCGTAGTCGAGCACGAACTGCAGGAACGCCGAGTCGTCGACGAGGCCGGTGAACGCGCCGTTGACGCTCGAGGCGGTGAGGATCTGATAGGCGCTGCCCAGCGCATAGGAGCCGCTCGCGGCCGTGACGCTGACCGTGCCGCCGGCCAGCATGGCGACGCCCGAGACGGCGAGATGCCCGGCGGCCGCCGCGGGCGTAACGCCGACCCTGAAGGTGCCGCCCGCCTCGTTGGCATAGCTGCCGCTGACGTTCAGCGTGCCGGCCGAGACGTCGACGGTGCCGGCATTGTTCACCGCGCCCGCCAGCGTGCCGGTGCCCTTGACCGTGCCGAGCGCCCGGATCTCGATCGTCGGACTGGTGAGCGTGCCCAGAATGCTCAGCACGCCGGCCTGCACCTCGGCACTGGTCGAAAAGCTGCCGGCGTCGTTCAGCGTCCAGGCGCTGCCCTGCATGGACAGGGTATCGAAGTTGAGGAACTTGGCGACGCTTTCGCTGCCGGTTCCGAGAAGGATCAGGTTGTCGGTGCCGGTGCCGCCCTTTACCAGCCCGTTGAGCACCGAGCCGGTATCGAGCTTCAGGGTGCGGGTGCTGCTGCCGTTGAAGTTGATGGCGTTGACGGCGCCGGTGATGGTGCCAGAGTTGGTCACCGTGCCGGCGGCGTTGAGGTAGAGCCCGTCGCCCGCTGCCGACCTGATGGTGCCGGAGTTGAGGAAAGTGCCGCCGCCGGTCGCCTCCACTGCCTTGGAACTGGCGCTGCTGCCGGTCGATTCGACGGTGCCGGCATTACTGAACGTCAGCACCCCGGTGGCGCTGGCATAGACGCCATTATAGCCGCCCTTGATCACGGCGCCGGCGTTGTTGGTGATGATGCTCGGCCCACCCTGCACGAACACGCCGGTGGAGAAGCCGGTCAGCCGCGTGTTGATGATCGAGCCCGAGTTGATCACCGTGCGCTCGCTGCCCTGGCCGATCGATACGGCGTTGCCGGAACTGTTGCCGGTGATCACGCCGGTGGCGGTGTTGGTCACTGAGCCGCCGAACTGCAGCAGCACCAGGTCGCCGCCGGCGACGACCTGGGTGATGGTGCCGGAATTGACGACGACGCCCGGGCCGACGCCGGGGTTCCCGCCGCTGGGGAACTTGCCGATGCTGATACCGCTGCTGGTGGCGTTAATGGTCGCGCCCAGCTCGTTGACCACGGTGCCGCCGCCGAGCAGCGTGATGGCATTGCCGCCGGTAACGAGGCCAGAATTGGTGACCATGGAGCCGGCGCCGTCGAGCTTGATCTGCCCGGTGACGCTGCCGTGGTTGCCAAGCGTCCAGGTGCCGGTGCCGCTTACCGTCGGCCCGCCCAGGGTGTTGCTGACCGCGACGCCCGAGAGGATGTCGACCGTGGTACCGGCATAGAGGTTGAGGTTCACCCCGGTGGTGGTGCTGGTGGAAATGTCGACATCGGCCGCCCGTGCCGGCGCCAGCATCATGGCGAGCGACAGCTCGACTGCCAGCGTTGCGGCGAACAGGCGCCGCCAACCCCCCGAAGACCCCATTGCCCCACTGCCCGAACCCGACCAAGTGGATCGAGCCTAGAAGGGCTGCCGCGGCCGGCGTAGCTGGTCACTCGGGGCAGGCCGGGGCAACTCGGGGCGATGCCCTCAGATGGCCCGCGCCGACGCGCCAACGATGTGCCTCAGCGGTAACGGCAGCCGAGGCCGGCGCTGGTCCCGGCCAGCGGGCGGTATTCGCAGCCGACCCAGCCGTCACAGCCGAGCTCGCGGAGCACGAAGCTGTAGTTGATCAATTTCGCCACAGCATGGGTCTCGCTGCAGCGGCGGACCCAATCATGCTTTGCGGATGGGGGCAAAGGCTAATGCACGTCCGGCGCGGGCTGACCCCCACCATTGATCCCTCCCCCTAAACATGGGGAGGGAGACGCTCTCACGAATGCCAGTGTTTTGGTCTCCCTCCCCCTGTTTGGGGGAGGGGACAGGGGTGGGGGTCAGCCCGCACCGGTGCTTGACGGACGACGGCCGGGGCCGCCGTGCGGCAGGCCTCAGACCTTCACGCGGATCATCTGGTAGGAGTGGGGCTGGAGCTTCACACTCAGCACCTTGCCGTCGACCTTGGCGCCCGAACCCTTGGACGGGGCGACATTGGTCTGCTCGGTGGCAGTGTTGACGGCGCGCAGGTTCGCGTGGGTCATCACCTGGTGGTCGATCACCGTTGCAGCGCCAAAGCCTTCGAGGCTCAGGTCGACATCGATCGCTTCGGTGGCGTGACGGTTCACTGCGAAGAAGCTGATGGTGCCATCTTCCTGGTTGTGGACACCCGAGACGTCGACATAGCCGATATTGTCGCCGTGCTCCGCGTCATAGCCGGGGGTGTTGATCGCCAGCTGCAGCGCCGTGCCGCGGCCATAGACCGAGGCGAAATAGTACGGGTAGTAGATGGTCTGCCGCCAGGCCTGCCCCTTGGGGTCGGTCATGATCGGCGCGATGACGTTCACCAGCTGGGCGATACAGGCGAGCTTCACCACGTCGGAGCGGCGGATGAAGGTGTTGAGGATCAGGCCGACCTGCAGCACATCCTCGAAGTTGTAGATGTCTTCGAGCAGGCGCGGCGCATGCGGCCAGCCGTCATTGCCATCGAGGATCTTACGATCCTGCTTGTTGGAGTGGTACCAGACGTTCCACTCGTCGAAGCTGATATAAACGTCGTGCTTACTGCGCTTCTTCGACTTCACGAAGCTGATGGTCGAGGCCACCGTGGCGATGTAGCGGTCGAGCTTTTCGTTGAGCGCCAGGTAGTTGGCAGTGTTCTTGGCCAGCACCTCAGCGGTGCCGCCTTCGGCCAGGGCACGCTCGTTCTCGCGGTTGGCGAAGTACATGTGCAATGAGATGTGGTCGACATTGTCGTAGGTGTGCTCGAGCACCTCGCGTTCCCAATCGGGATAGGTCGGCATGTTCGCATGCGACGAACCGCAGACGATCAGCTCGAGCTTCTTGTCGAAGGCACGCATGGTCTTGGCGACTTCGTTGGCGAGGCGGCCATATTCGTGGGCGGTCTTGTGACCGACCTGCCAGGGGCCGTCCATCTCGTTGCCGAGGCACCAGAGCTTGACGTTGAACGGATCGGCGCGACCGTTCTTCTTTCTGAGGTCGCCCCAGTACGAACCGGTCGGGCCGTTGACGTATTCGAGGAAGTTGCGGGCATCGTCGAGGCCGCGCGAACCGAGGTTGATGGCGAGCATCATCTCGGTGTCGACCAGCTCACACCAGTCGGCGAATTCGTGAACGCCCACGGCGTTGCTGTCGGAGGTGTGCCAGGCGAGGTCGAGCCGGGTCGGGCGTTGCTCGCGCGGCCCCACGCCATCTTCCCAGTTATAGGCCGACACGAAGTTGCCGCCGGGATAGCGGACCATCGGCACCTTGAGGTCGCGCACCAGTTGGGCGACGTCGCCGCGCATGCCGTTCTTGTCGGCGGTGGCGTGGCCGGGCTCGTAGATGCCGGTATAGATGGCGCGGCCGAGATGTTCGAGGAAAGCCCCGTACACCCGGTCGTCGATCTTCGAGATGGTATAGTCCTTGTGCGCCGTTACCGTCGCCCGCATACGCTCCTCCATGTCACCAGCTTTGGTGATCTATATCGCCTAGCTTGATATGGAACAGGTCGCGGCGCGTCAAGGGGCGGGTGGCGAGTCGTGCGCGGCGAATGGCATGTCGCGCGAAACAGGCTCCCTGCCTGCTCGCCATCGCCACCCGCTATGCGCCTCTGCTCACTCCGTCTCGATCCGGAGCACGATGTCCTGATCGTAATTGCCGAAGCCGCGCCCGAAAATGTTGATGCCGCCGGGGTGCTTGGCATCTTCCTTCACCCCGACCCGGAGCCGGATCGAGTGGTGGGTGTCGAGATCGAGGTCCTTCAGCGAGACCGGCGAGATCTTCATGCCGTCGACATAGGTCCCCGTCCCGTTGACGCGGAAACTCTTGAGCTTGCCGTACTGACTGCCCTTCAGCTTCCACCAATCCGGGGTGTAGACGCCGCGCTTGTCGCCGAAATCGCCGGGCGAGGTCCAGGTGCCGATGTCCTGGCCATTGACGCCGACGGTGATGTCGCTTGGCCAATCGGCGCTGGTGCCGGGCACTTCCGAGCTCAGCTCGAAGCTGAACTCCATCGAGGTGATCTTCTGCTGCGCCAGCCGGGCATTGTTGGGGAACTGGTATTCGACATAGCCGCGGGTGAACCAGATCAGCCCGGTCTTCATGCGGTCAGGATCGAGGAAGGTATCGGGCACGTCGAGCAGCCCGATGATCCCCTCGGTGGAGCAGAGCCCGCACGGCGCCGAGACTTCGCAGCTGGTATAGAGCCCGAGCGGCATCGCCACTTCGATGGCATTGGCCTTCAAGGGGCGGATGTCCTCCTTGAACATCACCAGCACTTCGTCGAACAGGCTGTGGCAGATCTTCTGGTTGCCCTTGCGCGCCTTCTGCGTCTCGGTGCGCACCAGCCCGGCTTCCACCAAGGTCTGCATATTCGAGCTGACCGTCGATTGCGGCTGGCCAAGCTTGGCCGCGATATCGTTGACGTTCATCGCGCCCTGCACGTGCAGCAGCTTGAGGATGGCGACGCGCACTTCGGAGGCGAGCGCCTTCAATACCTCCGGCCTCTCCTCAGGGTCGATGAGCAGGAAGTTGCGGCTCATGAATCGTGACGCTCCCAAACGCTGAAGGGCGTTTGTATCAGGAAGTTCGGTACAGTCAAACGAAGCTCAGGCGAGTTGCCCCAGCAACTCGTGCGGCACCCGGTAGAGCAGCGGCTCGCCGCGAACGAAGCGCTCGACCTCGTCGACGACGAGCGTGCCGAGCCGTTCGCGCTCGCCGCCGATGGCGCCGGCGATGTGCGGGGTCAGCAGCACGTTGGGCAGATCGTAAAGCGGCGACTCCGCCGGCAGCACCTCAGGCTCGGTGACATCGATCACCGCATTGAGACGCCCGGCGACCAGCTCACTGAGCAGCGCATCCTGGTCGACGATGCTGCCGCGGGCGGTATTGATGAAGGTCGCCCCGTCGCGCAGCAGCGCCAGCCGCCTGGCGTCTATCATGTGCCGGGTGGAGGGCAGCGCCGGGGCATGCAGCGAGGCGACGTCGGAACGAGCCAGGAGGTCGTCGAGTTCGACCAGTTCCACCCCAAGCGCCGCCGCCTGCTCCGGCGTGGTGCTGGTCGAGGTCAGCAGCAGCTCGAAATCGTAGGGGGCCAGCAACTCGATGGTTTTGAGCCCGATGCGTGAAGCGCCGACAATGCCGACGGTCTTTCGGTAGTTGCCGAGCCCTGAGGCCATCAGCGGGTGCGAACGCAGGTGCCGCCGTTCGCGCCGGTAGATGTCGCGGAACTGCAGCACGCCCTTGTTGGCAAAGAGGATCGCCGCGACGGTGAACTCCGCCACCGGCACCGCATTGGCGGTTACCGCCGAGGTCACGGCGACACGCTCCACCACCTCGGGCGCGATGAAGTACTTTATCGAGCCGGCCGAGTGGGCGATCAGCCGGAGTTTCGGCGCCAACGCGAGGGTGCTTGCATCGAGCTGCGGCGGCCCCCAGCCGGTGATGAGGATCTCGGTCTCCGCCAGTATGGCTTTCGCATCAGGCGAGGTGAGCTCGAGCAGCGGCTCATGCCGCAGGATGTCGCAGAGGCCCGCCAGCCGCTGCAATTGCTCGGCGGCGAAGACGTGCTCGGTGAATTGGGGATCGTAGGCGAAGGCGAGCCTGGGCTGCATCGGTTCACTCAATCGGTGTGGAACACCTCGTCGATCGAGGCCCACCATTCGCCATCCTTGCGGGTCTCGAGCGGCGACTGCATCGGCATGCAGACCGACCACCATTCCTGCGTCACCGGATCGGCCGCCATCGCCGCCATATCGGCGGCGTAGTCGGTGCCGACATACTCGAAATAGGAGAACAGCAGGTTCTCCGGCTGCTTCAAAAAGATCGAGTAGTTGCGGATGTTGGAGTTCTTGATCTGCTTCAGCACATCCGGCCACACCGCGGCATGCACCCGCACATAATCCGCCACCGCCTCGGGCTTCAGCCCCAGCACCGCCCCATAACGCTTCATTGTCTCGTCTCTCCCTTGCAACTCATTTGTCAGGCGGGCGGCCTCTCCCACCCACCGGTGTCATCCCAGCGAAAGCTGGGACCCATTTCTCCGCTGTCGCGGGCTGCGAGTTGGATCCCTGCTTTCGCAGGGATGACATCGAGTGTGGACGATATTCTCGGCCAACTCGCGCCAGACGCTCAGCTCCGCCGCTGCGAAATTTCCTGGCCGCAGGCGATCAGCAGCTGCAAGGCCGCATCGCACCCCGGCGCGGTCTTGACGTCCAGCCGCTCCGAATAGGGGCAGGTGAACACTGCCAGCACCCGGCCCATCGGCCCGAGGATCGGCACGGAGAGATTGTTCACCCCGGCGATCTGCAGGCTCTGCATGTTCTCAAAACCCTGCTGGCGCACCCGGGTCAGCCGCTCTTCCAGCGCCGGCGTCAGCTGCTCGGGCTGATCCTGCTCCTCGAGCATCAGCCGGCGCTCGTCGGCCGCGGCGAAGGCGAGCAGCACATGGCCGGAACCGGTGTTGATCAGGCTGATGCGCGAGCCCACCCGCACCGAGACGTTCCAGTAGCCGGGGCCATCGACCTGCGCCGCCACCACCAGGTTGCCGCGGTCATAGATGGCGAGATGGCAGGCCTGCTGCGCATCCCTCGCGAAGCGCCGCATCACCGGCATGGCCTGGCTCAACAGCCGCTGCAGTGGCGGGCGGGCATGCGCCAGCTCGAACAGCTTCAGCGTCACCTCATACCGATCCGCGGACGTGCGGCGCACGAAGCCCCGGCGCACCAGCCGGTCGAGCATGCGATAGATTTCGTTGGGCGAGCGGTCGAGCGCCTTGGCGATCTCGGCCTGGCTGAGGCTCTCCTCGGTCGCCGCCAGCAACTCGAGGATATCCAGCCCCTTATCGAGGGCCGGGGCGCGGTACTTCTCCAGATCCTCGAGGGGAACCACGCGCCTTCCTCCCTTCGGCGCAATTGACGCCGCAAACCTCACGTGCTTACTCACGAATAGTCTTTTCACATATGCACAACAAGCCGGATTCAGCCGGTGTGCGCATCGCCTCGGGGAGGAAGCCATGGCGCGGATCGCGCGGGTCGAAGTGCTGATGGTCGACCTCAAACCCAAGGTGAAGCGGGTCGACGCCATCCAGTCCTTCGTGTCGCAGGAGACCCCGATTGTCCGCATCACCGATGCGGATGGCGTCACCGGCACCGGCTACAGCTACACCATCGGCACCGGCGGTCACTCGGTGATCGAGCTCTTAAAGCGCACGCTGGTTCCCGCCATTATCGGCCGCGAAGCCAACGAGATCGAAAAGCTCTGGCGCGAGCTGCTGTTCCTCACCCACGCCACCACCACCGGCGCCATCACCTCGATCGCGCTGGCCGCCATCGACACGGCGTTGTGGGACCTCCAGGCGCGCAAGCTCGGGCTGCCGCTGCATCTCCTCGCCGGCGGCGCGCAGGACGCCATTCCGCTCTACACCACCGAAGGCGGCTGGCTGCATCTCGAGGAAGCCGCGCTGATCGAAGATGCGCTGCGCGCCAAAGCCGACGGCTTCGGCGGCTGCAAGCTGAAGGTCGGCCGGCCGATCCACGAGGATGTGCGCCGCATTTCGGCGGTGCGCGAGGCGGTCGGCCCCGGCTTCGAAATCTTCACCGACGCCAACCAGCGCTTCAATGTCGACGAGGCGATCCGCCGGGCCCGCGCCTACGAACCGCTCGATATCGGCTGGTTCGAGGAGCCGCTGACCGCCGAGGATATTTCCGGCCACACCCGGCTCTCGGAACACACCTCGATCCCCATTGCCATCGGCGAGAGCCTCTATTCGGCGATGCATTTCCGCGAGTATCTGGAGCGCCATGCGTGCTCGATCATCCAGGTCGATGTCGGCCGGGTCGGCGGCATCACCCCCTGGCTGAAGGTCGCGCACATGGCCGAAGCCTTCAACATCGCGGTCTGCCCGCATTTCCTGATGGAGCTGCATGTCGGGCTCTGCGCCGCCATTCCGAATGGCCGCTGGGTCGAATACATCCCGCAGCTAGACCAATTGACGACTGAACGGATGACCATCCGGGATGGTAAGGCCATCCCGTCATCGAAGCCGGGGCTGGGCATCGCCTGGGATTTCGATGCCATCGAGCGGATGACCGTCGAAGGCTCGCATTCGATCCACCTTTAGGAGCGCCATCGTGCCGATCGTCGCCAGCGAACCAGCCAGTCTGGAGCGGAGCTTCGGCAGGGAAGCGTTCGGCGCCGATCCGGCGAACTATCATCCCGCCCGGCCGCCCTATCCGCAGGCGACCTGGGATGCGCTGGTGCAGCGGGCCGGTCTTCGCGCCGGCATCGACATCCTCGAGATTGGGGCGGGCACCGGCCTCGCGACGATTCCGCTGCTGACGCACGATCCGGCGCGGCTGGTCGCGATCGAGCCTGATACGCGGCTTGCAGCATTCCTCGCCAAGACCGCAGCCGACCCGCGCCTCACGGTGGTCGGCGAAACCTTCGAGGATGCCGAACTGCGGCCCACGTCTTTCGACCTGGTGGTCAGCGCGACAGCCTTCCACTGGCTTGATGCGGTTCCAGCCCTCAAGCGCATCGGCGGCCTGCTGCGAGATAACGGCTCGGTGGCGTTGATCTGGAACGACTTTGGTGACGCCGGACGTCCCGATCCGTTCCATGAGGCCACGGCACACCTGTTCGAAGGACACCGTGTCAGCACCGGTCGTGGTTCGGGCAGACTTTCGTTCGCCAGCGATGCCGACGCTCGTCTCGCAGATTTTGACGCTGCAGGGTTCGTGTCAGACGAGCCGCAGTTCCTGCGCTGGACGCTCGCCCTCGACCCCCGAGGGGTACGCGCACTCTACTCCACCTATTCCAACGTGACTGCGCTGCCTCCGCTTGAGCGGACGCGCCTGCTCGACGGGCTTTTCGACATCGCAGGCATGCAATTCGGCGGTCGCGTCGAGCGCAACATGACCACCGCCATCTACACCGCGAGGCGCGCGCCCGACGCGCATCTCGCTGCCTGAGACACCAAGCAAGAACTGGAGACTTCCCATGGCCGATATCAGCGGCAAGATCGTTCTCATTACCGCCGCGGCGCAGGGTATCGGCCTTGCCTCGGTGCATGCCTTCGTCAAGGCCGGCGCCAAGGTGATCGCCACCGACGTCAATGCGGCAAAGCTCAAAGAGCTGGACGGCACTCCCGGTGTCACCACCCGGGTTCTCAACGTGCTGAGCACCGAAGAAGTGAACAAGGCGGTGGCCGAGATCGGCCGCATCGATATCCTGTTCAACTGCGCCGGCGTGGTGCAGTCGGGTACCGTGCTCGAAATGCCCGACAAGGACCTCGAATTCGCCTTCGACCTCAACGTCTGGGCGCAGATCCGCGCCATCAAGGCGGTGCTGCCGCAGATGCTGGAGCGTAAGGATGGCTGCATCATCAACATGGCGACTGTCGCCTCGTCGGTGACCGCGGTGCCGAACCGCGCCGCCTACACCATTTCGAAGGCCGCCGTGGTCGGGCTCACCAAGTCGATGGCCGCCGACTATACCGACAAGGGCATCCGGGTGAACGCCATCTGCCCGGGCACCGTCGAATCGCCGTCGCTGCACGAACGCTGGCACGCCACGGGCGATTTCGAAGCGGCGAAGAAAGCCTTCATCGCCCGCCAGCCGATTGGCCGCATCGGCCAGCCGGAAGAGGTCGCCGACCTCGCCGTCTATCTCGCCGGCGCCACCTACACCACCGGCCAGGTGCAGATCATCGACGGCGGCTGGACGGCTTAACGGCACGGCTAGCTATCCATTGCCGCTGGTGGCTGTGGACCCCCACCCTTGATCCCTCCCCGCAAGGGGGAGGGAGACGCAAACTGCGATGTCAGTGTGAGGGTCTCCCTCCCCCTTGCGGGGAGGGGACAGGGGTGGGGGTCAGCCCGCACCGGCGTGAATCGGGTCGAATTGCCTCTCAGCTCAGTCCGCAAACCCCTGCGCCACCGGGGCCTTGCATACCCCTGCCGTTTCCAGCTGGTGGGCGATCCTCAAGCACACATCCTCGCGCCACGGCGCGGCGATCACCTGGACGCCGAGCGGCAGGTCCTCGCCATACTGCCACACCGGCACCGTCACCACCGGCAGGCCGACGAACGAGATCGGCTGGGTGAAGATCCCCAGATTGGGCCGTACTGGCAGCTCGACGCCGCCGAACATCGCGGTCTTCTGGCCGAGCAGCGGCGCCTTCATCGGCGTTGCCGGGGCGAGGATGGCGTCGACGCCGTCGAACAGCTTCAGCACCCGATCGCGGAACACCCGGCGTAGTTTTTGCGCCCGCTCCACCCAGACAGCAGGCAGCATGGTCCCGGCGAGCAGCCGGTCGCGCACCTCGGGGTCGAAATCGTCGGGGCGTTGCCTGAGCCGATCGAGATGCAACGCCGCGCCCTCGGCCATGGTGATGAGGAAGGCTGCGGCGCGGGCTGCCTGCGCATCGGGCAGGGTGACGGTCTTGGTCACCTCGAGGGCCTTCGCCACCTTCTGTACCTGCGCCTGCACTTCCGGCGCGCCGAGGAAATACTCGCCGGCGACGGCGATGCGCAGCCCGGGGATCGGATGCTTCAGCCGCGCGAAGGTCGGCTCGTTCACCCGCTTGGTCTGCGCCGGATCGGCCTCGTCAAAACCCTGCAGCGTGTCATAGGCCAAAGCCAGGTCGCGGGTCGAGCGGGCGAGCGGACCGAGGTGATCGAGACTGGAGACAAAGGGGAAGCTGTGGGCTCGGCTCAGCCGGCCATAGGTCGGCTTCAGCCCGAACAAGCCGCAGAACGAGGCCGGCACGCGGATCGAGCCGTTGGTGTCGGAGCCGAGGCTCAACGGCACCAGCCCGCCAGCCACCGCAGCAGCCGGGCCGGCTGAGGAGCCGCCGGTCATCCGGTCGAGGGCGTGTGGGTTACGCGACGGGCCGTCATGGGCGTTCTCGCCGGTGAAGCCGTAGGCGTATTCGTCCATGTTGAGGCCGCCGAGCAGCACGGCGCCCGCGGCTTCGAGACGGCTCACCAGCGTTGCATCGCGCGCTGCCGGCGGGTTGTCGCGGTTGATCTTCGAGCCGGCGCGGGTCGCGATGCCCTTGATGTCGTAGAGGTTCTTGACCGCGAACGGCACGCCGGCGAGCGGGCCGGGATCCATGGCGTTGCGGATCTTGCTGTCGACCAGTTCGGCCTGCTCGAGCGCCCGGGCCGCCGTCACGTCGGTGAAGGCGCCCAGCATCGGGTTGTGCCGTTCGATGCGCTTGAGCGCCGCCTCGGTCACGGCGCGTGCCGTTACCTGGCCGCCTTTGACGGCTTCGGCGATCTCGACGGCGTCGGCGGTCGCCTTCATGCGCGATAGACCGGCGCCGGCTCGGCGTCATCGTCGAGCTTGATCTGCTCGACCAGCGCCGCCATCTTCGAGGCGGTCTTCAGGTTGAGCTTGATGCCGGCCCGGTGCTCGGGTGCGACGCGCAGCTGCAGCAGCGGCGCGGCAGCGTCGATCAGCGCATCGGCATCGAAGGGTTTGTAGGCCATGGCGCGTCATGCCTCGCATCGGCCAGCCGAGTGCAGCCCCCTGCTCTCGTGCCACCAGCCGTAAATAACCCTCACACGACAGCGCCTTGCGCGGCAATCATCTTGATGGTCGCGGCGCATCGACACGGCAGCGACTGGTTTCATCGGAACTAACATGTTAGCCGTTGTTGCGAGGAAACGGCCGGGGAAACCGGCAGCGAGGGAACAAACGTGAATCAGATCGATCTCAACGGGCAGGTGGCAGTGGTCACCGGCGGCGCCTCGGGCTTCGGCCTGGCCTGTGCCAAGCGCTTCATCGCCTCGGGCGCCAAAGTCAGCCTCTGGGACCGCGACGCCGAGGCCTTGAAGCTGGCAACGGGGCTGCTCGGCGCAGAGGCATCGAGCCAGACGGTCGATATCACCGATTATGACGGGCTGGCCGCGGCGCATGCTACGGTGGAAAAGGAGGTCGGCCCGGTCTCGATCCTCCTCAACTCGGCCGGCATTGCCGGCAAGAACGCGCCGCTCGACGAGTATGGGCTCGACGAATGGCGGCGCGTCATCGAGATCAACCTCAACGGCACGTTCTACGTCAACCGCGTGGTGATCCCCTCGATGAAGGCGCGCAACTATGGCCGGATCGTCAACATCTCGTCGGTCGCCGGCAAGGAGGGCAACCCCAATGCCGCCGCTTATGCCGCCTCAAAATCCGGCGTGCTCGGGCTGGTGAAGGCGCTGGGCAAGGAAGTCGCCAAGTACGATATCGCGGTCAACGCCATCACCCCGGCGGTGGCCAATACCGCCATCCTAAAGGAAGTCACCAAGGAGTTCATCGAGTACATGCTGAGCCGCATCCCGCGCGGCCGCTTCCTCGAGGTGGATGAGCTCGCCAACATGGTCGCCTGGCTGGTGTCGAAGGAAAACAGTTTTACCACCGCCTCGGTGTTCGATCTCTCGGGCGGCAGGACCACCTACTGATGACCATCCGGCACTGCGTGTTCCTGAAATTCCGCGACGATGTCCCCCTGAGCGAGATACAGTCGATCTACGACCAGCTCGCAGCACTCGGCGTGCATCTTGCGATCGATCACATGAGCTATGGGCCGAACGTCTCGCCCGAGGGCCTGCACCAGGGCTTTGTCGACGGTTTTACCATGGACTTTCCGGACGCCGCGGCGCGCGACGCGTACCTCGCCGATGGCAAGCACCAGGAGGCGGGCAAGCGGCTGGTTGCGGCGCTCGAGGGTGGGGTGAAGGGTTTGCTGGTGTTCGATATCGAGGTTTGAGGGGCGGGGGCTCGAGGGATTTCGCCGTTGGGTTGCACGGTTTCTCCACCCACTCGATGTCATCCCAGCGAAAGCTGGGACCCAACTCTCCCTCCGCGCGGGCTGTGAAATGGGTCCCAGCTTTCGCTGGGATGACACCCGGTGGGGAGGCGAGGTGGGGGCCATCCCCCCGCTCGGCCGCCTCCCGTGACTACCGGTTCAGAACCCCTACCCCCGCGACGCCGCAATCGTCTCCGCCAGCAACCCGCCCATGCGGCTCTCGGGCCGGCCGAGGTCGCGGACGATGGTCATGTGGTCGAGATCGGGCAACGTGATCCGCTCGTAGTTGAGGCCGCGCCGTTCGGCGGCGAAGCAGAGGTCCTGCGCCTGCAGGTGAAACGGCTCGGTCTCGTTGTGGCCGACCGCCACCACCACCTCGGGGCCGGCCAGCTGCTCGGCGCCGAGCGGGGAGAAGTTGGCCACCTCCTCGTCGGTCAGCAGCAGGTCAGGCTGCAGGTAGCTCTGGGTGATCGGCCGCAGGTCATAGAGCCCGGACACCAGCAGCAGCGACTTCACCGGGATATTGGGCGCATGCGCCTCGTGCGGGGCGCGCGCCGCGACATAGCTCGCGAGGTGCCCCCCGGCCGAGTGCCCCGAGGCCGAAAACGCATTGGGGTCGCCGCCGAAGCTTGCCGCATTTCCGATCAGCCAGCGGGCCGCCTGCCGCACTTCGTCGACCAGCTGCGCCATGCGGGAATTGGGGATCAGCGTGTATTCGACGATCGCCGCGATCGCGCCGCTGCGGGTGATGGTCTCGGCGGGAAAGGCGAACATTTCCTTGTCGTTCAAGAACCAGTAGCCGCCGTGGATGAACATGTGGATCGGCAGCGGCCCCGTGGCGTTCTCGGGAAAGAACAGGTCGAGCCGCTGCCGCGCTCCGTCGCCGTAGCTGAGGTCGAACCGGCTCCTCAGTGTGGCGCGGGTGCGGGCGCTGGCGGCGAGGTTGCCATTCTTCACCGCCTCGAAGTCCGGCACCAGGTTGGGAATGTCGAACGGGTCGATGGCGGTCACGGCGTACTCCTCAAGTAGAGGTCAACCCGAGCCCGACCCCAACGGCCAAGTCAAGCACCCCAAACGGCGCAGCCGCCGCCCCCAGGGAACTTGCCGACGAGCAAAGTTCTCATTTTGTCCCACGACCGATTCGATTAGTGTGGCGCGCCTCAGAGTATGGGAACCACGATGTCCGATTACGTTATCGCGCCGCCGCCGCAGCCTGCCGTCCCCGTTGCCGGCGGAGGACTGTTCCCGGTTCGCCGCATCTATTGCGTGGGCCGCAACTATGCCGAGCACGCGCGCGAGATGGGGCACGATCCCAATGCCGAGCCGCCGTTCTTCTTCGCCAAACCCGCCGATGCGCTGGTGATCGAGGGCGCCGATTCGCCTTACCCGTCCGAGACGCAGAACCACCACCACGAGATCGAGCTGGTCGCCGCCATCGGCGCCGGCGGCAGGAACATCGCCGTCGCCGAGGCGATGAACCACGTCTGGGGCTATGCGGTCGGCATTGACCTGACGCGCCGCGACCTGCAGGCCTGGGCCAAGAAGGGCGCCAAGCCCTGGGAAGTGGCCAAAGGGTTCGACCATTCCGCGCCGATCGGCACACTGGTCCCGGCCGCGAGCATTCCAACCCCGCTCAGGGGCGCCATCGAGCTCCGCGTCAATGGCGAGACCCGCCAGTCGGCCGATATCGCCGACATGACCTGGGACCTGCCGCATGTGATCGCCGAGTTGTCGAAGTATTTCGAGCTATTCCCCGGCGACCTGATCTTCACCGGTACGCCGGCCGGGGTCTCTGCTGTGGTCAAAGGCGACCTGCTCGAAGGCTCGATATCAGGCATCGGAACCGTCACGGTGCGCATCGGCTGATGGAGTGGTCGCCGCAACAGGATGAAGCGCTGCAGTCGGTATCGCGCTGGCTGAAGGACAAGGACGGCAAGCAGGTGTTCCGGCTGTTCGGCTGGGCCGGCACCGGCAAATCGACGCTCGCCCGCCATCTCGCCCAGGGGGTGAAGTCGGTGAAATATGCCGCCTTCACCGGCAAGGCGGCGATGGTGATGCGGAAATACGGGGCGCGCGGCGCCTCGACCATCCACTCGCTGATCTACGCGCTGGTGTCGGAGAAAGATGGCGAGCCGAAATTCGCGCTCGACCCGGAAAGCGAGGCGCTGACTGCCGACCTGATCGTCATCGACGAGGTCTCGATGGTCGACGAGCAGCTCGGCCGGGACCTGCTCAGCTTCGGCACCAAGGTGCTGGTGCTGGGCGATCCGTTCCAGCTGCCGCCGGTGCAGGGCGCTGGTTTCTTCACCGCCGACGAGCCCGACTATATGCTGACCGAGATCCACCGCCAGGCGGCGGACAACCCGATCATCCGCATGTCGATGGAAATCCGCGAGGGCGGCTATCTCGAGCATGGCCGCTATGGCGAGAGCCTCGTCATTCCGCGCGCCGATGTCGACCGCGACGCGGTGATGGAAGCTGACCAGGTGCTGGCCGGCCGCAACAAGACGCGGGTGGCCTATAATGACCGCATCCGCGAGATCAAGAACCTGCCCCGGCACGAGCCGGTGGCCGGCGATCGCCTGGTGTGCCTCAGGAACAACCCGGTCAAGAAGCTGCTCAATGGCCAGATCTGGACGGCTGCCGAGGTCAAGAAGCGCTCCAACGCCCGCTACTCGATGACGCTCGACCCGGACGAAGTCACCGGCGCCAAGGCGACGCAGGCCAAAGTGGTGACGCACGCGGCGTTCTTTTCGGGCGAAGAAGACCAGCTGAGCTGGCCCGAGCGCCGCCAGTACGACGAGTTCACTTTCGGCTATTGCCTCACCGTGCACAAAGCCCAGGGCAGCCAGTGGGACAACGTCTACCTGTTCGACGAAAGCTATGTCTTCCGCGAGGATCGGCAGCGCTGGCTCTACACCGGGGTCACCCGCGCCAGCGAGAAAATTACCGTGGTCTCCTGACCAGCCAAACGGTTAACGCGCCGATAACGCGGCATTGCGCACGCTGGTGTCCTCGTAACAGGATCGGCGCACGCAACAGATGATGCAGCCCCTCCGATTTCTCGTCTCCCCGAACCAAGGTCGCTGGACCCTGAGCGTCGGCCCTACCGTCCTCGCGAACCACTCAACGCTGGATCGGGCGGTCCGCGCCGCGGTCGACATGGCCCGGCGGACCCGAGGCGATAACCGGGTCTTTCTTGAAAGCGAGGATGGGCGGGTGCAGCAGCACTGGCCGGCCTGATGACGGGCGCCGCGTCGTCTCGGTCAGCCGTTCGATCCGCCAGGTCGGGAACATCTGCCCCATGATGGCAGCCATCTGCGTGTGGGCTCGCATCAGCCGCACGGCGTAACCGGGCTCGATGCTGACGATGCTGGGAATCTCCTCGGACTGCACCACGATGCTGCTGAACATGCCGAAGCGCCTGATGTCGCCCCTTGGCAATTGCACGATGTAAGCGATCACCTCCACCACCTCCGAGCCGTAGAGTAAGGCGGTCGTGCTGACCGTTGCCTGACGACCCGGGTAGCGGTTCGTTAACTCACGCAAAGCGGGTTGCGAGATCAGCCCCTGGAAGGCTCTTCTGCCGGTCTCTGTCCCCGCTTCCGGCGGCCGGCGCTCCGTCGTGCCTTTGGACACTCCCCATTGTCATCGCGCTGGTTTAGGGTCCGCGCCGACATTTCCTGGAGGGTAGCATGGACTATCGATTGCTCGGCCGTTCCGGCCTCAAGGTCTCGTCGCTGTCGATCGGCACGGCGACGTTCGGCGGCGATGGGTTGTGGGGCGATACCAACGTCAAGGAGGCGCAGCGCCAGATCGACCTCTGCCTCGACCATGGCGTCAACCTGATCGACACCGCCAACGTCTATTCGGGGAGCGTCTCGGAAACGATCATCGGCGAGGCGCTGACCGACGGGCGGCGTGATCGGCTGCTGATCGCCACCAAGGTGCGCTTCCCACGCGGCAAGGGGCCCAATGATCGCGGCCTCAGCCGCTGGCACATCATCCGCGAGGCGGAAGCGTCGCTCAAACGGATGAAGACCGACGTCATCGACCTCTACCAGGTGCATGAGTGGGACGGGCAGACGCCGCTCGAGGAAACGCTGGAGGCGCTCGATACGCTCGTCCGCTCGGGCAAGGTCCGCTATATCGGCTGCTCGAACTATTCGGCCTGGCACCTGATGAAGGCGCTCGCCACCTCGAACGAGCGCAACTACCAGCGCTTCGTCTCCCAGCAGATCCACTACACGCTGCATTCGCGTGAGGCCGAGTTCGAGCTGATCCCGGCCGGGCTCGACCAGGGCGTTTCGGTGCTGGTGTGGTCGCCGCTGGCCGGCGGGTGGCTGTCGGGCAAGTACACCCGCAACTCGAAGCCGAGCGATGGCCGGCAGGTGCGCGGCTTCAAGGAGCCGCCGATCTATGATCCGGAGCACCTGTGGAAGATCGTCGATGTGGTCAACGAAGTGGCCAGCGCGCATGGCGTCTCCGGCGCGCAGGTGTCGCTGGCCTGGCTGTTGAGTAAGCCGATCGTTGCCTCGGTGATCGTCGGCGGCCGCAATATCGAGCAGTTCGAGGACAACCTGAAAGCCGCCGAGCTGCAGCTCACCGCCGAGGAACTGGGCAGACTCGACGCGGTCAGCCAGCCGAACCTCCCCTACCCCTACTGGCACCAGAACTTTACCGCGCAGGATCGCCTCAGCGAGCCTGACCTGGCGCTGCACCGGCCCTATCTCGACAAATGATGCGATGTGCGGGCGGGCCGATCTCCCCCGCCCGCACAATCCTGAACGCAGGCGTCATGTTTTCTTGACTAAGTTTAGAACCGTTATAAACTGTGGGCGGTTCCAGACCCCATCCAGCCGCAGAGATTGCCCGGTATCCGGGGCTTTGCGTGGGGAAGCAGCAAGAAGTCGGCGTGACGCGCCGAATCGGAGATTCGATGAGACTGACTCGCCAGTCCAACTACGCCATCCGCACTCTGATCTATTGTGCGGTCAATGCGCCCGGCCTCAGCCGGGTCGCCGACATCGCCAAGGCACATGCGATTTCGGAACTGTTCCTGTTCAAGCTGATCAAGCCGCTGGTTGAAAACGGCCTGATCGAGACGGTGCGCGGCCGCCGCGGCGGCATCAAGCTCGGCCGTCCGGCCGAAGAGATCACCCTGCTCGACACCGTCCGCCTCACCGAAGAGAGCTTCTCGATGGCCGAGTGCTTCGAGGATGGCGACGTGACATGCCCCTTGGCCGACAGCTGCGACGTCAATGCGGCGTTGCGCGAGGCACTGGGCGCGTTCTTCAATGTGCTCGAGAGCTACACTATCGCCGACCTCGCTTCGAAGCGGCGCTCGCTGCGCGATCGGCTTGGCCTCAAGTTCGAAGATATGGAGCCGGTGCTGATCCGCGAAGCGGCGCACTGAACCCTCTGACTTAGCGGCGGATGCCGGACCGACTCCAACCGTCCGGCATCCGCCCTTTCGCCACACGCGCCCGACCCGAAGGGCGTTGATCGTGCGGCGGAACCCAGTCTCTCTCTGGGGTTGCCGGCAGACGGACAAAGGCCCAAACCCATGGCCCTCGCTCACCTGCCCGACCTGCCCGAAGCCCGAGGCCGGGCGCTTTTGCCAAGTGGCAGTTGAACGGCTTGTGACTCTGGCCGTCAGGCTCGGTTCATTCATCTTTGGCAGCAACAGCAGTTCGCCGCGGCAGAAGCGCCGAAGTGCTTCAAGTCTTTGATTTGGCGCGTCTCCGAACCGGTAACGTCTGCAATCCCCGCCTTCGCGAGGACAGGCATTTTCTTGAAAGCGCTCCAGCGCGCCCCCCCCGCGTTGATCTCGCGGCGGCCCCATGCTCTATGCCCCCGAACCTATTGAACTGGACTAGCCGATGGCCGCCGCGCCCATATTGTTCCTGCAGCAAATCCGCCTGCGTCTGGGCTCCAGCGAGCTGCTGGAGGGCGCCGAACTGTCGCTGCTGCCGGGCGAGAAGGTGGCGCTGGTCGGCCGCAACGGCTCCGGCAAATCGACGCTGCTGAAGATCGCCGCCGGCGAAATCGAGCCCGATGGCGGCCGTCGCTTCCTGCAGCCGGGCGCCACCATCCGCTATCTTCCGCAGGAACCGGATCTGTCGGGCTATCCCAACGTGCTCGCCTATGTCGAAGCCGGCATGCAGGCGGGCGACGATCATTACCGCGCCACCTACCTGCTCAACGCGCTCGGCCTCACCGGCAACGAGGAGCCACATCGACTCTCCGGCGGCGAGGCGCGCCGCGCCGCCCTGGCCCGGGTGCTGGCCCCCGAACCGGACATTATCCTGCTCGATGAGCCGACCAACCACCTCGACCTGCCGGCCATCGAGTGGCTGGAGAACGAGCTTTCCAGCATCCGCTCGGCGCTGGTGATCATCAGCCACGACCGGCGCTTTCTCGCCGACCTCACCCGCTCGACCGTCTGGCTCGACCGCGGCGTCACCCGCCGCCTCGACAAGGGGTTCGGCGGCTTCGAGGAATGGCGCGACCAGGTGCTGGAGGAGGAGGAAACCGCCCGGCACAAGCTCGACCGGCAGATCGTCCGCGAAGAACACTGGCTGACTTATGGCGTCACCGCCCGGCGCAAGCGCAACGTGCGCCGGCTCGACGGGCTGCTCGCGCTGCGCCAGGAACGGCGCGACCTGAAGCGCGGCGTCGGCGAGGTGAAGATCTCGGTCGCCGAGGGCGAGACCTCGGGCAAGATGGTGATGGAGGCCAAGGATATCTCGAAGGCCTTTGGCGAGCGGGTCATCGTCAAGGATTTCACCACAAGGGTGATCCGGGGCGACCGGCTGGGGATCATCGGCGCCAATGGCGCGGGCAAGACCACCCTGATCAAGCTGTTGACCGGCGAGCTGCCGCCCGACAGCGGCACGGTGCGGCTCGGCGCCAACCTCGAACTCGCCAGCCTCGACCAGCGCCGCGCCACGCTCAGCGCCGACATGACGCTCAAGGAGGCAGTGACCGGCGGCGGCTCGGATACCCTCGTCATCAACGGCCAGCCCAAGCACTTCATGGGCTATCTGAAGGACTTCCTGTTCGGCCCCGAGCAGGCCGGCACCGCGGTCAGCAAGCTGTCAGGCGGCGAGCGTGGCCGGCTGGTGCTGGCGCGGGTGCTGTCGCTGCCCTCGAACGTGCTGGTGCTGGACGAACCGACCAACGACCTCGACCTCGAAACGCTCGACCTCTTACAGGAAATGCTGGCCGACTACCCGGGTACAGTGATCGTCGTCAGCCACGACCGCGATTTCCTCGACCGCGTCGCCACCTCAGTGGTGGTGTCGGACGGCGGCGGGCAATGGACCGAGTACCCGGGCGGCTATTCCGACATGGTGAGCCAGCGCGGCTATGGCGTCACGGCGCCCGCCAGCGCCCCGAAGCCGAAGGGTGGACGGCAGGCGGCACTGCCGCAGACCAGCTCGCATCCCGCCGCCAAGCAGAAGCTCAGCTTCAAGCAGAAGCATGCGCTCGAGACCCTGCCCAAGGAGATCGCCAGGCTCGAAGCCGAGATCGCCAAGCTCAATGCGGTGCTGGCCGATGGCAACCTCTATGCCCGCGACCCGCAGAAGTTCACCGACACCGGCAAGGTGCTGGAAAAGGCCCAGGCAGCGCTCGGCAAGGCCGAGGACGAATGGCTGGAACTGGAAGCCCTGCGCGAGGAAATCGAGGGGTAGCGCCAAGGCATCCAGTTGCTGTCGGCCGCCGGCCGTTATGCCAATCCAATAAGCAAGGCGATGTGCGTTGCTCAGAATTGGAGCAGCGTGGATGCATCGACCCGCATAATTCCATAGTTTCTGGCCGTTCCCGCCTGGCACGGAGCTTGCTTCACTAGCTGAGAGTTGGTGGCTAGGGTTCCGGCGCTTCGGCGCGGCTGGTCCGAGAGCTGCCACTGGCCGGGAGAGACATCCCGCCAGGTGCACGGCGGGACAAAAGCCCGGGAGACCTCGTTAGCCAAGGGATTGGCGAGCGTAGCGTCTCGTCATCCCTCAACGTGAGGGAGCGATGACTCTTCCAGCGACCGAACCCGAAGCCCCTGTTCTTTCCATCCGCGGCCTCCACGTCCGCCTCAGCCGCGATGGCCGCGCCAGCACTGTGCTCGACGGCATCGACTTCGATCTCGCCCCGGGCGAGGTCGTCGCGCTCGTCGGCGAGAGCGGCTCCGGCAAGTCCACCATCGGCCTGACGCTGCAGGGGCTCCTCCCAGCCGAAGCGCAGCCCGAGATATCTGGCAGCATCCGCCTCGCCGGGCGCGAGATCGTCGGCGCCAAGCCGCGTGAGTTGCGCGACCTCCGACTTAGCCTCGTCCGCGCTGTCCCACAGGATCCGATGGGCGCGCTCAACCCCACGATGAGCATCGGCGCGCAGTTGCGTGAGAGCGGGCTCAGCGCCGACGAAGTGCTCGAGTGGCTCGCCCGCACCGGCCTGCCCAACCCCAGGCGCATCGCCGCAGACATGCCGCACCGCCTGTCGGGCGGCCAGCGCCAGCGCGTGCTGATCGCGATGAGCATGGCGGCAAAGCCGCGCGTGCTGATCGCCGACGAGCCGACGACTGCACTCGATGTCACGGTGCAGGCGCAGATCCTGACCCTGCTCCGCGATCTCGCCCGTGAGCACAACACCGCCACGCTCTTCATCACGCACGACCTCGCTGTCGCCGCCGAACTCGCCGACCGGGTGATGGTGCTTTATGGCGGGCGCGTTGCCGAAGTCGGGCACACCCGCGCGCTGATCGCCGCGCCGTCGCACCCTTACTCGGCGGGCCTCCTCGCCGCCCGCTTCGATCTCGATTCCGACCGCAGCCGCCAGCTTGGGACGCTCGCCTCCGAGCAGCTGCGGGCGCGGCCGAGCGGCGCGCACTGCAACTACGTCACCCGCTGCCCCCTTGCCGAAGCCGAGTGCTCCGAGCGCAAGCCGGACCTGGTGCGCCGGCAGGATGGGCGACAGGTCGCGTGCTTCCAATCCAATCGGGTGCCGGACCTGCTCGCCCGCGCTCGCGAAGCTCCGAGCTGGCCCGAGGCATCGGCGAGCGAAGCCAATGCGCTCGAGCTCTACCGCATCGAGAAGAGCTTCGGCCCGAAGCGCGGGATCCTACGGCCTGCCCGCCAGACCCAGGTCCTCGCCGGCATCGACCTGCGGATCCAGCAAGGCGAGTGCGTCGCGCTCGTCGGTGAAAGTGGCTCGGGCAAATCCACCCTGCTCCGCATCGCGGCGGGCCTCCTCGCCCCCGACGAGGGCGACGTATCATGGTTCGGCGGCATCCCGCCGCAAGTGGTGTTTCAGGATGCCGTCGCGGCGCTTACACCCTGGCTCACCGTCGGCGAACAGATCCGCGACCGCCTCCGTCCGCTGGGGCTTAGCCGGCGTGAACAGGACAATAAGGTCGCCGAAGCGCTGAAGCTCGTTGGCGTCGATCCGGCGCTGCAGCACGCCCTGCCGAGCGAACTTTCTGGCGGCCAGTGCCAGCGCATTACCGTCGCCCGGGCCGTGGTCGTGCCGCCAAAGCTGCTGCTCTGCGACGAGCCGATCAGCGCCATGGACGTTTCCCTCGCGGCGCAGACGCTCAACCTCCTCGGGAGCCTCCGCCGCTCCATGGGCATGGCCATGCTGTTCGTCACTCACGATCTCGCCGCCGCCCGGCTTATCGCCGACCGCATCGCGGTGCTGGAGAAAGGCCATCTCATCGAAGTCGGCGAGGCTGATCAGGTCATTTCCGCCCCGCAGGCGCCCTACACGAAAATGCTGGTCGGCGCCGTGCCGCGCTTGGAGGGCTCTCAGGAAAAGTTGCAGACTTTTCCACCTCGAGAGCGCGACCAATCAGATGCTCTAGCCAGCTGACCGAGACCGACAATGGCCCTCGCAACCGAACTCTCCGCCCCCACCGCACCCCCCGCCTTCGCGTGGCTCCGCCGCGTCGGCTGGCTCGAACGCATCGGCCTTGCCGGTGTGTTCGTCATCACGCTCCTCGCCATCTTTGGCCCGTTTTTCGTACCCTACGACCCGATGCTGCGCGTCGCCGCCGCGTACCTGCCGCCCGACGCCGCGCACTGGTTCGGTACCGACGAAATCGGCCGCGACCTGTTCTCGCGCGTCGTCCTCGGTGTCCGCTACACCTGGCTCCCAGGCCTCGCCGTCATCGGCATCGCCTTGCTCATCGGCACGGTGATCGGCGTCTTCGCCGGCATGGTCGGCGGCTGGGTCGATACGCTGCTGCAGCGGGTGGTGGAGCTGTTCCTCGTGCTCCCCTCGACGCTGATCGCCCTCGCTGTCGTCGCGGCGCTCGGGCCCGGCCTCATCAACACCATGATCGCCATCACCATCTTCTGGTGGCCGTGGTATGCCCGCATGGCCCGCGACGAAGTCCGCCGCATCCGGGCCCGGCCGCATGTCGAGGCAGCCCGCATCGCCGGGGTGAAGGGCCCGCGCCTGATGTTGCGCTACCTCTTGCCGGGGGCGGTGCCGGCGCTGGCGGTGGCGGCGACGCTCGATGTCGCCAACATCATCCTGACCCTGTCGGTGATCTCCTTCCTCGGCCTCGGCCTCCCCGCCCCGGCCCCCGAACTCGGCGCCATGACCTCACGCTCGGTCGACAGCCTCACCGTCTATTGGTGGCTGCCCATCATCCCGGCGCTGGTGATCTTCTTGATGTCGATCCTCGCCAACCTCGCCGGCGACGGCATCCGTTCCGCCCTTCGAGGTGCATGACATGCTGGCATATCTCGCCAAACGCCTCGGCGGCCTCGTCCTCGTCCTCGTGGTGATGAGCTTCATCGTCTTCTGCCTCCAGGCGATCATTCCGGCTGACCCGGCCCGCGCCCTTGCCGGTCCCTCGGCGCCGGTCGAAACGATCGAGCGCATCCGCGCCGAACTCGGCCTCGACCAGCCGCTGCTGGTGCAATACGGGCAGTTCATGAGCCGCCTCGCTCAGGGCGATCTCGGCACCTCGATCCGCACCCGGCAGCCGATCGCAGCCGATGTGCTGAAATACGGTCCGGCCTCGCTCGAGCTGATCGTTTTCGCCATGCTGCTGGGCACCAGCTTCGCGTTCCTCCTCGCCTTTGCGCAGACGACGATGACCCGCTCGGGCGGTGTACGGCTCGGCATGCTGGCGGCAGGCTCGTTCCCGATCTTCCTGACCGCGCTGCTGCTCGCCTATTTCCTCTGGTTCAAGCTCGGCTGGTTCCCCGGCAGCGGTCGCCTCGACATCCGCCGCTTCACCGGACCGACCGGCTTCTTCGTCCTCGACGGGCTGCTGCTGGGACGTCCCGACATCGCCCTCAACGCCATCTGGCACCTCTTCCTGCCGGCACTGGCCCTGTCGGTCCCGATCGCCATTTCGGTGGGTCGCTCGCTCAACTCGGCACTCGTCGATGTGATGCGCCAACCCTATATCCGCACCGCGCGCGGCAAGGGCCTCAGCGGTGGCCGCATCTTCTTCCGCCACGGGCTGCGCAACGCCGCCTCGGCCCCGCTCGCCATGCTCGGGCTGCAGGTCGGCCTGCTGTACGGGAACCTCCTGATCGTCGAGCGCATCTTCTCGTGGCCGGGACTCGGTCTTTACACCGTGCAGTCGTTCGGGAGTTCCGACCTGCCGGCGGTGCTCGGCATCGCCATGGTGTTCGGGGCGTTCTACATCCTCGTCACGATGCTGGTGGAAGTGCTGCAGTCGGTGGCGGACCCGCGGATCGCGCTTTAGTAAGCCTCGGTCTCTCGGTGATCCGCCCCGCTGCGCAGGGGAGGACCACTGCACCATCCCGTCATACAACGAGCCACATCACGCCTTACAATTGTGCAGATTTGTTCCATCGCATATTTTTTGGTCATATCTAACCGCTGATGTCGCCCATCGCGGTCGCAATCATCAGCAATTCCAACCCCTTACCTATTCCACACCACTGGCATGACCCTTGCATCGTCATGCCTGAGACTGGTGGCTAGGGTTCCGGCGCTTTTTGCGTGTCTGGTCCGAGAGCTGCCACCGGCGGGCGCCACAGTCCGCCGGACGCACGGCGGGACAAAAGCCCGGGAGACCTCGTAAGCCAAGGGATTGGCGACGATGGTCCGTCGATCCCTGTTCAAGGGAGCGACTCATGTCGTCAACAATGAAACCATTCAGCCACGTCACGGGCCGGCTGCTTGCCGGCGCCGCACTTCTCGCCATCCTGTCCGCCGGCGCTGTCCAGGCCCAGGAAACCCTGCGCCTGCCGATCGCCACCGATTTCGACTCGTTCGATCCGGACAATGCCTTCGAAATGGACGGCCTCGCGGCCATCAACAATGTCTACGAGGGTCTCGTCGAATACGTGCCGGGCAGCGCCGAAATCCGCGGCCTCCTCGCCAAGGACTGGACCATCTCGGACGATGGCCTCACCTACACGTTCAATCTCGTCGAGGGCGCGAGTTTCCATGACGGCACCCCATTCAACGCCGCAGCGGTCAAGACCTCGTTCGAGCGTCGCCGCGACAGCGAGCTGATCCTCAGCTACTTCCTGTGGAACGTGAAGGACATCGCCGCACCGGACGACAAGACCGTCGTCATCACGCTCGGCATGCCGCAGCCCTCGCTGCTCGACAGTTTCGCGAGCCCCTGGGGCCCCAAGGTCATCAGCCCTAAGGCGCTCGCCCACAATGGCGGTGGCAAGGCGGCTGGCGCGTGGCTCGACAGCAACGCCGACGGCACCGGGCCGTTCAAGCTCACGAGCTTCGAGCGCGGCCAGGGCTACACGCTCGAGCGCAATGACAGCTACTACGGCAAGGCGCCGTTCTTCTCGACCATCGAGCTGCCACTGGTGCCCGATATCGGCCAGCAGGTGCTGAACCTGCAGGCGCAGGAAACCGACGCGGTTCCCGCCAACTACCCGTGGGCCCAGCTCGCCTCGCTCCCGCCCGATCTCCAAGCAACTGCGGCGCCCAGCACATCGGAAATCATCGGCTTCGTGAAGCCGACCGGGCCGCTTGCCGACCCTGAAGTCCTCAAGGCCTTCCTCACCGCCATCAACCCGGCGACCTGGGTGGCGGACGCCTTCGGCGCCTATGGCCATCCGGCCAAGTCGGTCTATCCCGAGGCCATGCTCGACCCGGTAACCCCGGTCGTGTTCCCTGCTGATCTCGAAGCCGCCAAGGCCACGGTCACAGCCAAGGGGCCGGTCACCCTTACCATCGGCATCAGCACCGAAGAGTCGAACGCGCTCGGCCGGGTCGGTGACCTGCTGGTCGCGCAGCTCGCCAGCATCGGCATCAACGCCACTGTCACCATCCTGCCGCAGGGCGCCGCATTCGGGCTCAAGGACAACCCGGATGGCCCCGACTTCTACATCGGCAAGCTGACCCCGGATGCGCTCCATCCCGAGAACCAGTCAGGCATCTTCTTTGCCTCAGGCGCGCCGATCAACTTCTACGGCCGCGGGCTGCCCGAGGCCGATGCGCTGCTGCAGGAAGCCGGTACGCTGACCGATATCACGGCGCGCAACGCGCTCTACGAGAAGGCAGGGCATCTGTATTTCGACAATGGCCTGTTCATCCCGCTGGTCGGCGTCGACGACGTGGTGGTCGCCCCCAAGGGCCTCGTCGATCTCGACCTCCGCGCCGCCTATGCGCCGGGCAATATCGACTACGGCTCGGTGCGCTGGGCCGAGTGACCATCCGGGCGGTCGTCGCGGAGTGCTTTCAGGAAAGGTTGCAGATTTTTCCGCCTCGAAAGCACGACCAGGAAGATGACCGCCCCTATCTCATTGAGTGACCGGAGGCATCATGCCGAGCAAGACGGACATCGTCCGCGAACCCTTCGTGCCGAAGCTGCGCGTTTCGCACATCAACGACTACCTGATCTGCTTCTACGATGGCCGCGACATCGCCGACTATCCAGAGTGGATAAAGGGCAACATCGACATGAAGCTCGGTGTCTGCAACTACGTGCTGCACCGCGGCGACAGCGCCATCGTCTTCGACACCATGGTCTATGGCGAGCAGATGGAAGCCATCGACGCCTATATCCGCGAGATGGGGATCAAGCATGTCTCGGTGATCAACTCGCACTGGGACTGCGACCACATCGCCGGCAACTACCTCTATAAGAACGCCGATATCATCGCGACCAATCGCACCCGCTGGAAGCTGCAGGCCTATGCACCGCAGATGCTGAGCGGCGAGATCTGGGGCGCGGGCGATCCGAACTATCCCGGCGTCAAGGAAGTCGTGCTGCCGAACCGCACGTTCGATGGGCGGATGACGGTGTGGCTCAAGGACCTGCAGATCGAGCTGATCGAGACCTTCGTGCACCAGCTCGGCCACCTCGTCGCCTACCTGCCCAAGGACAAGATCCTGCTCGCCGCTGATGCGGTGGAGGACACGGTGACGTTCAACACGCCGGCCATGACCAGCGAAATCGCGGCGCAGATCATGACCTATCGCTCGCTGCTGGCGATGGACGCCAGATCCATCTACCCCTGCCACGGCCGGTTCGAGGTCATCGACAATGGCGGCTATACGCAGGAGTTCACCGAGGCGATCCTCGACTACAATGTCCAGTTGCTGAAGCGGAAGGACGAGCCGGACTACCTGACCGCCCCGCTCGAAAGCTTCATCCAGCCCTGGATCGATCGCGGCGTTCTCGCCATGCACGAGCCCTATCGCTGGCTGCACGGCAACAACGTCTCCCTGATCGACAAGTCCTATGGCGGCCGTTCGACCCCGGCAATCCCAGAGTGACGGTCAAGCCAGGCTGCCCGCTCCTCGGGAACACAAGGCAGTCGGGCGGGTCGCGGCTCTGCGCTATCGGCTGAGCCGCGGCCAGCCTGATGGCCACCCACCCTTCGATAGTTCGACTCGACCATGACAGCCGCACCGACTATGAAGTCGCTTGAAGCGATTCAATCGATCGAGGGAAATCATGCAGTATCGTAAGCTCGGCAATAGCGGCGCCATCGTCTCATCACAGACCTTGGGCACCATGACGTTCGGGGCCGAGGCGGATGAGGCGACGTCGTTCCAGCTGATGGACGACTATGTGGCGGCGGGCGGCAATTTCCTCGACACCGCCGACGTCTATTCGGCCGGCACATCGGAAGAGATAGTCGGGCGCTGGCTGAAGGCCCGGCCGGAGGCGGCCAAACAGGTGCTGGTCACCACCAAGGCGCGCTTCCCGATGGGCGACGGGCCGAACGATCTGGGGCTGTCGCGCCGTCATCTCAACCAGGCGCTCGACGCCTCGCTGAGCCGGCTCGGGGTTGAACATATCGACCTCTACCAGATGCACGCCTTCGATGCGCTGACCCCGCTGGAGGAGACGCTGAGGTTCCTCGACGACGCCATCCGCAACGGCAAGATCGGCTATTACGGCTTTTCCAACTTCATCGGCTGGCAGCTGACCAAGGCGTCGTGGATCGCCAAGGCCGGCGGTCTCGCGCCGCCGATCACGCTGCAGCCGCACTACAACCTCCTGGTCCGCGATATCGAGCACGAGATCGTACCGGCGGCGCTCGACGCCAATATCGGGCTCCTGCCCTGGTCGCCGCTCGGCGGCGGCTGGCTCACCGGCAAGTACAAGCGCGACCAGATGCCGACGGGTTCAACACGGCTGGGGGAAAACCCCAACCGCGGGCAGGAATCGTATGGACCGCGCAATGAGCAGGAACGGACCTGGCGCGTCATCGCTGCCGTCGAAGCGGTGGCAAAATCGCTCGGTGTCCCGATGGCGCGGGTGGCGCTCGCCTGGCTCGCCGATCGCCCGGCCGTCACTTCGGTGATCCTCGGCGCCCGCACCCGCGAACAGCTCGCCGACAACCTGGCGGCCGCGGGTCTCAAGCTCGATGCCGAGCACACTCAGCAGCTCACCGACGCCAGTGCGCCGGAGGTTGCCGATTATCCGTACGGCAAGGGCGGGGTGAACCAGCGGCACCGGAAGATCGAGGGTGGGCGGTAGGCGCCGGCTAAACCCTGAGCGTGGTGCTACCCCCACCCAGCGACGCTAGTTCGCTTCGCTCACAAGCCTTGCTGCCCTCCCCACAAGGGGGAGGGAGACGCAGGAACCGAGAGCTTGCAGTCGGATCTCCCTCCCCTCAGGGCGCTACCGCGTCCCCTTGTGGGGAGGGATCAAGGGTGGGGGTGGCCACACGCGCTACAGCCAGTCGACGTCCGCTAAAACCAGATCTCCGGCTCATGCAGGATCTGCAATTGCTCGGCCGGTTCGCCATTGATGCGGCGGAGCAGCAGTTCGCCCATCTGCTTGCCGGCCAGCGCCGTGTCCTCGAAGATGGCGTCGACCTTGGGCCGCACCTGGCTGAAGATGCCGGAGGTCTGCTTCACCACCATCTGCACGTCCTTGCCGATCTCGAAGCCGGCATCGGTGATTCCGGCCATGATCGACAGAGCCGCGGCATCGCCGGTGCAGATGAAGCCGTCCGGCGCATCCGGTTCGGCGATCCGCCGCATGGTGGCAAGGCGGATCTGGTCGGCGGTGTTATCGAGCGTCGCGCCATCGATGATTTCGTAGTCGAGCCCAGTCTCGCGGATCGCCGCCATGAAGCCATCGCGCAGGTGGTGGCCGAAGCTGAAGCGGTCGGGCGGCAGGATGATCGTCACCTTGCGGCAGCCCTTGGCCTTGAGCCGCATCACCGCATGGTGGGCGAAGGCATAGTTGTCGTAGTCGACATAGGGGTGGGCCGAGGGGAGAGCCGTGCGGCCATGCGAGACGAAGGGGAAGTTCTCTTCCATCAACAGCTTCGCCCGGTCGTCGTCCGGCTGGGTGCGCGAGAAGATCACTCCGTCCGCTGCCTTGTTACGCAGGATATAGCGGATCGGGTCGATCGGCGCGCCGCCGGTGAACATCGGGGTGATGACCAGATGATAGGGCGTGCCGCGCAACGCCTCGGTCAGCCCCGACACCATCGACTGGCCGAAGCCGAGGATTTCATCATGCGGGTCGAGAATCAGGCTGACCACATGGGTGCGCCCGGTCTTCAGCCTCAGGGCCGTGCGGTCGGGCACATAGCCGACCTCGGCTGCGATCTTCTGCACCCGGACGCGGGTTTCCTCGGACAGCTCCGGGGCGTTGTTGAGGGCCCGCGAAATCGTGGTGATGGCGAGCCCGGTCATTTCGGCAATGGTGCGCAGGGTCGGTTTGCCGCCCGGCTTGCCGGCGGCGCGACGCGGCTGGCGAGCCTTGGCGCGCTTGTTGTCGCGCGTCTCCGTATCGGCCAACGATGTCCTCCCTCGAACGGATGGTGCCTACTCGCGAGGCATTTTGGGTGAGCGGCGATGCTCCCCCAGGATCCGCTCAGGCGTAGCTCAACATGTTATGCAATCGATTTCAAGGCGGGAAGCCCACGCCCCTTATCCGGTTGGCATACTTTCGTAGCAACCGTTGCGTCGAGTGAAACTCCGGGTAGAGTTCGGCCCATGCTGTTCCGCACCAAAGACCTCGAAGCCATTTTTGGCGGCCAGTGCACGCTGGCCTTCCGCCGCTGGAAGAAGCCGACGGTGAAGCCCGGCGGTACGGTACGGACGGCGCTCGGCATGGTCGGCATCGATTCGGTCGAAGCGATCGAGCCGGGCGAAGTCACCGAGGACGAGGCGCGCGCTGCCGGCTACAAGGACCGGGCTGGCGTCATCGCCATGTTCGAGGCGCAGCAGGGCACCTGCTACCGTATTCGCCTCCACCCCGCCGGACCCGACCCGCGCGAGGCGCTGCGCGAAGCCGAACCAGATGCTCTCGAGTTGGAGACGCTGGCAGTCAGGTTGCTGAAGCTCGACAAGGCGGCGCCGGCGCCGTGGACGAAACAGGCACTGCAACTGATCGCCGACCATCCCGGCATCGTCTCCACCACGCTCGCCGAAAGCGCCGGCATAGAGCGAGCCGAGTTCAAGCTCAACATCCGCAAGCTCAAGGCGCTCGGGCTAACCATCAGCCTCGAAGTCGGCTACCGGCTGTCGCCGCGCGGGGAGGCGCTGCTCGCCACGCTCTGAAGTTTTCGTCCGATCGAATCTGCCGGGCAGGAAATTTCGCTTTCATGCTAGCTATTTGGAACGGCTGGGGCTGGCGAAACCGCCGAGGCTCACCTATCTTTCCGCCAGCGTCGACGAAAGCCGGATAGACCTCGGGGCCTCGACGCCGTACAAGTACCCGATGGCGGACTCAGCTTCGCCACACAAAAGCTGCGGGCGACGAGCTAGTCTCGTCCGCATTGGAATCACCCAGGCCATCGGCCGCCGGAAGGAGACGAACATGCACTTCGCTATTCGCACCACTCTCCAAACCGGGCTTATTGGTAAATGGGTAGATCGCTCCAACGGGTGTTACCGACCCAAACGAATGTGACCTCTGTCACCCATTCGTCTCACAGTTCAGGTAACACCCCGGCCGTCCCCAGAGACGTGCCGATGGAGGTCATTCCATGCAGCATGCCCACTTCGAAAAGCCACATAGCGCCAAGCCCATAGCTGTCGATATCGACGGTGAACCAAAGGGCGTCCTGGTCGCGCACGATGCCGGTTTCCGCTTCCTCGCCGTCAAGCTCGACGCGTTCGGAGTGGATGGCCAGGTGTTTGCATCGATCGAAGCCGCCGAGGCGGCCGTCCGCGACGCACTGCGTCCGGAAGCGTGATCCGTGAAGCGCTCGCCGCAGGTGTTGCACCGGCAGTGCCACCGCGCCCCCTCGCCCCTCTGGGGAGAGGGCTGGGGTGAAGGGCGCCAAGCGCACCGGACCATGCGTGAGCAATTGAAGCGCTAACCACTCTTCGGAGTGCTTGGCTACCCCTCACCCTAACCCTCTCCCCAGAGGGGAGAGGGGACGCTAGCCCACCAGCTTTCGCCACGCCGCCGCATACGCGGCCGCCGTAGCATCCCCCTCGACCAGCACCGGCGCATGTCCGTCGGGCCGCGGCCGATCCATTCGCGCCAGCAGCGCCGCGCCGATCGAGGTGCCAGTGGCGCTGCGCTTTACCGGCTCCACCGGCCGCCCGGTCGCCGCCGCCAGCATCCGCAGATAGAGCGCGTTGCCGGCGAATGGTCCCTCGACCACCGTGTGGTTCTCGGCGCCGGTCAGCCTGAGGCATTCGGCTGTCATCATCGCCAGGTAGAACGAGGTCACGACATAGACCTCGTCATCGCCGAGCGTTTCGCGTGGCTGGCTCCACTGTGCCTCTCGCCCGGGGAACGGGCCCGAACCCTGCACCACCGACGGGGTCAGGAGGATCGCCTTGTTCAGTACCCGCTCGATGGTCTCGGCCGAGGGCTCGCGCGGCGTGGTCAGCATCTCGAATTCGCGTCCGCCCATGAAGCGCGCCGACGGCACCGGACGGCCCAGCGCATCGATATTGGCGAGGCAGTCGCGCTTGAGGTCGAGATTGTCGATGTCGCCGCCGGGCGAAGCGACGATCACCCAGGTGCCGGTCGAGACCAGCCCGAATGGCGGATCGCGCTCGAGGATGTGCGGCAGCAGCGAAGCGTTGGAATCGTGGATGCCAGAATAGACCGGCAGCGGGCGTTTGAGCCCCAGTGCCGCCGTCACTTCGGGCAAGGTCACGCCGAGCACGTCGGAGGCCGGCCGCACCTCGGCGAACTTTTCGAGCCACCCCTGTTTCATCACCAGCGACGAATAGAGGTTGGTGGTGAAATCCCACAGGTCAGTGTGGCAGCCGAGCGAGGTGATCTCCTCGGCGGCGACGCCGGTCAGCCGGAACGACCAGTATTGCGGATAGGTCAGGATCCAGCGGGTGCGGGCGAACTCGGCGGGGAAGGCCCGCGCCTGCCAGAACAGCTGCGCTCCGACATTGAGCCCGCCGGGCAGCCGCGGGGTGAAGCTCTCGGAGAAATCCGGACGGGCCCGGTCGTACTCACCCCAGAACTGGTCGGGACCGGCGAACTCGTAATCGAGCACCGGCAGCGACAGTTCGCCATCGGCGTCGAGCAGCGCCGCCGAGGCGCCATGGGTGGTGACGCTGATGGCGTCGAGCGGGAACTCGGCGTTGAGCTCGCGCAGCGCGCCCATGACGAAGTCCCAGAGGCCGTCGATGTCGAAATGCGGATACTTGCCGTCGCGCAGCACAGTATTCGGCCGCTTGCGCACAGCGATCTCGGTGCGGCTGTCGAGATCGACGACCGCCACTTTCGCATTGGACTTGCCAATGTCGATGACCCCGACGGTGCTGACGGTCACTTGCGAACCATCCGGTAGACGATGGGCAGGGCGATCACCACGATGAGCAACAGTCCGATAAAGATCGACATGACGATACCTGGGACATTCAAGAGCCCGAGGCCGAAGGTGACAAGCCCCATGATGAAGGCGGCGATCACCACGCCGACGATCGAACCGGCGCCGCCAAGGATGGAGACGCCACCCAGTACAACCATGGTGATGACCTCGAGTTCCCAGCCCTGGGCGATCGACGGACGGGTGGAGCCGAGGCGGCTGGTCAGCAGCACCGAGGCGATGCCGGCCATCAGCCCGGTCAGACAGAACAGCACGAACTTGACGCGCTCGACGCGGACGCCGGAGAACTGGGCGGCGGTCGCATTGTTGCCGATGACGAAGATGCGGCGGCCGAAGCTCGTCCGGTGCAGCGCCACGTAGTAGATGGCGGCCGCTGCGATAAAGAGCACGAACTCGAACGACACCACCCACCAGACATAGCCCTGGCCGAAAAAGGCGAAGCTTTCGGGGTAGCCCTTGAAGGCCTGGTCGCCCAGGACGATGAAGCTGATGCCGCGGAACAGGCTCATCGTGCCGATGGTGACGACGATCGAAGGCAACCCCAGCCGGGTGACGAGGAAGCCGTTAAAGGCACCGCAGGCGAGCCCCGTGCCGATGCCGATGGCGACAAGCCCCGGCGTATCGATGCCGAACTGCAGCGCAAAGCCCATCGCCGTCGAGGCCAGTGCGATGATTGCCGCGACCGACAGATCGATCTCGCCCGAGATGATCAGCAGCGCCATGGCGAGCGCGATCAGCGCCTTCTCGGTGAAGTTGAAGGTCGCATCGCTGAGCGACCAGGGCGACAGGAAATAGGGCGAAGCCAGCGAGTTGACGATAAAGATCGCCACCGCGACGACGAGCAGCAGACTGGGCCAGCTGAACAGCGCCGAGCGCAGCGGATTGTCGAGCCGATCCGGAACGTGGCGGGTGGTGGGGGTCTGGTCGTTCATTTCAGGAAATCCAAGGGGCCAGCCCCAAACGCGGTGTCATTCCCGCGAAAGCGGGAAACTCTGTTTTCGCGCGCGCCGAGGGTCCGGTAAACGGAGGTTCCCGCTTTCGCGGGAATGACCCGGTGGGTGGCAAGCGAGCAGTGCATCATGCTGCGCCTCCCTCCGCCCGCTTCAGAATGATGCGGCCGGTCTTCTTGCCGGCGCGGGCGTTGAGGATGACGGCGAGGATGATCGCGGCGCCCGAAATGGCCATCTGCCAGAACGGTGAGACACCGATCACCGGCAAAGCCGAGCTGATGACGCCGAGGAACAGCGCCCCGAGCAGTGCACTGCCGACCGTACCGACGCCACCGGCGATCGAGACGCCGCCGATAACGCAGGCGGCGATCACCTGCAGCTCATAGCCCACTGCCGTTTCGGAGGAGGCGATGACGTAACGCGACACCCAGAGGTAGCCGCAGAGCCCGGCGACGAGCCCCGAGATACAGAAGGCGATGAACTTGGTGCGCCCCACATTGATGCCGGCATAGACCGAAGCGGTCGGGTTGACGCCAATGGCGTAGATCGAGCGGCCGATCGGTGTGCGGGTCATCAGCACATAGAATGCGGCGGCAATGAGCACCGCGGACCAGCTGAGCAGCGGCAGGCCGAGCAGTTCAAGGCGGGTGATGGAAATGAAGTCAGGCGTCATCTCGGCGGCGTTCACCCACTGCCCGCCAGCGACCAGAAAGGTGGTGCCGCGATAGATGGTGAGGGTGCCCAGCGTTACGACGATCGCCGGGATATCGAGCTTCCAGACGAGGAAGCCGTTGATGGCGCCGAGCGCCAGCCCGAGCAGCGGCGCCGCGACGATCAGCAGCGGCACCGGGATCCACGGCATGGTGGAATTGAGCAGGGCGATGACCATGCCCGAGAGCGCCACGTTGGCGGCAATCGACAGGTCGATCGAGCGGGTCAGGATCACCACCATCTGGCCGAGCGCCAGGATCATCAGGATGGCGGTGTTGTTGAAGATATCGGCGAGATTGGCCGGAGCGGCAAAGCTCGGGGCGCGGGTGGCGATGGCGCCGATCATCACGGCGATGCCGATGGCGAGCCAGAACTCGCGAAGACGCAGCACGCGCGGCGCGAGCGCAAAGATGTTGCGCATCATGCCGCCACCTCATGGGCGCCGATGGCGCGCTTGACCAGGCCGTCGGCGGTCAGGTCCCGGTTGTCGAGCACGGCGTCGATGCGGCCGGCGCGCATCACCACGACGCGGTCGGACATGCCCATCACTTCGGGCAGTTCGGACGAGACCATGATCACCGCCAGCCCCTCGGCCACCAGTTCCGCCATGAAGGCGTGGACGGCGGCCTTGGAGCCGATATCGATGCCCTTGGTCGGCTCGTCGAGGATGATCACCTTGGGTTGCGTCGCCAGCCACTTGGCGATCACCACCTTCTGCTGGTTGCCGCCCGACAGCGTGCCGGCGTTCTGGCTCAGCGAGGCGGCGCGCAGGTCGAGCCGCTCGGTATACTTTCGGGTCAGCGCAAACTCCTCGGCCATCCGCAGAAAGCCCTGGCGCGACGTCTTCTTGAGCGAGGGCAGCGAGACGTTCTGGACGATCGGCAGGTCGACCACGACGCCCTGCTTGCCGCGCTCCTCGGGCACATAGACGATGCCCGCTGCGATGGCGTCGGCGGGCGAGCCCGGCTGGAACGGCGTGCCGTCGAGCGTCATCGCGCCACGCGAGGTCCGCGTCAGCCCGAAGATCGCCTGCATCACCTCCGATCGGCCGGCGCCGACGAGGCCGTAAAAGCCGAGGATCTCGCCGCGCCTGAGCTCGAAGCCGATATCGTCGAACTCGGTGGGGTGGCTCAGGCCATCGAGCTTCAGCACCGTGTCGCCGATGGCCGGAGCCCGCTGGGGGAAGATGTGATCGACCGAGCGGCCGACCATCATGCGGATAATGTCGTTCTGCGGCGTCTCGCCGATCAGGCCCTTGCCGACCATCTCGCCGTCGCGGAACACGGTGAAGCGGTCGGCGATGCGGTAGATCTCGTCGAACTTGTGGCTGATGAACAGCACGGCCTTGCCGTCCTCCTTCAGCAGCTCGATGAGCACGAACAGGTCCTCGATCTCCTTGTGGGAGAGCGCCGCAGTCGGCTCGTCCATGATCACCACTTCGGCGTCGATCGACATGGCGCGGGCGACCGCGACGAGGTGCTTGTTGGCGATCGACAGGTCGCGCAACCGGGCCTCGGCATCGATGTGGCCGGCGCCCATGTCGGAGAGCACGCGGCGGGCATTGCTGCGCATCAGCGTCCAGTCGATGGTGCCGAAGCGGGTTTTTGGCGCATGGCCCAGGTAGATGTTCTCGGCAACGCTCAGATCGTCGAACAGCACGGTTTCCTGGTGGATGGCGGTGATGCCGAGCTCGAACGCCTTGTGGGCGGAGTTGAGGCTTACCGGCTTGCCGTCGAGCACGATCTCGCCGGCATCGGGCTGGTAGATGCCGGTGAGGACTTTCACCAGCGTCGACTTGCCGGCGCCGTTCTCGCCGATCAGCGCGGTCACCTCTCCCGGATAGAGCTCGAGGCTCACCTCATGCAGCGCCCGCACCCCGGGAAAGGACTTGGTGACGCCGGAAAGGGTGAGCTTGGGTTGGGACATGCTTGTCATTCTACTTGGAAAGGCACCACGTGGCGCCACCACACCAGCTGTCATCCCTGCGAAAGCAGGGACCCAACTCCGCGGCGAGGGCCTTGCCCTCGTCCGCCAGCTGGGTGCGGGCGGTGACATGGGTCCCTGCTTTCGCAGGGATGACAGCCCGTGGGCTGGGTGAGACCGGTGGCCCCAATGTAGAAGCCCGGCGACCAGAGCCGCCGGGCCTATTCATCCTCGGATCAATAGATCTTCGAGAACTCTTCAATGTTCGACTTGTCGAACTGGAACGGCGCGGCCATGGCGGCCGAGTTGGTGTCGTCGAGGGTGATCGAGCCGACGCGGCCGATCGAGATGGTGGCGCCGGGCTTGGCTTCGGCCTTCTTGGTCGCGAGCTGGTAGGCGATCTGCACGGCCGAGTAGCCGAGGTCGATCGGGTTCCACAGCGCCACGGCCTGCGAAGCGCCATTGTCGATGAACTGCTTGAACTCGGACGGGAGCGCCAGGCCAGTGACGTTGATCTTGCCGATCAGGTTGTCATCGGTCACCACCTGCGCGGCGGCAACGACGCCGACGGTGGTCGGGGCGATGATCGCCTTGAGGTTCGGGTAGGAGGCGATCAGGCCCTTGGCTTCGTTGGTGGATTTCACCGAGTCGTCGTCGCCGTAGACGGTGGCGACGAGGTTGATCTTGGGGAACTTCTCGGGCAGCACTTTCTTGGCCGCTTCGATCCAGGCGTTCTGGTTGGTCGCGGTGGAGGAGGCCGACAGGATCGCCACATCGCCGCCATCCGGCAGATAGTCGGCGGCCAGCTTGATGATGGTCTCGCCGATCAGGTTGGTGTCGGACGGGTTAAGGTGCACCGAACGGCCCTCAGGCGCGACGCCCGAATCCCAGCTGATCACGGTGATGCCGCGTTCCATCGCCTTCTTCAGCGCCGGAACCAGTGCATCCGGATCGTTGGCCGAAATCGCGATGGCGTTGACGTTCTGGGCGATCAGCGAGTTGATGATCTCGATCTGGCCTTCGGCGGTCGCCGTGGTCGGGCCGGTATAGATCACCTCGACATCGCCGAGTTCCTTGGCAGCTTCCTGGGCGCCCTTGTTGGCGGCATCGAAAAAGCCGTTGCCGAGCGACTTCACGACGAGCGCGATCTTGGTCTGGGCCATGGCGGCCGGAGCACTCAGCAGCACGGCGGTCAGCGCCGTGGCAGCTGCCAGTTTCTTCAACAGGCTCATTGTATTTCCTCCCTGAGTGGTTCGTGGTCGTTTAGTTGGCGCTCTCGAACCGGAAAGGTCCTGCGACCTTCCTGACAGCGCTTCTATTGCCAGCCGGTCACGCGACCGACTGGGACTTCTGCTCTGCGGCCTCCACCACGGTGAGCATGACGCCCGCCTTTTCCAGCATAGCGCGATCCTCGTCGCGGATGCCGTTATCGGTGATGACTGAGTGGATGCGATCGAGTCCGCACAGAATGAGGCTCGAGCGGCCGGAGAATTTCGAGCTGTCGGCGAGGACGATCAGTTCCTCGGCCTGGTTGATCAGCGCCAGTTCGGACTGCACCACCATCGGATCGGCCTCCATCAGGCCGTGCGCGCCCAGACCCTGGCAGCCGATGAACATGCGCTTGGCATAAAAGTGCGAGGCGACCACGCCGCCGAACGGCGACAGGATGACGTTCTGCTCGCGATAGATGGTGCCGCCGGGGATGACCACCGAATTGCGAGAATTGTGGATCAGGAACTCGGCAATGCCAAAGCTGTTGGTGAACACCGAAAGCCGGCGGCCGGTCAGGTAGTGCACCATCTGGTAGGTGGTGGTGCCGCCATTGATGATGATCGGCTCACCATCCTTGCAGAGCTCGGCGGCGGCGCGGGCGATGGCACGCTTCTGGGCGATATTGATGGTTTCGTTGACCGAGAACGGCCGACCCATCAGCCCGCCCTGCTCGGGCGGATTGATCGCCTCGGCGCCGCCGCGCACCCGGCGCAGGCGGCCTTCGACATGCAGCGCGGCGATATCGCGGCGGATCGTCGCCTCGGACGTGCCGGTGATCTCGACCAGCTCGGCGACAGTCGCCAGCGGCCGCGCCTGGACAGCGGCAAGGATCACCCTGTGGCGTTCGGTTTCGTGCATTTGCTCTCCCTGGATCGACTCATTTTCACCAAAATCTGTCAGTGTCAATCAGATCATGCAACTTTCGTGGCGATGCTGACGGTTTCTGATGGTTTCTGATTGACAGCGGCAAGCTACGGGAGCTAGTCCCGTGCTCAATAACTGCCATACATCTCTACGGGAGGGGTCCAATGTCCAGCACCGCGCCAGCGCGCCTTCAAAACCTTTGGGACGACGCCAAGGCGGCCGGCATGAACGAGCCCGAACGGCTGGTCTACCGCTCCAATATCCTCGGCTCGGACAAGCGCGTTACCAACTATGGCGGCGGCAATACCTCGTCGAAGATCTTCCAGAAGGACCCGCTGAGCGGGCAAGACGTCGAAGTGCTGTGGGTGAAGGGCTCGGGCGGCGACTCGGCCTCGATCAAGCTCGACGGTTTCGCCACGCTCTATATGGATAAGCTGCGCGCGTTGAAGGGCCTCTATCGCGGCCTCGCGCATGAAGACGAGATGGTCGGCTACCTGCCGCACGCGACGTTCAACCTCAACCCGCGCGCCGCCTCGATCGATACGCCGCTGCACGCCTATGTGCCGCACGCCTTCGTCGACCACATGCATCCTGACGCCATCATCGCCATTGCGGCGAGCAGGGATTCGAAGGCGCTGACCCAGGAAATCTTCGGCGACGAGATCGGCTGGCTGCCGTGGAAGCGGCCGGGGTTCGAACTCGGGCTGTGGCTGGAAAAGTTCTGCCTCGACAACCCCGGGGCCAAGGGCGTGATCCTCGAGAGCCACGGGCTCTTCACCTGGGGCGACACCCCCCGGGAGTGCTACGAGCAGACCATCAACACCATCAACAAGGCGATCGCCTGGTTTGAGGTGAAGACCGCCGGCAAGCCGGCCTTTGGCGGGCAGGCGGTGGCGCCGCTGCCGGCCGAGGAGCGCCGGGCCATCGCGGCGCGGCTGATGCCGAAAATCCGCGGGTTGATCTCCAACGAATTCAAGATGCTCGGGCATTTCGACGACAGCGCCGCGGTGCTGGAGTTCGTCGGATCGCGCGACTTGCGGCCGCTGGCGGCATTGGGCACCTCCTGCCCCGACCATTTCCTGCGCACCAAGATCCGGCCGCTGGTGATCGATTTCGATCCGACCAAGCCCGATATCAACGCCGTGGTTGCCGGCCTCGAACAGGCGACGGCGGATTACCGCGCCGACTACGCGGGCTACTACAACCGGTGCAAGCACCCGGACAGCCCCGCCATCCGCGACGCCAATGCGGTGGTCTACCTGATGCCGGGCGTCGGCATGTTCACCTTCGCCAAGGACAAGGCGACCGCCCGCATTTCGGGTGAGTTCTACGTCAACGCCATCAACGTGATGCGTGGCTCGTCGGCGGTCTCCATCTACCAGGGCCTCCCGGAGCAGGAGGCCTTCGACATCGAGTACTGGCTGCTCGAGGAAGCCAAGCTCCTGCGCATGCCGAAGCCGAAATCACTGGCCGGCCACATCGCGCTGGTCACCGGCGGGGCCGGCGGCATCGGCAAGGCCACGGCAGTGCGGCTGTTGCGCGAAGGTGCCTGTGTCGTGCTCGCCGACATCGACGAAGCGGCGCTCGCCTCGGCCAATGAGGAACTGGGCAAGGCGTTCGGCAAGGACGTGGTCCGGCCGGTCAACCTCAACGTCACCAGCGAAGCGGCGGTCATTTCGGGCTTCGCCGAAACCGCGGTGGAGTTTGGCGGCATCGATATCCTCGTTTCCAATGCCGGGCTCGCCAGTTCCGCACCGATCGAGGAGACGACGCTCGAGCTCTGGAACAAGAACATGGACATCCTGTCGACGGGCTATTTCCTCGTCAGCCGGGAAGCCTTCCGGATGTTCCGCGCGCAGAAGATCGGCGGCAACGTGGTGTTCGTGGCATCGAAGAACGGCCTCGCCGCTTCGCCCAACGCCGCGGCCTACTGCACCGCCAAGGCCGCCGAAATCCACCTCGCCCGCTGCCTGGCGCTGGAAGGCGCGGCCGAGCAGATCCGCGTCAACGTGGTGAACCCGGATGCAGTGCTGCGCGGCTCGAAGATCTGGGCCGGCGAGTGGCTGGAACAGCGCGCCTCGACTTACAAGACCGACAAGGAGGGGCTCGAGGAAATGTATCGCCAGCGCTCCATGCTGAAGCTGAGCGTCTTCCCCGAGGACATCGCCGAGGCGATCTACTTCTTCGCCTCCGACATGTCGGCCAAATCCACCGGCAACATCATCAACGTCGACGCGGGCAACGCGCAGTCGTTCACACGGTAACAGCCTAGCGGGGGGCGCCCCTCACCCCGACCCTCTCCCCAGAGGGGCGAGGGGGCGATGGGGCCGCGCGTTCGACGGCTGAAGTAACGAAGGCCGGCGCCACATGGTCCCCTCGCCCCTCTGGGGAGAGGGACAGGGTGAGGGGCGCCAAGGGAGGAGAACTCGAATGACCGACCAACTCATCGACCAGTCCGTGGTCGACCAGACCAACGAGGCCAACCGCAAGGCGTTGGATGCCGACTACGCGCATCTGGGCGAGCAACTCAGCCGGCGCGGCATCGACATCGACGCCATCCTGAAGAAAGTTTCGGCCTATACCGTTGCCGTCCCCTCCTGGGGTGTCGGCACCGGCGGGACGCGCTTTGCGAAGTTCCCCGGTACCGGCGAGCCGCGCGACATCTTCGACAAGCTCGAGGATTGCTCGGTGATCAACCAGTTGACCCGCGCCACGCCGAACGTGTCGCTGCATATTCCGTGGGACAAGGCCGATCCGAACCGGCTGAAGCAGGCGGCGAGCCGCTTCGGGCTGGGGTTCGATGCGATGAACTCCAACACCTTCTCGGACGCGCCGGGCCAGCAGCACTCCTACCGTTTCGGCTCGCTCGCCAACTACGCCAAAGAGACGCGCCAGCAGGCGATCGAGCACAATCTCGAATGCATCGAGATCGGCCAGACCATCGGCTCGAAAGCGCTGACCGTGTGGATCGGCGACGGCTCGAACTTCCCCGGCCAGGTCAATTTCACCAAGGTGTTCGAGTACTACCTCGATGCGATGAAGGCGATCTATGCCGACCTTCCCGCCGACTGGAAGCTCTTCACCGAGCACAAGATGTATGAGCCGGCGTTCTATTCGACGGTGGTGCAGGACTGGGGCACCAACTACCTGATCGCCACCGAACTCGGTGACAAGGCGCAGTGCCTCGTCGACCTCGGGCACCATGCGCCCAACGTCAATATCGAGATGATCGTCGCCCGGCTGATCCAGTTCAAGAAGCTGGGCGGCTTCCATTTCAACGACAGCAAATATGGCGACGACGACCTCGATACCGGCTCGATCGACCCGTACCGGCTGTTCCTGGTGTTCAACGAGCTGGTCGATGCCGAGCTCCGCAAGGCCGACGGGTTCGAGCCGGCCCATATGCTGGACCAGAGCCACAACGTCACCGACCCGATCGAGTCGCTGATCCGCTCGGCCAATGAGGTGCGGCGCGCCTATGCGCTGGCGCTGCTGGTCGACCGCAAGGCGCTCGAGGGCTACCAGCAGTCGGACGACGCACTGATGGCGTCGGAAACGCTGAAGCTGGCGTTCCGCACCGATGTGGAACCGATCCTCGCCAAGGCCCGGCTCGACGCCAACGGCGCCATCGACCCGATCGCCGCCTACCGCAAGGCCGGCTACCGCCAGCGCGTCGCGGCGGTGCGTCCGGCTGTGGCGGCGGGTGGTGGCGGGATCGTCTAGCTGACATCTCCGGGCCGGCGCGAGCTGACCCCCACCCCTGTCCTCTCCCCCTAAACAAGGGGAGGGAGACGCTCTCACCAGCGCCAGTGTTTTGGTCTCCCTCCCCCTGTTTGAGGGGGAGGGGACAGGGGTGGGGGTCAGCCCGCACCGGCCAGGAGATTGCGCGACTAAGCAGGCACCTCCCGCAACGCCAGCGCCTCGATCGCGGCGTGCTGCTCCGGCTCGAGCGGGCCCGCGCGCTCGGCATCCAGCGCATCCGACAGTTCGTCGCGGTTCTTCACGCCCAGCACCAGCGTCTCGACGCCGGCCATCCCCAACGCGTAGCGATAGGCGATGATTGCCGGGTCCTCGCCCCATTTGGCGCAGAGGGCGCGGTACGGCGCGGCGAGCCGGAAATCCTCGGTGTCGCGATCATGCAGCGACTTACGGTCGAAGTTGCGGGTCAGCGCCCCGGCCTGCACCGCACGGATCGCCATCACCCCGACGCCGTTGAGATGCGCCGCGGCGATGATTTCGCGGGCTCGAGAGGGCGTCGAGAAGCTGATCAGCCCACCCGGACTGTCGAGCAGGTTCGCCACTGCCTGCACGGCGTGCGGGCGCGGCGCCAGGGTCAGCGCGTCGAGAATGGTCGCCGGCACGCTCACCCCGGTTATCCCCCAGCCGCCGATCAGCCCGTCGCGCTGCAATTGCTGGAACGCCGGCACCACCGCATCGCGATAGCTCGACCAGGTGCTGGCGATTTCGCTGCGCCGCTCGTTCTCCAAGGGATAAACGAAATCATCGGGGCAGATCTGGTTGTGGAGGAAGAACAGGTCGACCTGTTCGAGCCGCATCGCCCTGAGGCTCTGTTCCAGCGAGGCGCGGAGGCGGCGGCAGACCTGCTCGTCGGGCAGCGTGCCGATGCCGCATTTGGTGGTGACCTTGACGCCGCTGGGCAGGCGCCCCGCGAAGGCTTCGCCAATCAGCGCCTCGCACACCTTGTAGCCGGGCGCCGCGTCGATCACGTCGATGCCTTGCTCGACCGCCATGTGCAACGTGGCGATGCCCTCGTCGCGGCTGGTCTCGCCCCAGACCTGGCCGATGCCACCACCGCCGAGCGTCAGGCAACTGACCTCGCCGACGCTACCGAACTGTCGCTTTTCCATCTGCAGCCTCCTCTCAGGCAAGTTCACGCGCCAGCAGCGCGTCGATTTCGGCCATCGCGGCCATGGGAAGCGGGCCCTTGTCGAGTGCGCCCAGATTATCGCGGATCTGCGCCTCGGTTTTGAAGCCGGGGATCGGGATGGTCTGCGGCGAGCGGGCCAGCACCCAGCCGAGCGCGCCCTGCGCCACACTCCTCCCGCCGCTGGTCAGCACGTCGCGGATGGCGTCGAGCTTTTTGAGCGACTCCGCCGAGGGACGCCCATCCTTGAAGTCACGCACCCAGCTGTGGCCGGCGCCGCGCACGTCGTCGGTCGAGACCTGCGACTCCCGCGTGAACTTGCCGGTCAAGAACCCCATGGCGAGGGGCGAGCGGATCAGGTTGGGCAGACGGTAGCGATCGCAGAGCGCCACCATTTCAGGCCCGTCGCGGAACACATCGAGGCCCTGCTGCACGGCCTTGAAGTGCGGGTAATGCAGCACGCGGGACACCGCCGCGGCATCGTCGGTGCTCCAGCCCCAGGCGGCGATGTCGCCCGCGTCGGCGCGGCGCTCGAGCGCCGGCGCCAGCCGGTCCATGGCGTCGGCAGAGGCGTCGCCGACATGCAGCTGGTAGAGGTCGATACGACCGCGTCTGAGCCGCTTGAACGAGGCGGTCAGTGCCTCGTCCATATAGGCGGGCGTGACATTGGTGCCCGTCAGTTCGCGCTTCGTCCTGTCGTAAGTGAAGCCGAACTTGGTGGCGATCACCACGTCGGCGCGGTTGCCGAAGGCCTCGCCCAGCACCTCCTCGCTATGGCCGGTGCCATAGGCATCGGCAGTATCGAACAGGCGGGCGCCGAGTTCATGGGCAAGGGCCAACGCCTTGAGCGACTGCGCATCGTCGATCTCACCCCAGCCATCCTGCCGGCCGTCCATCTTGAACGGCCCGCCGATGGCCCAGCAGCCGATACCGACGCGGGGAACCTCCTGCCCGTCCCACAGGCGTAGCGTCACGCTCATTTCTCACCTGTGCGGGCGCTGTGGGTGATGCATTGGCGCTCGATGCCGAGATCAGCCAACAGGTGATCGTCGAGCTGCTTCAGCCGCTGGATGTCGCGGCGGAGGCGCGACCATTCGGTGAGGCGTCGGGTCAGGGTTCTGAACATTTTCGGTCTCCTTTCAACAACGCAAAGCGACATCGGCTCCGCTCCAGCTAAGAAGCGGACATTCCCTGCGATGGCGCTGTGCTTGATGGAGCGGCGCGGCGGCCAAGTCGTTGACCAGAAAGCGTGCTCCGAACGACCCATACTTGCCCACTCGAGGCTTGAAGCGATACAAGCAAGTCCGCAACGTGCTTTGCAGGAATGAAAGATGAGCGTCGGCGACACCATCTCCTGGGATGACCTGCGGCTGTTCCTCGACGTGGCGCGGCTTGGCGGCCTCAGCGCCGCGACCAGCACCACGGGGCTCAGCGCCGCGACGCTGGGCCGACGGGTCACGGCACTCGAACAGCAGATCGGCGAGCCGTTGTTCATCCGGCGGCAGACCGGCTACCAGCTCACTCCGGCCGGGGAAGAACTGCTGGCCCGAGCCGAGGATGTCGAGGCGGCGATGCGGGCGCTGACCCGCTGGCGCGACGGCTCGGTGGGCGAGCAGATCGTCCGCATCTCGGCCGGCACCTGGACCTCGGCCTTCCTCGCCCGGCACATCGGCGAGCTCTGGCACGTCGACGACAATATCCGGATCGAGTTCGCCACCGCTTATGCCAAGCTCGATATCGGCCGGCGGGCCGCCGATATCGGGGTGCGCTCGGAGCGGCCGCTCGACCCCAACCTCGCCGGCCGGCAGATCGGCCGGGTGGCGCATGCGCTCTATTCCGGCCTCAACCTGATCAACGGCATTGCGGCCGGATTGTTCGTCGGGGTGACCGGCGAGGCCGCCAATGTCGCCTCGGCCCGCTGGCTGATGGCACATCACGGCGATCGCATTAGCGTGCGCGGCAACGATGTGCAGAGCGTGCGCGAACTGGTGGCGGCCGGCGCCGGGCTCGGGGTGTTTCCCTGCTTTGCCGGCGACAGCGACGCCCGGCTGGTGCGGGTGGCGATGCCGATCACCGAACTCGAAACCGAGCAATGGCTGGTGACGCACCATGAGGACCGCCACCGCCCGGAGGTCCGGCTGGTCGCGGACCGCATCGCCACCTTGATGCGCGAGCACGGGCCGCTGTTCCGCGGCGAGCGCCGCCGGCCGCCCTCTTAACCTCGTCGCAAGCGCTCCCCGGCGATACTGCAGCCGGGAATGCAATCGTCTGGAGTGCCTTGAATGCGGGCCTGCGCCTATGTGGTCGGCCGCCCGGATGGTCCGGGGGCAGCGCTGACGGATCTGGCGCGCGGGTTGGGCTTCCCGATCGTCCAGAATTATGCCGGCATCGCCAGCGCCGAAACCCAGGCGCAGCAGACGCCGCTGCTGTTCTTCCTGTTCGCCGCCGTCGACGAGGTGAGCGGGCTCAAAACCGTCGCCGATGCGATCCGCTTCTCGCCCAGCCGGCGCATCCGCTTCTCGCCAATGGTCTACTTCTCCGAGAGCCCCCTGGTCGAAGCGATCAAGACCTGCGTCGAGATGGGGTTCGACGACGTGCTGACGCTGCCGTTCACCCAGCAGCGCGTGGCGAGCCGGCTGGAGCGACTGGTCGACCACACCCAGGTCTACTTCGAGACCGCCACCTATCTCGGCCCCGATCGCGGCGCGCAGCAGACGCATGGCCGCTCCGGCATGCAATATCGCCGCCTGGAGATCATCCGCTCGCCGGCACGCGGGGTGAGCGTGATGCGCGACGAGATGCAGGTGGCGGTGTAGTCGCTGGAAAATCCCACGGCCACCGGCGTCATTCCCGCGAAGGCGGGAACCTAGTGGGATGTCAATCATCGCACTACGTCCCGTCCGTGTTTGACACCCGGCAGCGCCCGAAACTCGGTGTCATCCCAGCGAAAGCTGGGACCCAACTCACAGCCCGCGCAAGTGGATGGATGGGTCCCAGCTTTCGCTGGGATGACAGCCGGTGGGTGGGCACGATCGTAACTTATCGCCTTTGCGCCTGCGGGGGATGACGCCGGCGAGTTGGCTGCGTATCCAGCCCCACCAATGCTCCCCATAACAAACCCCGCCTTGCCCCTTTGAACCGATTTTACTAGGGTCGCGGCGTTTCCTACCCGCGAGTTCCCCCAAGATGAGATTCGGTATCGAGTTGCCGCCGCAGCAGCGGGTGTATGGCGGCTTCTTCATCTATTCGTTCTGCATGGGGAGCCTGCCGCCGCGCCTGCCTGATATCCAGCACGCCATGGGGATCGAGGAAGGGGCGCTCGGCCTCGGGCTGATCGGGGCGGCATTGGGCACGCTGATCTCGCTGAGCTTTGCCGGGGCGCTGCTCGACCGCTTCGGCTATCGCCGCGCCATCCTGACGCTGATCCCGTTGCTGGCGCTGGGCTATGCGCTCGCCTCGTTCGCCACCGGGCCGCTGGCCTTCTTCCTCCTCCTCGTGCCGGTCGGCCTGGTCATCGGCGGCATCGAGATCATCCTCAACCTCGAGGCGGATCGGACCGAGCACATGATCGGGCGCCGCATCATGAACCGCTCGCATGCCTTCTGGAGTTTTGGCTTCTTTTCGGCCGGCATCGTCAGCGCCGGGATCGCGCAGACCGGGCTCAGCGTGCAGCTGCATCTCTTACTGATGATCCCCGTCGTCATCCTCGGGGTGGCGCTGCTGCTCGGCCGCTTCACCCCTGCGCCGCACCGCACCGGCGCCTCGACCGAGGAAGCGCCGCGCTTTGCCGCGCCGACCCTTGCCATAATGGTGCTGGTGGCGGTGACGCTCTCGGCCATGATCATGGAAGGCGCCGGCATCGACTGGTCGGCGATTTACATGCGGGACGAGTTCCAGGTGTCGCCGTTCCTTGCCGGGTTCGCGGTGGCGCTCGGCGCCTTCACCCAGGCGGTGACGCGGTTCTTCGCCGATCCGTTCGTCGAGCGCTACAGCCCGACGCTGGTGTCGCGCGTGCTGCTCAGCGTGCTCGGGGTCGGCGCGGTGATCGTGTTCTTCTCGCCCGTCGACTGGCTGTCGCTGGTCGGCTTCGGGCTGATGGGGGTGGGCACCTCGGTGATCTTCCCGCTCGCCATGTCGGCGGCGGCGCAGCGCACCGATCGCCCGGCGGCGACCAATGTGGCCTCCTTGGCGCAGATTTCGTTCGTTGCCTTCCTCCTCGGGCCGCCGCTTCTGGGTTATGTTGCCGAACATTTCGGCATCCGCTGGTCGTTCGGTATCGGCATCCCGCTGGTTATTTTGAGCCTGGTTTTCGCCGGGGCGCTGGGCGCCAAGCCGATCCGGCATGAGGTTGATTGATGTTTAGTCTGAAGCCGCATCAGCGGGTCTATGGCATTTTCTTCATCTTCGCGCTGTCGATGGGGGCGCTGTTAAGCCGCCTGCCGGACCTGCAGCGCTCGCTCAACCTCACCGAAAGCCAGCTCGGCCTGACGCTGATCGCCATGTCGATCGGCGCCTTGTTCGGCCTCACCTTCTCGAGCCCCTTGATCGAGAAGTACGGCGCCCGCACCACGGCGTTCGTCACGGTGTTCGGCGCTTCAATCATGTACGCGATCGTGCCGTGGATCCCCTCGGCGATCCTCTTACTGCCGGTGTTCTTCATCGCCGGATTGTTCGCCGGGGCGCTCGAGATCAACGTCAACCTCGAGACCGACCGGCACGAGGCCCAACTCGGCACCCGGATCATGAGCCGGGCGCACGGCATGTGGAGCCTCGGCTTCTTCGTCACTGCGTTCATCGCGGCCGGCGTGCGGCAGGCCGGCATCTCGGTGCACATGCACACCTTCGTCGCCCTGGTGGTGGTAGTGATCGCCGGCACCTTCGTCTTCTCCAAGATCGAGAACGCTCCAGCGCGCGCCGACAGCCACGAGGGCAAGATGCCGCTCGTCGCTTTCCCCACCATCGGGCTGTTGCCGCTCTGCCTGATCGGCGCCGCGCCGCTCCTCGTCGAAGGCGCCGGCATCGACTGGTCGGCGATCTATATGCGCGACGTGTTCGACGTGGCGCCGTTCATCGGCGGGCTGTCGATCACCATCTTCTCGCTGTTCATGGCGCTGGCCCGGCTGTTCATGGACCCGGTGGTGGAGCGCTACAGCCCGCGCGTCGTCGCCGGCGCGCTGCTCGGCATCGCCGCGCTGGGGTTGATCATCGTCGGCTTTGCACCGCACCCCTATGTGGCTTTGTTCGGCTTCATGCTGATGGGGCTCGGCTGTTCGTCGGTCTATCCGCTGGCCGTCTCGGCAGCGGCACAGCGCACCGATCGGCCGGCTTCGGTCAATGTCGCCTCGCTCGGGCAGATGACGTTCGTCGTGTTCTTCCTCGGGCCGCCGCTGCTCGGCTTCGTCGCCCAGAGCTATGGCATTCGCATGTCGTATTTCGTCTGCGTGCCGCTGATCATCGCGGCGCTGCTGGTGATCCGGGCGCTGTCGGCCAAGCCGACTCCGCTCATCACCGAGCCGGAGCCCGCCACGCCCCATGGCTGAGCTGCCGCCGATCGTCGATCTCCGGCAATCGCCGACGGCGCTACGGGTGCAACGCGGGGTGATGCGGTTCCTGCGCAACGCCCATGATTTCTGCTGCTACGCCGAAGTGCCGCTCAGCAATGGCCGGCGCGCCGACGTGCTGGCGGTGGGGCCGAAGGGCGAGATCTGGATCGTCGAGATCAAGTCCTCGCTGGTCGACTTCCAGGTCGACCGCAAGTGGCCGAACTACAAGGAATTCTGCGACCGTTTCTTTTTCGCCAAGCCGCCCGAGCTCGACCCCGACATCTTCCCCCAAAGCGAGGGGCTGATGGTCGGCGACGGACACGATGCGGCGATCCTCCGGATGGCGGAGGAGACGCTGCTGCCGCCGGCGCGACGCAAGGCCATGCTGCTGAAACTCACCCGCCTCGGCGCCGATCGCATCCATGTGCTGATGGATCCCAATGACCTCTAGGCGGGCCGAACGCAGCCATCCTGCCATCGCGAGTACCCGCCTCAAGTGAAGCTCCCGCCGCCGATCGTCATCGTGTTCTTCCTCCATGCGCTGGCGCAGGGCGGCATGTTCAGCCGGATCCCCGACATGCAGCTGGCGCTCGGGCTGAACGAGGCGCAGCTCGGCATCGCGCTGCTTGGCCAGCCGGCCGGCGCCATCGTCTCGTTCCTGTTTGCCAGCCAGATGGTCGAGCGGTTCGGCACCCGAGTGATCATCCTTACGACGATTCCGCTCCTCGGGCTGGTGCTGGTCGGCATCGCTTTGGCGCCGAGCCTCGTCGTCATGTGGTTCGGTTTCGCGGTGTTCGGCGTGGTCTTTGCGCTCAGCAACGTCTCGATCAATGTCGAGGCGGACCGGGTGGAAGCCGCGTCGGGCCGGCGGCTGATGAACACCTGCCACGGCATCTGGAGCATCGGGCTACTTACGGCCTCGCTGATCGGCACGGCAATGCGCGGCGCCAATATCGCGCCGCCGCTGCACTTCGCCTTGGTGCTCGTACCGGTGCTGGTTGGGATGGCGCTGTTCGCCTGGCCGATGCAGGCGGCAACGGCGCGTCCGCACAACGCCACGGCCAAGGGCTTCCGCATCACCCTGCCGACGTCGATGACGCTGCTGCTGCTCGGTTATGCCATTGGCGCCTCGCTGCTCGAAGGGGGCCTCCGCAACTGGTCGGTGATCTTCATGCGCGACAGTTTCGTCGCCCCCGACTGGGTCGATACGCTGACGCTGCCGGCCTTCATGACAGCGCAGTCGGTCGGCCGGCTGCTGGCCGACCGCGCCGTGCACCGCTGGGGCCCGGTGGCGCTGGCGCGCGGGCTGACGGTGGTGGCCCTGGTCGGGCTGCTGCTGGTGGTGTTTTCGCCCCACCTGATCGTGGCGCTCTGCGGCTTCACGCTGATCGGCTTCGGGGTCTGCGTGTCGTTCCCGCTCTCGGCCTCGGCGGCGGCGCGGCTCGGCGATCGGCCGGCCTCGGAGAATGTCGCGGCGCTGACCATGAGCCAGCAATTGCTGCTGCTCGGCGCCCCGGCGCTGCTCGGCTGGATCGCCGAGGTGGCGTCGATCCGCATCACCTTCGCCGTGCTGCTACCGCCGCTGCTGCTGGCGTTCTACCTGGCGCGGTATCTGGCGCCGCGGAAGGGGTGAGCCCCTTCTAGCCTGACAACCCGCTCGGGCGTTGCGAGTGGAACGCTGCCGCCTACTCGCCGCTCGGCTCGCCGTGCAGCACCGGGGCGCTGCCGGCCTGCGTCTTCATCGGCAGCGGCGGGGTCACCGGGCCGGTGCCGGCCAGCGTCGCTTTCAGCGAGTCCATCACCGCGACGCGCCAGGCATCGTTGGGCGCATCCTGAAGCTGGTGGCTCAGATCGATGATGAAGCTGGCATAGGCATTGTGCCAGTCGGCCGTAACCTGCGTCATGTCGATGCGTCGCTCGACCGGTTTCTCCACCCCGCCAATACCCTCGGCCCTCAGCTCGAAGGCATCATCGAGCAGCGGCATCAGCACCTGATCGCCGGCGAGGCCATCATCGTGCATCAGCGCGGCGCGCAGGGCCTTGCGCTCCTCGTCCTCGCCATGGGTCAGGAACACCGCGCCATGTGCCGGCAGGCGCCTGGTGACCCAGGCGACGAGCTCGGAGTGGTCGGCATGCGCCGAGTAGTTGCCAAGCGAGCGCACGTGCGCTCGCACCGGCACCAGCTCGGAATGGATACGCACTTCCCTGGCGCCTGACTGGATGATCTGGCCGAGCGTGCCCGGCGCCTGGTAGCCGACGAACAGCACGGTGGCATTGGCGCGCGGCAGGTTGTTCCTCAGATGGTGCTTGATGCGGCCGGCATCGGCCATGCCGGAGGCCGACATGATGATGGCGCCGCCGCGAATAGAGTTGATCGCCTTGCTCTCATCGACGCTCTCGACGATGCGGAAGCGGGAATCGTTGAACAGCTCGTCGGCGCTCAGCTCGACGTCATCGAACATCGAAGCGTATTTGCGATAGACGCCGGTGACTTTGGAGGCGAGCGGGCTATCGAGGAAGACGAGGCTGGGGCTGATCTCACCGGTCTTGATCAGATAGCCGATGTCATGCAGCAGCTCCTGGCTGCGCTCGACGGCGAAGGTCGGGATCACCAGGTTGCCGCCGCGGGCGAGCGCGGCGTTGATCTCGGTCTTCAGCGCTTCCTGGCGCTGCTTGAGGGTATAGTCCTCGCGCTCGCGGCCGCCATAGGTCGATTCCGACAGGATGTAGTCGTAGCCGGCCGGCGCATCGGGCGCCTCCCAGAACACTTTTACGTCCGGGCCGAGATCGCCGGAGAACAGGATGCGGATGGGCTTGCCGTTGCTGTCCTCGACCTCGACTTCGATCGAAGCCGAGCCGAGGATGTGGCCGGCGTTCCAGTAGCGGGCGCGCACGCCGGGGCCGGGGTTAATCCATTCCTCGTATTTGAGGCCCTTGGTGAGCTTCAGCGCTTCGTTGGCGTCTTCCATGACATAGAGCGGCTGGAACGGCTCCTCGGCGCGGCGGCTGCGCTTCTTGGTCTCGCGGTCGGCCTCGCTCTCCTGGATGCCGGCGGCATCGGGGAGCAGGTATTCGAGCAGCCCGTTGGTCGGCTCGGTGGCCCAGATGGGCTTGCGATAGCCCAGATGGGTCAGCCGCGGCAGCAGGCCGGCATGGTCGATGTGCGCATGCGTCAAGAGCAGGAAATCGATCGCCTTGGGATCGAACGGGAACGGCTTGTAGTTGAGATCGCGGACGGTCTTGTTGCCCTGGAACATGCCGCAATCGACGAGGAACTGCCCCTTGGGGTGCACCACGCGATAGCACGAGCCGGTCACGGTGCCCGACGCCCCGTGAAAGTGTAGCGTGACGGTCATCATGGCCTCCCGGGCGGACTATCTGATCTCAGTGTGACAGGCTTATTTCGGCGCGCGCTTGGCGAGAATGCGCTGCAGCGTGCGGCGATGCATGTTGAGCCGGCGCGCCGTCTCCGAGACATTGCGGTCGCAGAGCTCATAGACCCGCTGGATGTGCTCCCAGCGCACCCGGTCGGCCGACATCGGGTTTTCCGGCGGCTCGGGTGGCTTGTTGCCGGTGGCGAGCAGCGCGTTGATCACGTCCTCGGCGTCGGCCGGCTTACTCAGGTAATCCACCGCGCCGAGCTTCACCGCGGTCACCGCGGTGGCGATATTGCCGTAGCCGGTGAGGACCACCGCACGGGCATCGCCGCGCTTCTGATGCAGCGCCGCGACCACGTCGAGGCCGTTGCCATCCTCGAGCCGCAGGTCGACCACGGCATAAGCGGGGGGCGCTTCGGAGACGGCGGCGAGGCCGCCGGCCACGGTGTCGGCAATGCGGACATCGAAGCCGCGTTTCTGCATGGCCCGCTCGAGGCGGGTCAGGAAGGTCTTGTCGTCATCGACCAGAAGCAGGGTACGGTCGGCCGCAAGGAGTTCATCGACTGTGCTCATCGCCGCCTCATGTAGGGTCTTTTGGGCAAAAGGTCAAAATATGGGCAGGGTGGAACGACGTTCGCCCACCCACAGACGGTGTGGGGTGCAGACCAAGTGGTACCTCACACCTGCTCGATGGCGGCCCGCGGCCAGATCAAACGCACCCGGGCATGGCCATCGGCCGCCTCGTTCTCGAAGCTGAGCTTGGCGCCGGTGCGCTCCAGCAGGGTTTTGGAGATGAAGATGCCAAGCCCCAGCCCGCCCGGCTCGCCATCGTCGGCGTTGCGCGGCCTGGTGGTGAGATAGGGTTCGCCCAGCCGGGTGATGAGATCGGTGGGAAAGCCCGGACCATCGTCGGTGATCGTGACGGTCAGCGCCTGCTTATCCCAGCTGGCCTCGACCAGCACGGCGCGCTGGGCAAACTGCGCGGCGTTGTCGATGAGATTGCCGAGGCCGTAGAGCAGCCCGGCATTGCGGCGGATCACCGGCTCGCTGCCGTTGCCTGCGCCGGTCCGCACCGAGATCACCTTGCCGCCGCCTTCGAGGGGCTTGACCACCTCGGCGAGCAGCGCTGAAACCGGCACGGCGGCGAACGGGTCGCCCGGCGTATCGCGCAGGCTCCTCAGTTTACCGAGGATTTCGCGGCAGCGCGCCGCCTGCGACATGATCAGCTCGATATCCTCGCGCACCGGCCCTTCCGGCACCTCATCGCGAATCTCGCGTGCCGCCAGCGCAATGGTCGAAAGGGGGGTGCCGAGCTCATGCGCCGCTGCTGCCGCGAGGCCATCGAGCGCGCTCAGCTGCTCATGCCGCGACAGCGCCAGTTCGGTGGCGGCCAGCGCATCGGCGAGCTGGCGCGCCTCGTGCGCCACCCGGTTGGTATAGGCAGCGATGAAAATCGTGCCGCAAAGGATCGAGACCCAGATGCCGATGACATAGACGCGGTCGAAGACGATGCGGGCATCGGGGTCCCATGGCAGGTCCATATGATAGACCGAGAGCAGCGAGGCGAGCGCGATGGCGAGCGTTGCGAGGATCACCGTCGAGCGCTGCGGCAGGGTCGTCGCCGACACCGAGACCGGCGCCAGGACCAGCAGCGAGAACGGGTTCTGCAACCCGCCGGTCAGCGCCAGCAGCGCCGCCAGCTGGCAGAGATCGAAACTCAGGTGCACCGTCGCGACCCTGGCGGTGGTGCGATAGCCCTCGCCGAGCCGGAAGATCACCCACAGGTTGAGCAGCACCGACAGGCCGATGAGCATCAGGCACTCGGTCAAGGGCAGCGGAAAGTTGAGCCCGAACTGCACGAACAGCACACCGACGGTCTGCCCGACGATCGCCAGCCAGCGCAGCCCGACCAGCGTCGCCAGCCTGAGGGGCCGCCAATTGCCCGGCAGGATTGCCGAGGTGTCCGCCAATGCCATGGAATCATCCTTTCCGGGCACGTGATTTCGGCCCGCATGGGAAGTCTAGCATGGCATTTCAAGGGCAAAAAAGCGTGAGCGAAACGCTTGACCCCCAGTCTGGTGGGACCACATCGGAGCTGTTCGTGACTGGGAGAAAGTCCAATGCACACTGCGATTATCAAACCGCAATGGGGCCCGCTGACCATCGCTTTGATGGTCCTGGGCTTCGTCCTCTGGTGGCCGATCGGCCTCGCCATTCTCGCCTACATCCTCTGGGGCGAAATGTTCGGCGGCTCGGCGGAAAAGGCTCAGGGGTTCGTCAACCGATCCCGCAGCTGGGCCGAAAACTGCGGTCCCCGCGGCAACGGGTTCCGTCACCACGGCTTCCGCAACTCGAGCGGCAATGCCGCCTTCGACGACTACCGCGCCGAGCAGCTCAAGCGCCTCGAAGAGGAACGCCGCCGGCTCGATGAAGAGATCAACGCCTTCCATGAGTACATGCGCAACCTCCGCATGGCCAAGGATCGCGAAGAGTTCGACCGCTTCATGCGCGACAAGAATGGCAGCCGCCCGAACTATGGCGGCGACCAGAATAACGGGACCAACGTCTGACTTCGATGTGGACGTGACCGACCCCCGCAAGGCTGTCGCAAGCCTTGCCGGTCACACTCCGGTTCCTATGACCTCCTCCTGACGACTGCGCCCCTTTCGAGGGGCGTTTTTTTGTCGTCAGCGTTTCACCTCGAATCGGTGATGATCAGCCGTATGAACTTCCTGTTCCCCGCCAAGGCGCCGAAAGTGCCGGCCGCGACCAGCCTTGTCATCGACGGCGAGCCGGTCGAGATCACGGTGAAGGTGAGCCCGCGGGCCAAGAGCTACCGGCTGACCGTGCCGCATCACGGCAACCCGGTGCTGACCCTGCCGCGAACCGGCCGCTGGCCGGAGGCCGAAGGCTTCCTCAACCGGCATCGCGGCTGGCTGGCGGCGCGGCTGAAGCGCAGCGCCCCGCGCACCGCCTTCGCCGATGGCGAAGTGCTGCCGCTGCGCGGCGTGCCGCATCGCATCCATGCGACGGGCCGGCTGCGCGGCCGGGTCGAGGTGTCGGAGATCGATGGCGAACTGTCGCTGCTGGTGCCCGGTGAAGCCGCGCATATCCCGCGCCGGCTAACCGAGTGGCTGAAGGCCGAGGCGCAGCGCGACCTCGCCGAACGTTCGGACATCCATGCGGCGACGCTGGGCGTCGAAGTGAAATCGGTATCGATGCGCAGCCAGGCGACCCGCTGGGGCTCGTGCTCGTCGTCGGGGCGGCTCAACTACAACTGGCGGCTGATCCTCGCCCCGCCCTTCGTGCTGGACTATGTGGCGGCGCACGAAGTGGCGCACCTCGTCCACATGAACCACTCGCCGAACTTCTGGAAGGCGGTCGAGAGAGCCCTGCCCGACATGACCAGAGGCAAGGCCTGGCTCAAGGCGCATGGCAAGGTGCTGATGGGGTATGGGTTGGAGTAGGGGTGGGACACACGCCCGCAAGCCCGGTGGCTGTGGACCCCCACCATTGATCCCTCCCCGCAAGGTGTTCAGTCCGGAGAGATAGCTGACACCTGTTCGGAGACATGACTGACAGTTTCGGTCTGGGTCAAGTTGATGTCGGCGACGTGGTGGCTGGCGAAGCAGACGTGGTAGTGGCCGTCGGCGTCGGCCGGCCTGACCGCCAGTTGTTCACCGCAGAAGGCTTTAGGCACCTTCCAGCGGCGGCCCTTGAAGGCGATGTAGGGTTTGGTTGGGGGGACGTGGCGGACGATTTCGCCCGCCTCGTAGCTGGGTTCGGCCAGCTTTGTGGGCAGCGGCCTGAGGCTGGGGCGGTAACGATCTGCCGGGACCTTCTGGTCAAGGGCTTCGTGCGGTCGCTCGAAGTTGTAGACCTCGCGCCAACGGTCGAAGGCGTTCTGCGCCTGACCGAGGTCACCGATCCGGTTGAGGGCGAAGACCTCGGTGGCGAGAGTGCGATGGAAGCGCTCGTTCTTGCCGCGGCTCTGCGGATGATAAGGTCGGCTGTGGATCAGGCCGATGCCGAGCTTGAGCAGCCAGACCTCGAACCTGGTCCAGCGCTCCCCGGACGAATCTCCCCAAGGCGGACCGTTATCGACGAAGAAGGCATCGGGCAGGCCATAGAGGCGGAAGGTGGTCTCGAGCCGCTGGCGAACGGTGGCGCCGGTCTGGTTGCCGCAGGCGGACAGGCACACGGCGAAGCGAGCATGATCGTCGATCACCGTCAGCGGATGGCAGCGGGTGCCATCGCCCAGTTCGACCCAGCCCTTGAAGTCCATCTGCCACAGCAGGTTCGGCGCCTCCTTCTCGAAGCGCAATCGAGCTGGGGCTCCTCCTAGCCGATCCCGGACGCGACCGTGGCGGCGCAGGATCTCGTGGATCGTTGACACTGCCGGCGGAGTCATCCCCTGCCGTTCCAGCAGCCGCCCGATCTTCCTCGCCCCCCAGACCGGATGCGCATCTCGAACCTGGAGCACTGCCGCCTCAAGCCCATCACCGATCCGGGATGGGCCCGCATGCGGGCGTCGCGACCGATCCACCAACTCGGTGTCGCCCGCGCCCCACCGCGCCAGCCACTTGCAACCAACGTCCGCACTGATCCCGAACCGTCGACACAACTCCCGCCGGTTCGCACCTTCCTGCAAAGCCAGCCTGACGAACTCCCGACGCTCCTGCATCGCTGACACCTCCAGCCACGGCATCGATCGCCCTCCAAAATGGAACGACCAAGCCTGCCCAAACCTGTCAGCTATGTCTCCGAACACCTGTAAGCGATGTATCCGGACTGAACAGCAGGGGGGAGGGAGACCCTTACACCGACATCGCAGTTCTTCGTCTCCCTCCCCCTTGCGGGGAGGGGACAGGGGTGGGGGGCAGCCCGCACCGGCGTGACGAATTAACCTCGATCAAATATGAATCGCGCCGTCGCCGCACATCAGGGCGGCTTCCTTCACCGCTTCCGACAGGGTCGGATGCGCGTGGGTGGTGCGGCCGAGGTCTTCGGCGGAGCCGGAGAATTCCATCAGGACGACGATCTCGTGGATCATCTCGCCGGCGTTCTTGGCGATGATCTGGGCGCCGAGCACCCGGTCGGTGGCGACATCGGCGAGGATCTTCACATAGCCCTGCGTCGCTAGCATCGCCTTGGCGCGGCCATTGGCGGTGAAGGGGAACTTGCCGGCCTTGTACTCGATGCCGGCCGCCTTCAGCTCGTCCTCGGACTTGCCGACCCAGGCGACTTCCGGGCTGGTGTACATCACCGAGGGAATGGTGCCGTAGTTCACGTGCGGCTGCTGGCCGGCAATGATCTCGGCCACCGCGTGCCCCTCATCCATCGCCTTATGCGCCAGCATGGCGCCGGCCACCACATCGCCGATGGCATAGATGCCCGGCACGTTGGTCTTGAACTGCGCATCGGTGCGGACGCGGCCGCGCTCATCGAGCGCCACGCCGGCGCCCTCGAGCCCGAGCCCTTCGGTGAAGGGCTTGCGGCCCACCGCCACCAGCACTGCGTCGGCTTCGGCGAAGCTCGCCTCGCCACCGCCTGCCGGCTCGAGCCGGGCGCGGACCGAACCGTCACCCTGCTTCTCGATCGCCGTCACCTTGGTCGAGAGCTTGAACTCCATGCCCTGCTTCTGGAGGTTCCGCTGGGTCTGGCGTGCCGCCTCGCTGTCGAGGCCGGGGAGGATCCGGTCGAGGAACTCGACCACCTGCACCTTGGAACCAAGCCGGCCCCAGACCGAGCCGAGCTCCAGCCCGATGATGCCGCCGCCGATCACCAGCAGGCGCTTGGGCACTTCCTGGAACGCCAGCGCGCCGGTCGAGGACACCACCTTGTTCTCGTCGATCTCGATGCCCGGCAGGCTGATCGGCACCGAGCCGGTGGCGATCAGGATGTTCTTGGTTTCGATGGTGGTGGGCGCGCCGCTTTCCGGCGTCACCAGCACCTTGCCCTCGGCCGGGATCGAGCCGGTGCCGCGGAAGGTGGTGATCTTGTTCTTCTTGAACAGGAACTCGATGCCCGAGACGTTGGCGGTGACGGTGTCGTCCTTGTGCGCCAGCATCTGCTTGAGGTTCAGTTGCGGCGTCACGTCGATGCCGAACTGGCGGAACTGGTGGCCGGCTTCCTCGAACAGCTCCGAAGCATGCAGCAGCGCTTTACTTGGAATGCAGCCGATGTTGAGGCAGGTACCGCCGAAGGTCGGCCACTTCTCGACCACCGCGACCTTCATGCCGAGCTGGGCCGCCCGGATTGCCGCGACGTATCCACCCGGGCCGGAGCCGATTACGGTGAGGTCGAAAGTGTCCGCCATGATGTCTCCGAGAGGCTCAAACGGCGCCTGAGGAGTGGCGCCCGCGCTGCCGATATAGGACTGCCAAACGGGTTAAACTACCCGCCGTTAGGAGGGAACCCCTGTCGCGAGAGAGCCATGCGAAATGCGCATGATTCCGACGCTACTTGGCGCAGGCGGCGAGGGTGAAGGTATCGAGCACATTGCGCTCGTCTGCGAAGGCGTCCTGCCTGAGCAGTGAGTACCAGACGTTGACGGCGAACTGCGGCAAGAGCACCTGGCGCGGCGCCATTTGCGCCGCGAGCCCGATCTCGGCGTCATGCGGATATTCCTCGATACCGTCGCCGCCGAGCGCGTAGACCACACCTTCCCAGAAGCCGCATTGCTCGCCGTCGGCACCGGTGCAGTCGAGCCCTACCACGCCATTCGGCTGGCCGAAGCCGTTGGGCAGGTAGATGGCGCCGTCGAACTTCGCCGTAACGCCGTCGATGGCGATGCTGAAGGCGGCGATCTGGTTGACCGCCGCGTCCTCCGGCAGCGCCGTGAAGCGCAGGCTGACGTCGCCTCCGGGCTGCTCGTAAATGGCGTGGGTGATCGGACACTCGATGGCGAGCGCCGGTGCGGCAGAGAAAGCTACGACGAGTACCGCGGAAAGTCGTTTCAGCATTCGCTGCCCCCATTGCTCGACCTGAGACGCCCGCGGCGTGCCGATCCTTGGGTCAGGGCGCTGCTGCCCGTCCGCCGGTTACCGCGAGGGTCGTGCCGGTGACATAGGCCGCATCGTCGGAGAGCAGCCACAGGATGGCGCTCGCCACCTCCTCGGCGGTACCGACGCGGCCGAGCGGCACGCTGGGCGCCAGCTGCTGCGCCCGGTCGGGCACGCCGCCAGTGGCGTGGAATTCGGTGTCGATCACTCCGGGCCGGACACCGTTGACGCGGATGCCCTCCGCCGCCACTTCGAGGGCGAGGCCGACGGTGAAAGTATCGATGGCGCCTTTACTCGCCGCATAGTCGACATAAACACCAGGCGCCCCGAGCTTGGCGGCGGCCGAGCTGACATTGACGATGCCGCCGCCTTTGCCGCCGTGCCTGGTGGACATCCGCCTGACCGCGGCGCCGGCGCAGAGGATCGAGCCGGTGACGTTGACCGCGAAGATGCGGGCGATCCGTTCGGCATCCATCGCATCGACGCGTGAGGAGGTGGCGATGGTGCCGGCATTGTTCACCAGACCAGCGACGGGGCCCAGGCGGTCGGCGGCGCGGAAGATGTGCTCGACATCCTCGGCGATGCTGACATCGCCGCGCACCGCCACCGCTTCGCCGCCGCGCGAATGGATCTGGGCGCACACCGCCTCGGCGGCCGCGACATTGCCGGCATAGTTCACCACCACGCCATAGCCGCGCGCGGCGGCCAGCAGGCATACGGCCGCCCCGATGCCGCGGCTGCCGCCGGTGACGACAAGTACTTTATCGGACATGAGGTCCCTCCCTTGGGAGGCGACTGTACGGCGCGGGCCGCGAATGCAAAAGGCGGAACCTCATGTCCCGCCTTGCAACTTTGAGTAGATGTCGTCCGGGTCAGTTGCCGCCGAAGATGTCGCCGAGCAGGTCGACCAGGGTCCGGCGCGGGCGCTCGGCCTGCGGCTGTTCCATCGGCTGCAGCGGTTGCTGCTCGAGCCCAGGCTGGGTCATGGCGCCCGGCAGTTCGGCCACCGGAATGCCTTCGTGGGCCTTGGTCATGAACTGGCTCCAGATCTCGACCGGCACGTTGCCGCCGGAGAGCTTGGTGCCGACGTCGTCGTCGTTGCCGAGCCAGACCCCCGCCACCATGCGCGAGGTATAGCCAACGAACAGCGCGTCGCGGGCCTTCTGGCTGGTGCCGGTCTTGCCGGCCATCGGCCAGCCATTGAGCTGGGCCCGCTTGCCGGTGCCGATCTCGACTGCGGCATGCAGCATGTCGTTCATCTCGGCGACGATATTGGGCTCGATCACCCGGCCCGGACCGGCGGCCACCGCATCGTAGAGCACCTTGCCGTCGGCGGTTTCGATGCGGGTGATGACATTGGCGATGACGCCGATGCCGCCATTGGCGAACGGCGCATAGGCCGCGGTCAACTCGAGCAGCGAGACTTCCTGGGTGCCGAGGGCGATCGAAGGCACCGCCTGCAACGGCGAGGAAATGCCCATGCGCATCGCCGCTTCCACCACCTTGTCGGGGCCGACATCGTTGGCGAGCAGCGCCGAGACGGTGTTGCGCGACAGCGCCAGCGCCTGGCGCAGCGTCATGTCGCCGCCATACTTGCCGTCGGCGTTGGAGGGCTGCCAGCCATTGATATCGATCGGGCCGTCGGTGGCGATGGTATCGGGGGTATAGCCCTTCTCCATGCCGGCAAGATAGACGAACGGCTTGAAGGTCGAGCCGGGCTGGCGGCGCGCCGTGACGGCGCGGTTGTACTGGCTCGCCTGGTAATCGACGCCTCCGACCAGCGCCCGCACCGAGCCATCGACATCCATGGCGACGAGGGCGCCCTGGGTGAAGGCCTTGTCCTTGCCGTACTTGGCGACGGCTTCCTTGACCACGAACTCGGCCTCCTTCTGGAGATCCCAGTTGATGGTGGTGTGGACGATCACATCCTGCTTCACTTCGCCCAGATAGGCGGTCATCAGGCTTTCGACCCAGTCGGCGACATAGGATTCGCCGCCCACCACCTTGGTGCGCACCGTCTGGTTGGGGTCGATCGCTGCAGCCTTGCTCTCAGCCGGGGTGATGTAGCCTTCCTTGGCCATGGCGGCGAGCACCAGGCCCTGGCGGGTCTTCACCGCATCGGCATTGCCCTTGGGGTTGAGCCGCGAGGGTGCCTGCAGCGAACCGGCGAGCATCGCCGCTTCACCGAGCGACAGGTTGCGCGCCGATTTGCCGAAATAGCGCTGCGACGCAGCCTCGATGCCGTAGGACTCGTGGCCGAAGAACATGCGGTTGAGGTAGAGGTCGAGGATATCGTCCTTGGAATAGTTCTGCTCCAGCCACACGGCGAGCAAAGCCTCCTGCACCTTACGGCCGAGCGTCTGGTCGGGGGTGAGGAAGAGGTTCTTGGCCACCTGCTGGGTGATGGTCGAGGCGCCGCGGGTCACTTCACCCGCCTGCACGCTTTCGAGCGCCACCGAGACGAGGCCAACCACGTCGATGCCGAAATGGTCGTAAAAGCGCCGGTCTTCGATGGCGACGAAGGCAGCCGGTACATAATAGGGCAGTTCGCGCAGCGACACGGCCTCGCCGCCGGTCTTGCCGCGGTTGGAAATCAGCTGCCCATTGGCGGCGACGATGCGGATATTGGCGGCCCGGTCGGGCACCTTCCAGGTGTCGGCCGAAGGCAGCTGCACGGCGTAGTAGACCACCACCGCACCGGCGGCGAGGGCGCCCCAGATGCCGAGGATGAACAGCCACGAGATCAGCTTCCAGATGATCCCGAACAGCGTCAGCGGGCGGCGTTCACGCCGGCCGCGGGTCTTTTTCTGTTTGGGAGCACGGCCGCGTGGCGCCTTGCCCTTGGGCGCGCGTCCACCGCGTTCGCTGCGCTCGTCGTCGACATGGATGTCGCCGTCCGAAAAGCCCGGCTCGATCCGGGCGCCGCGCGCCAGCTTCTTGGCCGGCGCCGATCGCTCCGAACGCGTGCCCTTTTTGGGCGTGGCGCCGACGCGATCATCAGGCGAGACGTGAAAATCCATAAACAGGGCCCCGGCATTCTTCTTGCGCATGGCGTATGTCCGGCAGCCGGTTCCCTAACGAGGGGCGGTATGCAGACGCCATCGGGCATCCGACCGTCTCGCCAAGCCCAAGCCAACCCGAAAACCCGGGCCTTCGACCAGCGCGGTCCCCATCGCTATCCAAGTTAAATGTGGCCGGTTTATGTGGACTTAAGCGGGCTGACGAAGTGGTGTTGCCGCGTAGTTACAGCGTCCGGCTCAGCCGGCCGACAGCAGGTCGCCGGCTTTCAACCGAGCCACGTCCCGCAACGGCGGGGCACCGAAGGTGCGGGCGTATTCGCGGCTGAACTGGCTGGGGCTGTCATAGCCGACGCGGTGTCCGGCGGTCGCTGCGTCGAGTGCCTCGGACAGCATCAGCCGGCGGGCTTCCTGCAGGCGCAACTGCTTTTGGTATTGCAGCGGGCTCATCGCCGTCACCGCCTTGAAGTGGAGGTGCAGCGCCGAGGCGCTCATCCGCGCTTCGGCCGCTACCGTCTCGATGGCGAAGGCGTCGCGATAGTTCAGCTTGATCCAGCCGATGGCGCGGTTGACCTGCTGCAGCCGGCTCTCGGCCAGCGCGATCTGCTGGAGCTTGATCGCCTGGTCGGAGCGCAGCAGCCGGTAGAGGATTTCGCGCTTCACCATCGGGCCGAGCACCGCGAGATCCTCGGGCCGCTCCAGGAGCTTCACCAGCCGGATCGCCGCGTCGAGCAGGTCGGGCATGATCGGGCTCACCGTGACGCTCGGCTCGGCTTCGGCCGCCGCCGCCGCGGTGACGCCGCCGACCTCGATCAGCAGCGCGCCGATCTCGGCCGCATCGAGTTCGAGCTTCATGCAGAGATAGGGCGCCTCGGGCGTTGCCTCGACCACCTGGCCGATGACCGGCGTATCCACCGAGACGACGAGGAAGTTCGCCGCGTCATAGTTGAGCACGCGGTCGCCGGCGATCACCCGCTTCCTGCCCTGCGCCACGACGCAGAGCGCCGGGTGGTGTACGGCATGCATCGGCTCGGACGGATGCGAGATCCGCACCAGCGACAGGCCCTCGATCGGCGTTGCCTGAATACCATCGGTGGTCGCGAACTGTGCAATCAGGCCTTTGAGCTCATCCATGCGATCCATGGCCAATTCCTTCGTTCTCTTGTGCCGCCTACATAGCAGTTCGTGCGGGCGAGTCACGTCCGATCACGGAGTTTTGGAGGATTGTGCAATCACTCTGGAGGATCTGTCTACCGCCTCCACGGTGCTGTGCGCGATATAGCTGTCACCGCCAGACGCCACAAAGTCGGCGGCAGAAAGCGAGGACCCAAATGAACATCGATCTTTCCAACATCGCCCGGCGCCTGCAGCCCGCGGCCATCCTCGCCATCACCAGCAAGCTCTTGAAGCCGGTGAACACCCAGCCGCGCCGGCAGCGCCGCGAGCGGCGGAGCATGAATGGCTAAGCGGGGCATAATCGCGATGCTGGCCGGCCTGGCGCTGGTCGCCGCGCTCGCCTTCGTCGCCGCCACCACGCTCGGCCTGCGCTAGCGCTTTCGGGACTTTTTCCGTCCGAAAGCTAAAGCAAGCCGACCCACCTCCTCCAGCATGGAGATACACCAATGGGTACCAGACACGATTACACCGGCCTCTGGGTCACCGAAGACGGCGAGATCCGCCAGGCCCTCCTGCCCAACGGCCGTTACATCGAGGCGCGCGGCCACCTCGACGTTGCCTACCAGGGCAACTACCAGATCGTCGGCAACCACATCGAATACCAGGACGACACCGGCCTTGTGGCCGACGGCGATTTCATTGCCGGGGTGCTGCATCACGCCGGCATGGTGATGTACGCCCGCGACTGAACCTGCTGGCGGGGCCTTTGACGGCTCCGCCGGCCTCGACTAGGCTATGGCGCATGTACATGAACCGGCCAGCTTCGAGCACCTCTACCACCACCGCATCGCGGTGGTCGGTTGGCGCATGAACTAGCCCGTTCATCTGACTGCGCAGACCAACCCCGCCCGGATACGAGCGGGGTTTTTCTTTGTCCCGGCGTATCCCGACCCAAGGAGACACCGCCGTGAACGAGCAGAACAACATCGCCAGCCACGCACTCGCCGCAGCCGAGGCGGCTCTGGCCAGCCGATTCGCCGGAGCCGCCTGCGCCTTCGTCGCCGGATCGATCATGCGGGGCGAAGGCACCATCGGCTCCGACATCGACCTTGTCGTGCTGTTCCCGCGCCTCGAGCGGGCCTGGCGGGAATCGTTTGTCGCCGACGATTTTCCGATCGAGGCGTTCGTCCACGATCCCGAGACCCTTGCCTATTACCTCGACAAGGATATCGAGAGCGGCCGTCCGATCATGCTCGACATGGTGACCTCAGGCGTGGTCATCGGACCGCAGCGCCCGCTGGCCGAGCCGATCCGGGCCGCTGCGGCACGAGCTCTCGCCGCGGGGCCGCGCCCGCTGGATGGGCCCGCCTACGACACGATGCGCTACATGGCCAGCGACCTGATCGATGACCTGAGGGGGCGGCGGCCGCCAGCGGAAGTCGCGGCCATTGCCGCGCAGCTTCATCCGCGGCTGATCGATCTGATGCTGCTTGGGCGAGGCGCATGGACGGGCGCGGGCAAATGGGGTCCACGGCTGCTGCGGCGGCTCGACGGCCAGCTCGCGGACCGTTTCGATGCGGCGTTCCGGACTGCGGCTCTTGGGGATGGCGCTGCGCTGGTGGCGCTGGCCGAGGCAGAACTCGGCCGGCACGGTGGTCATTGCTTCGATGGCTACAAACAGCAGGCGCCGCTGGACGCGCGCATCCCGAGCGGCGCGCGAGACCCGTGAACCCTATTTCTGGTCCCAGCCGACGATCACGCCGTCTTCCAGCGTGACCTTGTCGCGGTAACGGTTGGCGGCCACCGGCCGGTATTTGAAGACCTGCTTGATCTTGGTCTTCATCACCTTTTCCTCGATCGAGGCCGGTTCGCCCCAGCTGTCGCGCAGCTGCTCGGCGGTCATCCCTTGCCAGATGGTTTTGCTCATCAGCGCATCGACCAGCTTCTCGTCGCCGCCGTATTTCTGCAGCAGCCGGCTGTAGCGGCTGCGTTTGGCCAGCGCGAAGGCGGCGAAACCCAGCACGGCAACGGCCACGACGATCAGGATGCCCGCGACGACCCATTCCATCGCAAGTTTCCTACGGGAGCGTGATCAGGACAGGAGGGCGATGCAACGCAGCGTCCTCCCTTACACGTCGAGATTGGCGACGCTCAGCGCGTTGTCCTGGATGAAGTCGCGACGCGGTTCGACCAGGTCGCCCATCAGGTTGGAGAACAGCCGGTCGTGATCGTCGCTTTCCTTGATCTGCACCTGCAGCAGGGTGCGGACGTTCGGATCGAGCGTCGTCTCCCACAGCTGGCCGGGGTTCATTTCGCCCAGGCCCTTATAGCGCTGCAGCGAGATGCCCTTGCGGCCGACGGTGTTGATGGCGCCGAACAGCGAGGACGGGCCGTAGATGTCAAAGCTCTGATCCTTGCGGGTGAGCTTGGCGACACCGCCATAGAGGTCGGACAGCTTGTCGACCGTGGCGCGGACCTTGCGGGCATCGGCACTGGCGAGCAGTTGGGCATCGATGGCGTGGCTTTCGGTGACGCCACGGATGGTGCGGGTGAACATCAGCCCGCCCTGGCCATCGGACACACCGCTCCAGCCGCGCTCGACCTCGTCGGCGAGCCGGTCGAGCCGGCGCACCACGCGTTCGATCACCGTCGCGGTACGGGCCGGATCGAGCAGCGCCTCGGCATCGAGGCCACCGACGATCGCCGCCTGTTCAATCAGCGAGCGGTTGTAGCGGGTGTTCACCCCCTCGATGGCGTGCACGATTTCGCGCGCCTGGCGGACGATCGAGAGCAGGTCCTCGCCGGCATGCTCGACCCCGTCCCGGGTCTTCAGCACGGCGTCGTCGGTGCCGGTGCCGATCAGGTAATCCTCGAGCGCCCGTTCGTCCTTGAGGTACTGCTCGGATGAGCCGCGCTTGATCTTATAGAGCGGCGGCTGGGCGATGTAGATGTGGCCGCGGTCGATCAGCTCGCGCATCTGCCGGTAGAAGAAGGTCAGCAGCAGGGTGCGGATATGGGCGCCGTCGACGTCGGCGTCCGTCATGATGATGATCTTGTGGTAGCGCAGCTTGTCCGGGTTGAACTCTTCGCGCCCGATCGAGGTGCCGAGCGCCATCACCAGGTTGCCGATCTGCTCGGAGCCCAGCATGCGGTCGAAGCGAGCCCGCTCGACGTTGAGGATCTTGCCGCGCAGCGGCAGCACGGCCTGGGTGTAGCGGTCGCGACCCTGCGAGGCGGAGCCACCGGCGGAATCACCCTCGACGAGGAAGATTTCCGACTTGGCGGGATCCTTCTCCGAGCAATCCTTGAGCTTGCCGGCGAGGAAGTTGACGTCGAGCGCCGACTTGCGACGGGTGAGTTCGCGCGCCTTGCGGGCGGCCTCGCGCGCCGCGGCGGCTTCCGCCACCTTGCCGACCACCGACTTGGCCTCGCCCGGGTGTTCTTCCAGCCACTGCTGCAGCTTGTCGTTGACGCCGTTCTCGACCACCGGACGGACTTCGGACGAGACCAGCTTGTCCTTGGTCTGGCTCGAGAATTTCGGATCCGGCACCTTTACCGAGAGCACGCAGGTCAGCCCTTCGCGGATGTCGTCACCCGAGACCTCGACCTTCTCGCGCTTCAGGATGCCGCTCTCCTCGGCATATTTGGTGACCTGCCGGGTCAGCGCCGCACGCAGGCCCGCCAGGTGCGTGCCGCCATCGCGCTGCGGGATGTTGTTGGTGAAGCACAGCACGTTCTCGTGGTAGCTGTCGTTCCACCACATCGCCACTTCAACGGTGATGCCGTCCCGCTCCGACGCCAGCATGATCGGCGCACTGATCAGCGGGGTCTTGGCGTTATCGAGATAGCGCACGAAGGCCTCGAGACCGCCTTCATAGTGGAGCTCGATCTCCACCGGCTCGGGATGGCGCAGGTCCTTGAGGATGATGCGGACGCCGGAATTAAGGAAGGCGAGCTCGCGCAGCCGGTGCTCCAGCGTCTTGAAGTCGAACTCCACCATGGTGAAGGTTTCGGTCGAGGGCAGGAAGGTGACCAGCGTGCCCGAACGGCCTTCATAGGTGCCCGGCTGGTGGTTGGGCACATAGGTGCCGACCTGCTGCAGCGGCGCCACCGCGTTGCCGTGCGAGAACTCCATCTCGTGGATCTCGCCGTCGCGACGGATATTGAGCTTCAGCGACACCGACAGCGCGTTGACCACCGAAACGCCGACGCCGTGCAGGCCACCCGACACCTTGTAGGAATTCTGGTCGAACTTCCCGCCGGCATGCAGCTGGGTCATGATGACCTCGGCGGCCGAGACGCCCTCTTCGGCGTGGATACCGGTGGGGATGCCGCGGCCATTATCGTTAACCGAGACCGAGCCTTCGGCATTGAGCGTCACGGTCACGAGGTCGGCATGGCCTGCCAGCGCCTCGTCGATGGCGTTATCGACCACCTCATAGACCATGTGATGCAGGCCCGAGCCGTCATCGGTGTCACCGATATACATGCCAGGGCGTTTGCGCACCGCATCGAGGCCCTTCAGGACCTTGATGGAATCGGCGCCATATTCGTTCGGATCGGAGGGGGTCTCGGAGGTGCTCAAGGGGGTCCCGAATCAGGTCAGCAGGTCCGCTGGAATCGGTCTAGCGGATCGGGTGCTCATACCCAAGGGAAATGGCTATTTTTAGCCCGTTTTACAAGGCTTAGGGCTGGGTTGTGGATGGGTTCGGTGGGCAGGCCGCCTGGTTAGGCCGGCGGCTGTGGACCCCCACCGGCCCGTCGACAGTCACGGCTCCCGACTGAGGCGTCCGTCCTTGACGATCACCCGCTGTGCGCCATCGGCCAGCGCCTCGAACAGCATGGGGTCGGTGCCGGTCATGAAGCACTGGGTGCCGAGGCCGTCGAGCGCGGCGAACAGGGCGGCGCGGCGGCCGGGGTCAAGATGCGCCGCCACCTCGTCGAGCAGCAGGAACGGCGCAATGCCGGCCGAGCGCTTGACCAGCCGGGCATGGGCGAGGATCAGCCCGATCAGCAGCGCCTTCTGCTCGCCCGTGGAGCCGAGCGCCGCGGGCATAGCCTTTTGCGCGTGGCGCACTTCGAGGTCGATGCGATGCGGGCCAACCAGGGTGCGTCCCGCGGCGCGATCGAGGTTGCGGTTCGAACGCCACAGTGCCCGCAGGTCCGCTTCGAGCGAGGCCGATGACTGGGCCTCGTGCCGGTCCTCGAACAGCGGCGTCAGCGCCAGCTGGGCCGCGGGAAAGTTGGCCTCGTCGACCCCCGCCGCGATCAGCGCCTGCAACTCGCCGAGGCTGTCGGTGCGCGCGAAATGCACGGCCGCCGCCGCAGCCGCCATCTGCGCTTCGACGGCATCGATCCAGATCGGGTCGGCATCCTCGTCGAGCAGCCGGTTGCGCTGCCGCATGGTCTTTTCGAAGTCCGACACCTCAGCCGAGTGGCCAGGGATGAGCGTCGTCACCAGCCGGTCGAGGAAGCGCCGGCGCTCGCTGGCCGGGCCGGTGAACAGCCCATCCATCGCCGGGGTCAGCCAAAGCACGCGCAGGTAGGCGCTCATCTCCTCGATGGTGCGGGCGTTGGCGCCATTGATGCGCACCCGTCGGCCGCCTTCCGGGCCACCGGCACCGGTGCCGATATCGACCGGCCCTTGCGGCGTTTCGACCGTCGCCGCCACCGCCCAGAGCCCATCCGAGCCCTGCGCCGCCACCTCTTCAAATGGCGCGCCACGCAGGCCGCGACCGGGCGACAGCAGCGAAACGGCTTCCATGAGGTTGGTCTTGCCCGCGCCGTTCGAGCCGACCAGCACCAGGTGCCGGCCGTCGAGATCGAGCGCCGCCGACGCATAGTTGCGGAAGTGGGAGAGGCGAAGCCGGGAGATGTGGCGGGAGGGGTGCATCAGCGAATAGTGAGTAGCGAATAGCGAACAGGGAAAGAACCCCTTATTCGCTACTCGTTATTGGCTGTTCGCTCGGCGCGCCGCCTACACCCGCATCGGCATCAGCACATAGAGCGCCTTGGCGTCGCCGTCCTCGCGCACCAGGGTGGGCGAGCCGGCGTCGTTGAAGAGGAACACGGCGTTTTCCGAGCGGATCTGGCTGATGATGTCGAGCAGGTAGCGGGCGTTGAAGCCGATTTCGAAGCTCTCGGGCTCGAACTCGACGGCCAGCTCTTCGCTCGCCGTGCCATGGTCTGGGTTGGTGACGGATAGCTCGAGCTGGCCTTCCTTCATCGACAGCTTCACCGCCTTGCCACCGCGATCGGACGCGATGGTCGAGACGCGATCCACCGCCGTGGCGAAGGTCTGCTTGTCGACGTTCATCTGCTTGTCGTTGTTCTTGGGCGTCACCCGGTCGTAGTCGGGGAAGGTGCCCTCGATCAGCTTCGAAAGCAGCACCACGCCGCCGAGGGTAAAGCGGATCTTGGTATCGGAGAGTTCGACCTCGACCTCGCCTTCGGCGCCTTCGAGGAGCTTTTGCACTTCCGACACGGTCTTTTTCGGCACGATGATGCCCGGCATGCCCTTGGCGCCATCAGGCGCATCGGACTCGGCGCGCGCCATGCGGTGGCCGTCGGTGGCGACGGCGCGCAGCGTCGGGGTGCCGCCGACATCCAGCATGTGCATGTAGATGCCGTTGAGATAGTAGCGCGTCTCCTCGTTGGAGATGGCGAACTGGGTGCGTTCGATCAGTTCGCGCAGGATCGGCGCGGCAACCGGGAAGGTATGGGTGAAGGTGCCGGACTTCAGGTCCGGGAAGCTGTCGGGCGACAGGCACGCCAGGTGGAAGCGCGAGCGGCCGGAGGTCACCAGCAGCTGCTCCGTGCCCTCGTTCTCGAGCCGCACTTCGGCGCCGTCCGAGAGCTTCCTGACAATTTCATAGAGGGTGTGTGCGGGCACCGTGGTGGTGCCGGCCTGGCCGACCATCGCCGGCACGCTCTCGGTGACCTCGATGTCGAGGTCGGTGGCGCGCAGGTCGAGCTTGCCGTCGGAGGCCTTGAGCAGCACGTTGGCGAGGATGGGGTAAGTATTGCGGCGCTCCACCACCCGGTGGACGTGCCCCAGCGACTTGAGCAGATGGTTGCGCTCGAGAGTGACTTTCATAAACCCAAAACCCCTACCCCAGACAGTCCGTGCCCGGCCAAAATCCGGTCAAAACCATGCGGAAACCGGGCTGCGACATTACAATTCAAGGGACAAAAGGCAAGGGACAGGCCGAAGCGTGGTGTCGCGTTCCACGGAAATCCCGTCCGGCCGGTCGAAGTGATGGCCCACGGCGCCACGAGAAGCTATCAGAACCCTCAAGAAACGGCAGGAACCCAAATGACTGGTGACCACAAGGGAGCGCTGATCAAGCCCCGCCGGCTCGGGGCCGGAGACCGGATCGCGGCGGTCAGTCCGTCCTGGGGTGGTCCCGGAGCCGTTCCCGCGCGCTATGCGGCCGGCAAACGCCAGTTCGAACAAAGCTTCGGCATCGAGCTGGTTGAGATGGCGCACACGCTGGCGCCGGCCGACTGGGTGCGGGCCAACCCGAAGGCCCGGGCCGAGGACCTGATGGCGGCCTTCGCCGATCCTGATATTGCGGGGATCGTCGCCAGCATCGGCGGCGACGACGCCATCCGGCTGGTCCCCTATCTCGACCTCGAGGTGATCCGTCGCAACCCCAAGGTGTTCATCGGCTTTTCCGATACCACGAGCCTCCACCTCGCCTGCTATGCCGCCGGCGTCACCTCGTTCTACGGCCCCAGCCTGATGGCAGGCTTTGCCGAGAATGGCGGCATGCACCGCTTCACTGCCGAGGGGGTGCGGAAGGCGCTGTTCGAAGTCGAGCCGATCGGCCTCGTCACCCCGAATGAAGAGGGCTGGAGCGCCGAACGGACCGACTGGAACGACCCGGCCGTGCAGGCGCAACCTCGCCGACTGCACCCGGCCGACCCGCCACGCCTGCTGCAGGGCAGCGGCATCGCATCGGGCCGGCTGCTCGGCGGCTGCGCGGAAGTGCTGGAGATGGCGAAGGGCACCGCCTGGTGGCCGCCGCTCGGCGCCTGGGATGGGGCGATCCTGTTTTATGAAACGTCCGAGGATGCACCTGACCCCGGCTTCATCCGCTACTGGCTGCGTAACTTCGCGGCGCAGGGCATCCTGGGGCGGCTCAGCGGCATGCTGCTGGCGCGCCCCGACCCCGGCAATGACGCGACCTATGGCGCCCGGCTCGAAGCCGCGGTCATCGAGACGCTGGCTGAGGAAGGGCTCGCTGAGTTGCCGGTGCTGTCGGGCCTCGATTTCGGCCACACCCAGCCGATGCTGACCTTGCCCTACGGCGCCATGGCCCAGATCGACTGCGCGGCCGCAACGCTCACGATCAGCGAATCCGCTGTCACGCCGTAGGGTGGGGTGGTGCTCACCGATCGCCGTTGAGGGCCCGTTCCATGGCCTCAAGGCGCCGTTCGGCGTCTTCGGCATCGAGGCGCACCAGCATCTCGTGCCAGGCCCGGTCAGGCGGCAGCGGCTGGGGTTCAGGACGCGCCCCGAGATCGAGGCGCTTCAGACCTTTTCTGATCCGCAGCAACAGCCGCGGAGTTCTACGCGATGTCGGCAACGCTACTAACCTACTAAGAGACCCTACTGGGTCGAAACTCAAATAACCGCCGGATGGTTCAGCCGGCGGCGCCCTCTCCCGCAGGAGAGGGCCTCAAATCTCATTCTTCGAGCATGCGCTTCAACAGTTCGATCTCCTGCGCCAGCTCGCCGTCGTCCTTGATCATCTGCTCGACCTTGCGGACCGAGTGCAGCACGGTGGTGTGGTCGCGACCGCCGAAGCGCCGGCCGATTTCCGGCAGCGAGCGCGAGGTCAGGGCCTTGGCCAGATACATGGCGATCTGGCGCGGGCGGACCACGTCGCGCGAACGGCGCGAGGAGAGCAGGTCGTTGCGCGGCACCTTGTAGTGGCGCGACACGATGCGAAGGATATCCTCGATGCGGACGCGGCGAGCATCGCGCTGGCGCACCAGGTCGGCCAGCGTGCGCTCGGCCAGCGCCACGGTGATCGGCTCCTTGGTCAGCTGGTTGGCGGCCAGGAGGCGGTTTACCGCCCCGTCGAGGTCGCGGCCGTGGCTCACCACGACGCGCGCCACATAGTCCAGTACCGCCGGGGCGAAATGCGCATCGGAGAAGCGGGAGACCGCCTGCTCGGCGCGCCGGGTGACGATGGCGCGGCGGAGGTCGAGGTCGAACGAATTGATCGGCACCACCAGCCCGCCCGAGAGGCGCGAGCGGACGCGCTCGTCGAGCATTTCGAGGTCGCGTGGTGGCGCGTCGCCGGCCACCACCACCTGCTTGGCGCCAGTCAGGAGCGTCCCCAGCGTATGGCCGAACTCGGTGGCGGATTTGCCCTGCAGGAACTGCATGTCGTCGATTAGCAGCAGGTCGACGCGGCGGAGCCACTCCTTGAAGCCGAGCGCCGACTGGCGCTGCACGGCAGTGATGAAGTGGTACATGAAATGGTCGGCCGTCAGGTAGACGATGTTCCGACCCGGCTCGGCCGCCCCGGCGGCCCAGGCGATGGCGTTGAGCAGGTGGGATTTGCCCAGGCCCACGCTCGAATGGATGTAGATCGGGTTGAAGCTGACGGTGTTGTTGGCAGCTGCATGCGCCACCTGTTTGGCCACCTGCAGCGCCATCTCGTTGGCGGAGCCGACAACGAAGCTGTCGAAGGTCATCTTGGGATCGAGCGCCGAGCCCGAGAGCGCGTCGCCGCGCGGCGACGGCACAGCCGCCACCGGCTCACGCACGGTGCGCGGGGTCGCCGGAATGGCGGGCACCTCGGTCTCGACAGCCTCAGTCGCCGCCTCGGCCTGATGCAGGCGCGGCCGGGCCTGGCCGTTGACGCGCACGGTGAAATGCAGACGGGCGAGGCCGGCGGCCTCGGAGCGGAACGCCTCGAGAATCTTCTCGGCGTAGTTGGATTGGACCCAGGACGACAGGAACCGGGTGGGGACGCTCAGATGGGCAAGATCGTCGACGATCTCTTCGAGCTCCAGCCGGGCGAACCAGGAATTGAACACATCCTCGCCGACGGCGGCCTTGAGCCGGGCGCGGACCCGCTGGAACAGTTCGTTCGAACCGAGTGGCTGGCCGTCCTTGCCCATCATTACTATTCCCCCCTTATCGCCGCCCTGCCCCTTTCCGTTACCTCTATCCGATACCCAATCGGCACGACCCGCCGCCGCGTTCATCGCCATCGTGTGTGACCCCAAATCCTGTTCTATGCTGCCCCGTATGGGCACAGCGCCGCCAACCTAGCTGCCCGTTTTTCGGACAGACCTGTCCTGCCCGCGAACTTCGCCGCGGTTCAGTCTAACCAAACTTTCAATTGAGCCGAGCCGCTGATCGCGCCCGGGCTACCGCAACGTCTTACGATCCCGCAAGACCAGAACTAATACTAATCAAACCAGACTACGAATGGAGTTTCCCCAAGACTGCCGGCTGCGTCCATACCGCCTCAGCCACGATCTCAAAGTTCAGCATTCCTGCCAGTCATGTCGTCTCATTACTCGGTTCTGGCGCCGGGTGTTCCTGAGCGACGAGAGGCATCTTAGAGGGGCGGAATTTTCCAATCAACGGGGGTTTTTCACCAAGAGGGGGTTGACTCTCACCCTTTGCAAAAACCTTTCCGCGGCACTTTGTCCGGGTCGAAATCCAAGGCGCTGTGACTCAAGGGGGAATCGGGGTTTCGTGAGATTTTCGGCGCTTCCGCACTAAGTGGTTGCACCACCTCAATTGCGGCAATTCATTCCTGACAGGCAGATGAAATTCTGATGACGGACCTCGGCAAAGTCCCGGAAACGCAGGGCTTTCCAAAGGGGAAAACTCTTCACCCAGGTGTCGCAAAGCTGTCACACTGGGCGCGCCCATTCCCGGGACGTCCCGAGGAAGCCATCAAAACAGAAAAGCTCCCCGGAGGGAGCCCTTCACATTCACAAAGCTGTCGTCAAACCATCTTGACGATGGTTCGAACTCGGCGGCCGATCAGGCCTGCAGAGCCTTCACGCGGGAGTTGAGGCGGCTCACCTTGCGGGCGGCCACGTTGGCGTGGACGATGCCCTTCTGCGAGGCGCGGACGATCTCGGGCTCGGCGGCCTTGAGAGCGGCGACGGCAACCGCGTGGTCACCGGCAGTGATGGCTTCCTCGACCTTACGGACGAAGGTGCGCATGCGCGAGCGGCGCGACTTGTTCACTTCGGTGCGGGCCGCGATCTTGCGCGTGGCCTTCTTGGCGGAAGCAGTATTGGCCATCAATTCCTCTTTGGCGCTCAACCCGCTGGCCCAGCCGAGGCCGGTTTTCCAGGGGCGATGAAATGAAATCGGCGGCATCTCGGGCCGCCAAGTTGGGCGCTGTATAGTCGCGACGACCGGGGACGTCAACTGGAATCCCCGGCAGCCGGGCTAGTGCTGGCATACCGGGCAGAAGAAGGTCGAGCGACCCGACTGCACGATGCGCTTGATCACCCCGCGACAGCCCGGCGTCGGGCATGGCTCGTTCTCGCGATCATAGACGGCGAAGCGGTGCTGGAAATAGCCCGAATTGCCATCGGCATTGCGAAAGTCCCTGAGCGTCGAGCCGCCGGCATCGATCGCCTCGATCAACACGGTGCGCACGCCATCCGCCAGGTCTTCGAGGCGCTTGCTCGGTTTTCCCGATTTCAGCACCAGCGTCCGCGCCTCGATGTCGGGCCGGATATGGGCGCGGTGCAACGCCTCGCTGACATAGATGTTGCCCAGGCCCGCGACGACGCGCTGGTCGAGCAGCGCCGCCTTCATCGGGGCTTTCTTGCCGGCAAAGCGCTCCGCCATCTCGGCGGCGTTGAAGGCATTGGACAGCGGCTCGGGCCCCAGCCCCTCGAGATAGGGGCTATCGGCTTCGTGCTCATAGAGGTCGACGAAGCCGAAGCGGCGGGCGTCGTTGTAGATGAGCTTCATCGTGCCGTGCTCGGGATGGGTGAGCTCCAGCACCAGGTGGTCGTGCTTCCGGTCCTCGTCGGGCTCATAATAGCGCGACGGTTCCTTGAACTTGAAATCCTCGAAGCGATAGGCGCCGGTCATGCCCAGGTGGCTGAGCCAGGTTTTGCCGTTCGACAGCCGGAACAGCAAGTACTTGGCCCGCCGCCCGGTGCTCTCGATAGTGGCGCCTTCGAGCGCTCCCTTGAACCCCTCGGGGAACGGAAAGCGCAGGTCCTTGCGGTTGAGCGTCACCTTGTCGATATGCGCGCCGGTCACATAGGGCTCGAGCCCGCGGCGGACGGTTTCGACCTCTGGCAATTCGGGCATCAGGGGATTCCTTTCGAGCGCAGTATGTGGCCGCCCTGAATAACCGAAACAAGCGTCACCTGATGTCAGTGTTCGCTTTGACCCGGCAATCTTCACAGGGGCCCGCGCAACCATGCGCACGTTTCCCGCATGGCAAGCCTCCGCCCCATCCGCTATAACGCCGGCAATCCGGAGACAGAGCATGGGCGAGACCACGCATTTCGGCGAACAGACGGTCGCCCTCGACGACAAGCAGGGCCTCGTCAACGAGGTGTTCCACCGCGTCGCCGATCGCTACGACCTGATGAACGACCTGATGAGCGGCGGCGTGCACCGCGTCTGGAAAGACGCCATGGTGGCGCGACTGGCGCCGCCCAAGCAGGGCAGCGTGCCCTACCGCGTGCTCGATATGGCCGGCGGCACCGGCGACATTGCCGAGCGCATCGTCAACGCCTCGGTCGGCTATGCCGAGGTCACGGTTTCCGACATCAATGCCGACATGCTCAGGGTCGGCGAGGAGCGTTCGCACAAGTGGCGCTTCCCGGCCCAGGTGAAGTTCGTCGAAGCCAATGCCGAAGACCTGCCGTTCGAAGACGAGAGCTTCGACGCCTATACCATCGCCTTCGGCATCCGGAACGTGCCGCGCATCGCCCTGGCGCTGAAGGAAGCGCAGCGCGTCTTGAAGCGCGGCGGGCGGTTCCTCTGCCTCGAGTTCAGCCAGGTCGATACCCCGGTGCTGTCGGAGGTCTACAAGGCGTTTTCCGACCGGGTGATCCCGCCGATCGGCCGGGCGGTGACCGGCGACGCGCAGCCCTACCAGTACCTGGTGGAATCGATCCGCAAGTTCCCCACCCCCGAGCATTTTTCGAAGATGATTGCCGATGCCGGGTTCAGGCGCGTCACCCACACGCCGTTCACCGGCAATATTGCGGCGCTGCACGCGGCCTGGAAGCTCTGACACCATGGGGCTCGCTGCCTATCTCCGCCTGGCCCGGGCCGGCTTCGTGTTGGCGCGCGAAGGCGCGCTGTCGATCTTCGATAACGATGCGCTGCCGCCGGTGATGCAGGCCGGGGTGCGCTTTGGCCGGCTGTTCGAACGCGGCGAGGTGAAGCGCTCCGGCCGGGTCGAGCGGCTGACCCGCGCGCTCAACCGGCTCGGCCCCACCTATGTAAAGCTCGGCCAGACGCTCGCCACCCGCCCCGATATCGTCGGCGCGGAGGTCGCCGCCGATCTCGCGGTGCTGCAGGACAAGATGGACCCGTTCGACGACAAGCTCGTCCCGGGGCTGCTCGCGGAAGCCCTGGGCGCACGGGCCGAAGAGTTCACCGATTTCTCGGCGCCGGTCGCCGCCGCTTCCATTGCCCAGGTGCACAAGGCCACCCTCACCGATGAGGACGGCCGGCGCACCGTGGCCGTGAAGATCCTCCGACCCGGCATCCGCGAGCGCTTCCGCGCCGACATCGAGAGCCAGTATGCCGGCGCAAAACTCGCCGAGACGCTGGTGCCCAAGCTAAAGCGGCTGCGGCCGGTCGACGTGGTGGCGACGCTCGACCGCTCGGCCCGGATCGAACTCGACCTTCGGCTCGAGGCGGCGGCGATCTCGGAGTTCTACGAGAACATCAAGGACGATACCGGCTTCGTCATCCCCAAGGTGATGTGGGATTTTACCTCCGATACCGTGCTCACCACCACCTGGGTCGACGGCATCCCGATCCGCGACAACGCGGCGCTCGATGCGGCGGGTGTCGATCGCCAGGCGCTGGCGAAGAACCTCCTGCAATCCTTCCTCCGCCACACCGTGCGCGACGGCTTCTTTCACGCCGACCTGCACCCGGGGAACCTGTTCGCCGACCCCAAAACGCAGAACATCGTTGCCGTCGATTTCGGCATCATGGGCCGCATCACCCGGCGCGAGCGGCGCTTTCTCGCCGACATCCTCTACGGTTTCATCACCCGCAATTACCGGCTGATCGCCGAGCGGCATTTCGAGATCGGCTATGTGCCGCGCAGCCAGTCGATCGACGAGTTCGCGCTGGCGCTGCGCGCCATCGGCGAGCCGCAGCATGGCCGGCGCGTTTCCGACATCTCGATGGCGAAGGTGCTGGGGCAGCTGTTCGCCACCACCGAGCTGTTCGAGATGCAGACGCGCCCGGAGCTGATCCTCCTCCAAAAATCCATGGTGCTGGTCGAAGGCGTGGCGCGGGCGCTCGACCCCGAGCTCGATATCTGGACCATCTCGGAGCCGATCGTCGGCGACTGGGTGCGCCGCTCGGCAGGGCCGCTCGGCCGGCTCGAGGAACTGAAGGATCACTTCGACACCGTGGTGACTATGCTCGGGCGCCTGCCTGACATCGCCAGCAAGGCCGAGACCGCGCTTGACGACTATGAACGTGACAAGAATTCGCCCGATCGGAAGTTCAATCGCTTCATGCTGGTCAGCGGATTCTGGCTCGCGGCGGCGGTCCTCCTGGTCGCCTTGTGGCGGCTGCTCGGGCTGTGATTTCACCTCGCCCTGCCGGGATGCGGTAGCGCCCCATGGGGGTAGACGGCCGGTGAACGACGGTTCATCAAGCGTTCATCACTGGGGCAATACCGAGGCGGCATGAGCTTGCGGCGCTTGGGACCGGCTCCTACAACGGGGGCGATGCGGCGGGCGATGTTGAGGAGAATTTCATGACCCTGAAGACCATTTCCCGGCTGGCCGGCATCGTGCTGCTGAGCGCCGGGCTTGCCGGTTGCATGGACGTTACGGCCGAAATCGACGTGCTGAGCGAGACTACCGGCAAGACCACCACCGTCATGACGGTGGGCTCCGAGTTCTATCCAATGATCAAGCAGATGGCCGAGGCCGGCGGCGAGAAGGCCGATTCGTCCGATGCGTTCTGCAAGGAAGAAGGCGACGTGCTGACCGAGAATGCGGATGGCAGCGGCACCTGTACCTCGATCAAGGAAGGCGACCTCACCACGCTGACCGCCGATAGTGACGGCCCGAACTCCGACACCAGCATCACCGTGGTGAGCCCGGGCGTGGTGCGCGTGGCCTTCAAGACCAACGAGATGACCAGCCAGATCAGTGAAGGCGCCGGTGGTGAACAGGATGCCCAGACCAAGGCGATGATGAAGACCTATTTCGAGGGTCACACCGCCACCATCCGCATCAAGGGCAAGCGCATCACCGAGACCAACATGACCAAGGTCGGCGACAACACCGCCGAGATGGTGCTGAACTTCACCGAACTGCTCGACGGCAACGCCAACCTGCCCGAAGAGCTGTTCGCGATCGTCGATACCCGCTGACCATGACGGATCGGGTCACAGTCGATTTCATCTGGCTCGATCACGGCCGGGGCCTCGAAGCCCCGCGGCAACAGAGCACGGGCGCGGCAGGAGTGGATCTCCTCGCCGCGCTCGGCGCTTCCGAGACCGTCATCATCGAGGCAGGCAAACGGGCGCTGGTGCCAACGGGCATGGCGATCGCGCTGCCGGCCGGCTACGAGGCGCAGGTGCGGCCGCGCTCAGGCCTCGCCGCCAAGCACGGCGTCACCGTGCTCAATACGCCCGGCACGATCGATGCCGACTATCGCGGCGAGATCAAAGTCATCCTGATCAATCACGGCGACGCCCCATTCACCATCCAGCGTGGCGACCGCATCGCCCAGATGGTGGTGGCGCCGGTTTCGGGCATAGACTTCCAACTCAGGGAGAATCTCGATGCGACTGAGCGTGGTGCAGGCGGCTTCGGTTCGACTGGTCGCTAGCCTTCTGGCACTGGCGGCCGCTCCGGCGTTTGCCGGTGACGCCGCCGATTTCGCCGCACTCGGCTTTTCCGCTGATGGCCGCTACCTCGCCTATGAGGAATTCGGCGTCCAGGACGGCTCGGGCTTTCCCTATTCCAACATCTTCATCCTCGACGTCGCCGAGGACAAATGGGCCGGCGGCTCGCCGTTCCGGGTGATGCTCGAGGAAGAGCAGCCCGGTCTTGCCGGGGTGCGCGCCAAGTCGGCCGCTGCCGCCGCCGCAGCACTGGCCAAGCTCGAGATCACCGAGCCGGCGGTGTTCGCCGCGCTGCATGCCGACGCGGAGCCGGTCGAGGATCGCAAGGTCATCAGGTTCGGGACGCCCGGCTTCGGGCTCTCGGAACCGGACGATACCGCGACGCTCAGCCTCACGACCTTCCCCTCGACCTCCACGGTTCGCTGCGTCGAGGATTTCGGCTTCGAGCCGCCGGTGGGCTTTGCCCTGACGTTCGAGCCCTCCGACCGCATGGCGACGCAGATGTATCGTGACGAATCCGTCCCCGCGTCGCGCAACTGCACTATCGACTACCAGCTGAGCGCCGTGGTCGCGCCGGTCAACTGGGCGTGGCGAAACCTGACGCCGGTCGCCATCGTCTCGGTGTTCTCGCGTGGCTTCGAGGGTCCCGACCGGCGCTTCATTGCCGTGCCGATCGTGAACCGTCCATGACGGACGCTGCCGCGGCTGCGCTCAGCCCCGAGGAAATCAAGCGCTATGCGCGCCACATCGTGCTGCGCGGGGTCGGCGGCGATGGCCAGCAGAAGCTGAAAGCGGCCCGCGTGCTGGTGATCGGCGCCGGTGGGCTGGGGAGCCCACTGATCGCCTACCTGGCGGCGGCGGGGGTGGGGACGCTCGGGGTGGTCGACCATGACACGGTGTCGCTCTCCAACCTGCAGCGCCAGATGATCCATCAGAGCATCGGCATCGGCACGCCCAAGGCCGAGAGCGCCGGGACATTCGTTGCCGGGCTCAATGCGCATGTCGAATACATCCCGCATATCGAGCGCATCAACTCGGAGAACGCGGCGCGGCTGCTCGCCGGCTACGACATGGTGATCGACGGCACCGACAATTTCGGCACCCGCCAGACCGTCGCCGAAGCCGCCGAGGCGGCGAAGCTCCCGCTGGTCTCGGGGGCCGTCTCGATGTTCGACGGCCAGGTCACGGTGTTCATGCCGCAGGGCAAGCAGTTCCGCGACCTCTACCCCGATACGCCTGATGAAGCCGACCTCCCCTCGTGCGAAGTGGTCGGCGTCATCGGCGCCGTCACCGGCGTCATCGGCACGCTGATGGCGATGGAAGCGATCAAGCTGATCACCGGCGTGGGCGAGCCGCTGGTCGGGCGGTTGCTGCTCTATGATGGACGGGCCGCTAGGTTCACTGAGCTGAACTATTAAGGCCCCACGCTCGATGCTCATCCCCCTGCAGCGGAGATGGGGGCGGCACTTCCTTCACCCCGCACGCGCAGCGCCTCCACCACCACCGAAAATGCCGGCGAGTTCTGGCGGCGGCTGGGGTAATAAAGGTAGTAGCCGGGGAACATTGGCGACCAGTCGTCGAGCACCTGGACCAGCCGGCCCGAGGCGATGTGCGCCTCGACCAGGTTTTCCGGCAGGTAAGCGATGCCGTAGCCGCCGATCGCCGCATCGATCTGCGCGTAAGACGTGTTGAAGATGAGCTGTCCGTCCACCCGGACCCGCAGCTCGCGGCCGTCTCGCGCGAATTCCCAGGCATAGAGCCCGCCCGAGCGGATCTGCCGCTGGTTGATGCAGATGTGGTTGACCAGCTCCTGCGGATGCTGCGGCGCCGGCCGCCGCGCGAAATAATCCGGCGAGCCGACGGCGACGAGCCGCCAATCCGGTCCGATGCGCACCGCGATCATATCCTTGTCGAGACTTTCACCCAGCCGCACGCCCGCATCGAACCGCTCCTCGACGATATTGCGAAAGCCGTTATCGCTGTTGAGCTCGAGCCGGATATCCGGATAGTCACGCATCAGCTGCCTGAGCTTAGGCCACACCACACTTTCCAGCGCGTGGTCGGAGAGGGTGATCCGTATCGTCCCGGACGGCTTGTCGCGGATCGCCATCAAGGCGTCGATATCGGTTTCCAGCCCCTCGATGCGTGGCGCCAGCGCTTCAAGCAGCCGCTCGCCGGCTTCGGTGGGGGCGACGGAGCGGGTGGTGCGAGTCAGGAGGCGAAGGCCCAGCCGCGCCTCGAGCTGCTTGATCGCCTGACTCAGCGTCGGCTGCGAGGTGCCGAGCCGGGCTGCTGCCCGGGTGAAACTCCGCTCCTCGGCCACCGCCAGGAACCACAGCATGTCGGTCAGGTCGCGCCGTTGCATCGGATCATCTCCGCTCGATTGATATCAAGAGCCGATAAGTCCAAGACAATTACAGCGAATAATCGGCGAAGTCAGCGGGGACTATGTTCCCTGCATGCCGAAACCCGATCACCAACCGATGACCCGCGAAGCGTTCTGGGAACGCGCCTTGACCGGCGGGGTCGGCGCCCAGTTCGACTGGCTGGCCGCGGCCACGGTGCTCGCCCCGATCAAGAGCTCACCCATGCCAGCGCCAACGGACGACCTTACCCTGCCCCGCTCCCGCACGTCCTGGGGGGCGGTGGTTTGCATGTCGCTGCTCACCTTCGTGCTCATCGCTTCGGAATTCATGCCGGTGAGCCTGCTCACCCCGATCGCTGCGGACCTCCTGATCACCGAAGGGCAGGCTGGCCAGGCCATCGCCGTCTCCGGCTTCTTTGCGGTGCTGACCAGCCTGTTCGGTAACAGCCTGTTGTCGCGGCTCGATCGCCGGACGGTAGTGCTCGGCTACACCGTGGTGCTGATCGCCTCCGGGCTGGCAGTGACCTTCGCGCCCGATTACCTGGTGTTCATGCTCGGGCGCGCTTTGGTCGGGGTGGCCATCGGCGGCTTCTGGTCGCTCTCGACGGCCATCCTCGCCCGGCTGTCGATGCCCGCTGACCTGCCCAAGGCGCTCGCCATGCTGCAGGGCGGCACCGCCTTCGCCGCGGTCATCGCCGCCCCACTCGGCAGCTTTCTCGGTGGGCTGGTGGGCTGGCGCGGCGCCTTCGCCATTGTCGTGCCGATCGGGCTTTTGGGCCTTATCTGGCAGTGGCTGGTGCTGCCGCGCCTCGCCCCCGACCGGCAAGTTTCGCCACGGCGCATGCTCGGCCTGCTCCGCACCCCAGTCGTCGCGGTCGGCATGGCCGCCACGGCGCTGGCCTTCATGGGCCAGTTCGCGCTCTCCACTTACTTGCGGCCTTTCCTCGAACTGGTGACCGGCCTCGACGTCAACGCGCTGTCGCTGGTGCTGCTCGGCCTCGGCCTCGGCGGCCTCCTCGGCACGGCGCTTGCCGGCTACCTGATGCGCACGCACCTGAAGCTGGTGCTCGTCGCAGTGCCGGGTCTCCTTGCCGTGTTGGCCGTGCTGTTGATCCCGCTGGGGCATATCGCGGGGCTCACCGCGGCGTTGCTCGTTCTCTGGGGCGTCCTGACCACCCCGATCCCCGTCGCCTGGGGGACCTGGATGACCCGGGTCATGCCGCACGAGCTCGAGGCCGGCGGCGGCTTGCAGGTGGCGCTGGTCCAGGTGGCCATTACGCTCGGAGCGTTTGGTGGCGGCCTGCTGTTCGACACCGAGGGATGGTGGGCGCCCTTCGTCCTCGCGGCGGTGCTGTTGGCCGCTGCGACGGCGCTGGCGGCGCGGGCCGCGTCCAATCCACAACTCGCCGGCGAGGTGGCATGATGCGGCGGCGCGAAGTGCTTCGAGGACTGATGCTCGGTGCGGCGTTGCCGGGCGTCAGCCAGGGGCAGGAAGGTGGGGCGATGAGAATTCATATTGCATTCGGCGACCAGCGCTTCACCGCGAGCCTCGAGGACAACGCCTCGGCCCGCGAATTCGCCGCCATGTTGCCGCTCGACCTGACGATGTCGGATTTCGGCGGCAACGAGAAGATCGCCTACCTGCCGGAGAAACTCACCGCGCTGGTGCGCGGCCCGGTCCCGGACGCCGCCCCAGGAGACCTTTGCTACTACGTGCCCTGGGGCAACCTGGCGTTCTTCCACGGTAGATACGAAAGCACCCGCGACCTGGTCCGGCTTGGCCGGTTGGACGGAGGCGTGGGGCCACTGCTGGTGCGCGGGGAGTTTGCGGTACGGATCGAGGGGGTGTGAGCGGGCACGGTGGCTCCGCACGCCCCCGCTCGCTGGCGAAAACTAAGGACTTAGCTGCGCTAAGCCCAAGTTTTCGCTTGAGGGCATCGCGCTTCGGCGCGCCGCCTACTTCACCCCACGCAAAGCCAGCGCGCGCTGGGCCCGGATCGAGAACAGCACCAGTGCGGCGATGGTCACGACGAACGGGATCATGCGGATGAGCTCGGCCGGGATGTCGTTGAAGAGGCCCGGCATCACCACCGCCAGCGCCTCGAAGGCGCCGAACAGCAGCGCGGCGAGCAGCGCTCCGACCGGGTGGCGGGCGCCGAGCAGCACCGCGCCGAGCGCGATGAAGCCGCGGCCGGCGGTCATGTCGCGGGTGAAGCCGACATAGTTGAACATGGCGAGTTGCGCACCGCCGAGGCCGGCCAGCGCGCCCGAGACGATGAGGCTCCAGGTGCGGATCTTGTTGACCGGGATGCCGGCCGCTTCCGGCGCCGCCGGATACTCACCGACGCCGCGCAGCCACAGGCCCCAGGGCGTGCGGTAGAGGAAGTACCAGACCGCAAAGACCAGGAAGGCCGCGAGCCAGCTCAGCACCGAGTGGCCGGAGAGGAACGACTTGAGCACCGGGCCGATGCCGGGGATGGCGCTGAGGAAGCTGAGGTCGACCGCCGGAACGGCCTTGCTCTGGAGATTGATCGAGGTGCCCTTGTCGCCACCGGTAGCGATGGCCAGTGCGAACACCGTGCCGCCGGCCGCGAGGATGTTGATGGCGAAGCCGACAAGGATGATGTCGGCCTTCAGGCGGAAGGCGAAGAACGCCATGATCAGCCCGAGCAGCGCCCCGGCGCCGAGCCCGGCGGCGACCGCGACGTACCACGGGGCATAGACCGAGACGATCACCGCGGTGAGGCAGCCGATCAGCATCATGCCCTCGAGCGCCACGTTCAGCGCCCCGCCGAGATCGGCGATGAGGCCGCCCAGCGTCGCCAGCAGCAAAGGCGTCGTGGTGCGGATGATGGTGACGAAGAAGGTGGCCGAAAAGACAGTGATGAGCAGTTCCATCATTTGGCGGCACCCCCGACGGCAGCAGGCGCAACTGATGGCGACGGGCTGCGCTTGAACAGCCTGGTGATGAAGTTGAGCGAGAAGGACGACGAGACCAAGAGGATGATGATCGCGGTGACGACGCCAATCACCTCCGCCGGCACGTCGGTGCGGATGTTCATCAATTGCGCGCCTTGCCTGAGATAACCGTAGAACAGCGCGACAACCGGCACCGCCAACGGCCGGCTGCGGGCGACGATGGCGACGAGGATGCCCTCGAAGGCGAGGCCGCCTTCGAACAGCACCGTCAGCTTGCCATAGCCCTGACCCTGCACGAACATCGAGCCGAGCAGGCCGCCCAGCGCGCCGGACGCGGTCATCGCCGAGACCATGATGAAGGTCGCCTTGATGCCCGAGTATTCTGCGAAGCGTGCGTTATGGCCGACCAGCCGGAGCTTCAGGCCCCAGCTGGTGCGATAGAGCGCGAACCACACCACCAGCACCGCGACCAGCGCGAAGACGAGGCCGAGATCAAGCCGGGGGACGTTGAGCCCCTCGAGCTTGATCAGTTGCGGGAACACGGCGCTGTCAGGGAAATCGTTGGTGGTCAGCACCCCCGCCTGCGGCTTGGGCAGGCTGGTGCGGACGAGGAAATTGCACACCTCGATGGCGATGTAGTTCAGCATCAGCGAGGAGACGATCTCGTTGGCGCCGAGCTTGGCCTTGGCGATGCCGGGCAGGAACCCGTAGATGGCGCCGGCCAGCATGGCGGCGGTGATGCCCAGGGGAATGCCGGCCCAGCTGGCGCCGAGCGGCGACAGCGCCACGTAGCTGGCGGCCAGGGCGCCGATATAGACCTGCCCCTGCACCCCCATGGCGAACTGCCGGGCCTGGAACACCAGCGAGAAAGCCAGCCCGGTGATAGTGAGCTTGGCGACATCGTCGAGCCACAGCCCGATAGTGCGCGGCTTCGAGGCCGGGGCGGTGAGCAGCTGGGTGATAGCGTCAAGCGGCGCCTTGGAGGTAAGCAGCACGACGATGAAGGTGACGAGCAGCGCAATCGCCAGGGCGCCGACGGCGCGGCCGACTTCGCGGCGGATGGTCTTGAAACGGGAGTTGCGGTCGATGGCGGGAATGTTGCTCATTTGAGGGCCGCCTGCATTTCGTCTGCCGTCTGGGTCGAAAGCCCGAGCATGTAAGTGCCGAGCGTTTCGGGGGTGAGGTCCGGAGTATTGAGGAAGGCGGCAACGATCTTGCCGCGATAGAGCACCAGCAGCCGGTCGCTGAGCGCCAGCAATTCGCTGAGGTCGGCCGAGCTCAACAGCACCGCGGCGCCCTTGTCGCGGGCATCGGTGATGGTGCGCCAGATGAACTGCGTGGCGCCGAGGTCAACGCCGCGGGTGGGCTGGTTGACGAGGAGCAGTTTCGGCTGCTCGCTCAGTTCGCGCGCCACCACCACCTTCTGCATGTTGCCGCCCGAGAGCGTGCCCACGGCCGAGCCGGGCCCGCCGACGCGGATCGAGAACTGCTCGATCAGCCGCAGCGCGTTGGCCTTGATCGCCTTGAGGTCGAGCAGGCCACCACGGACATAACGGGAATCGTTGAGCCGGGTGGCGACGAGGTTCTCGGCCACGGTCGAGCCGGTGGAGAGCCCCTCGGCGATGCGATCCTCGGGAATCGAAGCGAGGCCGAGGCCGCGCCGTTGCAGTACGGTCAGCGGGCCGGCGTTCTGGTTGGCGACGACGATGTCGCCGGCCGCCACATGCCGCAGCCCGGCGATGGCCTCGAGCGTCTCGGCCTGCCCGTTCCCTTCGACGCCCACCAGCCCGACGATCTCGCCGGCATAGACGTTGAGGTCGAGCCCAGCGACCACTTCAGTGCCGCGCGCATTGACGATGCGGAGGCCACTGACCGACGCGACCCGCTCGGTCTGCTCGGTCGGCTTGCGCTCGACCCGGAGGCTCACTTCGCGCCCCACCATCATGGCGGCGAGGCTTTTCTCGGTGACCTCTTTGGTCTTAACCTGTCCGACCGTCTTGCCCTGCCGCATCACGGTGATGGAGTTCGAGATCTCCAGCACTTCGGGCAGTTTGTGGGCGATGAAGATCACCGTCTTGCCCTGCGCCACCAGCGAGCGGATGGCGACGAACAGCTCCTGCACTTCCTGCGGCGCCAGCACGGCCGTGGGCTCGTCGAGGATCAGGATGCGGGCATTGCGGTAGAGCGCCTTGAGGATCTCGACACGCTGCTGCTGGCCGACGGGGAGCGAGCCCACCGGCGGCAGCGGATCGACCTTCAGGCGGAACTTGTCGCTGAGCGCCTGCACCTCGGCGATCGCCTTGTTGCGATCGAGCCGGATGCCGGTCCGGGGCTCGGAACCGAGCACCACGTTCTCGTAGACGGAAAAACTCGGAACCAGCGAAAAGTGCTGGAACACCATGCCGATGCCGGCATCGATGGCTTCGCGCGGCTTCGAAAAATGCACCTGCTTGCTGTCGAGCAGGAGCGTACCGGCATTGGGCTGTTCGATGCCGAACAGGATCTTCATCAGGGTGGATTTGCCCGCGCCGTTCTCGCCGACCACGGCGTGAACCTCGCCCGGCTCGATGACCAGGTTCACCCCGTCATTGGCCACAACCCCGCCGGGATAGGTCTTGCCGATCCCGATTGCTTCCAGAAGCGCCATGCTGCCCCGCTCTGCGCACCGTCAAAACAAAGTGGGCCCCGCGTTTTGCCGCGGGGCCCGTCAGATTACTTCATATCGGTGGCGACTTCGATCTCGCCAGCGATGATCTTGGCTTCGATGGCGTCGACTTCGGCGCGCACGTCAGCCGGCACGAGCTTCTCGTACCAGGCGTTCTTGGCGATGCCGACGGCGCCGTCCTTGATGCCGAGCAGCTGGCGCGAGCCATAGGGGGCGGAGCCATCGATGGTCTGGCCGAGCGCCAGGTACAGCGAGTGGCCGACTTTCTTCAGCACCGAGGTGAAGATCACATCGGCCTGGGCCGGGTCGGAGGTGGCAAAGATGGTGGCCTGGTCGCTGTCGACGCCGACGGCGAGCTTGCCCGAATCCTTGACCGCCTGGAGCGAGCCGATACCGGTGCCGCCGGCGATCGGGAACACCACGTCAGCGCCCTGGTTGATCTGGGCGAGCGCGATTTCCTTGCCCTTGGCAGGGTCGTTGAACGAACCGGCCACGGCGTTGAGGATGTTGATCGAGGGATTGGCCGCCTTGGCGCCCTGGTCGAAACCAGTCTTGAAGTCGGTGACGGTCGGGAATTCCATGCCGATTATGGTGCCCAGCGTTGCCGACTTCGAGATCTTGGCGGCGGCGTAGCCGGCGAGATAACCCGCGGCGGCCGTGGTGTACTGCACGCCGAGCACGTTCTTGCACTCGCAGGCGCTGTAATCGGGCGAATCGTCGAAATCGATGAACTTCACGTCCGGATATTCCGGCGACAGCTCGGCGATGTAGCCGGTCATGTCGAAGGTGCCGGCGATGATCACGTCGTAGCCCGAGTCAGCGGCATCGGCGAGGCCGGCCTGCCACTTGGAACGGTCATAGCCCAGCTCGATGATCTTAACGGTCACCGGCAGCTCGGCCTCGGCCGTCTTCATGCCCTCGGCGGCGTCATCGAAGAAGCTCTTGTCACCGAGCGTGCCGTGCAGCACCAGCGCGACTTTGAGCGGGTTGTCCTTGGTGTATTCCTGGGCGGCGGCGGGGATCGCCGTCGACATCATCATCGAGGCGGCGAGCAGAGTACCTGCTGCGGCCTTGGCCAAAGTCGAGATCAGAGACATGCGCACTCCTGTTTGCGTTTGTTCTAATGCTTGGGGGAATAGGCGGCGGATACGGCGTAGAGCGCGTCGACCTTTGCGACGTCGACCTCCTCGACGAACGTAATCTTGGGGGTGCCGAGGCGCCCGGACGGATCGACCAGCGTCATGCCGCGGGTGATCCCCGGGGCGAGCGCCACGCTCGACGATGCCTCGATCGACTTGGTGACCATCGAGGGATCGAGCACCACGGCGGCCGCCAGCGGGTCGACATAGAGGAAGCGATCGGGCAGGCCACGGCGGATACCGTTCTCGCGGGCATGCTTCTGCAGCGCCTCGTTGAAAGTCTTGAGCGGCGAGGCCGGGATCCCGGCAAACAACGCGTCGATCTTCTCGCCCACCATGAAGTGGGTGAGGCACGGCTCCCAGGGGATCACCACCGTCTCGATGCCGGCTGTCAGCACCACATGGGCGCCCTCGGGGTCGGCATAGATGTTGAACTCGGCGGCCGGCGTGGTGTTGCCGCGGCCATAGACATTGCCACCCATGATGGTGAGCGTGCCGATACCGTCGACGATCGAGGGGTCGAGGCGAAGCGCCAGCGCCAGATTGGTCAGGGGGCCGATCATCAGGATGTCGGCCTTCTCGCCCTTGGCTTTGGCCGCGTTGAAGGTGCGGATCAGGACGCCGATCCCATCGTCGGAGGCATGGGTTTCCTGGCTCAGGGGACGCGGCGCGCCGCCGAGGCCATCGTCGCCATGCACGTATTTGGCATCGATGACCGGCTGGGTCAGCGGGCGATCGGCGCCACGATGTACCGGAATCGAAACACCGAGCTGGGCGCAGGTGGCGAGGAGATTGGTGGTTGCCTGGTCACGGCCGACATTGCCGAACACCGTGGTGATCAGGTCTGGCACCTTGCCGTTGGCAACCAGCAGAATGAGCGCCTGGGCGTCGTCAACGCCGCCGTCGCTGTCAAAAATGAAAGTACGTTTGGTCAAGCTACTGCTTTCTTGTTCTTGGCGTCCGTCTTGGCTTGCTGGACGCGGTTCCAGAACTCGGCGTAAGTCGCCGAGTAAGCCTGTCGGATGTCGGCAAAGGGCCGGCGCGTCAAGCTGCGGTTCTGCACCAATTGCTCTCCACCCACCCAAAGGTGGCGCAGATCGCGCCCGCTGCCCGAATAGACCAGCAGGGTTTCGGGATCCGGCGTCTCGGAATAACCAGCGCCGCTGAGGTCGAACGCTGCAATGTCGGCGGCCTTGCCGACTTCGAGGCTGCCGATCTCGTGCTCGAGACCGAGCGCCTTCGCCCCTTCGATGGTCGCCATGCGCACGAGGTCGCGGCTCGACAGCGGCTGCGCCACGCCTTCGCGATGGCTGGCAACCAGGCCCGCGACGCGCATCTCGGAGACCATGTCGTAGGAATTGTTGGCCGCGACATTGTCAGTGCCGAGCGCCACGGTGACCCCGGCGGCCCTCAGATCCACCGCCGGGCAGATGCCTGCGCGGCCCGACCGCAGCCCGGCCGAGGCGTTGTAGGACACCGAGGCGTGCGGGGCGCGGGCGAACACCGCGATATCCTCATCGCTGAGGTCGATGCAGTGCGCCGCATGGATGCGGCCTTTGAAGAAGCCGAGCTGCTCGAGCGCCACCGCCGCCGTGGTGCCGTAGCGACGCTCAGTCTCCTCGTTGTCCTCCGGACCGCAGGCCATATGGAGGTGGAGGCCGACGCCGTATTTGTTGGCGACCGCCACTTCCTCGACCAAGAGGGCCTCGGTGTTATCGACATAAGGGGCGTGCGGGCCGAACCATGGGATGATGCGGCCATCGGCCGAGCGCTGCTGCTCGAGGAAGGCGGTGGCTTTCGCCAGCTCCTCCGCGCCGCGCCGCTCGTCGCCCAGCTGCACGATGCCGTAGGCGATGACGGCGCGCAGCCCTGCGTCTTTCACCGCGTCGGCGATCTCCTCGGCGAAGAAATACTGGTCGCAGAAAGTGGTGGTGCCCGAAAGCGCCATCTCGGCGCAGCTCAGCGTCACCGCAGGCCCGACATCGGAGGCGACGAGCGATAGTTCAGGCTCGCGGATCGAGTTGTACCAGCCCGCCATGGTGAGCAGGCTCTGGCCTTCCGAGCGGCCGCGGAACAGCACCATTACCGAGTGGGTATGGGCATTCACCAGGCCCGGCATGACGAGGTGTCCGGTCAGGTCGAACACCTCGTCGAAGCCGGACGGGTTGGGAGTGCCGTCGCGAGGTCCTACACCGCTGATCCGACCGTCGCGGATGGCGACGAAGCCACCCTCGAACACCCGATTTTCAGCGTCCACGGAAAGAACCGTCGCCCCGTGGATAAGCGTTGAACCCATTTGACCCCCGTCCGGTAAACCGGTTTACATGACGATCTAACGACACTCAAAAGCCGCTTGTCAAATGCAATCGCGGCAGGACACAGGCACCTGAAGTGAGCCTCAATCCGTTCCAGGCGGACCCCGATATGGCCGCCCGCTTTGACCGCCAGAGTGCTGAAATCGGCGACAGGCTCAGCGCAGAAATCACGAGGCTGGTGGCAGCAAAAGCCCGCCGACCGGAAGATAATCTGGGCAGCATCGTGCTCGCCGCCGAAGTGACGATACTGCGCCAAAGCTTCGGGCTCGGCAGCGTCGAGGAGTTGATGCTTCTGGCGCTGGCCCCGGCACGGGGGATCGCAAGGCCGCCGATTTCAAACTTCTTCGTCGGTGCAGTGGGGCTGGAACGCGAGACCGGCAACCTGATCCTGGGCGGTAATGTCGAATTCCCCGGCACGCATCTGGGCTTCACCATCCACGGCGAGGGGTTCGTGTTCACCCGCGCCGCCTCGCGCGGCACCACGGTCGAAACCATCGCCATCGGGGAAGCGCATCCCTGCGCCCACTGCCGGCAGTACATTTCGGAGTTTGCCGGCAGCCGCGAGCTGACACTGATCGACCCGCTCGGGCATCGGCTGAGCATGGCGCAGCTCTATCCGTGGCCGTTCGACCCGGACTATCTGGGCGAGCGCGGAGCGATCGCCGGCGCCTACGACGCGACGCTCAACCTCGCCGCCAATGACTGGCCCACGACCATCGCCGACCGGCTGCTCGATGCCGGCCGCCGCGCCCATGCGCCCTACAGCAAATGCCCGGGCGCCGTGGTGCTGGCGCTCAATGACGGGCAAATTATCTCGGGCTTCTCGGTGGAGAGCGTTGCGTTCAATCCGACCATGGGCCCCTTGCAGGCGGCGATCATCAACCTTATCGCCCACGGCTACGAGGCATCCGACATCGCCGAGGCGGCGCTGGGGACACGCCTCGGTGGCAATGTCGACTATGCGCTTGGTGTGACGGAGCTCTTCGGCAAGCTTGCTCCTCGTGCGCCGTTGTCAATCGTAGGGTGGGCTTGATGCTCGATACTCAAAGCGCCAGTTGGGAAGACGTCTCCGCCGCCATTGCCCGGGGGCTGATCGCCGTGCTGCCGGTGGGCGCAGTGGAGCAGCATGGCGCGCACCTGCCGCTCCTCACCGACACGGTGCTGGCGAGCGGCGTCGCCCAGCGCATCGCCGAGGGTTTTGGCGGGCTGCTGCTACCGGCCATCGCCTATGGCGATGCCTGGACGGCGGAAGACTGGGCCGGAACGCTGTCGCTGTCGCCCGAAACGCTGCGCGCCACGATCACCGATATCGGCCGCGGACTGCAGCGCATGGGGGTGAAAGGGCTGATCACCGTCAACGGGCATTTCGGCAACCGCGAACCGATCAATCTCGCGGCGCGGGCGTTGAGCGAAGCGGGTTTTCCGGTGCTGCATCTCGACTATCCCAGGCTCGAAGCGCTGGCCGCCGAGCTGATGGAGAGCGAGCCGGCCGGGCCGGGCTTTTACCACGCCGACGAGGTGGAGACCTCGATGATGCTGGCGCTGGCGCCCGAGACCGTGCGCATGGAGCGCGCCGCACCGGAATATCCAGAGTTCCCGGAGCTGTTCGGCGCCGAGCCGATGAAACTCTCGGCCTTCAACAGATCGGGCGTCTTCGGCGACCCGCGACCGGCTACGGCGCAGAAGGGTGAAGAGCTGATCGCGGGGATCGCGGCGGAGTCGCTGCGATTGATCGGGATCTGGAAGAAGAAGTACGGAATTTGAGCCCAACTGAAGCAGACGGCCCCCTCCCTCGCCATTCGAGCATGGCTCTCATGGCCTTCTCGCCTCAAATCGCTCCACTGGAGCGATTTGCCCTACGGGACGGCTCGAAGTCCGCCATGAAGGGGGAGGTGAAGAGTCGAGGCTGCGGCTCGATCGTGCCAAACACGCTGGCGGGGCACCTCCCCCTTCATGGGGGAGGATGGGAGGGGGCCGTCTCTATCAATAGGATATCTCTATGACCTCCCTCCCCGACGACCTCCTCATCACCGCCGCCGACGAAGTCAAAATCCGGCAGGACCTGCTGCTGGTGGCGTTGGGCAAGCGCCCGGCCGACCGCTCGGTGCGGGTCGGCAAGCTCCTCGACGTCCATTCGCGCACCTGGATGCACGACCAGGAGATCGTCATGCGCGGCAAGCGCATCGCCTGGGTCGGGCCGACGGGCGAGTACCAGGGGCAGGTCAAGGAGCGTTTCCACGAGCCGAAGCTCGCCGCAGTGCCCGGCTTCGGCGAGGTGCACAAGCATATCGAGAGCTCGCACCTGACGCCGGAATGGGAAGCGGCCTTGGTGATGCCGCGCGGCAATACCTGGACCTGCGAGGCGAGCCACGAATTCTCCAATGTCGATGGCCCGCACAACCTCGAATTCTGGCTGACGGCGCGGCAAGCGGGCTCGCCGCTGAAGGTTTTCCCGCAGCCCGGCTCGGCCGTGCCGCCCACAGCGTACGAGTGGGGCGGTGGGTATTTCGGCCATGACGAGCAGGCAAAGTTTATGGCCGCCAGCCCGATGGTCACCGGGCTCGACGAGGTGATGGACTGGCCGGCGGTGTGGAACCCGGAAAACCCCTCGCACCAACGGCTATGGGGGATGATCGAGGCGACTTTCGCGGCGCGTGGCGTGGTCGAAGGCCACGGCGCGGGCCTCCGCACGCTCGGCGAAATCAACGCCTTCGCCGCGGCCGGCCTCGCCTCCGACCATGAGATGATGACGGCCGACGAGGCCTGGGACAAGCTCAGGCACGGCCTGTTCATCGAGATCCGCATCCACTCGATGACCGAGATCGTCACCGGGCTGCTGCAGAAGGGGCTGGTCGACTGGAGCCAGGTCGCCTTCGCCACCGACGATCGCAGCGCCACACTGACGCTCGAGACCGGCGCCACCGACCACAATATCCGCACCGCCATCGCCGCGGGCCTGCCGGCCGAGATCGCCATCCAGTGCGCGACGATCAACCCGGCGCGGCACATGCGACTCACGCCCTGGGTCGGCTCGATCTCGCCTGGGCGGTTCGCCGATCTGGTGCTGCTCGACGATGTCTCGTCGCTGAAAATCGCCAAGGTCTGGGCCGATGGGGCGCAGATTTCGGAAGGCACGAAGTTCATCGGCAAGGTGCCGGATATCGCCTGGCCGGAATGGGCAACGCGAACCATCAATATCCAGCGCGAGATCACCGCCGGGGACTTTGCCATCAAGGCGGCGCCGGGGCGGAAGACCATGCAATCGGCAGTGATCCGGCCGTTCCACTGGCACCCGGAGTTCTGCACCATGGAGCTGCCGGTCGAGGACGGCGAAGTGCAGCGGCTCGAAAGCGAGAACCTCACCAAGTTCGCCATCGTCGATCGCTTCTCGGGCGAGGGGAAGGTGGCGAAGATGTTCTGGCGCGGCTGCGGCCCCCGCGATCCGGACACCGCCGTCGCCTGCTCGGTGGCGCACGACAAACACAATATCTGGACCTGTGGTTCATCGGACGCCGCCATGGCGCTGGCGGTCAACACGCTGCGGGAGACACAGGGCGGCTGGGCGCTGGTGCACAAGGGCAAGGTCACGGCGACGGTGCGCTTCGAGATCGGCGGGCTGATGAGTAAGCGCCCGGCAGCAGAGCTCGACGCCGACATGCAGGCTCTCTACCGCGCCGCAGAAGCGGTCGACTGGATGTACGAGCCGACCTTCCGGCCGCGCTGGAACCCGGGCTTTCCGGAGCGGCTGATGTTCGCGACGCTCACCTGCGCGCCGTGGACCTGGGTGCTGGTGGCGCCCTCGCCGCTGGCGCCGGACGGCTTCGTCAACGTCTCGACCGGCGAGGTGCATCCGGTGGTTTGGTAGTACGGCGTCCACCGGCCGCGAGCTCCCCTCCCCCTTGAGGGGAGTGGTGGGGGTGGGGGTCCATCGGTGATCACCGCACCACCCCCCCCCCCCCGGACGCGTAGCGCCGCGGGGGGAGGGAGGCGATCACATCGTCCTTCGGCGAAAGCGGAGATGGCGGAGGACAACAAACGCAGGGAATCCGGTTACGAAACCGCTTTACTAAAGCGTTTGCATCGATCTAGCTTACCTGTGCGAGTGGGGGTGCAATGGCAACAATCCATGATGTGGCGCAGGATGCCGGGGTGTCGCCGACAACGGTGTCCCGGTACTTGAACAATCGTATCGAGTTGCCGCCCTCGACGGCGGGGCGGATCGATGCGGCGATCGCCAAGCTCGACTACCGGCCGAACCTCCTCGCCAAACGCCTCTCCACCGGCAAGACCGAGGCGGTCGGCCTGGTGACGCCGGAAATCCGTGAGCCGTTCTTCGCCGAGCTCGCCTCGGCCTTCGAGGACGAGGCGGACCGGCACGGCTACACCGTGTTCATGAGCTCGACCCGCTCGGACCGCGACCGCGAGATCGCCTCGCTGGAGCGGCTGCACGACCGCCATATCGATGGCCTGGTGATGATGACCAACACCCCCGATGATGGGACGCTCGCCAACCTGATCGGCAAGCGGAAGAACGTCGTCATCGTCGACGAGGACATCCCGGGCGTCAGCGTGCCGCGGCTGTTCGTCGAGAACACCGAGGGGGCGCATACGGCGACCCGCCACCTGATCGAAGCCGGCCACCGGCGCATCGCCTATCTCGGCGGCCCGCATGGCCTGTTGACGGTGACCGAGCGGCGCGAGGGGTTTCTGCTGGCGATGAACGAGGCCGGCATCGCGGTGCGGCCGGAATATGTCGCGATGGGCAGCTTCGCACCGGAACTGGCGCGCGCCGCGACGCGAAAATTCCTCGAGCTGCCGCTGCCGCCGACCGCCATTTTCGCTTCATCCGATTATCTCGCCATCGGCGCCGTGATGGGGCTCAAGGAGGCCGGGGTGAGCGTCCCCGACGACATCTCGCTGATCGGCTTCGACGACATGCCGTTCGGCGCGCTGCTGACGCCGCCGCTGACCGCCATCCGCCAGCCGGTCGAGCAACTCGGCCGCCAGGGCTTTTTGACGTTGCTGGCGTTGCTCAACGGCGAGGCGCCGCCGCTGCTGACGCGGCTGCCAGTCGAACTCATTGTGCGCCAGTCGGTCGGCGCACCCACTCAGAAGGACTTTACAGCGTGAGCAAGCGCGTACTGATTGCCGGGGAATCCTGGGTCACCCACTCGATCCACACCAAGGGTTTCGACAGCTTCACCACCACCGAATACAACGAGGGCGTCCGCTGGCTGAAGGCGGCGCTCGAGGGCGGCGGTTGGGAGGTGACGTTCCTCCCCAACCACCTCGCCGCCCGCGATTTCCCCCAAACCGCCGAGGCGCTTGCCGCCTATGACGTGGTGATGCTCTCCGATATCGGCGCCAATACGCTGCTGCTCCACCCGGACACGTTCGTGCGCTCGGTGCCGCTGCCCAACCGGCTGACCGCCATCAAGGACTATGTGCTCAATGGCGGGGGCCTGGTGATGATCGGCGGCTACCTGACCTTCCAGGGCATCGACGCCAAGGGGCAATATGCCGGCACGGCGATCGAAGATGTGCTGCCGGTAACGCTCTCTCGCCATGACGATCGGCAGGAAAACCCGCAGGGCGTCGTCGCCCATGTCGGCGACCCCGGCCACCCGATCACCAAGGGGATCACCGGCGAGTGGCCGGCGCTGCTCGGCTATAACGAAGTGGCGGCCAAGCCCGATGCCGAAGTGCTGGTGCGGGTCGGCGGCGATCCGCTGATCGCCGTGGCCGAGTTCGGCAAGGGCCGCTCCGCCGTGTTCACCTCCGATTGCGGGCCGCACTGGGCCCCGCCGCCCTTCGTTGACTGGGCCGGCTATGCGCCCTTGTGGAACAACATCGCCAACTGGGTGAGCGGCAAATGAGCGAGGACGGCATCAAGGTCAAGCAGGCGCCCGACCCGTGGCAGCGCACCACCACTGAGAACGGCTTTCCCGCCGACGAGGTGATCTCGGCACTGCAGAAATCCATCCGCCGCGGCCTCACTGAGAATGCCGTGCTGCTCGGCTGGGAGATGTACCTCACCAGCCCCGAGCTCGAGCAGAAGCTGTGGGATCGGCTGGCGGTGATCTCCGTCGAAGATGTCGGCTTCGGCAACCTCGATGCGCCGGTGCTGGTCGATACGCTCTATCGCACCCACCAGCGCTTCGACCGGCCGACGCATGACCGGTTCCTGTTCGCGGCGCACGCCATCCGCGTGCTCGCCTCGGGCAAGAAGGACCGCACCACCGACGACATGGTCAACTGGGCCAAGCACGCCATGGCCTTCGGCGAACGCCTGCCGGAGATTCCGGATTTCGCCGTCGACATGCATACCGGCCGCGGCGAGGCCATGGGGCGGGACTACCTTTACTTCATGACCGAAGCCAGCAAGGTTTCCCCAGAGATCGAAAACAAGGACCAGACCTATCGCGACTGGATCCTGGCGGCATTGAAGGCGGGCAAGCTCAGCTAAGGCAACATGCTCGGTGTCATTCCCGCGAAAGCGGGAACCTCCGTTTGCGATGCCGGCAAAGAAAACAGAGGTCCCCGCTTTCGCGGGGATGACGCCGGTGGCTGACCACTGCGTCCCATGGATGTCGCAAGGGGGCGGGACAGCACCCGACGAAACGAGGAGGAGATGAGATGGCGCGCGCACCTGTTGCAGTGCTCGGGATTTTCGTGGCGGATCTGGCGTTCCGGGCGCCGCGGCTGCCGCTGATGGGCGAGACCATTCTCGGCCAGGGGTTCAAGGACGGGCCGGGCGGCAAGGGCTCGAACCAGGCGATCGCCGCGGCGCGGGCCGGTGGCGACGCGCGGATGATCACCCGGATCGGCCGCGACACCTTTGGCGACATGGCGCAGAAGGCCTGGGCGGCCGACGGCATCGACACCTCGGCCGTCGCGATCGATGACCACCTGCCCACTGGCGCGGCGTTCATCTTCGTTTCCACCGAGACCGGCAATAACGCCATCATCGTCGAGAGCGGCGCGGCGGCAAAGCTGTCGCCGGCCGACGTGGCGGCGGCCGAGAGCGTGATCCGCGGCAGCAAGGTGCTGATCACCCAGTTCGAGCAGCCGGTCGAAACGGCGATCGCCGGGCTGGCGCTGGCCCGCCAGCACGGGGTGATCACCATCCTCAACCCAGCCCCGGCGCTGCCGGTCGACGACGCGATCTACGCGCTCTGCGACTATGTCACGCCGAACGAAACCGAGGCGGCAACGCTGACCGGATTGCGGGTCGAGACCGAAGCCGATGCGCTGGCCGCTGCCAGGGAGTTCGTCCGCCGCGGCGCGAAGAATGCGCTGATCACCCTGGGCGAGAAGGGCGCACTGCTCCATGGCGAAGCCGGCACGCACATGGTGCCGGCCTTCAAGGTGGAGAAGGTGGTCGAGACCACCGGTGCCGGCGACGCCTTCAATGGCGGCTTCGCCGTGGCGCTGGCCGAGGGCCAATCGCCGGTCGATGCCATCCGCTTCGGCTGCGCCACCGCCGGCCTCTCGGTGCAGAAACCCGGCACCGCACCGTCGATGCCTGTTCGAGCCGAGATCGAGGCGATGCTGGCAGGCGCGGGCTCCTGAAATCGGGCAAATGCTTTCGGGTTCGCCCGGTCGGCGGTGGCGACGCTTGACGTCGCAGCCGGCTGGGGGTTGGCGTCGCGGTCTCAGTAACTGGATCGACGCCAACCATGACCATTCTCGCCCCGACCCCGCCGATGGGCTGGAACAGCTGGAACAGCTTTGCCACCACGATCACCGAGGCGCAGGCCCTCGAGACCGCAGCGATCATGGCCGAAAAGCTGCTGCCCTTCGGCTATGACGTCTTCACCGTCGACATCCAGTGGTACGAGCCGGAAGCCAGGAGCTACAACTACAACACCAAGCCGGTGCCGACGATGGACGGGTTTGGGCGGGTCACGCCGGCGCTGAACCGCTTCCCCTCGGCTGCCAACGGGGTTGGCTTCGCCGAGCTGGCGCGGCAGGTGCATGGGCTGGGACTGCAATTCGGCATCCACATCATGCGCGGCATCCCGCGGCTGGCGGTCGAGCAGAACCTGCCCGTCCTCGGCACAACGGTGCGAGCCGCCGATATCGCCGACACCTCCAGCATCTGCAGCTGGAACCCCGACATGTACGGCGTCGATATGCAGAAGCCCGGGGCGCAGGCCTATTATGACAGCATATTTGCGCTCTACGCCGAGTGGGGCGTCGACTTCATCAAGATGGACGACATGAGCCGTCCCTACGATGCGCACGCTGCCGAGATCGAGGCGGCGCACGATGCCATCGTGAAGACCGGCCGGCCGATGGTGCTATCGCTATCGCCGGGCGAGACGCCGGTGATCCGGGCCGAACATGTGCGCGAGTACGCGCAGCTGTGGCGGATCAGTGATGATTTCTGGGACGAGTGGGCGATGCTCGAGGCGCAGTTCGTGCGGCTCGAGAACTGGAACCCGTGGCGCCGCCCCGGCGCCTGGCCGGATGCCGATATGCTGCCGCTCGGCCGGCTGGCGCTCGGCGACCGCGACACGCGCTTCACCCCCGCAGAGCAGCGGACGGTGATGACGCTCTGGGCCATTGCCCGCTCGCCGCTGATCATGGGCGGCGACCTGCGCCACCTCGATGCCCCAACCCTGGCGTTGCTGACCAACCGCGAGGTGCTGGCGGTCAACCAGTCGAGCACCGACAACCAGCCGCATTTCGTCATGGACGGTACCCGGGTGTGGACGGCGCGGGCTACGAACGGCGATGCCTATCTGGCGCTGTTCAACACCGGCAAGACGGAGCGCGAGGTCGGCTTCAAACTTGCGCCACTTGGCATCGACAGCGCCGAGGTAACGGACCTGTGGACGGGGCGGCCGCTCGGCCGGCACGCCGGCAGCTTCGTCGCGACGTTGCCGAGCCATGGCGCCGGGTTGTATCGGCTGAGGGCATCCTAGGCTGTCACAGGTGCTTCCTGGGGATTGCCGCTGCTTTGATGCAGGCCCTTCGGCGAACTTGCCACCAAACAGCGCCCCGAACTCGGTGTCATCCCTGCGAAAGCAGGAACCCAACTCGCCACAGCGCAAGCGGATAGATGGGTCCCAGCTTTCGCTGGGATGACAGCCGGTGGGTGGGCACGACCATAACTACAACAGTAACCTGGCGCGTATGGGCCTGCGCCGGGATGACATCGAAACCTTGGGTGCCGCTGGTGGCAGACACTCACCGCTTGATGCCGCGCTCCAGCACCTGATTGAGCAGCACGGCGGCGAGGATGGTGGCGCCCGAAACGACGAGGCGCCAATACTCGGAGACGTTCATCAGCACCATGCCGTTGTTGATGCAGCCGAGGAACAGCACGCCGAGCAGGGTGCCCCAGATGCGGCCCTTGCCGCCGAAGAGGCTGGTGCCACCGATGATCACTGCGGCGATGACGTTGAGCTCCATGCCGGTGGCGGCAGTGCCGTTGCCCGAGCCGATCTGGCTGGCGATCAGCATGCCGCTGAGCGCGGTGAGCCCGCCGGTGATGGCGAGGGCCAGCGTCTTGGTGCCGTAGACGTCGATGCCCGATAGCCGCGAGGCCTCGGCATTGCCGCCGACGGCGTAAACGGCGCGGCCGAAGCTCGTGTATTTCATCAGCACATGCATGGCGGCGAACACCGCGAGGAAGAAGAATACGGGCGTCGGCACGCCGCCGACATTGCCGGCGCCGAGGAAGTTGAAGCCCTTGGGAAAGCTGGTGATAGGAAAGCCGCCCGAGATCAGGTTGGCGATGCCGCGCAGGCCCGCCAGCATCGCCAGCGTGGTGATGAAGCTCGGCACGTTGAACCATTGCCGCATCTTGCCGGTGAACACCCCGCAGCCGATGCCGACGGCGATGGCGGCCAGCGCGCCGATAGCGACGGCCGGCCAGGGGCCGATGCTGTCGGTGAGCGCGCCGCAGGTCCAGCCGAGGATGCAGCCGGCCAGCGCCGCACCGGCGCCGACCGAGAGGTCGATCTCGCCGGCGATGATCACCGCCGTCATACCGAAGGCAATGATCCCCAGCATGGAAACGGCGCGCAGCACATTGAGCAGGTTGGGCAGGCTGGCAAAGCCCGGCGCGGCGACGACCAGCACGAGGATCAGGGCGACGAGGATCAGCTCCATGACGAAGTAGCGCAGCATGGTGAGGCTGAGGCCGCCTCGCGGCGTGGTACGTTCGGCGTCGGCGCTCATCAGGGATGTCCCTCCATGCAGAGCTGGTAGAGTTCGGTGAGGTTGGTGGTCTCCGGCGTCACTTCGGCGACGAGGCGACCGTGATGCAGCACGAGGATGCGGTCTGCGACATCGAGCAGTTCCTCGAGTTCGCTGGACACGAAGATCGAGGAAAGTCCGGCTTCGGCCTCAGCCCACATGATCTCGAAGATCTGCTGCTTGGCCTGGAGATCGACGCCGCGGCTTGGCTCATCGAAGAACATCACTTTCGGCGCTGTGTTGAGCCAGTTGCCGATCACCACCTTCTGCTGGTTACCGCCCGAAAGGGTCGACACCGGCAGCCGCGGATCGGCCACCTTGATGCCGAGGTCGCGGATCTGGCGGGTGACCGACGGGGTTTCGCGGGCGCGATTGGTGAAACCGGCGCGGGCGATGCGATCGAGGCTGGCGAGGATCAGGTTGTCGTGGATGGCGGCCATCTGCACCAGCCCGACCTCCTTGCGGTTCTCGGGGGTGTAGCCGAGCCCCAGCGCCTTCATGCGCTTAGGGGTCGGCCGCTCGACACGCTGGCCGGCAAAGCTGATCTCGCCGCCCTCGAGCGGATCGGCGCCGAAGATGGCGCGCAGCACCTCGGTGCGACCGGCGCCGAGCAGGCCGGCCATCCCCAGCACTTCGCCGGGATAGAGCTCGAACGAGATGTCGGTGAAAGCCGGAGCTCGCGTCAGCTGGCGAACCGACAGCACCGGGTTGCTGCGGTTGACCGCCCGGCGGGCGGGGCGCGAGGCTTTCGCCACGTCGCCGAACATCATCTCGACGATCTTGGCTGGCGTCGCATCTGATATTTCGATGGTGCCGACATAGTGGCCGTCGCGGACCACGGTGCAGGTATCGGCCAGCTCGAACAGCTCGTTCATCCGGTGGGTGATGTAGATCACCGTCACGCCGCGCGCCTTGAGCCGGCGCACCAGATCGAACAGGTGCTGGACCTCGCGCGCCGCCAGCGCCGAGGTCGGCTCGTCGAGGATCAACACTGATGGGGCAAAGCTCATCGCCTTGACGATTTCGACCATCTGCTGCTGGCCCAGGCTCAGCGTCTCGACCAGCCGGCGCGGCTCGATCTCGAGCTCCATTTCGGTGAGCAGCGCGGCGGCCTGCCGGTGTAGTTCGCTCCAGTCGACAAAGCGGCCACGCCTCGGCAGCCGGCCGAGAAAGATGTTCTCGCCCACCGACAGAGAGGGCACCAGTGACAGCTCCTGGTGCACGGTGACGATGCCGACGGCAAAGGCCTCAGAGGGTGTCGCGAAGCTCACCTCGTGGCCATTCACCGACAGCGTGCCGGAGGTCGGCTGCACGGCGCCGGCGAGGATCTTGATGGCGGTGGATTTGCCGGAACCGTTGCGCCCCATCAGGGCGTGCACGCGGCCGGGCGCAAAGGCATGCGAGAAATGCGACAGCGCCAGCGTGCCATCATAGGCCTTGCTGACATCGCGGAATTCGATGGCGCCGCGCATCTGAAGCTACCGGAAAGAGCCGCCGGCGCCGAAGCACCGGCGGCGACGTCTTACTGCTTCACGCTCGCCGCATAGGCTTTGACCGCCTCGAGGTCGTAGCGGGAAAGCGCCAGCGGCGGGATGTCGTAGGCCTTTTCGGTGGCCTCGCCCTTGGCGGCGGCGAGCGCCACGTCGGTGGCTTTCTTGCCCATCTCGAAGGGCTGCTGCGCCGTGGTGGCGATCAGCACATTGTCCTCGTCGAGCAGGAACCCGGCCAGCTGTTCCGAGCCATCGGTGCCGAACACGAACACCTTGCCCTGCAGCCCCGCGGCGCGCACCGCCTGCACCGCGCCGACGGTGCCGCCTTCGTTGGCGGCATAGATCACCTGCAGCCCGGGATTGGCGGTGAGGATGTCGGTGGCGACGGTCACGGCATTCTCGGCGAGCCAGGCATCCTGCGTCGCGACGATGTCGAGTTCGGCGCCGGCCTTGGCCTTTTCGAGGAAGCCATTGGTGCGGTCGTCACTCATCTGCTGCAGCTGCGAGCGGAAGCCGAGCAGCGCCACCTTGGCCTTGCCGTCGAAAGTCTCGGTGATGAAGCGGGCCGCCGCCTCGCCGGTGAAGCGGCCGATATCGAGCTGGCTGGTGCCGATATCGGCGACCTGGAAATCGGAATTGATCGAGGTGCCGTAGAGCACCACTTTGACGCCGGCGTCACGGGCGCGCTCCAGCGCCGGGATCGAGGCATCGCCATTGAGCGGGGCGAGGACGATCGCCTTGGCGCCGCGGGCGATGAAGGTGTCGACCAGCTCGGCTTCCTTTTCGAGCTTGTTCTCGGAATTGCCCTGCAACAGCGTCGCGCCGCCATCCTTGGCGCTCTGCTCCATGCCGAGCTGGATGCCGCGGAAGAACTGATCCTGCTGGAAGATCATGCCGCCGATCACCGTCTCCTGCGCCAAGGCGCCGCCAAGGCCAGCGCCGGACAAAAGGGTAGCGAGGCCGGCCGAGGCCAGCACCAAACGTGCGAACTTCATCGAAACTCTCCTCCGGCGTCCGGGGGAACGCCATGTCACGGCCGGCAAGGCGGCCGCCTCCCTCGTCGCTTCCTCCAGCGACGGCAACACTCTTGCAAATCGCTGCGACGAGAGTCAATGCATATTGCATGCAGAGTGCGTCACGATAGAATGGTGCGCGCGAAGCAATGCAGCGCGCTGCCCAAAGCGCGATGGTGGGCGGGGATCGGCGACTTATGGATATCGCAAGCAGTTGCCGGAAATATGCGATCTTCAGCGCCGACTGACAGAGGGGCACCCAAATGGTAGAACGACGCCCGATGTCGCCCAAGCCCGAAGCGCCGCTGTACCAGACCATCTATACGGTGCTCCGTGAGCACCTCGAAGCGGGGGCGTTTCCGGCCGGGCTGGTGCTCGGCGAGGCCAATGTGGCGCGGGCCTTCAAGGCGAGCCGCATCCCGGCCGCCGCCGCGCTGAAGCGGCTGAGCGACGAAGGGCTGATCGGCAGTTTTGCCGGACGCGGCTTCATTGCCCGCGGCGGCGAGACGGCGCCAAAACCGCTGCGGCTCGAGCTCAGCGAAGCGGGCCTGGTGCTGCCGGCGGCGCTGGAGGCCGACGGCTCGCCGCGTAATATCGGGCTGAAGATTTATCCCGAGGTCGAGCACGCCGTAGCCGCCAGCCTCGCCTATGGTCGGTTCATGCTGAACGAATCGGCGCTGGCCGAGCATTACGGGGTCAGCCGGACCATCGCGCACGAAGTGCTGACCCGGCTGGCCCGCACCGGCATTATCGTCCAGGAGGCCAACCAGCGCTGGTATGCCGGGCCGCTGACCGCCGAATCGATCCGCGAGCATTACGAGATGCGCTGGATCCTCGAGCCTGTAGCGCTGCGCCAGGCGTTTCCGAAATTCACCGAGGCGGAGCTGACCGCCCGCCGCGACCGGGTGATGCGGGCGCAGGGCGGCGATCGCGGCATCATGGAGCTCGAGGGGATCGAGCAGGACCTGCACATCGACACCGTAGCCCGCTGCAATAACCGGCAGCTGCTGCAGGCGGTGCAGCGCAGCCAGCTGCTGCTGATCGCCACGCACGCCACCTTCCGCAGCCACCGCACCGGCACCGAAATCTCCACCATGCTGGAGGAGCACCGGAGCATCTACGACCTGCTGCTCGACGGCGATCTCGACAGCGCCTGCCGCATGCTGGAGACGCATCTGCACCGCTCGATGCACCCCAATATCGAGATGATCGCCCGGCTCGGCCCGATGCCGGAGGCAGCGCGGCTGCCCTACCTGACGCCGGTGGACCGCGGCGCAAGCTGAGGCAAGCCGCATTGGATGTATCGTCAAGTAACGGATGACGCGGTAAGCGGCCCGACGCCCCCCGGACATTTGCCCCCAGCATCGTGGACAGAATCAGCGACTGCTGGTCCACATCTGGCACAATAGTACCGCCCGGACGCCTCGCCTTCGATGATCAACCAACAGGTATACATCTACGACCGGAGCCTCAGGGGGACCTCGAGTCGAGTCACGCCCGACCGCCTGATTGCCACCACGGGCAGCACGACGGGGCCGCTGGTTTCATGCCTTATGGTAACGCGGGGCGATGTTGCCCGGGTCCGCGCCTCGATCGGCTATTTCAGCAGGCAGACTTATCGTAACAAAGAGCTGATCGTCGTCTGCGGCACGACGACTGCCGCGCTGCAGCATCTCGTCGAGCAGAGCGGAGCCGACGTGCGTCTCGTCCCCGCCGACCGGCAACTATCGCTCGGGCTGCTCAGAAACGTCAGCGTAGATCAGGCGCGGGGCGAGATCGTCTGCGTGTGGGACGATGACGATATCTATGGTGTCCATCGCCTTGAGCGTGGCGTCGGGGCGCTGCTGCAGGCCAGGGCCGATGCCGTCTTCCTGCGGCAACTATGCCTGTGGTCGCCCCACGAGAGGCTGCTGAGACTGTCGAATACACGCGTCTGGGAAGGCTCGATGATCGCCTTCAAGAACGTGCTGCCCCGCTATCCGGATGCTGCCCGGGGTGAAGATACGGCGCTGGTCGAGGCAATGCTCCAGGCGCGTTCATTGGCGCTGATGGATGACCCGCTATCCTACTGTTACTGCATCCACGGCCAGAACACCTCCGGCGCGCCACTCTTCCAGGGCATTTTCAACGATGCGAGTCTCAAGTTCAGCTATGGCAGGGCGCTCGCGGCGTTTTCGGCGCTCCTCGCGTTTGACGAGCACCCGGCTTTCGGCGAGCCGGACCGCAAGCTGCTCGCCGAGAACGCCGGCGATGTCGGCCAGTTGCGGCGACTGGAGACCTATGTGGGCGTCAACCAGTTCCTGCGGCGCCTGCGCTACCGCTTCAAACGCCGTGCGGCATAGCGGCCGGTCCGTGCTCGTGGGCCAATGAAACCGCCTCACCGCAGCGCTAGGCTGACGCGTCGGTCGGCATCGAGGCGCCGCGGAAGCGGGAGAGCAGCAGCACCGTCCCGGTCCCCAGCATCGTCGCTCCGGCAATGGCCAGCGCCGTGCGGTCGCCGAACTGCAGGGCCAACCAGCCGCCGAACGGGGCGGCCAGCGCGATGAGGCCCCAGTTGATCGAACGGATGGTGGTGTTCATTCGCCCCCGCAACCGCGAGGGCGTCACGGCGTTGCGGAAACTCATCTCGAGCGGGCCGCGCAAGCCGAAGCCGACGCCGTAAACGAGCTGCGCCGCGATGAGCGCATAGAGCGCGAGCCCCGATTGTGGCGCTGCCGCCACCAGCAGCCACCCCGCCCCGGTCAGGTAATCGCAGAAGAGGATGGCCTTGCCAGTCCCGAGCACCCTCGCCGCCCACTCCGCCAATCCGGCCCCCAGCATGCCGGCCAACCCCGCCACTCCCAGGGTCAATCCGACGGCACCGGCATCGAGCCCGAGCTTGGTCGCATGGAAGATGTAGACCGTGCCGGCGATCGCATTGGCGATGAACCAGGCATGGAGGCAAATCGCATAGGGCGCGAGGAAGGTGTGCCGGTAGACCCAGGCAATCCCCTCCCTGAGATCGGCGCCGACCGAAGCTGGCGCCCGCCGCTCGGATGGCTGCGGATCCGGAACGCCGGCGAGCAGCACTGCCGAGGCGGCGTAGGTGAAAGCGTTGATCAGCATGGTGACCGGGGCCCCGACTACGCCGGCCAGCAGGCCGGCGAGCAAAGGCCCCAGCGTCTGCGCGGCGGTGTAGGTCTGGGTCATGACCACGCTCCCCGAGGCCAGGAGGTTCGGCGGCAGCAGGTCGGCGGTGAACGATTGATGCGCTCCGCCCTGCAGCACCGCCGCACAGCCGAGCAGGAACACCAGCACCGCCAGCCCCAGCGGCGAGAGCACCCCCAGGATGCCGAGCCCGGCAATGGCGAGCAGCAGCAGGCAACTGGCAATATCGGTGGCGATCAGCAGCTTCCTGCGCCGCACCCGATCGACGACCACCCCCGCCACCAGGCCGAACAGCAGCGAGGGCAGCCACTGCGCCGACCGGACCCAGCCGATCTCCAGCTGGTCGGCATCGAGGGTATGGATCAGCAACAGTTGCAGCGACAGGCCGAAAATGAACGTCCCGAACGTCGACAACCCGTCCGCAAGCCACAGGCGTACGAAGCCGGGATGGTGCAGCAACTGACCAAATGCGGACCGCTCAACCATAGGTGCCCATCTCACACACTGCCGGTCAGCGTGTCGGATTCGTAATGGTCGCCGCAAGGGGCATCCGAGGGTGCATGCTGCCTTGTCGCGAGGGGCTTTTGATGGGTGAAACGCGGCAGCCTCAACTTGGCCCCGGCAGGTCGCAGCGCCGTAACGCTCGCCTCACGGCCTGCGACTTAGCCTGAAACTCGGCCAGGACCCCTGTTGCGCCGGGCCTGCAGCCGGCCGCTTGAAGCCACCCGAGCGCCGGCTGCGTCACTTCGGCGGAAACGCGTGTTATCGCGATGGCGCCGGAACGGCACTCGGCGTTGCGACCGATCCATCGTGATAGAGCAGCACGCGCTCTTCATCGCCGTCGGGGTTGAGGTATGAAACTTCCGCGAGGATGTTTTTCGGCTCACCTAACAGATAGGGCCTGGTCCGCATGACCCTTTCGGCCGCCGCGATGGGGTGGGCGGCGATGGCCCGCACCGGTTTGGCGAAAGCAACCCCGCCACTTCCACCGATATAGCGCGCCACCTGGAAGGCGAACTGAACGTCACCCATTGACGCCTCCCCACGAACGCCCCTGACGGGTGCGCAGGATTGCTGTGCCATAGCGCTCGCATGCATAGGCGGCGAGAATGAAACTCATGGTGCCTACCTCCTTCCGTCGCGACAATTCGGCCAGGGACGATGAGGCAGATCCGCTGCTAGGCGCATGCGCCACACCGTTGCCGAGGCCTGGAAAGACCTCGACAAGCCGGGATGATCACGTCGCGAGCTGTGGCCCGCCAGCGGCGCAAGCAATTGCAGATGCCACTCTTCAGGCTGCACGCCAGAACGGCATCGGGCATTAAAGATATGGCGCAGACGTAATGGCCACGTGATCCCGGCATGCGAGCAACGTGATTTGCCCGTGAATTTCTGTCTGCTACGGTTCACTTCTTCGATCGAGCAGTGAGCGAAACGGCCTGTGACCTCGCCCCATCTGTATCTCAATCTCCTGGGCCCGTTCGAAGCTCGGTCTCAAGATGGACGCGTGATCGAGCTCAGGCTCAAGACGGCGCGTCTTGTGCTGGCTTGGCTGGCGCTCCGCCCACGGCAAAGCGGCAGTCGCGAAGAGATTGCGGCCCTGCTGTGGAGCGAACGGAGCGAGGCCCAGGCCTACCAGAGCCTGCGCCAGACCCTGGCCGTGCTTCGGCGGTCCCTCAATGCAGAGGCCAGCGAGGTGCTTGAGGTCGATCGTGAAAAGCTGAGCTTTGCCTCGGGCATGGTGCAGTCGGACGTCGCATTGCTTGAGGTCGAGGTCGACAGCACCGTTGAGGTGCTGGAGCGGGCGGTGGCGCAATACAAGGGAGAATTCCTCGAGGGCTTGAGCATTCGCGATCCGCTTGGCCAGCAATGGCTCGAGGCCCGGCGCGCCGAACTCCGGGGGATCGCGACCAAACGCTTCGAATGGCTGCTTACGGCCTACGAGCGGGCGGCACGCCATAAGGATGCCGAACCGATCGCGGCCCGCCTGGTCGAGATCGACCCGCTTGCCGAACCAGGGCATCGGGCCTTGATGCGGGCGCACCTGGCCGCAGGTGAGCGGGCCCTCGCCGTGCGGCAATACCAGCGTTGTCGCGATATCCTGTTGCGCGAACTGTCGGTCGAGCCGGCGGCCGAGACCAAGGCATTGCTGCGGCTGGCGGCCGACCCGGCGCCATATCATCTGGATGCCGCGCCTGCGGTGCGCGACCAGTCCCTCGGCCGGACGCCGCAAGCGCACAACCTGCCGCGGCAGATGACCTCGCTGGTCGGTCGCGACGAGGAGGTGGAGGAGGTTCTCGCCCGCCTCCGCCGCTACCGGCTGGTAACGCTTACCGGCCCCGGTGGCGCGGGCAAGACCCGCATGGCCGTTGAAACCGGCTTCCGGCTCGCCGGGGGATATGCGGATGGGGTCTGGCTGGTCGAACTGGCCGCGATTGCCGACCCACAACTGGTTGGGGAAGCGTTGTGCGGTGCCTTGGGGGTGCCCGTGGCTGGCGATCGGCCGGCCATCGAGAGCGCCATCGCCCACTTGCATCAGCGGGACGTGCTGCTCATCCTCGACAATTGCGAGCACCTGATCGCAGCCTCGGCGCGGCTCGTCGAGATGCTGCTGGGCGCCTGCCCATCGGTTTCGATCCTGGTGACCAGCCGCGAGAGTCTGTCGGTACCCGGCGAGAGCCAGTATCGGGTGCCGAGCCTCGCCTATCCAGCCCGCCCGGAGGCAATAAGCCCGACGGTCGCGGTCGCGCACAGCGCCGTGCAGTTATTCGTCGATCGTGCCGCCGCGATAGTCGATGGGTTCGTGCTCGATGAGGGCAATGCGCCCGCTATCGCCAGCATCTGCAAGCAGGTCGACGGCATCCCCCTGGCCATCGAGCTGGCGGTTGGGCGGCTCAAAATGATGGGGCCCGATTGGCTGGCCAGCAATCTCAGCGCGTCGTTCATGACGCTGCGCCGGTCGACCAGGGCCGGCCCCCGACATCACCAGACCCTGCGCGCCATGCTCGACTGGAGCTACGATCTGCTGCCCACCGAAGAACAGGCGCTGCTGCGCCGGCTTGCGGTGTTCGCCGGCGGCTGCTCGCTGGCATCGGCGATGCGGGTCGCCAGCGGCGCGCCGATTGCAGAGGATGAAGTGTTCGACCTGTTATCCTCGCTGGTGGAAAAGTCGCTGGTCGCAGTGGACCTGACGGAAGCCGAGCCGCGTTACCGCCTGCTCGAGACGACGCGCAGATATGCCCTGGACAAGCAGGGCGATATTGGCGAGCCGGGTCGGCAGCGCGAGCTCGCGGCCTACCTGATTGATCGGTTCACCGAGGGCCGGGAGACCTGGCCCAGGACGCCAACCGCCACCTGGCTGGGTCGGTATGAGCCGGAACTCGACAATGTGCGTGCCTCACTGGAATGGGCCTTTGGAGCTGAAGGCGAGGCAAAGCTCGGCGTTCAGCTTGCCACGCTGAGCCTCCGGCTCTGGGATGAGCTCTCGCTGTTCCGTGAACGCGAGCGCTGGAGCGAAGTGGCGATGCTCCAGATCGACCAGGGTACGCCGCCCGACATCGCAGGGCGGCTCTATCTGTCGAAGACCTCCAACAGCGCGCATGGCGATCACTCTGGCTTTGCCTTTGCCGATCAGGCGGTGCAGCTGTTCCGCTCCGCCGGCCGCGATCTCGATCTCGGCGAAGCCCTGGCCCGCGCCGGGGCCGCGCTGCTGACCATGGAGACAATCGGAAAAGCGCTGCCGTATCTCGAAGACGCCCTGAAGGTGCTTGAGCCGCTCGGTCCGACCAAACCGCTGGCGAGTTGCCTCCGCTCCAAGGGTGTGGCGGCGTATCTGGGTGGCGACGTCGCGGCGGCGCGAACCTTGATCGGACGATCCATGGCCGTGTGCAGGAGCGTCGGCGATTCCCGGGGTGTGGCGAGCGCGCAAATCGCGCTGGCAGAAATGGACTTCATCGCCGGCGAGGTCGCGAGTGCCATCACTGGGATCCAACGTATGCTCGGCGGCCCGGACCATAACCGCCGACAGGCCACCTTGGGCCTCAGCAACCTCGCCTCATACCTGCTTTCGGATGGCAAGCTGGAACCGGCGCGCCAATCCGCAATCGAGAGCTTGCGAGAGGCGAGAGCCCTCGGCTGGCCAGCAGCAATCGTGCGTGCCGCGGAACACCTGGCCCTGGTGGCCGCCCTCGAAGGAGAAGCCGAGCTCGCCGCCCGGCTGCTCGGGTTTACCGAGGCGTTCTACGCCAAAGGCAACGCCAGCCGGGAATGGACCGAGCAGGTCACCCACCAACGCCTGGTGGCCGAACTGTCCCAGCGGCTGTCGCCACCACGCCTGAGCGCTGCCATGCAGGACGGCGCTGGCTGGAGCGAGCAGCAGGCGATCGAGGCGGCAATGGTCGTCGGCCAGGGGTCGCGCGTGGCGGAGGTTTAGGGCGCGCCGGAAACGAGTCCGGCATCGGCGGCTGTGAGGCAGTGCTCAGTGTCTGTCCAACGCCCATGCCGCCGAAGAAAAACCCCGACCTCTTGCGAGGCCGGGGTTGATTGGTCGGAGTAGAGTGATTCGAACACTCGACCCCCTGCTCCCGAAGCAGGTGCGCTACCAGGCTGCGCTATACTCCGTCAGATTGCCCTCTGGACCCTTGGTGCCGAACTCCGGGATGGTTCGGCGGGTGGCCAGCGGCTAACGAGGCGCGTTATAGACTCGCTCCCGAGGCAACTCAAGCGCCTAACTGCGGCGATTTCCGATTGGTTGCGTCGGTATTGTGAAGCGTGTAGGAACGCGCGCGTTGGGGCGTCGCCAAGTGGTAAGGCAGCGGTTTTTGGTACCGCCATTCCTAGGTTCGAATCCTAGCGCCCCAGCCAGTCCAACGGATGTGAGCAAGATGAGGCTTGACCCTGGTTTTGCGTTCCTCAGTTCGTCGATGGTTTGAAACGCTCTGACACCAGGTCGCGAAGCTCCCGCGGCGGTCGCCCGGCCAGCTTCTCGATGTCCCCCGTGACGATGTCGAGGGCGCCATCGGCGAAGATGCTCTGGATGCTGACTACGGCGTTGGCGACGAAATCGGGAAGGCCAGCCTCGATCATTCCGGCGCGAAGCGTCTCGGCCGGGACCGTGATGTAGCCGAGGGGCTTGCCCATCACCTCCGAGATGAGGGCAGCCCGCTCAGCCCCGGTATAGCTGCGTGAACCCGTGGCGTTGTAGATGGCGCCGGCGTGGCCGTCGCCTATGAGGATGCCGGCTGCCGCTGCCGCGATGTCGTCGCGCGAGACGAATGCAACGCGATTCTCGGCGATGCCGGCGAGGGCGCCCTGCGCTGCCGACGTCTGCACTTCGTCGAGGAGGCTTTCCGCGTAATAGTTCATCCGCAGCACGGTCCACTTCGGCGCCGTCTTGATCAGCTCCTGCTCACCCCGCCAGTAGGATGCTCCAATGGCGGGCTCCTCCTCCTCGCGCGTCCCCGCGGCGGACATCAGCACGATGTGCTTCACTCCGGCTGCGACCGCCCCGCGGATGCCGGCGATATTCTGGTCGCCCCGCATGCCCGGACGCATATCGCTGGTCGGGATGAGCAGCAGACGGTCGAGGCCTGCATAGGCCTTGGCCAGAGTCTCCGGCCGGTCGTAGTCGCCCAGCCGGCCTTCCACCCCTGCCGGCGCCTGCTCGGGCGTCCGCGATATGGCGATGAGCCTGTGTGCCGGAGCGCGGGCCTGTAGCTCGCGCAGAACTGCCTGGCCGAGCTTGCCGCTCGCGCCGCCTACACCGATATTCATGCTGGAACCTTCCGTTACGAACCTTTAGTGCGTAGCGATATGATGGTAACCGGAACATCGCGCAAGAACGGTCAGAACTGATCGTCACGATCACGGGTGACCGTACCTGGCGGCCAAGGAGAGCCAAATGTCCAAGCCGAACCTGCAGCCGGTCGAGATCGACTACGCGGCCGAAGGCGCGGCCAACTGCAAGGCCCTGGGACAAATCCTGGACCGGGTCGGAGACAAGTGGACGATCATGGTGGTGGGCGTACTGTCCGGCGGCACCATGCGGTTCAATGCCCTGCAGCGGGCGATACCGGGTGTCTCCCATCGAATGCTGGCGATGACACTTCGCGGGCTGGAACGCGACGGACTGGTCAAACGCACTTCGTTTGCGACCATTCCGCCGCGCGTCGACTACGAACTGACAGAGCGCGGCCACTCGCTGCACGTGCCACTGTTGACCCTGGCAGCCTGGGCAAGGTCGCAGCAGAGCGGCATAGCCGCATCCCGGCAGCAATACGACGTGCAGGCAGAGCAAGCCGATTGAGGACGGGGCGGAGCGTCCACTCACGCCATGGTCGGCATCTGATACTGCGCGCCGTTGCGGATGCCGGAGGGCCAGCGGGCGGTGACCGTCTTGGTGCGGGTCCAGAAGCGGATCGAATCGGTGCCGTGCTGGTTGAGATCGCCGAAGGATGAGGCCTTCCAGCCGCCGAACGAGTGGTAGGCGAGCGGCACCGGGACCGGCACATTGATGCCGACCATGCCGATATTGATGCGCGAGGCGAAGTCGCGGGCGGTGTCGCCGTCGCGGGTGAAGATGGCGACGCCGTTGCCATAGGCGTGGCGCATGGGCAGGCCGAGGGCTTGCTCGTAATTGTCGGCGCGGACCACCGAGAGCACCGGGCCGAAGATTTCTTCGCGGTAGATATCCATCTCCTCGGTGACGTGGTCGAACAGCGTCGGGCCGACGAAAAAGCCGTCCTCGTAGCCCTGCAGACGGAAGCCGCGGCCATCGACCGCCAACTCGGCGCCCTGCGCGATGCCGCTTTCGATGTAGCCGAGGACGCGCTGCTGCGCTTCGCGGGTGACGAGCGGTCCCATCTCGGAGGCCGGGTCGCTGGCTGGACCAACGCGCAGCGCTTCGATCCGTGGCTTCAGCGCGGCGACCAGGCGGTCGCCGGTGTCGCGGCCGACCGGGACGGCGACGGATACGGCCATGCAGCGCTCGCCGGCTGAACCATAGCCGGCCCCCATCAGGGCGTCGGCGGCCTTGTCCATGTCGGCGTCGGGCATGACGATCATGTGGTTCTTGGCGCCGCCAAAGGCCTGCACCCGCTTGCCGCCGGCGGCCGCCTGCGTATAGACGTAACGAGCGATCGGGGTCGAGCCGACAAAGCTGACGCCCGCGATATCGGGATGCGCGAGCACCGCATCGACCGCCGCCTTGCCGCCGTTGACGACATTGAGAACGCCCGGAGGCAGACCGGCTTCGAGCAGCAGCTCGGCGAGCCGCAACGGTACCGACGGGGCACGCTCGGAGGGCTTGAGGATGAAGGCGTTGCCGGCGGCGATGGCCGGGGCGAACATCCAGAGCGGGATCATGGCGGGGAAGTTGAACGGGGTGATGCCGGCGCCCACTCCAAGCGGCTGGCGCATCGAGTACATGTCGATGCCCGGGCCCGCGCCTTCGGTGAACTCGCCCTTCAGCAGGTGAGGCACGCCGGCGACGAACTCGGCGACCTCCATGCCGCGGAGAATGTCGCCCCTCGCGTCCTCGATGGTCTTGCCGTGCTCGAACGACAGCAGTTCGGCAAGGGCATGCATCTCACGGTTGAGCAGCGCCACGTAGTTGAAGAACACCCGCGCCCGGCGCTGCGGGTTGGTCGCCGCCCATATCGGTTGTGCCGCCACGGCGCTGGCGACCGCAGCGTCGATTTCGGCGGCTCCGGCCAGCGCGACACGCGCCGTGATCTCACCGGTGGCCGGATTGAAGACCTCGGTGAACGCCGCCGCGCGGCCTGGGACGTGGTTGCCGGCGATGAAATGACCGATGGTGCGCATGGATCCTCCTTGTTGCCAGGCGGTCATCGCTCTACGCTTGGTGCGCAGCAACCTCCAAGATTCCACATCCGTTGTGCAAGGACTCACCTTCGATGAACTGGGACGACGTCCGGGTGTTTCTCGCCGTGGTGCGCAACGGGCAGCTGCTTGGGGCGGCGCGGGCGCTCGGGATCAACCACGCCACGGCGGCGCGCCGGATCGATGCGCTGGAGGCAGCGCTGTCCACCACGCTGCTGGTGCGGCGGACCAACGGCACCAGCCTCTCGGCCGAAGGCGAAAAATTCCTGCCCTTCGCGGAGCGCATGGAAAGCGAGATGCTGGGAGCCCAGGAGGCGGTGGCGGCGCGTGACCTGGCGCTGAGCGGCACCGTCCGCATCGGCGCGCCGGATGGCTTCGGCGTCGGCTACCTGGCGCCACGGCTCGGGGCGCTGGCAGAGAAGCACCGGGGACTGCGGCTCGAGCTGGTGCCGGTGCCGCGCACCTTCTCGCTGTCGCGCCGGGAGGCCGACATCGCGGTGACGCTGGAGCTGCCGCGTGAAGGCCGGCTCAAGGCACGAAAGCTGGTGGACTATACCCTCGGGCTCTATGCCTCGGCGGCTTACCTCGCCAACCGCCCGGCCCCGGCAACGGCGGAGGAGCTGGGCCAGCATCGGCTGGTCGGCTATGTCGACGACCTGATCTTTTCGCCGGCGCTCGACTATACCACCGAGGTGCTGAAGGGCTGGACTTCGGACCTTTCAGTGTCGTCGGCCCTCGGCCAGTTCGAGGCGGTACGCGCCGGCGCGGGCATCGGCATCCTCCACAGCTTCATGGCGCGACGCGACGCCACGCTCCACCGCGTGCTGCCGGAGATCGTGCTGCAGCGCGCCTATTGGCTGGTGGTGCATGAAGACCTCAGGGCGCTCAGGCGGGTGGCGGTGGTGGCCGATTACCTCGCCGGGATCGTTGCCGCGGACCGGGCGATTTTCAGCTGATCCGCCGATCATTCTTGCAATAAATTTCAATCACTGAATTATCTTGACGGTCAATCGAGGCCTGCGCAATGGTCGCGACGCCACGGGTTCGGAGGAGCCCCGGCTTCCAGTTATCGACCACCGGCCAGCGGGCCGGCGGCACCAAACCGTTGGAGCTGGCTTCGGCCAGAGGGAGGAAACTTGCGCAAAATTCTGAGCACGCTCGCGATCGCAGCGGCTGCCCCGGTCCTGATGGCCGGGTACGCCACTGCCGAAACCGCCAACCCGTTCAAGTGCGAGCCGGGTGAGAAATACGTGATGAACGTCATGGTCTCGGGGGTCGAGTACTGGTTCCCGGTCTACGAGATGTTCAAGCAGGCCGGCCAGCAGTTCGGCTGCGAGACCGCCTATACCGGGACGCCCGAATACGACGTCAACAAGCAGATCGCCAGCTTCGACCAGGCGCTGGCGCAGAACCCGGCCGGCATCCTGGTGCACCCGATGAACTCCGACCCGTTCATCGAGCCGATCAACCGCGCCGTGGACCAGGGCACGGCAGTCGTGACCTTCGCGGCGGATTCGCCGAACTCGAAGCGCGTCAGCTTCATCACCTCCGACAACCTCGCCGAGGGGACCTATGCGGCTGACGCGGTGGCCGAGGCCATGGGTGGCAAGGGCGAATACGCCGTGCTCGAGAATCCCGGCCAGGACAATCACGACAAGCGCGTCGCGGCGTTCATCGCTCGCATGGAAGCCAAGTGGCCCGATATGAAGCTGGTCGGCCGCGCCGCATCCAACCAGGATCCGACCAAGGCGTACCAGGCGGTGCTGAGCCTGATCCAGGCCAACCCGGAACTCGGCGCGGTGTTCATGCCGGAAGCCAATTCGGCGATCGGCGCGGCGCAGGCCAGCAAGGAGAATGGCAGCAAGGTCCGCGTCATGCTGGCCGACGTCAACGCCAACATCCTCGACATGATCAAGGCTGGCGAGATCTTCGGCTCGGTGAACCCCAACCAGGGCATGCAGGGCTATATGGGCTTCATGCTGCTGTGGCTGGCCAACCACCCCGACCTGATCGACCCGATGAACGATACCGCCCGCTCGGGCAAGAACGGCATGGCCGTGCCGTTCGTCGACAATGGCTTCTCGATCGTCACCGCCGAAAACGCCGACGACTTCTATTGGGACAAGTACCTGAAGCGCCGCGGCACCAAGGGCATCGAAGAATAACAGGCGACACCCGGGGCGCCTGCGGGCGCCCCGGCACCATCCCAAGGAGGACGATATGAGTGGCGGCAACGTCCTCGAAATCCGCAAGATTTCCAAGCATTTCGGCGCCGTGCAGGCGCTGGCCGAAGTCGACTTCACGCTCGAGCGCGGCGAGATCCACGCGCTCTGCGGCGAGAATGGCGCCGGCAAATCGACGCTGATGAACATTGTCGCCGGCATCCTCGCCCCGTCGAGCGGCGAAATCCGGCTCGAGGGCCTGCCGGTCCACATCGGCTCGCCGGCTGAGGCGCAGCGCCTCGGCATCGGGCTGGTGCACCAGGAGATCGCGCTCTGTAAGGACGCGACGGTGGCCGAGAACATCCTGATGGCGGCGACCAACGCCCGCCGCGCCCCGCTGATGAACTTCGCCGAGCTCAACCGCACCGCCCAGAAGGTAATGAACCGGCTGGCGCCGATCCCGGTGACGCGGCGGGTTGGCGCACTGTCCATTTCCAATCAGCAACTGGTCGAGATCGCCAAGGCGCTGACGCTCGATTGCCGGGTGCTGATCTTCGACGAGCCGACCGCCGCGCTGACCGAAGCCGAGACGCAGGCGCTGTTCGGCATTATCCGCGGGCTCAAACAGCGCGGCATCTCGATCATCTACATCTCGCACCGCATGGCCGAAATCTTCGCGCTGTGCGATCGGGTCACGGTCTTCCGCGACGGGCGGTACGTCTCGACCGACCGCATCGCCGAGGTGACGCCGGACCACGTGGTGCGCCGCATGGTCGGCCGCGAGATTACCCAGCTCTATCCCAATAAGCTCGCCGGGGAGCCCGGCGCACCGCTGCTCGAAGTCGAGCGGCTCAGCGATGGTGCGCAGTTCAACGACGTGTCCTTCACGCTCAGGCGCGGCGAAATCCTTGGGCTCGGCGGCCTGATCGGCGCCGGTCGGACGGAGATTGCGCTCGGCGTCTGCGGGCTCGCACCGACCACCCAGGGCAGCATCCGCGTCGACGGCAAGGCGGTCGCCATTGCCGACTACACCGACGCGATCCGAGCGGGCATCGTCTACCTGTCGGAAGACCGCAAGCACTCGGGCGTGTTCCTCGACCTGTCGATCGCCGCGAACGTCTCGGCGCTCGACTTGAGGAAGCTGACGCGGAACGGGCTGGTCGATCGGCGGCTCGAGCTGACGCAGGCGATTACCCTCTGCACCCGCTTGGGGGTGAAGATGGGCGCCATCGGCGACCCGGTTTCATCGCTCTCGGGCGGCAACCAGCAGAAGGTGGCGATCGCCAAACAGCTGTCGGTGAAGCCGCGGGTGATCATCATGGACGAGCCCACACGCGGCATCGACGTGGGCGCCAAATCCGAGATCCACAAGCTGCTGCGCGAGCTGGCGGCGGATGGGGTCGGCATCATCGTCATCTCGTCGGAGCTGCCCGAACTGCTCGGCATCAGCGACCGGGTGATCGTCATCCGCGGCGGCCGGATTGCCGGCGAAGTCACTGGAGCAATGACCGAGGAAGCGGTGATCCGCCTCGCCTCGGGTGTAGGAGGGAATTTCGCCGATGTCGCTTAGCAAACAGGAAGAGCTGGTGGTTCCCGCGGTGCGGTCCGGGCTGTCGCTGGGGCGGTTCGGCGCGATGCGCGAGGCCGGCCTCATCGTCATCATCCTCGCGCTCTGCGTGGCGATGAGCTTTGCCTCACCGCACTTCGCCACGTGGGGAAACCTCCGCGCTATGCTGATGAGCTTTTCGATCGAGGGCATCGTCGTGGTCGGCATGACGGTACTGCTGATCGTGGGCGGCATCGATCTCGCGGTCGGCTCGGTGGTCTGCTTCGCCATGGTGGTCGGCGGCTCGATGTTCCTGATGGGGCTCGACCCCTGGACGGCGAGCCTCATCGCCATCGCCGCCAGCGCCCTGGTCGGCGCCGGCATGGGCTTTTTCGTTACCGTCGTCGGGCTCAACCACTTCATCACCTCGCTCGCTGCGATGGTGATCGTCCGCGGCCTCTGCCTCGTCATCACCAAGGGCACGCCGCTGTCGCTGTTCACCCTGCCGCCCGAGTTCAAGGCGATCGGCCAGGGCGAGTTCCAGGGCGTGCCCTACGTGATCATCATCTTCGTCGCGATCGTCGTGCTGTTCGATTTCCTGCTGCGCCGCGCCACGGCATTCCGCAAGGTGTTCTACACCGGCTCGAACGAGAAGGCGGCCGAGTATTCCGGCATCCGCACCCGCCAGGTGAAGTTCTGGGTGACGGTGCTGTGCTCGACGCTCGCCGGCCTCGCCGGGGTCATCTACATGAGCCGGTTCGGCGCGGCGACGCCGACCTTCGGCGTCGGCATGGAGCTCAACATCATCGCCGCGGCGGTGATCGGGGGCGCCTCGCTGACCGGCGGCGCCGGCACCATCTTCGGCGCCATCCTTGGCATCGCACTGCTCTCGGTGGTGACCTCGTCGCTGATCCTGCTCGATGTGTCGGTCTATTGGCAGGACATGATCAAGGGCTGCATCCTGTTGGCTGCCGTCTCGATCGATCATTTCCTCAACCGCCGGAAATCCTGACCTCCCGGCGAGAGAAAGCACTCCCATGGCCCCCAGTTCCACCCGCGACGACATCGCCGCAGCCCGGCAGATGCACCAGGCGCTTGTCATGCACTTCGTCGAAGGCCAGACCCAGGCGGAGATCGCGACAGTGCTTGGCATCAGCCATGCCACCGTCAACCGGCTGATCAAGCGTGGCCGGGCGCTCGGGCTGGTCGAGATCAAGATCAAATCGCCGATCGAGCACCTGGTCGGCATCGAAGAGCAGCTCTGCGCCATCGGCGGCATCAGCCGGGCCCTCGTCGCGCCGACAGTGTCGGACAATCCGCAGACGACGCTGCAGAGCGTCGGCACGGTGGCGGCGAACCTGGTGCTCGACCTGATCAAGGATGGCGACCGGCTCTGCGTCACCGGCGGCAAGGGGCTGAGCGCGCTGATTGCCGGGATCAAGCCACCCCGCCGCTACGATGTCGAGGTGGTGCCGGCGACCGGGCTGGTGCAGGGCAAGCACTATACCGACGTCAACCACATCGCGACGACGCTGGCCGACAAGCTGGGCGGCCGCGCCTACCAGATGCACGCGCCGCTGTTTGCCGACAGCGAGGCGGAACGCAGCATGGTGATGAGCATGCGCTCGGTGGGCGAGGTGCTGCGCCGGGCCCGCGAGGCGGACCTCGCGATCGTCGGCATCGGCTCGATCCTCAGCGACGATTCCAGCTATTACGACCTGCTCCCCACCTCGTCGGACGACCGGCGGGATATCGAGCGCTCGGGTGCGGCGGGCGAGTTGCTGGCCCACCTGATCGACGGCGAGGGACGGCTCGCCGACTACGCGCCCAACCGCAACCTCGTGGCGCTGACGCTCGAAGAGCTGGCCGGCATCCCGCACGCCATCGGCGTCGCCAGCGGCCCCAACAAGGCCGCGCCGATCCTCGCCGCCATGCGCGGCAACCATCTCGACACGCTGGTGACCGACGAGGCCACCGCCCGCAGCGTCATTGCACTTTCCGAGGCCCATTCGTGACTCAGCTTACTCGCCTGATCGGCCGCTCCGGCATTTCCGCATCGGCCGTCGGCCTTGGCACCTGGGCCATCGGGGGCTGGATGTGGGGCGGCACCGACGAAGCCGCCGCCATCAAGGCGATCGAAGCCTCGATCGATGCCGGCATCTCGCTGATCGACACCGCCCCGGCTTACGGCCTCGGCCGCAGCGAAGAGCTGGTCGGCGCGGCGATCCGCGGCAAGCGCGACCAGGTGGTGATCGCCACCAAATGCGGGCTCAACTGGCAGCACGGCAAGGGCAACCACTTCTTCGACGAAGCCGGCAAGCCGGTGCACCGCTATCTGGGCGCCGACGGCATTGCCTGGGAGGTCGAGCAGAGCCTGAAGCGCCTCGGCACCGACCATATCGATCTCTACATCACCCATTGGCAGGACCCGACCACGCCGGTCGTCGAGACGATGGCGGCGCTGCTCGAGCTGAAGCAGGCCGGCAAGATCCGGGCGATCGGGGCGAGCAATCTCGATGCCACGGAGCTTTCGAGTTACGTGGCCGCCGGGCAGCTCGATGCGATAGAGGAGCGATACTCGATGCTCGATCGCGGCATCGAGCAGACGCTGTTGCCGATCGCGACACGGCATGAGGTCGCGACGCTCAGCTATTCCTCGCTGGCGCTGGGGCTGCTCACCGGCACGGTGTCGGCAGAGCGCCAGTTCACCGGCGACGACCAGCGGCGCGACGACCCGCGCTTTTCGGTCGAGAACCGGTGCCATGCGCAGGCCTTCGCGGCAGAGATCGCGCCGCTCGCGGCAGCGAGGGGTGCCAGCGTGGCGCAGCTGGTGATCGCCTGGACGCTGCAGCAGCCCGGCATTAGCTTTGCGCTCTGCGGGGCGCGCAACCCGGCGCAGGCGATCGACAATGCGCGCGCCGGTGAACTGGTGCTTGGCAGCGACGAGCTGGCGGTGATCGACCGGGCGGCAACAGCACACCTCGTGGCCATCGCATGAACCGGGCGGACAGCATCGCGCGGCTCAAGGCCCGCCCCGCCATGTCGGTGCTGGTGATCGGCGGCGGCATCAACGGCATCTCGGTCTATCGCGAACTCGCCCTCAACGGCGTCGACGTGGTGCTGGCCGAAAAATCCGACTTCTGCTCGGGAGCGAGCGCCGCGCTGTCGCGCATGGTGCATGGCGGGCTGCGCTATCTCGAGAATGGCGAGTTCAAGCTGGTGCGCGAGAGCCTCCTGGAGCGCGACCGGCTGCTGCAGAACGCGCCGCATTTCGTCGCGCCGCTGCCGACCACGGTGCCGATCTTCGATACGTTCTCGGGGCTGCTCAATGGCGCCTTCCGCTTCCTCGGGCTGACCCGGCAACCGGCAAGGCGCGGCGCGGTGGTGATCAAAGCCGGGCTGACGCTCTATGACCTGTTCACCGGCGGCCGGCGCGCCCTGCCCGCGCATGAGTTCCGCTCGCGCGGCGCGACGCTGAAGCGCTGGCCGGCGCTCAACCCGGCGGTCACGGCATCAGCCACCTATTTCGACGCCTGGGTCAGCCGGCCGGAGCGGCTCGGCATCGAGATGCTGCGCGATGCGGCGGGTGACAACGCCATCGCATTGAACCACGCGGAAATTGCCCGCGAGGCTGGCGGGCTCGTCTTGCGCGACCGCATCGACGGCACCACCGTACCGATCGCGCCGCAGCTGATCGTCAACGCCACCGGCGGCTGGATCGACCTCACCAATGCCGCCATCGGCGCCAGCAATGCCCCGATGCTGGGCGGCACCAAGGGTTCGCACCTGGTGGTCGCCAATGCCGAGCTCACCCGGGCGCTCGACGGGCATATGGTCTATTACGAGAACGAGGACGGCCGGATCTGCATCGTCTTTCCCTATCTGGGCAATGTGCTGGTTGGCTCGACCGACATCCGCGTCGACGATCCGGACAGCGTGCGCTGCGACGATGACGAGCGCGACTACATCCTCGCCTCGCTGGCGCAGGTGTTCCCGACCATCCGCGTCGCGCATGACGAGATCGTCTTCCGCTTTGCCGGCGTGCGTCCGCTGCCGGCCAGCGCCGACAGCATTACCGGGCGCATCCCGCGCGATCATTTCTGCCAGATGGTCGAGGGCGCGATCCCGACGCTCTGCATGATCGGCGGCAAGTGGACCACCTTCCGCTCGTTCGGCGCGCTGGCCGCCGATATGGTGCTCGAGCGCCTGGAGCTGGTCCGCACTGCCGATACCGAGGACCTGCCGATCGGTGGTGGTCGCGACTTTCCGGCCGATCCCGGCGCGTGGTCGGCGAAGGTGGCCGCTGACACCGGCGTTGCACCGGGGCGCGTCGCCGAACTGCTGGAACGCTATGGCACCGGGGCAAAGCCGGTGGCCATCGAGATTGGCAGCGGGAGCGACCAGCCCATCCCGGGCACCAGCTATTCGCGCCGCGAAATCGACCACCTGATCCGTACCGAACATGTGGAGACGCTCTGTGACCTGCTGCTGCGCCGCACCACCATCGCCATTACCGGCGCGCTGTCGATGGCCGCCATCGACGCGACGCTGGCGCAGCTGGGCCAGCTGAAGGGCTGGGACGCCGCCCGGCGCGCAGCAGCCCGCGCCGCATGTCTCAGCGAGCTCGCCGATCGGCATGGGCTCGACGAAGCCACCCTCATTTCTCGCAATCCGGGGACCGCCGAATGGCAAACCACAAAGTCCGCATGAACCGCCTGTTCGGCCAGGGCCGCTGCCTCGATGTCGCCATCGACCATGGGGTGTGCAACGAGCCGAGCTTCCTCGACGGCCTCGAGAATATGCCAGCCGTTGTCTCCGCGCTGGTCGCGGCAGGGCCGGACGCCATCCAGATGAATTACGGCCAGGCCGACCTGCTGCAGGAGATGCCGGGCAAAGAGAAGCCGGCGCTGGTGATGCGGCTCGACATGGGCAACCCCTACAACAAGCAGCGGCACCGCTCGATGTGGGCGCTGTTGCAGAACGAGGCCGAACCGTTGATCGGTGCGCTGCAGCTGGACGCCGCGTGCGTCGTGGTGAATCTCTTCATGCTGCCCGACGAGCCGGACCTGTTCCGCCAGTGCGTCGCCAACATTTCGCGGGTGCGGGCCGAGTGCGAGAGGTACGGCATGCCGCTGATGATCGAGCCGCTGGTGATGCAGGGCAATTCCGAGCGCGGCGGCTATATGGTGGATGGGGACGCCGAAAAGATCGTGACGCTGACCCGGCTGGCCCGCGAAATGGGCGCCGACATCATCAAGGCCGACCCGACCAACAATGCCGAGGATTTCCACTGGGTGGTCGAGGCGGCGCGCTGCCCGGTGCTGGTGCGTGGCGGCGGCAAGGAGGACCTTCGCGCCGTGTTCGACAAGTCGGCGGCGCTGATGCGGCAGGGGGCTCTCGGCATGGTCTATGGCCGCAACATCTACCAGCACGCCAACCCGGCCGCCGTAGTGCGCGGGCTGATGGCCATCATCCACGACAACGCCAGCGGCGGCGACGCCTGGGCGCGCTACCAGCAGGGCTGACCATGACCGACTATCTCCTCGGCCTCGATGCCGGCAACACCGTCATCAAGGCGATCCTGTTCGATACCACCGGACGCGAGCTCGCCGTCGCGGCGCTCGACGGCCAATCCTCGATGCCGGCGCCGGGCCAGGTCGAACGCGACCTCGACGAACTCTGGCGCAACGCCATCACGGTGATCCGGAGCTGCATCGAGAAGTCAGGCGTCGATGCGCGGGATATCCGCGCCATCGGCTGCGCCGGGCACGGTAACGGGCTCTATGCGCTCGATCGCGCCGGCAAGCCGCTGCTCGGCATCCAGTCGCTCGACACCCGCGCCGCCGGCCTCGCCGGCGAGTGGCACGCTGCCGGGGTCGGCGACCGCGTCCTGCCGATTGCCCGGCAGAAGCCGTGGGGGGCGCAGACCCCGACACTGCTCGCCTGGATCAAGCGGCATCGTCCTGACCTCTATGCCGAGATCGGCACGGTGCTGCTGTGCAAGGATTTCGTCGTCGGCCGGCTGACCGGCGCCCGCGTCACCGACACCACCGATATGAGCGGCTGCGGGCTCTTGGCCATTCCATCGCGCCGTTACTCGGTCGAGCTGTTGGCGGCTTATGGGCTCGAGGACGCCATGCCACTACTGCCCGACGTGCTGGAGAGCAGCGACATCGCGGGCCACGTCACCGAGGACGTTGCGGCCCTCACCGGCCTTGCTGCCGGCACGCCGGTGGTCGCCGGGCTGTTCGACGTGGTGGCGAGCGCCGTGGGGTCGGGGGTGACCGCCACGGGCGCCGCCTCGATCATCGCCGGCACCTGGAGCATCAACCAGGTGATCTGCGATGCGCCGGTCGACGATGACAGGGTGTTCATGCAGTCGAGCTTCGATCGCAGCCGCTGGCTCGCCATCGAATCGAGCGCCACTTCCGCCGCCAACCTCGAATGGATCGTGCACCAGTTCATGCACAACGAAGACAAGCCGTTCGACAGGGCGGGCGAGCTGGTGGCGTCGGTCGACGCGGCGGCCGATGTGCCGATCTATCACCCCTACCTCTATGGCGCGCCGTGGGACGGCAACGCTCGCGCCGGCTTCTATGGCATCGCCGGCTGGCACAGCAAGGCGCACCTGATGCGCGCACTGTTCGAAGGCGTGGCCTTCGGCCATCGCGGCCATGTCGAGGTGCTGCAGCGGGCCGGGATCGGCATCCGCGATGTGACGCTGTCGGGTGGCGGCTCGCGCAGCGCGGTGTGGCCGCAGATGTTCGCCGATATCCTCGAGTTGCCGGTGACGGTGGCGCGCGGACGCGAGACCGGAGCGCTTGGCGCGGCGATCGCGGCGGCGACCGGGGTGGGCCTGTTCCACGACTATGCGGAGGGCGCCCGGGCGATGACTGCGCCGGCGAGGCAGTTTGCGCCCGACCGGGAAAGCGGCTCGCATTATGCCCGCCGTTATGGCCTCTATGAGCAGCTGGCGCGCGCGATGCAGCCGGTCTGGGCGGAAATGGGCCGGCAGTAGTGACTGAGAGTTTTGGGACCTTCGACTATATCATCGTCGGCGCGGGTTCGGCGGGGTGCGTGCTGGCCAACCGGCTGAGCGCCGATCCTCGTAACCGGGTGCTGCTGCTCGAGGCGGGTGGCAGCGACCGCTACCACTGGGTCGATATCCCGATCGGCTACCTCTACACGATGGGCAACCCGCGCACCGACTGGATGATGCGGACCGAGCCGGAGCCTGGGCTCAACGGCCGCTCGCTCAACTATCCGCGCGGCAAGCTGCTGGGCGGCTGCTCATCGATCAACGGCATGATCTATATGCGCGGCCAGGCCGCCGACTATGACGGCTGGCGACAGCTGGGCAATTCCGGCTGGGGCTGGGACGATGTGCTGCCCTACTTCCTGAAATCCGAGGACCACCATGGTGGCAGCTCGGCGCAGCATGGTGGCGGCGGCGAATGGCGGGTGGAGCAGCAGCGGCTGAGCTGGCCGATCCTCGATGCGTTCCAGGCGGCGGCCGAGGAGCTCGGCATTCCGCGGGTCACCGACTTTAATGCCGGCGACAATTTCGGCTCGGGCTATTTCGAGGTGAACCAGCGCGCCGGCGTGCGCTGGAATACTTCGAAGGCCTTCCTGCGCCCGGCGCTGAAACGGCCCAATCTTCAGGTGCTGACCGGCGCCGAGACCGAGGCCATCCTGCTCAACGGCAGCAAGGCCACCGGCGTGCGCTTCCGCCACCGCGGACGGCTGGTCGAGGCGACGGCCGGGCGCGAGGTGATCCTGTCAGCCGGGGCGATCAACTCGCCCAAGCTGCTCGAGCTCTCCGGCATTGGCCGGCCCGAGGTGCTGGGGCGGCTCGGCATCGCCGTGCGCCACCAGCTCAATGGGGTGGGCGAGAACCTGCAGGACCACCTGCAGATCCGCACCGTGTTCAAGGTGAAGCACGCGAAGACGCTGAACGGGCGCTACCATAACCTCGTCAGCCGCGCCGGCATGGGGCTCGAATATGCGCTGAGGCGCTCGGGTCCCCTGTCGATGGCGCCGAGCCAGCTCGGCATCTTCGCGCGCTCGAACCCGCGCCTGGCGACCCCCGACCTCGAGTATCACGTGCAGCCGCTGTCGACCGACCGGCTGGGCGAGCCGCTGCACCGCTTCGAGGCGGTGACGGTGTCGGTCTGCAACCTCCGCCCCGAGAGCCGCGGCACCGTCCACATGGAAAGCCCGGACCCAGCGGCTGCGGCGAAGATCCGGCCCAACTACCTTGCCACCGAGAATGACCGGCTGGTCGCTGCCAACTCGATCCGGCATGCGCGGACGCTGATGCGGACCCGGGCCGTCGCTCAGTTCGAGCCGGAAGAATTCCTCCCCGGCCCCGGGTTCGAGGACGATGCCGACCTCGCGAGGAAAGCCGGCGACATCGCGACGACGATCTTCCACCCGGTCGGCACCTGCCGGATGGGCGACGACGCCATGGCGGTGGTCGACAGCCAGTTGCGGGTCCGCGGCCTTGCGGGGTTGCGGGTCGTCGATGCCTCGATCATGCCGACGATCGTCTCGGGCAATACCAACTCACCGGTGATCATGATCGCCGAGAAGGCCGCCGACAGCATCCTCGGCCGGAACTGATCAGGGCGACAACGTTGTTGCGCCGGGCTCAGCCGTCCCCAAGATCCAGCCGGCAGCGTTGCCCGCCGGGGATGGTGCTGCCGGGGTTGGGCAGTTCGACGCGGACACCGAAAGTGTTGGATGCCGTGTCGAAGACCGAGTCGACGACGATGATCCGGCCCTTGAGCTTGACCGGTTCCGGACGGTCGATCTCCACCGCGACGTCGGCGCCGAGCTTGGTGCTCGCCCACAATTCGGTGGGCAGATAGGCATCGACCAGCAGCGGATCGGTCTGGACGATGGTGGCGATGATCGAGTCCTGGCGGACGAACTCGCCGACCTGGGTATCGATCGAGGTGACGACGCCAGCGATCGGCGCGTGAATGGTCATCCGATCCAGCATGGCCCGCTGCCGCACCAGTTCCTGCGCGGCCAGTTCGGCCTTGCGCTCTTCCCCGGCGAGATCGAGCCGGGTGATCTCCACTGCCGCCTCGAGCTCATCGATCCGCGAGCGGGTGACCGAGCCGGACTCGAGCAGGGCGCGGGAACGCTCCAGCGTTGCCAGCGCCACGTCGAGCCGCTGACGTTGCGCCGCGATCGCCTCGCCGGCGTCGGCTTCGGTTTCGGCAAGGCGGACATTGGCCTCCTCGACGGAGGATTCGAGCCGCGCTACCGGCTGGCCGGCTTCCACCGGGTCGCCGCGCCGCACCTTCATCTCGGCGAGGAGCCCGGTGACCGGGCTGCCGAGCTTGACCGTCCGCGCCGGGCTCGCCACGCAATCGAAGAGCCCCGTGGTGCTGTCCTGCGCCACGACCGGGGCCGCGAGGGTGAAACCGAGCAACAGGCAGAGAGCGGCGAGCCGCATGCTTATTCTCCACGTCCTGAGAAGGCGAGGGTCTTGGCCTGTTGCGCGTCGCTGCGCAAGAGCGACCGCCGCATGCCGGCATGGGTGCGCTCGAGACGCAGCTGGGCCAGGTTGATGCAGAACGCCGCGCCGCGCGAACCGAGCACCGCCAAAACGCCGCGCGCCATGCCGGCCAGCCACTTGCCGCCGCCATCGACGAGGATCGGATCCTCGACCGACAGGATCGGCTCGAACCGGCCACGTTGCCCCTGGCGGCCGCTGCGCCCGGCCAACTGCCGGTCGATGCGGCGCGCTTCGTGCCGCTCGATCATCACCACATGCAGGCCGCCCAATTCCTCGACGCCGGGGCCGAGCTTGATGTCGGTCCCCCGCCCCGCCATGTTGGTGGCGATGGTGATGGCGCCGCGATTGCCGGCCCCAGCGATGATCTCGGCTTCGGTTGCATCCTGCCGGGCGTTGAGCACCTGATGCGGCAGGCCGGCCTCGCCGAGGCGCTTGCCGGCTTCGATCGAAGAGGCGACCGACCGCGTGCCGATCAGCACCGGGGCGCCGCGCTCATGCAGTTGGCGAACCCGCTCGATGACGGCCTGCCAGTGGCGCTCGGCCGAACCATGGACGCTGGCGGGCACCGTCACCCGCTGGAGCTTGCGGTGGGTGGGGATGGGGACGACGTCGAGACCATAGACCAGCTTCAGTTCGCCGGCGACCTGGCTTGCCGTGCCGGTGAGCCCGCCCAGATACTGGTAGCGGCGGAAGAAGCGCTGGTAGGTCATGCGGGCGAGCGTCCGCCGCGCTGCGCTCGGCTCCAGCCCTTCCTTGATCTCGACCAGCTGGTGCAGACCGTCGCTCCAGCTGCGGTCGGGCATGGCGCGGCCGGTATGCTCGTCGATGATCACCACCTTCTTCTCGCGCACCATGTAGTGGTGGTCGCGATGGAACAGCCGGATGGCCGAGATGGCCTGGCGGATCAGCTCTTCGCGCCGGATCACGCCGCGCCACTGCTCACCGCGCCCCTGGGCGAAATCGGCAATGGTCTCGCGGCCGGAGGGCGTCAGGCCGACGCGATGCTCGAGCGCCACCACCTCGTAATCGCGCCCCTGCTGCAGCAGCTCGGCCAGCCTGAGCGCTTCCTGGGCCGCGGCAAGGTCGAATGGCAGTGGGGCACTTTCCGAGATGATCAACGGGGTGCGCGCTTCGTCGACCAGCACGCTGTCCGCCTCGTCGACAATGGCAGCGACGAGGCCGCGCATCCGGAGCTTCTTCTGCCGGGTGTCTTCGCCTCGCAACGCCTCGAAGCGCAGCCGCGTGTCGCCGTCGTCATCGCCGAGCACCAGCCGGTCGCGCAGCGCGTCGAAGGTCAGTTCCTTGTTGGTGCAGTAGACGATGTCGGAGGCATAGGCGGCCTGCCGCTCGGCCAGCTGCTGGCCGGAAACGACGATCCCGAGCGTAAAGCCGAGCCGGCTGAACAATGGCTGGCCGAGTTCGGCATCGCGCTCAGCGAGATAATCGTTGACGGTGACCACATGCACGGGCCGCCCGGCAAGGGCGGTGAGGGCCGCGGCCATCGCCGCGGTCATGGTCTTGCCCTCGCCGGTGGCCATTTCGGCGATGTGCCCGGCCATCAGCGTCGCCGCCCCGAGGAGCTGCACGTCATAGGCGCGATTGCCGAGGGTGCGTTGCGTCACCTCGCGGATCAGCGCCAGCGCTTCGGCGCGCAGCGGCATCTTCTCGACGCCATGGCGCCGGAGGCGCATCGACACATCGCGGGCCGCCCGGTCGAGGGCCGCGTCATCGAGACCGGCGAACTGCGGCTCCAGCCTGCCGGCCACCCGCACGGCATGCTGCAGCGCCAGCAGGTGGCGGCGCGCGAAGGGCAGGCTGAGGCGCGCGAGCAGCGCATGGGCGTGCTTATCGAGCCCCTTGCGCTCCGGCGGCAGCACCACCGGATAGGGCTTCAGCGCCGGCAGCGCGAAGCTCGAGGCGGGCGCGTCAGGCACCGAACACCCGCAACAGCGTCTGCCGTACGGCACGCTGCAGCCTCTGGTAGACCGGCTCGGCGCCATGGTCGAAGCGCACATAGGCGCGCGCCCCATAGGCGAGGAGCCCCTCGGGGCGCTTGGTCGTCACGTCGATCACGAACAGCCGCTCGAGCGCCACGGGCGTGCCGTCGGCGCTGTGGGTGACGGCGATATCGCCGCCGGCCCGCGCCGCGAGGGCGAGGCTGGGCAGGTCGTTCTGCCCGGTCGGCACTTCGCGGGTGACGCTGCCCGGCAAGGCGGTGCCCGGATCAAAGGAATAGCGCACCTCGACGCCGTCGGTGCGGGCCCGCACCAGATCGACCTCGGATTGCGGAATTACCACCCGGATGATCGGGTCTTCCGAACTCACCACATAGCCCAGCAGTTCGCCCTGGCGGACGTAGCGGCCGACGAGGTTGGGACCAACGGCGATGAACCGCCCGCCGGCCCGGGCGGCAACCAGCAGCGCCGCCTCGCGCGTGTCGAGATCGCGGCGCTGCGCCTCGACGTGGTCGCGTTGCTGCAGCGTCTCGGCTGCCTGCACACGATCGGTGAACTGCAGGGCCTCGTAGCGCAGGCTGAGCTCGGCGAGACGCGCATCGATGACCGCGCGCCGGGCCGCGATGCCGGCATCCTCGAGTTGCAGCAGCGGCGCGCCGGCGGCAACGCTCGCCCCATCGGCGGCCATGAACTCGGTGACGATGCCGGCCGTGCCGGCCCGCACCTCATCCTCGCCCGGCAGCCAGACAACGCCCTGCGCCACCGTTGCATAGGGCAGCGGCAACAGCCCGACGAGGATCACGCACAGCGCCAGCGCCGCGCCGCTCACCGTCAGGGCGCGCCGCCGCTTGTTGTGCAGGGCCGGCGACGAGAACAGGTAGCCCAGCATCTTGGCCGCCGGGATCACGAATGTGGTGGAGAGCGTGAGGATCGCCAGCAGCACGCCGATGAAGAACAGCTGGGTGGCGATGAGCAGCGCAATGCCGAGGCTCAAGACGATGCGGTAGATGAAGGCAAGGATGGCATAAAAGAACAGCCAGACCCGTTCCGAAGGCTCATGCGAGGGGTTCTCGGTCTGGGTCAGCCCGAAGGCATAACGCTGCACCAGGTAGCCGACATAGCGATTGGCCCGGGTGGCGAGATTGGGGATCTCCAGCCAATCCATGAACACGTAATAGCCGTCGAAGCGGAGCAGCGGGTTGCCGTTGAACAACAGCGTCGAGACGCCGCCGATCAGCATGACACTGAAGGCGATTTCGCGCGCCAGCCCGGGCTCGGCGCTGGCCCAGAAGATCGCCGCGAGCGCGGCGAGGCCGAACTCGACCATGATGCCGGCGCCGCTGACCACGATACGCTGCCACTTGCTGGCGAAGGCCGTGGCGGCCGTGGCATCGACATAGGGCGCCGGCACGAGGATCAGCAGCATCAGGCCGAATTCGTGCACATGGCCACCGAACACCTTGGCGGCATAGGCGTGCCCGGCTTCGTGCAGCGCCTTCACCACCGGGTAGGCGAGGGCGATCATCGCCAGGTTCCCGGCGCTCATCAGCTGACCGCCGGCGGCGGCCTGCAGCGCGCCCCAGTTGAGCGCGACGACGACGAGGCCTGAAATCACCAGTGCTATCCAGGCGAGGAGGCCGTAGACGGTGAAGATCGGCCGCACCAGCCAGGCCGTGGCTTCGAGGAAGCGGTCCGGATCCCATAGCGGCATGCGCAACGCCAAGGGGTTCTTCAGCCGCGACATGACGTTGCTGCGCGCGGTCTTGGCGGAACGCTCCGCCAGCTCGGTGAAATCCGGCGGCAGTTCGGTCTGCAGCAGGTCGGCGGCGTGCAGCTGCGAGAGCAGCAGGATCATCTCATCCTGGGTCGGTGGGTCGTCGCCGGCCTTCTGGCCCACCATGTCCCAGATCTGTTCCATGCTGCGCCGGCCATCCATCAGCGCCACAGCCAGGTTGGCCGCGGACGACAGCCGATGGAACTTGCCGTTCTGCTGGTCCTCGAGCACGTACCAGATGCGGCGCCGGAAGCGCTGCCGGTGGATGCGCGCCTGGCCGCGCAGCCGCGGCTGCAAGCCACTGACGCGATACCACGAGGAGCTGAACAGCGACTGGGCCATGGCGCGCCTACGGCACCAGCCGCCACCAGACGAGGCCCATCCAGTCGAGGAAGGGCCTGAGCCAGATGGCGATCACCGGCCGGCGATCGATCGCCACCCGGGCCACGCCGGTCATGCCGGGGCGGAGCCGGGAAAGATCGCCCGATATGGTGGCCTCGACCCGGAAGCCGACGCCGCCGGCGTGTTCCAGCGCCACCGGGGTGATCCGATCGATGACGATCGGGATGGGTTCTTCGGGCAGCGAGGCAAACACCGCCTCGCCGGGCTGGCCGACCGTGAGCTCACCGATATCGCGTTCGCCGACGGTCACCACGACGCGATATCCCGAGAGCGGCGAGAGTTCGAACAGCGTTTCGCCGCGCCCGACCGAGGCGCCGATCCGCTGGCTGAGGTCCCCGCGCACCACCAGCCCATCGAACGGCGCGATCAGCCGGGTGCGGGCGATCTGCTCGTCGATCAGGCGGATCTGCGCGTCGGCCTGCTCGATCTGGGTTTTGACGATGTTGATATTGGCCGGCTGCCGTGAGGCCAGCGCCCGGTCATATTCGAACTGATGCTGCTGGCGCTCGGTGACCCAGCGGAGCCGTTCGAGGCTGAGCTCGCGATCCTCGAGGCTGGCGAGTTCCTGCCCGGCCTTGACCAGGTCGCCGGCGCGGGCGGATGCGGTCTGCACGTAGCCATCATAGGCGGAGACCACGGCGCGCCGTTCGGCCGGCTCGAGCTGCGCGTCGGCGACGACATGGAACGTATCGGTCCAGAACGACAGCACCGCCACCACGATGAGCGCTAGGAGCGCCACCACTTTGCGGCCCAGGTGCCCGGGGCCGAGCAGCCTCTGCAGTTGCTGGGTCAGGCTGTCCCAGGCTTTGACCACCAGCCAGCGGTCATTGCGGCGCTTCTCGGTCAGCACCGGGCCGAGGGCGGCCGCCACGACGCTGAGCAGGCGCACCGTCTCCTCGTCGAACGGCTGCTCGACCGGACGCTCGAAGCAGATCGCGCCGGCAAAGCTGTCGACCACCAGCAGCGGCACGGTGAGGATGTTGCCGCCCTTGTGCGCGGCGGCGAGCGCGGCATGCGCCGTGGTGAACACCACATCCTCGGGGGCCGGCGGGTAGCGCAGGATCGACTTCTGGTCGATGGCTTCGTCCATCGCGCCGCTGATCTGCTGCACCAGCTGGATCCGGGTGGAGAAGGTCGAGGTGTGCGAGATGGCGGCGACGTGGGTGCGGCCCCAGCGCACAAAGCCGAGGCTGACGCGCGAGCAGCCGAAGCGCAGCGCCATTTCGGTGACCGCGGCCAGCGCCGCGGTGCGGAAATCGCCCCGATCGACCACGGTGGCGAGCAGCTCGAGCGTAGCGCGCGACCGGTCGCGCTCCCCGCGCAGGTCCGCATCGCCGCCGCGCTGGAAATACTCGCGCAGCCAGGCGATGCTCCATTGCAGCTGGCGCATCTGCCGCGCCGGCGCCTCGGCATCGTCATCATCGACGCTCAGCGCCACCACGGCGACGGCAACGGGCTTGCCGCCGGCCTCCACCGGCTGGGCAATGACCCGGCGCGATCGCGCGCCGCGACCAGCCTGGCGCAATACCGGACGCTGCTCGGTAACCGCCAGGGCGGCGAGGCTTTCGAGATCGGCAATCGCCGCGTTGGCTGGCCACATCGCCAGTGGCTTCAGACCGCCGGCCGCGATCTCGAACACGGCGCTCGAGCGCACGCCAGCCAGTTGCTGCGCCTGCAGGGCCAGGAAGGCGGCGGCGAAGCCCTGCGGCTCGTCCGAGCCCAGCAGCTGCCGCCAGAGCGCGCCGTCAGAGGAACCGGCAGGCCGCGTGATGATTTCGGCCTCGTCCCGATCCTCCAGCGCCTGGCGTCTGTCGCTCATGACATGTCGTGCTTATTCGACCTCGAGCGTGCCGTAGCGGCGCTCGTGCTCGCGCAGGACATTGGCGAGAATGGTCGAGAGGCGCTTGGCGGCAAGCGGGGTGAGGATGATGCGGTTGGACAGCTCCACCGTGACCTGCCCACCGGACTCGGCGTTCCAGGTGCGGTTGGTGCCGAAGAAGATATCCACCTGCTCGCGGGTGCCCTGCACGTTCACCACGTTGGCGAACTGCGTCTGCATGGCGTCTTCGCGCCACACCACCCCAGCCTTGGCCGCATCAGCCGGAGCTGCCTCAGGGGTCGGCTTCCTTGCCATGTCTCGTCCTCCACGCGCAAAGTGCCGGAGGCTAACATCTCGCAACGAAGCCGTCTTGTCCCGGCGATGTCAAAGGGTTACCGGCGGCGTACCGCCGGTCAGAAGTGGTACTTCAGCGTCACCTTGCCGGTCAGCAGGGTGGGCCACAGGTCGACCTGTTCAGGCTGCGAGTTATTGACGACGAGAGGGCTGGTCGCCGCGGTGTAGTTACCCTCGACACCGAGCGTCACCTGGTCGGCGATCGCGGTTTCGACGCCGAGGCCGAGCTGGACTGCCGGCAACAGCGCGCTGCCGCCGCCGTCCAGGGCAAAGAACTCTTCGTTGGCGTGGGTGTTGATACCGGCGATGGCGAGCTTGCCATAGACCAGCGTCGACGGATTGGTCTTGAAGCCCAGGCGCGCGCCGGCGCTGATCACCGTGTCCACTGTTGCGAACTTGGTGGGGGCGTCCACGTCGGGTGAGTTGCCCGCCGCGTCGTCGAACACCAGCGGGGTGTAGTCGAGGTTGGCAGTCGCGCCGATCACCCAGCCATTGCCGATGTCGAAATCGTAGCCAAGGCCGATACCGACGCCGACGCCTTCGCTCCAGAACGGGCCGGTGTCGGCGCCCGGGACCAGGATATCGCGCTCCATGCTGGCGGCGACCGCCAGGGCGGAGACCGAAACGTTCGGGCCGGTGAAGTCGAAATCGATCTGGGTGGGATCCTCGACCATGTGGCCGAGTCCGTCGTCGAAGCGGAACTTGAGGCCGGCCGTGACCGCGAGGTAGCGCGGCAGGAATGACGTATCGTTCGAGACGAGATATTCATCGAACGCGCTGAAGTAGCGCACGTCCACCGTTGCGCTGAGCAGGTCGGTCAGTCGTGTCTCGGCGCCCACGCCGACAACGAGCCCAGATGCGCGTCCTGTTTCATCGTCGAGGCCGGCGAAGGCCGAGAAGCCCGCCGAGCCGAAGCCGAGTACGCCATAGACCTGTGTCCCAGGCGCGACGAGGTAGCCGAGTTTGCCGGTCAGCGAGAGTGTGTCCTGGAAGCGGTACAGATCGGCCCCAAGCGCATCCTCGTAGGGCGAGAATGCTGCGTTGAACAGGTCGTAGCGTAGCTCAATGCCACCGACCAGGTTGGAACCGAGCATGGTGTCCCAACCAAATGCGATGCCCGCCGTCAGACTGGGTTTCGAAAACTGGTAAAGCTCGGGCGGATCGACATCCGGATCGTAATCCACGCCGATGATGGTCGGCCCGAGATGGGCGCCGACATAGAAGCCGGTAGACGAACCCACCACCGGGAGCACCGCGATCGGCGTTTCCTCGATGATCAGGTCGGCGGCAAAGGCCGGCAATGCGGTCGTCGAGAGCAGCGCGCCAAGTAAAGTTCCAGTCAATATCCGCATAGTATCGCCCCCAACACCCGCAATGGCGGCGATCATCGCAGCATGACGCCGGACTCAGCAAGCCCCGATACAGTCATATTCACCTGAACGGGCCGGACCTTGGTCGGCGTGGCACAGCTGCAACACCCCACCCGGAGTTCCCCGGGTGGGGCCCGGAGCGCCTTCCGGAAAAGCTGCAGACTTTCCGGTTCGAAGGCGCGACCAAATCAAAGACCTGGAGTATTTCACCGATTCAACGAAACGGTGAAATACTCTAGTCGTCGAGCGGGATGAAGCCGCCGGTTTCGTCATCGAACACCAGCGCCCCGGACCGCCCCAGCACCGGCGGCAACAGATCGAAATCACCGGTCAGGATGTTGTAGAGCCAGTGATCGAGATCACTCCGCTCGTCCAGATCGTCCTCGTCATTGGCTTCAATCACGATGTTGCTGGTCTTCAGCAGCGTGATCAGATCAGCCGGGAGCGGCCGGGCCGAGTGGTACTTGGCATCGACGGCGCGGGTCGCGAGGTTGATCGGCTCGAACGCCGGCGCCGTGACGTTGGGCACGAAGACGAACGGCTCGCGCACCGGCGGACGGACCTTGGCTTCGATGGTCTTCTGCACGGCGCCGCCGGCCAGCGTGGGGGTGGTGACCGCGGCGGCATTGTTGCCGAACAGCAGACCGGTGGCGGCCGCCCGGTTCACGTCCTTGGCGAGGCCATCGAACATCGGCGAAAGCCAGCTGCGTCCGAGGATCGTGCTGTTGGCGCTGGCGTCGACCGTCTGCTTGATCGCGTCCCTGGCTCCGGCGGTCTGCACAACCTTGTCGCGGGAACGGTCGTATCCCAGCGTATTGTTGCCGGCACCGCCGCCAACCGTGTCATAGCCATTGCCGCCCGACACCGTGTCATCGCCAAGACCACCATCGACGGTGTCGTCGCCCTGCAGCCCGAACAGCACGTCGTTGCCGGCATCGCCGTAAATCGTGTCGGTGTCGATGTTGTAGATCGACTTGAGGTTGACGTCGGCGACGCCGGTGCGGTGCAGCTTGCCCAAAATCCCCCAATCATAGCTGTAACGCAGGGTGGAGGACTGGCTGGCGCCCGGCTCGCCGATCGGCAGCACGCGGATGGCGCTACCGACGCCGGCAGCGCCGGCCCCGTTGACCACCGGCATGACGTAGGAATTGTCGCCGATGACGATGTCGTTGCCATCGTTGCCGTTGATGAGGTCGGCGTTGAGCCGGATGTGATCCATCGCCGGCTTCTTGCCCTGGCGCGGGTCGGCCAGGTCGGTCAGCCAGCTGTGGATCGAGCCGTTCGACGACCAATCGGTCTGCTTGCCGCGGCTGAGCGTCGTCTGCACGCCGAAGGCGTTGGCGAGCGCCGTGGCGCTGCCGATATTGCCCATATAGAGGGCGTCGATGGTCTTGAGGAACGAGTCCTGGATCTTGTCGGCGATCGATTTGGCCTGGGTCGCCGTGTAACCCTGGAACACCGAGGGCACTTCGAGCAGGCCGGTATCGCCGATGATCACGTCGTCCTCGGTGCCACCGCGCATCTCATCGTTACCGATGCGCAGCTTGTAGACGGTCTGGTTGCCGTAGAGCCACGCAGCCCCTGAGTTGGCCGAGGCATTGATGGTGTGGTCGACACGCAGGTGCGCATCGAGCGCAGTGGTCAGGGTCTGGTCCTGCGTCTTCAGCGCTGCATCGATCGCCGCCTTGGCCGCCGCCGTATAGGTCTTGGTCGGGGTCGGGCGGGTCAGCATGATCGACGGGATGGTGGTGACGCCGTGGTCGCCGACCAGCATGTCGATGCCGGCGCCACCATCGATGAGGTCGTTGCCGATCTCGAGCGTGTGGGTGGCCGGGCGGAGCACCGCGTTCTTGGAGTTGTAGTTGCCCTGGATACCGTTTTTGGTCACGTAATCGGCGATCACCTTGGTGCCTGCGGCATGCACCACATAGGACAGGTCGGCGAACGCCCGCTGCAGGCGGAACACCTGGGCGTTCATGGCGAGCACCGCCGCCTGGTCATTGGCGCCATCGAGCACCAGCATGCGGGCCGGCACCACCACGGTGCCGCTATCGCCGAACACCGTGTCGTTGCCGCCGTCGCCGTAGATCTCGTCCTTGCCGATGGTGACCACGGTGTGGGTGCCGCCGACATTGGCGTTCTCGGCGAAGGCGAGCGAAGACAGGTTGGTCAACAGGTTCTGCATCGTCACCGACAGACCTGCGAGGTTCTCGTCGATGGTTGCAAAGCCGGTGCCCTGGTCGGCACGGATGCGCCCATCGTCGCCGAAGATCGTATCGGCGCCGTCGCCGCCATGGATGATGTCATCACCATAGATGTCGGACGCGCCGGTGGCGTCGCCCTGCACCGCGGCAAGGATCGAGAAGGCTGCGTTGCCGGAGCCCACCTTGAGCTTGTTGCGGCCCGCCATGTCGCCGGCAAAGCCGTCGGCATAGGGGTAGACGTCGAGCTGCGGCTGGTACGGCGTAAGCTCGCTCGGCAGCAGGTTCACCGCCGGGACGACCACTTCGCCGAACAGCGGCAGCGCCAGGCCGAGCGCGGCGTCGGCCGCGATCACCCGGTAGGCGTTGACGATGCCCGGCAGGTCGGTGGCGAAGGCGGCGTTGTTGCTGGCGCGATCGCCGAAGATGACGTCGTTGCCGGCATCACCGTTGAGCGTATCGTTGCCGCGCTGGCCGAACAGGATGTCGTCGCCGTCATTGCCGTTGATGGTGTCATTATAGGCCGGCTCGAGCGTCACCCCGATGGCGACGGTCTGCCAGGCGCCGTTGGTGGTCACATCGACCCCGTCAGCGGTACGCCCGCCGACCAGCAGCGCATCGTAGCCCAAGAGCTTACCAGCCGTCGTGGCGTCGATGCCAGCGAGGTTCGAGCGCAGCTCGAACAGCCCGGCGACAACAGCCACCTCCTCTAGCACCACGTCGCGATGCCAGGTGCCGTTGGAGTTGAGCACGGCCGAGCCATCGGCGTTGAGGGCCCGCAGGATCTGGCCCTCGTCGCCGAGGATCAGGTCATTGTCGGCACCGCCCTGGATAGTGTCGGCGCCGAGACCGCCGACGATCTCGTCGACTCCGGCCTCGCCGTAGATGAAGTCGTTGCCGCGCTGGCCGTTGATGCGGTCCTCGCCGTCACCGCCATAGAGCGTGTCGTTGCCGCCGATCTTGTCGGCATGGTCGAACAGCACGAACTCGCGCATGAGCGCCGGCGTCCGGCCGGTGATGGGCGGGTTGAGCTTGAAGGTGAAATCCTTCCACGTGCCGCCGGTCGCCAGATTGGTGATCGTCCGCCCGATAACGCCGTTGTCGCCGAGGATGACGTCTTCGCCAGCCCCGCCGAGGATCGTGTCGTTGCCGTCGCTGCCGGCGGTTGCGACGCCGCCTTCGATCTTACCGACCACGTTGTGGCCGCCAACAAGGTCATCGTCGCCGTCGCCACCCTCGATGGTGTCGTCGCCCTGCTGGCCGAAGACGATGTCGTTACCGGCTTCGGCCCAAATCTTGTCCGCGCCACCGCCATCGGCAGCACCGGAGTAGATGGAAATCACCAGCTGGTTGGCCGGGTTGGTGATGTCGAACAGTGCGTGATCACCGAACACCCGGTCATCGCCGTCGCCTGACTTGATCTCGTCGTCATCGGTGCCGCCGATGACGATATCGTTCGACGCCCCGGTGTCGATCTTGTCCTTACCACCGGCGGTGGGCGCGATGGAGAAGGCGCGCACCAGCGTCAATTCCCCTGCCAGGAGCCCCGTGCCAACCTGGCCGAACTCGACATAGGCGTTGTCACCGAAGACGATGTCGTTGCCGCCCTTGGTGGTGATGGTGTCGCCTTTGGCGCCGCCGATCGACAGGTGGTCGCCGTCACCGGTTTCGATGGTGTCGGAACCGCCGATTTCAGGATTGATGACGTAGGCGATGGTCACGGTCCCGTTCACGAACTTGGCATAGCCGTTATCGCCGAAGAGGACCGAGCCGAGCAGGTCGGACTGACTTGTGCCGACCTTGAGTTGATCGTCGGCGGCGCCGCCGAAGACGACGTTGTTGCCCGACCCGGCAACGATTATGTCCTTGCCGCCGACGTCGGGCGCAATCGAGTATGCCTCGGTCACCACCCCACCGGTGAACTCGGCATGGCCGCTGTCGCCGAACAGCGTGCTGTCGCCATTGCGGTTTTCGATGTTGTCGTCGTCGGCCCCGCCGAAGATCACCGCATCGCCGTCGCGGGCGCGGATCATATCCTTGCCGCCGACGCCGGGCGCGATCGAGTAGGCGACCGTCACCACACCATCGACGAACTCGGCATGGCCACTGTCGCCGAACAAGGTGCTGTTGCCGTCGACGATGGCGATATCATCGTCGTTCGCGCCGCCGAAGATCACCGCATCGCCGTTGCCGGCGCGGATCTTGTCGTTGCCGCCCAATTCGGGCTGCAGCGAGAAGGCCATCGTCGCCTTGTTATTGAGGAACTTGGCGTAGCCACTGTCACCGAAGACGACGCTGTTGCCGTCCTTGACGTCGATGTCGTCGCCAGCGCCGCCACCGATCACGGTGTTGAAGCCGTTGCCGACCTTGATGATGTCGACACCGTCGTATTCGGGGATGACGTTGTGTTCGTCTTCGTCGTCGAAGGTGTTCTCGCTGACCAGCGCCACCAGCTTGCCGCCCTCGAAATTGGCGACACCATTGTCGCCGACGACGACGTTATTGCCATCTCCGGCGGTGATCGTGTCGTGGCCAGAGCCGCCGATGAGGATGTGGTTGCCGTTGACGATGGTGATGGTGTCATCACCATAATGCTCAGCCGCGATGGTCTGCACCACCTGCGGCTCGCCCTGGAACAGGGCCGAGCTCGAGAACAGCGCGAGGCCGTTGTCGCCGAGGATGACGCTGCTGCCATCGCCCGCGTCGATGGTGTCGTTGTCCACCCCGCCCATGACGATGTTCTTGCCAGCGCCGGCCTTGATGGTGTCCCTGCCACCCTTGTTGGTCGAGGTGGTCTCGACGCGCAGGGCAATACCCGCGGCAAAGAAGGCCGCACCGTTATCGCCCAGGATCACATCGGCTTCGTCGCCGGAGGTGATCGAGTCGCCGGCTGCGCCGCCGATGACGATATTGCGGCCGGCGCTGGTGGTGATGGTGTCCGCGCCGCCGTCGTCGACCGACGTCGAGACGATGGACTTCACCTGCGCCTCTGCGTCGAAGACGATCCAGCCATTGTCACCGAGGATGACGTCGCCGGCCTTGCCCGGATCGACCGTGCCGGTGCCCGGCTCGACCTTGATGATGTCGCCAGCAGAGCCGCCGACCACGACGTTGCGGAGGTTCCCGACCACTGCCGCGCCGATATAGGTGGTGATGGTGTCGACGCCGCCCTTGTCGGTGAATGTGCTCTCGATTTCAGTCGGAACGATTTCCGTCGGACTGAGGCGAGCAAACCTCGCGACGCCATTGTCGCCGAACAGGATGTCCGTGCCGCCGAGCCCGGTGACAATGTCGTTGCCCGAGCCGCCAAGGACGATGTTCTTGCCGGTCTTGGCATCGATGGTGTCGTTGCCGCCATAGTCGGCGTTGGTGCTGCGCACCTGCACGACGTCGTGGTGGCTCATCATGTTGAGCGTGCCTTCGGCCAGATCGACGTTCGTGCCGTCGATCACGCCGGCCTGGTCGATCAGGCCGTGGTCGCCCAGGATGACGTCGTCATTGTCGCCGCCGGTGATGGTGTCGTCGCCCGCGGCGGTTGCATCGTCGTCGATGATGACGGTGCGCTTGAGGTAGTCGACGTCAAAGGCGCTGTCGCCGATGATCCAGTTCTTGCCGGTTCCGCCGGTGATCTGATCGTTGCCGATGCCGCCGGCCATGAAGCTGGTCTTCTTGCCGCCCTTGAGCGTATCGACGCCGGCGCCGCCATCGACCACCACGATGCCGTTGGCGTTCGCAGCATCGATGAAGTCGTCGCCGTACTCGGTGAAGGCATAGGCGGTACCATCCGGATCGCCCGGCAACGCGCCGTAGCGCAGGCCATTGGCCGAGGTATCGCCAAACAGCACCAGCGGACCAGTGCTGTCATGCACGATCAGGTTGTCGGACTTGCCGCCGCCATGGATGACGGTGAGCGTCTCCGCATCGGTGCTGTCGACATGGAACGTGTCCATGCCGTTGCCGAGCAGCACCTCGACGACGTGTACGTTCTCGTAGGTGATGCCGCGGGCGAATCTGTCGGTCGTGCCGTCGCCCTTGTCGATGACGAGATCGGCCGCCGGCATGTTGAGACCGGTAATCGTATTGGCGCTGAGCCGCCCGGTCTGGTTGGCCTCTACGGTGTCAGCGAACACCACCAGTTGGTCGACGTCAGGCACGTCGTCCACGGTAATATTGCGAACCACCGCGTCGTTGACTTCGCCCGGCAGCGCCACGGCGCGGGTGATCGACCGCGGGGTCGAGCCGACCCCACCTTCGATGAAGAGCGGGCCCTGGACGGCCACAAGGTCATGCGGCTGCGGCGTGAACGTCTTGTGGTCTTCCGTGCTGTCGGTCCCCAGCGGATCGTAGACGAGCCCGATGGTGACCGGCTGGTCCCAATTACCCGTGCCAAACTCGACGTAATAGTCCTCGGTATCGATGTCGTACTTCACTCGGGCGTCGAGCTGCGGCTTCGCCTTGCCGGTGACCTCGACAATGACCCGCACGGTGGCGGTCGGCGGCGTGGTGAGCACCATCTGATAGCTGTCGGTCTGGCCGAGCTCAGAAACCGAGGTCGAGCCATCGGTCTCGATGATCTCGACGCCGGCAGTATTGCTGTCGACGACATCGACGCGGACTCGGCCCACATCGACCTCGGCAAAAACGCCGCCGCCGCCGAGGCTGCTGGTCACAGTGTGGACAATGTCGGCAAGGTAGCGGTTGGCGATGCCGTCATTGGTCACCGTCACCTTGACCGTCTGCGCCTCGTCCCAGGCGACAATGCCTGCGGCCGAGTTGGCGACGAGGCCGAACTTCAGCACCGGGGCCGAGAGCGTGAGGCCGGCAGGCGCGGACAGTGTAACCGTCACCACCTCGCCGAGTGCCGGCGGCTTGCTGAGCTTGACCTTGTAGCTGTCGCCGTCCGCGTTGCCCTCGAACACCTGAGTGTTGCCGTCGAGCTCGGTGATCAGCAGGTCGGCGCGATCGTCGTCCTGCACCCGGACGGTGACGTTCGGAATGTCGAAGTCGACGTAGTTTGGATCGGTACTGATCACCGAGTGCGAGATCACCACCGTGCTCTCACCCTCTTCGGCGCCATCAGATTCGGCTTTGACGTAGATGGTCGCCGTCGGCGTCGCGTCGCCTGCGATGAACTCGACCGTCACGGATTCCGAGAAGTTCACGTTGTCGAGCGAAACCAGGACCGTCTTGCCCGGGCCGCCGGGTCGCGCCGCGATCATCGCTGAAGCCTGCGCCGCCGAGATGGTGACGAAGACCGACGCCACAGGCGTGTTCGGCAAGGTCAGAGTATAGCTGTCGACCGCCGCGGTCCCGCCATCTTCAAGGACGCTGAGACCATCCCCGGTGTCGAGCGCCACCGTGTTGGTGGTGGAGCCAGTCGCCGAGAAGTCGAGGCCACGTACGAACAACCCGTTATAGCGCGGGTCGGCACTGGTGACCGTATGGCTGATCGCACCCAGGTCGCCGTCGTTGTCGGCGACCACCGTCTTGGTGACGTCGCCTGCGACGTTGAACGTATCCGAGCCAAGGCCGCCGATCAGGGTGGTGACGACATCGGCCGGTGTAGACAGCACGTAGAACGTGTCGTCACCCTCGAGGCCGTCGACCTCCATCGCCTCGGCATTGGCGTAGCGAACGGTCAGGCCAGCGCCATAGACGCCGTCCTTGGTGATGACGAAGTTGTCGGCAAATTCAGTGCCCAGCACGACGATCGTGTCGAAGCCGGCGCCGCCGTCGATATCGACCGGAGCGTTGACGTTGTACTGGATGATATCGTCGCCGGTGCCGCCGTTGAGCTTGACGTTCGCCGCGCCGGCGAGCGCAAAGGCGCGGATGATGAACTCGTCGTTGCCGTCCTCGCCCTCGAGCCGCAGATCGGCCTTGTTGGAATAGACCACGAACTGGTCGTTGCCGACGCCGCCATAGAGCACTGCCGGCAGGCTGATGCCCTTGGACAGATAGGCATCGAAGCTGAGCTTTACGGTCTCGAAGCGGTCCTCGACCGATTCGATCGCTGCCGCATCGCGCGGCGTAGCGAACACCTGGCCAACCTGGAAGCGGTCGTTGCCGACGCCGCCGTCGACGGTCATGATCGCCGAGGTGTCGTCGAAGTAGAACTCGTCGTCGCCGTTGTTGCCGTTGAGGATGACCCGGCCGTTGATGTCGGCGGTGTAGTTGATCCGCTCGAACGCGTCGGCGTAGGTGTCGACGCCGGTGCGGTGCATATTGGCGATCATGTTCCTGCGCATCAGGAACACATCGGCCACAGCCGTGCCCTCGACGCGCAGCACATCGCCGGCATCAAGCTTGCTGCCGGTATCGACCACGTTGATGACGTAGTCCGAGGTCGTGCCCTGAACGTTGACGACCGTGAGGTCACTGCCGTCCTGGCCGTCGATGGTCAGCTCGTCGCGCAGTTCGCGGCCCGTGCCGTCCTTGCCGAAGACGCCGTCGGCATCGACAACGCCCTGGTAGGTGGTCATCGACGGCAGCTGGTCGACGGTGACGGTGTCGTTGCCGGCGCCGCCGAAAACGAAGGTGTTGCCGTTGAGCGCCTCGAGGTCGAACAGGACGGAATCGTCCTGGGCACCGCCGGTGATCGTGATGGTCGGAGCGGTGAAAATGCCCTTGAGGTCGGCCGTGCCGCCTTCCGCATCAGGGTCGGAGCCAGAGACCTGGTAGTCGACCTTGATGACGATCTGTGTCGCCGCCTTGATGACGGCGGCGGGCTTGGCGAGCAGCGGATCGGCTGAAACAACCGGCCCCTCGACCAGGAGGTCGTCGCCGGCCAGCAGGCGGACTTCGCTGGTGGTGGATTGCACCGTCACACCGGCCTTGACGGTGATGTCGTCCGGGAGGGCGTCGTGGGCGTCACCGCTCAGCTCGTTATCGTCCTCGGCCCAGACCAGAACGTCGCTGCTCCCGGTGATGTTCTCCGTGATGATGACCGGGCTCGAGGTCTTGATGTAGACCGCGCCCTTGAGGGCATTGACGCCACTGTTGTTGACGTTGACGTCACCGACGGTCAGCGCGCCGAGATTTTCGACATAGGTGCTGCCGTTGAGGGCCGCACCCTCGAGATTGCCGACCTCGGTGACGATCGCCTTGCTGGCGCTGCCGATGCTCTGGTTGGCGGACATGAAGGTGCGGCGCGAGACGATATTGCGCTTGTCCGTCGCGGTGTCGGAGCGGGCATTGAGAATGCTGCCGGTCATCGCCACGAGGAAGGCTAGCGGCTTGGTATCCCCGAGGTCCGCGGTGGGCGTCCCGACCTGGTCGAGGTTGAGGTCGCCCGTCGTCTCGGCGAGGTAGATGCTCTCGAGCTCGGTGAAGGCGCTGACCTTGCCGGCGGCCTGGTTCGAGCTGTCGATTTCGAGCTCGTTGCCGGCCTGGCCGATGGCGATCCGAGCCGACAGGCTCACCGAATTACCGATGATGTCGGCGCCGAGCTGGGTGCCCTGCGGGTTGTACTCGGCATCGAGGATCGAGCCGAGCTCGGCGCCGAGATACACGTTGCCGGCGGTCGAGGTGATCTTGCGCACGTTGAAGTTGCGCTCGACCGCATTGAGCGAGATGTCGCCCGCTGCGGTGGCGATCACCGTGCCGGTGGTGTCTGCGTTGGTGGCGACGCCGCTGTAGGCGCCGGTCACCACGATCTCGACGGCGTCGGTGGCGGTGCCGATGCTGCCGCCGGCGGTGAGCGAGATATGGTTGGCTCGGATCTTCTCGCCGTCCGTACCGAGCGCATCGAGGATCGAGCCGAGCGTGGTGGTGAGGTAGACATCGCCCGAACGCGAGTAGATCGCTTCGACATACATGTTGGAGGTCGGCGCGGTGATGCGCACGTCCTCGGTGGCACGGGCGATGAGGCTGCCGCCCGCCGACATCTCGACGGTCACGGCATTGCTCTCGCCAATGCCGCCATCGCCGGCTTCGAGCACGATATCGAGGGCCTTGAAGTTCACTCCGCTGCCGCTCAGTGCGTTGACGATCGAGGCACTGGATTTCAGCCGGATCGTGCCGGCGGCGCCGGCCTCGATCTTGTCGACCTTCACCTGCTGCTCGGAGCCCAGGTAGATCGAGCCGCCGGCCCTGGCGTTGATCACGCCATCGATCGCCACATCGACGTCGTCACGCTGCGCGACGATGACATGGGTGATGACGCCACTGGCCGCCGCGAGCGGATCGAGCACCGCGTTGGCGATGGTAACAGTCCGGTTGGCCTCGACGCCAAGCTGCGGCTTGGCTTCCGCGACCCCAGCAGCGGCTTTGCCCACCAGGGTGATCGTCGCGCCGTCGATCGCCGCGATCTTGTAGTAGCCGCCCTTGGTGGTGGCGTTGGTGGTCTCGCCGCCGACATAGATGTAGTCGTTGACGCTATAGCCGGTCCAGGCACCGGAAAGGCGCGTGATCGTGCCCTTGCCGAGTGCGTTGTTGCTGAAGCTGACAGCAAGTCCCTGCTCGACCTTTTTGGCAAACACGATGTCCTGCCGCTCGGCCGAGGCGATGGCGACGCGCTCATCCTCGGTCAGCGAGGCCGGCGTGGCACCGAGAGTGATCACCAGCGCGTCGGCGACCTTGCCAATATTCTTGTTGGCGTCGATGGTCAGGTTGCCGGCAGTATCGACATTGTTGGCCTCGATCACCGTTTCGGTGTCGGTGACCGGCTTGAAGATACCCGAGCCAAAGGCGAACAGCAGTTCGTCCTCGGTCCAGACTTTCACACCAGCGGTCAGGTCGGCCTTCACCGTGCCAACGGCGAACAGGTACTTGTAGTTCGGCCCGGTCTTGTCCCAGGTCTGCGCCGTTTCCCCGAGCCTGCCGAACATCTTGTGCAGGTCGTGGTAGTCGTTGGTCTGCCGCAGCTGTTCCGCCCCGACGCCGGTCGCGATGAACGCGGTGACATAAGCGTCGAGGGCCGCATCCTCCAGCGGAGTGGCAAGGTTGGCATTCTTGAACAGCGCTTCGGTCCGCAGCTGGTTCTGCAGGGCGGTCAGCGCGGCGCCGGTGATGGTTATCGACCCGGCGGTGTTGGGCTGTGCCGTCCGGTAGGCCCAATACTGCTGATAGGCCGCATCGATATCGGTGCGCTGAGTATCGCCGTAGCCTTCGTAGACAACCTTAAGCGCCAGATATTGCTGGGTACGCGATGCCTCAAGGGTGGCGATCTGGCTGGCTGCGTCCGTCGGATTGGGGTAGAGGCCCTGGAAATAGGCGACCTCGAGCGCGGTCAGCTTGACGGAGGTGCCGTTGAACTGACCCTTCATCTGCCAATAGGCCTGATACTCCTGCCGCTTCCAGCTCTCATAGCCGGTTAGCGTGTCAGAGATCTTCTCGTTGACGCCGGTGCCGACGGTGAGCTGCAGGTCCTTCCACATGCCGGCGAGCAGCTGCTCGCGGCTGCGCAGGTCTTTCTGCACGGTGAAATCGGCGTCGGTCAGCGAGCCGGCATCCACCTTGATGTAGACGTTGCCCTGGGTCTCGGCGGCGATCAGGCGAAGGTCGCCGGCGGTCTCGCGCACCGCGACGTCGCCCACCGCCTTGATGGTGACGCGGTGTTCGGCGAGCGCTCCGGAGTTGATCTGCAGCGGCCGTGCCGCACCGTTGCCGATGCCGCCGACGGCGCCGTCCGGCAGGCCCTGGTCCTGCGAGACATAGCGGTCGGCAATCAGGTCGATCGAATTGCCGGTGACGAGGCCGTTAGCGAACACCCCGGCTGCGGTTTCGGCGGCGACGATACCCGCCTGCGCCACCAGCACCACGTCGCCCTGCGACGCGGTCACCGAGACCACCGACATGTCGCCCGAGATTTCGTTGAGGTAGACGCCGCCGGTCCGCGACGTGGCGGTCAGCTGCGCAAAGGTATCGGTCTTGAAATAGCCCGGGGGGTACTTGTCGACCAGATCGATGTTGATCGGCTTGATGTTGGTGAGCGTGCCGCCGGTTTCCCCGACATTGGCCATGCTGTCGGCGCCGATATCGTTCTTGGCGTCGAGTTCAATGCGCACGCCCTGCACCACGGATTGTGCGTGCGAGGTGTCGATGCTGCCCTCGGAGGTGATCTTGGTGAGGCCGGTCTCGTTGAGGATGCCGCCTTCGATGATCACATTGCCGGTGCCGTTCGAGTCGATCTCGACCCGCGCCTCTTCATAACCGGTGAAGCGGATGGTGACCGGACGGTCGGCTTCGATGGTGTGCCGGCCGTTGGTCTGGTCGGTCGACAGGATATCTTCCTGCTTGCGATAGTCCTTGGTGCCGTACCAGTGGCTGATCGTCGGCAGGTCCTTGTAGAACCGCTTTTCGTCCAGGTTGAACTCGTCGGACTCATAGGTGTGGACGGCGTCCGCATCGGTGGCGCTCGCGGCGTCGACGGTGTCACGGTAAAAGAAGATCGAGTTGTCGATCAGCGAGGGGCCCTCGATGACGGTGATGACCGACGGCAACGCGTCGAAGGCGTCCGGGGAGAACGCATCGATGCCCAGCCACTTCGAGGTGGTGTAGACGCTGGTGTCCTTGGTCTCGACGACCTTGCCGACCGTCCAGCCGAAGCGCCAGCCTTCCTGCGGCTTGTAGGTGAAAGTCTCGCGATAGGGTCCATCCACACCCGCCACATGGTTGGTGGTGGCCACGCTGGCGGCGATCTCTTCATACGCGCGCTTGCCGGGAGCAGCGGCGGTGGAGCCCGGAGTGGTCTCCAGCTTGAACTGGCTCTCGCGCACCGTGACGGTGCCGTTATCGTTCACCTGATACCAGGTCTGCTTGTAGCCGTCGGCATTGGTCGCCTTGGCCTTGTCGTTGAGCCGGATGGTACCGGCGCCGCGATCGCGCACGTCGAGCTGCCTGATCACCACATCGTAATTGGTGTCGTTGACCACCTTGACGTGGACGTAGCCGCCCAGCGCCTCGATGATGCCGTTGCCGGTGTTGAGCAGGTTGCCGGTGATGGTAATCGAGCCACCCGGAACACGGAACTCCTCGATGACGATCTTCTTGGTCTCGACGTCCCAGTAGGCGTTGAACGCGCCGGTGCTGGCGGTCTTCAGCAGCACCTGCTTGGTGGTCGGCTTGCCTTTCTCGATCAGGGCGATCTCGTTGATCGTCGCCTGGTTGAGGTTGAGGACATAATCCTCCTTGCCGCTGGTGATCACCCCGTTGAGGTCGATGAACTCGGCGGTGATCGACACCCGGTTAGCGGTGATGCCCGGCTTGGGCGGCTGCGCCACAAGGTTGGTGCCGGCGGCCGGCGAGGTAATGTCACCGACGCCACCATCGGTGGAGATGGCCTTCCAGTCCTCGTAGGGGTTGCCGCCCGAGTGGTAGACGCTGCCCGGCGGCAGGTCGATCAGCACATAGCCCTGCGTCCTGAGGTCGACGGAATTGGCGTCGATCTCGGCATTGATGGTGATGTCGCCCGAGCCGATCGAGTTGTCGATGATCACATCGCTGGTGATCGCGTCGATGGCGCCCGACACGGTAATCCCCGGCCAGGGCTGGTCGGTGCTGCTGCGCTGCCAGCTGTTCTTGATCAGAATGCTGGCATCGGTGCGGATGCCGGGCGTGAGCGTGATGTCGAAATTGGCGTCGCCGGCGACCCAAGTGTGGTCGAAGCCGGTGTCGTCCTTGTTGTTCTTGGTCGCGACGTTGCTGGCGTTGGCCGTGTCGATCTTGCCGTTGGCCACGGCTTCGCTGGTCGAGGCCGAGATCTCGTTCTGCAGGCCGTTGAGGAACACGCCGCCATTGTTCTCGGGGATGGTGATCCCCTTGATGTCGAGGAAGGCCTGGGTCTTGTTCTCGATGCTGACCGACACGTCGCCGGGCGCATCGAGCGTACCATCGCCCTGCAGGACATCGGCCATGACGTGAATCCGGCCGGCCGAAGCGAAGATCGGGTCGACGACAATCGTCAGCACTTCGCGAAGCACCGGGATGACGACCTGCTGGTTGGTGACCGGGTCGATCGCGACGATGACATTGCCGTTATCGTCCCGCGGCGGTTCGGCGAGACCGAGGAAGATGAGTTCGCGGGTCAGGCGCTTGATCTCACCCTGCCAGAAGGCGCGCACCACGGCGTCGTCGCGATACTTGTCGTATTCAACACGCGCCTTGACCAGCTCGTCGACGTAGTTGGAGGTGAGCTGCTTCTTGACCAGCTTCACCGTGACGGTGTCGATCGCCGAGCCGTCCGCACCCTTTGCCGTGATCACCGCCGTGGGGTTGGCCTGCGTGCCGCCGACCGACTCGATCACCACGTTGACGACGCGGTTGAGCCCAGTGCGGATGGTGCCGTCCACGTTGACGACGGAATCCACCTCCGAGCCGCCATTGCTGGTGAAGGTCTCGGCGCCGCCCAGCGCGCTGTTGATGCCGTCACTGACGGCGGTGGCCCAGTTCCGGCTCTTGCCCTGCGAGATGATATTGGCGAGCGCGAAGGTGTCGGCCAGGACGTCGACATTGCCACCCGACAGCACCGTCGCACCGTCCATTACGTCGATGCGGTTGGTGATGAACAGCAGGCTGTCGTTGCGCACCTTGTCGAGCGGAATGACGCTGCCGGCCAGCGTGTCGGCATAGGTCGCGAGCTTGTAGCTGTCGCGGGTGAAGCTCTCGTCCATGCCGGTCAGCATGCGGACGTGGCGCAGCGCCTTGATCTCGGCGCCCCCGCCGATGGTGATGTTGTGGACCGGATTGATCTCGAGCACGCTCTGCGCCGCCGAGGCGGTGAGGAAGCCGTAGTTGTCGACGCTCACCTTGATGGTGGCGTCGACTTCACTGTTCGAGGCGAGGCGAACGTCGCCGGTCGAGCGGATCTTGATGTTTGAGTTGCTGGTCGTTGCCGGGTTGGTGCCGATCTGCACCGTCCCGACGACACCGTTGCCGTTGTCGCTGGAGTCGTTGGCATCGTCTTCGGTGTCGAGCGTGCTGGAGGCACCGATGCCGGAGATCACGCCACCGCCCTTATAGGCGACGGTGTCGGCATAGAAGATATCGTTGAAGGTCGAGAGCGAGATACCGCCGGCGTCGGGCGAAGCGTTCTGCACCGTCAGCGTGACGTTGTCTTCGACGATGGTCAGCGTCCTGAGCGACAGGTCGGTGCGGATCTCGGAGCCGGCGATGCTGATGGCGCCGGCCGAGATGCCGTCGACATTGGTGCCGATATCGGCCTTGGTGAAGTGATTGGCAGCGGAGGCCGAGATGCTGGCGGCGATGATATCGGCGCTGTTGGCGAAGCGCGCCGTGCTGTTGGCGTTGACGTCGTTGGTGGCCGAGGTGCCGTTGCCCGAGATCACGCCATACGAGCTGGTCTTAATCTCGTTATTGGCGAGGGTGTTCTGGTCGGAGGCGAGCCGCAGCGCACCGGTGGCGCCGGTCGTGGCATTGGCCAGCAGGGTGATCTGCGCGTTGCCGCCGATCTTGGCTTCCGAAGCGACATTCGCCACGGTGTCAGCCTCGCCCGAGGCGATACCGACGAGGCCGCCGGCGCCGGGACTGGCCGACGAGGCGTTGTCGTCATTGCCGTTGGCGCGCACCACCAGATCACCAGCGGTGATGCTGACGTTGGCAGCAACCTCTGCCTTGGTGTTCGAGGTGGAGGTTGCCGTGGCCTTGGTGGCGCCGGCGGCGACGAGGCCGAAGGCGGCGCTGTCGGAGGCGGCGCGCTGCCGGTTGTCGCCGCGCGCCGTGGCGGCCACAGTGCCCCAAGCGACGATCGAGGTGCCGGTGCCGAGCAGCGCCGAGATGGCGCCGATATGGTCGGCGTTGGTGACGGTGGCATCGGCGCCGATCAGCGCCCCGACAATGCCCTGCGACGAGGCATGGGCCGTATTGGCCGTGGCGGAGGCGCGCGCCTCCTCGGCCTGCAATGTCAGGTCACGAACGGCGAAACTGGTATTGGTCGTCTCGGTCTTCGAGAGCACATCGACATCGACGTCGGCCTTCGAAACGCCGACGGCGAGGACACCGCCGGTGGCCGCCTCGGTCTCCGCACTGGCGGATGGCGTCGCGGTGGCGCGCAGCGTTACATCACGAGCGTCAATGCTTGAGGTGCCGAACGTGCGGGCAGTGTTGTCGATATCGATATCGGTATCGGCATCGAGGCCCGAGACCGCAAGGCTGAACAGCCCGGCGGCCACGGTGAGCGCACGATTGACCGCGGTCGTGGTGACATCGGTGTCGGCGGTGATTTCGATATCGCCGTTCACATTGAGGGTGCTGTGGTTGATATAGGCGTCGGTGACCGCGACCACGTTGTTGGTGGTCTTGGCGCCGCCGCCGGCCAAGGTCGGGCCGATGCTGAGGTTGACCGCCACCGAAGCGAGTTCGGCCGTGGCATCGAGCGTAATATCGCTGGTTGCACCGATCTCGACCTTACCGGTCGCGAGCTGGAACTGCAGCGGGTCGGGCGTCGCCACCACCCCGTCCTTGAGACGATTGAAATAGCCCAGGGCGTCCTTGGCCACCGTGCCGGTGACCACCACGGCGCCAGCGTCCGCAATATAGGCCTTTACCGTCGACTTGCTGAAGTTCTCGGCCACGGTCACAGCGATCGATGCCGCGCCGCCATAGACGCCGGCCGCGCCAGCGATCGACGCGGCGCCCGCATAGGCTTCCATGTCGATGGTGTCGTCGGCGGCGATGCTGAGGTCACCGGCAGTGATGCCGGCGCCATCGCCGGAGATATAGGCCGAGGTTTCCACCCCGACGTGGTTGCTGGTTTCCGAGCCGGCGCCGGCCGCCGCGACGCCAACGCCGCCGGCGGCGATCGCCACAGAGCCAGAGATCACCTTGGCATCAATGGTTTCGCTGGAGGTGGCATCGAGCGAGAGCTCGCCGAAGGTCTCGACCTCGGTGTCCTCGAGATACGCCTTGACGACGATCGGATCATAAGTCGGAGCGAGGTCGGCGCCGTTGGTGACGTAGCCGATATTGTTACGGGCAATGCCGACGCCGATCGAGGCCGCAACGCCGACGCCGCCAAAGGCCGCCGATCCCGCAACCGCGAGGACCTGGGCGTCGATGTCGGAGGTACTGTCGGCTGTGACGTCGATATCGCCACCCGCATCGAGCACGCTGTCTGCCGCATAGGCCGTGGCGCTGCCGAGCACGGTATTGAGCGCCACCGCGCCGCCACCGGAAACCGAGACGCCGACGGCGCCACCGCTGATGGCGACAGCCGCCGCAGCGGAGGTGGCTTCGATGGTGTTGTCGAGCGTGGCCGAGATCTGGATCGTCCCAGGCGTCGCTGCGGCGGGCGGATTGGAGCCGCTCGGCCGGTCGACGATGTCGGTCACCGAGATATCGGCGTCGGTCGCATAGGCGCTGACGCCACCGTCGATGGTGTTCTTGGCGATGGCGATACCGACGCTGACCCCGACGCCGGTGGCGCCAATGCCGACGGCAAGTGAAGCTGCGCCGGCCAGCGCCTCGATATCGGAGGTGTTTTCGGCGGTAATGCTGACACTGGCCGCATCGATCTCCGCCTTGGTGGCGGCGGTATTGCCGACTGCAGCCTTGCCCGAGATATAGGCGCTAGTTTCGACGGCGATGAGGTTCTCGACGTAAACGCCCGCAGCGGAGACACCCACGCCAACCGAGCCGCCGGCCAGGGCGCCGGCCGCGGCGACCACCGTCGCATCGATGGTCTGGTCGGAGATGGCGCTCACATCGACCGCGCCGGTCGCGGTGACCTTGGACTGGTCGATGAAAGCCTTGACCTCGGCCGTGCTGGTGAGCTCCGCGGTGGTCAGCGGATCTTCGGTGTCGATGAGTTCCTGGTAGGTGAGTCCGCCATCGTCCCAATCGCCGATGGTGTTGAGGGCGACCGAAATGCCGATGCCGACGCCGACACCGGTAGCGCCGGCGGCGACCGAAACGGCAACCGCGGCGATCTCCGCATCGATCTTGGAGGTGGAATCGGCCTCGACCAGCACGCTGCCGGTGACGTCGACGCTGGCCACGCTGGCGATCGAGGCGACCACGTCGCCACCGATCTTGTTCTGCGCCGCGGCACCCGCGCCGCTGACGGCGACGCCGACGCTGCCGAAGCCGGCACCGAAGGATGCCGCATAGGCCTTGGCGTTGATCTTCGCATCTCGCTTGGCGTTGACCGACAGGTTCCCCGAATTGGTCTTGAGCTGCGCCACGCCGGCCGCCGAAGCGGTGACGCCGGCACTGATCTCGTTGAGCGCCACGGCGATGCCGAGCGCGATGCCGGCACCGGTCGAGCCGACCGCCAGCGCCACCGAGGCGGCGCCGGTCAGCACGTCGATATCGGACTTGTCCTCGGCGGAAACCTTGATCGAGTCGCCGATGATGTCGGAGGTCGCGCCGTCGATCAGCGCCGAGGTCGCGACGGTGATGGCATTGTGAGTGCCCGCGCCGGCGCCGCCGAGCGCCACGCCCACCGAGCCGCCGATACCGATGGCCATCGAGGCCGCAACAACGGTGGCGTCGATCTTGCCTTCGGAAAGCGCGGTGACTTCGACCGCCCCACCCGAGGTGACATCGCTGCTGCTGATATGAGCCTTGACCTGCGCCTGTGTTGCCGCGGCGCCGGTGATCAGGTTCTCGGCGACCGAGACACCGAAGCCGACCGCAACGCCGTTGGAACCGCCGATGCCTACCGCGAACGCCGCGGCAATGATCGTGGCGTCGATATCTTGCTTCGAATGCGCATCAACCAGCACGCCGCCATCGACGGTGATGGTCGAGGTCAGAATGGTGGCGAGCACATCGGTGGCGATGACGTTGCTGGCCCCGGCGCCGCCGCCGCTGACCGACACGCCGTTGCTCGGGCTGCCGCTGAGGGTGAATGCCGCCGCCGCCGCAGTCGCGGAGATTTTGGAAAGGTCCTCGGCCTTGACCGAGACCCCTCCGGTGCCGGTGACCGTGGTATCCTCGACATGGGCCTTGGTGGTGCCTTTGATGTCGTTGAGCGCCACGCCGGCTGCAATCGACACCGCGACCGAGCTGCCGCCCGAAAGCGCTGCGGTGACGCTGCCGGCCGCCGCGATCGTAGTGATCGTGTTGTTGCTGACGGCGCCGACCTCGAGGCCGTCAGTGCCGAGCGTGATGGTCGAAGCGCCGGTGGCGCCGCCATCGACGGTGGCCGTGGTGTCGGCGGCGATTCGGTTCTCGACGATCGCACCGGCGATGCCGAACTGCTTGGCGTTGGACGAAGAGGCGCCGATCGCCACGGCCGCAGCGGCGACGGTGGCATCGATCTGCGCGATCGAGCTGCTGTCGACCTTGACCTTCTTGCCCGAGACGGTTGAGTTGCGGACACTGGCTTCGGTCTTCAGCGGCGTCGCGGTGCCGACCTGGGTGATCGAGCCGGTATAGCCGATATAGTTGAACGCCAGCGCCGCGCCGATGGCGACGCCGTTCGAGGCGCCACCGAAGCTGCCGGACACCGCTACGGCGGCCGCCAGCACTTTGGCGTCGATATCGGCCGAGTTCCCGGAATGCACTTGCACCATGCCCGTCGGAGCGGAAACGTCGGAATCGAGGATCGTCGCTTCGGCGCTGCCGAGCAGTGCGTTATTCGAAATGGCGGCGCCGCCGCTGACACTGGTCGTGGCGCCGCTGAGCGCCACTGCGCCGGCGACCGCCGCCGCAGCGGCCATGCTCTCGATCTTGCTCGCCTGGTCGGCGCTGACCGTCACCGAGCCGGCATCGAAATCGTCGACGTCGTCGATCGCGGCGTCGATATCGGCGCGAATGATGTTGCGCGACACCACGAGGCTGATGGCGAAGCTCTTGGTGCCACCGCCGGTGAACAAGTCAGCCGCCAGCGCGATCACCGGCTGCACCACCTCGGAGGTGATGTTGGCCGCGTTGTCGGCATCGACCACCACATCTCCGTCGGCATAGACCTGGCTGGAGTTGCTGATGGTGGCGTTGACCGTCGAGGTGACCCGGTTCAGCGCGATGACAGCGCCGACGCTGATGGCGTTGCCGCCACCACCGCGCAGGGTGCGCACGAAGTTCGAAATTTCAGCATTGATGGTCTGGTCGCCATGGGCCTCGACATTGAGGTCACCGCTGGCATCGATCGTGGTGCTGTCGATGAGCGCGGTGGTGGCGACTGGCGGAGCGCCCTGGATAGTATCGACGAGGTCGGTGCCGACCAGCGCATCGACGGTGTTGAACAGGAAGTTCTGGTTTTGCACGCCCACCGAATTGAAGGCGAGCGTCACCCCGACCGAAGTCTGCTTGGAGATGGTGTCGGCGTCGAGCGTGGCGTCGATGGTCGAGGTGTTGTTGGCGATGACCGAGACGTTGTCAGCGGAGGTGACGGTGCTGCCTAGCAGCTTGGCGCTGGTGGTGCCGAGCACGTTGTTGGTCGAGATCACGGCATTGATCGCCACCGAGCTCGACTGGGCGTTGGTGCCGCCGGTCACTTCGACGCGCGCCGTCAGATCGGCGTCAATCAGGCCGGTCTTGTTGGACTCGATGTCGAGGTCGCCGGTCAGCGTCAGCTTGGTGCCGGTGACCAACGCATCGGCGTTACCCTCGACTAGGTTGAGGATGGCCATGGCGCCGACGCCGGTGGCCTTGCCGCCGGCGAGGTTGGAGGTCAGGGTATTGATGAGCTCGACGCCCTTCGAAACGCTGAACTCGGAGAAGGCGGCGTTGCTCGTGATGTTGCCGCCGAGGTCGACCGCGACGCCGTCAGGGCCGGAATATTTGTAGATTTTGCCCTGGGAACCGACATAGACCAGATCGCCGTTGTTGAGCGTCTGCGTGCCCGACTTGGTGGTGTATTTGTAGCTCTCGATCAACGACTGGATGACGTTGGTGGCGATGCTGATGCCGTAGTCGTTGCTGATCTTGGCGATGGCCTTGATGTTGCCAACCGAGAGAATCTCGCCGTCGTCGCTGGCCTTCACCGTGACGTCGTCGGCCTCAATGACCGCCGTCGGAGCCGCGCTGTTGTCGATGGTCGCGGTCGCGCCGCCTGCCACCTTGTTGCTGGCGATGATGAAGCCCAGCGCCTTGCCGTCGGTGCCGGCAATCGAGGTGGTCGAAGAGGTCGCCTCGTTGCTGACTTCGGCGTCGATGATGGCGGTGTTGTCGGCGGTGACGCTGAGATCGCCCGAGATGTCGATGGTGCTCGAGGTGATCTTGGCCTCGGCGATCGCCGGATTCTTGCCGTTGAACGCGTCGGCGGCGAGGAAATCATCGCCGAGGATCGCGTCGATACCGTTGAACAGGACGTTCTGGGTGTTCCAGCCGACCGAGTTGAACGCCATCACCACGCCAGCGGTGTTGCCACCGCTGGTCGAGGCCGCGGCAAGGGTCTTGGCGTTGATCTGGGCGTCGTTCACCGCTTTGACAGTGGCATTGCCCTGGCCGGTGACCGTCGAATTGACGATCTCGGCGACGGCGCTGGACTGCACGAGGTTGGTCGCCAGCGTGCCGTTGATCGCCAGCACGGTGTCCTTGGCCGGCTTGGTCGTGCCGTCCTTGCCCGGCTTGGGGTTGGGCGCAAATGAAACGTTGGAGGGCAGCGAGCTGCCACCGATCGCCGCAATGGCGCTGTCGGCGATCGCGCGCAGGGTCGCTGTCTCTTCGGCGCTGACGGTCACACTGCCAGCGCCGCCTTCGACCTCGGCATTGTTGATGCTGGCGCTGGCCCCACCGCGTACGTCGTTGAGCACGACCAGCGCGCCGATCGACTTGGCTGGCGCGGCCGAGAGGTTGAGGTCGTGCAGCAGGATCTCGGTGACCGGATCCTTCTTCCAGTAGTTGAGGTCGGTGAAATCGAGCGTCGTCAGGTCGGTATTCTGGCCGCTCGCAGCGGTGCCCATATAGGTGTAGATGGCGCCGGCGTCGCCGCCGATCAGCTTGAAGTTGGAGGACGTGGCGAAGTTGAAGGTGTCAACGTTCGGGATGGTGAACGGCGCGGCGCCGACATAGAGGTACTTGAGACCGGTAGCAGCGCCGGCCGCCGGCTTGAGCTGGATGACCTCGCCGGGATTGATCGCCACATTGGTCGGTGGGATGCCGAACCCCATGTCGATCGTCGGATCGCCATAGGCGTCATCGAGGCGGATGCGGTCGCCGTACTTGAGGCCGCGGATCTTGGTGCCAGCCGGATCGGGCTGGGTGTCGTAGTCCGCCCCCATCACATCGTTGAGGGTCTCCTGGATGATGCCGACGCCGGCGTCATTGGTGACCGAGGTTTCCGCCACCAGCTTGGTATTGGAATAGATGCCGCTCTGGTCCTTCGCCGTGACGGCGACACCCTGGCCCGCGGTGATGTCCTTACCGCTCGCGGTCTTGGCGTTCTTGATCGTCGCGGTCGCCTTGCCGCTGACCTTGTTGCCCGACAGCACGACGCCATAGGCAGCGCCCGACGCGCCATAGAGCGCCGAGGTGGTGGTCTGCGCGGTGTTGGAGACGGTCGAGTTGATCTGCGCCGTATTGACGGCGGCGACAGTGATCTTGCCGTCGGCATTGACCGTGCCGCCATCGATGGTCGCCGTCGCGTCGGCACCGATATTGCCGCCGAAGCCGAGGTCGGAAATATAGTTGGCGCCGACCAGCGTATCGATGGTGTTGAACAGGATGTTCTGCGGGGCCCAGCCCACCGAGTTGAAGGCGAGCGTGACGCCCACCGCGGTCGCACCGGAAGCGGCGGAGGCGTAATTCCGCGCGTCGATCGCCGCGTTGTTGGTGGCGAGTACGTCGACATCGCCGGCAGCGGTGATGGTCGAGGCCTCGAGCGAGGCCGCGGCCTTGCCGAGCACGACATTGGTGACGATCTGGCCGGAAGCCCCGAGCACCTTGCCCGAGCCGTCGATGCCACTGCCGCCCGAGGCGGAGACCGTGTTGGTGGAATAGGCCCAGATCTGCGAGGTGTTGGTCGCCTCGACGACCACGTCGCCGGGATCCGCCCCGAAGCCATCGGCATCGACTACGGCGTTGACGATCTTGGCGGTCGCGTCGCCCTTGACTTCGTTATAGGCGACTGACAGCCCGATCGCCTTGGCATTGGTGGCAACGATGTTGCCGATTTCAGGGAAGAAGATGTCTTCGTAGTCGGCGGTGCGCAGCTGCTTCCAGAGCAAGGCGTCGCCATAGTTGATCAGCGCCAGGTCGGTCGGCGCCAGGTCGGGCTCACCGATATACTCGTAGATTTCGCCGGCATTCACGTCGAGCTTCAGCCACAGCGCGGTGTTGGTGAGAACGATGCCGGTATTCTCGGTGATCGGCGTGGTGCCGAGATAGCGGTAGATCTCCCCGCCTTTCTCGACGATGTCGCCCTGGATCAAGTTGACGGCGGCGCCAGCGCCCAGCGTATCGAGATCGACCTCGCCATTGAGATAGGCCAGCGAGACGCGAACCTTGTCGCCCTTCTCGATGGTCTGGGTGCCCGACTGGCTGGTGTAATCATAGTCGCCGGCGCCGAGGCGGCCGGCGACGCCGGTCACCAGCTGCTGCACGGCTGCCAGGGTGTTCGACGGCAGCGCCGACGCGACCACCTTGATGTTGGCCGAAATGCTGGCTTCGTTGTCGGCGGCAACGCGAACCGACTCGTCCGCCTCGACCTGCTTGTTGACGGCACCGGTGTTGTCGATGATCGCATCGGCGCCGGCACTGATCTTGTTCATGGCGAGCAGTGCGCCCACCGCCAGGCCCTTGGCGCCCTGCTTGGCAACGACGCCGAACGGGTTCGACCATTCTTGCTTGGCTTCGTTGCCGGTGACCGCAGTGATGCGGGCCGAGTTCTCGGCGGTAACGCTGATCGAGCCCGCGACGTCGATGTCCGAATTGACGATCGAGGAGGTGGTCGAGAACGCCTGCTCGTTACCGAGCGCCGTCGCCACCGTCGGTGAGCCGATGATCAGATCGACCGCGTCGAGGAACAGGTTCTGCGGTTTCCAGCCGACCGAGTTGAAGGCGATCACCGCGTTGACCACCTTGCCGCCGGCGCTCATCTCGCTGAGCGCGGTGGATTCGATGGTCGCCGCGTTGGTGCCGCGGACGGTCAGATCGTTGCCGACGCCCGTCCCCTTGCTGATGGTCGAGCCGTTGACCGTCGCGAGGGTGGCGCCCAGGATGCTGTTGGACACCGAGACCGCGCCGAACGCCTTGGAGGCGTTGCCGTCGGTGACGTTCTCGGAACTGATGACGCTGATATCGGTCGCCTTGATCGTCGCGATCTGGTCGGCGGTGACGTCGATCTTGCCGGTCGAGGCAATGGTCGAGCTTTCGATTGCCGCCGTCACATAGGCGTCGACCTGGTTGCGCGCGAAAATGCCGCCCTTGGCAGCGCTACCGGTCTTCAGCGGGTCCTTGAATTCCTTGCCCTTGGCCTTGCTGGTCGCCTTGGCCTGCCCCATCTTGGCGCTGACCAGGGTCTGGGCGAAGGCCGGCGAGATTATGTCGTCGGTGGTCAGCTGCTTCCACAGGCCGAAATCGGTGAAGTCGGCCTCGGCCAGATCGATCTGATCGGTGGCCGTGCCCATATACTGGTAGACGTCGCCAGCCTTGCCGGTGGTTACCTTCCAGCGGCCCGTGTTGCTGAAGGTCTCAGTCTGCAGGGCACCCAGCGAGGTGATGGTGTCGAGGCCGGCGTATTCGTAGACGACGCCGCCCTTCTGGACCCGGTCGCCGGCCTTGATTTCGATAGTGTTGGGCTGCAGCAGCTCATCGAGATTGATCTCGGCGTGGACCAGTACCTTATCGCCGAAGGTCAGCTTTTCCGCCGAACCGTAGAACCCCGGCCTGCCGGATTTGGTGGTGTACTTGTAGTCGTCGACCACAGCGCTGACGACATCGCTGAGCACGTCGGCGCCATAGGTCGTCGCCGTGGTGTTGTCCGCACCGACATTGGTCAGCGTGTCGATAATGGCGGAATTAACCGCCCGCACCGTGACCGTCGCGCCGGCAACGGTGGAGGCCGCGTTGATCCTGGCGGTGGCGCTGTTGGAGATCTTGTTGCCGGCGATAGCCAGGGCCAGCGACGACGACTTGGTCTGGGCGATCGCCTGGAACGCGGCCGATGCGCGGTTATCCAGCACCGCGGTGATGAGACCCGACGACAATGCCTCGACCAGCACGTCGGCCGAAGACTGCACGTTCGAGTTGGTGATGCGCGCCTCGACGTCGTAGACGGTTTGCTGGCGCAGGGCCACGGTCTGGCCCGTGTCGGCGTCATCAACAAAGTCGCCCAGCAAGGTCTCGACGGAATTGAACAGCAGGTTGCCGCGCGCCCAGCCGATGGTGTTGTTGGCGATTTGCAGCGCCTGCATCTTGGAGGCGCCCTCACCGGTCGAGACCGCCGAGTTCTCCGCCGTGATGGTGGCGGAGTTATCCGCCCGCACCGACACCGAGCCGATCTTGGCGTTTGCGGCGCCCAGCTGTGCATCGACGATCTGCGCCGAGGTGGCGCCCTGGATCAGGTTGGTCGAGATGATGGCGCTCTGCGCGCCGGTCTTGCCGCCCTTCAGCAGCTTCTTGAGGATGGTGCCCTTGACGCCCTTGGGCGCGAACTTCTTGAGCAGCGAATCCTCGTTGAACGTGCCGCCGCCCTGCACCTCGTTATAGACATCGGCATTGGCGGTGATCTCACCGATCGACTTGGCGTCGACCGAGACGGTATTGGCGTTGACCACGGCGTTGGTGAGCAGCGCCGTGGCGCCGCCACGCAGGTCGTTGAGCACGATGACCTGGCCGGTGGCCTTAGCGCCGACCGAGCGAATGTTGTACTGGTCGGTGAAGATCGAGTAGTCGAGGTCGGGTTTCCACAGGCCCTTGTCGGTGAAATCGACCATGGAGAGGTCGAGCACCAGCTGATCGGCACCCAGATAGGTGTAGGTGTCGCCGGCCTCGCCCTTGATCGCCTGCCAGGTGTTCACATCGCCGAAATTCGGCCCGCCGGATTTCCAGTTGGTGACGGTGAGCGGATCGGAGCCGATATACTTGTAGAGCTTGCCGGAGTTGCCGACCTCGGAAACCAGCAGGATCTGGTCCTTGGTGATCGTCAGCGGCGTCTTCTTGGAGGTGACCAGGTCGTAATCGAGGCCGACGGTCGTGCCGTAGGCAACCGGAGCAGTGGTGATACCGTCGGTCAGCACGCGGTCGGCATCGAGCGTGATGCCGCGGTTGTTCAGCGACGTGCCGGTGACCGCTTCCTCGATGGTATCGGCGAGCCCGTACTCGAAGAAGCGCTCGAGCGCATGCAGCCCGCCATCGGTACTGGAGATCGCGGTGCCGGTCAGCTTGACGTTGGAATTGATCCGCGTCTCGTCGTCGGCATTGACGATCAGAGCCCCGCCGGCGGTGATCGCCTTGTCGGTGGCCCCGCCATCAATTACCGCGGCAGCGAGCCGGTTGATCTGGTTGTTGGCCAGCGCAACGCCAAGAACCTTGGCGTTGGCCTTCAGAACGCCGACATCGTTGGTCTGCTTGGACGAACTGGAAACCGTGGTGTTGGCGGTGCCCTTCGAGAGCGCGACCGCCGAAATGGCGCCTGCAGCCGAGACCACCGCGTCGGTGATCGACGCCTTGACCTGGACCTCGGTGGGAGATTGGAAGAACTCGGTGCCGAGGATCGCGTCGAGCGTTGCCTTCTGGAAGGCCAGCGTGTTGCCGGAGAGGGTCGGTCCCTGACCGATATCCCAGCCGACGATGTTCATCGCCTCCATGCGCGCCGCTGACGCAGCGCCGCCCTTCAGCATCTTCAACAGCTTGGCGCCCGAGATGCCACGGCCTTCCATGTTCAGGTAGATGGAGGCATCGAGGAAACTGTCGTCGGTCGCCTTGACCAGCACATCGCTGCCGGCGCCGGTGGTGGTGAGCGTGCCGCCGCTGATCGTCGCCGTGGTCGAGCCGTTCACCACGTTGGCGACGAGAATGCCGGCCATCACCTTCTTGGCGGTGATCGCATCCAGCGGGTCGACCTCGGGCGCTTCCTCCATCGGGATCGATTCGGAGAAGGCGGTGATGGTGGTGATGTTCAACGCCTCGACGGTGACGTCGCCGGCCGACACGATGGTCGAGGCGTTGATCGCCGCGGTCGTGTCTTTCTGAATCTGGTTGATGATCGCCACGCGGGCGATGTGCTTCTTGATCGCCGGGTCGGGTGCGTCACCATTGGCGTCGAGAGGCGGCAGGAAGGGCATGGCGAGCGCCGTGACCGATGAGCGATCGATGGCCGAAACGCTGACGCCGCCGCTGCCGGCGCGTACGTCGCTGGCATCGAGCCTGGCCGAGGTCGTGCCGAACACCTCGTTGTCGGAATCGAGGCTGGTGGCCGAGTAGCCGGTGTTGCTGGTGGACGAGAGCGACAGCCTGCCGACGGCGGTGGCGGGCGAGCCGCCATCGATCTTGATGCCGCGGAGCGTCGCGGTGGTAACTTCGGTCGCCTCGTTGGTGACCGAACCCATCTGGTTGGAAACGATCTCGTTGCGCACGTCGCCGGCGCTGTTGGCGCTGACGGCTATGGCGTTGGTGGCCCGCAGGGCGTTGGGCAGCACCCCGGGTACCGCCGTAGGCGCAGGCGTGCCGACCATCACCGTGGTATTGCGGTTGATCAAGGTGTCGGAGTCGATCGCCGAGAACACCACGATGGTCGCGAGCTTGGGCTTGAAGGCGTCGATCTCGGTCTGGATGATGTCGCGAACGATGGTCTGGTCATCGGCCGCGATGCCAATGGTGCCCGCGCCGCTGGTCGCCGTCACCACCGCGCTCGCGGCAACCGTGACGGTGGTGATGTTGGTGACATTGACGTCGGCATCGACATTGTTGGTGTCGATGATCCCGGCACCACCAGTGTTGTAGGCGGTGGCGATTTGGGTGGCGAAGCTATCCATCATCATTTGGATATCTTCCAGCGCCACCAGGCCCGCCTCGATCGCGCTGGTGAAGGCAGCATCGAACGAAGAAATGGTCGGGCGCGGCACCGGATTGGTGGCGAGCTGGTCGTCCGATTCATTGTACAGCTGCCCGTCCTCGCCCCGGTACAGGTCGGGATAGAGAATGGCGTCAATCATGCCGGCCGGCAGAACGATCTTTCCGGCCGCCGGTGTTGGCGAGAAGATGGTGGTCGGGAACGTGATTTCGGCCAGGCCGAGCATGTTCGGGATCGGCACCTCGGTCAGCATGATATCGATGTCGACGTTGGTATCGGCGCCGATGTCGACGACCTGTCCACCGATGGTGCCGTTGATCGTCACCGTAGAGGTGTTGTTGAGCGTCGTCGAAATGGTCTTCAGCGTCGAGGCTGCCTGGCCATGCGCCCGCACCGTGTTGGCCGCAATTGACGCCACGATCACCGAATCGGCAGTGATGCTGCCATTGACCAGCACTGTCGCCAGCGTGGTGCGGGTGACGCTCAAGGTCGCGGCGTTGCCGTCGCCATCGGCGTTGGAGTTTGCCGCATCGAGCGAGACGCGCGACCAGTCGACGGCCTTGATGGTGACGACCTCGGCGACGACATCCACACCCGCCTGGATGGTGACGTTCTCGGCGCTCAGCCCGAGCGAATGGCCAGATGTGACGTCGCCGGCGACGACGATCTGCTCGCCCGCGTCAACCATCAGCGAGAACAAGGCGCTACTAGTTGGGAGAGAACTGATGGTCGTAACGTTGGCCAGGTCGCCCAGGTAGAGCCAGACGGGGCCGCTGTCTGAGGCGTCGTAGCCGATCCCGTCGATCACCGCCCGCACCACAGTGATGCCGTGCTCAATGATCGAGACGTCCTTGTTGGAGGCACCGGAAATGGCGCTCCTGAGGTCGAGGACAGTGACGCCACCGCCGACGTCGAACGGCTCCATGTTCTCGAAGGTCAGCGTCGAGTTGTTGCTGAGCCCGACTGAGCCCGAGCCATTGGCGCCGAGCGTCGCGATGCCGGTGGCGCTGACACCGGAATAGATAACGCGATCATTGCCGCCATAGCCGCCATCAACGACGCCGCTGATCTTGCCACCGACGTTGAAGGTGAAGGTGTCGGCATTGCCGTCGGAGCCCTTGAGGTTCTCGACCCCGACAAAGGTCAGGTCGACCGCCTGGCCGTCGACCGAGCCCGACTTGTCGCCGGTAATCGACCAGGCGACCGCATCGGAGGTGTCGTAGATCAGCCGGTCCGCCCCGCCACCACCGGTGAAGGTGATCGACTGAGCCAGCATATTGGAGCCGAACGAGTCCTCATCGATGCGCAGCGTATCGTTGCCGGAGCCGCCAATGATGTTGATGCTGCCGCCCGCGTTGATCTCATCGAGATCACCGAAGGCCAGCACCCTGCCGCCGCTCTTCTGGTCGAGGATCTCGACCCGGCGCACGGTAACTGTGCCCGCGTCGACGACCTTCTGTTCCTCGATCAGCCGGACCAGCAGGTCATGGTCCTGGGCGACCGGGTCGCTGGCAAAACTGACGCTGAGGTCGGCATTCAGCAGCAGGCGCGGTTCGAGCGAATCAAAAACCAGGCGGACGCGCTCGGCGAGCTGCCGATCCGACCTGCTCCGACGCAACAGTCGCGCCAGCCTATCCTGCAGCGCACTGGCCAGTTTCACGCGACGCTGCGAAGTGGGACGCCCGAAGAGACCTTCGGATCTGAAAGGATAGGCCATCATGACTCCTGTCCGGCACGCCATGGCGCACCGACGGATGTTGCAATGCTAGTTACGCACTACGTCACCAGGATTTCCGCCAACGCGCGGGCATCCTTGCCGTCGCCTATCCGAGCCACAAACGGAACTCGGCCGTCCCGCGGAGCCCCCGCGAGGTTTAGTTCGCTACGGCGCGACCGGTTCCGGGGCGGTCGCTGCGCTCGGTTCGGCCGGCGCCACGCCGAGCCGCCCGGCGGTTGCCTGCAAGTTTCGCAGCGATTGCAGGTGGAGGTAGATGACTTCCAGGTCGTCGGAACCGAACAGCACTGCGAGCTGCTCGGACGAAATCGCCTTGAGCCGGTCGCGGCTCACGACTTCGAAGCCCGACAGCATCATGCTGCGGCCATCGGGAAGGGTGAACTGCGCCTGCATCGGTTCGAGCAGGTTGAACTGGCGCAGGCGCGCACACAGGTCCTTGGTGCGCTGGAACTGCACCTGGTAGGCCTGGAGGAAGCCGAGCACGCTCTTCAGATACTGGGTCTGCTCGCCATCGGCGTCGAACAGCCGCTCACCGCGCCCCTCATTGTTGGCGCCTTCGAACGACTCATCGATGCACAGGGTGAAGTTCTGCCCCTCATCGCTCGAGGAGAACACGAAGGGGTAACGCCGCAGGAAGGCCGGGACGTACTTGCCCAGCCACTTGCCTTTGTCGTCGATGAAAAGGTTCTCGTTCTCACGTATCCCAAGCAGCACCGCCGGGATGACGTCTTCGCCGCTGCCGGCAAATACGATCGCCATCTCGTTGGCGACCTGCGAAAACTCGGCCACCATCAGCGGCACCGAGTTCACGTTCGCCGCGAAACTGAAATCGTTCCCGGTCTTGACCGCCAAACTCGCGTGACGGCTTCGATTGACCGGCGTAGCGGTCTCGTAAATCAATAACTGTTTGGCCAAGTATGCGCCCCCTCGGCGTTGGCCAAAACGTTCCGGTTCCCTCCGGGCCGACCAACCCGCAATGCCTAGCAACGCGCAATGACATATTCAACTGTCGCTGACGAACTAGTGTAAATAATACGGGGCGCCGTGATAAATGCGCACCGCGGTAAAATTAACGGGTGGTTAATTCGCCGAGGCGTAGGGGGCGAGGTCACCCGCCATGTCGCCAAAACGCGCGATATAGGCCTCTGTCAGCCCCAGGCAGGCCTTGGATGCGCAACGTTCCCGGTGCGGGCAGCGGTAGAAGCCGTTCTTGTCGAACTCGATCCAGAAGTCGGGATCGATCAGCAGCGCCGCCTGGCCATTGTCCAGCCGCCAGTCGTCCTGGCCCAGGAGGCATTGCGGGACGTTCTTGATCTCCACGGCGATGCCGCGCGCGTCGGCCCGCTCGCAAGCCTGCCTGAGGTAGGGCACGATCAACCGATAGTCGGCCAGCAGCAGCTTGTCGTCGGTCCGGCTCATCGGGAAGTAGTGCCAGAATTCCATCTGGCTGAGCGCCCCGATGCCCTGGAGCGCATCGACCACGTCGGGGAGCAGGCGGTAACTGCGCTCGGTGACCACCGTGTTGGTGATGATCGCCGTGCCGGGGAAGCTCGAGACGATCTCCATCCCCCGAATCATCTTGTCGAACGAGCCCTTGATCGTGGTGATGCCGTCATGGGTCGCCGCATCGCTGCCAGCGACCGAGACGAAGAACTCGTTGACCCCCGCCTCGATCAGCTGTTCGGCGTAGCCGGGGCGGCTCAGATGCATGCCATGCGTCTGGATGCGGATGTGCTCGAAGCCGGCGGCCCGGGCGCGCCGCGCCAGATCGGGAAGATCGCGCCGTAGGGTGATCTCCGAGCCGGTCATGACGAGGCCGCTATATTGCCGGGTCTCCTCGTTGCGACGCAGCACGTGATCGAAGGCGTCGTCCGAGACCGGCTGCAGCCGGTCCATCGTCCCCTCAATCATGCAGTGGACGCAACGCAGATTGCACCGGAACTCCAGTGTCGCCGACACGTAGCTGGCGTTGTCGTAGCGTCCCATGCCGTTTCACGCCCTTCAGGCGAAGCCATAGACCGCGGTCTTTGCGACCTCCAGCCTGCCATCCACCATCGCATAGTCGACGCCCAGATCGAAATAGAGATGCGCAAAACGGTTGAGATGCGCTCGCACGAAGCTCACCAGAGGCGACGGATAGCCGTGTTCGACAACAAAATCCGCCATCTGCGACGCCCGGACACGCGAATAGTAGACGCCATCGGAATGCCGCTTGTTGGCGATTACCGTGACCACCCCGAGCTTGTGCGGATCGAGCAGCAGGTCGGCGACGCCCTCGGCAGCATCGAGGCGCGCCGAGGTGACGAGTTTGCGGCGCAGGGCGGCCGCATCGTCGCGCGTGTGGAAGAAGTGGTAGAGGTTGGCGAACTCCAGCCCCGCGGCAGTCAGCCGATAGGAGAGGCCGGATGAGAGATCGGTGCTTGGGTTGCCGAAATAAAGATTGACCTCGTCGATCGGCCGGCGAGCCTCCAGCCCTTGCGGCTCGATGTCGATCGAGAACATGAAATAGGGGCGCTCGTCCGGGATCGACAGCCGGCTCGGCGCGAATGGCGCGAGGCAAGCAAGCACCCGCTGCAGCGACATTCGCCGCTCGGCCCGCGAATAGTCGTAGAAGTAGAGCTCATAGCTCAGCCGCCCGCCGGCCTGCTTGATGCCCCAGACGATCTGGCCCCGGCCAAGCTCGTGCTGCAAGGCACGGATCACCGCGAGCAGCCTTCCCCCCGCGGGATCCAGTTGCGCCGCGGCCCACAGCACGGCTTCGCTGCGCAGCCCTCTCGCGGTCGGCGCCAGCGGCTCGTAGGGCCAGAGGCAGAAATCGGCCAGCTGGTCGCCGGCCTCGGCCGCGAGCGAGGTGGGGAGGGGCTCAGCGATGGTCATGCTTGCTGGCTGCGTAGTAGAGCGTGACGAACTCGGCCCCGGTCGCGTCGCGCCCGATGGCAATGTGCCCAAGCATGGTCCCTGCCCCGTCAGCGAGGATCTGCGGCGCTGCGGCTGGAAGGTCAAAGGCCTCGCACAGCGCCTCCAATGCCCGGCGGTGGCGCGCCAATGGCGTATCGACCCGATAGAGATTGATGTCGAACGACCGGCGCGGCGTGTCCTCGTCCTCGACCAGCATCACATCGACGCGCCCCCGGGGGGTGATCAGTTCCGACAGCACCCGATCGGTGAACGCCGCCGAGATTTCCCCGACATCCCTGGCGAAGCTCTTGCGCAGGGCCTCACGCGCCTCGACCCCGTTGGTGGGGTAAGCGAGGTGCCGATAGCGCGAGAAATGGGTCTCGCGCCCCGGTCGCCATTTCGCCGACAGAAAGATCGTATCGTCCGGGATGTCCAAGCGTTCGGAGCGCCCCAGCTCGTACTCGACATAGAGTTTGAACAGCGGCGGATCGATCCCATCGCAGCCAAGGTGCACGGTGATGACCCGGTCCCACGACGCCAGCAGGCGCTCGGTCGCTGCCGGATCGCACTCGAGCGCCAGGGCGATGTCGCGAAAGCGGCGGCGCGGATCGGGCCCCAGCACCTCCGGCTGGCAGGTCACGAGGAAGCGGTCGGCCGATTGCCGCCCCGGCCAGAGTTTCGTCGAGCGCTCGGTAACACGCGGACCGCGGAGCGCCTCGACGAAGCGCCGCATATCAGCGGCAGTCGGCCGGCGGTCCAGCAATGCGACACCCTCAGCCATCGTTTCCCCGATCAGACCGCCGGCTTGCGCGCGGCAATCACCTGGAACGGCATGTCCAGCACCACGTTGCGCACCGTCTCGACGATGAAGCCCTGCGCTTCGAGCAGCTTGGCATATGCCGAGGCGGGCCGGAAGAAGGGCAGGAACACCAGGTTGGCCAGCATCGAGAAGGGCATCGCCTGGTCCAGCGTCAACTCGGGGGCGCGCTCGACGATCAGCAGCCGCCCGCCGGGATAGAGCGCCTCACGCGCGGCGCCGATGAAGCGCGCCGCCATGTCTTCGGGCCAATCATGCAGCACCGACTTGAACACGACGGTGTCGACCGGCCCGGGGAGCCGCCCGGCGCGAATATCGCGCGGCGCGAACGTCACCCGCTCGGCGCCCTGCCGATTGGCAATATTGAGCGCTCCGAGCTGGCAGACCGCCGGCAGGTCGACCACCGTGGCGCTCAGTTGCGGGTGGATTGCCACGAGGTGCAGGGCGAACTCGCCGCTATTGCCACCGACGTCGAGCAGCTGTCGCGCGGTATCGAGCCCCAGCATCGGGCTGAGGAGCGGGCCCTCGTACCTGGTCAGCGCAGTGGTGTAGCTGACCCAGCGCGCGGTTGCCGCCAGATGCTCTGGCGACGTCGTCAGCGCCTGGGAATAGTCAAACAGACGAAACACTTCGGCCTGCTGGACGAACGCCCCCGGGTCGGCAAGCAGCAGCGCAAAGCGCTCGTGCACATCCTTGGCGATCGCCAGGAGGAACCAGAGCCGCGCTTCGAGGAGGTCGCGCGCCTCAAGCACCTGTCGGAAGCGCGCGGTCAGGCCGATGGAACTCGCCCCTTCGACCACCCCGCTCGCTTTGAGCTGTCCCAGGAGCAGCGCCAATCCCGTCGGGGTCAGCTCGCCGGCACTCGGTAAGGCGCGAGGCTCCAGCACGCGATCGGCAAGCAGGTCGATCCAGCCGAGCGCCAAGGCGCGCTCCAGAGCCCGCGCCCCCAGTTCGGATGCCAGGATCGCATCGATACCCCGAAAGGGTTCGGCCGCCTCGCCCATGTCTCCCCCACTCCCCCGCGCGCCGCAACCTACTGCAGAGACAGCCTGTCATTCACGACATTCTTGATGGCGATCCGCTAGCCGAAAACGAGTTCCGGTACGACCACCTCCCACTCGTCGCGGCGCAGATAGCCGTGAAAATCCTGGTCGCTGTCGGCCTTGCGCCAGCGGACAACAGCGCCGATCTCGCCACCAAGGAAGCTGCGGCCGTTCGGGGGAGACCAGCTCTTTGCCATCCGGCCCAGCGAGCGGCCCTGTTTGTCCAGCACGATCCATGCCTGCTCCTGGTGGATAATGGTGACCGTGTCGCCGACCTTGGCTGCTGCGATAGCGTCAAGCGATGCATGACCGGCGCCAAGTCGCCCCGCCCAGGAAAGGTCAACGGTCTTCAAATCGGGCACCTGGTAGATGACGCTTGAAGCGCCAGCGCTTGCCGCAACTGGTGGCGCCGTGCGTCGCAGCACATGCTGATTGCCGGGCGGCACAAACGGATGCTGGTTGTCGGCCATGATGGTGAGACTGCGTCGGGCCCGGGTCATGGCGACATAGAACAGGCGTCGCGGCGCATCGGTGTCCTCGCCCTTTGATGGCCGGTCCCAGCCGCCATTGAGGATGACGACGTCTTCGAACTCCAGCCCCTTGGCGCGGTGCGCCGTCAGCAGCAGCAGCGACCGCTGCTCGCTACGCACGTCGCGCGCCCATTCGGCAAACCATTCCACCAGGTCGGGCACCGGCATGGCTTTAGTGTTGAGCTCATGTGCAAGCGCAGCAATGCCTTCGGCAATCAGGTCGGTCCAGCGATTGGCGGAAATGGCATTCTTCATCTCCACCAGGTCGTGGATGCCCAGCAGATGCGTCGGCTCCCGGCGCATGGCGGCAACGAACTGTTGCATTTCCCGCAGTCGCCAGATGCTGGGCAAGGTCTCGTTGGCCAGCTCGACGGGGATCCCCATCGCCTCGGCCTGCGCCCGGACCGGGGCCAATCGTCGCCAGTCTCGCGCGATGACCGCGGTTCGCGCCCAGCTCCACTCGGGGTCGAGGCGCGAGAGCCGCAGCAGTTCATCCAGTGCCGCCTTGGCCTGCACGACGTCGTCGAGGGGGCAATCGAGCACCTGGACGCGTCCCTGGGCGACCGGATCGAGGGCCGCCATTTCCCCGCCGGGGCGTTCCTTGGCACGCTTGCGGTTGATGGCGATGTCGTGGCCGTTCTTCATGCGCGACGCGGCCGGCGCGATGACGGCATTGGCCGCGGCAATGATGTGCGCGGTCGAGCGATAGTTCTCGATCAGGTACTCGGGCCTGGCGCGATAGTCGGCCTCAAACCGGCGGATGAAGTCGATCGAGGCGCCAGCAAAGGCGTAGATATTCTGGTCATCGTCGCCGACGGCGAAAAGACTGAGGCGCAGTTCCGCGTCCTCAAGCGAACGACCAGCGACAGCTGAGATCAGCGCATACTCCTCCGGCCCGATGTCCTGGTACTCGTCGACCAGGATCCATCGGTAACCCTGGATCAGCGTCTCGCGTTGTGCCTCGGCTTCCGTTTTGCTCAGACCTTCGCCGTTCAGCTGTCTTACGGCCTCCAGTACGATGCCATCGAAATCGTACTTGTCGCTGTCGGATCCGGCAAAGCTCGCGCCGACCAGTCGCATCGCCAGAGCGTGGCAGGTCGAGACTGTCACCGCGCTGGCATCGTCGCCCACCAGATGCCGCAGGCGCGCGCGGATCTCGGCAGCGGCATGGCGGTTGTAGGTGAGAACAAGGATGTCTCGCGGATCCTCGCGTCGCACACGGATCAGGTAGGCGATGCGATGCACCAGCACCCGCGTCTTGCCCGAGCCGGGACCGGCCAGCACCAGCACGTTGGTTTGCTCGCGGTCGTCAACGACGATCTTCTGCTGTACGGGATTGTCGAGGGCCTCGACGATGGCTTTCCATGACGTGCCGGTGGTCTGGCGCCGCATTTCCATGCCTTTGCCGGGCAGCCAGCGGCGCAGGAACGCGTCGCGGTCGAGCACGAAGTAGTCCTCTGAAAGCCGCACCGCCTCATCCATGGCGATCAGCCCGCGCTCGGCATAGGCGGCCATCACGTGGGTCTGCGCCGTCTGCTCGGCGTAGTGCTCCTCAAGCGGGATGAAATCCTTATGGGTGAACTGGCCACCTGCCGGATTGAGGTGCACCGTCATGGCCTGCCGGAAGATGGTCAGTCCTTTGCCCAGGCTCGCTACCTCCTGCTCGTGCAGCCAGAGCAGGGCGCGCTCCATCAGCTTGGTCATGTCGCGGACGCCGCTCGAGCGCAGCAGAACATCGCCGTTCAGCACCCCGAGCAGGTCGCCCAATGTGGCCTCGATCTGGATGTCCTTGCCGCGGATACCCTTGGAAACCTTACCCACGAGATGCGCAAGCAGCCGCTCGGCGGCCTGGCGACGGATGGCCGCCGTCTGTTCCAGCACCTGCCAAGAACGCTGCAACACCACCGCCAGCGTGTTGTTCGACACCTTACGCAGGCGCACGTTACCGCGGCTGCCATCCTGATCGCGCCCGTCGCGGGCCATGCCGCGCACCAGACGCTCGACGAGATCGGGACGAACGCCGGCGTGCCCGCTGTCGCGCAATGCCTGGCAGGCGAGCTGAAGATTGAGCGGCAGGCCGGTCTCGACCTCGGCGTCGGGTGCGCCCTCGCGCATCAGCGCGATCAAATCGGTTTCAAGCCGAGAGGCCAGTTCGAACCGGTTTCGCGAGCTATCCTCAATGCCGGCATGCACGAACACCGTCGCCGCAATGTCGTTGCGCGCAATGCGCAGCGTCTCGAGGTCGGCCAAGGCCTTGTTGAGCGCGCCCGCCCCCAGGCCACTCACTCCGGTAAGCTCGTCCGTGCTGACGCCCTGGTCGACCGGTGCATTCATTAGGAGCCGGACGATGTTAGCCAGCTGCTGGCGGCGATCCTCAGTGATGCTGGCTGCGGCGATGATCGCCTCGGCCTGGTCCATAGTGCGGACCAACAGCGATGACGGAAAGACCTGCACGCGATTTTCTTCGCGCGACAGCAGCGCTGCCTCTTCGAGCCAGGAGACGGCCGTTTTCACCCGCGTATCATCAGTGGCGCTCTCTCGCATGAACTCCCGATCGAGCTCGGCGCGTACGATCTCTCCCGACGTCGCCGCCACGATGCCGGTCTTTTTGGTGCGCTCATCGACCCGACGCAGCGCCTTGAGAATGGCGGCAATCTCATGCCGGGCCAACCGCGACCGAGCCGACAGCGAGAACTGCCGCTCCACATCATCGGCCGCGAACAACAACACGCAGTTGGCGTGCTGACGGTCACGGCCGGCACGACCGGCCTCCTGCAGATAGTTCTCAAGCGAGCCGGGGATGTCGCCATGCACCACCAGACGGATGTCCGGTTTGTCGATCCCCATGCCAAAGGCATTGGTGGCAGCGATAATGCGCAGCTCTCCGACCCGGAAGCGCTCCTGGATGCTCCGCTTTGCCTCGGGCGGCAGGCCGGCGTGGAAATGCTCTGCCGACAGGCCTTGCTGCTTGAGGAAAGACGCTACCCGCTCCGTGGCGTTACGCGTGGCGCAGTAGACGATCGCGCCAGATGCTCCTTCGAGCGGCAGGTTGATCTCGATCACGTCGAGGATGTCGGCCAGTTTCGTTCCGCGATTGGTCTCGCGGACCGAAAAGCTCAGATTGGTGCGCACCGCGCCGCCATCGAGCAGCAGCAGGTTGACCCCTAGCCGCGACTGAAAGTGCTCTCGAATATCGCGCACCACTTCGGGCTTGGCGGTGGCCGTGAGGCAGAGGACCGGCGCCGGCGGCTCGTCTCCCGCACCCTCCTTGATGAAGCGACCGATATAGCGGTAGTCGGGCCGGAAATCGTGACCCCACTTCGAAACACAATGCGCCTCATCCAGCACCCACAGCCCGACTTCGCGCTGCTTGAGGACTGAGCGCACGGAGGTGCTGCGCAGTTGCTCGGGTGAAATCAACAGCATCGACGCATCGCCCATCCGTACCTTGTCGAGCGCATCCTGCCGCTCAGGCATCGAGAGCATACCGTTGATGGTGACCGCCGACGAGATGCCTGCCCGCGCCATCCCCTGCACCTGGTCGGCCATCAGGGCCACCAGGGGTGAAATGACGACGGTCAGTGCTCCGGTCTTGTCGAACTTCGACAGGGCCGGGATCTGGTAACAGACCGACTTTCCTGTTCCCGTCGGCAGGATGCCGAGGACGCTTGCACCCCGCATCGCCTCATCGACGATGCGCTCCTGCAGCGGCCGCCCGATCTCGTCCACCGGCTGCGGCCGGAAGCCATCGAAACCGAACCAGCGCGTCAGCGCCCTGACCGGATCACTCTGCTCGCGACACCAGGTGCAATCGGGACGATCACAGGCCGTATCGCGCAACTGCTTCACGATCCGCGCCGCATCGGGAAACTGCAGCCGCACCCAGGGCGGCATCACGGAGTCGCCGCCGGCGACTAGTATCCAGGACAGGGCGTAGGCGGTGGGCCAACCCTGGTGCGGGTTGGCGAGCCGGTCGAGAACTCCATGCAGACCTTGCCTGCACGCCCGCCCGATCAGCAGCCGCTCTACGGCGCTACGCGCGGCCTGTGGAGCGGGGACGGTGGCACCACGAACTTCGCTAAATACGGCATCGAAGCCGCCTGCACGCTCCGTCCTGGTCGCGAGGTAGTGAAAGGCCGCTACAGCGTCAGGCTGCGCCGCATTCTGCTCGCGTAAGGCGGCAAGCTGATTACCCAACACATCGAACACCAGCCGCGCATCGCGCTCCGGATCATTGACGTGACCCGCCTGCAGCCGCCCATCGTGATAGTGCTTGACCAGGTGGTGATAGGGGTTGCGCGGAAATGCCAGCGGATTGAGCCACAGCGTATCGATTGGCGACCCGAAAACCTGGGCCAACCTTGGCCGCAACGCCACCAGATGCGGCAGGTCGTGTCGGATGACGTTGTGGCCGAGAACATGGGCGGCCCCTGCCAGCCCCGCCTCGAGCCGATCGAGGCCAGCTTCGATGTTACCCGTTCTGGCACGGATCGCTGTGCTGGTATCGTGGCGCACTGCTGCAAAGGCGAAGACAGTTGCCGTGGCAGGATCGACTTCAAGGTCTAGCGAGACGCAGCGCTGCAACAAGGGCTCAACAGACGCAGTCATGCTTGCGCAGCACCGGCAGTCGAATGGTCAAACATGGATGGCGGTGACCTGAACGGCGAAGGCATTCACCTGCTGTTGGGTAGTCCGTTCCATCGTACTCCTGGCTGACTCCAAGACATGCACCAACCACAGTGCAAGTGCCTGAGAGTTCCATTCCAGTGCACCATGCGCAAGGCGTCTGGCGAGTTGCTGAATACGACTTCGTGCTCAAGCCCATTACCCATTGTGCGGTAACGTACCGTTAAGCCTGATTGGCGGCGCATGGCGCACATTTACCAAGCGTAATCCCTGCTGCGCCTAGCGTTGCCCCACAGATCAGGTCCGCAGAAGCGGGCCTCTCGATGGGGGCATTGAGAAATGAACGGGATCGGCGGGTTGTTTCGCCATGGGCTGCTAGCTGCAGCCATCGTAGCGCTGCCGCTCAGCGGCTGCAGCTCGGCGGGAATGAGCGCCTTCGGCAGCAACAAGCTCGCCGTCGCCGAGATCTCCAATATCGAGACCTATACCGCCGAAGGCGCGCTGACCGAGGCCCGGGCGCATTTCCGCAACGACAATTTCGGCTACTCGGCGGCGTTCTACAAACGCGCGGTCGAACTGGCGCCCAACAAGGCCGAAGGCTATGTCGGGCTCAGCGCCTCGTATGACCGCCTCGGCCGGTTCGACCTGTCGGACCGGGTTTACGCTTCGCTCTACCAGATGACCGGCGGCACGGCGCAGTACTACAACAATGTTGGCTATTCCTACCTGCTGCGCGGCAGCCTCAGCGAGGCGCTGATGAGCTTCCGCAAGGCGCAGAAGATCGAACCCGACAACCTGGTGGTCGCCAACAATATCCAGATCCTGGAGCGCGCCGCGGCGGACTCCCGCGCCTGATCCGACGCACGGCGAAAAGCAAAAGGGCGGTGGTCTGTTCGACCCCGCCCTTGGCGTTTCATGCGTCTGGAGTTGCCGCTACTCTTCGACCGGCGCCACGATGACCGAGCCGTTCTTGCCCAACCCCTTGGTGGAATACATCGAAGCCTTGGTCGGGTTGGTGGTTTCACGGGCCAGGTTGGCCTTTACCGCGTCGCCGGCGGCGTAGCCGACCCGATCGGTACGCTGCCGGTAGTCATAGGCGCAGCCGACCAGCGCCGAACACACGGCAAGCATGGCCACGGCCCGCACCGCGTTGAGGGGCAGCGGGGTCAACTGCCGCTCCTGAGGTCGATGATGTAGCCGTAGGGGCCAACCACGCCGTTGCCGGTCTGAAAGCTCTTCAGCATCTTGGGCGTCACTTCCATCTGGCCGAGGGCGAAGAACTCGAGGTCATTGGCGGGCTGGGTGGCATCGAGCGGCGTCGCGGCGATCTGGCCGGGAACGCTCGGCTGCACCAGGCGCGGCGTGACGATCACCACCAGCTCGGTATCGTGCTTCTGGAAGCTCGACGACTTGAACAGCGAGCCCAGGATCGGCACGTCGCCGAGCCAGGGCAGCTGGTTCTGGTTGAGGTTGGTATTGCTCTGCAGCAGCCCTGCCACCGAGAAGCTCTGCCCATCGCGCAGTTCCACCGTGGCATCGAGGTTGCGGGTGTTGAACACCGGATCGCCGGCCGAGGTGAAGCCGTTGATGCCGCTGACTTCCGGGGTCAGGTGGATCTGGATGCGGTCGCCGTCCAGCACCACCGGCTGGAACACCAGGCGCACGCCGAAATCGCGGTAGGTGATCGCCGCATTGCCGTTCTGATCTGGTGTCCGGATCGGAACCTGGCCGCCGGCAAGGAAACTCGCATTGACGCCGGAGAGCGTCGTCAGGTTCGGCTCCGCCAGGGTCCGCACCAGGTGTTTGCTCTCGAGTGCCTTGATGGTGGCACTGAGATTGATGCCGCCGCCGGTCGAGATGATGTTGGTGACGAAACTGGCGAAGGAGTTGGTGACCGGGTCGTTCGGGCCGCCCTTGATGCTGGTCGAGACGCCACCGATGCCGCCGCTCCACTGGATCCCGAGTTCGCGCCCGGCGTCGCGCTGGGCCTCGATGATGCGGACTTCGAGATTGACCTGCTGGCCACCGCTGATCGTCATGGTGTTGATGATCGCCGGGCTGCCGTACTGGGCGACGATATCGAGCACTTTCTGCATGGTGACCGCGTCGGTGACCGAGCCGCCGAGCCGGACGCGGCCGTTGACCGAGCTGACCTTGACGTTGGAGCTGGGAATGGCGTCGCGGATGGAGCGGGCGATATCGGAGGTATCGACGCCGACTTCGACCGCCAGCAATCCGACCGGCGCGCCATCGGCTGAGAACAGGTTGACGGTGGTGGTGCCGAAGCCCTTGCCGACGAGGTAAAGCGATTTGTCGGTGATCGGCTGCGCGTCGGCGATGGCGGGGTCGGCGGAGACGATCTTGCCCACGGCGTCGGAGATGACGACGGTCACCGCCTGCGAGGCCGGCAGCTTGATGCGCATCACCGAGGTGGTCTTGAGGTCGTAGTTGACCGTCTGGGCCAGCGCCGGAAACAGCCCCGCGCAGAGCGCCGCAAGCAGCACCACCGCGCCAAGTGCTGCCCTAAGTGACTGGGACAGCAGCGTTCTGCCAAAGCCCCGGTATGCCGTCATGGTGTACATCTGTGCTAACGTTCTCAAGCAACCGGGAAGTTCTAGCAGGGCCGGGTCAACGGCGATTTAACGGGAGTGTCGATCGGGCCGCGGAGCGGGCGCCTGCCGATCGTCATCTGGTCCAGAACGGGCTCGAAACGCGGATCGCCTGGTTGGCGCTGCGGTCTTCGGGCTTGGCCGCTTCGGAGCTGTCGACATAGGGGCGCAGCACCAGGGCCAGGCGGCCCGAGCTCGAGGCGTTGATGATCACCTCGGACTGGCCGGGATCGAGCTGCAGGGTGGCGATGGCCTCGTCGGCGAAGATCTCGGCCCGTGGATTCTCGGGGTCGGCTGCCGCGCCGGTGGTGCCGGTTTCGCCCAGCCGGGTGTTGATCGCCAGCACCCGCACGTTGCGGAGGATGGTGTCCGAAATCTGCGGGCCCGCCTCGCCCATGCTGCGAGTCAGCACCACGTCGACCCGGTCGTTCGGGACGATGAAGCCACCGGAGGCCGAGGAGGCGGATACCATGACCGACACGCCGCGCGTGCCGCTGTCGAGCACCGCCGACAGGTAGCCGTCGCTTTCGAGCGCCAGCTTGTCGGCGCGGATCGGCTCGCCGGGGAAGAACTCGAAGCGCGCCATGGCGCCGCTCATCTCGGTAACGGCGTCGGGCATGGCTTCGGTGGTGATGTACTCGGGCCGCACCGCGCCTGCAGGCCAATCCACCCACTCAACCGATTCCGGGGTCAGCCGCTGGCCGAGACCGAGGCCGGTCTTGGCAGCGAGGACGCGCACCCGCGCTTCCTGCACCACCTCTGTCACCGCCTCGGCGACCGGCTGGGCCACCGGCTGGTTGGTCTGGGTGGTCAGATAGGCGGCGAGGCCGCCGGCGATCAGCGCCACGGCCAGCAGAGCGATGCGGGAGGGGGGAACCTTCCAGCGCCAGCCGGTGCTCGGCGGCGGCGCCACGGGCTTGCGGCGATCACCGCCCTTGCGGCGATCGGTATTGGTAACGACGGTCTGCAGCGCTTCGGAGCGCCAGGCGTCGAGGTTGCGACGCTCCGCCTGGGTCGGCGGCGGCGTCCAGGTCACCTCGGCGAGCACCTTGTCCAACACGGCCGGATCCGCCTTCTGCGCCGCGGTACGCGGCAGTTCGGGGCGCAAGGCCTCCTGGATTTCGCCATCATCCTTGAAAGCGACCGTTTGCGTACGCCGTAGCACGAGTTCCTCGCTGAGCGGCCAGAGCCTGGCAAAAGCCGGCATTCGGCCGGCCCGTATTGATCTACGCGAAAAGGCTCACGGCTTCGTTCCAAAGCGCACAGACTTCGAAGGAGGTTGGAAATGCTGGGTTAACTCTGACCGCCGATGCGGGCTGACCCCCACCCCTGTACACCGAATTCGCAGTTTGTCGTCTCCCTCCCCCTTGCGGGGAGGGATTAAGGGTGGGGGTCCACAGCCACCGGCGGTGGCGATCGGCGCTCTAAGCCAGCGGCAGCCGGACCGTTGCGGCGAGGCCGCCTTCGGCGGCGCGGGCGAAATGCACCGTGCCGGCGTTGAGCGCCACCACTTCCAGCGCGATGGCCAGCCCGAGGCCCGAACCGCGCCGGCTTTCATCATGGCGCTGGCCGCGCACGCCGAGCCGGGCGATCTGCTCCTCGGTGAGGCCGGGCCCATCGTCGGCGATGGTAAGCTCGGCAACATCACCATCGCGCCGGCCCTCGACGCGCACCCGCGACTTGCCCCATTTGGCGGCATTCTCAAGGATCACGCCCACCAGCTCCATCAGGTCGTGCCGATCGATATCGACCTTGAGCTCGGAGGAGAGTTGCACCTGCCAGTCGAGCTCCTCGCCCTCCTGGGTGCGGCTCAGCACGGCGATGGTCCGATCGACCGCCTCGTTCAGCGACGCGCTGAGCTGATGGGCCCGGGTACGCATCCTCAGCCGCGACAGGCGCAGCTGATATTCGACGCGATCGTCCATCTCGCCGACGATTTCATCGACCTGTGCGCCGGCCTCGGCATGGCCGGTGGTCTGCATATGGGCGGCGAGGTTGCGCAGCACCGACAGCGGGGTCTTCAGCCCGTGCGCCAGGTCCGCGGCGCGGGCGCGGGCGAACTCCATGGATTTCTGCTGCTGGCTCAGCAACTCGTTCACTTCGCCGACCAGCGGCAGGACTTCCGCAGGGTAGCGCGGCGGCAGCTTCTGCGCCTCGCCGCGCCGCACCGCCCCGATGCCTTCACGCAGGTGTTCGAGTGGTTTCAAACCGAGCTGCACCTGCAGCCAGGCGGCGAGGATCAGCGCCACGCCAAGCACCGCCAGCGCCAGCATCAGGTCGCCACCGAAGCGGCGGATCGACTCGTCGAGCAAGGCTCGGTCCTCGGCCAGGGTGACGCGGAAAACTCTCGGCCCGGCGTCGGTCGAGAAACTGACCTCGCGCACCATGGCGGACAGCGATTGCGCGCCCGGTCCGGCAAGGGTGCCGAAGCGCTCGGCGCCATCCGGTGCTGCCGCCCCCCGGGTTTCCAGCACGTGGTCGCCCAGCGACCGGGAACGCCAGGAATCCTCGGATCCCGAGGTTTCGACCTGCCAGTAGATGCCGGAGAGCGGCGTACCATAACGCGGATCGGGCAGCGCATCGCCGGGCACCGGCTCCTCGGCCAGCGGGTCGATCTGGGCCACCAGCCGGTTGAGGCTGGCGGTCAGCCCGTCGCGCATCGAGCGCTCGACATTGGCAGTGAACATCCAGCCGATGGCGAAACCGGCGACCAGCAGTGCGAGGATGATCCACAGCGCCGCGCCGCCCAGCAGGCGCAGGCGCAGCGAGCGCGGATTCATTCCTCGAGGGTCCCCATATAGTAGCCAAAACCGCGACGGGTCTTGATGATCTCGGTGCCGAGCCGGCGCCGCACCCGACCGACCAGCACTTCGATCGAGTTGGACTCGCGCTCGAAATCCTGCGCGTAGAGGTGCTCGGTGATCTCCATTTGCGACACCACCCGGCCGCGCTGATGCGCCAGATAGGCGAACAGCCGGTATTCCTGCGGGCTCAGGCTGATCGGGATGCCGTCGCGGGTCACCTGCATGGCGCGGGTATCGAGCACCAGATCGTCGATCTCCACCCGCGATGAGGCAAAGCCGCCGGAGCGACGGACGATGGCGCGGATGCGCGCCACCACTTCCTCGATGCGGAAGGGTTTGACCACATAGTCGTCGGCGCCGGCCTCGATGCCTTCGACCCGTTCCTCCCAATGCCCGCGCGCCGTAAGGATCAGCACGGGGCCGCTGCGGCCGGCCTTGCGCCAGCGTTTCAGGATGGTGAGGCCGTCCAGCGTCGGCAGCCCCAGGTCGAGGATGATGGCGTCGAACTCTTCGGTGTCGCCGCGATACCAGGCCTCCTCGCCGTCGGATTCGACCTCGGCAACAAAGCCGGCCGCCTGCAGGGCGGCAGCAAGGGCCTCGGCGATGCGCCGATCGTCTTCGGCAACCAGTACGCGCATGTGACGCTCAGTTCAGATCGAGATATTCACCCGTCTGGGCCAGGAAATACAGCTCGCTCACGTCGCCGGATTTACCCAGCGCCTTGATTTCATACAGCAGTACATCTTGCAGCGACACTAACTGCGCATCGATGATCTCGCCGTCGGTGAGGAGCTGGGCACGCAGCATGATGTCTTCCATCGGCAGGGCCCTGCCGCTGCGAACCGCCTGCAGCGCCGCCTTCTGTCCGAGCGGTTGGCCGGCGGTCTCGAGATCGAGGCCCAGCCCGCTCCCCCCCGAGCCGCCAAGGTTGAGGTCGACGCCGAGCCCGCTGTCGTCGCCGCCGAGGTCGACGTCCACGCCCAGCCCCTCATCGCCGCCGACGCCGACATCGACACTGCCGAGGCCCCCCAGGTCGAGCCCAAGGTCGATCTGCGCCCACGCGGCCGATGGGAGCAACAGGCCCGCAAGACAGACGAGCGCGGGCAACAGGCGATGATTCGACCGGATAGGGAGCATGCTCGGTACAATACGTTCTCGACCCTGACCATTGCCTGACAACGATCTCATGAACGTGTCAGGGCGAATCCCTGAAGCTCCTCGACGCACTAACTGCAACGGAGCCAACACCATGAAAACTCAAACCCTTGCCGCAGCTCTTGCCTGCCTCTGCGTCCTCAGCGCGCCCGCCCTGGCGCTCGACATCGGTGTCGGCGTCTCGCTCGGCGGCAACGCTTCGGCTGGCGAAAGCGGCCTGTCGCTCGGAGTCGCGACCGATATCGACGCTACGGCCAGTCTCGGACTTGACGGCCTCGGGACTGAAGATAGCACGGCTGGCAGCCTCACCGCCAATGCCTCCGCGGCTGCGTCCTTAACGGCCGGTGATGAGCTGGGTGTGGTGATCTCGCTGATCGAGAGCAGCCAGTGGACCGAAACCAGCCTCGCCGGCCTCACCGATATCGACGCCACCACCTACGATATCAGTGGCTGGATCAATGCCGAGAACGCCGCTGCGCTGGACCTCGCGCTCAGCGGCAATGCCGACGAGATCGACGACCTGCAGCTGGCGCTCAGTTCCAACGTGGCGCTCGACGCCTGGCTCGAGGCCAACAACACCTCGGCCGAGGAAGTGATCGCCATCGGCGTGGCGGCTGACGGGTCGCTGGCGGTGTTCACCAACTAAATAACTTTGATTTGGTCGCGCTTTCGAACCGGAAAAGTCTACAACTTTTCCTGAAAGCGCTCAGGCGCTACGGGGCACTGACAAAGAGCAAGGGCCGGTCAACTGACCGGCCCTTTTTCCAATTTCTCGCGAGGCGTTCAGGCCTTTTTGGGCAGCAGCTTCCAGATCCCGACGACGCTGACCGCCGCGAAGGCCATCTTCAGCACGTCCCACAGGATGAACGGAGCCACGGCGCCGTTCCAGGCGGTACCGATGAGGTTGGTGGCATCGAGCCAGCCGGGCAGCGTGGCGCCGGACTGGACGATCACATTGGCGACGACCAGAAGCCAGGTGAAGCCGAAAGCGAACAGCACCGCGTCGGCGAGGAGCATCGCGCCGAACAGCAGCACGATGCGACCGGAAGCGCCCAGATCCGCGGCACGGCCGATGATGTAGGCCATCGGCAGGTAGCCGAGGATGAAGCCGAAGGACGGGCGCATGATGTAGTCGAGGCCGCCGCCGGTGGCAAAGACGGGCAGGCCCGAGAGGCCCTGGACGATGTAGAGCGCCACGGTGGCGACGCCGATGCGCCAGCCGAAGCCGGCAGCGAGGGCGGCGACCGCCATGGTCTGCAGCGTCACCGGGATCGGCATCACCGGCACCGAGATCTTGGCCGACAGCGCCAGCACCAGCGAGCCAAGCACCACGGTGACGAGGTTTGCCACGAGGCGAGCCGACTGCGACTTGGGCGAAAGCACGCCGAGAACCGTGTTCGGCGTGGTGAGCGTCAAGGCCATTGCCAATCCTTCATCAACAGGAGCATTTCTAGCGCCGATTACTAGTCGCTCGCCTGGGAGAGCGCAATGGCTGGCCAGCCGCCGGCGCTGAGCTTCAACACGACGTTCGACGCAGCGACCGGCCACCCCGTGACGGTGGCTCCGGGCCTCGTCCGCATCACCGCTCCCAATGCCGGCCCCTACACCTTCAAGGGCACCAACAGCTTCATCGTCGGCCATGACCGGGTGGCGGTGATCGACCCCGGCCCGGATGACGACGCGCACCTGATGGCGCTGACCAGCACCATCGCCGGTCGCCCGGTGGAGGCGATCATCCTCACCCACACCCATATCGACCATTCGGCGCTGGTCCCGAAGCTGAAAGCGGCTACCGGCGCCCCGGTCTGGTCCGGCGGCAAGCATCGGCTCAGCCGGCCGCGGCGGTTGTTCGAGGTCAATGCGGTCGGCGGCGAAAGCGACTGGGGCCTCGTGCCGGATCGGGTGCTGCAGGATGGCGAACACGTCGCGATCGACGGCATCACCCTCGAGGTGATCGCCACCCCCGGCCATTGCGCCAACCACCTCGCCCTCGGGATCGCCGGCACGCCCTGGCTGCTGACCGGCGATCACATCATGGGCTGGAACTCGACCCTCGTTTCCGTGCCCGACGGCTCGATGGCCGACTACCTGCACTCGCTCGAAAAGGTGATCGGCCTCGGCTATGGGCACTACGCGCCGGCCCATGGCGGCAGCATCGAGGATGGGCCCGACTATGCCCGGGCGCTGCTGGCACACCGGCAGGAGCGCAATCGGCAGGTGGTCGCGGCGGTGAACGGCGGAGCCCGCAAGATTCGCGACCTGCTGGCGCCGATCTATCCACAGCTGGCCCTGCCGCTGCATGGGGCGGCGTTGATGACGCTGAAGGCGCATGTCGAGTATCTGGTCGATCGCGGCCTGATCGGCGCCACCTACGGCCCGTTCGGCACGACGCTGTTTCCGTCGCGCGCGTAAGCAAGGGCGTCATCGTTGCGGTGAACGACCGCCAAACTTCCCACCTCCCCGGTGAGTTTGGTCGAGCTGCGGTGGCAAAATTGCGCAGCCCGCCAGCGCGTTCGATGATCTGTTGTACTCGGCCAGCCTACTCGGCGTCATCATCCGGCTCGCCTTCGGGCGGCGGCGGGGTTTCGGTGTCGGGCGCTGCCGGCGCCTGCGGCGCATCGCGCAGCGTCAGGGTGATCTTCTGGTCGAGCGCGAGGAGGAATTCCTCGATCCGCTTGCCGTTCTCGCCGAAATCGTGGAAGCCGCCGAGCGGCACCGAGCGCATGTCGATGACCGAGCCCTGCGCCGTACCGGTCACCCGGATCGCCACCTCGTCGCGCCAGCCGAACAGCGTCACCGCAATGGCGTTGATCTGGCCGATATCGAGCGCCGTCGGCGGGGCGCGGCGGGTGCGCACATCCCAGCCGCGGGCCTCGACCAGATCGTCGACAATGGCGAACATCTCGGTGGCATCGATGGGGTAGGTACGGGCCTGGACGTTGGGGAAGGTGGCGGCGATCTCGGCCCGCAGCGGCGCGCTGGTGGGCGCGACGCGCACCGGCGAGAGCAGCGGCAGCGGGTCGGCGATATCGGTCGTCACCTCGTTGACCATCGGGTAGCGCATCGCCTCATAGCCGAGATAGGCGAAGGGCAAGAGGCAGACGATGCCGAAGAACAGGCCCCAGCCGGCCTTGCTCCAACCCTGGTCGCCGGTCATCCACAGCCGTCCGAAAGCGCCCAGCGCCAGGAAGATGGCCAGCGCCGCTACTCCCGCCGCTACCGCTTCGATGACGGCGAAGTCGGAACTGGTGATCAGCTGTTCGCGGTGCAGCAGCACCGGGATGATGGTCAGCGGCAGCGCCAGGCTGCCGAAGCGCCGGGCCCAGATTGCCCATTTCGAGGTGCGGATGAGAATGCGCATCGTGCCGGCCGGTACTGCAACAGAGCTAAGGGATAAGCACGGCGCGGCGCTTCGTGCAAAGCCTCGCAGAAGAAAGTTGTTGAGGGCCGCGGCCTGGAGCATCTCACCGCTTCGTTGAAATCGGTGAGATGCCAGAGCGTTTCAAAGAAACGCTCGAGGTCTTTGACTTGGTCGCGCTTTCGAGGTGGAAAAGTCCGCAATCCCCGCCTTCGCGGGGACAGGCTCTTCTTGAAGCTCTAGCACATCGCCTTGATCGCCTGCCATTCGGCCTCGGAGAAGGCCGGGCGGGTGGTGGTGGGCGCAACCTCGAACGCTTCGAGCGCAGCCCGCCGCTCGTCGGTCAAGGGATGGGTGTTGAGCAAAGCCAGCGTGCGGCTCATCGTGTTATCTGCCGCGATCCGCTCGAGCAGGGTCGCCAGCGCCAGCGGCGAAAAGCCGAGGCGGTTGCCGGCAGCGCCGGCAAAGGCGTCGGCCTCATGTTCCGCCTCGCGCGAGAAGCGGCTGTCGATCAGCGTCGCGCCGGCAGCCGCAGCAACCGACAGGTTGGTCATGTCGCCGAGCACGAAGCCGACCAGCAGGCCCGTCGCCGAGCTCTCGATCAGCATCTCCATGCCGTGCCGGTGGACCACGTGACCCAGCTCATGCGCCAGGACGCCGGCGAACTCATCGGCGGTTTCGGTCCGCTCGAGCAGGCCGGAGAAATAGTACACCTGGCCGCCGGGCAACGCGAAGGCGTTGGTCAGCGGCGAGCGGACCACCGTCACCCTGGGGGTGAAGGGCGAACCGGTTTCCGCCATCACACTGGCAGCGAAGCGGTCGATGGCCCGGTTCGCCTGACTGAACTCCGAACCGCAAGCCTGGAAACCGACGCCGTTGCTCAGCATGCCCTCGATCTGCATCCGAGCCCCCTCGCCGAGCCGGGTCTCCCAGGTCGGCGGCACCAGCGGGGTGACACTGTCAGCCAGCACGGGGACCCCGAACACGTAGGCGGCGATCACCGAGGCAAGCGCCGCCACCGCGATCCCGAGGACGCGCCGCTGTTGCCCACGCTCGAGCTGCGCGCGCCGGCCGAGGCCGGGGATGGCTTCGCGCAACGCCGTGTTCCACTCGCCGGCCGGTACACGCAGGCGTGCGCCATAGGGTCGGCCGGTGGCACCGAGCCGCAATTCATCGCCGAGCCCGGTCACCTCGAACAGCGCGTCGACCGGCCAGCGGTCGATCTCTTCGCGGGTGTCGCGATCGGCAATGATGAGCTCTGCCGGCGCGGCATCGCGGGTCAACGCGAAGGTGACGTAGCGGCGGGCCGCCACAAGCCCGTCATAGTAGCGTCCGACCGGCTCCATCTCCATCAGAACGACCCCACGTTGAGCGCATCGGCGAGGCCCTCGCCGGCCAGCGCCTTGTCTTCGTCGCCGGCCCGGACGGTGCTGAGGCTCTCGAGGCCGGTGATGGTGGCGCCGCGAGCCACCAGCATCCAGTAGCCGCAATCGAGATACACCTCGGCCATCAGGCCCAGCGTCGCGAGGCTCACCAGATAGCCGCCAAGCGCCAGCGCCACGCCGATCCACCCAGCCCGGGCGATGCCGGCGAGCGAGGTGAAATCGAACTGGCCCTGTATCACCAGGGTGACGAGGAAGCCGACGAGGCCGATGATGACGAATGCCACCACCAGCATGCCGGAATAGGCCGCGAACTGCAGCGCCAGGGCGCGCGCCTTGATCTCGACGCGGAGGCGCGCTGCGCCCAGATGCACCTCGGAGAACATCCGGCTGCTCTCGCGGGCACGATAGTAAAAGAAACAGGCAAAACCGACGGGAATCGCCAGCAGCAACAGGATCGCCGTCTCCGGGCCTGAGGCCACAAACCGGATCGCCACGGCGACAGCGCTTACTGCGGCGACCGCATAGGCGCGGTAGAACGGGCCGGCAATGGTGCGCCAGCTGCCGGTGAAGCTGAACTGCCGATCACCGTACCAGGTGTTGCTGTAGCGGTAGCGCCAGAGGTCGGCGGACATGAACGGGTAGGCGAGCCCGGCGGTGACGACGACCAGCAGCGACCACAGGAATTGCCGCGTCGCATAGACCCAGGCATTGCCCTTCTGGTCGAAGCGGATGCCGCGCCACAGCGTGCGCGACAGCCGGAAGTCGCGCCCGCGATAGCTGGCATAGCCGAACAGGAACCAGAACAACGTCGCGACGATGCCATAGCCGACCATCACTACAGCCCCGACCTGGGTCGAGAGGTAGAAGAAGACGATGTAGAGCGGCAGGAAGACCGCCAGCGCGATCAGAAAGCCGATCAGCAGCTGCAACGGCGTGCCGGTGTATTCGAGAGCATCGCCGTCGATGCTGGTGTTGTGCCAGTAGAACTGGCGCTTCACGGTGGTGACCCAGAAGCGATAGAGGCCGAGGGTCGGGAACATCAGGAGGTAGCCGCGGACCAGCCGCCAGAACAGTTCGGCGCGCGTACCGGTGAACTTGGCCGGGACGCGACTGATCCTCGCATCACCAAACATTGTTGTAATACTGGCCACGCCACCCCCCCAACGCGCCCGGCATGTTGCGATAATCGTGGCGTTATTGGCAAGCACCGGGCAATTGCCGGCGCTCAGTATTTACGGGTAGAGCCGCTGCCGGCTCCAGGCGCCATCCGGCAGGGCGCGGGTGAAGCGCACCCGATCGTGCAGGCGGTTGGCGCCATCCTGCCAGAATTCCATCACCTGCGGGATGACCCGGAAGCCCGACCAGTAGGTCGGCCGATTCACTGGCTCGTCTTCGCGAAAACTCTTCTTCAGGGTCTCGACCCGCTCGAGCAGGGCATAGCGGTTGGCGAGCGGCCGTGACTGCTTGGACGCATGGGCGCCGATCTGGCTGACCCGGGCACGCGTCGCGAAATAGGCGTCGGCCTCCTTGTCGGCGACCACTTCCACCGGCCCACGCACCCGGATCTGCCGGCGCAGCGTCTTCCAGTGCATGACGAAGGCGGCCTTCGGATGCGCCAGCAGCTCGCGGCCCTTGTCGCTCTCGAAATTGGTGAAAAAACAGAAGCCTCTGCTATCGCGCTGGTTGAGCAGCACCATGCGCACATCCGGCAGACCGTCGGCATCGACGCTCGCCAGCGCCATGGCGTGCGGATCGTTGGGTTCGCTTTCCTGAGCCGCGGCGAACCACTCCTCGAACAGCGAGCAGGGATCGATCGGCGCAGTATCGGAATCGTCGAACAGCCGCTCGGTAAGTGTCGTTGCCGGCATGGTTTTACCCTCGTAACGCGCCAGTCTGGACAAGCCCGGAGCGCATGGCCATATAGGATGGCGCGGGCCGCGAAAGCAAATCCCAACCCGCCCCGAATTGAAGGAACCCATGCGCGACCCGTATACCGTGCTCGGGGTGCCGAGGTCCGTCACCGAAAAAGACCTCAAGTCCGCCTATCGCAAGCTCGCCAAGGCGCATCACCCCGACCAGAACCAGGACGACCCGAAGGCCCACGCGAAGTTCGCCGAGGTCTCGTCGGCCTATGATTTTCTCAGCGACAAGGACAAGCGCGCCAGCTACGACCGCGGCGAGATCGACGCCGACGGCAACCCCCGCTTTGCCGGCTTCAGCCGTGGCGCGGGCGGCGGCGCACGCCCCGGTGCAGGGGCCGGCGCAGGCGGCTTTTCGGCCGAGGACATCCTCAAGGAATTCATGTCCGGCTTCGGCGGCCAGCAGCGCGGGCCGACGCGCGGCGCCGGCGGCAGCCAGAGCTGGGATCCGTTCACCGGTGCATCGAGCGGCGGCTTCCAGGGCGGCCGCACCACTGGGATGGGCGGCGAAGACATCAACGCCACCGTCACGGTGACGCTCGAGGAAGCGCAGGCCGCCGGCAGCGTGCCGCTGCGCATGCCGACCGGCAAGGTGCTGAACGTCAAGCTTCCCGAAAAGGTCGAGGAAGGCCAGCAGATCCGGCTCAAGGGCCAGGGCCACCCATCGCCGTATGGCGGCGCGCCGGGCGATGCCATCGTCACGGTGAAGTTCGAACGCCACAAGCAGTTCCGCCGCGATGGTGCGGACCTGCGCGTCGATGTGCCGATCACGCTCTATGAGGCGGTGCTGGGCGGCAAGGTGCGCGTCCCCACTCTCGATGGCTCAGCCGAACTGAACCTGCCGCCCTCGGTCAACACGGCCAAGGCGCTGCGGCTCAAGGGCAAGGGCCTGCACGGCGCTGGCGACCTCTATGCCACGCTCAGGGTGGTGCTGCCCGAACAGGGCGACCCCGACCTCGAAAGCCTGATGCGCTTCTGGCGCGACCAGAAGCCATACAAGGTGCGGGACAACTAGAGGCACTTCGCGGACGGACGAGATGATCCGCCGTCTCGCTTACTTCACCGGGTCATTCCCGCGAAAGCGGGAACCTCTGTTTTCTTGGCCGTGGCACCATCGCAAACGGAGGTCCCCGCTTTCGCGGGGATGACTCAGTGGGTGGGGCACCTCCACAGACACAACTTGAGTGACGCGTCAGCCTCGCGGCGCCGCGGCCCGTTTCAGCCGATCGTTGATCGCTTCGCCGAGCCCCCTGCGTGGGATTGGCGCCACGGCGATGCGGGTGGCGCCTTCATCGAGCTGGTGCAGCATGGCAAACAGGTTGCGGGCGGCCTCGCGCAGGTCGCCGCTCGGCGACAGGTTGGCGCCATCAGGACCGGGTCCGAAGCCGAGCCAGGTCTCCCCCGCCTCCGCCCGCTCGGCATCGAGGCGCAGGGTGGCGTTTGGCGCGTAGTGGCTCGCCAGCATGCCGGGCGCGGCAATTGCCGCATCGTGTCTCGCCACCGCCACCGGCCGGCCGATTGCCGCCTCGACCTCGTCGCGCGGCAGGGCGCCGGCGCGCAGCTGCGTCACCACGTCACCCTCCACCGCCAGGATGGTCGACTCCACCCCGGCCTGTGAGGCGCCACCTTCGAGCACTGGCACGGCGCCGTTGAAGGAACGCTCGACCTGCGCGGCGGTGGTCGGCGACAGCTTGCCGGAGCGATTGGCAGAGGGTGCGGCCAGTGGCCGGCCGGCAGCGCGGATCAGCTCCAGAGCCAGCGGATGGTTCGGGATGCGGATGCCAACAGTATCGAGACCCGCGGTGACCAGGTCGGAAAGCCCGGCTTCCGGGCGCTTCGGCAGTACCAGGGTGAGCGGACCGGGCCAGAATTCCGCGAGCTTGTGGGCCATCGGGCTGAAGCTCACGAAGCGCTCGGCCATGGCGAGATCGGCGACGTGGACGATCAGCGGATTGAAGCGCGGCCGCCCCTTGGTCTCATAAATCTTCAGCACCGCATCGGAATTGGTCGCGTCGGCGCCCAGCCCATAGACCGTCTCAGTAGGGAAGGCGACGAGGTCGCCGGCGCGCAGTCGCGCTGCGAGCTCGGGCAGATCGGAGTGGGAATGAACGGCGCTGGCCATGGCGCGAGGTTTGACAAGCTGGTGAGCACAACGTCAAGCTATTGGCGCAGCGACAGTTCCCGAGCCCATGGCCACTCTTCTCGTCTCCCAGCCCAATTTCGAAAGCCACGCCACCCCAACCGGGCACCCCGAACGGCCCGATCGCATCCGGGCGGTCGAGGAGGCGCTGAGCGCCGACCGCTTCGCGCGGCTGGTCCGCCGCGAGGCGCCGTCGGGCGACCTGACGCTGGCCGAGCTGGTGCATGACGCCAACTACCTGAGCATCCTCACCCGGGCCAGGCCGGCCGAAGGGATCGGCCAGATCGACGAGGACACCTTCATCTCGTCGCGCTCGCTCGAGGCGGCGTCGACGGCGCTCGGCGGCGGGCTCGCGGCGCTCGAAGCGGTGGCGCTGGGCGAAGTGCGTAACGCCTTCTGCGCCGTCCGCCCGCCCGGACACCACGCCGAGATCGACCGGCCGATGGGCTTCTGCCTGATCAACTCGATCGGCGTGGTGGCGCGCGAGGCGCAGCGCAAGTTCGGGGCCGAGCGGGTGGCGATCGTCGATTTCGACGTCCACCACGGCAATGGCACCGAGGACATCTTCAAGGCCGATCCGACGGTATTTTACGCCTCGAGCCACCAGATGCCGCTCTATCCCGGTACCGGCTCGCCGAGCTTTACCGGCGTCGGCAATATCTGCAATGCCGCGCTTCAGGCGGGCAGCGGCGGGGCGGAGATGCGCGCCGCGTATACCGAGCGGATCCTGCCGGCGCTGGAGGCGTTCCGGCCGGATTTCCTGCTGGTCTCCGCCGGCTTCGACGCCGACTATCGCGATCCGCTGGCCGGACTCAACTGGCACCCCGAGGATTTTGCCTGGGTCACCGAGCGGCTGGTGGATGTGGCCGAGCGGCTGTGCGAGGGACGGCTGGTTTCCATGCTGGAAGGTGGCTACGACCGACACGGGCTCGCCACCGGCGCCGCCGCGCATGTTGAAATGTTGATGGCCACCAGCTAGCAACGAGGCCCATCGAAGGAACTGCCATGTCCGATTCCCCCGCCACCGCCGACGATATCAAGCTGATGAGCTTCGAGGCGGCGTTGCGCGAACTCGAGGGCATTGTCGGCAAGCTCGAAAGCGGCCAGGCGCCGCTGGCCGAGTCGATCGCCATCTATGAGCGCGGCGAGGCGTTGAAGGCGCATTGCGAGGCACTGCTGAAGCAGGCCGAGATGCGGATCGAAAAGATCACCCTGCGCAACGGCCAGCCCACCGGTACCGAGCCGCTCGACCCGCAATAAGCCTTCACGCCTCGGTGAGTGCGCGACAATGACACGCGCCAAGCTGTGCCGGCTGGCGCTATAAGGCGCCAACTCATCTGGGCAGGAACCATGGCCGACACTTCCTCACCGGCGCTGGCGCGCTTCCGCATCATCCTCTGGACGCTGGTCGTAGTGGCCGCGCTCGGCGCCACGGCTTTGTTCATCTTCCGGCCGCCCTCGGCGCCGCTCGGGGTGACCGGCAAGCCGTTCACCATGGAATCGACGCTTGGCGGCGCCTTCACCGAGGCGAGCCTCAAGGGCACGCCGAGCCTGGTGTTCTTCGGCTATACGCACTGTCCCGATGTCTGCCCGACCACGCTGGCGGAATCGACAGTCTGGAAGCAGGAGCTGGGGCTCGGCAACGAGCAGCTCCGCACCATCTTCGTCACGGTCGATCCCAAGCGCGACACCAAACAGGTGTTGGCCGACTATCTGAGCCCGTTCCCCGGCACCATCGGCCTTGTCGGCTCCGACGAGCAGACGACGGCGGTCAAGGCGTCGTTCGGCGCGGCTTCCGAGACCACCGAACCTGACGCGGATGGCTTCTACCTGGTCAATCACACTGCCTCGGTGTTCCTGATCAACAAGGACGGCAATTTCGAAGGCACTATCGCCTATGGCGAGGGCAAGGAAGCCGCTATCGCCAAGATCAAGAAGCTCATCGCCTCGTGAGCGATCGCATCCGCCTCGACCAGGCGCTCGAGGCTCGGGGACTGTTGCCCAGCCGGGCTCGGGCGCGTGACGCGATCCTGCGTGGCACGGTGACGGTCAACGGCGTCGTCGCCAGCAAACCCAACCAGCAGGTCGCGGCAGATGACAGCATCACGCTCGACGACCCCGCGGCGCGCTATGTGTCGCGCGCGGCGCTGAAGCTGGTGGCCGGCCTCGAGGTCGGCGGCATCGAGCCGGCCGGACGCGTCTGCCTCGATCTCGGCGCCTCGACCGGCGGTTTCACCCAGGTGCTGCTGGAGCGCGGGGCGGCGAGAGTCTACGCCGTCGATGTCGGGCACGACCAGCTGCATGAGCGGGTGAAAGCGGACCCGCGGGTCGTCTCGCTCGAGGGCGTCAACGGCCGCGACCTGACGGTCGAGCTGATCCGCGAGCCGATCGGGCTCTTGGTCTGCGACATCAGCTTCGTCTCGGTGCTGAAAGTGCTGGAGGTGCCGCTGTCCCTCTGCGCCGCCAAGGCCGAGGCCGTCATCCTGATCAAGCCACAGTTCGAGGTGGGTCGCGACAATGTCGGAAAGGGCGGCATCGTCACCGACGAGGGCGCCATTGTCGGCTCGATCGCAGACGTCGTGGCGTTCCTCATCGCGCGCGGCTGGACCCACCTCGTTTCGGTGCCTTCGCCGATAGCCGGTGGCGACGGCAACCACGAAACGGTAGCGGTATTTCAGCTCAGCCGCGCTTGAACGCGGCGCTGAACCAGCGCCGAAACGGATAGGTCAGCTGCCCTCGTACGCCTTGCCCCATGTCGGCTTCGAGCCCGAGGGGCACATCGCATGGACCGGGCAGCGAGAAGGTGCCGAACGCCACGTCAATGGCCGAGAACACCGTGGCAAAGTTGGTCCCGGCATATTTGTACTCCCTGGCGTGATGCCAGCGATGCATCGCCGGGGAGACGAAGATCCTGCCCAGCGGACCATAGGTCCAGGGCAGGTCGGCATGAATGAAATAGCCGTAGTAGTGCCGCACCAAGCCGTTGGCGACGGCCGCCCAGGCCGGGAAACCCAGCGCCAGCAGGAATGTCGAATCGATCAGCGTGGTGGTCAGCCGATTTATCGGGTGAAAGCGCAACAGCGTAGACCAGCTCATCTCGGTGTCGCTGTGGTGTACTGCGTGGCTCGGCCAAAGCAGGTTGGTATGCTCGAGACGGTGTCGCCAGTAACCGATGAAATCGCCGGCAAAGACCACGATGAACAGGGTTGGATAGAGGCCCAGCGTTTCCCAGAACGCCGCCGGCACGAGGATCAAGCCGGCGCCCTGCATCGCCGCCTGGGCGAACCCCGTGACGAGACCAAGGATCGGCAGCATCATCAGCGTATCGAACAGATAAAGGCCCAGGTTGATCCGGATCTCGCCGGCGGCGCGCCGCAACGCGGCCAGGGCTTCGCGCTTCTTGACCAGCACCGCCAATACCGCAAAGAACAGTGCTGGCAGGATGAGTGCCGCGCCTCCGTCCCATAGCGCCGAGCCACCTTGTCTGACCACATCGCCAAGCCAGTCCATCGGCCGCCCCCAAATGTCAGGTCAGGCACATTAGCCTGGGGGTGCTTGTCGATTTGTTAACCGTTCCGGAGGCCTGGAGTTGGCGCGTCTAGAACGCGTGCTGTCCAAACAGCTTGGCCATGAAATGCGTATGCGGCGCCGCCCGCGCCTTGAAGCGGTGGCCGCGGACCTCGCGATCCAGCACCCTGACGCCGCGCCGTGGATCGCGTTCGAGCACCAACCTGGTGTGCGGCGAGATGCCGAGCCGCAGTTCCGCGCCGCGGTCGAACCGGCGCCGGTCAGGGCCGAGGTAATCCTTGGTCTCGATATAGACCTGCTCGTGCAACTGATCGGCAAGGCGCTCGGCCAGCTCGTCGCGCCGCGCCGGCAGGCTGATGACATCGTCGAAACCGAAGCGGACGTAGCGCACCACCGTCTCCGCCGCCCGGTCGGTGGTGAACAGGATGATCGGCGAGTAGCAAAGCCGCGAGGTCCGCTCCGCACGGATGGCAGAGATGCAGTCGACCAGTTCCTCGTCCCGCATGCGGTAATCGAGGAAGAAATAGGTGATCGACGTTGCCGAGCGGCCGGCATATGCGGGGTTGCCGAGGCCGCAGACCACCTCGCCGAAGCCGAGCTGATGCGCCACGGTTTCGAGCGCCAGACTATCACGCAGATTAGCGGCCATGACGTAAGCGCGGCAGGACTCGAACATCTGATAACCCTCAGCTGTGTCAGTGCGACCGCTTAGTCATCTCGCGCTTACCCGTAGAAATAGTCCAGCAAGAGCAATGGCTTACGGCCTATGCTCACAGCAAGCGCCTTGCCGCCGAGGCGGTCAATGCGCACTAGCGCGTGTTCCGGGCCGACAATTTTCTCGATTCTAAGGGTCGGCCCGCGGCACCCTGCCAGCCAGTCCCGACGAGCTCAGTGTGAATTGTCGCGCTTTCGAACCGGAAAAGTCTGCAACTTTTCCTGAAAGCGCTCTAGTAGCCGATGCCGCCCTCGCGGCCGGTCTGGCCCCGATGGCGCAGGAAATGATCGGCCAGCACCACCGCCATCATCGCTTCGCCGATCGGCACAGCGCGGATGCCGACGCAGGGATCGTGCCGGCCCTTGGTGATGACCTCGGTGTTTTCGTTATGCGTCGTTACCGTCTGGCGCGGTGTGATGATCGAGGAGGTCGGCTTCACCGCGAAGCGGCAGACGATCGGATCGCCGTTGGAAATGCCGCCCAGAATGCCGCCCGCCTTGTTCGAGGTGAAGTACGGCCCCGCATTGCCGGCTCGCATCTCGTCGGCATTCTCGATGCCGGTGAGCTCGGCCGCTTCGAAGCCAGCGCCGATCTCGACGGCCTTGACCGCGTTGATCGACATCATCGCCGAGGCGAGGTCGGCACTGAGCTTGCCGTAGATCGGGGCGCCCCAGCCGGGCGGCACGCCTTCGGCCACCACTTCGATCACCGCACCGACCGAGTTGCCGGCCTTGCGAATGCCATCGAGGTAGACTTCCCACTCCTTGGCGGCGACCGGGTCGGCGCAGAAGAACGGGTTGTTGTCCACCTCGGCCCAGTCGAAGCGCGCATAGTCGATCTTGTGCGGGCCGATCTGCACGAGGCTGGCGCGTACCGTGACATTGGGGATCACCAGCCGGGCCACCGCGCCGGCGGCGACGCGCGCCGCGGTTTCGCGCGCCGAGGCACGGCCCGAGCCCTTGTAGTCGCGGATGCCGTATTTCTGGTGATAGGTGAAATCAGCGTGGCCGGGACGGTATTTGTCCTTGATCTCGGAATAGTCCTTGGAGCGCTGGTCGGTGTTCTCGATCATGAGCGAGATCGGCGTGCCGGTGGTTTTCAGCTGGCCGTCGCGCTCGTCCTCGAAGGCGCCGGAGAGGATCCGCACCTGATCGTCCTCGCGCCGCTGCGTGGTGAAGCGCGACTGGCCGGGCTTGCGCCGATCGAGATCGCGCTGAATCACCTCGGCCGAGATCGGCAGCCCCGGCGGGCAGCCATCGACCACCACGCCCAGCGCCGGCCCATGGCTTTCGCCCCAGGTGGTGAAACGGAACAGGTGGCCGAAGGTATTGAAGCTCATGAGAATGCCCCGAAGACTGCCGCGGTTCTAGGGGCACGCGGCGAGACGGTCAATCGAGCCAGTTCTCGACCGGGTCATTCGAGCGGGGTGCGGGGGTCTGGCGGCAGCGAACTGTCATCGACATCCGGGAACTCGCGAAAGGCTTCCCACTCGCTGAACAGCTCGGCCAACGTCCTGGGTGGCGCCGTTACCGGGCGAACTCGACAGGGATGCGCACGACCTGATTGCGACAGTTGCGGAAAATGCTGGCGGTACGAAGCTGCTGCTGTGTCACGGCCACCCCTTTGGCATATGCCAAGACATCCGCTCAGGACTTCAACCGGAACCGAGACTCCCTTCAGTCGCCCTGCCTGCCGACAAGCGTCTTGCTCAGCACAACACTGCGATAGTTGGTGTGTTGCCACTGGGTGCGCTCGATGAAGCGGTAGCCGAAGCGCGTGTACCACTCGACGAGGTGCACTGCCGGTTCCGCTGTATCGAGCGCCAGTTCCCGGGCGCCGGAAGCAGCGGCGCGGTCTTCGACATCGGCAATGAGCCGGCGTCCGAGGCCTTGGCTCTGGAGCTCGGGCTCGACCGCGAACTGGCCGAACGAGGCGACGTCGGATCGATCGTACCAGGGGCTGCCATTGGTGCGGGAAGCATCGCGGAAGAGGATGGTGCCGCAGATCACCCCATCGGCGACGGCGACGAAGCACTCGCCCGATGCGATACGCTTCTCGGTGACCTCGGCACTCTGATGCGTCGCCCAGAAGCGCAGCCCCATCGCGGCGAGGCGCGCATAGGCGCGGTGCAGCAGCTCGGTCAGCTCAGCCGCCGAGTCGGTGTCGAGCCAGGGCCGGATCGCGATGGCGGCCAGGGGTGGCGGATCGTTCCCGGTGCTCTTCAACGTGGCCTCCCAAGCTCGTCCGCTCAGTCGTCCCAGCTGTGACCAGCCGGATAGACGACGCTCTTGCCGTCGATGAAATGCACCACCGAATCTTGCGGCGGGAACCAGTTCACTGCGCGCTCGGCCGGAAAATCCTCGATCAGGCGGCGCAAAATCCTGAGGATCCCGCCATGCGCCACGATGATCGCCGGCGCTTTGAGCGTGTCGGTGGCAAAGCTCAAGATGCGCTGCGCCACATCCTCATAGCTCTCGCCCGAGGGCGGGCGGAAATTCCAGAAGCTGGCGTCGCGCTCGCCGGCGATCGCCATCTCGCCGGAACTGAGCTCGGTGTGGAGCCGGCCTTCGTAAATGCCGAACGATACCTCGACCAGCCGCTGGTCGAAGACCACCTCGGGCAGCGGCACAGAGAAGGCCGAACGGACGCGGGCCATGGTCTCGCGAGTGCGGCCGAGCGGCGAAGCGTGCCAGGTGAAATCGGCCGGGCTGCGACCGGCCCGCTCGAGGATCTGCACCAAGAGCTTACCGTTGAGATCGGCCTGGCCGCGGCCGATATCGTTGAGCGGGATGTCCTTGGACCCCTGGTAGCGCCCCTCGGCGTTCCAGTCGGTTTCGCCGTGACGGATGAAATAGAGTTCAGGCCAGGTGATGGACATATCGACGCTCGGAAACGAAAGGGGCCGCCTTGCGGCAGCCCCAGGATAAATCAGGCGGTGGGCGCAGCGGCGTCGGCTTCATCGTCGACATGCATGCCGATGATGTTGAAGCCGCAATCGACATACTGCACCTGGCCGGTGACGCCGGAGGCGAGATCGCTGAGCAGGTAGAGCGCGGCCGAGCCGACTTCTTCCTGGGTGACGTTGCGCTTCAGCGGCGCCGCCTTCTCCTGGAAGTGCAGCATGGTGCGGAGCCCCGAGATGCCGGAGGCCGCCAGGGTTTTGATGGCGCCGGCCGAGATGGCGTTGACGCGGATGTTCTGCGGGCCGAGGTCATGCGCTAGGTAGCGCACCGAGGCCTCGAGTGCGGCCTTGGCGACGCCCATGACATTGTAGTTCGGCACGTATTTTTCGGCGCCGTAATAGGTCAGCGTCAGCAGCGAGCTACCGGGGTTCAGCATCGCCTCGGCGCGCTTGGCGACGGCGGTGAACGAATAGACCGAGATGTTCATGGTGAGCGCGAAGTTCTCGGCGCTGGTGTTGATGTAGCGGCCCTCGAGCTCATCCTTGTTGGAAAAGCCGATGGCGTGGACGAGGAAATCCATCGTCCCCCACTTGTCCTTGAGCACCCGGAAGGTCTCGTCCATCGCCGCGTCGTTCGACACGTCGCACTCGACCAGCGTGGTGACGCCGATCTCGGCGGCGAGCGGCTCGACGCGCTTCTTCAGCGCCTCGCCCTGGTAGGAGAAGGCGATCTCGGCGCCCTGGTCGGCGAGGGCCTTGGCGATGCCCCAGGCGATCGAGCGGTTGTTCGCCACGCCCATGATCAGGCCCTTTTTGCCGGCCATCAGCCCCTGCGCCATCGTCGTGCTCCGTCTTCATTGTCTCGTTGGCGCCGCTTGTCGCATAGCGACCGGTAGCGGGCAAGTTCGCCCTTGCGCCAACCCCGCTCAGGTCTATCTTCCCCCGCCATGACCACGCTCACTGCCAAAGATATCGTCCGCGCCCTGAAGCCGCTGGTCGGCGATGGCGGCGCGCTGCTCGCCGATCCCGCGGAGATGACGAGTTACCTGACTGAGCCGCGCAAGCGCTTCCACGTGCCGGCAGTGGCGGTAGCGCTGCCGGGGAGCGTCGCGGCGCTACAGGCGATCTGCCGCTGGGCCAACCAGCATCGGGTGCCGCTGGTGCCACAGAGCGGCAATACCGGTCTGGTCGGCGGCCAGGTGCCGCTCAGCGGCAATGAGGTGATCGTCAACCTCTCCCGCATCAACCGGGTGCGCGAAGTCAATGCCGCAGCCGGGCACATGACGGTGGAAGCCGGGCTGATCCTCGAAGAGGCGCATAAGGTGGCGGAGGCCGCGGGGGCGATTTTCCCGCTGTGGCTGGCGTCGCAGGGCTCGGCCCGTATCGGTGGCGTGCTCAGCTCCAATGCCGGCGGCGTGCAGGTGCTGGCCTATGGCAATGCGCGCGAGCTGACGCTGGGGGTCGAGGCGGTGCTGGCCGACGGGCGGCTCTACAACGGGCTCAACGCGCTGAAGAAGGACAATACCGGCTACGACCTCAAGGACCTGCTGGTAGGGGCCGAAGGCACGCTCGGCTTCATTACCGCGGCGACAGTAAAGCTGTTCCCGATCCCCGAGGCACAGGAAACGGCGCTGATCAACGTGGCCGATCCCGGCGTGGCGCTGCAGTTGTTCTACCTCTTGCGCGAGCGGGCCGGCTCGCGCCTCACCGCGTTCGAGCTGATGAACCGGTTCGGCATCGACCTGCAGCTGAAATATGGCCTGTTGCCGCGCGACCCGACCGCCAGCCTGTCGCCCTGGTATGTGCTGGCCGAAGTGAACCGGATGAAAGGCGGTGCGCCCGGCGCATTGCAGGCGGCGCTCGAACAAGCGCTCGGCAGCGGCCTCGTCGCCGATGCGGTGGTCGCCGAGTCGGAGGCCGATCGCACCTTGATGTGGGCGGCACGCGAGCAGATGAGCGAGGTGCAATCGAAGGAAGGCGCCTCGATCAAACACGATGTCTCGGTGCCGATCGGCGCCGTGCCGCAGCTGATCGCCGAGGGCAGCGCCGCAGTGGAGCGCGCTATCCCCGGCGTGCGGCCCTGCCCGTTCGGCCACATGGGCGACGGCAATATCCATTTCAACTTCAGCCAGCCCGCCGGCGCCGACTCCAAGGCTTTCATGGCGCGCGAGGCCGACGCCAACGCGGCCGTCTATGAAGTGGTGCGCAAGCTCGGCGGTTCGGTGTCGGCCGAGCACGGCATCGGGCAGCTGAAATCCGCCCTGCTGCGGCAGGTGAAGGACCCGGTGGCGCTCGAGATGATGCAGGCGATCAAGGCGGCGCTCGACCCCAACGGAATCCTCAACCCGGGCAAGGTGCTTTAGCTAGCTGGAGCGACGGAGCGAAGCCATCGACGGCGAGCTCCCCTCCCTCAATCCCCCCTCCTGGCAGACGCGGTAGCGCTGCGGCGGAGGGAAGCGACGACTGCCAGCAAGGTCGAGCTGGCACGCCTCAAGGCCAGCGATGCAAAAGAGGTGCCCTGCCCCCCACGTCGGGCGAGGGCACCGAGTAGCGGCTAGTTGGTGGGGAGTGTATTCTTGTAGATCTTGCCGTCCTTCATGATCACCACGAAGTTCGCCGGGTTGGCCACGAGGTTGATGTTGGCGATCGGATCGCCCTCGACCAGCAGCAGGTCAGCGAGTGCCCCTTCCTCGACAACGCCGAGTTTGCCCGGATAGGGGTTGCGTAACCCGGTCAGCTGCAGCAATTCGCCGTTGGTGCCGGTCGCCATGGCCAGGGCCTCGGCCGGCGTATACCAGCGCGTCAGCAGCGTGAGCATATGTCCCTGCAATTGCGCCATCGCCGGAGAGAACAGGATGTCCGTGCCGAAGGCGGTCTTGATACCGTACTGCTTGGCCCAGCCATAGATGCGGTCGGTGCCGGTGATCACCTGCCGCAGCCGCGCGCGGCTGTCCTCAGGAAGCGTGACGCCCTCCTCGAAGCTCTCGTCGAACGGCTGGGTCGAAAGCCAAATGCCCTTCTCGGCCATCGCCTTGGCGTCCGCCTCGTTCATCAGATGGCCGTGCTCAATCACCTTCACCCCCACCGACAGCGCTCGCTCGATCGCTTCGGGGGTATAGGCGTGCACGGTGACGTAGGTGCCCCAGTTGCTCGCCGCCTCAACCGCGGCCGTCAGTTCGTCGGCCGTGAAGGTCGATGCATCGAGCGGGCTGAACGGCGACGCGACACCGCCGCCTGCCGTCAGCTTGACCTGCGAAGCGCCCAGCATCAACTGCTCGCGCGCCCGCATGCGCACCTCGTCCGGACTGTCGGCGATCATCGCCACGCCCAGTTCTTCCATGCGGGTCAGCTCACCCGGCCGGCGCGGCAGCTCCCACTGGTGACGGAAATCGCCATGGCCGCTGGTAACGCTGATGATAGCGCCCGATGGATAGATCCGGGGGCCATCGATGAGCCCCTCGTCGATCGCCCGCTTCAGGGAGAAGACCGGACCGCCCACGTCGCGTACGGTAGTGAAGCCACGCATCAGGGTGGCCTTGGCCTCGTCCGCCGCCAGCAGCGTGGTGTAGCCTGCATCGTTGTTGAGGCCCTCCTCGGGGGTCGAGCGGATGAGCATGGCGTGCCAATGCGCATCGATCAGCCCGGGCATCAGCGTGCGACCAGCACCCTCGATCACACTGGCGCCATTCGCGTCGATCGGAGCGGCGGAGATGGCAGCGATCTTGCCTTCCTCGACCAGCACGTTGGTCGGCTCCGTCAGTGCATCAGCCTTGCCGTCGAAAACCCTTACATTCTCGAACAGCACGCTGCTGCTCGCCGCGTCCTGCGCGAAGGCGGTGCCCAAGCCAAGAACGAGGGTGACAAACAGACCAGCTCCTGCCAGCGGCGCTCGCAGTTTCGCGCTCGTCCGGGGCTGGAACGGCTTCCGAGCCGTGAGGCTTGGGGGGGTATTTGACGCTCTGGACACTTGCATCTCTCCGTCGTGTTGGTTCCGGCACTTCAGGCGGGCATGGAGCCCGTAGGCTCCGTGCCCGCCGATGGTCAGTTGCGAGTGGCGGTGAAGGTGCGAGGTCTCTCGCCGCGCACCGTCGGGTGATAGGTGCAACGCAGGGTACGGATGCGCGGCGACTGGCCGACGATGACGCGTCCGATGGTCCCCAGCAGGCCGCCATAGTTCCGGCAATCCATCGAAGCCCGTTCCCAGGCGCGCCCGCGATTGCAGGAGGCGCGCTGCAGGTCGACGATGATGTCACGCCCAGAGGTACGCCAGGTCAGGCGGCCGTCGCAGCTCACGCCGCCGCCGCGGACTTGATAGGTTCCGCGCCGTTCCAGGCAGAACGTCAGCCGGTACGGGCCATAGAGGTTCTGGTTGGCACGGAAGCAGCCGCTTACGGGAACACCCACCGGATGATCGGGGACCATCACCAGCGGTGCAACGTCCTGGGCGAGCACGGCCGGCGACTGCAACGCTGCAAGCACCAGGACGGCGCTGAGCAGCAATTTCATGAAGCGATACATTGTCTTGTTCCTCCTTGTTGAGCACCTTCACGGTCGTCTGACGGCGCGCTCAGGTGCGAGCGAGTGACTGGATGCTGCCATTCTGGTCGATGACGCAAAGTGCCTGCCCGGTTGGCAGCTTGACCTCCACTTCAAACGCCGTTCCGGTGGCGCTCGGCCGCGACGCGGTCGGCAGGACGCCATCGGCCGGAACGCCGAAACGGCTGGCTGCCTCGCTGGCGCACAGCAGTTGCAGATCAGCCGGCGCCGTCAGCGCGCTGGAGCGGATGGTGGCGGCCGGCGGCGTGGTCGAGGCGCAGGCCGCGGCGGCAAGCAGCAGCGCCGGAATGCCGATACCCCTGAACAGGAATGCAAATGCTGCCATGTGACCTCCTAGACGCCGCGATAGAGGGCCGCGCCGGACATGAGAACGACAACCTTCGCCCCCACGGCGACCCGGGAGTAGAGATCGGTCACGTCGTCGTTGTTGAGCCGGATGCAGCCGGACGAGATGTTGAGCCCGATAGACCAGGGTTCGGCTGTCCCGTGGATGCGGTAAATGGTGTCCTTGCCGCCCTCGTAGAGGTACATGGCGCGGGCACCCAGCGGGTTGTCAGGGCCGCCCGGCATGCCATTGGCCCACTGTGCAGACTTCGGATCACGCGCAATCATCTCAGGGGGCGGCGTCCAGGTCGGCCACTCGACCATCCGGCCTATGGCGACGATGCCGGCCCAGCCGAAACCGTCGCGTCCCACCCCGATGCCGTAGCGGATCGCCTGAAACTCCGGCTGCACCAGGTAGAGGAAGTGCCGGTCCCCATCGATGATGACGGTGCCAGGTTTCTCGGCGGTCCTGAACGGAACCAGCTGTCGCTTGAATTCCTCCGGCACTGAGCCATAAGCCGCATAGTATTGCTGGGCCCGGCGCGGATCATAATCGATCCACTTCTTCCGCTTCGCATCGTAGATTTGCGAGTAGATGGCCTGTGCCTGCGCCGGCGCACCAATCAAGCCCGCCGCCAGACCTGCCAGGCCGAGTTCGAGCAACCGGCGCCGTGACGGGCCAACACTCATTCGAACCACCCGTCTATTCGGGCGCGGTGCTCGGCGAGCCACTCATGCGCGGCAGCCTCCGGCGACTTGCGTTCGACCTGCAAGACGTAGCTCATCCCGGCTATGTCCTCGGCTTCGAACTGGATCCTGCCGAGGATGTCGGCCACTGCCGGGAGCTCGGTTTTAAGTCTGGTCGCGAAGGCGATCGACAACGAGGACACATCCCAAGCCGTCTCGGCCCGCGAGTGTTCCAGCCAGTCGGGGTCGCCGGCCGGCGCGACAAGCTGCCATGCCGCAGCGTCGAACGCCGGTTCCGCCAGCATGACCACATCGTGCAGGACGAACACGTGGTGCGGCGAATAGCAGTAGAACACCAGCGGTTGCGCCAGGGCGACGCTTGCGTCGACCGCCGCCATTGCCATGTCTTCCGGCGCTTGCAGCAGTTGCATGGTCTGGTCATAGCCGGCACTTCTGGCCCTGACCCGCTCCACCTGGGTCGAGAACCAGGAGGCATCGCCGATCCAGAGTTCGCCCCTGCCGTCGTCGTCGCTATCGAAGGCGGCGGCGATATCGGGGTTGGTGAGGTCCGAGACGGCCTTGATGCCGGTTTGATCTATGGCCGCCCGCGTGGCGCAAATGCCTTGCTTGCCGGTGACTGAGCGTGTGCTGACGGTCACGGCAGCCCCAGCCCGACTGACAGCGGCATCGAGGTTTGGCGACCATAATTCGGGGTAGACGTCTATGTCGCCCCGGGCGATCGAGGTCAGCAGGCCGACGGAGCCCCGTTCGACATAGACAGGCGTGACCCCGGTCCGCTCGGCCAGTACTTGACCGATGACATAGGCGCTGACCTTGGCGGAGGGCCAGGCGGTGATGCCGACCACGATCTCCTGGGCGGCAGCCACCCCGGTCGAGCAGGTGATGAGCGCCATCAGCACAAGAGCGCCCATGCGCCCTCCGACCGATGATCGCAGGCACCGGTGCGGTTGGTCCGCGTTGCTCATGGCGGCCCCGCTTCGGGGGCGACGGCCTATCGAAATGCACACCGACAACTGCCCACCCGCCCAACGCTAGCCACACGACAGGCGCCACCGCGACCTTGGCCTGGGAAAGGTGGAAGCAGCGCCGCATCCTTCGTCGAACGCTACTGTCCGTTGCGAGCGGAAGAGAATAGCCCTCCGTCCCAATCCTGTGCTGTCGGTCCAAGGCGTGAGTCAGCATCGGCAAGCTCCCCCTGCCGCAGGCGTAGTTCGGCCAGATCCGCACCCATGAGACAAAGCGCACACGCGGCCGAGAGCGGCCCAATGCTGCGACGTCAGGGCCGTGAGATCGTCGCGTGTCAGGCTAGCGCGGCCAAGATTTCGGCCAGGCTGGAGATAGCGCCCGCCGATGCCTTGTGCGGGCTGAGCGCGGGAACCCGCTCGGAGCGGGCCTCGGTGGGGCTGTAGCCAAACTGATGTTTGAACGCCCGGCTGAACTCGGAAGGGTCGTCGAAGCCCAGCTCGCGTGCAATGGCGTAGACTGGCCGGGTATCGCCTGGCGTCGACAATGCCCGGTGCGCATCGAGCAGCCGGGCCGAGCGGATGTATCGCGCCACTCCGTGGCTCGGGCAGATCCCTGGCGCATCCCGATCGGGTTGCCGACGGCCCTAGGAAACGGCTCTGATGACTTCGGCCAGATTGGATGCCGCACCGGCCTGCGCCTTGTGCGGGTGCGGCGCCGGAACCCACTCGGAGCGCGCTTCGGAGGGGCTGTACCCGAACTGGTGCTTGAAGGCCCGGCTGAACTCGGAAGGGTCATCGAAGCCCCGCTCGCGCGCGATCGCGTAGACCGGCCGGGTATCGCTCGCCGTTGACAGCGCGCGGTGCGCATCCAGCAGCCGCGCCGATCGAATATATCGCGCCACCCCACCCAGAGGTTCAAACAGGCGGTACAGCGAGCTTCGCGACATCCCCAGATAGCGGCAGAGTTCCCTCGTATCGAGGCGCGGCTGAAGCAGGTTGTCACGGATGAACTGCTTTGCCCGCTCTATTTGCGTCGCCTGGATGGCGGGCATGGCCTGCTCCATCGCACTTCGGCTGGGAGCCGCACAGGCGACGATCATATTGCGAGTGGCGTCGACCAACATGGGCAGTTGGTCCACATCCAGCAGTGGCAACTGCCGGTACAGCGATCGCAGATAATCTACCAGCAACCTGCCAGGACCAGCCGGAAGGTTGGTTCCATGCAACCGATCGAGTTCTGATGCGTGGGGATGGCAGAGGTCGCGCGGAACGACGAGAAACAAGACATCGATATCGCTATTGGAGCCGCGGTCATCCCGGTGCAGCGCCCGAACCTGACAACCACCGGCTCCCGCCACGGCGGCCCCTCCATCAGCAACGATGGTGCCGCTCGAGGGCGCGCATAAGGTCCAATGATCGAACCCATCGGCCCGAAGCAAACGATCATCGCGCGCGAAAATACTCGCCTGCGTCGTCGCGCGGGCCAGCACCAGGGAGCCCAGGTTCCAGGCGGTGATCCGACCCAGAAAACCCAGTTCTCGCGGGCGTCGAGGCTCAATCGACAGAAATGGCACAATCGATTGCCACGCTTCCGCCTGCAGGTTCGACGCAATATCCGCCGTCGTAAAGGCGTGCCGCGGAACATGCGCCGTGAGATTCGTGATCGCCTGGTTCATTGCTGCACTCTTGCCGCACAAGTAGTATTCAGCGATTGCAGAATGCACGAGCGGCGAGCCGGCGGCAAGTGAGCGCGTGTTCGCCGGCTTTATCTACATTTTCGAATGTACACTTTCGCACAATCGCATTTGATTTATTTAACTGTTGTGGTTCGTTCGCCGTGCAACGGAACGATCTAGCATTATCGAGAACCGCGAGCGCCCGGATGTGCATGGAATCCCGCCTGTTGACGGTGGATCCCATTCTTCGTTCGTTTCCCGGAGCCGCGGTGGCTGTTACCGGACTAGTTGAGCGGGTCGGTCCCGTTGCTTGGGGCCGGAGGTTGCTGCCTGGTGTTCAGAGCGGGCCTCACGCCGATAGCCCCAGTTTGGTCGCCACCAAACGTTCGCAAGCGTCTGGGCGCCGCTCGCGCCGACGGTTCGCACGGCAGCCGGCAAGCAACTCGCGTCAGTAGTCGACTGCATCGCGGATGATCGGACAGGTCATGCAGTGGCCGCCGCCACGCCCGCGGCCCAGTTCGGCGCCGGCGATGGTGATCACCTCGATGCCGGCCTTGCGCAGCAGCGTGTTGGCATAGGTGTTGCGGTCGTAGGCGAAAACGACGCCCGGCGAGACGCAGACGAGGTTGGCCCCTGAGTCCCACTGCGTGCGCTCGCGGGTGTAGTCATTGCCGCCGGTCTCCACGACGCGAAGCTCCCTGAGGCCGAGGGACTCGCGCACCGTCTCGACGAGCCCCTTGTCCTTGCTGAGCTCGATACCGCCCTTGCCGTCCGGTCGGTAGGAGAAGCATTCGATCTTGTCGACGATATCGGGGTAAATCAGCACGCAGTCGCGGTCGGCGAAGGTGAAGACCGTGTCGAGGTGCATGGCGGCGCGGAGCTTGGGCATGGCGGCGATGATCACGCGCTCGACAGCACCCTGATCGAACAGCGCCTGAGCCAACTGGGCGATGGCTTGCCGCGAAGTGCGCTCGCTCATGCCGATCAGCACGTTGCCCTTGCCGATGGGCATGACGTCGCCGCCTTCGAGCGTCGACAGGCCCCAATCCTTGGTCGGATCGCCCCACCACACATTGACCTGGCCGGCGAAATCGGGATGGAAACGATAAATCGACGAGGTGAGGATCGTCTCTTCCTTGCGGGCCGGCCAGTAGAGCGGGTTCAGCGTCACCCCGCCATAGATCCAGCAGGTGGTGTCGCGCGTGTAGAGCGTGTTGGGGAGCGGCGGCAGCAGGTATTCGTTGACGCCAGCGGCATCGCGGACCAGCTCCATCATGCCGCCGCCATGGGTGTCGGGGAACTCATAAGTGGAGAGGCCGCCGATCAACGTCTCGGCCAACTGCCGGCTCGAGAGGCCCTCGAGATAGGAACGGACCTCGTCGACAAGGTCGGGGCCAACCTGATTGGCCGTGACCTGGTTGTCGAGAATCCATTTCCTCGCGTCTGGAAGCGCCACTGTCTCTTCGAGCAGATTGTGCATCTCGACCACATCGACACCACGATCGCGCAGCTTGTTGATGAAATCGAAGTGGTCGCGCTTGGCGACATCGACCCAGAGCACGTCGTCGAACAGCAGGTCATCGCAGTTGGAGGGCGTCAATCTCTGGTGCGCCTTGCCGGGTGCGCAAACCATGACTTTGCGCAACTGGCCGACTTCGGAATGCACGCCGAAGGAGGTTTGCATGATTGAAGTTCCTCGATCTCAGGGGGTGATGATGCCGGTGACCAGGCCGTAGATCCCGATGGCAGCAGCCACAACGGTGACCCCGAACACACCCAGTTCAACCGGCGTGAACAGCCGGGCCTGCTGTTCGCGGCGGGCCCAGATGTAGAGAATGATGGTGCCGGGAACGAACAGCACGGCCACCAGCAGGACGTACTTGAGCCCCGCGGCCACGAACATGAACAGCGTGTAGAGCACGGCCAGCCAGGCAATGACCTGATCCCGCAGCCGCTCGCGCGACCCGGCCTCGTAGCCCTCGCCACGCCGGGCGATCAGTACGCCGTAGCCGGCGACGAGCAGGTAGGGCAGCAGCGCGGTAACGCTCGTCATGTCGAGCATGAAGTTGAATGCATCGCGCGAGAAGTAGGTCGAGACGACGAACAGCGAGACGACGATGTTGGTCAGCCACAAGGCATTGGCAGGAACGCCGTTGGCGTTCTGCGCCGCAAACAGTTTGGGCATGTCCTTCGACTTGGCAGCGGCGAACATCACCTCGGCGCAAATCAGCGACCAGGCGAGGTAGGCGCCAAGCACCGAGATCAGCACGCCGATGGAAATGAACACCGCCCCCCACTGTCCGACGACGAGCTCGAGCGCACCGGCCAACGATGGATTGGCGACGCCGGCGATGGCGGCCCGGGGAGCCGTGGCGTAGGGAAACAACGTCACGGCGACCATCAGCCCGGTCACCGCCACAAAGCCCAGGATGGTTGCCGTTCCGACGTCGGCGCGCTTTTTGGCGAAGCGCGAGTAGACGCTTGCGCCTTCGATTCCGAGAAACACGAAGATGGTGATGAGCATGGTGTCACGCACCTGCGCGACAAGGCTCTTTTCAGGCATACCGACACCGCCGAAGAAATTCTCGGCGAACTGGTCGAAGTTGAAGAAGACGATGAACAGCAGGATCGCCACGATGATCGGCACGATCTTGGCGATGGTGACGATGGTGTTGATGAAGGTCGCCTGCTCGACACCGCGCAGGATCATGAAGTGGAACGACCAGATGCCGATCAACGAGACGACGATCGCAATGACGCTGCTGCCGTCACCAAAGATCTCGGGAAAGAAGCGGCCAAGCGTCGAGCCGATCAGCACCCAGTAGAAGACGTTGCCGAGGCAGCTGCCGAGCCAGTAACCGAAGGCCGAGAGGAACCCCATATAGTCGCCGAAGCCCGAATACGCCGGAATCGATGTCGGGGCGCTTCTCGGCAAGCGCCTGGAAAACCCGGGCGAGCATGTACATGCCGGTGCCGGCGATAAGCCAGGCGATGATGGCGCCGAAGGGCCCCGTGGCGGTGGCAAATCGTCCAGGCAGGTTGAATATCCCCGCCCCCACCATCGACCCGACGACCATCGCCGTGAGTGCCGCGAGCGACAGCTTGCCCTTGTTGACGTCGGCCAATGGTACCCCCTGGAGCCGCGGTGCGGCGCAAACGGAGTTGCGCTCGACCTATCGAGGCTTGGACAATACCGCCGCGCAGCAGCGCGAGAATGGGCCCGCGTCCCAACGCTGATCGTTTCGTCCCAAGATCGTCGGTTCGCGTCGCGCCAGCTGACCGCCCGGCCCGGGGTCTCCTCGAGTTCACATCGAGCGGTGCAAGCCGAGCGAAGTTCGAGACGCCATCGCAAGGAATGGGACGCCACCCCAATTACTCGGCGACACCGTTGGCGCTAGGGATGTTCTGCTGTCGATTTTGGAACCCCGACGCTGGAGCAGGCTAGTCGCGCCATCCCTGCGATCGCCCTGTTCGGAGGCCATCATGTTGAGAAATCCAGCCATCGCGGCGATCAGTATCCTGATGATTGCAAGTCTCGAGCAGTCGGCGTCGGGCGCGTCGATCGGCGTGGGCAACCCTTACCCTGTCAGCACCTACACCTGCGAGGACGGGACGCGCCTGGCGGTCCGCCTCCTGGGTGATCGCGCCTCGGTATCGGTAGACGATGCGGCCGAGGTGGAACTGCCCGCCATGGGGCTGGACGGCACGACCTATTCGAACGGCAGGCTGACGCTGACCATCATCCAGGGGCGGCTGATGTGGGGCGTCGGCAGGGCCGCGCCGTCGGCGTGCACGGGTGGCTGAGCATCGCACCAACGCCCAGCGTCCTATCGCGCCGCGCGTTGCTCGCCGACGGCGTGACACCGTCAGGATCGACCACAACCATCTCTAGCTATCGGGTGAACAAATGGCAGCACGACAAGGCGGTTACGCCTCGATCTACATTATCTGTGCAGTCGTGATCGGGGTACTGGTCGGCCTGCTCTTCGGTGCGCTGTTCGACACGGTTATTGCCGAGCGGCGCAGCCTCGCCGTGCTCGCGGCACTGGCTGCCATCGCGGTCGAACTGTGGGCGCGCCGCTACGTTGCCAAGGTGTTCCCGCAGGTGGCGGTGCCCGCCGGTTCGCCCTCACTGATCTTCATATCGGTGGTGATCGCCCTCGCCGGTGGGCTGGCGACGCACGACCTGGGGCTGATCTGGAACGTGCTGAATGGCCCCGTGCTCGGGTTCTTCTCGGGCCTGTTCGCCGCGCTGATGGCGTCGGTCCTGACGGTCCTGAAGGCTGCCGAGCAGCAGCCGGCGCCGCTCGGAGACCTTGATCCGGCCGGTTGACCAAGCGATCCCTCGTCGCGTCGAGCCTGGCCGCAGCACAGCGGACGTGCCAAGGCCACCCGAATCGCCAGGACTGAGGCGCTTCTCCCCGGTTGCGGGTGGCGATATGCTGGGCGAGTTGGGATGCCGAAAAGGCAGCTTGCGCTGAGCAGCCTGTCCTGTCGGGTTTCTCCCACGCGGGGTGACACTTGTGGGGCCACGAATGTTGGAGGCGCCGAACTGGTACGCGCGCAAGTACAACTCCGTCGTGGCGCGCTCCCGCGAAACCGACCCCGATGCCGAGTTCCATATTCAGCAGATCGGAGCGCGAACGCATGCATCGCGCATGGCGACAATCGACTATGCCGATGCCTTCGTACTCGACCTGCGAGACAAGGGCGGCATTGCAATGTCAGGAGCGATCGGTGACGACGCGCTGACGGCGGTGTTCATCTGGGGGGAAGGCACGACCTTCAACGGGCAGCCAAGCCAAATCCCCCAACTGCGGATCCTGGGTCCGGGCACAGAATTCAAGCTCGAGATGCCCGGCAGCTATCGCCTCATGCGGATCGGTCTGCGCGGCGCGACGCTCGATGCGCTGTGCGCCGGGTCGCCCGAACGGCATCGTCCAGGCTGGTTGATGCCCGGGGTGCGTGAGCAACCTTTCGCTCCGGCCGCCGAACTTGAGCTTCAGCACAAGTTGCTGCGAACGGCAGGATACGCGGAAGTTGCCGCGCAGCGCGGCTATGACCTCAGCGCCGGCTTGGCGGTCGCGGCCAGCGAGGCAGGTGCCGCGCTCGCGCTCATGCTCTCCCACGCGGAGCACCCGCTCACGCGCCCGCTCAACTCAAACGAACGGCGCGCTGTCGTTGACGCAACCCTCGCCATCCTGGAGGCCAGGCCGCACCTTCCGGTTTCGATCAGTACGGTGTGCACAGTGCTGGGCGTTGGCGAACGAATGCTCGAGCGCGCATTTCAGGATCACCTGGGGCTCAGCCCTCGCGCCTACGAGCGGCAGAGGCGGTTGCGGGCCGCGCACGGCCTCATCCTGACCGACGGCGATCGCCTCTCGATCACCGAAATCGCCATGAGTTTCGGTTTCTGGCACCTTGGCCGTTTTGCCGGAGCTTACGCCGCACTGTTCGGATGCTCGCCCAGTGAAACACGGCGACGCTTCTGGGCGAGAATGCCTGATTGATCGACCCCGACCCATGAGCGGCTCAGGCACGACGCGGCGGTGCGCGCCCTGATCAGCAACAACGTGCCGCGCGTCGGCTCCTTCGGGACTGCCAACCCAAACTCGTCCTGCGCCTCGATGGCGCGGATGGTGGTCATTCCACGTGTCGGAAAGCGGATAGAGATTGGTCGGCGCGTGGAGGACTCTGGCGACGCGACCTCATTGACGCCGCTCGTTGCGAGGCAACCCAGCCCCCAGGCGTCCATGAGATCTGTAAGCAAGCGGCAGGCGACCAGGCGGTGGTGAACTATCGCTCGGCCTGCCAACAGAGGACGGCCTTGTTGTTCGATCTCGCTCCAGTTGCTGCGCTGCCTTCAACCAACAGACCGCTCGAGAGCGATCGGCTACCGTGCTCCATCGAGATGGACACAGCTGCCGCGCCCCCCGCCGAGCAGTTCGAGCTCTTCCGCAGCTGGTACGCCGGCTTAGCCGAGGTCAAGCCAGCCCAACTCGCTCCCCGGCCATTTCTGGCGCGCCAAAGGGCGTGGAGCTTTGGGCGATCGACCTTGATTTACCTAAGCACGCCCGAGGTCTCGTTTGCCTGGCAGAACTTGCGGCGCCCAACGATAGACAGTTGGTGCCTGCACCTGACGCTGCCACGCACCCGGCACCGGAGCGGCTCGAGCATTGATGCTTTGAGCTTGCACTCGCTCGCAGACCCGTTCGCGGGACGATCAGAAACGAGCGACCACCTTGCCCTGTTCGTGCCGCGCAACCTGCAAACCATCCAATCCTCTCGCGTCGTGCTTCGAGATCAGGCCAAACGTTTTCTGATGGAATATTTGACTCTGCTGTTTCGTTCGCTTCCCGGTCTGAGGAGTACCGACGTGGCGCATATCGGCGAAGCGAGCACCAGCCTGCTCGCCGCATGCCTGGCGCCTACACGGGATCATGCCGCCGAGGCGCAGCGCCCGATCGAGGCCGCAATAATGAGTCGAGCTTGTCGGATCATCAAGGAGCACCTGGCAAATCCGGCGTTGACGCCAAGCTTGATCTGCCGCGAGATCGGTGTTTCCCGCTCCAGGTTGTACCGGATTTTCGAACCAATCGGGGGCGTTTCGACGCATATCCGGCGCGAGCGTCTGCGAAAGACGCGCGATGCGTTGGAGAATAGTTCCGATCGACGACCGATCTCCATCATTGCCGAGCAGTGGGGCTTTTGGGACGCTTCCGCGTACAGCCGCATGTTCAAGAAAGAGTTCGGCGTTTCGCCCAGCGAGGCGCGTGCTGGTGGCTTGCGCGGTGTCGTGTCGGCGCGACCGACTGACGCGTCGACCCTGCGCGAGCTTCTATTCAGCAACTACTAGTTGTCCAGGGCAAGCCTGAGGTCGGATGAGGCCGAGACTCACGAGCGGTGCCAAGCCAGCCCGCATAGTCGCTGCCGGGTGCCGGCGGATGTGCCGAGAGTCCAAGAAGTTGTCCGTCCGTCTCCAAATGCAGACGGGCAGGTCGAAGGGCTTTCGGAGCTTCGGTGCTTCGCTCTAAATGCGTCGGACTTTGCGTGATCTTTGTAAGAGAAGGATCGGAACTATGACCAACAGGCGCAATGACGAGATTGATCGGCGCGACTTCATGCTCGCATCGGTGGGCGCACTTGGCGCGGCGGCGCTGATCGCGGGAACGGCCCAGGCGCAGGACGCAGGCGCCAAGCCGGAGACCTCCGGCGCAGCTGGCACCGCGTTCACCGGCGATATCATCGATGGCAAGCAGGTGATCACGGCGCTCGATATTTCCGATCTCGAGCCCGGCAAGCACAGCTTCTATTTCCGCGGCGCGCAGATGCCCACGGGGCAGCACTGGTACGTCTCGGTGATGGTGGCCAAGGGTGCGGCACCAGGGAAGCGGCTTGGTTTGATCAGTGGTGTCCACGGCGATGAAATGAGCCCGATACACACCCTGCAGACGGTGATGAACCAGCTCGACCCGGCACAGATGTCCGGCTCGGTGATCGCCGTGTTCGACCTGTCGCGTCCGGCGGTGGAGGCAATGTCGCGGCGCTGGCACAGTTCGGGCCGTGGCATGGACCTTATCGACATCAACCGGGCGTTTCCGGGCAACGAGAATGCTCCGGAGGCCTCGACCCGGCACGCGGGCCTGGTGTTCAACCGGCTGTTGCGGCCGAACCTCGACTATGGACTGGATTTCCACACTGCCGCGACCGCGATGGACGCCACGGCCTTCCACCTGGCGCGGATGGATCAGCCCGATGTCCGAGCGATGGCGGAACTGTTCCCGATCGACCAGATCTTCGACAATTTCGGTGAGGTCGGCCTGCTCGCCAATGCGCTGATCGACGCCGGCATTCCGGCCCTCACCCCGGAGATCGGCAAGCCCAGGATATTCGACCATGCGATGATCGAGCTGTTCGTCGAAGGCACGCTGAACGTGCTCAAGCACCACGGCATCATCACCGGGCCAATGGGGCGGACCGGGGCGGATTCCGGCGTTTTCATCGCCGACGGCATGCTGCCGATCCTGACCACACATGGCGGCTTTGTCGAACTGCTGGTGGAACTCAACGAGGTGGTGGTCGAAGGGCAGAAAGTCGCGATCCAGCGCAACACTTTCGGGGAGGTCGTTGCCGAGTACACCACGCCGCGTGGCGGCGAAGTCGGAGCACGCCGCACCGACGCGACGGCGGAAGAAGGCACCCCGATCGTCTTCATTGTGTTCGACAGCGCCACCCCGGTCGGCGGCGATGCCATCGTCGAGTAACCGTCCGCCCCGTCTTCAACGCCTCGACAGGCAGAGAGACTCGGGCTGGGCCCGGCCTGCGCTCATACGCGGTAAGTTACGATCGTGCCCACCCACCGGCTGTCATCCCTGCGAAAGCAGGGATGACACCGAGTTTGGGGCACTGCCGGGCGGCAAGTTCGCCGATAGGCGCTGCATGAGGGCAGTAGGTATCCTCTAACTTAGCGGATATGGGCCCGCGCCGGGGTGACACCTTATGACGGGCTGTTTCCTGAGGCACTTTTGGGTGCCTTGTTGACGGCTCATGCCAGGCGTCCCATCTGACGGCCATGCTGCTCGATATCGGATTTCTCGACGACGCCACCCGGCCCGCGCCCATCAGGCTCAAAGGCCTGACCGAGGCGCAGCGCGCGCCCGGACTGCACCTCAAGGAGGTGCACGATCACCTGCGCGACAACATGAAGACGCTGGCGGTGCTGATCGAGCGTGCCGCCGCGGGCGAGGTTGGCGCCAAAACCGCGACCGACGAGGCGGCCGACCTCGCCATGGTCGCCAACTACCGCCGCTTCGGCAACCTCTGCGGTCAGCACTGCAACATCGTCAATGTTCACCACTCGATCGAGGACGAGGCGGTGTTCCCGGCCATTGCCGCGCAGGGCGCCGGCTTCAAGGCGATCGCCGACCGGCTACGGGCCGAGCACGTGGTGGTGCACCAGTTGCTGGTGCGGCTGATCGATACGCTTGGCGAACTCGCTGCCGCCCCCGGTCCAGGCCGCTTCGCCGATACGCTCGAGATCTACCGGGCCCTCGAGCGGGTGCTGCTCAGCCATCTCGGCTACGAGGAAGAGGCGATCGGCGACGCACTGGGCTATTTCGAGCTGTTCTAGAACAGGTCGAGCTGCCCGCTGCCGCCGGCGGCGACTTTCTTCTTGGGCTTTGCTGCCGCTGCCGCTTCGGCCTCCGCCTCTTCGGGGCTGATCGGGCGGATCAGCTCGGGGCCGTCGGCGTCGGCGCGGCCGACCGCCTTGCCCACCGGATGGTATTTCAGCGATCCCGGCGGCAACGGCAAAGCCAGCTGGCGGGCGGCGGCGATATCGAAATCGCGGGTATTGAGCCACATGTCGACGGCGTCGCCGGTCAGCATCGCCGGCATCCGGTCATAGACCGAGCTGATCTCGAGATTGGGCTCGACGGTGACGATGCAGGCGGTATCGATCTCCTCGCCGTTCGGGCCCGCCCAGTTCGAATAGAGCCCGGCGAAGATCATGGGGGAATCGTCCTCCATGGTGATGTAGTAGGGCTGACGCTTGCCATCCGGCCCCTTCATCCATTCATAGTAGCCCGAGGCCGGCACGATGCAGCGCGAGTGGCGCACCGCGTCGCGGAAGGACGGCTTTTCCGCCATGGTTTCGGCCCGGGCGTTGATCAACAGCGAGAACTCGCGCGGATCCTTCACCCAGTTCGGCACGAACCCCCAGCGCACCAGCTGGATGGTACGGCGCCCCGACTGCTCCCAGACTACGGCGATCGGCTGGGTCGGGGTGATGTTGTAGCGCGGCGGAAAATCGATCTGGTTGAGCAGGTTGAACAGCTCGACCAGCATCTCTGGCGGCAGGGTGGTGGCGTAACGACCGCACATTGAGGGCTCTCCTTCACCGCTTAGTTAGTTACTTGCCGCGGCGAGGACAAACCACAATCATCGGGTTATGCCCGAGTCCCGACAGCCTCCCAATGCCGCCAGCGTCGCCCTGATCGATCGCGACAAGGTGCTGCTGATCCAGCGCGCCAGAAAGCCGTATTTCGGCATGTGGAGCCTGCCGGGCGGACGGCTCGAGGCGGGCGAAACACCCGAGCAGGCGGCCGAGCGCGAGATCTTGGAAGAGGTAGGTCTCAGCGTCTGGCGGCTGCACCCGATCAAGCGGATGTTGCTCAGCGAGGGACGCTTCGTGCTGCAGGTCTATGCCACCGAGGCGTTCGAGGGCGAGATCGTCGCCTCCGACGAAGTCAGCGCCTGGCGCTGGGTGCGGCTCGACGAGATCGGCGGCATGCACACGACGCCCGACCTCGGCGAGGTGGTGGCCGGCGCGTTCCGGGTCTTCGATCGCAGTTGAGGCAGCCCGGCGTTTCACATAAAGGTCAAGCCATGCGCCTCCGCCCGCTTTGCTTTGCTCTGATTGCCCTGCTGCTGGCGGCGGCGCCGGCGCGCGCCATCGATCCGCCCTACCAGGCCGAGATGGAGCGGCTCTCCGAGATCCTCGGCAGCCTCTATTTCCTCAATCCGCTGTGCAAGCCCAGCGCCAGCTCCGACTGGCGCGGCGAAATGGCCGACCTGATCGCGCTCGACGAGCCGGACGACGACCGCAAGCAACGGCTGACCGGCGCCTTCAACTCCGGCTACGAGGCCTATGCGCGGCTCTACCGGGTGTGCACGGTGTCGGCGGAGCAGGCGATGTCGCGCCTGCTGGTCGAAGCCGAGAAAACCGCCCGCGATATCCATTCGCGCTACGCCGAATAGCGCCTGGCGCCCTAGTTTTTGTCGCGCGTTCGAGGGAGAAAAGTCTCACAACTTTTCCTGAAGCGCGCTGCCGGTTAACAATAATTGCAGAGTGCATATTAACCTTTTGGAGACGGATGGGGCGCGCCGTCGGTCGGGTCGTGCTAGGGCCGAGACTATGAAACTCTCGAAGACCCTCAAGGGCGACAATGGCAGCATCGAGCGTCTCGCCGAGGCGGAGCGCGAAGAGCGCCAGGTGGCGCTCGAGTACATCGCCGAGGCCTGGAACACTGCCGAGGATGACGGCATCGCCACGCAGGCGCTGGCGCATGCTTCGCTGTTCGCCGCGATCACCTCGCTGGTCGAGCACCATGGAGAGACGGCGATCGCCGAGCTGATCGCCACCCTGCCCGACCGTATCCAGGCCGGCGAATACAGCCTCAGCCGCTCGCTGCAGTGACGTTCGCGAGGGCCCGGCACCACGGTGCGGGGATGGTGCCAACGCCCCGACGGGGTCGCGCCGGCGCACGGACGACGCTCCGCAAGTTCCTCAAACTCGGTGGGTGGGCTCGCCCGTATGCATCTGTGGGCTCCGCGCCGAGATGACGACGGCAGGAGCGTCCGCCTAAAGCGCTTCCAGAAACCGCATCGGCTGGCCGATGCTCGGGGTCACCAGCTCGCCCTGCCACATCACTTTGTTGCCGCGCACGATCGTCCCCACCGGCCAGCCGGTGACGGTCACGCCATCATAAGGCGTCCAGCCGGCGCGGCTTTTCACCCAAGCGTTGGTGATGGTTTCGCGCCGCTTCAGGTCGACCACCGTCAGGTCGGCATCATAACCCACGGCGATCCGTCCCTTATTGGCGATGCCGAACAGCCGGTTCGGCCCGTGGCTCGACATATCGACGAAGCGTTCGAGGCTCATCCGCCCGGCATTGATATGGTCGAGCATGATCGGCACCAGCGTCTGCACGCCGGTCATCCCGGAGTGCGACTGCGGGTAGGGATGGTCCTTTTCCTCGCGGGTGTGCGGTGCATGGTCAGAGCCGAGCACGTCGGCAACGCCATTGTGCACCCCGGCCCAGATGCCGTCGCGATGCGCCTTGTCGCGCACCGGCGGGTTCATCTGCGCGTAGGTGCCGAGGCGGGTATAGGCGGTCTCATCCAGCGTCAGGTGGTGCGGGGTCACCTCGACGCTCGCCACGTCCTTGTGCGCGGCCAGAAACACCATCTCCTCGGCGGTCGAGATGTGGAGGATGTGGACGCGCTTGCCGGTCTTGCGCGCCAGGGCCACCAGCCGACGGGTTGAGAGCAGCGCCGCCTCTGGGTCGCGCCACACCGGGTGCGAAGAGGGATCGCCGGGCACGCGCAAGGGTTTGCGCTCCTCGAGCCGATACTCATCCTCGGAATGGAAGGCAGCGCGGCGAGAGATGGCGGTGAGGATCGCCTCGACCCCGTCATCATCAGGCACCAGCAGCGAGCCGGTGGAGGACCCCATGAACACCTTCACCCCGGCGCAGCCGGGCAGGCGCTCCAGTTCGGGCAGCTGCGCCACGTTGTCGTGGGTGCCGCCGATATAGAAGGCGAAATCGCAATGCATGCGGCGGGTGCCGAGGCGGATCTTTTCCTCAAAGGTTTCGCGTGTGGTGGTCAGAGGGTTGGTGTTGGGCATCTCGAACACCCCGGTGACGCCGCCCATCACCGCCGAGAGCGAACCGGATTCGAGATCTTCCTTATGGGTCAGACCCGGCTCGCGGAAATGCACCTGGGTATCGATGACGCCGGGGAGGACATGGAGGCCCGTACAGTCGATCGCTTCGCCGGCCGACGCCGCGCCGAGATCACCCAGCGCGACGATGCGCCCGTCGCTGACTGCGATGTCGGTCTGGTGCACCCCGTCATGGTTCACCACCGTGCCGTTCTTGAAGATCGTCTCGTACTGCGCCATGTCTCTAGTCCGCCTGCCTTTCGGCGGGTGTAGCGGAACCATCCCATGCCCACAATCCTCCGTCCGTCCCGTGCCGCCTTCCGGTTTTCCGGTCCCGAGGCGCAGAAACTGCTGTTCGACGTGGTGACCGGGCGATTGCTGGCCGAACCGGGTCCCGCCGTGTGGTGGGCGCTGCTGTCGCCGCAGGGCAAGGTGCAGGCCGAGGGGCTGAGCGGCTGGGCCGAGGACGCCTTCTGGCTCGATGTCGATGCCTCGGTGGCCGATGCGTTTTTGAAGAAGATGAAGCTCTACCGGCTGCGTGCCCAGGTGGAGATCGACGACCTCAGGCAAACACACGCGGTGGGCTGGAGCTTTGACGGCTGGGCCGAGGGGATCGTCCATGCCGACCCGCGCGGGCTCGGCGAACGGGTTATCGCCGAGACTACCGCCACGACCGGCTGGCTGCCGGCCGACGACAGGTTCGCGGCGCATCGGATCAGCGCCGGCATTCCGGAAGAGGGCCCGGACTTCGGCATCGACCAGAATTTTGCCCACGATATCGGGCTCGACCTGCTCGACGGCATCGACTTCATCAAGGGCTGCTATATCGGCCAGGAAGTGGTGAGCCGAATGAAGCACCGCGGCACCGCCCGCCGCCGCCCGGTGATCGTTACTGGCATCGATGCCCCGGCCGGCACGGCGGTGGTTGCAGGCGGGCGCGATGCCGGCCCGATCGGCGAGGTGGTCGATGGTCGCGCCGTCGCCATTCTGCGGCTCGACCGCATTACCGATCCCGCTGCTGTGACCGTCGACGGCAAGCCGGTGACGGTCACCCTGCCGCCCTGGGCCAACTATCAGTTCGGCGAAACGTCGGCCGAGGACTAGAGCAGGATTGCGTTTCGTTGAATCGCACTCCTGCTCCAAGTCGTTTGTTTTGCCGCGAGATCGAACCGGAAAGGTCTGCAACCTTTCCTGATCTCGCTCTAGCCATCCAACTCGCGAATCAGCCCCGTTCCCACTACGTTCCCTTGCTTCGGAACACGGGGAACGATGATGGCGCGTGGCAAGGAGCGGGCGTGGCAGCGTATGCTGTCGGGCAGGCGACTCGATATCCTCGATCCGTCGCCGCTTGATGTCGAACTGAGCGACATCGCGCATGGCCTCGCCCGCGTCGCTCGCTGGAACGGCCAGACCATCGGCGACTATCCGTTCTCGGTGGCGCAGCATTCGGTGCTGGTGCTGGAGCTCTATCGCGCGCTGAACCGCGATGCCGAGCCGCGCGCCCTGCTCTACGCGGTGCTGCATGATGCGCCCGAATATGTGATGGGCGACATCATCTCGCCGTTCAAGGCGGCGATGGGCGGCAATTACAAGGAGGTGGAAAACCGGCTGCTTGGCGCGGTCTATCTGCGCTTCTCCCTGCCGGCGACGCCCCCGGCGGCGCTGCAGAAGCAGATCAAGCGCGCCGACCGCGAGGCGGCTTTCCTCGAGGCGACGCACCTTGCCGGGTTCGAGGCCGAGGAGGCCCGCCGCTATTTCGGCGAGCCGACATTCCCGGTGTTCGAGTTCGAGCCGTTCGAAAAGCTGATCCGCCCGTGGCCCACCCGCGAGGCCTATGACCGCTTCGTCGAGGTCGTCGAAAAGCTGGCCGCCGAGCTGCCCTGAGGGCCGGTCCGGCGGATTGCCCTGGTTAAATTTACCTTAATCACTGTTCCATTTTGACACGCCTTCCGGCGTCATGGTTGATGGTTGGTTAACAAACCGACCGGAGAACGGCCATGGACGCGACCAAGACGATCATGCTTGGGGGAGCAATCGGACTGGGGGCGGCATTGCTGCTGTTGCTGCCGAACGTCCTGCCGCGGGCAGTGGCGGAAGAAGAGCCGATGAAGACGCTGCTCAGCACGCCCAACGAGGTATGGCCGCCAGCCTTCGACCCCGACCGGCTGATGCGCTGGAGCTACTATGTTCAGCCGGGCGTTTCCGTCGAGCCGATCCGGGAAACCGTGGTCCGCAAGATCGGCTACGGGCACAGCACCTTCGTCAATGTCATGGAAACGGCGACCGGCGTCTATTCCACCGACGGGCTTGCCAGTCCGCATATCCAGTATCCCGGGATCATCAAGGAACCCAGGCCGTCGCCAACGGCGCTCCTGTGGTACTGGAGCGGCCGCCAGTGGGTGTCGAGTGCGCCTGATGGAGCCGACTCGTTCATCTCGATCATCCCGCTCGATGGCCTGCCGACCAGCGAGGACGGCAACTGCGTGACGCTCAAGGACAGCGTTTATTGCTGAGCATCCTCACCGTTGGCTGCGTCGGCAGCCGTCCCTTCTCCCCTCAGGGGAGAAGGTGGCCGAAGGTCGGTTGAGGGGTGAGGCGGCCCAACGCGCGCTCACTGAGACGCTGAACCCCTCACCCAAGTTCCGCTAGGGACCTTACGGTCCTAGCTCCACTACCCTCTCCCCTGAGGGGAGAGGGGTCGACTGCCACTCTGGCACGGCCCCCCCGAGCTGGCGATAGAACGTCGCACCGAGCTAAAGCTTGGCGCCCTCGGCGACGCTGGCAGCGCCGATCGACACCTGCTTGATCACCAGCGCGTATTCGCTTCGCCCATCGGGCAGGAAGCGGAACACGCCGTCGCGGCCGTTAAAGCCGGCCGGCAGGGTCAGCTGCGCCCGATCGTATTTCGGCGTGCCATTGGCGAGCGAGCCGGCATTGGCGAGGATGGTCGCGGTATAGGCGATGGTGGCGAACTTGTGCGGCGCCGAGCCGAACTTGGCCTGGTACTCGGGCAATAACGCGTTATAGCCAGTGTCATCGATCGCCGGGAAGATCGCCCCGGCCAGCGTCGTGGTGTTGAGGATCGACGGGTCGCCATCCCAGTCGGCCGAGCCGATGAGCTGCACCTTACCCGGCGCGATGCCGGCCTCGTTGAGGAGGTTGGCAAAGCTCGGCGCCGTCGCCCGGTCGGGGATGAACAACGCATCGATCTGCCCCGCCTGCAGCATCGGCACCAGTTGGGTGACGACGTTGCGGGCTTCCTCTTCCGAGGAGAAATTGTAGACGGCGCGGGCATTGAGCCCGAGGTCGGCAGTCGCCTGGCGGAAGGCGCCTTCCTGGATGCGGCCAAAATCGGTGGTCGGGAACACGCCGGCAAAAGCCTTCTTGCCAAGCTTTTTGGCATAGCCCATCGAGCGCTTCACTTCGCTCTCGGGCAGGATGTTGAGCAGGTAGACACCGGGCGAGGCGGCGCCGGAATTATTGGAGAAGCCGATCACCGGCACGCCGGCGGCCTTCGCCACCTGGCCCGCCGCCGTCACCTGGTCGGCGCGCAGCGGCCCGAGAATCAGGCTCGCGCCTTCGCTCAGCGCCTGCTGCGCCGCCTGCGTGGCGCCGCTGGCGGTGGCGCCGGTATCCTTCAGCACCACGGTGATGTTCTCACCGATATTGGGGTTGGTCTCGACGAAGCTGATCGCCAGTTCCGAGGCATTGGCCATCGAGGTGCCGACGCCGGCGAGGTTGGGATCGCCCGACAGCGGCAGCAACAGCGCCACCCGCACCGGCCCTTTGCCGAAGGTCTTGCCGGTGGCGAGCGGCTGCGACGCGCCGCCGCTTGTGCCGCCACCCGGTCCGAAGTTGAAGTTGCCGGCCGAACAGGCCGACAGCAGCGCCGCCGTGGCAAGGCCGAGGCCCATAAACCTGAGCCCAGTCAGCACGCCCGCGCTACCAGCAATTCTCACTTGCCCAACCTTTATCGAGTCCCGCACTGTGGCGCGCGAGGCGCCACTCCAAGGGTGGTCTATACAGAATCGAGCCCGGCTCATAAAGACCGAGCTTAACCTGGGTTTAACTTTCGGGGGTGGCGTGGACGATCGCCAGAAGAGCTATTTCATTGCTGGGACTGAGTTTCCGGCGCCGCCGCTGGCGGCGGGGCTCTATGTGGTCGCTACCCCGATCGGCAACCTCAAGGACATCACGCTGCGCGCCCTCGAGACGCTGGCGGCTGCCGACCTGGTGCTGTGCGAGGATACCCGTCACTCAGCCACCCTGCTCGATCACTACGGCATCCGCACCCCGCGCAAGTCGCTGCACGAGCACAATGAGCGGGCCCGGATCGGCGAGGTGATCGCTTCGATCGAGGCCGGCCGCGCCATCGCGCAGATTTCCGATGCCGGCACGCCGCTGCTCTCCGATCCCGGCTTTCCGCTGGTCCGCGCGGTGCGCGAGGCGAACCTGCCGGTATTCGCCAACCCCGGCGCATCGGCGCTGCTCGCGGCGCTCGCCAGTGCGGGCCTCCCCACCGATGCCTTCGGCTTTGTCGGGTTCCTGCCCGCCAAATCGGGCGCCCGGGCCAATGCGCTCGCGGCGCTGAAGGCGCGTGCCGATACGCTGGTGTTCTACGAATCGCCGCGCCGCCTCGGCGACAGCCTCGCGGCGATGGCGGAAGCGTTGGGCGATCGGCCCGCCGCCGTGGCGCTCGAACTCACCAAGCGCTTCGAGCGAGTCGAACGCGGCACGCTCAGCGAACTCGCCATGCATTTCGGCGCGGGCGACACCAAGGGCGAGGCAGTGATCTTGGTCGGCGGCGCCGAGGGAGTGGTGGTCGAAGCCGCCGACTGGCAGGCGGCCCTCGACGAAGCGCTGGCAGCCGGACCGCTGCGCGCCGCCGTCGACGACATCACCGCCCGCTTCGGCCTGAAGCGCAAGGAGGTGTACGATGCGGCGCTTGCCAAGAAGGCAGACGATTGAATGGCCTCACGCAGGTACTTCGTCGAGTATACGGACGCACCAAGCGTCGACCTCGATCGAAGGGTGGTACATCTCAACCGCCGCCGGGACCCGCCCCGCGCCCATTTGACAGCGATCGACACGGACCGCCTAGGGCTGAAAGTCGGCGGCCGATACCGATGCCGGGCCATGTTGGTCTACGGCGACGGCAGTGATATCGCGGTCGAAACGACCATGGAGGTATTCGAGTTCGACACCGAACCCGGCTTTCCTCCGTATACGATCACCCTCGCGATCACCCCAATGCTTGATGCGAGTGAGGACTTTGAGCGACTGATACTGACCGAGTTCGTTCCGGAGAGCGACTTCGGTGAGGAGTGAGCGTCGCCTTGCCGCCGAGCTGTTCGGTCGACGGGGCGAAGACCTCGCGGCGTGGTATCTGCGGTTCAAAGGCTATCGCATCGTCGCGACGCGGGTGAAAACGCCGGTGGGCGAGATCGACTTGATCGCCCGCCGCTTCGGCACCACCGCCTTCGTCGAGGTGAAGGCCCGGCAGCACCGCGGCGAGGAGGCCGTGGCGCTCGAGGCGGTCAACACCAGCCGCATTTCGCGCGCCGCGCAGTACTATGTTGCGCGCCACCCGGCCCTCGCCGAAACGCCGCTCCGCTTCGACGTGATTTTCCTTGCGCCCGGCACCTGGCCGCGCCATGTCATGGACGCTTTTCAGGGCGAGTGAGGCACTCCGTCCCGGTGGGTGTTTGAGCGTCGGAGCGTGACCGTGACTTTGAAAATCGCCGTGCAGATGGACCCCATCGCTTCGATCAATCCCAAGGGGGATTCGACCTTCGCGCTGATGCTCGAGGCGCAGGCGCGCCAGCACAAGGTCGACTATTACGTGCCGCAGACCCTGGCGCTGCGCGACAACCGGGTCTCGGCCGAGGTCGCGCCGATCACCCTGTTCGACAAGCCCAAGGGCGAGCATTACGCGCTGGGTGAATTCGCCCGCGTCGACCTCGCCACTTACGACGTGGTGCTGATGCGGCAGGATCCGCCGTTCGACATGAACTACATCACGCTCAGCCACCTCTTGGAGCGCATCCACCCGAAAACCTTCGTGGTGAACCCGCCGGCGGCAGTACGAAACGCGCCGGAGAAGATCCTCGTCACCGAATTCCCCGAGCTGATGCCGCCGACGCTGGTGACGCGCGACCGCGGTCTCATCCATGCCTTCCGCAAGGAGCACGGCAACATCATCGTCAAGCCGCTCTACGGCAATGGCGGCGCCGGAGTGTTCCTGATCCAGGAGGCCGACCAGAACCTCAACTCGCTGATCGAACTGTTCGAGCAGAGCTTTCGCGAGCCGTTCATGGTGCAGAAGTACCTGCCTGATGTGCGCAAGGGCGACAAGCGCATTATCCTCGTCGATGGCGAGCCGGTGGCCGGGCTCAACCGCATTCCGGCCGAGGGCGAAGCGCGCTCCAACATGCATGTCGGCGGCCGTCCGGAACTGTCGCCGCTCACCGACCGCGAGCGCGAGATCTGCGCCACCATCGGGCCGGCGCTGAAAGAGCGCGACATGATCTTTGTCGGCATCGATGTGATCGGCGATTACCTCACCGAGATCAACGTCACCTCGCCCACCGGCATCCGCGAGATCAAGCGCTTCGGCGGGCCGGATATCGCGATGCTGATCTGGGACGCCATCGAGAAGCGGCGGGCCTAGCGCCAATGACCCCGCTCGCGACGCTGGTCGAGCGAGCGGGTTTTGCGGCGGGCACGCCGGTGGCGGTGGCGCGGGTTGCAGGCGACGCCGTCGAGAAGTGCGTGACCGGTGCCTGGCCCAACGGCCAGCCGGTGACGCCGAGCGACCGGTTCTACGTCGCAAGCCTCGCCAAGCAAGTCACCGGCGCGGCGCTGGCGCTGCTGGTGCGTGACGGCCGCATCGATCCGGACCGGCCGGTCTCCGACCATGTCGGCGGCCTGCCACCGTGGTCGGCAGCTGTTACACCGCGCCAGCTTGCCCATCACATCGGCGGTCTGCCTCCTGCCGGCGAACTGGAAGCGCGAATAGCCGGCGACTGGACCGATGCACCCGCGTTCGAAGCGCTGGGCGATCTCGCCGAACTGCCCTCGCTGCCGGGCGGCACCTACAGCTACTCCAACCTCGGCTATATCCTGCTCGCCCGCGTTATCGCGAACGCCAGCGACGTGCCGTTCGCCGAGTTCGCCGCGACGCGGCTGTTCGGTCCGCTCGACCTCGACGGCATCGGCTTTCTCAGCACTCCCGTCGGGCAGCCGCAATTGCCGCTGCTTGGTGCGCGCCTGCCGCTCACCCACGGCGATGGCGGCCTGTGGTCCACCGCCCGCAGCTTCGCGCAGTGGTTGCAGCACCAGAACGCCGATGCGCTCGGTATCGCTGACCTCGTCACCGCGGCCGGCCGCCTCAACGACCACGCGCCGGTCGACTATGGCTGGGGCCTCGGTCTACGCGCGCATCGCGGCGCGGCGCTGCTGATCCATGGCGGCGAATGGACGGGCGCTGCAGCGAAAGCGATGCGCAGCCCGGCATCGGGGATCGCGGTGGTCGGCATGGCGGCGGGCGCACCGTTCGAGACATTGAACCGGCTGGTCAGCGCGGTGCTCGAGGATATCGCCTGATCACTCGTCGCTCTCGGCCGCGGTGAGATAGTGCTCCTCCCACTTATCGTGCGGGATGAAATTGCCAACCGAGAACTCGAAGCGCTGAACCGCCGAGTAGTCTGCCGCCGCGACGCAGCTGAACTTTACCTCGTACCATTCGCGCCGGCTGCGGAAGGCCCCGCCATCGGCGATCAGCGCGCCATCACGGGTCGCCATCTCGGCCATGGCATAGGCGACGACGGTGTCGGGGTCGAACTCCGGTCGGGCGCGGCGGATCTGTTCGATCGCCTCGATGCTGCACAGCTGCACCAGCCGTTCGCTGCCATCGAGCGTCGTCATCGCCGCCCTGAGGTTGGCGCTTTCAGGTTCGGCCAGCAGGCTTCCGGCAAAGAACTCGGTGGCGCGAACGGTACCGCCGGGGACAGACTTTGCAGCAGGCGACGTGTTGCTGGAACTGGGAGAGGCCGCCGCCATCGGCGGAGCGGTGGCGACAGGCGGCGGCACTTCCGCTGGCGCAGTGAGCGCGGCAAACTGCGCGGCGGTCATCAGCTCCACAGCGATGGCCGGCGGTAACAGCGGCTTTGGCTTGTCCTGGTTTGGTCCGAGCAGCAGCAGGCCAAACAGGACCGCGTGAAACCCCAGAGATAGGACCGTGCTCCACGCCGATCGCTGCATCGGCGGCACATCGATCGGGCTGTCGTCTAGGGTGATGGACATGGCGGTGTCCAGTCAGTCGGGCGGCTTTGCGGCTGATTTGCGGAGCTGTGGCGAGGCGGGATGAAATCCTTGCCACCCTCTCGCCTTTCGGCGCCGGCTCAGCCATTGTCCGGCCATGCCGATCGACACGTTCCTGCTTGCGCTGACCACCTTTTTCGCCACCCTCGGGCCGGCGGACCTGCTGGTCGTCTATGCAGCGCTGACGCAGAAGAACACCCAGGCCGAGCGACGCGTCATGGCACTGCGCGGCACCGTCATCGCGGCGGTGATCCTGTTATTCTTCGCGGTGTTCGGCGAAGTACTGCTGCGGCTGTTCGGCATTACCCTGCCGGCGCTGCGTATCGCCGGCGGTATCCTGTTGCTGTTGATCTCGATCGACATGGTGTTCGCCCGCCATTCCGGCGGCACCGGCACGACGCCCGAGGAAGAGAACGAAGCGCAAAGCCGCGCCGACATTTCGGTGTTCCCGCTGGCGACACCGCTGCTCGCCGGCCCCGGCGCGATCAGCGCGGTGATCCTGCTCACCACCGGCTCGGGCGGCTTCAACCTCGAATGGGTGGTGGTGGTGCTGGCGCTGCTGGCAATCCTGTTGCTCTGCTACGTGGTGATGCTGGTCGCTATCCCGATCCAGCGCCTACTCGGCATTACCGGCCTTGCCGTGGTCAGCCGCGTCGTCGGCGTATTGCTCGCGGCACTGGCGGTGCAGTTCCTGCTCGATGGACTGAAATCCAGCGGGCTGATCCCGGGTCTTACGGGCTAAGAGCAAAGGCCGCGGCGGATGCCACGGCCTTCACCAAATTCACGCTAGTCGCCCGGTTACTTCTTCTTGGCCGGTGCGGCGGTGGCGGGGGTCATCCCGGCCGTTGCCAGCACTTTCGGCTTTTCCTTCTTGGGCTTCTTGGCTTCCTTGTTGGATCTGATCTGACCTTTGGCCATCGGCATCCCCTTCCATTGTTGGCCGGCAGCAACTCCGGCAAATCACTACGTGAGGCTAGAACCAAGGCAGAATCCTGACAAGATCACTGCCCTGGTCGAGTCTTTGATTTGTCGCGCTTTCGAACCGGAAAAGTCTGCAACTTGTCCTGAAGCGCTCCGGCGCACCACTACTTGTGGCTCTGGCAGCGGCCTTGCGGGCCCAGCCGGTCGACGGCGCGCGGATCGCAGCCGGTGAGCAGGAACGTCACCCAATCGCCCTCGCTGCCGTAAAAGGCGTTGCGGTCGACCTCGGTGCGAATACCCGACATGGTGCCGGTCTGCGTCCATTGCCAGAAGATCCACGGCCGATCGCCATACTTGGTGTGCGGCTCGGCGGCGGTCGAGCGCAGCCAGAACGAGGAGTCGAAGTGCTCGCCGGCGAGGATGTCGTTGTAGAAGTTCATGTCGGTATAGATGATCGGCACCTTGCCGGTATGCCGCTCCATCTCGGCCAACATGACCCGCACCTTCTCCAGCACATCGGTGCGGTTGAACTTGTTCTTGCAGCTCGACTGGTTGTTCCATTCGAGATCGAGCACCGGCGGCAGCGCGTCGGGATCGTTGGGAACCATGCGCTTGAACCAGGCGGCCTGCTGCGAGGCAAGGCTGCACCAGGTCATGAAATGGTAAGCGCCCCGCGCCATGCCGGCCGCCTGCGCGCCGCGCCAGTTGTCGTAGAAATTGGGGTCGATGTAATCCTTGCCCTCGGTCGACTTGATATAGACGAAGTGCACGCCACCACCACGCGCCGCGTTGAAATCGATGCGGCCCTGGTAGCGCGCCACGTCGAGCCCCTGGATCGGCAGGCCCCAGGCGCGGCGCACCCCGTCATGCGGGTCATTGTCGCCGGGGATGCCGCGATAGTCATGGGTGGGCGAGCGCCCGCAGGCGGCAAGCAGCAGGGTCAGCCCGACCAGCAGCAGGGTTTTGGCAAACGGGAAGGCGGGCGCGGCAAACATGCTGGACGTCTGGCTTTCGGACGGAGTTCTGAAGCCTTTGAATCAACATGGCGCGCTTAACGAAACCTTGCGCTAACCCTTTGTTATTCCAGCATGGTTAACGCGGGGGCTGGATTCGAGCCGGCCGATTGGATAGCTTCGTGCAGCAATCGGTCGGGGGCCAGAATTGCCGGCAAGTGTCGCCATCGTGGTCGAGTGGGAGAACGCGCTGCTGGCCGACGCCGCGCGGGCGCGCCGGATGCTGTCGACGCTCGGTAAGCAGGCGCAGGCCTTTGCCCGCTCGCACAACACGCGCTTCGAACTGCTGATCGCCTATGACCCGGATGAAATCGACGTCGCCGTGCCCCGCTCGTGCGTCGATGACGAGCTCGATCCGACCAACTGGCCGGGAGAGATCCGGTACATCGCCGCTCGCGGGCTGCATTATTATGAGCAGAAGGCTCTTGGCGCCGCATCGAGCGACGCTGAAACGGTCATCTTCCTCGACAGCGACGTGATCCCGGATGCCGGCTGGCTCGGCCACCTGCTCGACGCGATGGACCGGGCAGAGGTGCAGGTGGTCGGCGGCCACACTTACCTCGCCGCGGAACACCTGCTCGATCGCCTGTTCTCGGGCTTCTGGTTCTTCGAGCCCAACCCCAAGCGCAGCGGCGTCAATCCGGCTGGCCATTTCTACGCCAACAACGTCGCCTTCAAGCGGGGGCTGCTCGAGCGCTACGGCTTCGATCGAGCCGACAGCTATCGCGGGCAATGCGTCGAGCTGGCGCGGCGCCTCAGGGCTGACGGAGTACCGATCTGGCGAGCCGCCGAGGCCGCGGTCAGTCATCCGGCGCCCGACGGCCTGCGACACGCCTTCTTCCGCGCTGTCTGCCAGGGCCACGACAATGTCTATTGGCGACGCCGGCGCCCTCTGGGCTGGCTGCACGCCAGCCCGCTCGGCGGCGCCGTCCGACTGCTGCGCAGCATCGGCAAGACGGGAACGACAGTGCTGTCGCGGGCTCGTCCGCTGGGGCTCGACCCACTGACGGCGATCGGCTCGTTCGCTTTTGGCGCAGTTTTTGCGTTGGTGATCTACGGCTCGGAGATCGTCGCTTACGTCGCGCCGGGGCTGATCAGAAACCACGTTCGAATGTAGGCTGATGGCCCTTGGCTGAGTGGCAAGCGGCACCTCGGTTGCGGGGGTGGTGGGCTTTCGCGTATCCGGGCCACCCGTTTCCGCTCCGGCATAGTTGTTGTATTACGGCGCCCGCCAGCGCTAGATATTCGACATTGTGAGGGGGTCGCGATGCGCTTTATTTTGAAACTGCTTCTGGCGGCGGTCGCCATGTCCGTGCTGTTCGCGGCTCCAAGCCACGCCGGAGAGGCCGAAACTGCCCTGCTACGCTCGTATATCGGAAACTGGAGCGGCAGCAGCGTTCTGCGTGGCGGTGACCAGCCCGAGGCCTTTACTTGCCGCCTGAAAGTGACCCAGGGCAGACTGGTCAAGATCAACTACGCCGGGCGCTGCAGCCTGGTGAACATGAACCTGTCCGTATCGGGTACGATCTTTTTCAACGACAACGCAAACCGCTTCGAAGCGACGATGCGCTCCAACGTTGGCCTCTCGGCCGCCGCGGTGGGGGCTAAGCAAGGCAACAGCATCACGTTCAAACTGAGTGAAAAGCAGAGCGACCGGGTCGGCACGCCCATCCAGATCAACTCGGTCCTCGAACTCAGCGGCAAGCAGATTACTGTCGACTTCACGGTCGAACTCAATCGATCCGGACAAACGCTGACGACGACCGTGCCTTTCCAGCGGTAGTGAATTGCCTGCCGCGTCTCGAACGGTAACGTCGTTGCCGAGGTAAGATTCGCCGGTGACGGGGGAGCACTTCAGCCGAAATGACCCCGCGTCTGGTTCTGAGGCCGAGCAGCGCAGGCGATGCCGAGCGGGCCTTCGAGATCCGCTCCGAATGGGAGGTGGCGCGCATGCTGAGCAAGGCGACCTACCCGCCGGATCTGCGGGCGCTCGGCGACTGGTTCGCCGATCACCCGCGCCAATGGGCAGCCGGGGAGGCCTATCGCTTTGCCGTCGAACACGAGGCGCGGTTCGTCGGCCTCGTCGATATCGACGGCATCAGCGACGCAGAGGGCAAGCTCGGCTACTGGTTCGACCGAAGCGTCTGGGGCCGCGGGTTTGCAAGCGAGTCAGCGGCGGCGGTGATGCGCTTCGCCTTTGCCGAGGTCGGGCTCAGGCAGCTGCGGGCCGGGCACGCGGCCGACAACCCCGCATCGGCCAGGGTGCTGCTCAAACTGGGCTTCGAACCGCTGGATGCAGTCGAACTGATGTCGCACTCGCGTGGTGAGCTTATCCAGCAGCGGCGCTATGTGCTGGACCGGCCAAACGCCGGCTGAGGTCGTCGCCTTGCCCGATCTCGCCGAGGGCAAGCATGCGGTGTTCCTGGGCCTTGCCCCAGCGGGACATGACGCCCACGGCCTCGTTGAGGCTCCTGCCCCAAGGGGTCACCGCATACTCGACGTGCTTGACCGCGCTACCGTGGTGTTCCGTGCGGAGGATCAGCCCGTCGGCGACCATTTCGGTCAGCTGGGCGTTGAGAACCTTCTCGCTGATGCCGGCCAGACGGCGGCGCAACTCGCCGAAACGCCGGGGCTGCTCGTTGATTTCCCACAGAATGGCAGTTTTCCATTTACCGCCGATCGCGTTGAGGGCGGTGCCGAAGCCGCAGGAATCGGCGGGATGTCGCTGCATGGCGAACTCCAGACTGGGTAGGGTGCGAAGCGTGGCGGGGGACGTGGTAGGGCGGCCGACCGAAGTCAACCGCCCGGCACCGGTCCGACAGCGAGGGGCGCGAATCGCTCAGCCGGTGACCGGCACGGACAGGTTCAGCCAATGGTGCTTGCGCGAGGCGAAATACAGCATGACCGGGGCAGGGAAAGCCTGATCGCCGAAGCAGCCGACCGAAACCGAGAGGCGGTCGCCCAGTGCCTCACCCTGCTGGTAGACGAGGGTACCGCAATCGGGGCACCTCACATGCTCGATCCAGCGACCCGGACCTTCGCTGCGGTGCCAGCTGAGGGTGCTGCCGTTCCGCGCGACGATGGCGCCTGCTTCAAACATGGCGCGATAGGCGAAGGCCGAGCCGGTGATCCTCTGGCACTCCCGACAGGCGCAGGCATAGGTTCTGATCGGTTCGCCGCGCAGCTCGATCCGCAACTGCCCGCAAGCGCAGCGGGCCGTTCGGGTGGCCGACTTGTCCGCCATGGTGCATCTCCTCAAGACTTGGCGGCACGCTAGTTGGCGGAGGCGAGCGCTGTAAATTACGCACCTTGAGGTGCGTGCTCTGGGTCATGCGAATCGACCCCGTTCACGCGGCGCAATGTCAGCCAGCCACCGGGTGACCTCATCGAGCAGCCAGGTGCGCAACTTGCCGATCGCGGCGAGGCGGCGGCTTGAGGTCGGCCAGACCAGATAGTGGGCATGTACGTCGACGATCTCGTGCGTCCAGAGGCGGCGCAACCGGCCTGAGCGGAGTTCATCCTCGACGATGGAGCGCCGCGCCAGGAGGATCCCCCGTCCGGCGAGGGCGGCCTCTACCGCCAACAAAGTGTCCGAAAACAACACGCCTGCCTGCGGCTCGACGAGATCGAGCCCGGCGGCCTGGAACCAGGGGGTCCACGGTTGGACCGACTGCCGCAGCAGCACGCAATCCGCCAGATCCGCGGGCAGTACCGGGAGGTTGCCGCCGCAATGATCGGGGCTCGCTACAGGAAACACCACCTCGTCCATCAGATGCTCGGCAGCCATGCCCGGCCAGGCGCCACCGCCATAGCGGATGGCGGCATCGATCCCGTCACTGGCGTCCAGCCGGGCGAGCGTGGCGGATGTCTCGATCTCGAGCTCAATTTCGGGGTGGAGGCGCGCGAAGGCGTCGAGCCGCGGCATGAGCCACCTTGCGGCGAAAGCCGGGAGGGTGCTGATGACCAGCCGCTCGCGCCTCTCTGCCGCGCTGCCATGGTCGGTTCGCCGCGGCATCTGGTCGAAAGCCCGGTCGAGCACGGTCAGGCCCTGTCGTATCTGCAACGCCAGCGCCTGCGATATGGGGTTTGGTTCAACACCGCTCGCCGTGCGGACGAACAGTGGGTGCCCCAGGCGCTGTTCCAGTGCCCGGATATGCTGGCTCACCGCCCCCTGGGACAAGGCGAGTTCGGTAGCGGCCGTGGTGAAACAGCGGAGCCGCACCGCGGCTTCGAGGGCACGCATCGTCTGAATGCTGGGAAGCCGCTTTCCGACCATCGGCCATTAGTATCACTAATGGCTGCGGTGGCAAAACAATGGTTTGAGCTTGGAGGCGGGTTCATCGACCCTTGGCTGGAGATCGAACGCAAGCGGCCCCAGGGGCGCGAAGGCATGCAAACAATGTACCAGCTGTTCTACTCCCCGGGCGCCTGCTCGATGGCCGTCCATATCATTCTCGAACAGGTGGGAGCCGAGTTCGAACTGTTCGCGGTATCGGTCGCCGACCGCGACACGCAGCGCGAGCCATACCTCTCGATCAATCCCAAGGGCCGCGTCCCGGCGCTGCGCATCCCCGGCGAAGCGAGGATCCTCACCGAGCTCCCGGCGATCCTTCGCTACCTGGCGAGCCGCTACCCGGAGCACGCACTTGGCCAGGCGGGGGATCCACTGCTCGAGGCGCGCATCACCGAGTGGCTGGCCTGGCTCAGCGGCTGGGTGCACAGCGTTGGCTATGGGCTGATCTGGCGGCCGGAGCGGTTCGACCCGGATCCCCGGCATGCCGCAGCGCTGGGGGCGCAGGGAAACCGGATCGTCGAGGCTGCCAATCAGGACATCGAACGGGCCCTTGCCGACACCCCCACGTGGAGTGTCGGGGAGCGCTTCTCGATCGTCGATCCGTTTTTGCTGGTGCTGTATCGGTGGGGCAGCTCGATCGGCCTTTCGATGCGAGCTCGCTATCCGGCCTGGACCAGGCATGCACAGCTGACGCTGCAGCGGCCCGCGGTGCAGCGAGCCATGGCGCGCGAAGGTCTCTCGCTGCCGGCCGAGGTGTGAAACCTTCCAGCGATAGCAGACCTCCTGCTGAGCAGGTCGCGAGGGAGGGAATGGTCAAGCGTAACCTGCTGCGGCCAGTCTGCACAGCCGGCTGAAATGGAGCGCCTCCTAGTAGCCCGCCGACCGCAGACAGACGTCCATGGCAAGCGCTGCGTACTGATAGTCGGTCGACGCCACTCTAGGCAGATTACAATACTGGCTTGAGTGTGCGTCAGGGCGCCGCTAGCCCGCCCAGCCGCTGGCGTCTCCCATGAGGGCAGGACCGCCTGGTGATCTGGCACCTGGGCGGTTCAGGCACTTGGGAGATACTTGCGCCAGTTGTGCTGTTCCTTGAACCCGAGAATGGTGCGGATCTTGCGGTTCGAGAGGGGGGCTTCGCGCTCGCCCATCGGGCGTGTGATCGGCGTGTTCGGCGCGTATTTGCGCAATATGGTCTCGGTCGGCTCGTTGGCGACGATCTCGTCATTGACCGCGTTGAAGACCTGAAACCCCAGCCCATCCTTGCCAATGCAGAGATCGACGATCTGGCCGAGGTCGCGCGCGTCGATATAGCTCCAGGCATTGCGTTTGCGCGATGGTGGATTGGCGAGATAACCGGGGAAGTTCGCGTAGTCCTCTGGCGACATCACGTTGCCGATGCGCAGGGCGTAGATGTCGGCGCCGGTGCGCGCGGCAAAGGCGCGCGCGGTCTTCTCGTTGACCAGCTTGGAAAGGCCATAGCTGTCCATCGGGTCGATGTCGTAGTCTTCCTCGAGCGGGAACGAGTGGTAGTCCCGGTCGCCTTCTGCAAAGCATACGCCATAGGTGGTCTCGCTTGAAGCGATGACGATCTTCCTGATCCCGAGCTTGGTCGCAGCCTCGATCACATTGTACGTCGAAACGACATTGGTCTTGAACGTCTCGTTGTCGGGCTGCAGGAGCACACGGGGAACGGCACCGAAGTGTACGACGGCATCGACCGGGGCTGGCCCCCTTCCGGTCCTGAAGCCATCGAAGTCGAAATGCATCGAAAGCGCGTTGAACACCTGGCCGCTGTCCGTGAGATCGGCGTTGAGCGTGTTGACGCCCTCGATGTCGAGCGGCTTGAGGTCCAGGTTGAAGACGCTGTGACCCTGGGCAAGAAGATAGGCAACGGCATGCCGCCCGGCCTTCCCACTGCCGCCGGTGAATACTATGCGTTTGCTCACTTGGTTTCCTTGCAGCTGCAGCCCGCGGGTCATCGGCTGATCGGCCTTCCCACTCGGACGATGATGTAGTCTTCCAGCAACGCCGCGGCCAAACCTGTTGCTAGAGCGCTTTCAGCGGTGAAATGCCCTAGATGGGACGGGACAGCGTGGTGGCCCGGCCCGTGTCGCGGAAGGTGTTGATCGCAGCATACTGATCGCAGCTGGGAGCCATCTCCATGATTTCGATCCGATTGCCGTCGGGATCGACAATCCACATGCCGCGATTGCCGTCCACACCGCGTCTGGTGGGATCAAGCGGCGAAACGAGAGCAATGCCGACGCTCGCCAGGTGCGCGGCGGTGTCCTCGATGTTCGTCGTGGTCAGGCAGAGGTGATTGAGGCCGGCGGCCTGCTGGTCACCGGCGCGGCCGGTGCCCCCCGGCAGCAGCTCGATATAGAGCTCATCGGTGATGCGCAGGTAGACGATCCAGGTGCGGCCGTCGGCTTGGGTCAGGCGCAGGAATTCGGGAAAGCCGAGTTTGGCATAGAAGTCGATCGAGGCCTGAAGATCGTTGGTCTTGAGGTTGAAGTGACCGAGGCTGGTGAAAGGCTGCACGTTGTTCTCCAAATCTTGGGGGCGCGAGGCTCAGGCCGCCTTACGCATCGGGTAGGCCACATAGGCGAAGCGCCGGCTGCCGGGGGCCCAGCTGTTGACGTTGATGGTGCCCTATCCGCCGAGGAACGCGACGATGTCGCGCTGCCCGGCGGACCTTGGGGCGCCGGAGCGCCGGTCGAAACAGGGAGGACCGGCAGGGAGTTGGGAGTTCTCCCCGCCGGCCCCCACGGTCAGTTGAACGTCAGGTCGTAGGCGTCCTTGAGGGCAGCGACGGCATCGTCCGTCGTCTGATTCTTGTCACTCCAGAAGTTGTACATTGCCGTCCAGATGCCGTTGTTCCAGTCGCCGGTGATGACGTTGAAGGGGTTCTTCACTGCGCCGTCTGGCTTGTTCATGGCGTCCATGGCCACCTGGTTGCAAGCATCGCGGAACTCGGTCGGAGCGTCGGCACGCGGGCTGGTCGAACCCTTCTGCTGATTGGCCTTGGCCGAGACGATCGGGTCGACGAAGGCAGCGACGAGGTCGAGTTCGGCCTTGTCCTTTTCCGGCGGCTGGCCGCCGAGGATGCCCATGGCGTCGGAGGTCACCGGAACGGCGAGCGCGCCGGGAATGACTTCACAGCCGAAGTCGACCCCCGGGACCTTGCCGGCGGCGAGCCATTCGCCCTTCATCCAGTCGCCCATGATGTGGAACAGGGCTTGGCCGGCGATCACCGTATTGGTGGTCTCGTTCCAGGGACGATTCTCGCTTTCGGGGGTGGCTTCGTTGGAGAAGGCCCGTACGACTTCGATGGCCTTGCGCACTTCGGGCGTATCGAAGGCGGTCGGGTCGGGGGTTTCCGAGTAGATGCGGTCGTAGATGTCCGGCCCGGCTATGGCAGCGACCATGGCATGGAACAGATATCCGACCTGGAAGGCTTGCCCACCGACGGCGGCAGGCACGAAGCCAGCGGCTTTGACTTTGGGGAAGTCGGCGATCATGTCGTCGACGCTCTTCCAGGCTGTCGGATCGACACCGGCTTTTTTGGCGACGTCCATGTTCCAGTAGACCATGCCGTCGATGTGGAGGAAGAGCGGCACCTTCACCATCTTGCCGTCGACCGTGGAGAGTTCCTGCACGATCGGGAAGAAATTGTCGGCCGCGCCGATTTCCTTGTAGTAGTCGGTCAGGTCACGCTCGAGGCCGAGACCGGCAAGGTCGCGGAAGATATGCGGATCGGAGGTGACGAAGGCGTTCGGCGGATCGCCACCAGTCACCATGTTGACGATGGAGACGTTGACGCCGGAGTTGTGCGGAATCGCCAGATCCTTCCAGGTGTGACCCTTTTCGTTAAGGGCAGCCTGGAGGATGTTGAGGGCCGCGACTTCGGCCTTGGACGACCAGCCGTGATAGACGATCAATTCTTCGGCGGTCGCAGCGAGCGGCGCGGCGCTGAGCAGCAGTGTGGCCGCCATGGTCGCCAATGATTTCATATGCATTCGTGTCTCTCCCTTTTGGCTCGCCTTCGGCGAGTCGACGTTTCACGTCCCTGTCTTGCGGCAGGGCCTGCCGGAAGATCCGGCCATCGGTCACGCCCAAGCCCTTCATCAGAACGGCCGCTGACACGGCTCCCCTTCCTCCAAGGCTCGCGTGCGGTCCGCCCGTTACCCGGGAGAACCTGGGTAGGCCGGGCCGGTGAGCCCGGGCATTGGCGTCCCATTACCTTCGGCGGGGTCGCCGCATCGATCACCGCCACCCTCAGCAAGATCGGGGTGCGATGCTCGACCTAGAGTCGGCGCCCGCTCTGGGCGTCGAAGACGTGCAGCTTCCCCTGCGGGAAGGAAATGTTGACCGTATCGCCCTGCTTGAAGCGGCCGATCTGTTCGGGGTCGACACGGGTGGCGATCAGGCCATCGCCGAATTTGAGATAGGCGGTGGCGTCGCTGCCGGTTTTTTCGCTGTGCTGGACGGGGAGCGAGAAATTTCCAGCAGGATCGGTCACGGCCGCGTCGGGCTCGCCGAAATGTTCCGGGCGCAAGCCGATGACGACGCTCTGGCCATCGCGCGGCGAGGTGAGAAAACCATAGTGGCTGACGTCGAGGTCGACGCCGGCGGCACGCGCGGCAACCTTGCCGCCGGCCACCGAAAGGGTGGCGGGGCGCAGATTCATGGCGGGGGAGCCGATGAAGCCGGCGACGAACAGATTTGCCGGGCTGCCGTAGATCTCGTCGGGCGTTCCGAACTGCTGGATGACGCCGGCATCCATGACGGCGATGCGCGTCGCCATGGTCATGGCCTCGATCTGGTCGTGCGTCACGTAGACGATGGTCGACCTGAGCTCGTCATGGAGCTTTTTGATCTCGAGCCGCATCTCGGTGCGCAGCTTGGCATCAAGATTGGAGAGCGGTTCGTCGAAGAGGAACACGCCGACCTTCTTGACCAGCGCCCGGCCGATGGCGACGCGCTGGCGCTGGCCGCCCGAGAGTTGGGCCGGCTTGCGATCGAGCAGCGGCTCGATCTGTAACAAGCGGGCGGCCCAGGCGATGCGTTGCTCGATCTCGGCAGCCGGCAGCTTGTGAGCAGCCAAACCAAACTTCAAGTTTCCGCGCACGGTCTTGGTGGGATAGAGCGCGTAGGACTGGAAGACCATGGCGAGACCACGGTCCTTGGGGTCGAGGTCGGTGACGTCGCGGTCGCCGATGGTAATCCGGCCCGCAGTGACGTCGAGCAGCCCAGCCAGCAGATTGAGCAGGGTGGTCTTGCCGCAACCCGAGGGGCCGAGCAGCACGAGGAACTCGCCGTCGTCGATGGCCAGATCAAGGTTCTTGAGAACCGTCAGCTTTCCGTAGCTCTTGATGATGTCTTCGAAGATGACCCGTGGCATGCCCGCTTACCCCTTGATTGCGCCGGCAGTGATGCCTTGGACGAAGAACTTGCCGAGAATGAAGTAGATGACGAGTGGCGGGATGGCGGTGAGCAGCGCTGCCGCCATGTTCTCGTTGTAGGCCGCCTCGCCGGTGGTGGTGATGACCACATTGGCGAGTACGACACTCATCGGCTGGGTACCGAGGCCGCCAAAGGTCAGGCCGAGCAGGAAGTCGTTCCAGATCGAAGTGACCTGCAGGATCAAAACGACGATGAAGATGTTGCCGCTCATGGGCACTATGATCTCGCCGAAGACGCGCCAGAAGGAGCCGGAGTCCATCATCGCGGCGCTCATGATCTCCTGCGGAATGCCCTTGTAGTAGTTGCGGAAGACCAGCGTCAGGAAGGGCATGGAGAGCACCGCGTGGATGATGGCGATGCCCCAGATGGTGCCGTAGACCTTGAGGCCCGAACTCAGAATGATGAGCGGGATCATGATGATCTGGAACGGCACGAAAGCGCAGATGAAGAGGATGAAAAGGAAGGTGCCGGCCCAGCGCACCTTCCACAGCGCCAGCGCGTAGCCGGTGATCGACGACAGCGTCAGCGACAGCACCAGGCTGGGGAAAAGGATCGCCACCGAGTTCCAGAAGCCGACCTTGAGACCCTCGCAGCGGATGCCGGAGCAGGCATGATCCCAGGCGTTGACCCAGGGCTCGAAGGTGATGGGTGAGGGCAGCGAGAAGATCGCGCCTTCGCGGATCTGTTCCATCGTCTTGAAGGAGGTGGTGACGATGACATAGAGCGGCACGCAGAAGAAGGCAGCGCAGATGCTCAGGAAAACCAGGATGGCGATTGAGCGCCCCGAGATTGACTTACGCTTGCGGGGGAACCGCGGCGCGGCCTCGACGCGGGCGTCGCCCGATAGGAGAGCGGTGCTCATGACGTCCTCGCCCGTTCGCGCCAGGCGGTGAGCAGCACCAGCGGCAGGAAGATCAGCGCCGTGATGCCCAGCATCAGAGCGGCGGCGGCGGAGGCATAGGCGAGGTTGGACTTCACCCAGTAGGCGTTGATGGTGAAGTAGCCCGGCACCCAGGTGGCCTGCCCCGGCCCGCCATTGGTCATGGCCACGACAATGTCGTAGGCCTTGACCACGCCCAGCGAGAGCAGAATTGCGCAGGTGAGGAAGGTAAACTTCATCATCGGGATGATGATCTCGGCGTAGAGCCGCCAGAAGCTGACCCCATCGAGACGGGCAGCGCTCCAGATCTCGGTGTTGATGGATTTGAGGCCCGAGAGCATCAGCGCCATGTAGAAGCCGGCCCCCTGCCAGACCGAGGCGAGGATGATGCCATACATGGCGGTCTCGGGCTTGGAGAGCCAATCGAAGCTGATGAAGGTGAGGCCGATGGAATGCAGCGCACCCTGCAGGCCGAAGCTGGGGTTGAACATCCAGCGCCACGCCACGCCGGTGACGATCAGCGAGACCGCCAGCGGATAGAGGAACACCGTCCGGAAAAAGCCCTCGCCGCGCTTCTCGCGATCGATCAGGGCAGCAAGAATGAATCCGAAGACAATGGCCAGAAAACTGCCGATGCCGAGCACCAGCATGTTCTTGAGCGCAATGGTCCAGCCTTTGTCCTTGAACAGCCGTTCGTACTGGCGGGCCCAGTCGGAAAAATCGATGCCGTAGGTCGCAAAGGCCTTTGATGAGGTGAACGAGACGTAGATCGTCCACAGGATCGAACCGATGAAGGCGACGACCGTTATCGCCACCGCCGGTGTCAGCGCGAGCTGCGGCGACATTCGGCTCCACCGAAAGGCCATGCTTCCCTCCCTGCAGCGCCACCCGGCCTCTGGACCGTGGTGGCGCCTCCCTGACCGTTGAGGTCGTATTATCGCTAATCTAGATACGCGCTGCCGATCTCGTCAATGGTCAATAATCTGAGGAGAGCAGGTCCCCTCGGGTGGGAACGATCGCGCCGTACGACGAAACTTGGCGATATGCGCCGGAATAGTCACCTTGAATATTAAGTAATATCAATATCTTATCCGTACGTTCCTCTGGAGGGCCGACACGAGAGCGGTCTGGCGGCGAAGAAATGCTGATTGACAGGCCCCATGGTTTGGATGATCCATTCGTATTAGCGTTCATACAAATTGCGCGGACGATCGGTTTCAGCCGGATCGACAAAGTCGCTTGAGGGGGAGAAAAATCATGCACGGAATCAATGGTGTCGGCCATGTGGCGATCAAGGTCACCGACCTCGATCGCTCGCTCGACTACTACATCAACAAGCTCGGCTTTCCCGAGATGCTGCGGCTCCACAAGGACGACGGAAGCGTCTGGCTGGTCTATCTGCGGATCACCGACGCACAGTATCTCGAAGTTTTCCCGGGAGCCGAAAACGATCGTGCACCAGGCTGGAACGCCAACGGCATGAACCATATGTGCCTTACCGTTGAGAACATCGACGATACGCTGGCGCAAGTGGCGGCCGCTGGGCTCGAGCTGCTGTTGCCGCTCAAGACAGCGATCGACGGCAACCGCCAGGCGTGGCTGGAAGACCCGGACGGCAACCGGATCGAACTGATGGAGATGGCCGAGGACAGCCTGCAGCTTCAGGCGATCCGCCGGCTGCAGGAAACGGGAGCGATCGCCTGATCGCGATGTCCGTTCCTATGGACGATCGAGCCACGGTGACCAGCGCGACACCGGCATGCTATCGGTGTTGCATAGCGACGGGCGAAGTATCGCCGGTGCAAGAATCGGGTGCCGAACTTGGGTAAGGGGATCGTGCGGTTACGGGACATTGCTGCGCGCACCGGGTTTTCACTTAACACCGTGTCTCTGGCGCTGCGCAACAGCGAGCGAATTCCCGTCGAAACCCGGAACAAGATCCAGTCGGCGGCGCTTGAGCTGCGCTACGTTCCCAACCACGTGGCGCAGTCGCTGGTGAGCCGAGCGACCCGCACCATTGGCCTGGTGCTGACCGACATTCTCAACCCGACGCTGACGCAGACCGCCCAGTCGGTCGAGATCGCGCTGGCGGAGAGGGGTTACGGCACGCTGTTCGCCACCTCGAACAACACGCTCGAGGAGGAAATCCGGGTCGTCGACATGTTCCGCTCCCGCCAGGTGGATGGCATCCTGATCTACCCGGCGCGGCATCGCGACCTCGAACACCTCAGGCCGTTACGCAGCGCCAATTTTCCGCTCGTCCTGCTGATTGCCGATCCTGACGCTGGCATTGACGGGGTAAGCGTCAACGATCGCAGCGGCGGCTACCAGGCGACGCGCTACCTGATCGGCCGGGGCCACAAGCGGATCGGCTTTCTCGACGCCTCGCATGCCAATGGCAATGACGAAAAGCTCGAAGGCTATCAGCAGGCCCTGCTGGAGGCCGGCATCGGCGTCGATGCGGAGCTGATCGCGCCGACCAATGGCCACTATGCGCGGCACGGCTATTTCGCGCTCGACATGCTCATGAACGGGCCGAAGCGGCCGACCGCGGTGCTGACCGACAACGACTCGCTGGCGTTGGGGGCGCTGCGCTGGTGCCACAAGCAGGGCGTGCGCATTCCCGACGACCTCGCCATCATGGGTTATGACAACATCGCCTTCACCGAATTCGGAGAGCCGCCGCTGTCGACGGTGAACTACGACGCCCAGGCCGTCTCGCAAATGGCCGTCGATCGCCTGATGCACCTGATCGCCGCTGGCGAGAAACTACCGCCGCCGCGGGTTACCTTGATCGATCCCGAGCTCATCATTCGCGAAAGTACCTGACCGATCGTGACGATGCTCTCGCCCGCCCTCCGCCCTGCCCCGCTCGCCAATAATCCGTTGCCCCTGCTGCCGATTGCGCAAGGCGGCTCGTGGTACGCTAAAGACGCGACGGACACCGATCTGCTCGGCGCACTGCATGCCGCCTATCTGGCGGGAATACGGCACTTTGATACCGCCGCGGGCTACGGCAACGGCAGGTCGGAAACTCTGCTCGGCCAGTTCCTTGAGGGCAAGCGGGAGAGTGTCTTTCTCGCATCCAAGTCGCACACAGATGACCTGACGGCAGCCGCCGCAATTGCCGAAGTCGAAGGCAGCCTCAACAGGCTCAGTGTGGACTTCATCGACCTCTACTACATTCACTGGCCCCGTGCCGGCAGGGACATGCGCCCGGTCATGGAAGGTCTCGAAACCGCACGCGCTCAGGGCAAGATCGGTGCTGTCGGGGTGAGCAACTTCAGCGTTGCGCAAATGGAGCAGGTTTCTGAGGTCGGCAGCATCGAAGTCCATCAACTGGGCTACAACCTGCTGTGGCGGTATGCTGAAGCTGAAGCCATTCCGTACTGCCTCGCCCACGATATCGCCGTGGTGGCCTACAGCCCGCTGGGTCATGGGATCCTTACCGGCAAGTTCGGCCGCGATCCGGGTCTGATTGCCGGTGACCAGCGTCACTCGATCCTGCCATTCAGGGCTGACATCTGGCCGCATGTGCATGCCGGCGTGGAGCAAATGAAGCGGCTCGCCGCCGAGCTCGACCTGCCGCTTTCGACCCTCTCGATCCGCTGGATCCTCGGTCAGGTCGGCGTCAATTCGGTCGTCGCCGGAGGCCGGACGAGGGAGCAGGTGGCAAGCAACGCGGCGGCACTCGAGGCGGCAATCCCGGCCACGGCGTTCGAAGAGCTTACCGATATCAGCGATGCGATCATGGCGCACATCCCGGACGCCGGAAATCTCTTCAACCACTATCCGTAGGCACTGTGGCAGCCAGCGGGACCCCTGTCATCGCCGATCTGTTCCCTAAATGTTCTTGCTTCGCCCGCAGACCTCCTGCTAGCGTGCCGCGCGGATGTTGGGGGCATAACGATGGTCACGCGGGTCGCCACCGTGGCGTTTCAGGGGATCGAGGCGGTGCCGGTGGATGTGCAGGTGCAGATTGCGCCTGGCCTGCCAAAATTCTTCCTCGTCGGGCTGCCGGACAAGGCGGTGAAGGAATCGGGCGAGCGGGTGCGGGCGGCGCTCTATGCCTCGGGCCTCAGCCTGCCGCCCAAGCGCATCACCGTGAACCTCGCCCCGGCGGACCTGCCCAAGGAGGGCAGCCATTACGACCTGCCGATTGCGCTCGGGCTGATGGCGGCGATCGGCGCCATCCCGTCCGATGCGCTCGAAGGCTACCTGGCGCTCGGGGAACTCGGGCTCGACGGCCAGCTCGCCCCGACCGCCGGAGTGCTGCCGGCAGCGATCGCCGCACTGTCGCGCGACATGGGGATCATCTGCGCCGAGGCCTCGGGGCCGGAGGCGGCATGGGCCGGTGAGGACCTCGAGATCGTCGCGCCACCAACGCTGTTGGCGCTGGTCAACCATCTCGGTGGCTTTCAGCTCTGCAGCCGCCCTGTGGCGCGGCGGCGGGCCGAGCCGGCCGGGCTGCCCGATCTCAGCGAAGTGCGCGGCCAGCAGGTGGCGCGCCGAGCGCTCGAAGTCGCGGCGGCGGGCGGCCATAACCTCTTGATGATCGGCCCGCCCGGCGCCGGCAAATCCATGCTGGCGGCGCGACTGCCCTCGATCCTGCCGCCGCTCAACCCGCGCGAACTGCTCGATGTGTCGATGATCCAGTCGATTGCCGGCGAACTGGCAGGCGGCGCGCTCAGCGATCGCCGGCCGTTCCGCGCCCCGCATCATTCGGCCTCGATGGCGGCGCTGGTCGGCGGCGGCCTGAAGGTCCGGCCGGGGGAAGCCAGCCTCGCCCATAACGGCGTGCTGTTCCTCGACGAGTTGCCGGAGTTCTCGCCCTCGGTGCTCGACAGCCTGCGCCAGCCGCTCGAAGCGGGCGAGACGGTGATCGCCCGCGCCAACGCGCATGTCAGCTTTCCTGCCCGCTTCCAGCTGATTGCGGCGATGAACCCCTGCAAATGCGGGCTCGCCGGCACACCCGGCCATGTCTGCAAGCGCGGCGACCAATGTGCGCTCGACTACCAGGGTCGGGTCTCCGGGCCGTTCCTCGATCGCATCGATCTGCGCATCGACGTGCCCGCTGTCTCGGCCGCCGAGATGATCGGCCCGGCGACGGCCGAACCCTCAGCCGCCGTCGCCGCCCGCGTCGAAACGGCGCGCGAGCGGCAGCGCCGGCGCTACATCGAAGCCGGCCACCCCGATGTCTTCACCAACGCCGCCGCCGGCCCGTCGCTGATCGAAAAGCTGGTCAATCCCGACAAGGACAGCCAGACCTTGCTGCTGCAGGCCTCGGAGCGCTTCAACCTCTCGGCCCGCGCCTACCACCGGGTGCTGAAAGTGGCGCGCACCCTCGCCGACCTCGCCGGCGCCGACAAGGTTACCCGCCCGCATCTGGCCGAGGCGTTGAGCTATCGGCTGAACCTGGCCTTGGGATAGGTTGAGCGCATCACGGTAACCTGGCGCTGTCGGACCTGCCCTAGCCAGCAGCCGCTACGACCCGGCGATCGCGCGAGGGCTGTTTCGCTGGCGGCACGGCCGCTTCTGGCCCGAAGCGGCCATTGCTCCAGGAGCGACTAACTATTGGCGGATGCGAACTCTCTCGCGGCACGCATGAAGGCGCTGAAGGCTGCGGGAGGATTCTTTCGGCCCGGATAATACAGCGCCAGCGGAGCCAACGGAGGGGTCCAATCCTCGAGGACGCGCACCAAGCGCCCGGCCCCAATGTCATCGCGCACGTCCGCTTCCATCACATAGCCCAGCCCAATACCATTCTGCGCGGCTATCTTAACAAGGCTCGACTCGTCGAGGGTAATTGCGCCCTGCACGTCGATCTGAACCGCGCTCCCATCCTTTTCAAATCGCCACCGAAACAGGGCGTTATTGGGAAGACGCGAACGGATGCACCTGAACCGATAGAGGTCCGCCGGGACCAATGGCCTGCCATGTGTCCGGAGAAAGTCTGGTGACGCGACGACAGCGTTGCTGCGCTCTCGGCCGAGCGGCAAGGCTATCATGTCGCTGGGCACTAAATCTGCTGGCCTCAGGCCCAAGTCGAAGCCGGCCGCAACTATATCTACCAGTCGTCCCTCGGTAACCAGATCGATATGCACCCGAGGATATTGCCGCAGGAACAATAGGATGAGGGGTGCCATCACTTCTCTGGCGGCCGACGCAAATGCATTGATGCGCAAGGTACCGGTCGGCGTCTCCTGGAGCGACTGAGCGGCCAGCATGGCGTCGTGGATATCTGTCATCGCGGGCCCAACCCGCTCGACAAAAGTCTTCCCCGCGTCGGTGAGCGAAACGCTGCGCGTCGTTCGGTTGAACAGGCGAATGCCGAGGCGCTGTTCAAGCTTGGCGATGGCATTGCTCAGGGCCGTCGTGGACATGCCGAGCTCAAGCGCTGCGGCTCTAAAGGAGCCTTGGCGGGCAATGCCGAGAACGGCGTCGAGGTCGGCAAGCACAGATCGCGTCATTGTCCCGATTTTCGAAATTCCTCATCCCTATTTGTCCCTGTTATCGGGGCATTCGTCCAGCCCTAGATTATCCCCGCCGGGCCCAAAAGGGGATCGGCCTCGCAGCCGGCAAGGCTGCACAGACCGAGCTGGAGAGCTGAAAATGACTGTTAAGCTGCCTAGGGCCATTAAGGCCTATTTTGCTGCCGACCGTGACGGCGGCCCTGACGAACTCGCCGCTTCCTTCACCGAAAACGCCAAGGTCAAGGATGTCGGCGAAACCATCGTCGGCCACGAAGCCATCCGACAGTGGAAGATCGATTACAGCGGAAAATTCGGTCCCACCACCATCGAGCCGTTCTTCATCACCACTCAGAACGACAAGATCCAGGTGATGGCTCATGTCGCCGGTGACTTCCCCGGCAGCCCGGTCGATCTGAAGTACTTCTTCGTCCTCGCCGGGGACAAGGTTGCTGAGCTGGAAATCACGGTATGACCCCGTTCCTCACATTGCAGGGGCGACGGGCGCTTATCACCGGGGGTACTTTGGGCGCCGGCGCCGCAACGGTGGCGCTCTTCCGGGAGCTAGGCGCGCACGTTCTGACAACAGCGCGACACGAGCCGGCGGATCTTGACGGTGAAGCGTTCGTCGCCGCCGATCTGACCACCCAAGCCGGGGTAAAGGCTGTCATCGATGCGGTGGATGGTGAGCTTGGTGGGCTCGACATCCTCGTCAACGTTCTGGGTGGCTCGTCCGCGCCATCGGGTGGTTTCGTCGCGTTGGACGATGTTGAATGGAACAAGGAGTTCGACCTCAACTTCTTTCCCGCTGTCAGGCTCGATCGCGCTCTGATCCCCGGCATGATCGCCCAGGGCAGTGGCGTCGTCATCCATGTGACCTCGATCCAGAACCGCCTGCCGCTACCGGAGGCGACGACGGCCTACGCGTCGGCCAAGGCTGCGCTCAATACCTATAGCAAGAGCCTTTCCAAGGAAGTCTCGCCCAAGGGCGTGCGAGTGGTACGGGTTTCGCCCGGCTGGATCTCCAGCCCGAACGCCAGTGGTCTCGCACTCCGCATCGCCGAAGAAGCCGGCATCGGCTATGACGAGGCAGTGCAGGTGATTATGAACTCGCTCGGCGGTATCCCGCTGGGACGACCGGCCGAGCCGAAAGAGGTTGCCGACCTGATCGCATTTCTGGCGTCGGATCGCGCAACGTCCATAACCGGGACCGAGCATGTGATCGACGGCGGGACTGTTCCGACAACGTAGTCAGCCGATACGCAGACTCTGAATTATCAACTACCGTTACCACTACGCCGTGAGGTGAAGCCTCACGGTCGCCCTTCCCGAGCCCCGCGCCTAAGAGCGCTTCCACGGGAAGCCGAGAACGATGCGCATCAATGTCATTGAACCCGAGTGGCTACCAATCTCGGTCCCGGGGACATCCGGCCCGACTGGCTGCTCGCTCACTTCGGCATGGCCATCAAGGTACTCGGCGTGGAAGGCCAGCGCGCGATCGGGGATGGTCTGGACACGCAGGATTTCCTCCTCGTCAACTCACCAACCCTGCCGTTCGGAACCGTCAGCGAGTACTTCAAGCTGCAGAAGGCGCTCGAGCAGCAGCCGACCAAGACGGACGATGAGCTTGCCTCGATCGGCAGGAAGGCGCGTCTGGCCGCCAGGGTGCTCAAGGCGCTGGGCCGCCCATTGCCGGCGCCGGTCGAGATCCTTTCACCGGAGAATGCCCATCCGCTCGGCGAGACCTTCCACTCGATGGCCGCTCTGCGATTCGGGGACTATGTCGGCAAGTTTAGCGTGACACCGCTTTCCGACAATGTGCGTGCTTTGACGGGCCATGAAGTCGATCACGCTGGCCGGCCCAGTTCGCCGGTCCGCGACTTGCTGGAGGAGTTCTTCGCGCACAACTCGGCTGACTTCGCCCTGCGCGTGCAGTTGTGCGCGGACATCGGCCGGATGCCGATCGAGGATGCCTCGGTGCTATGGCGCGAGGACCTCTCGCCTCATCAGACGGTGGCGACCCTTCACCTTGCACCGCAGAACGCCGCGAGTGACGCGCGCCGCATCTACGCCGATGATGTGATGTCCTATGCGCCCTGGCACGCCCTGGAGGCGCATCGGCCACTCGGAGCGATCATGCGGTCCCGCAGACCGGCATATCCAGCCTCGAGCGACTTCCGCCATAGCGTGAACAATGTCGAGGCGGCTGAACCGCGCTCGCTCAGCGACCTGCCGGCCTGAAATGAGGGTTCTAGCCGGGAGCCTGGCTCTGCCAGTGGGCGAGCTCGGTCGAAAGGACGATTGGAGTCCCGGAGAGCGCAGCCAAGCAGTCTAGACGAGCCGTCCGGGGTCGTCTGGCGCGTTCGTGCGGGATGAGGGCGGTAGGCCACAGCTGCCCTTGGCTCAGGGTAGTTGAACCGCTCGCCGCTCGGACACGGTGAACCGGGCGGCGGATATCACCTCAACCCGGTCCGGGGCGATGTTGGTGTAGCCGCGCCGCGTGCCGCAGACGGCCCCGTAGTCGGCGAAGATCTCAACGATGCCGCGGTCGTAGACGATGCGGAGATCGGTGGCCGACCCACACCTGGCCTGGTAGCGGATCTTCCCGTCATCCCCAGCCAGTCGAACCGCAAGGCGACCGCCCGATACCGATAGCTCGAAGCAGAGGGCGCCGCTCTCCGTCGCGACGATGCTGGTGCCGTCGAGGTTGCCATCCAGGCGGAGCTCGAACGGCGCGTCCCGCAGCAGGACGCTCCCATCCGGCTCCTGGGCCAGGGGATGAGCCTGCCAGGCGCTATCCAGCTCGGTCACCGGGTGCATGCACAGCCGCCCGGAGCCATCGAGGCTGAGTTCGCGCGGCAGCGACATCTCGCCCGAATAGGGCGAGCCGGCAGGCTTGCGGGATTCCCAGTTGAACAGCCAGGCCAAGGCGATCTGTCGGCCCTCGGCCTCAAAACTCTGCATGGCGTAAAAGTCGGTGCCGAAGTCGAGGACCTGCAAGTCGTCGGCATCAGGCACGAAACGATCGCCCTTGAACTCACCAACCCGGGCGAACAACAGGTTATGACGGCCAGTCGCCGGTTCGGTATAGCCGACAAAGCCCATGACCATCACCCACTTGCCATTTAGCGGGAAGAAGTCGGGGCACTCGACCGCCCGGGCGCCGTTTTCCCGGTAGTGCGCCGGCGCCCGATAGAGCGGGCCCAGATAGGTCCAGTCGCTGAGGTTGTCCGAACCATAGAGCAGCACGGCGGGGTCGCCGTAGAGCGCCGCACCCAGCACCATGCGGTAGGCGCCTGCCGCCTCGTCCCACCAGACCTTGGGGTCGCGGAAATCGTGCTCGACGCCATCGGGGCGCAGTGTAAGCACCGTCTCGGAGCCGGTGGCGTGCAGCACATCCCGCCCCGGCCGGGCCAGCTTCTGCACCTCGCGATAGCCCTGGAACAGGTCATAGGCCGGCAGGCGCTCGGTATAGAAGAATATGCGGCTGCCGTCGCGGTCGGCAAATGCCGAGCCGGAAAAGGCGCCGCCGCTGGCTCCGAGCCGCCAGAGGTTCTGCTCGGGGTGGAGGAACACCGGCAGGTGGGTCCAGTTGAACAGGTCGGTGCTGACCGCGTGCCCCCAGTGCATCGGGCCCCACTCGGTGCTTGCAGGGTGAAACTGGTAGAACAGGTGCCAGGTCTCGCCGATCTTGCAGAGGCCGTTCGGATCGTTCATCCACTGGCGGGGTGGCGAGAAATGCATTGCCGGCCGCGCCGGATCGGACCGCATCGAGGCACCGATCTCAGCCTTGGTGCTGAGCGTCAGCCCGGCGTCGTCGAACTCCCAGAGGGTGATGCCGGCCTCGGCGACATCAGCCGGATCGTAGCCATAAGCCCAGAGGATCGCCTCGGGCCTCTGCCATTCGACGGTGACGCTGCCGGCCTCGCGGTGCTGGTAACCGAAGAAATCCACGTGACCGGAGAATGCCGGGACCTGCCACAGCACGGCATCGGCCTCAGAAATGCGGATCGACCCCGGCCCGCGCGCCCAGAATTCGAGCCGGTAGCCGGCAGGGAGGCTGAGGGAGGATTTCAACTGTCGATCCGAGAGCTGTCTTGCGCTCGGGCCTGCCCCGGCACGGGCGTGCCGCGAAAGGCGTTCACCGACTTATCGATCAGCACCTCAATGTCGCTGCCGGAATCGAGGATGGTGTTCCCGGTGGAGGCCGGTTCGACCTGCACGGCGACCACCTCGAGGGCCGTCAGGTTCCCGGTTGAGAGAATGGCCTCGACCTGCGTCGCAAAGCAGTCGCTGTTGGGCGCGTCGTTGGCCGTGGCCCGCTCGGTCGTCGCCACGATGTGGTTGTTGGCGACATAGTTGCCGGTGCCCGAGACGATGCGGATAATCACCGGTTTCTCGTTGGCGGGCTTCAGGAACCGGGTGTCGATCGAGGCCGAGATATGGTTGGCGATGACCGAATTGTTGTCGCCGCTCAGATGCAGCAGGCCGAACTGGTCATCCAGCCCATTGTCGTAGCGGGTCATCGGGGCCCAGGGCTCGTGATCGCGCAGCAAGTGATTTGAGGCAATGAGGTTCTCGGAGCAATTGCCGGAGAGGACGAGCATGCCGGGGTAGAATGAGTGCAGCCGGTTGCCGGTAATGGACGAGCGGACGACTCCCGAGAACGCGATGCTGCTCCGCCCGCGGGGGAAGACGTTGTTGCCGGAGACCAGCAGGCCACCGAAATTCTCGGCGTAGATCGAGTGTCCGTTGTAGCCCGCGCCGATCAGGTTGTTGGAGATTTTCGAGGCCTGCCCCATGCCCCTGAGCTCGATGCAGTTGCCGCATTCGGCGATGAAGTTGTTGTCGATGGTCGAGGCGTCAGCATGATGGGAGACGACGCCATGCTCCAGGTAGACCAGCCCCATGCCGGTGATGCGAAACGAGTCACTGGCGCTGGCGATGTGAATGCCGGTCTTGCCGTTGCGGTAGGAATTCTCCGCGTCGCCGTTCGAGGCGTCGGTGAAATGCAGGCCATCAATGCAGAAATCGGCAAACTCGACCGAACTGATGCGAGGATTGCCGGCGCGCTGCACCAGGAATGCCGCACCGGCAGCTCCGTCGCCGGCCGGCCCGACGAGATCGACGAGGACGCGGCTGCCGCCGGGCCAGACTTCGTGCCACTGCTCCAGCTCACGCATCGGCGTGTTGAAACGGATGCTGGACGAGGTGAAGCCGTGCCCCGATCCGACGATCCGCAGAAAGCTGATGTCGATGCGGACTTGCGTGCGCAGCCGGAAATCGCCGGGCGGGATGTAGATCACTGCACCGGGCTTGCCACCGTCGTTGACATCGGGCGCCGCCTGCCGCCGCTTGATATCGGCGATGATGCTGTTGATCACCGCTCCGATATCGTCGTGCGGATTGCCGGCTGGCCACTCGGTAACGCTGTAGACGTTAGCGCTGGGCCCGCCATGGCCCCTGCTGAGCTTGTCGAGTTCGATGCTTGCCACGGGACTAGCCTTTCACGGCGCCGAAGGTCAGCCCGCCGACAATCTGCTTTTGCAGGACGAGGGTGACGAGGATGACGGGGAGGGAATAGAGGACGGCGGCGGCGGTCATCGGCCCCCAGGCGAGGCCATAGACGGAGTTGAACTCCGCGATGACGATCGGCGCCGTCTTGCTGCTCTCGGAGGTCAGCAGCAGAGCGTAGAGAAACTCGTTCCAGCTGGCGATGAAGCTGAACAGCGCGGTGATGGCGAGGCCGCTCGGCATCACCGGCAGGACGATGTGCCAGAAGGCGCCAAAACGGGTGCAGCCATCCACCCGGGCCGCTTCCTCCAGCTCCTTCGGCACGCCTTCGAAGAAGGCCGCCATCAGCAGCATGGCAAGGGGAACAGCGGTGGAGGTGTGAGCGAGGACGAGACCGATGGTGGTGTCCAGCAAGCCCAGCGTCTTCATGATCTGGAACAGCGGCACGCCCAGCGACACCGCCGGCACCATGCGGGTGATCAGCGCAAACAGCATGAAGAGCATGGTGAGCCGCCGGCGGTAGAGCGCCGAGACATAGGCGGCGGGAACCGCGATGAGCAACGACAGCAGCGTCGTCAGCACCGCGACGATGGCGGAGTTCAGGAACGCTTCCGGCAGCCCGACGGTCCCGATGACGCTGGTGAAATTCTCGAGGGACAGCCGCTGCGGGAGGAAGGATGGCGGGATCTGCTGGACGTCGACCGCCGGCTTCAGCGCCGTCGAGACGAGGTAGAGGTAGGGCAGCGCATAGGACAGCACCAGCAGCAGCGCCACCGCATGGATGATGAGCTTGCCGAGATCATAGGGGGCGCGATCAGCCACGGTCGGCTCTCCAGATCTTCCAGTAGGCGAGGCCGGCGATACCGATCATCACCAGCAGAAACAGCGTCGCGGTGGCCGAGGCCTGGCCGAGATCGCCATAGCGCACCATCCGCTGATAGATGTTCATCGACAGCACCTCGCTCTGCTGGCGCGGCCCGCCCTGGGTCTGGATCCAGATCAGATCGAAGGTCTTGAGGGCATCGATGCCGCGGACCACCACAACCACCGCCAGCACCGGGCGCAGCATCGGCAGGGTGATGTACCAGAACCGGTTGATGGCGTTGGTGCCGTCGATCCGCGCCGCCTCGAGCACATCGCGCGGGATGTTCATCAGGCCGGCATAGCTGACCAGCGCGACAAACGAGGTGGTCAGCCAGATATCGGCGGCCGCCACCGAGTAGATCACGATGTCGGTGTCGGACAGCCACTTGATGGCGCCGGGGTCAGGGATGATGCCGAGTGCGGCGAGCCCGTAGTTGAGGATGCCGATATTGCCGACGAGGAGAAATCGCCACAGCAGGCCGGCGACGATCGGCGAGATCATCAGCGGCAGGGCGAAAATGGTGCGGTGCCAATGCGAATGCCTGGCGATCGCGGCAAACAGCAGTGCCGCGCCGAGGCCGAACACCAGCTCGGAGAACAGCGCGAAGGCCGAGTATTTGAGCGTCCTCGTGGCGGATTCGAGAATCCGTCTGGACGTCAGCGCCTCGACATAGTTCGCCAACCCCACGAAGACGCGGCTCGCTGGATCGATCAGTTTGACGTCGAAGAACGAATTGTAGACCAGCAGCGCCACCGGATAGACCACAAGGAGCCCCAGGAACAGCATGGCCGGCATCAGCATAAGCAGCACGAACCTGCGTTCGGTCATGCTCCCTCCCCGTTGATCAACTGGGACCAAGGCAGATCGCCGCCTCGGTCCCGCAAGCTGCTGGAGTTTATTGGCCGAGGATGTCGCGCGCGGTGGCTGCCGCATCCTGCAGCAGTTGCGCGACATTGTCCTCGCATTCGAGGGCGCCCTGGAAGGCGGGCATCACGGCTTCATCGACCAGTTCCTGGTAGTGCTCGTTGATCGGCCGGCCCTTGCTTGCCGGCGCCGAAAGCGTCGCCAGCAGCGGCCCGAAATGCTCGTAACCGGGCTTGTCGGTGTAGCTGGCATAGGCCGAGTTGGTGGCAGCGAGCCCGAGTGGCGCTTCAATGCCCAGCGCGTTGTGGGCGATGGCAAAAGCGATGAACTGCCGCGCCGCGTCCTTATGCTGGGAGGTCGATGGAATGACGTTATACCAGGGGCCGGGGATGCCGGCGACGCCGGCCGAACCACCGATCATCGGCGCGACGCCGACCTTGCCGGCGATCTTGCTGTCTTCCGGCGTCATCTTGTAGGCGTGGGCCCAGAACTTCATCATGGCGATCTGGCCCTGGTAGAACAGGTTCTGCGCCTCGCCCCAGTTGATTTCGAGCGCATTGTCGGGCGCTGATTTGTCTTCGCAGAGCGGCGCCCGGTAATTCTGAAGCGCGTCGATATGGGCCTGGTTGTCGAGGATGACCTGACCCGCGTCATCGAGGATCACCCCCGGCGAGCCGGCCTGCAGCACCTCGGCCATCCACTCTTCGGAGGTCGCGCCGATCACGTCGGTGCCGAACATGCCGTCCTTGGTGAAGAACTTGGCCATGTCGCGCCACTGCTGCCAGTTGGCCGGTGGAACGAGGTCGTAGCCATACTGCGCTTTGAAGGCCGCCTGGTTGGCTGGGTCTTCCCACAGGTCCTTCCTATAGAAGACGATCTCGGCGTTGGCCCAGGCGGGCATGGCGATCAGCTTGCCGCCGACAGTGGCGTCGGCGAGCAGGGCCGGCGGAATGTCGGCCTTCACGGCATCGGTGAACAGGTCGCTCAGATCCTCGACATGCGAGGCGAAGGCGGCGTTCCAGACCACGTCGATGGTCGCCACGTCGTAATTCGAGGTCCCCGAAGCGATCTCGGCGGTCAGCTTGTCGAACACCCCCTGATAGGGCACCTCGACGAAGTTGACCTCAATGCCGGTTTCCTTGGTGAAGGCATCGGCAGCAGCCTGCTGCAGCGAATGGCCGCCACCTTCAACCAGTACGGTGATGGCTTCGGCCTGCGCCGCGGAAGTTGCGAGGCAAAGCGCGGCGAGCGCGCTGAATAGCGTCTTGTTCATGTCCCCTCCTCAATTTCGGCTCACGGACAACGACCCGGAGCAGCCGGACCATATTCGGCGATGTCGACGTCGTCAATTGAAATGACATCGTCGACATCGCGAATGTCGACGTTGTCGGTTGCGGCTCACTTGCCGCGCCGTTAGAGTTGCCGGTGGTTGTGGGGGAGAACGAATGGTCAGCATCAAGGATGTCGCTCGGGTGGCCGGCGTCTCGGACAAGACCGTGTCCCGCGTGGTCAACGGCGAGCCGAACGTCACCGCCGACACGATCGAGAAGGTGCAGCTGGCAATTGCCGATCTCGGCTACATCCCGAACCTCGCGGCGCGCAGCATCCGCTCGAACCGCACCAACATCATCGGCATCATCACCGACTTCATTTCGACGACGCCGTACTCGGGCGATATCGTCCGAGGCGTGCAGGATTGGGCCGGCGCCAATGGCCGCACGGTGCTGCTTGCCAACACCGATGGCGACCAGGCGCGGGAAGCCAATGTCTGGCGCACCTTCAAGGCGCACCGCATCGACGGCGTGCTCTATGTCGCGATGTATCACCGTGTCGTGGTGCCGGCGGCAGGCGAGGTGTCGATCCCGACCGTGCTGGTCAACTCGCATCCCGAAGACGGCTATGTCTATCCATCGATCGAGCCGGATGATTTCGGCGGGTCCTATGCCCTCACGGAGCACCTGATCGCGCTTGGACATCGCCGCATCGGCTACATCCGGCTGAACCCCCTGCTGCTGGGCGCCAATCAGCGACTCGATGCCTTCCTTGCTGCGGCACAGGCAGCTGGCATCGCTGAAAGCGATCTGGTCATCCGGCTGGGCATGGAGGGGCCGGTCGGTCGCGAGACCAACTACGTCTATCGGGAGGCCCTCGATATCCTGTCGATGCCCGATCGCCCGACGGCGCTGGTCTGCGGCAATGATGAGATGGCGCTGCAGGCCTATCTGGCCGCGCTATCGCTCGGCCTGCGCATCCCCGATGACCTCACCATTGTCGGCTTTGACGATTTCCGCACGGTGTCGCTCGGCCTCAAACCGGAGCTGACCACGGTGGCCCTACCCTATTACGACCTGGGCTGGCAGGGGGCCGACATGCTGGATCAGCTGGTGCACGACAAGGGCAGCGAAACCGAACGGCGGATCCTCAAATGCCTGGTGGTGGCGCGGCGATCCAGCGCCCAGGCCAGCGAGATGCAGATCGCTGACGCGGCAGGCACTGGTGGTTGAGCACAGCATCGGCTGACCGAGTCTGGCTTTCTCGAACCCTTGCCTCCCCCGGTCTTCTGCAAAGCGCCGATGGCGGCATTCACATAACCTGCTGAGGTTGCGTCAGTTGCAATTTGGCCCAGAGCGGACCTCCTCGTCCAGCCAAGGAGCCGCGAGTTACGTCGGTTTGAGCCAATGTGCCCGTTCATCCGTCAAGGGTGCTGCTGCGACGTACAACCAACCGAGGCTGCAGTAGAATCTGTTCGGTTTCGATCCGCCCCTCGAACCTTTCGACGAGCAACCTCGCAGCATGCGTGCCGATCTGCTCGCCCGACTGATCGACACTCGTCAGGCTGTTTTGATCGAGTGCGCAGTAGACGGTGTTGTCGTGGCCGACGATGGCCAGGTCCTCCGGAACGCGAAGCCCATTTGACCGCGCGTGGCTGATCGCTTCGAAGGCCACGGCATCGCACCAGCAGAAGAGGGCCTGTGGCCGGCTCTCGAGCAGCTTCTCCATGCCGCCATATATCCCTCTTGGGGTCTGTTCGGTGCGGGCGATATTGATGTAGGCGGAGAGCCCCTGAGCCTCCATCTCGTGCCGGTAGCCACTTTCGCGCATCCGCATCGCTGTGGGATGTTCAAGGCTCAGCATGGCGATGCGCTCGGCGCCCTGCTTTGCCAGATGCTGCACGACCAATCGTCCGCTTTGCTCGTCATTGTTGTTTACGGTGTCGAAGGTGGTCTCGACGAGAGGCCGATTGCCGATGGCGACAGCTGGAATACGGCTGCCGAGGTCGGTGAGCTGTTCGGGGGACAGGCTGCTCGAAACGAGTATGAGCCCATCCATCTGCATGTCGATCATCGCCTGGGTGAGGTCGCGCTCGTTTGATTGGGAGGCGATGCCTTGCACCGCCTGGTAGGGGGTGCGCTCGAATCCCGCACTGATGCCGGCAAAGATGTCGGCGAGGAAGGGATTGCGCATATCGGGAAAGACCACGCCGACGACGAATGAGCGTCCGCGCAACCCGCGGGCGGCGGTGTTGGGGGTGTAGCCGAGTTTCTTTATCGACGCGTTCACCCGCTCGCGAAGCGACTCGCTCACCCCATAGGCGTTGCGCAACACCTTCGAGACGGCTGCGAACGAAACGCCGGCATCTGCGGCTACCTGCAGGATAGTGACGCGCTTCGGCTTTCCGTTGGTTTGGCCAGGCCGATTTCGCTCGATTTTGTTCATGTCACGCTCCCTTCAGCTGTCGATAGCAGAACTGTTGGATTCTCGGCAAACGGCGAGGTTCCGCTGCCGATGCCGCCTTATCCTTCACCCGCAAGTCCACTCCCTTCCGTAGAAACAGCCCGTTGTATTGTCGTTCGAACGACGTTACACGACCCCGATGTGCAACCTTGCACGTTTTTTCATTTGAGCGTTGGGAGGTCGGAATTGATCAAAGGGGCTAAAGGCGTTGAGGCCATCGGTTGGGCAGCCAAGATGATCCGCCCCCTGGCCGATGGTGGTGAAGGCGCCCCGGCCAGCCAGATCACCCGAGAGTTCCATGTCGCCCGGCTCAACGGGAACGAGGTACTCCGGATATCGGCCCTCGGGCTCTATCGGGCATTCATCAACGGCCGGCGGGTCGGCGAGGACGTACTGACGCCCGGCTGGACGAACTATGACGCAAGGCTCTCCTATCAGGTCTACGACGTGGCCGGCCTGCTCAAGCAGGGCGCCAATACCATTACGATTTGGATCGGCGATGGTTGGTACCGATCGCCGCTGATGTGGATCGAGGAGCGGCGGAAGAACATCTGGGGCACCAGGGTTTCCGCAATCGCCGAGATCAGAGGCGGGGCAGATCTGGCCGATATCGTGGTGTGTACGGATGAGCAGTGGGGGAGCGGCGAAACACCCGTCCGCAAGTCGCAGATCTATTTCGGCGAGATCTTCGACGCGACCCTGGCCCCGGAAACGCAAGAGGGCGTCGAGGTTGTCGATTTCGATCCTCGCAAGCTCATTGCCCATGAATGCGATCCGGTGCGCGAGCTTCAGCCGCTCGTTCCGGTGAAGCAGTGGCAAGACAGCGAGGGCCGCACCCTTTACGATTTCGGACAGAACACCGCGGGATACGTTCGGCTCAGCCTCGCGGCCGAGGGGCCGTCGGAGGTTCTCATCGAGCACGCCGAAGTGCTCGACAAGCACGGGCAGTTCTACAACGGCAACTACCGCAGCGCCGAAGCCATTATCAAGCTGCACCTCGACGAGCGTGGGCTCGCAGACTATAGCCCGTACTTCACCTATCAGGGCTTCCGCTACGCCCGCGTCACCATCAGCGGGAGCGCGCGTGTCAGGCGCATCCACTCCGTGCCGATCTCGTCCGTCCCCGAGGCGACTGCCTCGTTCTCGAGCGGCAACCAGCTGGTGAACCGCTTTTTTGAGAACGCTATCTGGTCGCACCGCTCGAATTTCATCGATGTGCCGACCGACTGCCCGCAGCGCGACGAGCGGCTTGGCTTCAGTGGCGACGCACAGGTGTTCGCCGGCACCGCCTGCTATCTCGCGGACAGCCACGACTTCCTGGTCAAGTATGTCCGCGAGCTGATGGTCGACCAGGCGCCGGACGGGGCCATCTCGCATACGTCCCCGCATATTGTGCGCGTGAAGCCGGGCAAGCGCATGCAGTACGGCTCGACCGGGTGGGGCGACGCTATCACTGTCATTCCGTGGCGGCTCTACCTGCAATATGGCGACAAAGACATCCTGGCCGAAGCGCTGCCGGCGATGCTCAAGTGGATCGATTTCGTCTGGTCGTTGACCAAGGACGGGATCGTGCGTCCGCCTGCGACGCCTGGAGCGCGCGGCTTCTGCCTTGGCGACTGGCTTCAGCCCAAAGGCCCTAGTTCCAAGCCGCTGCCGACGATTGGCGACGATGCGGCCGCAACGCTCTACCTCTTTATCAGCCTCGGAATCGCAGTCCGAGCCGCCGAGCTCGTCGGAGAACCAGAGATCGCCCGGCGGCTGTCGAAGCTGCGTTCGGAAGTCGAGACTGCTTTCCGCAACGAGTTTGTCACCCCCTCCGGCCGACTCGCCTACGACGACCAGACGTCCTACGCGCTGGCACTGCTCCATGGCCTGGTCCCGAGCGACAAGCTGGCCGCGGCGACGAGATACTTCAGGAGCGCCATCATGCGGACGGGAGGCAGGCTCGGAACCGGCTTCATCGGGACACCGGCTTTGCTTCCGGCCTTGGTAAAGGTCGGTGAGGGGGCCCTGGCCGGTGAGGTGTTCCTGCAGGAGGATGTCCCCGGCTGGCTCTATCAGGTGCGGATGGGGGCAACGACCGTGTGGGAGCGCTGGGATGCCATCCAAGCCGACGGCACGATCTACAATCCGCAGATGAACTCGTTCAACCACTACGCGTTTGGGGCCGTGTGCGAGTGGCTGTTGGAAGGCGTCGCAGGCTTCCGGCCTGACGAGCATGCGCCGGGCTTTGAAAGCGTCATCTTCTCGCCAACTGTCGTGGATGGATTGTCCCCGGTCGCGGCCCACTACGACTCGATACGGGGCCGGATTTCGGCGTCCTGGACGCTGACGGGTGACAAGGTTCGCTACGAGTTCGTCGTGCCCGCAGGAGCGCGGGGCACGCTGCGCCTCTCTCCGGACTATCGGGACGCCGAGCTCGACGGGGCGCCAATCATGGTTGGCGCTCACCCGATCGTCGGGCCGGGTCGGCACGTCGCCGTGTTCAAATACGCTACACCGGCCAAGCAATTGGTTCATGACTCCCCGCTTGCGGCGAACATGCCCTGAGATTGCGCACGTGCAACGTTGAATGTGCAACCTTGCACACAGACAGTTTGTGGGTTAAGTCAGACAGGTATGCGCTCGTTAAGAAGCGCGGGGTGGAGCAGGGAAAGGTGCGGCGGTGCGCCTCCAGCAGACAGTGACTGCGACCAACCCGGCGAACGAGGGCACGAGGAGATAACGGAGGATTTGAATGGCTAAACTATCGATCCGCAACGTGCTGGCGGGCGCCAGTCTGTTTGCGATGGCGCTGATTGCAGGGGGCGCCAATGCGCAGCAGGTGACCCTATCGCTGCTCGTCGACAACTCGCCTGAAGTGCTGACGCGGTTCGAGGCTCTCGTAGCGGGTTTTGAAGCTGCGAACCCCGATGTCAACATCGAGATCGAAACGAGGCCCGGCGGCGAGGAAGGGGGCAACCTCGTAAAGACCCGTCTTGCAACGGGTACGATCACGGACCTTTTTACCTACAACTCGGGTTCGCTGCTCAGGGCACTCAATCCCGGGCAATTCATGGCCGATCTCAGCAACGAGCCATGGCAGGCAGATGTGCAGGAGACGTTCAAGCGCGTAGTCTCGACACCGGAGGGCGCCATCGTAGGGGCGCCATTCAGCACCGCTTCTGCCGGCGGCATCCTTTACAACAAGCCCGTCTATGAGCGGCTTGGTCTCTCCATTCCCAAAACCTGGGACGAGTTCCTCGCGAACAATGAGGCAATTCTCAAAGACGGCAAGGTCGCCCCGATTATCCAGACCTACAAGGACAGTTGGACGAGCCAGATACTGATCCTCGCCGACTTCTACAATGTCCAGGCGGCCGAGCCCGATTTCGCGACGCTCTACACCGAGGGCAAGGCGAAATTCGCGACCGACGCGGCAGCGCTTCGCAGCTTCCAGAAGCTGCAGCAGGTGTATGAGGCCGGCCTGTTCAACAAGGATTTCGCCTCGGCCGGCTACCAGGACGGCATTCGCATGCTGGCAACTGGAGAGGGCGCGCACTACCCAATCATCAGCGGTGCGCTGCGGGCGATGGGAGCAACCTATCCGGATCAGCTGAAGGATATCGGCTACTTCCCGGTGCCGAGCGATGACGCGTCCAAGAATGGCCTCACGGCCTGGATGCCGCAGGCGCTCTATGTGTCGAAGAACACGCCCAATCTCGATGCTGCCAAGAAGTTCCTGGCTTTCGTTGTAAGTCCCGAAGGCTGCGAGATTCTCAAGAGCACCGGCGGCGGCACGGGTCCCTTCCTGGTCAAGGGTTGCGTGCTCGAGGGTGCGGCGCCCGCCGTCTCCGACATGCTTCCCTTCTGGGACAGCGGTAACAACTCTCCGGCCCTGGAGTTCCTCTCGCCCATCAAGGGCCCGGCGCTCGAGCAGATCACCGTCTCGGTCGGTTCCGGCATCATGACGGCCGAAGAGGGTGCCAAGCTTTATGACGAAGACGTCCGCAAGCAGGCCCAGCAGCTCGGCCTCGCCGGCTGGTAATCTCGCCCAATTGCAGCTCCGGAGCAGTCCGGAGTTGCTCCTCGTGAAGCAGTTGGTGACGATGAGTGATTTGTCGATGACGGGGCTTGCGACGCAGCGTTCGACGCCCAGGCCGCGGTTCAAATCCGGTGGGCTGTACCCCTATTGGTTCTATGCCCCGGCGGCGGCCATCTACGTGGTGCTGTTCCTGTTGCCGACCGCGTCGTCCTTCTATTTCAGCCTGATGCGGTGGTCGCTGTTCGACGCCACCTTCATCGGCCTCGACAATTTCGCGCAGTTCCTGCGCGAGCCGTTCCTGCTGCAGGGCCTTGTCAACACGCTGACCTTCGCTGCGATCAGTGCTAGCCTCAAGGTAGTGCTCGGGCTCGGCTGCGCGGTGCTGCTGACCTCGCAGATCATCGCTCGCGGCTACCTCAGGGCGGTGATCTTCTTTCCAGTGGTCGTCTCCACCGTCGGCGTCGGCATCACCTTCACGGTGCTCATGCATCCCACTGAGGGCGCCATCAACCAGGCCCTTGCGGCTATCGGCATCGTGGGCCCCGATTGGCTGACCAACCCGCGCCTTGCCCTCATCTCCGTCGCGTTGGTCGATGTGTGGAAGGGTGTCGGCATGGCGACAGTGATCTACATCGCGGGGATCGTGTCGATTCCCAAGGACTATTTCGAGGCCGCCCGCATCGACGGTGCCTCCAAGCTGCAGAACTTCCTCTACGTGACGCTGCCGCTCTGCCGTCCCGCCACTGTGACGATCGTCACGCTCAGTCTGATCGGAGGTCTCAGGACCTTCGAGCTCGTGTGGACCATGACGCGTGGCGGCCCCGGCTTTTCATCCGACGTCATCGCCTCGGTGATCTACAAGCAGTACCAGTCGGGCTTCTACGGTCTCTCGACCGCCGGAAACGTGGTGCTGTTCCTGTTCATCGTGCTGCTCGTCGTCCCGTTGACGGCCTACTTCAACCGGCGGGAGGGCCACGAATGAAGCTGATCAAGGACTACTGGCTGGGCGTGCTCGCCATCATCGTTACGGCAGTGGTGTTCCTCGTGCCCTTCGCCTTCATCGTGCTGATGGCGTTCAAGGACCAGCAGCAATCGGCCCTTCTCGATTTCTCGTGGCCGCAGGTGAACAACCTGTGGGCGAACATTGTCGAGGTCGCTTCGACCCGCAACTGGATGCTGATCACCGCCTTCGTCAACTCGACAATCCTCACCGTCTCAGGTGTGACACTACTCGTGATCTTCTCGGCAATGGTCGGCTTCGTCCTGTCGCGCCGCCGGAGCCGCTTCAACCGCCTCGTCGAGTTCCTAATCCTCGCCGGGCTGATGATCCCGCCGGCGGTCGTGCCGACCATCTGGGTCCTGCAGGGGCTCGGCCTCTTCGGCAAGCTGCACGGCCTCATCCTGATCGAGGTTGCCTATCACCTCTCGTTCTGCGTGCTGCTCTACAAGGCCTTTATCGCCACGATCCCACGCGAGCTCGACGAGGCCGCGATCATCGACGGCGCGCGGCCGCTCGATGTCTTCTTCCGGGTGATCCTGCCGCTGCTCTGGCCGGTGACGGTGACGATCATCGTCGTGCAGACCGTCACGATCTTCAACGACTTCACCAACCCGCTGTACTACCTGCCGGGCAACCAGTTCGCGACCGTGCAGCTGACGCTCTACAACTTCCAGAGCCAGTTCGAGACGTCGTACAACCTGCTGTTCACAAACATCCTGTTGATCACCATCCCGCCGCTCGTCGTCTTCCTCTTCTTTAATCGGCAGATCATCGCAGGCATGACCGCAGGCGCCGTGAAAGGGTAGGGTTGCGAACGAGGCGAAATCTATCGCGGATCGGTCGAGATCAGCGGCGACTGCTTGCATTGCGCGTGGGCTCGTCGTTAGGCACGATGGGGCTCGTGGCGGACAATCGGGAGCGACTGCTTCTGGCGCAGAGAGCAGCGCGGTTGAACTTCTGACGTTTCATGGTGATAGCTCGCCACCTCGCCCGCCGCGTCGCTCGCAAGAGCGGCTGCCAGGCTTGCCGCCGTCCCAGGGAGAGCACGGAATTCCAGTACATGTTCGGCGATCTCCTGGCCTTTGGTGGCCAGACCGACATGAACCGCAAACTTCTCTTCAGGCTCTCGCTCACCGGCACGGCTGCCGTCCTGTTGTTGCTGGCGCTGGCCTACTGGTGGCGAGGCATTGGTACACGAGGTGGCAGGCACGCTCATGTTCGCGCTGCCGCTCGGGCACAACCTGATCAACCGCCGGTGGTAGGGGATGCTTACTCTTCCGAGGCCACCGCTTCGCACTGAGCTGCGGCATGGCTCCGGGAACAACAGCCTCCAGCGATCTAAGACGGAAGAATCTTTCAGTCTTTTGGCTTTTGGTGTCGAAGACGCCCCGGGCCGATGGAATAGTGGAAAGATACGACGCACCCCGGACCAAAGTTCGGAAGCACCTTTCTCGCCGCTGTGGCTATGATTCAGCATCGATTTTGCAGTTGCGGGTGCCTGCCGAAACTGCGGATCGAATGAAACAGTCATGGGTACGAGAGGAGTCTCCAATGGTTGACACGTCGCATGCCAACTCCGTGAAGAATGTGGTTCTTGTGCATGGCGCATTCGCCGATGGTTCGGGCTGGCGCAGGGTCCACGATGACCTGACGCAGCGCGGGTTTTCTGTGACCATCGTGCAGAACCCGCTGACCTCGCTTGCAGACGACGTCGCCGCAACCACACGGGCACTCGACCGACAGGATGGTCCGGTGATCCTGGTCGGCCATTCCTGGGGTGGAACAGTCATCACGGAAGCGGGCGTCCACCCGCGCGTGGTGGGCCTCGTCTACGTCTCGGCCCTTGCCCCGGACAAGGGCCAGACAACCAGTGACCAGTATGTCGGTTTCGCCGGAACCCCCAACTTCGTGATCGATGTGCAGAGTGACGGCTTCGGCTATCTCAACCCCGAGAAGTTCAAGGCCGGCTTCGCACATGACCTCAGCGATGAGGAAGCCGCCTTCCTGCGCGACTCGCAGGTGCCCATCAACATGTCGGTGTTCGGAACGGCCCTCGCCAACGCCGCCTGGCGGACCAGGCCCAGCTGGGCTGTGATCGCGACCGAAGACCAGTCCTTTGATCAGGCGATGCTCGTTCACATGGCTGAACGCGCCGGCGCTCAGATCACCAGGGTTTCGGCCAGTCACGCGCTCTACATTTCCCAGGCGAGCGTGGTCGCGGACGCCATCCAGGCTGCCGCGCAGGGCTCGGCTCACTGAAGAGCGCGGGCGCAGGTCTGAAGGGTTGCCGGCATCGGTCCTCGACGCCGGCAACCGCTGAGCTGCCTCAGCTCTTGGCAGCGATGAACTTCGCCAGCGTCTGGTATTCCTTGCAGCTCGTGTTGCCGCAGAGCTTTTCGAGGGTCGCCAGCTGCTTGTTGGCTTTCGCCAGCTGGCCGATCTCGACATAGAGCTCGCCCAGATACTCATTGGCGCCCTTGTGCCGAGGGTCGAGCTTCAGCGCCTTGAGATAGAAGCCCTGGGCATTCTTGTAGTCGCCGCTTTTACGCAGCGAGTAGCCGAGCAGGTTGTTGGCCTCAGCGCTACGCGGGTCGGCGCGGACGATCTGCTTCAGCATGGTGGCGGCCGATTTCCACTTCTGGGCCCGGATCAAGGCTCGCGCGTCGTTGAGCGATGGCCCGCTCACTTCGCTGCGCGAGCCGGAATCGGAGCTGCTGCTGTAGCCGCCACCACCCCCACCACCGCCGCCGCCATCCACGGCGAGCACCGGTGCCGCCGCCAGCACACCGGCAACGAGCGTCAACACGGTCAGAGTCTTCGTGAGCAATTTCAATGGCATCTGGGTCTCCCTTTGGCCATGCTCCCCCTAGCCGCCGCAACGGGTGGCTGATGGGACAACACCGGGGACCCGGGTTTATTCCGCTCCTGGGTATTCCCTTGGGAGCTCGTGGCTGAGCAGCCCCATGATCAGGTCATCGCGCCAGGCGCCATCGAGGAGCACCGTCTCGCGTTCCCTGCCCTCGACCTGAAAGCCGCATTTCTCGTAGCAGCGGATGGCCCGTATATTGTTGGCGAGAACGCGCAGCGAAACGCGGTGCAGGCCGAGCTCGTCAAAGCCATATTCGAGCACCCGGCGCACCGCCTCGGTGCCGAGGCCGCGCCCCTGATCCTGTTGCCGCAGCAGGCCGATGGCGAGCGAGGCGCGCTTGTCGACCAGGTCCACCCGGTCGAGCCGAACCGAGCCGAGCAGCGACGCGGCCTCGATGATCCAGGCATGGGGATGCTCGATGAGAGCGCCAACCCAACGCTCAGCTTCCTTACGGCCGAAGGCCGCGCCGTTCGGCTCCACACCATAGAGCCTCAGGTTCTCGTCGGGCTCGGCGCCGAGGGCGTAGCGTTCCTCAACGTCTGTGGCGGTCGCAGGCCGCATTATCAGGTGCTGCGAAACGAGGATGGGCGGCATCTGGCTCCCCAGGCAAGCCGCCCTGTTTAACCGTTCTCAGGACACCCGGCGATAGCCGCCGCGCACGCCGTCGGGGCTCAGCACCAGTTGCCAGAGGTGAATGTTGCGGGCCCGGAACATGGCGGCAAACACCTGCAGGTAGAAGCGCCACATGCGCCAGAAGCGGTCGCCGTACTTGTCACGCAGACTGGGCCAGGCGGCGTCGAAATTGGCCCACCAGGCCATCAGCGTCCTGTCGTAGTCGGCGCCGAAATTGTGCCAGTCCTCCATCACGAACAGCCGCTCGCTGGCGGCGGCGATCTGCTTGATCGAAGGCAGCATGCCGTTGGGGAAGATGTACTTTTCGGTCCACGGATCGCCGTGGGTGGAGGTGAAGTTGTTGCCGATGGTGTGCAGCAGGAACAGCCCGTCGGGCTTCAGCAGCGCGCGGACCTTGCTGAAATAGGCCTCGTAGTTCTTGTAGCCGACATGCTCGAACATACCGATCGAGATCACCCGATCGAACTGGCCCTCGAGTGCCATGTAATCCATCAGCCGGGTCTCGATCGGCAGGCTGCCCTTGCTCGCCTCGGCGAAGGCTGCCTGTTCCTTCGAAATGGTGATGCCGACGCCTTCGACGCCGTAGCGCTCGGCGGCGAACTTCAAAAACCCACCCCAGCCAGAACCGATATCGAGGATCTTCATCCCCGGCTCGAGCCCGACCTTCCTGCAGATCAGGTCGAGCTTGGCCTCCTGCGCCGCGTCGAGCGTCGTCGCCTCGGCCCAGTAGCCGCACGAATAGATCATCCGCTTGTCGAGCATGGCGGCATAAAGGTCGTTGCCGATGTCGTAGTGCCGCTCGCCCACCTCGGTGACGTGGGCGCGCTGCAGGTTGAGCAGCTTGCCGCGCACGAAGCTCAGCGCCAGCCCGATATCGGGCTTCAGATGCGCATAGATGTCGTACTCGAGCAGCTTGTAGATGAACTGGTCGAGCGCATCGGTGTCGAACCAGCCATCCATATAGGCTTCGCCGAAGCCGAGCGTGCCGTGGCTGATGGCGCGGCCCCACAATCGGTCGTCATGCACGGTGACATCGAAGGGCCGGCTGCCGCCGAGTTCGATACCTGCGTCTTTGAGGATGGAGGTGAAATAGGACTTTGGCCCGGCGCTCATCGCGGAACCTCGATAGTTATGATCCTAACGAAATTCTAACGCCACTCCAGCTGCCGGGCAAGCCCCGGCAACGCCATGCTGCCATTCGCTATTCTGGGTTGTCAGCGTGAAAACGCCTCGAACGGATTGCTGACGGTGAGTTGCCGGATCACCGCCTCATCGATCCCCCCGGTGCGCAGCAGCGGCAGCATCACGTCGCTCAAATGGGTGTAGGGGGTCGGGGTGCCGCCGCCGGGGATCGCCGGATCGTACCAGCCGCGGTCGTGGCTGAGCAGCAGCTGCGAGCCGAGGTCGGCATCGAGGGCGCGGAGGATCAGTTCGCTCACCGCGGCATCGGGGGCCCGGCCGACATGGTCGTACTCGATCCAGGCGCCGCGCTGCGCTACGGCGATGTTGAGGCCGAAATCCTTCTCTTCCTGGGTATGGATCGAGATGAAGCGGTCGGCGCGATAGCCCTCGGCCTCGATGATATCGAGCTGGTCCATCACTACCCGGCCCTTGATGGTATGGCTGCCGATCACCGCGCCGGCGCGTTGCGCCGCCCGCGCCGCGGCCCGGAGGATCTTGGCCTCGAGGGGCGTGATGCCGTCATCGCCGGCCGAAATCTTGATCCAGGCGGCTTTGACCCCGGTATCGCCGACCCCCTCGGCGAGATCGCGATACATCTGCGCCTCGAGTTCGGCCTCGCTGGCATCGCGCACCCAGTCGGGGATCCACGGTTCGCGGTAATTGCCGGTGGGGACGACGATCGGCAAGCCGGTGGCGCGGCTGACGGCGAGATCGATATCGACGCGGAGGCCGACGCCGCCGGTCGAGCATTCGACCAGCGCGGTGATGCCGCGCGCCTTGATCGCCTCGATCTCGGGGCTCATCACCCGCACCACGTCCTGAGGGTCGGCCTCGGCATAGCCGGGCTGATCGGGGGTGCGCAGATCGACGAAGACGTGCTCGTGCGGCAGGATCATGCCGAGCTCATCGGCCCGCTTCGGCCCGAGCGTGGTGTGCAGCAGTTTCATGGATGTCTCCTCGGGCCGAACATCCCCGAGTTCGGCGCCAAAGGCAAACCTCCCAAAGCGCTTCAGGAAAAGTTGCAGACTTTTCCGGTTCGAAGCGCGTCAAGTTAAGGACTTCGGCTCGTCGGCCTCGCCGGGCACGAACTTCAAGAGGTCACCCGGCTCGCATTTGAGGTAGATGCAGATCGCTTCCAGCGTATCGAAGCGCATGCCCTTCACCTTGCCCTGGCGCAGCAGCGACAGGTTGGCCTCGGTGATGCCGACGAACTCCGCCAGATCCTTGGACTTGATGCCGCGCTCGGCCAGTAGCACGGCGAGATTGACCTTGATCGGCATCAGATGAACTGCGCGTTTTCTTCGGCGATGGCGGCGGCCTCGGCCAGCGCCCAGCCGACCAGCGTCAGCACGGCGCCGACCAGCAGCATCAGCAGCATGTCGGAGCTCACCGAAATGGCCAGCTGCTTCTGCCCCGCCGGCGCGTTCCAGCTCAGCACCATGCTCAGCAGCGCCCCCGACACCAGTTTCAGCACCGTGCAGGCAAACACCCCAATGGCGAAATCCCGCATCCCGGTCGCGGCGACCAGCCCGAACGGCCGGCCCTGCCGGAAGGCTTCGAGCGCCGAGGCCAGCCGCAGCAACCCCCAGCTGAGCGGCAGCACCGGCAGCAGGGCCAATGCCGTCGCGAGCAGGCGCTGGCCCAACCCGAACTCGGTGAGCCAGGCGGCCGGCACCAGCGCGGCGCCAGCCAGTGTCTCTGCCGGCGCAAAGCCCCAATAGGTCAGCCCGGCCAGCGGCAGTGCCACCGCAATGACCAAAGCGGCGACGCGCGTCACCTGGCTCAGGGTGGCAATCCGCTGGCGGCGGGCGGCGTCGGAAGCGGCTGGTCGGGCGGTCGTCATCGATGGCTCCTCGGGATCGGCATGCAAATCCTACAGCAAGAAATTATCGTTGCACAATAAGAAATCGCCGTGTAACAAGCTCGCCGTTCGCTTTTCAACAGGAGCCTCGCATGTCTCATATCCGCTTATCCCTCCTCGCCCTGCTGCTCGTCGCGACCGCTGCACCGGCGCTTGCCGCCACCGCCAGCACCTCGAAAGGGCAGATCTCCGTCGCGCAGGTGATGCAGATGCTTGATCGCGCCGGCAGCGACCAGCATGCCGGGCAGCTGCTGCAGGCGTATCTGGGCGGAGTCGGCGAGTCGGCCGGCGTGCTGCTCAACGCCACCGATGCCAAGGGCAAGCCGTATGTCAGCTGTTCGAAGCCGATGGCGCTCAATGCCGGGCTGGTGCGCGACGTGCTGGCCAATGGCGCGCCCAACGCCAAGAGCTGGGGCGAAACCGCGGCGACGCCGCTGCTGGTCAACGCCTTGGTCAGCATGGCCGACTGCCGCTGAAAACGTGGCGAGGCGGCAGTCGCCTGCCGCCTCGCCGTTCTCTCGCTCGGACGCCTCAGCCCCAGCTGCGCAGCCCGAGCAGCTTCTCGCCCAGTTCGGTGAGCGTGGCGGTTTCGGCGTGCTTTTTCTCCCACTCGCGCGGGTCGCCGGGGAAGGCGTCACGCTGGGGGTGGTCCAGTTCGCGCCACAGCCGTACCCGCTCGGCCCGCTCGAGTACGTCGTCCTCGTTGGCCGGGAACATCGAGATGTACTGCGCCATGCGCACGCGGTTGCCCGAGTTGATCGAGTGGTTGGGCCTGACGCCGTGCGCCAAGAGGGTATTGAAGATCATCAGGTCGCCCGGCTCCATCTCGATATTGGTGATCGTGAGGCCGGTAGTATCGGGATGCATCGGATCGCGGTCGGCCGGCTGGGTCTTCACCCAGGTGTCGAAATCGTAGAACAGCTCCGGAATGCACTGAAAACCGCCGATGTCGCCGTCCTGCTTGACGAGGCTCAGCACGCCCTGCACGCCGATCGGCAGCGGGTCGAGCGAGGTATCGCTGTCCCAGTGGATGAAGCCGTTCTGGTTGGGACCCGGCACCTGTTTGGGCGGGTTGAGGTTGGCGCGGTCGATCGACACCCACAGCTCCTCGATATCCCAGATATCGACGAAGGCATCGTAGACCCGCTGCTGCTGGCGGTTATCCCACAGGTACTGGTGGTTGTAGATCTCCACCATGCCGGTGCCGTTGAGCTCGGTCATGATGTGGTCGCGCCGTTGCGGCGTGTACCAGGTCGCGGGATCGTTGGGGTCCTTCTCCTCAAATTCCCAGAGCAAGGCCTTGAGCCGCTCGACATGCGCCGCGTCGACTGCGTTGCGAACAATCACGTAGCCGCGTTCCTGCCAGTGCTTGAAATCCGCTTCGCTCAGCACCCTAAGCGGCAGGGTCTTGTTGATGTCCTTGAGCTGCGTCGTGACCTTCTGCGTGGTGGGATGCGAATCCCGCTTGATCCCAGCCGCCATGCCTTGCGGTGCCATGCCCTGAGCCATCGACATCATAATCCTCCATCTGATGCTCCCCTCGGGGATTGCTTCGATGCGAGGAGGCTAAGCCGGTAGAGGCGGCCGATGTTGCCGCGCTTCGGCGAATTCTGATACTATTCTGGCGTTGATGGAACCACGATGGCGCGATGAAGCCGCTTCTTGAGAAGGTGATGCCGCCGGATGACGCCTCCTGGGCCTGGCTCGATCGTCGGCTCGAGGATGCCATCCCGTTCCAGTGGCACCACCACCCGGAATTCGAGCTGACGCTGACGCTCAACTCGGTGGGCCAGCGCTTTATCGGCGATCACATCGGCGACTATGACGACGGCGACCTGGTGCTGATCGGCCCCAACCTGCCGCACACCTGGGCCAGCCGCGACAAGCGCAACCCCGCCGCACCGCACGTGGCGCGAGTGATGTGGTTCCATCCGAATTGGGCCGCCGGGCTCACCGCGTTGCTGGCCGAATTGCGTGGGGTCGCCGAGTTGCTGGCGCGGGCGCAACGCGGCCTTCGCTTTTCGGATGGAGCGGCGGCGGCGGTGCGGCCACTGATCGACGAGCTGTTCGCCCGTCCTGCCGCCGACCGGCTCTCGGTGCTAATCGATATCCTGCGCCGGCTGGCCGATGACGGCGACGCCACGCCGCTGGCCAGCCCGATCGCTGCGGTGCCACAGCACTCCGCCGATCGCACCCGGATTGATCGCGTTCTCGATGTCATCCATCAGCGCTACACGGAACCACTGGCGATCGGCGAACTGGCTGACGTCGCGGCGCTCTCAGCCTCGGGCCTCCATCGGATGTTCGTGCGCCATGTGCGCAGCCCCGTATCGGTCTACATCACCCGCCTCAGGCTCGGGGAAGCCTGTGCTTTGCTCTCGGCTACGACACGGCCGATAGCCCACGTCGCTTCCGACGTGGGCTATGACTCGCTTGCCAATTTCAACCGCCAGTTCAAGGCGATGAAGCAGATGACGCCGCGCCAGTACCGGCAGAGATTCGCGGCCGGCCGCCGCTAGAGCCCGGTCGGCTTGACCGAGCAGGGCGCGCCAGCCTTGGCCGCCGCGTTGAGCACGTCAGCAACGCGCACATCCGCACCGGCCTGAAGGCCGCGCTTGAGCTGAACATAGCCCTGGGCGCCATGTTGCTTGACGCTCCAGCGCAGCTTGGTGCCGGCCGGAACATCGATGGTGCCGACATTGGCGACCAGCAGATCGGCGCCACCGACGCGACAATCGAGGGCGAGACTGCCGTTCCGTACCGCCAACCGCAGCTTTGCGCCGCGAAGCACGGCGTCGTTGAGGCCGGCCTCGGGGTTGGTGAGGACCGCCCGGTTGATATGATCTTCGGTCGTCGGCATCACCGCTTCGTTGAGGCTGTCCTGCGGCGAGGGACTGATTTCGCTATTGAGGCCACCGATCGGATCGTAGGCCGAAGCAACGCCGGTGCCGAGCAACAGCGTGGTGATCGCCGCGAGGGCGATACAGTTCATCTTATGCATTGGGATTTCCCTTAGAGCGGCAGGGGTTGCCGCCTCGTTGGGCGCCGTATCGCTGCCGCGGCTTGAACCCGGATTGAGCAGCATGTTCAGGCGAAGTTCACAGGCTGAGGTCCCGGCGACGACCGGGACCTCGCCGTCGGTCAAAGCCCGATTGCCTTGGCCGAGCAGACGGTGCCGGCTTCGACGCCGCCCGGCAGCACGTTGCTGAGCTTGAGCGCCTTGCCCGGCTGCAACGTCTTGCCGAGGCTGGCGACGCCGCTGATCCCCGCCGCCTTCCACTTGAACTGGGTGCCAGCCGGCAGCGCCACCACGCCGGCATTGGCAATACGCAGGTCGTCCGGGAACTCGCTCGGCGTCCCCGAGACGACGCAGTTGAGCGCCGCGCCGAGCTTCACGTTGGCGCTGAGCTGGCTGCCCTTTGCCTTGCCAGCTTTGCCGGGCGCGCCGTTGCCCATGTCGATGCCCAGATCGACGACGTCGAGCGGCGGATTGAGCACCTCGAAGAGGTCTTCATTGACGGTGACCTCAAGCTCAGGCTGCGGGTTGAAGATGCTGCCGAAATCTGGCGGATCACTATCCGGCCTCGCATCGTCGAAGATGTCGATGGAGTGCGAGTCGTCGCTCGAACCCGAGTCGCCGAGGCCCGGGATGTGAATACCACCCGCCGAAGCGAGGCTGGTGCTGAGAAGGATCGCCGCGAGGGCAAGGCTTGCCGATCTGGTCACGTTCATTTCAGTCTCCTGGTGCCGGGAGGGGACGGCGCCGGTCATTCGGTCGCCGGTCCAGTATTCCCGGTGGATGACTGGACGGCGGCCTTATGACGGGCTTCCACTGAACCGCCTTTGAGTGCAGTGTTTATTGCGCATTCATAATAGTTGTGGATTTGCAATGGTTCCAAATGTGCAAGTAATAGCTGCCGCCGACCCGCAAAGCCCGATGGCGCAGTTCCTGCGGCTGATGTCGGCGCAACTGCTGTCGAGCACCGCCCGTGACCTGCGGCACGAGAATATGTCGCTGGCAGAAGTTGCCTCGCTCTACCTGCTCGATCGCGACAAGGCCCTGAGGATCAACAGCCTCGCTACCGCCCTGGCGCTGTCGCTGCCGGCGGCGAGCCGGGTCGCCAGCACCCTGGTGGAGCGCGGCTTCGTCGCGCGCGCCGAGGACCCGGATGACCGCCGCGCCAAGGTGCTGACCCTCACCGCCGAGGGCACCGGGCTGCTCAACACCCTGAGTGGGAACCTCGTGGGCGAAGTGTCGCGCGTCCTCGCCACCGCCAACACGCCGGTCAGTAACCGGTTGGCGCAGCTGTTCGGCAGCATGGTCGCAGACGGCATGGCGGCGCCGACGAAGCCCGCCGAACCCGGAGACAGGCGATGAGCACCGCCACCCGCATCATGCGCAAGCTGGCGCAGAACAACCGGCTCGCCAACCACCGGCTGCTTACCGCGTGCCTCAAGCTGCAGCCCGGCGAGTTCGAGGCGATGCGGACGAGCTTCTTTCCCACCCTGAAGATGACGCTCAACCACATCCTCACCATCGATTGGTTCTACGTCGATGCGCTGGAAGGCGGCACGCTCGGTCCCAAAGCCTGGGATCCGGAGGAGCCGTTCGACGCCATTGGTCCGCTGGCGGCAGCGCAGTTCGCGGTCGACCAGCGCCTGCTCGCCTTCTGCACCGGCCTCACCGATGCGCGTCTCGCCGCCGAAACGCGGGTGCATCGCACCGGACGCATCCAGGTGGAACGCACCGACGACCTGCTGCTGCATCTGTTCATGCACCAGACCCACCACCGCGGCCAGGTGCATGCCATGCTGGCGGGTAGTTCGGTGAAACCGCCGCAGCTCGACGAGTTCCTCACCGCCAGCGATTTCCGCGACCGGGTCGACGACATGGCGGCGCTCGGGTGGAGCGAAGCGGAGCTCGGCGCGTAACGATGGCTCGGCAGCATGGCGAACTGGTGCAGTGGAACGACGAGCGCGGCTTCGGCTTCATCGCGGCAGACGATGGCGAGCGGCGCTTCGTGCATATCAGCGATATCGGCCGGATCGCCACGCGACCGCGCGCCGGCGATCGGGTGTCGTTCGCACTGGGCCGTGGCAGCGATGGACGGCTGGCTGCCAGGGAGGTGAAGATCGCCGGCGCCAACCCTCTCAACGCGGAGGCGAGACGCCGTAGCGCCCCAACGCCCGCCACACCGAGCATCGGCGTGCGCGGGGTGACAGCCGGCATCATCGTTTTGCTCGCCTTCGCCGATTATCTGCTTGGTCGGGCGCCCGCCTGGCTGCCCATCGCCTACCTGGTGCTCGGGGTGGTCGGCATCACCGTCTACTGGTTCGACAAGCGGGCGGCCAGAACGGACCGCTGGCGGGTCACAGAGCAAAGTCTTCACATCATCGATGCGATCGGTGGCATCGCTGGCGGGCTCGTCGCGCAGCAGCTGCTCCGCCACAAGACCAGCAAGCAGAGCTTCATCGCGGTCACCGTGCTGATCGCCGTCGTGCACGTCGCGGTTCTGGCGAGCCTCGGCCTCGGGTGGTGGACATTCGCCAAAGTCCTGGCTTAGCCCATTGACCGTGGCGGCGCCCGCACTTACTAAAGCCGTGACTTAAGTGAGACTCGTGATGGACGATCTGGCATCCGTGCACGACCACCGCTTCGACATCGTCACCAGCCGGGTGCTGAACGCCTCGCCTGCGGCGGTGTTTGCGGCCTTCGCCGATCCGGCCGTACTGTCCACCTGGTGGGGACCCAAGGGGTTTCGCGACACCATCCATGCCTTCGATTTTCGCGTCGGCGGCATCTGGCGGCATACGCTGCACAATCCCGATGGACGCGAGCATGAGAACGAAGCGCGTTTCACCGCGATCGAGCCCGATGCGCGCGTCGAATTCGACCACAACTCGGGCAAGCATTTCACCTTGAGCTTCAGGCCGGCACCGGGCGGCAAGACGCTGTTCTCACTCGGTATGACGTTCGAGAGCGCCGAGGCGCAGCGCGCGGCGCGGGAGCTGGTCAGCCGCTCCAATGACGAGAATATCGACCGGCTGGCAGCGGTCCTCAGACAGTAGGGCAGACCCGAAGGCCTGCCCCGCCAGCTCTAGATCAGCTTCCCGAAGAACGTCCTGATGTCCTCGACCAGGAGGTCCGGCGCGTCTGTCGCGGCGAAGTGGCCACCCGAGGGCATCTCGGTCCAGTGCACGATGTTGTTGGCCCGCTCGGCAAAACTGCGGACCGAGCGGAAATCCCACGGGAACACTGCGACGCCGGTCGGCGTGTCGTTGCGTTCCTCGCGATAGCCCGAGCCGGAGCGCGCATCCTCGAGATAGATGTTGCCGGCGGAGCCGCCCGAGGCGGTGAACCAGTAGACCGAGACATGCGCGAGGTAGCGGTCGCGATCGACATACTGCACCCCTTCGCCCTCGAAGCCGAAGAACAGCTCGGTGTTCCAGGCCAGCTGGCCGATCGGGGAATCGACGAGGCCATAGCCGAGCGTGCCGGGGCGCTTGGACTGGATGTCCTGGTAGCCGTTGTATTTGAGGAAGCCGTCGAGATTGGCGAAGCCCTCCTTCTCGAAGGGCGTGAGCTTCTCCATCTCGCCCGGCGCGCCGGTCGGGAAGGCGAAGATCTGCTGCAGGTGGGTGCCGACCAACCCTTCCGGCGCGAGGATGCCGAGCTCCTTGCCGACGAGCGAGCCGACATCGCCGCCCTGCGCGCCATAGCGGCTGTAGCCGAGCCGCTGCATCAGCGTATCCCAGGTCTTGGCCACCCTGGCGGTATCCCAGCCGGGCGCCGCCAGCGGCGTCGACCAGCCATAGCCGGGGAGCGAGGGGATGACGAGATCGAAGGCCAAAGCCGGATCGAGCCCATGGGCGCGCGGATCGCTCAGCGGACCGATCACCTCGAAGAACTCGATGACGCTCGAGGGCCAGCCATGGGTGAGGATCAGCGGGAAGGCGTTGGGTTCCTTCGACTTGATGTGGAGGAAATGGATGGTCTGCCCGTCGATCTCGGTGAGGAATTGCGGGTAGGCATTGAGCTTGGCCTCCCAGGTGCGCCAGTCGAACTGGTTCAGCCACTGGTCGGCCAATTCCTTGATGAAGGCCACCGGCTGGCCGCGGCTCCAGTCGGTGGTCGTGGCATGCGGCCAGCGCGCCATGGTCAGGCGTTCCTTCAGGTCCGCGATCTCGTCGTCGGACAGCTGAACCTTGAACGGGGTGATGGTCATTTCGTCTGCTCCGGTTGCATGGGAAACAAAGGCGCCGAGCGCCGGGACGACTGCCGCCGCAGCTGCGGCCTTCAAGAAGCTCCTGCGATCCAGATCGGTCATTGTCGGCTCCCGTTTCGCGCCGAACCACCATGGCCCGGCGTCTGAGGAGACCTTGCGCCCATCCTGCTGACAGGGCGTGGCAGCAGCGTTATCTCGTTGTGATGAAACAAAAATCCCCGCACGAGGCGGGGATTTCGAGAGTCATCGGCGCAGCAGGCGCGCCTCGAGAAAATCGCCGGTGGCGACGATCAGGGCATCGAGGGTTTCCGGCCCCGCCTCGATGTTGAAGACGTGGTCCATCGCCGCCGTCCACACCAGCTCGTCGCCCGCATGCGCATCGATCAGCCGCTCGACGCCGTCGGCGCTGACCAGCACGTCGTTGCTGCCCTGGGCGACCAGCAGCGGGCCGGCATAACCACTGAGTTCGGTCGCCGGATCCAGCGCCCGGAGCTCGGCGATCATCGGCCGGCCCAGCTGGATCGGCTGACCCCAGGGCATGGTCACATCGAGCGGGGCGCCTTCCGGCTCCGCAGCCATCACCTCGTTGCCGAAGAAGCCGGTGAAAGTTGCCATAGGATCGTTGACGCCGTTCCACAGCACCAGCGCGTCGGGCTGGCTTGTCCTCGCCACTGCCGATGCCACAGGACCGCCGAGGCTCCAGCCGAGGACGGCGAGGCGCTCGCCGTCGAGACGCGGATCGGCCTTGAGAAAGGCGATGGCGCCGATGCCGTCGGCGGCTTCCGAACTGACGGTCGCCTCGGCGAAGCTGCCGGCGCTGTCGCCCGAGCCGCGATAGTCGATCCTGAGGCTGGCGATGCCGCGGTCGGCCCAGAGCCTGGCAGCGCGCGCATAGGGCCCTTCCTCGGTCCCGGTGATCGCCCACTCGCCGCGATGCCCGAGAAAGCCGAACAGCATCAGCACCACCGGGGCGGGCTCGTCGGTCTCGGGCAAGGTGAGCGTTCCGACCACCGTCTGCCCGTCGACCTCGAACCGCACCACTTCCTCGCGCGATGCAGCTGCTGCCGGCAGGGCGGCGGCAATCAGGGTCGCGGCAAGCGCGGCTGCCAGCGTCTGTTTCATCTTCGTCATTTTGAAAGTCCCTCAGTTCTGGCGGGCCAGTCCCGCCGTTGAGGGAGGTTGTCGGCCAACCCTGCTGACAGAGTGCGGCAGGAGCCGAGAGAACTTGATCGGGGCGAACACCACGGCGCAGAAGGCACCCCCCACCCTGTCCCTCCCCCGCAAGGGGGGAGGAGACCAAAACACTGACGCTGGTGGTGGCGTCTCCCTCCCCCTTGCGGGGAGGGGACAGGGGTGGGGGTGCTCTTCCCGCACCGATCTGTCCACCCTCGGCGGGTTGTCACCCGGCGGCAGAAGACGGCCTACGGTCCCGGCTGGCTCGCCCAGTCCGGGTGCTGCCGAGCCCATTCCTCGCGCCATTCCTTGGCCAGTTGCAGGCGGCGGCGGCCGTAGCGCTGCTCGGTCTCGGCGGCCGAGACGATGCGGTCGGTGCGGAAATTGCGGAAGGCTTCGCGCATGCAGCACCAGCCGGCGACGATCTGCTTGCCTTCGTAATAGGCGAGCTGCACCGGCCAGATGTCGCGCTCGGACTGCCTGCCGCTCTCATCGGCATAGCCGATGTGCAGCGCCTTCTCGTTGCGCATCGCGGCGCGCACCAGCCCGAGCACCGGGGTCGGCTCCTGTGGCCCGCGCATCAGCACCGGCCAGAGCCCGGTATCCTTGATGCGGTCGCGCAGGTCGTCCGGCGAGGCGGTGGCGATTTTGGCCAGGGCGTTCTTTGCCGCGCCGGCAAGGCCCGCATCGGGCTGCGACTGCACCCAGCGGCCGCCCAGCACCAAAGCCTCGAGCTCCTCTGGCGTGAACATCAGCGGCGGCAGGAAGAAGCCGGGCCTCAGCATGTAGCCCACCCCGGCCTCGCCATCGATCGGCGCGCCCAGCCCGATAAGCGTCTGCACGTCGCGATAGAGCGTGCGTACCGAGACGCCCTGCTCCTCGGCCAGCGCCGCCGCGGTGACCGGGCGGCGGTGACGGCGCAGCGCGTCCATGACGGAAAACAGGCGTTCGGTCTTGTCCAAGCAATCATCTCCCAGGTCCTTCGGTTCTACCGATATTCGGCGCGCTGCACCATGCGACGGTGCTGCTGCCAGAGCCTGTCAGCAGCAGCGATTGACATTTCGGTATGTCCCGAAATATGTTGATGCGAACGACAGGAGATCCCGATGAGCGGCAAACCGCACAGCCTCAACGGCATCGGCCATTTCGATATTGCCGGTCCGGATTTCGGGGCGTTGCAGAGCTTTTATTCCGGCGTGCTCGGCTGGCAGGTGACGCCACGCGGCCCGGGCTACGGCAGGATCGCAACGCCCGCGGGCGGACCGGATGGCGCGCTGGTCGAGGCGGAAACCGCTTCGCTGACCCTCGGCATCGTGGTGCCCGATCTCGGCAAGGCGCTCGAAGCCGCCGAAGGCGAGGGCGGCGCCATTGCCATGCCGGTGGTCGACAACGGCTGGGTGAAAAAGGCGCAGGTGCGCGACCCCGCGGGGAACCTCCTCACCCTGATCCAGGGCTGACTGAGATCGACGATTTCGACCTCGACGAAGTGCTGCGCGCCCTGTCGCATCCCGACCGGCGCGAATTCGTTGCGGCCTGCAAGGGCGAGGCGAAGGCGGCCGGCGAGCTCGCAGCGCTCTCCGCGCTTTCCCTCGCGACCGTCTCGGAGCACCTCAAGGTGCTGAGGAAATCCGGCCTGCTGGTGCTCGAAAAACGTGGCCGCTTCTGGTTCTACCGCACCGATGCGGCGGTGGTGGAGCGGGCGGCGAAAGAGGTGGCCGCGCTGACGACCACCCCAGACGAAAAGCGCTAGCTGCGCGGTGTGATTTCGCGATGGAACGCCCGGATGTCATCGGCCAGCACGTCGGGCACTTCCAGCGCCGGAAAGTGCCCGCCCTGCCGCGCTTCGTTCCAGTGGAGGAGGTTCTGGAGGTTCCGCTCGCCCCAGGCGCGCGGCGCCGGCAGGTCGCAGTCGGCCGGCACCAGCACGCCCTGCGGCACGTCGTGCCGGGGCATCGGCGTCATGATCTCCTGATCGGCGAAGGCTTCCTTGTAGAGCCGCACCGAGGAGCCGATGGTCTGGGTGAACCAGTAGACCGAGAGCAGCGTCGCCAGCGTTTCGAACGGGAAGACGCGTTCGATGTCGCCGCCCGTATCGCCCCAGCGATGGAATTTCTCGAGGATCCACGCGGCAAGCCCGGCGGGCGAATCGTTCAGCCCCATCGCCAGCGACGTCGGCTTGGTGCCGTGCACCAGGGCGTAGGCGCCTTCAACGAAGCCGGTATAGGCGACCTGCTGAAAATACCGGGCCTCCTCCGGCGTCGGATCGTCCGGCTTTGGATAGCCCGAAAAGACATTGCAGTAGTGGGCGCCGAGCAGCCGGTCAGGATGGTGCCGCACCAGGCCCAGCATCGCGCCGGTACCGAGATCCGAGCCCGAGGTGAGAAAGCGCGGGTAGCCGAGCCGCTGCATCAGCCTGGCCCAGAGCTCTGCCGTCCGGGTCATGTTCATGCCCTTGTGGCTGGGTCGGCCGGAAAAGCCGTAGCCGGGCAGCGAAGGGATGATCACGTCGAACGACACACCGTCGATCTCGGCGGTCAGCCGGTCGACCAATGGCAGCAGCTCGACGAAATTGCTCGGCCAGCCATTGGTCAGCAGCAGCGGCACGGGGTCAGCGCCCTTGCCGCGCCCGTGGACGAAATGCACGGTCTCGCCGTCGACCAGTTCGGTGAACTGCGAATAGCGATTGAGTCGCGCCTCGGCGGCGCGCCAGTCGAACTCACTGACCCAGTAAGCGACGAAGCGGCGGAGAAAGGCGAGGCTGGTGCCGTAATCCCAGCCGGCATCCGCAACTTCATCGGGAAAGCGGGCGTGTTGCAGCCGGCTCTTGAGGTCAGCGATGTCGGCGTCGGCAATGGCGATGGTGAAAGGGGTCATGCACTCGTCTCCATATTGGGTATGCGGAGATCGATGCCTGAAGCCTGCTGCCAGATGCTGTCAGCAGTGCGGTCAATGCCGGCGCGGAACTGTTGCGCCGGAGGCGGGCAAGCGGCGATGATGGGCCGAACCGGAGCGTCACAGTGGATCAGATGGTTTTCTGGATGGCGAGCGCCGCTGGGCTGGCGGTCGCCTATCTGCTGGGCGCAACGCCCACCGGTTACCTCGCCGGGAAGCTGCTCAAGGGCATCGACATCCGGCAGCACGGCTCGGGATCGACCGGCGCAACCAATGTCCTGCGCATACTGGGGAAATGGCCGGCGCTCGCGGTGCTTGTGGTCGACGTGCTGAAGGGTGCGGCGGCAGTCGCCTTTGCCGGCTGGTTCACCCAATGGCTGTCATCGGCCGTGGCACCTGCCGATCTCGATCTCAAAAACCTGCTGCCCTGGGCAATCTGCCTTGCCGGCCTCGCCGCGTTGCTGGGACACAGCCGATCGGTGTGGCTCGGTTTCAGCGGTGGCAAATCCGTCGCAACGGGGCTGGGCGTGGTGCTGGCGCTGTCGTGGCCGGTCGGCCTCGGCGCGCTGGCAGTGTTCGGCGTGGCGCTGGCCGCCTCGCGAATCGTCTCGCTCAGCTCGGTGCTGGCGGCATCTGCCGCGATCGTCCTGGTCCTGGTGCTGGAGCAACCGCTGCCCTATCGGCTGCTGGTGATCGCCGGCGGCCTCTATGTGATCGTGCGGCATCGGGCCAACATCCGGCGGCTCCTCGCCGGTACCGAGCCCCGCCTGGGGCAGGCCAGTCCGATGCCGAGGGCGGAGCTGTAGGCTCAGGCCTTCGCCAGCGCCGCGCCCTTGCCGGCGAGGCCGGCGAACACCGTCCAGTTGCGCTGCGTCATGCGGGCGCCGAGGCGCTTTTCGATATTGAGTTTCGTCGTGCTGATGCCCTTGGGATAGGCAACGATCAGCTGTGCGCCGACCATCGCCAGGAGCTCCGGCCCGCCCCAATCGCGGAGCGGCGTCCAGTCGGGCGCCTTGTGGAAGGAGCAGACGCCGAGTTCGTGCGGACGCTCTGCCGCCACCTCGGGGAACGGGTTGGCCGCGACCACCGCCGCCATATCCTTCGGCTTGACGACAAACACCTCGTTGGCCGGGCCGAGCCCGAAACCATCGACCGCGCCCTGGACGAGCTTCCGCACCGCGGCCAGGGTCTGGGTGGAACGAAGGATAATGTTGCCGGTATTGCCGATGGTCGAGACCTCATCGAGCCCGGCGGCGGCGCAGGCATCGCGCAGCGCCGCCATCTTCATTTTGGCGTGCGTCACCGGACCGATCGCACGGATCAGGGCAACGTAGGCCGCCATCAGGCGATCTCGATATCGACGCGGTGACTGTAGTCGCGGTCCGGCCCGTAGATGGTCGAGGGGAAGTGCGGGTGGTTCACCGCATCGGGCAGGTCCTGGTCTTCGAGGCAAAAGCCGCAATGGTTGCCATAGTGCTTGCCCTCGGCCGAGACGTCAGTGGTCACCGAGTTGTAGACCTGCAGCCCCGGCCGGTCGGTATAGAGTTTCAGGGTCAGGAGCTTGTCCGGCCCGGTCACCACCGCCACCGGATCCTCGAAGCGGCGGTCGGTGTTGAGCACTACGTTGCCGTCATAGTCGATCGGCTTGCCGGCGGCGTCGCGCATGCTGCGCCCCTGACGGAAATCCCAGATGGTGCCATCGACCGGCAGGATGGCGCCGGTCGGGATCAGCGGGCCGCCGAGCTCGGTATAGGCGGCAGCATCGATCTTGTAGCTGTGGTCGAGCACGTCGGGGCCGGTGCCGAGGTTGAAATACTGGTGCTGCACCACGTTGATCGGGGTGCGGCGGTCGGCCTTGGCGGCAAGATCGAGGCGCAGCCGGTTGCCGGTGAGCGTATAGGTGGCGGTGAATTTGACGTTGCCGGGAAAGCCCATGGCGCCGTCGGGCGAATCAAGGGTGAAACGCACGGCGTTGTTGGCGCTGTCCGCCTCACCATCCCACACCAGCCGGCCGATACCCTCCGGCCCGCCATGCAGGGTATGGCCGACGAAGTTGGTCTTCAGCTGGTAGGTTTTGCCGTCGAGGGTGAATTTCGCATCCTTGATGCGGTTGGCGACTCGGCCGGCGAGCGAGCCGAAATACGGCGAATGGGCGGGATAGCTGTCGAATTTGTCGTAGCCGAGCACCACCGAACGAAGACCGCCGGCCACCGGCACGCGCCAGTCGCGCACCAGCACGCCCCACGAAATGATGTCGACTTCGACCCCGGTGTCGCTCCGAAGCTTGAACTGCTCGACCCGCTTGCCATCGAAGCTGCCGAACTCTTCCACCGCGACGCTCATTGCCGTTATCTCCTCTTTCGTGCGACGGGTTGATAACCGCAATCCGCAAGAAGCGGAAGACTGAGCGGAACTACGAGCGGAAGCCGGAGAGGGGGAGGCGATGGACGAAGTGAAGCGGCGGGCCACCGTGCACGATGTGGCGCGCGAGGCCGGCGTGTCGCTGGCGACGGTCGATCGCGTGCTCAACGGTCGCCCCGGCGTGCGCACCGAGACCGCCGACAAGGTGGCCGAGGCGATCAAGGCGCTCGACTTCCGCCGCGACCTCTCGGCCTCGCTGCTGGCCCGGGCCCGCGATCTCGGCGTCACCTTCCTGATTCCCGATGGCCGCAACGAATTCATGCTGGGGCTGGTCGACGCCATCGCCCGGCGGGCCCGCACCACCAAGGGCGAGCGCCTGTCGATCACCACCAAACTGGTGCATGCCTTCGACGCCTCGGCGCTGGCCGGCGCGCTCGGCAGCCTCGACCCCAAGAGCTGCGACTGCGCCGTGGTCGTCGCCACCGAGGACGATAAGGTGCGGCGCGCCATCGACCAGGCGTCGCGCCGCGGCATCGCTGTGGTGACGCTGGTCTCCGACCTGCCCGGCTCGGCCCGCCGGCATTTCGTCGGCATCGACAATGTCGCGGCAGGACGGACCGCCGGCTCGCTGATCGGCCGCTTCTGCCCGGCAGGTGGGATCGGTCTCATTGCCGGCTCGCTCAGCCTCGCCGACCACCACCAGCGGCGCGAGGGGTTTGAAGCGGTGCTGCGCGCCGAATTCCCCGGGCACGAGATCGTCGGTCCGTTCGAGGGGTTTGACGATGATATCAAGACCGAAGCAGCGGCGATCGAGCTGCTGAAGCAGCCGCTCACCGGCATCTACAATATGGGCGGCGGCTATGCGGGGCTGCTCAGGGCGCTCGAGCGCACCGGCAAGACCGGCAAGGTGCGCGTCGTGGCGCACGAACTCACCGAGGCTACCCGCATCGGGCTCGCCAGCGGCGCCATCGACGTGGTGATCGACCAGAACCCGGATGGCGAAATCGCCGCGGCGCTCGCCGTCGCCCGCGCCCTGGCGCTGGGGCAGGACGTAGAGCGGCGCCCCGCCCCCATTGAAATCGGTCTCTATCTGCGCGACAATCTCCCCAGAGGGTAATCCATCATAACGACGCCCCGGGAGGACTACGGCATGTTCTGTCTGCGCGGTCTTGAGGTACGTGCCTCATGACCTATCTCGGCATTGATATCGGCACTTCGGGCGTCAAGGCGCTGCTCATCGACCGGGCCGGCCAGCCGCTCGGCGAGGCCACGGCGAAGGCGGTCGAACCTACCCGGCCGCACCCCGGCTGGTCCGAACAGAACCCGGCCGACTGGTGGAACGCCACGCTCGAAGCCATCGACAAGCTGTCGAAGGCCCATCCATCGGAACTGGCCAAGGTCCGCGGCATCGGACTTTCGGGCCACATGCATGGCGCCACGCTCGTCGACAAGAATGACCAGGTGCTGCGCCCGTGCATCCTGTGGAACGATGGCCGCTCGGCCGCCGAATGCGCCGAGATGGAAGCGGCGCTGCCGGCGCTGCGCGACATCGCCGGCAACATCGCCATGCCCGGCTTCACCGCACCGAAGATCGCCTGGGTCAGGAAGCACGAGCCGGAGATCTACGCCAAGATCGCCAAGGTGCTGTTGCCTAAGGCCTATATCCGGCTGCTGTTGACCGGCGAGCATATCGAGGAGATGTCGGATGCCTCGGGCACGCTGTGGCTCGATGTGGGCAAGCGCGACTGGTCGGACGAACTGCTGGCGCTCACCGGGCTCAACCGCTCGCACATGCCGCGACTGGTCGAAGGCTCCGCCCCCTCAGCCAGGCTGAAGCGCGAGTTCGCCAGCCGTTGGGGCATGGCTGATGACGTCGTGGTCGCCGGCGGCGCCGGTGACAACGCCGCCGCGGCCTGCGGTATCGGCGCCATCCAGCCGGGCGAGGGTTTTGTCTCGCTCGGTACCTCCGGCGTGCTGTTCGTCTCGAACGATCGCTTCCGCCCCAACACGAAGGGCGCGGTGCACGCCTTCTGCCACGCCATCCCCGACACCTGGCACCAGATGGGGGTGATCCTTTCGGCCACCGACAGCCTCAACTGGCTGGCCAAGATCACCGGCCAGGATCCGGCGAAACTCGCCGGCGCCGCCGAGGCCGGGTTCAAGGGCCCGGGAGAGGAGATTTTTCTGCCGTATCTCTCGGGCGAACGCACGCCGCACAACAACGCCGCGGCGCGCGGCAGTCTTACCGGCCTCAGCCATTCCACCGATCCGGCCTTGCTGGCCCAGGCGGTGATGGAAGGCGTCGCCTTTGCCTTCCGCGATTGCCAGCGCGTGCTCAAGGACGCCGGCACCGAGATGGGCCAATTGCTCGCCGTCGGCGGCGGTTCGAAATCCGAACTGTGGCTGAAGCTCATCGCCACCAATCTCGATACCGAGATCGCGCTGCCCGAGGACGGCGATTTTGGCGGGGCGCTGGGCGTCGCGCGGCTCGGCCTCTGCGCCGCCGAAGGCGCCGACCCCACGGAGATCATGACCATGCCGGCGATCAAGCGGGTGATCACACCCGACGCCGGCTTGAAGACTGCCTATGCCGATCAATATGCGCGCTACCGCGCTCTTTACCCCGCCATCGAGGAGGCCCGTAAGTGACTGATTTCTTTAAGGGACTGAAGCCCGTAAAGTTCGAAGGACCCACATCCGCAAACCCGCTCGCCTACCGGTTCTACAACAAGGACGAACTGGTGATGGGCAAGCGGATGGAGGATCACATCCGGCCGGCCATCGCCTACTGGCACACCTTCGCCTGGGAAGGCGGCGACCCGTTCGGCGGCCGCACCTTTGACCGTCCGTGGTATGACAAGGGCCTCGAGGGCGCCAAGATCAAGGCCGACGTCGCCTTCGAGTTGTTCGACCTCCTGGATGCACCGTTCTTCTGCTTCCACGACGCCGACGTCGCCCCCGAGGGCGCGACGCTCAAGGAGAGCAACAAGAACCTCAGGACCATCACCGACATCTTCGCCAAGAAGATGCAGAGCTCGCGCACCAGGCTGCTCTGGGGCACGGCGAACCTGTTCTCCAACCGCCGCTACATGGCGGGCGCCGCCACCAACCCCGACCCCTACGTCTTCGCCTATGCGGCCGGACAGGTGAAGGAGATGCTGGAGATCACCCATGAGCTGGGTGGCTCCAATTATGTGCTGTGGGGCGGTCGCGAGGGCTACGAGACGCTGCTCAACACCCGCATCAAGCAGGAGCAGGACCAGGCGGCCCGCTTCCTGTCGCTGGTCATCGAGCATGCCAAGAAGATCGGCTTCAAGGGGCAGCTGCTGATCGAGCCCAAGCCGCAGGAGCCGACGAAACACCAGTATGACTACGACGTCGCGACGGTCTACGGCTTCCTCAAAACCTACGGCCTCGAAAAGGACGTGAAGGTCAACATCGAGGTCGGCCACGCCTTCCTCGCCGGCCACAGCTTCGAGCACGAGCTGGCGGTTGCCGGCGGGCTCGGCATCCTCGGCTCGGTCGATGCCAACCGCAACGACCTGCAGTCGGGCTGGGACACCGACCAGTTCCCCAACAACCCCGGCGAGATGGCGCTGGCCTTCTACCAGATCCTCAAGGCCGGCGGCCTCGGCAAAGGCGGCTTCAACTTCGATGCCAAGGTGCGGCGCCAGTCGATCGAGCCGGCCGACCTGCTCTATGGCCATGTCGGCGGCCTCGATGTGCTGGCCCGCGGCCTCAAGGCGGCCGCCGCGATGATCGAGGACGGGACTTTCGACAAGGCGCAGGATGCGCGCTACGCCGGCTGGAACGAGAAGGGCGCCGCCGCGATGCTGAAAGGCGAGCGGACGCTCGCTGAGATCGCCCAGTGGGTGGATGCCGACAACATCAACCCCGAACCCCGGTCCGGCCAGCAGGAATATCTCGAGAACCTGGTCAACCGGTTCGTGTAAGCCGATGGCCGAGTCAGCTGAGGAGTTTAGTCGCAAGCTCGCAAGGCAAGCCTTGCTGAAGTCTCTTGGCAAGCAAGCCGAGCCGCAGTTCTCAGCGGTCCGGATGCATAGCTGGACCATACCTGGCCTCGGCAGTGGCTATGGCTTCAGCGGCATCGTGGCAATCACAGGTAAGGATGGAACGCACCGATCGGTGCGTTTCATGGCCGCCCCGGGTGGGGCTGGCACCGAGGACCAGATGGCCGCGTCAGACTTCGATACCCTTTGCGACACGTACTGCCCGGGTGCGGGCGAACCGTCCACCTTCTAGAGTTCCATTCAGCATGCCCACCATCCGCAATCCCATCCTCCCCGGCTTCAATCCCGATCCCTCGATCCTCAGGGTCGGCGACGACTATTACATCGCCACCTCCACCTTCGAGTGGTACCCGGGCGTGCAGATCCATCACTCGAAGGATCTCGCCAACTGGGAGCTGGTGACCCGGCCGCTGACCCGCAAATCGCAGCTCGACATGCGGGGCGATCCGGATTCGTGCGGGGTGTGGGCGCCCTGTCTCAGCCATGACGGCGAGCAGTTCTTCCTCATCTACACCGACGTGAAGCGCAAGGACGGCTCGTTCAAGGACGCGCATAACTACCTCGTCACCGCGCCCACCATCGACGGGCCGTGGTCCGACCCGGTATATATGAACTCCTCGGGGTTCGACCCGTCGCTGTTCCATGACGACGACGGCAAGAAGTGGTTCGTCAACATGCTATGGGACCATAGGACCCGGCCGCTGCTGTTCGCCGGCATTGCGCTGCAGGAATATGACCATCACCAGCGAAAGCTCGTCGGGCCGATCAAGAATATCTACGAGGGCACCGACCTGAAGCTGGTCGAGGGCCCGCATCTCTATAAGCGCAACGGCAAAGACGGGCGGCCCTGGTATTACCTGCTCACTGCCGAGGGCGGCACGGGCTACGAGCACGCCGTCACCTTCGCCCGTTCGCGCCAGATCGACGGGCCGTATGAGACGCACCCGATCAAGCACATCCTCACTGCCAAGGATGCGCCGCTCAACCCGGTGCAGCGGGCGGGCCATGGCGATATCGTCGAGACGGCTGACGGCAAGACCTTCCTCGTCCACCTGATGGGTCGCCCGACCACCCAGAAGCGCCGCTGCGTGCTCGGCCGCGAGACCGGCATCCAGGAAGCCTATTGGGGCGCCGATGACTGGCTGTGGGTGAAGAACGGCCCGGTCCCCTCGCTCGAGGTGGAAATCCCGGGAGCCCGCGACGACAGCGGCTACTGGGCCGAGCAGCGCTACCAGTTCGATACCCTGCACCCGGATTTCCAGTGGCTCCGCACGCCGGAAACCGAGCGCATCTTCTCGGTGGGCGACAACCAGCTGACCCTGTTCGGCCGCGAGTCGATCGGCAGCTGGTTCGAGCAGGCGCTGGTCGCCCGGCGGCAGACGCACTTCTCCTACGATGCCGAAGTGACGCTCGATTTCGCGCCGGTGGATGAGCGCCAGTTTGCGGGCATAACGGGTTATTACGGCCGCTACAATTTCCACTATCTCACCGTCACCGCGCATTCGGACGGCAAGCGGGAGCTCCTGATCATGAGCTCACTCGCCAGCCACCCCGACGGCAAGCTCACCTACCCAGCGGCCCCGATGCCGCTGCCGCAGGAGGGGCCGGTGCGTTTGAAGATCGAGATCCGTGGGCCGAAGCTGCAGTTCTTCTACGCCACGGGCGATGCCAGGGCGGCCGGCAACTGGCAGCCGGTTGGCGGCGCGCTCGACGCTTCGATCCTCTCGGACGAATGCGGCGGGCATGCCGAGCATGGCAGCTTTACCGGAGCGTTTGTCGGCATGGCGGCGTCGGATCTGAACGGGACAGCGAAGCCGGCGGTGTTTTCGGACTTCGTCTACCGGCCGGTGCGGGATCCGAGCGATCGGTATTGAGGGCTGGCGCCGAGGCCGGTGCGGGCTGACCCCCACCCCTGTCCCCTCCCCCTCTAGGGGACGCGTAGCGCCCCGGAATGGGGAGGGAGACCAAAACACTGGCATTCGTGGGGAGCGTCTCCCTCCCCATGTTTAGGGCAGGGCTATCGAATATTGAGCACTGACAGTAGTTGGATGGCCTTCTCCCCTTGTGGGAGAAGGTGGCCGAAGGCCGGATGAGGGGTTCTCTCCGCGTACTCATCGTCTGTCGCTTCGCTCCGGCCGCGCTACACTTCGTTGCGCGGACCCCTCATCCGCCCTTCGGGCACCTTCTCCCACAAGGGGAGAAGGCAAGAGGTGCCCAGCGCCGTCATATGCGATAGCCCTGTCATTGTGGAGCGCGACCCCGACTCAGTTGCTCGCTCCACCCAAACCCCCTAACGTCCCGGCCTCCCTGTCTTTGCTGCCGAGCCGATGGACCAAGCGCCCTATTCCGCCCCCAATGCCCTAGAAAGCGCGCCCATCACGCCGATGATGTCGCAGTTCCTCGAGATCAAGGCGGTCAATCCGGGGTACCTGCTGTTCTACCGGATGGGCGATTTCTACGAGATGTTCTTCGAGGACGCCGAGATCGCCAGCCAGGCGCTCGGCATCGTCCTCACCAAGCGCGGCAAGCACCAGGGGGCGGATATCCCGATGTGCGGGGTGCCGATCCACGCGGCGCAGGATTACCTCAAAAAGCTCATCGGCTTGGGGCACCGGGTCGCCATCTGCGAGCAGGTGGAAGATCCGGCCGAAGCCAAGAAGCGTGGCTCGAAATCGCCGGTGAAGCGCGACGTGGTGCGCCTGGTGACCCGCGGCACCATCACCGAGGACGACCTGCTGCCGACCCGCGGCTCGGCCTACCTCGCCTCGCTCAGCATGGTGCGGCACGGCGAGACCGATTTCGCCCTCGCCTGGGCGGACGTGTCGACCGGCGAGACCGCGGTGCTGGACGTCTCGGCGCTGGCGCTCGGCGACGAGCTGGCCCGTATTGCTCCGGCCGAACTGCTGCTCACCGACGCGACCCGCATCGCCCTCGCCGAGTCGAAAATCCCGCTGCCCGATGCGGCGCTGGTCAGCCTCGACGGCGCCCAGTTCGACAGCGAGCTGGCGAGCAAGCGCATCGCCGCCGCCTTCCCTGGCGGCGAGGTCGACCCCACCGCCTATTCCCGCGCCGGCCGCGCCGCGCTTGGCGCGCTGCTCGACTACATCAGCGACAGCCAGAAGGGCGTACCCGTCGCGCTCCGCCCCCCGGCTGCCGAGCGGCTCAGTGCCCATATGGCGATCGATGCGGCGACCCGCGTATCGCTCGAACTCCTCGAAACGCAGCGTGGCCAGGAGAAGGGCTCGCTCCGCCACGAGATCGACCTCGCGGTCACCCCGCCCGGCTCGCGCCTCCTGGCGCGCCGGCTGGCGGCGCCGCTCTGCGACGCCAACCAGATTAACGCCCGGCTCGATGCGGTCGAGTGCCTGGTCGCCGATGGCCTCCTCACCCAGCGGCTGCGCAGCGATCTCAAATCGGTGCCCGATCTCACCCGGGCGCTGACCCGGCTGGCGCTGGGCCGGGGCGGCCCGCGTGACCTCCGCGCCACTGGCGGCGCCATTGCCGCCGCCATCGCGCTGGCCGAGCGCCTCGCCACCCTCGACCGGCCGCCGGCCGAGCTCAAAGCCATCGCTGCCCGCCTCGCCGATGCGCCGGCGGCACTCGCCGCCGAACTGGGCGGGGCCATCGATGACGAGCCGCCGCTGCTGGCGCGCGACGGCGGCTTCGTCAAACGCGGCTATGATGCGGGGCTCGATGCCGAACGGGCGCTGGCCACTGAAACCCGCGGTGTGGTGGCGGCGCTGCAGGCCCGGCTGATCGAGGAGACCGACGTCCGGTCGCTGAAGATCCGCCATAACGGCGTGCTCGGCTATTTCGTCGAAGTGCCGGCCGGGCATGGCGGCAAGCTCCTCGAAACTCCGCACCGCGAAACCTTCATCCACCGCCAGACCATGGCCAATGCCATGCGCTTCACTACGGCGGAACTGGCCGAGCTCGAGGGTCGTATCGCCAAGGCGCACGATGCCTCGCTCGCCATCGAAGCAACGATCTTCACCCGCCTCGCGGGCGCTGTCGCTGCGGAGAACACCCGGCTCAGGGCCATCGCCGATGCGCTGGCCGAACTCGATGTCGCCGCGGCTTTGGCGCAGCTGGCGATGACCCGCAATTTCTGCCGCCCCACCATCGACGACAGCCTCGCCTTCTACATCGAAGGCGGCCGGCATCCGGTGGTCGAAACCAATGTGCGGGCGCAGCACGAGGTATTCGTCGAGAACGGCTGCGATCTGACCGGCGGGGCGCTGTGGCTGGTCACCGGCCCGAACATGGGCGGTAAATCGACCTTCCTGCGCCAGAACGCGCTGATCGCCATACTCGCGCAGATGGGCAGCTATGTGCCGGCCTCGGCCGCGCATATCGGCGTCGTCGATCGGGTGTTCTCGCGCGTCGGCGCCTCGGACGATATCGGTGGTGGCCGCTCGACCTTCATGGTCGAGATGGTCGAAACTGCCGCCATCCTCAACCGCGCCACGCAGCGCTCGCTGGTGATCCTCGACGAGATCGGCCGCGGCACCGCCACCTTCGATGGACTCTCGATCGCCTGGGCGGCGGTCGAAGCCCTGCACGACCAGACCGGCTGTCGCGCCCTGTTCGCGACGCACTTCCATGAGATGACGGCGCTTTCGAAGACCCTCAGGCGCGTTTCCAACCACACCATGAAGGTGCGCGAGTGGGAGGGGGAAGTGGTGTTCCTGCACGAAGTGGCCGATGGCGCTGCCGATCGCAGCTACGGCATTCAGGTGGCCAAGCTCGCCGGCCTGCCCGAATCCGTCCTCGCCCGGGCCCGCCAGGTGCTGGGGGTGCTCGAACAGCGCTCTTCCGGCGGAAAAGCCGTCGTGCTAGACGATCTGCCGCTCTTTGCGCATCAACCGCCCACCCCGAAGGCGGCCGTTAATCCCATCCATGACATGCTCGATCAGGTGCGCCCCGACGACCTTACGCCCCGCGCGGCCATCGACCTGATCTACGAGCTTAAGAAAATCCGCGATGCAGCTCGCCGAAATTGACGCCCGACCGCGAAAACCGGCCTTCCAGTTGACTTCGGCCGAGACCATTCTCGGCGACATCCGGCGGCTCGTCGCTGGTCAGGACCCCAAGTCCGCCGCGAGCCGCGGCATCGTGCTCCAGCATGTCCGCTCCGTCCTCGCCGACGCCCGCACCGGCGCCGAGGCCGAGCTGATGGCGACCGGCAAGGGCACGCGCTGCGCGATGAACCTGAGCGCCGCCGAAGACGAGATCATTCGCGCAGTGCACCATTTCGCGGTGCGCGACGTCTACCCGGTCGACAACCCCTCCGGCGCCGAGATGATCTCGATTGCCGCGGTCGGCGGCTATGGCCGCGGCACGCTGGCCCCGGGCTCCGACATCGATCTCTTATTCATCCTGCCCTACAAGCAGACGCCCTGGGGCGAGCAGATCACCGAATACATCCTCTACATGCTGTGGGACCTCGGCCAGAAGGTCGGGCACGCCGTGCGCTCGGTCGACGACTGCATCCGCATGGCCCGCTCCGACATGACGGTGCGCACGGCGACGCTCGAGGCACGCTACCTCACCGGCGACCGGAAGCTGTTCGACGAGCTGGTGCGCCGGTTCGAAAGCGAAATCATGCCCAAGACGGGCCCCGAGTTCATCGCCGCCAAGATGGCAGAGCGCGACGAACGGCACCGGCAGATGGGCAACACCCGCTATGTGGTCGAGCCCAATATCAAGGACGGCAAGGGGGGCCTGCGCGACCTCCACGCGCTGTTCTGGATCGGCAAGTATTTCTACCGGGTCAAATCCAGCGCCGAACTGGTGGGCAAGGGCGTCTTGAGCGCCGAGGAATACCGGCTGTTCCAGCGGGCCGAGGACTTCCTCTGGGCGATCCGCTGTAACCTCCACTTCCTGACCGGCCGGGCCGACGAAAAGCTGACCTTCGACGTGCAGCCCGACCTTGCCCAACGCCTCGGTTACAATGACCGTGCCGGCATGCTCGGGGTCGAGCGCTTCATGAAGCGCTATTTCCTCGTCGCCAAGGATGTCGGCGACCTGACCCGCATCTTCTGCACTTCGCTCGAATTCGACCACGCCAAGCCCCTCGACATGGTCGGGCGGGTACTGGCGCCGTTCAAGCGCGGCAAGGTGCCGATCAAGGGCGAGACCGATTTCGTCATCGAAGGCGGTCGGCTGAATGTCGCCGGGCCAGAGGTGTTCCAGAAGGACCCGCGCAACCTGATCAAGGGTTTTATGCTGGCGGGGCGGCACGATGCGCACCTCCACCCCGACGCCATCAAGCTGATCCGCCGCTCGTTCAAGTTGATCGGCCATGACCTGAGGAACGACAAGCAGGCCAATGCCTGGTTCCTCGAGATCCTGACGGCGCCGACCTATGTCGAGCGCATCCTGCGCCAGATGAATGAAGCCGGCGTGCTCGGCCGCTTCGTGCCGGAATTCGGCAAGATCGTCGCGCTGATGCAGTTCAACATGTACCACCACTATACGGTGGACGAGCACCTGATCCGCGCTGTCGGGGTGATGGCCGACATCGCCAATGGGGGCCTGCGTGAACAGCTGCCGCTGACGCATGAACTGCTGCCGCATCTCAACGATACGCGGCTGCTCTACGTGGCGCTGTTCCTCCACGATATCGCCAAGGGCCGGCCCGAGGATCACTCGATCGCCGGGGCGCGCGTCGCCCGCCGCTTCTGCCCGCGGCTCGGGCTCGATCCGGCCGAGACCGACACCGTCTCATGGCTGGTCGAACATCACCTGTTGATGAGCGAGATCGCCCAGAGCCGCGATATCCAGGACCCCGAAACCGCCCGCTCCTTCGCCGACGTGGTGCAATCGCCGCAACGGCTGGCGCTGCTGATGATCCTCACCGCCTGCGACATCCGCGCCGTCGGCCCCGGGGTATGGACCGGCTGGAAAGGCTCACTGCTGCGCGCCCTCTACTACGCCACCGAGCCGCTGCTCTCGGGCGGCCACAGCCAGGTGACGCAACGTGACCGCATCGAGGCGGCAAAGACCGTATTGCGCGGCGCGCTTTCAGCCTGGCCGGCGCCGGAAGTCGATACCTATGTCGGCCGCCACTACGACCATTACTGGCTGCGCGCCGAGCCCGAACTGCAGGTCGAGCATGCCCGGATGATCCGCGCCGCCGACCAGGCCGGGCAGATGTTCGCCGGCTCGATCCGGGTCAAATCCTTCGAGTCGATCACCGAGGTCAGCTTCTACACCCCGGACCACCCACGGCTCTTGTCGCTGATCGCCGGCGCCTGCACCATGGCCGATGCCTCGATCATCGGGGCGCAGATCTTTGGCACTCGCGACGGCCGCGCCGTCGACACTTTTAGGCTGCGCCGCTCCTTCACTTCGGACGAGGACGAAAAGGTCCGCGCCACCCGCATCATCGATACGGTGAAACAGCTGCTGCAGGGCAAGCGCCAGGTGCTGATCGACCTCGGCAAGGAAAGCCGCCACAACAAGCGGCTCAAACCCTTCACCCTGCCGGCACAGGTGGCGGTGTCGAACACCATCTCGGAGAAGTTCACCGTCATCGAGGTGATGGGGCTCGACCGCACCGGCCTCTTGCATCAGCTGACGCGGCAGATCTCCGACCTCAACCTCACCATCGGCTCGGCCCATATTGGCACCTATGGCGAAAAGGCCGTCGACGTCTTCTACGTCACCGACCTCACCGGCCATAAGATCGAGTCGAAATCGCGCCAGAAAAAGATCCACGACGCGTTGCTGGCGGTGTTCCAGGGCGGAGACGAAAAGGCGGCCAAGGTGGCGAATGGGTAGCCTTTCGCGCGGAGAGATCTGCGCAGGCAGATACCCCCTCCCCTGTCCCCTCCCCGCAAGGGGGAGGGAGACGCCAACACTGCCGTCAGTGGCTAACGAAGACTTGCGTGCCCTGGTCCCCTCCTCCCCCAGGGGGTCTCTTTGAGCATCGCCCGGGCCAAATCCCTTCGCCACAACCAGACCGGTCCGGAGCGCGCCCTGTGGCGCCTGCTATGGCAGTTTCGTGAAGATGGTTGGCACTTTCGCCGGCAGCAGCCGATCGGGCCCTACTACGCCGACTTCGCCTGCATGCATGCCAAACTCGTCATCGAGGTCGATGGCGAGACCCATGTAAGCCCCGAACGCGAAGCTGCTCGCGACGAGTATATGCGCGGTCGAGGCACTCACGTCCTCCGCTTTACCAACGATGACGTACTGACAAACGAGAGCGGTGTGTACGAGGTGGTCGCCGGTTTGCTCGGGGCAATATCCAAGGTCTCAAATACCCCCCACCCTGTCCCTCCCCCGCAAGGGGGGAGGAGACCCTCCCTACCTGCGAGCGCCTCCGCACCACCGAGCGAAGTGTTGGCGTCTCCCTCCCCCTTGCGGGGAGGGGACAGGGGAGGGGGTACTCTTCCCGCACAGATCCCTCCCGACGGGGAAAGCCGTTGAGCCTCTACCGCAACTTCCTCTCGGTCGGCGGGCTCACTCTCGTTTCGCGCATCTTCGGCTTTGCCCGCGATGCGCTGATGGCGGCGGTGCTTGGCATCTCACCGGTTTCGGATGCGTTCAACGCGGCGTTCCGTTTCCCCAACCTGTTCCGCCGCCTGTTCGCGGAGGGGGCGTTCAACACCGCATTCGTGCCGATGTTCTCGACTGCGCTCGAAACCGAGGGCAACGAGGGGGCCAAGGAGCTGGCCGGCCGGATCATGAGCTGGCTGGTGGCGGCGATCCTCGTCGTTACCATCCTCGTCGAGATTTTCACGCCGCAGATCATGGTGCTGTTCGTTCCCGGCTTTGTCGGCGATCAGGCGAAGTTCGACCTGACGGTGTTTCTCACCCGGATCATGTTCCCCTATCTCGCCTGCATGTCGCTGATGGCGGCCTATGCGGCGATCCTCAACAGCCTGGGGCGGTTCTTTGCCGCCGCCTTCGCGCCGATCGTGCTCAACATCGTCAATATCGGGGCGCTGATCCCCCTGGCGATCCTGACGCTCGAGGCGCCGGACACGGCGTTCTGGGTGGCGATCGCCACCATGCTCGGCGGCATCGCGCAGCTGGCGCTGGTTTACTGGGCGATCCGCCGCGCCGGCTTCGTGCCGAAACTGCGGTGGCCACGCTTCGATGGCGAGGTCAGGCGGTTCTGGATCCTCGCCGTGCCGGCGATCATCGCGGGCGGTATCACGCAGATCAACATCTTCGTCGGCACCATCATCGCCTCGGGCGCCGACGAGGTGATGTCGATCATCTACAATGCCGACCGGCTGTACCAGCTGCCGCTCGGCATTATCGGCATCGCCATCGGCACGGTGCTGCTGCCCGAACTGAGCCGCCACCTCAGCGCCGGGCGCGAGCTCGAGGCGCGGCAGAGCCAGAGCCAGTCGCTGTTCCTCTCGATGCTGCTGTCGATGCCGGCCGCCGGAGCGCTGATCGCGCTCTCCCTGCCGGTGGTGCGGGTGCTGTTCGAGCGCGGCGCCTTCGGGCCAACCGACAGCGTCAACGTCTCGCATGCGCTGATCGCCTTCGCGGTGGGCCTCCCTGCCTTCGTGTTGATCCGCGTGCTGCAGCCGGGGTTCTTCTCGCGCAAGGACACCAAGACGCCGACCTGGTTCGCCTTCGTCTCGCTGATCATCAATATCGTGTTGTCACTGGCGCTGTTCCCGACCCTGAAGCATGTCGGCATCGCGCTCGCCACCTCGATCGCCGCCTGGGCCAACGTCGTGCTTCTGGCCATTTTCCTCGCCCGTCGCGGCCATTTCACCATCAGCGGTGCGGAGTGGCGGCAGGAGGGCATGATCGTGCTGCTGACGCTGGTGATGTCCGGCGCGCTCTACGGCCTCGTGCTACTGCTCGGGCCGGTGTTCGACCCAGGGTACTTCTTCCCGGTACAGGCTCTGGCGCTCTTGGCGCTCTGCGTGTTCGGGGCGGGGCTCTACTTCGCGCTGGCGCACCTCACCGGGGTGCAGCGGCTGGGTGGGTTGTTGCGCCGGTTGCGGCGGCGGCGCAGCTAGCCCTGTGGCTGTGGCCCCCCACCCTTGATCCCTCCCCGCAAGGGGGACGCGGTAGCGCCCCGAGGGGAGGGAGACGCAAACTGAGATGTTGGTGTGACGGTCTCCCTCCCCCCTGCGGGGAGGGGACAGGGGTGGGGGTCAGCCCACACCGGACAGCGAGCGACTTACTCGTACACCACGACCATCAGCGCCCGGGCCGGCAGCTTACCGTCATTGGCGATCTCATGCTCGACATCAGCCCGGTAGCGGGCTGTTTCGCCGGCGCCCAGCAGTTGTTCGCCCAAAGCCGTCTTGACCCGCAGCCCGTCGGTCTGCGCCGTCAGGTGCTCGTAGGTGCCGACGGCATGCGGGGCGCTGTGCAACCGGCTGCCCGGGGCAATCTCGACCTCGTACCACTCGACGCGGCCCGCCATCGAGGTGGGGCTCAGGATGCGCAGCCGCCAGTGCCCCTCGGGGCTGTTGATCTCGGGCGTCAGCGGCACCGTCACCACATCGACCGGCGCCGCGCGCCGATGCGCCACGCCGCCGGCGATCAGGTCGGCGAGGTCGATCTTCAGCGCCTGGGTCAGCCCCCAGAGCACCGCAAAGGTCGGGTTGGATTCGCCGCGCTCGATCTGGCTCAGCATCGAGCGCGACACACCCGAGAGCGCTGCCAGCCGCTCCAGCGTCAGGTGCCGGGCCTTGCGCTCACGCTGGATGATCGGGCCGATATCGGGGGCTTCGGTGCTTGCCATGCTGCCTTTATCGCCAAGTAGGCTCTGGCTGCCAAGCGGAAATTCCGCGATCACTTGACTATCTGTCCGTTATAGCGGAATTTCCTCCATATCGGAGGAATGACCATGCAGACCGGATATCTCGATCACCTCAGGACCGTGCTTGATGACATCGAGGCGCAGGGCCTGATGAAGCGCGAGCGCCAGATCACCTCGCCGCAGGGCGGCCAGGTGACCGTGGCAGGGCGACAGATGGTCAACCTCTGCGCCAACAATTATCTCGGCCTCGCCGACCATCCGGCGATCGCCGACGCCGCCGCCGCGGCGCTCGAGCAGTATGGCTTCGGCATGGCTTCGGTCCGTTTCATCTGCGGCACGCTCGACCTGCACCGCGAGCTCGAGACCGCCATAGCGCGTTATCTCCAAAAGGACGACGCGATCCTCTTTGCCGCCTGTTTCGACGCCAATGGCGCGCTGTTCGAGACGCTGCTGACCGAAGACGACGCGATCATCTCCGACAGCCTCAACCACGCCTCGATCATCGACGGGGTGCGGCTGAGCAAAGCCAAGCGCTATCGCTTCCAGACCTCGGACATGGACGATCTCGAGACCCAGCTCAAGCAGGCGATCACCGACAAGGCCCGCTTCCGGCTGATCGTCACCGACGGGGTGTTCTCGATGGATGGCTATATCGCCAAACTACCGGAGATCCGCGCGCTGGCGGAGAAGTATGGCGCCATAATTGCGGTCGACGATTGCCACGCCACCGGGCATCTCGGCCCCGAGGGGCGCGGCACCGGCGCGCTCACTGGCGCCGAGCCCGACATCATCACCGGCACCTTCGGCAAGACGCTTGGCGGCGCGATGGGCGGCTTCATCACCGGCCCGCAAGCGGTGATCGACCTGCTGCGCCAGCGGGCGCGGCCATACCTGTTTTCCAACGCCCTCGCCCCGCCGGTGGCGGCCGGCTCGCTCAAGGCGATCGAAATCGCCCGAGGAGCGGACGACCTGCGGCAGAAGCTCAAGGACAATACCCGGACCTTCCGCCAGCGCATGGGTGAACTCGGCTTCGATCTCCTCCCCGGCGAGACCCCGATCATTCCAGTGATGCTGGGCGAAGCAACGCTGGCGCAGAACCTTGCCGCCGCCCTCGACCGGCGCGGCGTCTATGTCGCCGGGTTCTTTTTTCCGGTGGTGCCCAAGGGCAAGGCCCGCATCCGCACGCAGATGTCGGCCGCCCTGTCGGCCGCCGATATCGACTTCGCCATCGGCGCCTTTGCCGAGGCCGGCAGGGAAGTGGGGGTCATATGAGCGAGCAGTCAGGTCTCCCTCCCCCTTGCCGGGAGGGGACAGGGGTGGGGGTCAGCCCGCACCGCTGGTGGTTGAGGCCCCCCCCCCCCGGCCCCTCCCCGCAAGGGGGAGGGGAGTCCAAATCCGCTGCAGAGGTGATGAGATAAAAGCCCTGGTCAAAGCCAAATCCGAGCCGGGCATCTGGATGGAAGAGCGGCCGATCCCTGAGATCGGCCCCGAGGACGTACTGGTCAAGGTGCACAAGACCGGCATCTGCGGCACCGATATCCACATCTACAACTGGGACGACTGGGCCAAGAAAACCGTACCGGTGCCGCTGGTCACCGGCCATGAGTATTCCGGCGAGATCGCCGCCATCGGCGCCGAGGTCCGGAACCTCAAGGTCGGCCAGCGCGTCTCGGGCGAAGGCCATGTCGTCGGGATGAAGAGCCGGGCCTCGCGGGCCGGCAAGTTCCACCTCGACCCCGACACCAAGGGGATCGGGGTGAACCTCCCTGGCGCCTTCGCCGAGTTCGTCCGGATCCCGGCCTTCAACATCATCCCGCTGCCCGACGCGATCGACGACGAGTTGGGCGCTATCCTCGATCCGCTGGGCAATGCCGTGCACACGGCGCTGGCCTTCGACATTGTGGGCGAGGACGTGCTAGTCACCGGCGCCGGGCCGATCGGCATCATGGGCGCGGCGGTCGCCCGGCATGTCGGGGCGCGCCATGTGGTGATCACCGACGTGAACCCCGAGCGGCTCCGGCTCGCCACTGAAGTCGCCGACGTGGTGCCGGTCAATGTCGCGACCGAGGACCTCCGCGCCGTGATGAACAAGCTCGGCATGAAGGAAGGTTTTGATGTTGGCCTCGAGATGAGCGGCGCGCCGGCGGCGCTCGACCAGATGATCGACCACATGGTGATGGGCGGCCGCATTGCGCTGCTCGGCGTGCCGGCCCGGCCGTTCATCTTCGACCTCGGCAAGATCGTGTTCCGGATGATCACGCTGCGCGGCATCTATGGGCGCGAGATGTTCGAGACCTGGCACAAGATGCTGGCAATGCTCGAGTCGGGGCTCGATGTCCGGAAGGTCATTACCCGCCGCATGTCGGCCGACGACTATGCCGAGGCGTTCAAGCTGGCGGCCGGGGGCGAGAAGGGCAAGATCGTTTTGGAGTGGAGCTGAGGCACCCGGGCCCTCCACCCGCAGCAAGGCAGTGCGCAGCGATAGCTGGGTGCGCACAGAGCACCCCCCACCCTGTCCCTCCCCCGCAAGGGGGGAGGAGATCAAAACACCGGCGTCCGAGTTTGCGTCTCCCTCCCCCTTGCGGGGAGGGGACAGGGGTGGGGGTACTCTGTACGCATCGGCCTGTCAGCCGCGTTGCCACGATATGCGGCACCGCCGGTGAGTGACGCACCGACCGAGCCACGGGCACGAAACGGCACCTCCCCCCTTGCGGGAGAGGTTGGGAGGGGGGTAGAGGCAAACGCCTGATCTCTAGGGACTCCCCTCATGGCTTTCACCCCGCGCGTCTTTTCCGGCATCAAGCCGTCCGGCGACCTGCATCTCGGCAACTACCTGGGCGCCATCCGGCGCTTTGTGCCGCTGCAGCAAACGCACGAGACGATCTACTGCGTCGTCGACATGCACGCGATCACGGTGTGGCAGGACCCCGAGGATCTCAGGCGCTGGACCTATGAGATCGCCGCGGCCTACATCGCCGCCGGGCTCGACCCCAACAAGTCGATCATCTTCAACCAGAGCCAGGTGGTCGAGCATGCCGAGCTCGCCTGGATCTTCAACTGCGTGGCGCGCGTCGGCTGGATGACGCGCATGACCCAGTTCAAGGACAAGGCCGGGGCCGAAGGCGGCGAAAACTCCGAGGCGGTGTCGCTGGGGCTGTTCGCCTACCCCTCGCTGATGGCGGCCGACATCCTGCTCTACAAGGCGACGGGCGTGCCGGTGGGAGACGACCAGCGCCAGCATCTCGAGCTGACGCGCGATATCGCCAAGAAGTTCAACCACGATTTCAAGAAGCAGATCAAAGGCCTGGGGGTGAAGGACGACTTCTTCCCGCTGACCGAGACGCTCTCCACCGGCCCGGCAATGCGGGTGATGTCGCTGAAGGACGGCAAGAAGAAGATGTCGAAATCCGACGCTTCCGACATGTCGACCATCTACATGATGGATGACGCCGATACGATCGCCAAGAAGATCAAGCGCGCCACCACCGACGCCGATGCGCTGCCGACCGAGGCCGCGGGTCTCGCCGGGCGGGCCGAGGCGGAAAACCTCGTCGCTATCTACGCCGCGCTCTCCGACACCTCGGTCGATGGCGTGCTGGCCGAGTTCGGCGGGAGCGGCTGGGGCAAGTTCAAGCCAGCGCTGGCGGAGCTCGCCGTGACCGTGCTGTCGCCGATCGCCAACGAGATGAAGCGGCTCGTCGCCGACACGGGCGAAATGGACCAGATCCTCCGCCGCAATGCCGACCGGGCTCGCGCCATCGCCGTGCCGGTGATGGACGACGTGCGCAAGATCGTCGGCTTCGTCCGCTAGAGTCTTTGATTTGGTCGCGCTTTCGATCCCCGGATCAAGTCCGAGGAGGAAAAATCTGCAACTTTTCCTGAAAGCGCTCCAGAACATCTCACCGTTCCGTTGAAACGGTGAGATGCCCGTAAAAGCGCGCTAGGCGGCCGCTTGCCGATCTGCGACTGCCCGCTGCCACGAGGCATAGGGCGTGTCGCGCTCGGGCGCCGTTCCAGCCCTGAGGTGGCCGGCCCATTCTGCCGTGCTCAGCACCGCCGCGAAGCGCGACTGGAACACCACGCTCATCACGCGATGGATCTCCTCGGCGGTCACCGCACCGGCCCGGTTGGCATAGGCGAGCGATCCGGACGCATCGGCGAGGAACTCGACACCGAACCCCATGTGCAGCGCGTGCACCACCGTTGACATGTCGCAGTTGTGGCTCATGTAGCCGGCGATGGTCACGGTCTCGATGCCGCGGCTGCGCAGCCAGTATTCGAGATCGGTGCCGGCAAAGGCGCTGGGCAGGGTCTTTTCGATCAGGTGGTCGCGGTGGCGGCGCGCGACCTCGGGATGCAGTTCCGCCCCGTGCGTGCCCGGCCGGAACACGTTCCCGGTCGCCATTCCCAGCATCCTGATGACGATCACCTTGACGCCGTTCGCCTGCGCCTCGTCCATGGCGCGGGCGACATTCGGCAGCGTCTCGGCGAACGGCGGGTACTCGATCTCGAGATTGCCGCCGTGGTCGTAGTCGTTCTGCACGTCGATAACGATCAGCGCCCGCCGGGCATTGTCTGTGCTGGCCATGTCACTCTCCTTGCTGGCTTCAGGCGGCAGTTCTGCGCCGCGATCCGTTTGGCAACCAGTGGCCCGATTGACATTGGTCGAAACAATTGGGACAAACCGGCATGCACAAGCCGGTCGTCGCCGCCATCGCTTTCGATGGCATCAGTCCATTTCACCTGTCGGTGCCCTGCCTGGTGTTCGGTGAAGACCGCACGGCGCAGGGGCTGCCGGCGTTCGAGTTCCGCGTTTGCGCCCTCGAGCGGGGCACGACGCTGGCGACGCAGTCCGGCCTCGGCCTTGTCGCCCCCCACGGCCTCGAGGGGCTCGACGGCGCCGACATCGTCATCGTGCCCAGCTGGCGCGACATCGACGAGCCGGTGCCCACAGCCCTGAGCGCTGCCGTGCGCACCGCCCACGCCAGCGGCGCGCTGGTCGTCGGCCTCTGCCTCGGGGCCTTCGTCCTCGCCGCCGCAGGGCTCCTCGATGGTCGCGAGGCAACCACTCATTGGGCCTCGGCCGGGCGGCTCGCCGAACTCTATCCCGCCATCCGCCTCCGGCCCGATGTGCTCTATGTCGATACCGGCGACGTCATCACCTCCGCCGGCGTCGCCGCGGCGCTCGATTGCTGCCTCTATGTCGTGCGTCGCCACTACGGCGCCGACGTCGCGCAGCGGCTGGCCCGGCGGATCGTCCTGTCGCCCCACCGGCAGGGCAGCCAGGCTCAGTTCATCGAGCACCCCGAGCCTCCCGCCCCGCGCGTCGACGGACTATCCCGTGCGCTCGACGGCGTGCTCGCCGATCTCGCGGCGAACCACGATCTCGATTCGGTTGCCGCCGCGGCCAACCTTACGCGCCGGACTTTCACCCGGCATTTCTCGAAGCGCACCGGTCTCAGCTTCTCCCATTGGCTCGCCGCCCAGCGCGTGGCGCGGGCCCAGGAACTGCTCGAAACCACCACCGCCTCGATCGAAGAGGTTTCGATGCTGGCCGGCTTCGGTACGGCCACCTCGCTGCGGCAGCATTTCACCAGCCAACTGGCGACGACACCGGCACAATACCGCCGCGAGTTCACCCGGCGCGGCTGAGCTTGCCAGCCCCGCTGCCCAATGGGAGAATATGGCCTTGTTCAAACTCTGGCGCGGCGGCCCGTGATTTCTACCGACGAATACAAACGCAAGTTTCTCGTTGTCATCGACGAGAGCAAGGAAGCCGATCGCGCCATCACCTTCGCCGCCAACCGGGTGAAGCGGACCGGCGGCACGGTGGTGCTGCTCTCGGTGATCGACAGCCAGGATTTCACCCAGTTTCTCGGCGTCGAGGAAGTGATGCGCGCCGAGGCGCGCGAGGAAGCCGAGCGGCTACTCGATACCAAGCGCGCCCGCATCGGCCAGATCGGCGAGGGCATCCGCACCGAGACAGTGATCCGCGAGGGTGACCTGGTGAGCGAGATCGAGCGGCTGGTGGCCGAGGACGCCGGCATCGCTATCCTGGTGATCGCCGCCGCCGGCGGCAAGGAAGGCCCGGGCCCGCTGGTCAGCAGCTTCGCCACCCGCGCCGGCCAGGCGGCGCTGCCGGTGATCGTCACCATCATCCCGGGCACCATGACCGACGAGCAGATCGTCGCCGTGACCTGATGGCACGTGCCCAGACCCTTGCATTTCGGGCTCCAAAACACTAGTTTGGAATTGTTCTAACACGAGTCCGAACCCTTCAGATGTTCATCCAGACCGAAGCGACGCCGAACCCGGCGACCCTGAAATTCCTGCCCGGCCGCGATGTGCTGGTGGGTGAACCCCGGGATTTCCGGCAGGCCGAATCGGCCGCCATCTCGCCGCTGGCCGCGGCGCTGTTCGACGTTCCCGGCGTCGAAGGCGTGTTCCTCGGCTCGGATTTCATTTCGGTCACCAAGGACACGGCCGAGTGGAGCCACATCAAGCCGGCGATCCTCGGCGTGATCATGGAGCACTTCCTGTCGGGCAAGCCGGTGCTTGCTGACGGCACCGCGGAAGTCGTCGCCGGCGAAGAGTTCTTCGAAGAGTCCGACGCCGAGACCGTCGAAGTGATCAAGGAGCTGCTCGCCACCCGCGTGCGCCCCGCCGTCGCCATGGATGGCGGCGACATCACCTTCAAGGGTTTCAAGGAGGGCACGGTGTTCCTCCACATGCAGGGCGCCTGCTCGGGCTGCCCGTCCTCGACCGCGACGCTGAAAAGCGGCATCGAGAACCTGCTCCGGCATTTCGTGCCGGGCGTCGAGGCCGTGCAGCAGGTCTGAACGCTGCGAATTGAGTTTTGAATCGCCCGGCCCTGTGCCGGGCGATTTGTTTTTGAGGGCGGGCGCAAGCGGCCACCCCCACCCAGCTTCGCTACGGGCTACGCCCGAGCTGCGCTACCCTCCCCACAAGGGGGAGGGAGATCCGACTGCATGCTGCGGTTCTATCGTCTCCCTCCCCTCGATGGGGAGGGTAGTGGAGCTTGGCGGCTTGCCGCCTAGCGTAACTGGGTGGGGTGGGGCCCACACACCAGCCCCCGTGACAACCCACCGCCGAACCCCTATCTCTCCCACATGTCCAGCGTCCTTCTCGCCATCGATACCGCCGCGCCGCGCCTGCAACTGGCGCTGCTGGTGGACGATCATGCCGACACGCTGGTCGAGGAGATGGCGCAGGGACAGGCCGAACGGATCTTTCCCGCGATCGACGAGCTGCTGGGGCGCAACGGCGTTGCCTACAAGGACCTGACCCGCATCACGGTCACTACCGGCCCCGGCTCGTTCACCGGGCTCCGGATCGGGCTCAGCGCGGCGCGTGGGCTCGGCCTGGCGCTTGGTATCCCGGTGGTCGGCGTGCCGTCGCTGCTGGCGCTGTCGCTTACGACGCAATGCGAGGCCACCGCGGTGCTGCTCGATGCACGGCGTGAGGAGGCCTATTTCCAGCTGTTCAGCGGGCCGGCCATCCCGATCGGCGAACCGCAGGTGCTGCCGATGGACGAAGCGCGTCGCCGTGTGCCCGCCGGCGCCGGGCTGATCACCTCGCCGCTGGTCGATATCGCGGCGCTGGCGCGTTTCGCGGCCGGTGCCGACCCCAAGGGCTACCCGCCCGAGGCGGCCTATATCCGCGATGCCGATGCCAAGCCGCAGGAAAAATTCCGCGTCGCGAGGGTCGGACAATGAACTTCTGGCTGTCGCCGAATACGCTGCATGTCGAGCCGGCCCGCGGCGCCGATACCGAGACCATCGCGCGGCTCCACGCCGAGGGGTTCTATCGCGGCTGGACGCGTGAAGAGTTCGCCGCCTATGTCGCCGGCAAAGACACACCGGTCTATGTCGCCTGCGACAGCCGCCGCCGTATTGCCGGCTTCGCCATGCTGCGGCACCTGGGCGAAGAGGTCGAGCTGATCAGCATCGCGGTCGATCGCAAATGGCGGAACAAGGGCGTCGGCGCGCTGCTGATGCGGGCGCTGTTCGAGGCGGCGCGGATGAGCCCGGCCAAGCGCATGCTGCTCGAAGTGGCCGCCGACAATACCGCGGCGCTGAAGCTCTACGGCAAGTTCGGCTTCACCACTGTCGGCGAGCGCAAGGGCTATTATCCGCGTCCCGACGGCACGCCGGCCACCGCTATTGTCATGGCGAGCGATCTTGGCTAACCGGGATGTAGAGCGTGATCAGGAAGAGTGGCAGACTTTTCCACCTCCAGAGCGCGACCAGACAAATTTCGTAACGGGGGACGCCCGATGAGCAAACCCGGCATTCAAACTCTCGAAGAGCAGTGCGCCCAGAAGGGCATGCGGATGACCGACCAGCGTCGGGTCATCGCGCAGGTGATCGAGCAGGCGGTCGACCACCCCGACGTCGAGGAGCTGTATCGCCGCGCCTCGGCCATCGACGCGCGCATTTCGCTCTCCACCGTCTACCGCACGCTCAACCTGTTCGAGGAAGCGGGGCTCGTCACCAAGCACGACTTCAAGGATGGCCGGGCGCGCTTCGAGCTGATCCCGGATGAGCACCACGATCACCTGATCGATATCCGCTCGGGCAAGGTGATCGAGTTCCGCAACGAAGAGATCGAAGCCATCCAGGAGGTGATCGCCAAGCGCCTGGGTTACCGGCTGGTCGACCATCGGCTGGAGCTCTATGCTGTGCCGCTCAAGTCGGACGAGAACAAAAAATGATCCTGCGCGTCCTGTTCTTCGTCTTCTGCTACGTGCCGTTCCTCATCGTGTTCGTGCCGCTGCAGTTCCTCGTTTCGCGCAGCCCATGGTTCAACAACCAGATCCCGCGCTGGTTTCACTGGTTCGGCTGCACCTTCCTCGGGATGAAGGTGAACGTCATCGGCACGCCCTCCACCGACCGGGCGACGCTGATCGTTTCCAACCACATCTCGTGGACCGACATCATCGCCATCGGCTCCAAGGCCGACGTCACCTTCGTCGCCAAATCGGAGATCCAGAAATGGTTCTTCGTCGGCTTCATGGCCTCGTTGCAGCGCACGCTCTATGTCGATCGCAAGAAGCGCAGCGACGCCAAGCGGGTCAGCGAGGAGATGGGCAAGCGCATGGCCTCAGGCGGCGCGGTGCTGCTGTTCGCCGAGGGCCAGTCCGACCTCGGCACGCACGTGCTGCCGTTCCGCTCGGCGCTGATCGGCGCCGCCCAGCACGCGATGGAGGAAGCCGGCGCCGGCGAGGTGATGATCCAGCCGCTGACCATCGCCTATACCAAGCTGCAGGGCCTGCCGGTCGGCCGCACCGACCGTTCGTTCATCGCCTGGATCAAATCCAAGTCGGTGAAGCAGAACATCAAGGAAATCCTCACCGGCGGCACCCGCGAGGTGACTCTCGCCTTCGGCACGCCGCGCCCGCTCAGTTCCGGCACCAACCGCAAGGAACTGGCCAAGCAGACCGAGAACGAGGTCCGCCGCATGCTGGTGGCGCTCAACCGCGGCACGCCGCTGCCGGTCGCGGCGGAATAGGCTTCAGCCCAAGGCTAGTCGACGAGGCAGAAGTGGTTGCCTTCGGGGTCAGCCATGACGGTGTAGCCGTCGGCTTCGCGCAGCACGGCGGCGCCGAGGCCGATCAGCCGGGTGCGCTCGGCCGGCCGATCCGCCACTTGCAAATCGAGATGGATGCGGCCCTGCACCCGGCCGCGTTCGATCTCGTGGAAGCAGAGCGTCGGACCGGGGCCATCGACCATTACCACCGGATCGGTTTCGGGGGTGAGGCCGAGCGCGGCGAGCCGGGCGATCTCCTCGTCGTCATAGGGGCGCACCGCATAGCCCTGGATCACCTCTGTCCAGAATCGGGCCAGCGGCGCGGCCCGGGTGCAATCGAAGACGATCTCCTTCAGCGTACCGCTCATTTCAGCGCCTCATCGAAATCGGCGATGATCGCGTCGGCGTCTTCGATACCGACCGAAACGCGGAACACTCCCTCGCCGGCCCAGTCGCGATAGTTCCGCTCGTCGGCAAGGGCGAAGGAGGAGCGCAGGATATCCTCGGTCGGGATGTAAAAGCAGAGCGACTTGGTCTTGCCCAGCGACACGGCGTAGCTCACGAGCTTCAGCCGTTCGGCCAGCTGCCGCGCCATGCCGGCGCTGTCGGAGTTGACCGAAAAGCTCAGCAGCCCGGAGAAATTGCGCATCTGCCGCCGCGCCAGCTCCGCCTGCTCGTGGCTGGCGAGCCCTGGCCACAGCACGCGCCGCACTTTCGGGTGCCGCTCCAGCCACTCGGCCACAGCCCGGGCATTGGCCTGGTGCTTGTCCATCCGTAAGCCCAGCGTCTCGATACCGCGGAGGATCAGGTAGGCGGAGAATGGCGACAGCACCGCGCCGTGGTGGATCAGCACCTCCTTGCGCAGCGCGGCGATCGGCACGGCGCGGCCGATCACCGCCCCGCCCAGTGCGTCGCCGTGGCCGCAAAGATATTTGGTCAGCGAGTTGCAGACATAGTCGGCGCCCAGCGCGATCGGGTTGGTACCGACCGGCGTGGCGATGGTCGAATCCACCGACAATTCGGCCCCGCCGGCATGAGCGATGGCGGCGACCGCGGCGATGTCGGTGAGCTTGAGGATCGGGTTGGCCGGGGTCTCGATATGCACCAGCCGGGTGTTGGGGCGCAGCGCGGCCGCGACATTGTCGGGGTTGGAGCTGTCGGCGAACGACACTTCGATCCCCTGCCGCGGCAGGGCATGCCGGGCATATTCTGCGACCCCGGCATAGCAGACGTCGGAGAGCACCAGGTGATCGCCGGCCTTGAGCAGGCCGGCAAACAGTCCGGTGATTGCCGCCATGCCCGAGCCGAAGCTCAATGCCGCCTCGCCACCCTCGAGCAGCGCCAGGCGCTTTTCCAGGAGCTCGAGCGTCGGGTTGCTCCAGCGGGTGTAAAAATGCGGCGCATCGGCCTCGAGGTCCGAAGCAGAAAAGCCCACCGCATCGGGGTGGGTGAAATAGGTGGTCGACAGCACCGGCGCCGGCGCCAGTGGTTCGCCGACGACGCGGGCGCCATCGCCGCCATGCAGGGCCAGAGTATTGAGGTGGTTGGTCATGGTGGTTTTCTCCGAGCAGGGAACGTGCCTCAATCCGGCGCGTGGGGCCACCCCCACCCAGCTTCGCTATGGCTTCGCCGAGCTGCGCTACCCTCCCCACAAGGGGGAGGGAGGATGCGAGAACCGAAGCTTCAGTCGTCTCCCTCCCCCTTGTGGGGAGGGATCAAGGGTGGGGGTGGCCAGGCGCACCAGCCCAGTGCTTTTGCACTCCACCCCACTTCGGTGTATTCACCCGCCCATGACCGAGCACACGCCCAAGAAGCTGTTCATCAAGACCTACGGGTGCCAGATGAACGTCTACGATTCCGACCGCATGGCGGATGCCCTGGCGCCGCACGGCTATGAGCCGGTGCAGGTGATGGAAGATGCCGATCTCGTCGTGCTCAACACCTGCCACATCCGCGAAAAGGCCTCCGAGAAGGTGTTCTCCGAGCTCGGGCGGCTGCGTGACCTGCGCGAAGAGCGCCGGGCCAATGGCCAGGACCTGATGATCGGCGTCGCCGGCTGCGTGGCGCAGGCCGAAGGCGACGAGATCGTCCGCCGGGCGCCGGCCGTGGACCTGGTGTTCGGCCCGCAATCCTACCACCGCCTGCCCGAGCTCATCGCCCGCGCCCATAATGGCGCGAAGGTCGTCGACACCGACTTCCCCGAGGAAGACAAGTTCGAACACCTGCCGGCGGCGAAAAAGGAAGTCACCCTCGCCCGCGGCCTTACCGCCTTCCTCACCGTGCAGGAAGGCTGCGACAAGTTCTGTTCGTTCTGCGTCGTGCCCTATACCCGTGGCAGCGAAGTGTCGCGCCCCCTCGAGCAGGTGCTGCGCGAGGCGCAGAACCTTGCCGAAGCCGGGGTGCGCGAGCTCACCCTGCTGGGCCAGAACGTCAACGCCTATCACGGCCTTGATGCGCGCGGCCGTAGCGTCGGGCTCGGCGAACTCTGCCATCGGCTGGCCGAGATCCCCGGCATTGCCCGCATCCGCTACACCACCTCGCACCCGCTCGACATGACCGACGAGCTACTTGAGGCGCATCGCGATCTCGAGGCGCTGATGCCCTATCTGCATCTGCCTGTTCAGGCTGGCTCCGACCGCATCCTCAAGGCGATGAACCGCCGCCACACCCGCGCCGACTACATGCGGGTGATCGAGCGCATCATGGCGGCCCGGCCGGACATGGCGCTGTCAGGCGATTTCATCGTCGGCTTCCCCGGCGAAACCGATGCCGATTTCGAGGAGACAATGCAGGTGGTCAAGGATGTCGGCTATGCCTCGGCCTATACCTTCAAGTACTCGATCCGCCCCGGCACGCCCGGTGCTTCGATGGACGACCAGGTTGCCGAAGCGAAAAAGACCGAGCGCCTGCAGCGGCTCAACGACCAGATCAACGCCCAGATGCATGCCTTCCATCGCTCGGTGGTCGGCCGCACCCTGCCGGTGCTGATCGAGAAGGCCGGCCGGCAGCCCGGCCAGATCGGTGGCCGCTCGCCCTATCTGCAGGCCGTGCATATGGATGGCCCGACCCGGTTGATCGGCCAGATCATTCCGGTCGAGATCGTTGAAGCCCGGAATAATTCCCTCATCGGCAAGATTGTCACAGTCGCGGAACCGAATCCTGCTAGCGTTATTGAGTCTCAAGCCATCGCGGCCCATATCTGAGAGGCCGCCCTTAGGAGCCCCAGAGATTTGAGCAGGCATTTGCCCCCGTCTACCGACCACGGCCCGTCCTCCCAGCTTGAACTCGCCTTCGAAGACAACAAGCTCGCCGCGCAACTCTACGGCGATTTCGACCAGCACCTGGCTTTGATCGAACAGCGATTGTCCGTACAGGCGACGCCGCGCGGCAACCACGTGATGCTGAAAGGCGGCGCCACTTCCGTCGACCAGGCGCGGCGCGTCCTCGAGTCGCTCTATGAGCAGCTCGAAGAGGGCCAGCAGATCGAGGTGTCGACCGTCGACGGCGTCATCCGCATGATCGAGACCGAGGACAGCCAACTGAGCCTGCCCACGCTCGAGAAGAAGGGCAGGGTGCGCATGGCGCAGATCGCGACTCGCAAGGCCACCATCGTCGCGCGCACTCCGGCGCAGGACGCCTATATGCGCGCCATGGACCGGAGCGAACTGGTGTTCGGCGTCGGCCCGGCCGGTACCGGCAAGACCTATCTCGCCGTCGCCCACGCCGCGACGCTGCTGGAGCGCGGCGATATCAACCGGATCATCCTTTCCCGTCCGGCTGTCGAAGCCGGCGAGCGTCTCGGGTTCCTGCCCGGCGACATGAAGGACAAGGTCGATCCGTACCTCCGCCCGCTCTATGACGCGCTCTATGACATGATGCGCCCCGAACATGTGGAGCGCTGCATCACCTCGGGCATCATCGAAGTGGCGCCGCTGGCCTTCATGCGCGGCCGCACCCTCGCCAATGCCGTGGTGATCCTCGACGAAGCGCAGAACACCACCTCGATGCAGATGAAGATGTTCCTGACCCGCCTGGGCGAGAACAGTAAGATGATCGTCACGGGCGATCCGACCCAGGTCGACCTGCCGCGCGGCGAGAAATCCGGGCTGATCGAGGCGGTGCACCTGCTCGATGGCGTCGAGGGCGTGCATATCTCGCGCTTCAACGATAAGGACGTGGTCCGTCACGCGCTGGTGGGCCGGATCGTCCGCGCCTACGAAGCCGATACGGCGCGCCGGCTGGCCGAGAACAACACGAAGGCCTGATGCAAGCCCCATTATCAATCGCCTTCGCGGTCAACGCGGAGGGCTGGCCCGAGAGCCTCGAGGCCGTGGCCGAAACCGCCATTCGCGCCGCGCTGAAGCAATCGGAAGCCGAGGTCATCGGCGTCACCGAGGTCTCGGTGGTCTTGACCGACGATGCCGAGCAGCGCGAGCTCAACCGGCAATGGCGCGGCTTCGACAAATCCACCAACGTGCTGAGCTTCCCGCAGATCGAGCCGTTCGCGCCGGTTTCAGGGCTGCTCGGCGACATCACGCTGGCGCGCGAGACGGTGGAGAAGGAGGCCGAGGAGATGGGCATTTCCTTCGAAGCGCATTTCACCCACCTGGTGGTGCACGGTTTCCTGCACCTGTTGGGCTACGACCATATCGAGGAAGAGGACGCCGAGGAGATGGAGGGGCTCGAAACCGAGATCCTCGCGAGCCTCGGCATTGCCGATCCCTACGCCGATAGCTAAATTACACCCTCCGATGAATTGAAGGCCGCACGCGGCCATACCCGATGAACGACTCCGACAGTCCGTCCGCGCCGCCCAAAAAGCCGGCGCAAACCAAGTCCAACAACGAGCCTCCTTCTAGTCCCGCCCCCGCGGTCACGTGGGGGCAAAAGATCTGGAATCGCCTGCGCGGCCTCATCGCCATGCGCACCGTGTCGCTGCGCGATGACCTCGAGGTGGCGCTCGAGAGCGAGAACAATGGCGGCACCGCCGATTTCACCCAGTCCGAACGCACGATTTTGAAGAATGTGCTCGATCTCGCCGAGAAGCGGGTCGAGGACGTGATGATCCCGCGCGCCGATATCGAGGCGATCGAGACTTCCGAGACGCTCGGCGTGCTGGTCACCCGCTTCCGGCAGGTCGGCCACTCGCGCATGCCGGTCTATTCCGACAGCCTCGACAACATTACCGGCTTCATCCACGTCAAGGACGCGTTGCGCCGGATCACCGAGCCGGCGACCGACCCCGAAGCGACGGTGCCGGTGAAGCTGGTTTCGACGCCGCTGCGCAGTAGGCTCGAAAAGCTCGACCTGGTGCGCCAGGTGCTGTTCGTGCCGCCGCTGATGCCGGTGGGCGACCTGTTGCAGCAGATGCAGCTCAAACGCGTGCACATGGCGGTGGTCATCGACGAATATGGCGGCACCGACGGCCTCGTCACCATCGAGGACCTGCTCGAAGCGGTGGTCGGCGAGATCGAGGACGAGCACGACGACGACGTGGCGCTGGTGCGCAAGGTCAACTCCAACGTCTTCATCGCCTCGGCCCGCGCCGAACTCGAGGAAGTGCGCGAGGTGATCGGCCCGGATTTCGACCCCGGCAGCCATGCCGACGAAGTCGATACGCTGGGCGGCCTGGTGTTCGAACTGGCCGGCCACGTCCCGGCCAAGGGCGAGCACGTCAACGGCATCAAAGGTTTCGAGTTCGAAATCCTGCAGGCCGACAGCCGGCAGGTCAAACGCGTCAAGATCAAGCGGCTGAAGCAACCGAAACCGCGGCCGCCCAAGCCGCCGGTGGCAAAGGCGCCGGAGGATACGCCGGCGCCGGCGGCGGAGTAGGCTCGCTGAGGGATATCCCTGTCCGCCGACGCTTGCAGTCGGGCGCCCTCTCCCGTTTACGGGGGAGGGGTGCCGACTGCCTGCTTCACGGGCTCACGCCCGCACCAGGTTCCCCACCACGATCTCGCGCCAGATCCGCACCGGCGTTACCCAGCGATCGAACTTGTTGTAGTCGCCGGCGTTGATGACGCAGGCGATGCCGGCTTCGGGGGCCAGCCAGAGCCGCTGGCCGCCATTGCCGAAGGCGCCGACCCAGCGCAGCGGCTTGTCGTAGCCGGGTGCCGGCGCTTCGTGGATGTACCAGAGCCGGCCATAGCCCAGCCCGTCCCAGGTCTGGATGGCGGGCGTCCATGAGGCTTCGATCCACGCCGCCGGCACCACCTGCCGGCCTTCGTGGCGCCCGCCATCGACCAGCATGGCGCCGATCCGCAACAGGTCCGGCGCGGTGAGGCGGAGGCCGGAGGCCGGCGACACCACGCCGTCGCTTCCCGCCATCCAGTAGAAATCGGTGATGCCGAGCGGCGCGAACAGCGCTTCACGCGCGAAGTCGGGGAGCTTCTGGCCGGAGCCGCGTTCGATCAGCGCACCGATCAGCGCCACGGCGCCGCCGGAATAGACCCATTTCTCGCCCGGGGCGCCGGTGACCGGCCGATCGAGGATGAAGCGATAGCGATCCGGCGCCATTTCCATGGCGATCTCGGAGTTGGTCGGGTCGGTATAAGGTTTGTTCTCATCCCACTCCATGCCCATTGTCATGTTGAGGGTATGCGCCACCGTCACCTTGCGCCGCTCGGGATCGGCGACGAGATCGGGATACTCGGGGAAGCCGTCGATCACCGGCGCATCGAGCGCCGGCACGAGGCCGCGCTCGAGCGCGACGCCGTAGAGCAGCCCGACAATGCTCTTGGTCACCGAGCGGAGGTCGTGCAGCACCTCCGGCCCGAACTGCACGCGGCCCAACGAATCACCCCAGCTTTCGTCTTCGCCTTCGAAATACTGCTCGAGCACCAGCTTGCCGGCGCGGCTCACCAGCAGGGCGTGGATGGGCAGCAGCAGCCCCGATTCGAAGCCCGCCGCCAGCTTCCGCTCGAGGTTGGCGGCAAAGCCCGCCGCTTCGGGCGTTGCCCTGTTCCAGTTGGTCACCGTCGTCTCCTCTTTTTTCTGTCGGGCGCGATGCTGGGGCCCGGCCGGGCAGCTCGCTTGATCACGGTTGCGCTAGCGCGGTCATTGAGTTTGTCGCGCTTTCGAACCGGAAAAGTCTGCAACTTTTCCTGAAAGCGCTCCGGCGTTGTCGGCTTGACCCGGCGCGCCCACCTCGCGACGTTGCCACATGCCCTGTGATTCGAGCGCCGCATGACCTGGCTGGCCGAGACCGTGATGCTGAGCCATGGCTGGCGACGCTTCCTCATCGTCGTCGTGGCCGGGGTGATCGCGGCGGCTTCGGTGCCGCCGTTCTTCCTCCTGCCGGCGCTGTTCCTTGCCCTTCCCGTCTGGGTCTGGGCGCTCGATGGCGCGGAACATCGGCGTCAATGGCGCCGGCTGGTCGGCCCGGCATTCCAGATCGGCTTTGGCTTCGGGCTCGGCTATTTCACGGTGGCACTGCACTGGCTCGGCGCGGCGTTCCTCCAGGAAGGCGGCGTCTTCCTCATCCTGATGCCGTTCGCCATCGTCGGGCTGGCAGCAATTCTCGCCATCTTCTGGGGGTTGGGCAGCGCACTGGCGCACCTCGTCTGGTCGGGCGGCGCCTTTCGTATCGTCACCCTGGCCAGCTTCCTGGCGCTGGCCGAATGGGCGCGCGGGCACCTGTTCTCGGGCTTTCCGTTCGATCTCATCGGCTACGCGCTGACCGCCAATGACGAGATGCTGCAGCTCGCTTCGGTGGTCGGCAGCTATGGGCTCACCTTCATCGCCGCACTGATCGCCATGACGCCGGCGCTGATCTGGCCGGCCGACCAGCGCGGGCTGGTGCGCCGGCTGATCCCGATCTTTCTCGCCATCGCGCTGATCGCGGCGCAGGTCGCCTATGGCAACTGGCGGCTCACCAGCACCACCCTCACGGCGCGCACCGATATGAAGGTGCGCATGGTGCAGCCGATGGTGCTCGAGCACGCCGACTGGTCGGTGGCCGATCCCGATGCGATCATCAACCAGCTGATCGGCCTCTCCGAAAGCAAGCTGACCCCCGCCGATCCGGGTCTCAGCGGCATCACCCACCTGGTGTGGCCGGAATCGGTGTTTCCGTTCTTCCTTACCAACTACCCCGATGGCATCGCCCGCATCGCCCGCATGCTGCCCGACACCACGCTGCTGCTCACCGGCGCGCCGCGCGAACCGATCGGCGACGACGGCCTGCCGATCCCCGACAACCCGGGCTACAACTCCATCCTCGCCATCGACAGCAGTGGCGAGGTGGTGGCGAGCTACGACAAATCGCACCTGGTGCCGTTCGGCGAATATCTGCCGTTCCAGAGTTTCTGGCGGCTGTTCGGCATCAACCAGTTCGTGCCGGGCACCAATGGCTGGGCCGCCGGCGACGGCCGCCGGCTGATGACGCCGCCTGGCACGCCGCCATTCCTGGCGCTGGTCTGCTACGAGGCGGTGTTCCCCGGCGATATCGGCGACCCCGCGCAGGCGCAATTCATCCTCAACGTCACCAACGATGCCTGGTTCATGGGTTCGATCGGCCCGGCCCAGCACGCCCACCATGCCCGGATGCGGGCCGTCGAGACCGGGCTGCCGATGCTGCGCGCCGCCAATACCGGGGTGACGCTGAGCGTCGATCCACTCGGCCGCGTCGTCGCGCAACTGGCCGAGGAGCAGGTCGGGGTGCTCGACGTGGTGCCGTCCGAGCCGCTGCCCGGCGGCACGCTGTTCAACCGGATCGGCGACTTGCCGTTCTGGGTAGCGGTGGTTCTCGGCATCCTCGGCTCGCTGGTTGCGGCGCGGCGCCCGCGTCGCATCGCATGAATTTTCTGCAACAGCGCCCTGGGGGACATAAAGCTTCCTTTATATGACTTGACCGCGCGATGCCCGAGTGGCAAAACACCGCTCAACTGTGCGAATTTCGCACTTTTTGACCAATTTTCGGGGGTTTCGCCTTGGCTCGGTCTTCTTATCTGTTCACCTCGGAGTCGGTTTCGGAGGGTCATCCGGACAAAGTTTGTGACCGGATTTCCGACGAGATCGTCGATCTGGTGTTCCGTGAGGCCAAGAAGGCCGGCATGGATCCGGCCAAGGTGCGCATCGCCTGCGAAACGCTGGCGACCACCAACCGTGTGGTGATCGCCGGTGAAGTGCGCGTCCCCGAGACGCTGCTGAAGCGTGGCAAGGACGGCAAGGTGCTGCTCGACGCGGCCGGCCACCCGGTGGTCAATCCGGCCAAGTTCAAGTCGACTGCCCGCAAGGCGATCAAGGCGATCGGCTACGAGCAGTCGGGCTTCCACTGGAAGACCGCCAAGATCGACGTGCTGCTGCATGGCCAGTCGGCCGATATCGCGCAGGGCGTGGACGAATCGGGCAACAAGGATGTCGGCGCCGGCGACCAGGGCATCATGTTCGGCTATGCCAGCCGCGAGACCCCGGAACTGCTCCCTGCTCCGATCTACTACGCCCACAAGATCCTCGAGGCACTGACCATCGCGCGCAAGGCCGGCGAAGGCGCGGCGATCAAGCTCGGCCCCGACGCCAAGAGCCAGGTCACCATCCGTTACGAGAACGGCAAGCCGGTCGCCGTGACGCAGATCGTGGTCTCGACCCAGCATGTCGATGCGAGCCTCTCGTCCGAGGACGTGCGCAAGATCGTCGAGCCCTATGTCCGCGCCTCGCTGCCCGAAGGCTGGATCTCCAAGGACACCGTCTGGCACGTCAACCCGACCGGCAAGTTCGTGGTCGGCGGCCCGGATGGCGATGCCGGCCTGACCGGCCGCAAGATCATCGTCGACACCTATGGTGGCGCGGCCCCGCATGGCGGCGGCGCCTTCTCGGGCAAGGACCCGACCAAGGTCGACCGCTCGGCGGCCTATGCGGCGCGCTATCTCGCCAAGAACGTCGTCGCCGCCGGCCTCGCCGACCGCGCCACCATCCAGCTGAGCTACGCCATCGGCGTCGCCAAGCCGTTGTCGATCTATGTCGACCTGCACGGCACCGGCAAAGTCGCCGAGGACAAGCTGGAGATCGTGCTGGGCGAGGTGTTCGACCTGTCGCCCCGCGGCATCCGCACCCACCTCGACCTCAACAAGCCGATCTACGCCAAAACCTCGGCCTATGGCCATTTCGGCCGGAAGCCCGGTCGCGACGGCTCGTTCAGCTGGGAAAAGACCGACCTGGTCCCGGCGCTGAAGGCCGCAGTGAAGGCGGCTGCCTGACGACTTCGGCGCTACGCAGACTCCTCCAATCAACCAGGCCATCCCCGCGAAAGCGGGGATTGCTGTTTTTGGCAGCCGGGGCCGGAACGCCGTGCTAGTGGACCCCATGACCTCCAAACCCCACCATCCCCTCAACGTCGATGGCGAGCCGCGAGCCTTTTTCGGCCGGCGCTCGGGCAAGCGCCTGCACAAGGGGCAGGACCAGCTGTTCAAGGAGTTGCTGCCTGAACTGGAGATCGCGCTCGGCGATGAGGTGCTCGATCCCACGGCGCTGTTCCCCGAGGCGAGACGGCGCGAGATCGAGATCGGCTATGGCGGAGGCGAACACCTGTCGCTCGAAGCCAGCCGCCATCGGGATACCGGCTATATCGGCTGCGAGGTGTTCTCCGGCGGCATCGCCAAACTGCTGCAGCAGATCGACGAGGAGGAGCTCGGCAATATCCGGCTCTACACCGACGACGCGCTGAAGCTGTTGCAGAAGCTGCCCGACGCCAGCCTCGATGGCGCCTTTTTGCTCTATCCCGATCCGTGGCCGAAGACCCGCCACCACAAGCGGCGCTTCATCTCGCCTCTGACGCTCGCGCAACTCGGGCGGACCCTGAAGCCCGGCGCACCGTTTCGCTTCGCCACCGATATCGAGGACTACGCGAACTGGACGCTGGCGCATATTTTGCGCGCGCCCGACTTCATTTTCGCGCCGGAGCGACCGCGAGTCTGGCACGAGCCTTATGCTGGCTGGGAGCCGACGCGATACGAAGAAAAGGCCCGCGCTGCCGGCCGGACCACCAGCTTCTATCTGAGCTTCCGACGCCGCTAAAGCGCGTCGCGATCTCCAGGATTCGCGCTTTAGCTCTTTGTTTTCACGCATGTCTTTGTCCCGAAACCGGCGCCCGCTTTCGGGAGACATGCTCTAGAACGCTGCAGGCCCGCCCTCACCTGCCGAGCGTTAATAGAACGTTCAGGCAACCGAGCACTGAAATCTGGCCGCTGCCTCTGGTAAACGGCGCCTCGTGAACGATATGCGACGATGGGGATCTCGCGCCATCCGGTAACGGCTGGCCACCATTGTGCGTGGAGTTGGCGTATGCGTCAGCAGAACCGTTCGCCCGTCAACCAAGCCGTGATCGAGGAACTCTTGACCACTCGAAACAGCAAGTGGACGCTGACCGTTGTGCTGCATCTCAGGCATGACACACTGCGGTTTTCCGAGCTGCAGCGTGAGATCGGCAGCATTTCGCAGAAAGCCCTGACATCAAGTCTCAGGGCGCTGGAACGCGATGGCTTCGTCAGCCGCACCAGCTATGCGACGATACCGCCGCGGGTCGATTATGCGCTCACCGAGCTCGGTGCCGAGGCGCTGAAAGCTTTCGAGGCCTTCGAGGCTTTTGCGGCGCGCCACTGGCATCGGGTGCTGGAGGCGCGGCAGCTGTTCGACGCCCGTGACGCCGATCAGCTCGAGCCTCCGGTGCTGCGGATCAGCACCGGCCGTTGATCCCCGGGTCTTAGCCTCTGTCACGCTTTCAAGGTAGAAAGTCTCACAACTTTTCCTGAAAGCGCTCGACGGCAGTTTGCCCGGGATCAGCGAGCCGGCAGGCACGTAGCCCGCCGGCTCGGGGGGTCGTCATCAGTCGAAGAAGTTATCGACGAGGAGCGAGCCCTCGTTGACCGGAGCCTTGCGGGCGCCAGTGTCAACCTTGCTCAGCACGCGGGTGTTACCGCCCACCGAAGCCTTCACCGGGGTCAGCGTATCCTTGTAGAAGTACTCGAAGGTCGAGGAACCGTCGGCCTGCTTGACCACGGCGCGGATGACGTTGTCGGTGTTCTCGTACACGTCGGTGGCTGCAATGCCCTTCTGGTTGAGCTGGGTCACCAGGAAGTCGCTGTCGAAGCTGGAATCCTCAGACGCCGCAAAGGCGGGAACCGAGAGACCGCCGACGACGAGCAGAGCGGCAAGGCCAAGAGCAGAAGTCTTCATTTTTCATGTCCCTTTCGTTTTCTGGACAACAGGGAGATCGGACTCCACCGGCCAACTCGCAAGGCACTAAATCTGCACTCATGGCCCTTGAAATTCGATAATGCGTGCAGAGGGTTACACCAGGGAATGCCACCATCTTGTGAGAAACCCACCTCCCTCGAGGGGGGTTGGTTGCCTAAAGGAAACCATTGGTGGAAGCTGGCTTTGAGGATGATTTTGCGCGCCGATTGACCATGGTTTGATGGGAACCGGCGGCGCATTTTCAGCGTCTCAGAGCGACAAGGAGACGTGTCGTGCACCACACCGTGAGAATCCTAAATATTCAGCAGGTGACGCATAATGTGCGCCGCTACGTGCTGGAAAAGCCCGCCGGCTACCGGTTCGAACCGGGTCAGGCCACCGAGCTGTCGCTCGATGAGGAGGGTTGGCGCGACAAGAAGCACCCCTTCACCTTCACCGCGCTCAACGACTGGGACGATCTCGAGTTCACCATCAAGAGCTACTTCAACACCGGCGGCGACGGCATGACCGAGCGGCTGTTCGGTTACGGCCCCGGCCAGAAGCTGGTGCTGCGCGACCCGTGGGGCACCATCACCTACAAGGGGCCGGGCACCTTTATTGCCGGCGGCGCCGGGGTGACGCCATTCATCGCCATCCTGCGTCAGCTCCACCAGGACGGTAAGCTCGCCGGCCATCGGCTGATCGCGTCCAACCGCAAGGCCGAAGATATTATCCTGCGCGACGAGTTCGAAGCGATGGCGGGGCTCGAGGTCACCTGGACGGTCACCGACGAGCCAAATGCTACGGGGGTCCTGCACGCGCGGATCGACGAGGCCTTCCTCAAGCGCCACGTGCACGACATCAGCCAGAACTTTTACCTCTGCGGTCCGGATCCGATGGTTGCCGACCTCAAGGCGGCGCTGGGCGGGCTCGGGGCGGCGGCGGAAGCGCTGACCTGGGAGAAGCCCTAGGCCACCCGGGTATGTTGTTGAGCAAGCCCCATAGGCTGGCGCGGGCCGCCCCACCCTTGATCCCTCCCCGCAAGGGGGACGCGGTAGCGCCCCGAGGGGAGGGATACGCAAACTGAGATACTGGTGTGAGCGTCTCCCTCCCCCTTGCGGGGAGGGGACAGGGGTGGGGGTCCGCCCGCACCGGCGTTTCGGTTAGGGGCTCAGCCCTGCGGCTTATTCGGCCGGCTGCGGTTCTGCCTCTGCCGGGAGGCGACTGCGACCGGCGAGGGTGCGTTGCCCCAGCAGCACGGTGAGCAGCGCCAGGGCGCCCGACACCACCGAGACGACGAAGCCGTTGCTGGCGCCATAGCTATCCACCACCCAGCCGGTGACGAACGAGCCCAGCGCCATACCGATGCCGATGCCGGTCATCACCCAGGTGATGCCTTCAGTCAGCATCGCCGCCGGCACCCGGCGCTCGATCAGGCCGAAAGCCGTGATGAAGGTGGGCGAGATGGCGACGCCGCTCGCGAACACGGCGAGCGCCAGCATCGGCACACTGTCGACGAACAGCAGCGGCCAGGCGGTGACGGCGATGACGGCCAGTGCGATCGCCAGTTGCTTTTCGAGCGCCAGCCTGAGGTTGAGCGCCCCGACGATCAGGCCGACGACGAACGAGCCGACGGCATAGACGCCGATGACGAGGCTGGCCGCGCCGGGCTCGCCCAGCTTTTCGGTGATCGCCACCGCGCTCACTTCGGCCGTGGCGAAGATCGCGCCGACGAAGATCAAGGCAAGGGTGATGATCTGCACCGGCCGCTGCCGGATGGCGGACTGCCCGCCGCCCGCCATGGCGCCGCTGGGCTTGGGCTCGGTGCGACGCTGGGCGATGAAGGCCAGCCCGCCCAGCCCCAGGAACAGCGTGCTGGCGAGCAGGCCCGCCTCGGGGAACAGCGCCACCGCGAGACCCACCGACAGTGATGCGCCGGCAATATAGACCAGCTCATCGGCCGAGGATTCAAAGGCGAAGGCGGTGTTGAGTTCGGGCCGATCGCGGAACAGTTCGCTCCAGCGCGCCCGAATCATCGCCGGAAAGCTCGGCATCAGCGCGGCGGCAAGCGCCGCGGCGAACAGCGTCCAGATCGGCCAATCCTGATAGGCCGCCAGCATCAGGACGATGAAGGCGGCCAGAGCGATGAGCGTCGTCGGGATCAGCACGCGTGACTGGCCCAGCCGGTCGACGACCCGTGAGATCTGCGGGGCGAATAGTGCATTGGCAAGCGCGTAGGTGGCGGACACCGCACCGGCGAGCCAGAACTCGCCATGCGTCTGCGACAGCATGGCGACGATGCCGATCGGCGCCATCGCCATGGGCATGCGGGCGACGAAACCGGCGGCGGCAAAGCCCTTGGCGCCGGGCGCCCGGAAGATCTCCAGATATGGATTCGGCATGACGATCCCTCGACATTTCGGAAGCCGCGGATTACATGATTGACATACGCGGCGTATGTGAGACATCTAGTTACATACGTAGCGTATGTCAATTAGCATACGTGACGTATGTAAGATAGGCAGAGCATGGCCCAGAGAACCCGCAGTGAAATGATCGTCGAAACCCGCGCCAAGCTGATGGCGGCAGGTCGCAAGGCCTTTGCCGAAGTCGGCTATGCCGAAGCCTCGATGGATCACTTCACCTCCGATGTGGGGCTGACGCGCGGCGCGCTGTACCACCATTTCGGCGACAAGCGCGGGCTGTTCGAAGCCGTGGTCACCGAGATCGACAGCGAGATGACGGTGCGGCTCAAGGCGCGTGCTGCCAAGGCGCCGAACGCCTGGGAGAGTTTTGTCGAGGAGGGCATCGGCTATATCGAGATGGCGCTCGAGCCCGAGATCCAGCGCATCATGCTGCGCGACGGTCCGGCGGTGCTCGGCGACCCTTCCTCATGGCCCAGCGCCAATGGCTGCATCACCGCGATGCGGCAGAGCCTCGAGGGTCTGCTCGAGGCCGGGGTGATCGCCGATGTCGATCCCGAGGCCACCGCCCGGATGATTAGCGGCGCCTCCTGTTATGCGGCGCAGTGGATCGCCAATGCCGACGACCCGGTGGCCATTTCCCACCGCGCCACCGCTGCCTACCGGCGCCTCGTCGAAGGGTTGCTGCGCAACGCGCCGCTCCGCCACTGACGGCGGCCGCCGGTCTTTGATTTCGTTGCGGGCGAACTACTCGACCGCGGCTCCGGCAACGAACGCCGTCACCTTGTCGACCGGCATCTCGCAGGGTTTCAGTGCCGGCTCCATGCTGCTGGGCGGGCGGTAGATATTCAGGCTGATGCGGTCGCTGCCACCCAGCTCCTCGGCATAGAGCTTGAAGCTCTTGCCATTGGCGTGCGCCGTGTTGGTCACGCCGTAGCGCCGGCCCTGATAACGGGCCGTGAAGTAGCCGCGCGGCCACGATGTCAGGATCGTCCAGACCGCGACCGGCGAAACATCCAGGGAAATCGTCATGCCCCTGATATGGGGTCGCCCGGCGCACTCGCCAATTCCCATAGGCCACGAGGTGCCAGTATTGGTGACCAGGCCATGGCGGTATAGCCTGACAGCAGCTGGCAGCCTTACCGTCGTACCATCCTGCCCAACGATGGACGAGTTGAAAGGAACGCCGCATGTCAGGCACGACGCCAATGCGCGCAACACGCCGCGAGTGGATTGGTCTCGCGGTCATTGCCCTGCCCTGCATCCTCTATGCCATGGACCTGACGGTCCTCAACCTGGCGGTGCCGTCGCTGACGGCTTCGCTTAATCCCACGGCGGCGCAGCTGTTATGGATCGTCGATATCTACGGCTTCTTCGTCGCCGGCTCGCTGCTGACCATGGGGACGCTGGGCGACCGGATCGGGCGGCGGAAGCTGTTGCTGATCGGCGCCGTCGCCTTCGGCGCAGCCTCGATCCTCGCCGCCTTCGCCCCGACGGCGGAGACGCTGATCTTTTCCCGGGCGCTGCTCGGCATTGCCGGCGCGACGCTGGCGCCCTCGACGCTGTCGCTGATCACCAACATGTTCCGCGACGACCGCGAGCGGACCATCGCCATCAGCGTCTGGGTCGCGAGTTTTTCGACCGGCGGGGCGATCGGACCGGTAGTGGGCGGCATACTGCTCAACTATTTCTGGTGGGGCTCGGTGTTCCTGATCGCGGTGCCGATCATGGTGGTGCTGCTGCTCGTCGCACCGCGGCTGTTGCCCGAGTACAAGGACCCGCGGGCCGGCCGGCTGGATATCCTCAGCGCCGCCCTGTCGATGGCCGCGGTGCTGTCGATCATCTACGGCATCAAGTCGCTGGCCGAAGGCGGCGAGCTGGCGATCAGCCTCGGCGCCATCGCGCTGGGGCTGGCGGTCGGCATCGTTTTTGCCTGGCGGCAATTGCGCCTCACCCACCCGCTGCTCGACTTGAGCCTGTTCGCCCGCCCGGCGTTCAGTGCGGCGCTCAGCATCAACGTCTTCGGCTTCTTTGCGCTGTTCGGCATGTTCCTCGTGGTGGCGCAGTACATGCAGCTGGTGCTGGGGCTGACTCCGTTCGAAGCGGGCATCTGGAGCCTGCCGGTCGGCCTCGGCTTCGTTGCCGGCTCGTTGCTCACCCCGCTGCTGCTGAGCCGGATGCGCCCGGCCTATGTGCTGGCGCTGGGGCTGACCGTCGCGGCCCTAGCGCTGCTGGTCATCGGGCTCACCGCCCCGTCGCGCGACCTGATCACGCTGATATCAGCCGACACCTTGCTGTCGCTCGGGCTCGCCCCGGTGGCGACGATCGCGGCGGACCTGGTGATGAGCTCGGCGCCGCCGGAGCGGGCCGGCGCTGCGTCCGGGCTCAACGAAACGAGCTCGGAGTTCGGCGGGGCGTTTGGCATTGCGCTGCTCGGCAGCATCCTCACGGTGCTGTATCGCGGCGGGCTCGGTGAGACCCTGCCGCATGGCCTGTCGGGTGAAGCGGTGGCGATGGCGCTGCGTGGCATCGGTGGCGCCCACAGCGCCGCGGAGACTCTGCCGGAGGGCGGCGCGGCGCTCTTGGAAGCGGCCCGCGTCGCCTATGCCGACGCCATGCTGGTGACCTCGCTCTTGGGCGCTGCGATCGTCTTCATCGCGGCGGTGACCACCATCGCGATGTTCCGCGGCATGCGACCGGCGACGGCGTAGAATAGGACCAGCGCGCTCGCCCCGTCGCCTGGGATTGAGGGAGGGGGTGGTCCGGTGATCACCGATGGACCCCCACCCCAACCCCTCCCCTCCTGGGGGACGCGTAGCGCCCGTGGGGGAGGGAGGCGACCGTGCCAGGGGGGCAAACAAAGAAGGCCCGGGATCGCTCCCGGGCCTCTTTGCATTGGAAGAGTGCTGCCGATTACTCGGCGGCTTCCTCGGCGATTTCCTTGCCGGTCGCCTGGTCGACGACCTTCATCGAAAGGCGGACCTTGCCGCGCTCGTCGAAGCCGAGCAGCTTGACCCACACCTTGTCGCCTTCCTTGACGACGTCGGTGGTCTTGCCGACGCGCTGGGCGGCGAGCTGGGAGATGTGCACGAGGCCATCCTTGGCGCCGAAGAAGTTCACGAACGCGCCGAAATCGGCGGTCTTGACCACGGTGCCCTGGTAGATGGCGCCGACTTCGGCTTCATCGGTGATCGACTTGATCCACTTGATGGCCGCATCGATCGAGGCGCCGTCCGAGGACGAGACCTTCACCGTGCCGTCATCGTTGATGTCGATCTTGGCGCCGGTCTTCTCGACGATCTCGCGGATCACCTTGCCGCCGGTACCGATCACTTCGCGGATCTTGTCGGTCGGGATAGTGATGGTCTCGATGCGCGGAGCGAACTCGCCCACGGTGGCACGCGAGGTGTCGAGCGCCTTGGCCATCTCGCCCAGGATGTGCTCGCGACCGCCCTTGGCCTGACCGAGGGCGACCTTCATGATCTCCTCGGTGATGCCGGCGATCTTGATGTCCATCTGCAGCGAGGTGATGCCATCGGCAGTGCCCGCAACCTTGAAGTCCATGTCGCCGAGGTGATCTTCGTCACCCAGGATGTCGGAGAGCACCGCAAAGCGGTCGCCTTCGAGGATCAGGCCCATGGCGATACCGGCCACCGGCTTCTTCAGCGGCACGCCCGCATCCATCAGCGCCAGCGAAGTGCCGCAGACGGTCGCCATCGAGGAGGAGCCGTTCGACTCGGTGATCTCGGAGACGACGCGGATGGTGTAGGGGAACTCTTCCGCCTTGGGACGCATCGGGTTGATGGCGCGCCAGGCGAGCTTGCCGTGGCCGATCTCGCGACGGCCGGGCGAGCCCATGCGGCCAGCTTCACCGACCGAGTAGGGCGGGAAGTTGTAGTGCAGCATGAAGTTCACCTTGCCGGTGCCTTCGAGGCTATCGACGAACTGCTCGTCGTCGCCGGTACCGAGCGTGGCAACGACGAGAGCCTGGGTCTCACCGCGGGTGAACAGCGCCGAACCATGGGTGCGGGGCAGCACGCCGACTTCGGCGACGATCGGGCGGACGGTGGTCAGGTCACGGCCGTCGATGCGCGACTTGGTGTCGAGGATGTTCCAGCGGACGATCTTGGCCTGGAGGTTATGGACGACTTCGCCCAGGTCCTCGGCCGAGACGGTGCCGGCTTCGATCTGCGACGCGTAGTGCGCCTTGACCTTGGCGTTGGCGGCATCGACCGCAGCGTAGCGCTGCGCCTTGTCGGTGATCTTGTAGGCGGCGCGGAGGTCGGCCTCGGCCACCTTCAGCACGTCGGCTTCGAGCGCCGAGTAATCCGGAGCAGTGAAATCACGCGGCTCTTTGGCGGCCAGTTCGGCCAGCTTGATGATGGCGTCGATGACCTTGCGCGAGGCTTCGTGACCGAACATCACGGCGCCGAGCATGATCTCCTCGGAAAGCTCCTGGGCTTCCGATTCCACCATCAGCACGGCGTCCTGGGTGCCGGCCATGACCAGATCGAGCTTGGACTCGGCGCGACGATCGACGGCGAGGTTGAGGACGTATTCGCCATCAATATAGCCGACGCGGGCGGCGCCAATCGGGCCCATGAAGGGCACGCCCGAGATGGTCAGGGCCGCGGAGGCGGCGACCATGGCGAGCACGTCCGGATTGTTTTCCATGTCGTGCTGCAGAACGGTGACGACCACCTGGGTCTCGTTCTTATAGCCATCGGGGAAGAGCGGGCGGATCGGACGGTCGATCAGGCGCGAGGTCAGCGTCTCGTTTTCAGTCGGACGGCCTTCGCGCTTGAAGTAGCCGCCCGGGATCTTGCCGGCGGCGAAGTACTTTTCCTGATAGTTGACCGTCAGCGGGAAGAAGTCCTGACCGGGCTTGGCGGATTTCGCCGAAACGACGGTGGCGAGCAGCACGGTCTCGCCGAGCGTGGCGAGCACGGCGCCGTCGGCCTGGCGGGCGATCTTGCCGGTCTCGAGGGTGAGGGGCTGGCCGCCCCAGTTCAGCTCAACTTTGTGGTAGTCGAAGTTGATGGGCATAGCATTGTCTTTCCATTCTGCCGGAAAGAGCGGGAACGCGGGGGCGTAGCCACCCCGCGAACTCTTCCGGTGTGCCAGCCGCCCGCCGCACCCCATGTGCGACTACGGCCCAAAATCGGCACGGTTCCGCGCTGACACCCTCCGGTCGAGGAGGGGCGGAACATGGACAAGACGATGAGCCGCTCATGTCTCCGGGAGAGGGCACCCGCTGGTGCCGTGAGCGGCCGATGATCTCGCCATGCTCCGCGTAGTTCGTCAGCCTACGCTGGTATCCGGCATAGCTGCCGGAGTGGACCCGCGAGGCGTGCCTCGTGGGTCCGGGTAGTCGTCGTAACCGACCCAGCCTTAACGGCGCAGGCCCAGACGCTCGATGAGCGCCTTGTAGCGCGCTTCGTCCGACTTCTTGACGTAGTCGAGGAGACGACGGCGCGTCGAAACCATCTTCAAGAGGCCACGGCGGGAATGGTTGTCCTTGCCATGCAGCTTGAAGTGTTCGGTGAGATTGGCGATGCGTTCGGAGAGGATCGCGACCTGGACTTCCGGCGAACCGGTATCGTCCTTCTTGGTGGCGTAATCCTTGATGAGCGCAGTCTTCCGCTCTGCGGTAATCGACATCGGAAAGGTCCTTTCAAACAGAGGATCATCGGGACGCTGCCGCCCGGGATGTCGTCCAGGTGGAGCCATGAATAAGCGCCGGCCGGGCCGGAACTCGCGCGCTCTATAGGGGAAAGGGGCTGAGAACGCCAGTTATTTGTCGGTCGCCGGGGTTTCGGCCGCGCCGTTGAGACTGTCGGAGGGGTCGAGCGAGCTCAGCGGAATAGTGAAGCGCCACTCGATGCCGAGCTCATGCACCTCGCGCTCGACCTCGCCATTGAGCGAACGGCCGACCATGTTCTCGAGCACGGTGGTGCCGAAGCCACGGCGCGGGGAGGTTTCGGCGGGGGTGCTGCCGCTTTCGTGCCAGATGAAGCTCACCGCATCGCCAAGCCGTTTCCAGGTCAGCTCGAGCCGGCCGCCATCCTTGGCGAAGGCGCCGTATTTCACCGCGTTGGTCGCCAGTTCGTGCGCCGCCATGCCGAGGATCTGCGCCGCCTGGGCGTTGAGCCGCAGCGCGGGGCCGTCAACGATCACCCGTTCGCCATCGACCGGGCAGAACGGATCGATCTGGCTGACCAGCAGCTCCTTGAGATCGACGCCGGCGACGCCATGCGCCAGCAGCAGATCGGTGGAACGGGCGAGCCCGAAGATGCGGCGCTCGAAGTTCGAAACGAACTCGGGCACCGTATCGGCACCGCGCGCCGTCTGCTTGGCCATGGCCGCGATCACCGTCATCTGGTTCTTCGAACGGTGCGCCAGCTCGCGCATCAGGAAGCGGACCTCGGTCTCAGCGGCCTGGCGTCGGCGCGAGGCATCGCCCAAGGCGCTCGATACGGTTTCGATCTCTTCGATCGGGAAAGGCCGCGCCTCGACCGGCTGGCCGGCGCCGAGCCGCTTGGCATCGGCCTCGAGGCCATGCACCGAGCGGCCGATCTGCAGGCTCACGCCATAGACCACCAGCACCACCAGCGCCGCCAGCAGCACACCGCCAGCGAGAAGTGACCAGAACGCATCGGCCAAGGGCTTGGCTACGACGCCGCGATCAGCCCAGGCCACCAGGGTCCAGCCGGTGAGGGTCGAGCGCTGCGCGACAACGAGGTAGTCCTTGCCCTCGGAGACAAGGCTGCGCCAGCCGGCCGTCGAGCCGAGTTCGCCGATCGGCGCCAGGTTGAAGGCGTCGCCGGTGTTGCCGCCCTGGTCGGCGGCGGCGATGATCACGCCTTTCCTGTCGACCAGCGCCACATGCCAGCCCTCGGGCATGCGGCTCGCCAGCAATGTGTTCGACAGCTGGCTGGCGGCGCGGCTGAAGCCGAGGATCAGCGGCTGCTGGTTGGCCGGAAAGATCGGCTGCAGGATGTTGACCACCCATTGCTGCGAGACACGTCCGAACACCGCATCCGAGATCGCCACATCGCGACTGTCGAAAGCCCGTTGCGCGGTTTCGACATCGCCGATCGGATTGGCCACCTGCTCGGATATCGGGACCCGGGTGGACAAGTCCGAGGTCATGTCGGGGTGGACGAGGTAGACGTAGGATGCGGTGTTCTCGAGCGCCACGCTGACCCGGGCGTGAAACTCGGGATAGTCGGCGGGGTTGAGCGGCGGGGTGGTGGCAAGGACGCGCAGCGTCGTGATGTTGGCGTTGATCTCGCGATCCACCGCCTGGACGATCGAGCGGGCATTGCCGGTGATCAGCGTCTCGACGACGCGCTCCTGCGCCTCGTTGTTGCGTTGCAGCAGAATGGCCGAGAAGACGAATGCAGGGACCAGGGCCACCAGCGCCAGGACGAAGAGGTAGACAGCAATCGGCCGCGCCGTCGGGCCACGCCGACGCGCAATAGCACTGCTCTCAGCCGGGCCCGGCCCGTCAGCCATAACGCACCCCGGCGAAAATCAACCCAAACCCCTGCTGTCTCAGAGCACGAGAACGCCCGGTTGGGCTATTGGTTCCAATGGCATCCAGCGCTAGATGATAACGCGCTGGGGCTTGAACATGCCGGCTTCAACCCGCCCCAGCGCCACGGCGACGCCGGCGCTGCTGGCCCAGGCGCTGTCCAGCGCGATCGGCGCCGATGCGCCGCCGAGCAGCACGGGGTTGCCGTGCCGGACGGCGCTCACCTGGTCCGGGGTGAGGCGGATTTCGGGCAGCAGCGACAGCCCGGCGGAAACCGGCAGCAGCAGCGCATCGCGATCCGCGGCGGCTTCCAGCGCTTCGAGCGTCACCGCCCGCGCCTCGGTGAACGGGCCGACGGCGGTGCGACGAAGTTCGACCACGTGGCCGCAGGTGCCAAGCTGGCGGGCCAGGTCGCGGGCCAGGGCCCGCACATAGGTGCCCTTCTCGCAGGTCATTTCCAGCCGGCTGATTTCGCCGGCATGTTCAATGAGCCGGAGGGCTTCGACGTAGACCGGGCGAGCCGCCAGCTCGACCACCTCGCCGGCGCGCGCCAGGTCATAGGCGCGTTCGCCGTCGACCTTGATCGCCGAAAAGGCCGGTGGGGTCTGCATGATCTCGCCGGTGAAAGCGGGGAGCGCAGCGAGGATTTCGGCCTCCGATGGCCGCACATCGGAGCGGGCGCTGACCTCGCCCTCGGTGTCGTCGGTGGTGGTCTCCTCGCCCCACTTGATGGCGAAGCGATAGACCTTGGTGCCGTCCTGCACGGCGGGCACGGTCTTGGTCGCCTCGCCCAGGGCGATCGGCAGGATACCGGTCGCCAGCGGGTCGAGCGTTCCGGCATGGCCGGCCTTCTTGGCGCCGAACAGCCAGCGGAGCTTGCCCACCGCCTGGGTGGAGGTCATGTCATAGGGCTTGTCGAGAACCAACCAACCGGAGACGTCGCGCTTTAGGGATTTTGTTTGGGACACTGGACGTGGCCTCTTTCGCCTCCCTCCCCTTGTGGGGAGGGAATGAGGGTGGGGGTGGCCACTCGCGCCGGAGCGTGGGGCTCCACCCCACCCTTTATCCCTCCCATCAAGGGGAGGGAGACGACTGCGAGCGCAGGCTTGTTCCGGCAGGACGCTACTCTTCGTCCTCATCCTTCAGGATGTCGCGCTGTACGCGGTCGGAACGCAGCAGGGCGTCTATCTTGCCGAACTCGTCAAAGGTGTTGTCGACGAAAAAGCGCAGATCCGGCGCGAACTTCAGGTCGAGCTCGGGCGCCACGCGGCCGCGGATGAAGCGGTGGTGGCGGTTGAGCGCCGCGACGATCTCCTCCGCCCCCGCGCCGCCGAGCGGCATGATGTAGGCGTTGGCGAGCTTCAAATCCGGGGTCATGCGGACTTCGGGCACGGTGATGACCTTGCCTTCGAGCAGCGGATCCTCGATCTCGCCGCGAGCGAAGACACCGGAAAGAGCATGGCGCACCAGTTCGCCGACGCGCAGCATGCGCTGGCTGGGACCGGTGGGCTTGTGGGTGTCGCGTTTCATCGGGCTGAGTTAGGCGCTTGGCGCGTTTCCGTCAACGGTGGGGGCCTATCCGGTACGAACTCACGCTACCATCGGCGTCATTCCCGCGTAGGCGGGAACCCAGTGCGATCTCTCCGCATCGCCGGCCCCGAAACATCCCACTAGGTTCCCGCCTTCGCGGGAATGACGTCCGTGCCGGAGGCCTTGCCTTCGACCAGCCGCTCCAGCCCGTCGAGGATGCGTTCCAGCCCGAAATCGAAGGCCAGATCGGGGTCGCCGAGGCCATAGAGTTCGCCGACCACCGCGCCGACCCGGCTCGCCACCGGATAGGGCGAGAAATCCATGGTCGAGAGGAACGGCTCGATGGTGTACCACCACTCATCGTCGCTCATGCCGGTCTGCGCCTTGACCATGTTGGCGCGCACCACGTCGCGTACCGCGCCATGCACATAGTTGGCGACGAGGATGACACAGAGATCCATCTCGACTTCGCCGAGGCCGAGCCCGTCGAAGACGCTGAGGAAGTTGTCATAGGCGCGGATGGTGTTGGGGCCGAGCACCGGCCGGTGCGTGCCGATCTGCAGCGCCCAGGGATGGGCGAGGTAAAAGCGGCGAAAGCTGCGCGCCACCAGGGTCACGTTGGCCCGCCAGTTGGCCGGGTGAAATTCCGGCGTCTCCTCGCCGGCCTGTCCGGTGGCGACGGCATCGAGCATCAGGTCGAGCAGCACCGCCTTATCCGGGATGTGAGTGTAAAAGCTCATCGGCGAGATCCCGACCGCTTCGGCAACCCGGCGGGTCGAGACGGCATCGATGCCCTCGGCGTCGGCGATGGCAACGGCGGCAGCCACCAGCTCGGCGACGCTGACGCGCGATTTGGGCCCGCGCCTGGGCGCCGGGGCCCTGCCCCACATCAGTTCCAACGTCCGGATCGGATCGCCCCGACCGACAATTTCCTCGGCCATCCGGCCTCCACAAAATAACTCTTTACAGTGTACGGGATTGGGTCTATCCAAACCCCGTACACTGCACAACGTTATATCCGCGCCCCGCGAAAGTCGAGATATCCATTCGGACATCCGGCGCGCGTGTCGAAAACCAGTCTGCTGACACGTCATGTCAGCAGGGCTGGTTAGGCTTGTCCAATGTAAGCACTGAGGAGTGAAGCAATGATCCATGCCCGCGGACTGAAGCGCAGCTTCAAGACCAAGGAAGGTGTGGTGGAGGCGGTGCGCGGCCTCGACCTCGACGTGGCGGAGGGTGAGCTGGTGGCGTTCCTCGGCCCCAATGGCGCCGGCAAATCCACCAGCGTGCGCATGCTGACGACGCTGCTGCCGCCCACCGAAGGCGCGGCGAGCGTCGCCGGTCATGATGTGCTGCGCGACGCCAACGCGGTGCGCCGCCGCATCGGCTATGTCGGCCAGGGCGCCGGCGCCGGCGGCTACAACAAGCTGTGCGACGAACTGCTGACCCAGGGCGCAGCGCAGCGCATGAGCAAGACCGACTCGGCACGGCGCGCCGACGAACTGATCGGCATGCTGGAGCTCACCGGGCTCGAAAAGCGGACCGGCATGAGTCTCTCAGGCGGGCAGAAGCGGCGCGTCGATATCGCGCTCGGGCTGATGCACAGCCCGAAAGTGCTGTTCCTTGATGAGCCCTCCACCGGGCTCGACCCGCATAGCCGCGCCAACCTCTGGGAACACATCCTCAAACTGAAGAAGTCGACCGGCATGACGATCTTTCTCACCACCCACTATCTCGATGAGGCCGATCAGATGGCCGAGCGGGTGATGATCATGGACAACGGCCTGGTCATTGCCAACGACACGCCGGAGCGGCTGAAGGCCAACCTCGCCGGCGACCGCATCACCATCGACGCGGACAATGCCGAGCTTGCCGCCGAACTCGCCGCGAACCTGCCCGAGGCGCGGGAGATCAGCCGCGACGGCGCCCGCGTCGGGGTCACGGTGAAAGGCGGCGAGGCGGTGCTGCCGGAGTTCATCCGGGCACTGGACCAGCGCGGCGCACGCGTGCTGGCGGCAAATGTGCGCCGACCGACGCTGGACGATGTGTTCCTCGGATTGACCGGCCGCTCGCTCAGGGAGACCGCGGCATGAAAGGGCCATTCACACCGATAAGAGGGCGAGGCTCAAGCAGCGTTGCCGCTCCTCGTTTCACTCGGATCGCGCAGCCACTGGCTGCGGACCCCTCATCCGGCGTTGCGCGCCACCTTCTCCCTGAAGGGGAGAAGGAAGAGTGGTGGGTACGGATCGCGCCATCGCCTCCCTCTCCCCTTGAGGGAGAGGGTGCCTCGCGTAGCGAGGCGGGTGAGGGGCAGTATCAAATGGAGATTCACCTATGACCTTCTTCCGTGACGTCGCCACCTCGTTTACCCGCGAGATGAAACCCACCCTCGCCGATCCCTCGTGGATGGCGTTCGGGCTGGTGCAGCCCATCCTCTACCTGGCGTTCTTCGTGCCCCTGCTCAATGTCGGCGGCTCGACCGCCGAGGCGCTGCAATGGTTCGTGCCGGGGATGATCGTGATGCTGACGCTGTTCGGCACCGCGATGGTCGGCTGGAGCCTCACCGAGGAGCTGATGAGCGGGGTGCTGGAGCGCTTCCTCTCCACCCCGATGAGCCGGCCGGCGCTGATCTTCGGCCGCTCGCTCAAGGAGATGTTCCCCTTGGCGCTGCAGGCATTGGCGCTGATTCTCCTCGCCTGGCCGTTCGGGCTGGCGCTCCATCCGATCCAGATGCTGTTCGGGCTCACCCTGCTGGCTCTGTTCGGCGCCGGGGTGGCGGCGCTCTCCTATGCGCTGGCAATCGCGGCGCGGCACAACACGTCGCTGTTCTACATGGTGAGCCAGTCGGTGGCGCTGCCGCTGATGCTATTGGGCGGGGTGCTGCTGCCGATTGAGAACGGTCCGAGCTGGCTCTATATCGCCAGCCGTTTCAACCCGTTGACCTACCTGATCGAGGCGGAGCGGGCGCTGTTCGCCGGCGAGCTGTTCACCAGCACCGTGCTCTGGGGCGTGCTGGTGGCGCTCGGCACCGCGGTGGTCGGGCTCAGCATCGGCGCGCGGGCGATCCGCAAGGCGAGCCTCTGACATCTCCGGGCGCCTGCGGGCGCCCGGTCCTCCTTTCCAGAACCGAGGCCATAGTGATGAACCAGGAAATCACCATCCCCGTCCTCACCGCTGCGATCCGCAGCGGCGACGACGCCCGCGCGCTCGCATCGCGGATCGAACTGGCAATCGCCATGGGTCAGCATCAGGTCGCGACGGACCTCTATCGCCGCTTCCAGGCGCTGCCGCTCTCCGACAGCGAGCGCCGCCGTGTGCACCAGGAGTTCGCGGTGCTCGACCGGCTGCCGTGAGGGGTTGCCAACGTTCAAAAGTCTATTTAACTAACTGGTAAAGTACGAAAGAGGGTTCGCATGTACGGTTCGATCAAGATCCGCGGGGCGCGGGAGAACAATCTCAAGAACGTGTCGCTCGATATCCCGAAGCGGAAGATCACGGTGTTCACCGGGGTGTCGGGCTCAGGCAAATCCTCGCTGGTGTTCGGCACCATCGCGGCGGAGAGCCAGCGGCTGATCAACGAAACCTACCCGGCGTTCGTCCAGCAGTTCATGCCGCATTACGGCCAGCCCGACGCCGACGAGCTCGAGAACATCTCGGCCGCCATCATCGTCGACCAGCAGCGGCTGGGCGGCAACTCGCGCTCCACCGTCGCCACCGTCACCGATGCGGCGCAGATGCTGCGGGTGATCTTTTCGCGCGCCGCGGAACCGAAACTCGGGGCGCCGGGGCTCTACTCCTACAACGACCCGCGCGGCATGTGCCCCGACTGCGAAGGCATCGGCCAGGTCGCGGCGATGGACATGAGCGCGGTGGTCGATGAGAGCAAATCGCTCAACCAGGGCGCCCTGTTGCCCAAGGATTTTGCCGTCGACAGCTGGTGGTGGGAGATCTTCAACAATTCCGGGCTGTTCGACATGGATAAGCCGATCAGCAAGTACAGCGCCGAGGAGCGGGAGAACCTGTTCAACCTCGACGATGGCCGCAAGATCAAGGTCGGCAAGATCGGCCTCACCTACGAGGGCGTGGTCGCCAAGCTGAAGAAGGGGCTGGGGAGCAAGGACCCGGAGAACCTGCAGCCGCATGTCCGGGCCGAGTACGACAGGATCTTTACGCGCAAGACCTGCCCGGCCTGCGGTGGCGCCCGGCTCAATGCCGCGGCGCTGGCGAGCAAGGTCAACGGCAAGTCGATCGCCGAGTGTTCGGCGATGCAGGTCTCAGACCTCGCGCCGTTCGTCCGCTCGATCGAGGCGCCCTCGATCAAGCCGATGATCGCGGCGCTGGCAGCGCGGCTCGAGAACCTCGTCACCATCGGGCTCGGCTATCTGAGCCTCGACAGAGAGAGCTCGACGCTCTCCGGCGGCGAAAGCCAGCGGGTGAAGATGGTGCGCCATCTTGGTTCGTCCTTGACCGACATCACCTATGTGTTCGATGAGCCCAGCGTCGGGCTCCATCCGCACGATGTCGCTCCGCTGGCCGGGCTGATGCAGCAGCTCAGGGACAAGGGCAACACGGTGCTGATCGTCGAGCATAAACCCGACATGATCGCCATTGCCGACCATGTGGTCGATATGGGCCCATTCGCCGGCTCAAAGGGTGGCGAGATCGTCTACGAGGGCGATTTCGACGGGCTGCTCAAATCCGGTACGCTCACCGGCAACCACATGAAGAAGCACCAGGCGATCAAGGCCGATGGCCGCAAGGCCAGGGGCCAACTGAAGATCGCCAATGCCAAGACCAACAACCTGCGCGACGTATCGGTGTCGATCCCCGAGGGCGTGCTGACGGTGGTCACCGGCGTCGCGGGGGCCGGCAAGAGTTCGCTGATCCAGGGCTCGCTGCCGGCCGCCTATCCCGACACGGTGATCATCGACCAGAACCTCAACCGCGGCTCGTCGCGCTCCAACACCGCCACCTATACCGGCATCCTCGACACGGTTCGCAAGACCTTCGCCAAGGCCAATGGCGTCGACGCGGCTTTGTTCTCGGCCAACTCGAAGGGCGCCTGCCCGGACTGCAAGGGCCTGGGGGTCACCTATACCGACCTCGCGCACATGGACCCGGTGGCGAGCGTCTGCGAGACCTGCGAGGGCAAGCGCTTCACCGAGGAAGTGCTGCAGCACAAGCTGCGCGGCAAGGCGATCAGCGACGTCTACGAGATGAGCGTCGGCGAGGCGACCGAGTTCTTCACCGAGCCTGTTATCGCCAAGATTTTGAGGGGGCTCGATGATGTCGGGCTCGGCTACCTCACCTTGGGACAGCCGCTCTCGACCCTCTCGGGCGGTGAACGCCAGCGCCTGAAGCTCGCGGCAGAGCTGGGCAAATCCGGCAATATCTACGTGCTGGACGAACCCACCACCGGGCTCCACATGAACGACGTCGACACGCTGATCGGGCTGTTCGACCGGCTGGTCGATGCCGGCTCGACGGTGATCGTCATCGAGCACAATCTCGACGTGATCAGCCGGGCCGACTGGGTGATCGACCTCGGGCCCGGCGCCGGCAACGACGGCGGCAGCGTGGTGTTCGAAGGGACGCCGACGGGCTTGCGGGGGGCGAAGGGGAGTCTCACGGGGGCGGCGCTGGCGGCTCGGGGGTAGTCACGCGCCAGTGCGTGGGGCCCCACCCCACCCTTGATCCCTCCCCATAAAGGGGAGGGAGAGACGACTGATGGTGCAGCGCACTCGATAGACCTCCCGCCCCCTTGTGGGGAGGGAATGAGGGTGGGGGTGGCCCCACGCTCCAGCCGATCAGTCCGCTACCGCCTCCAGCTGCACCACGTCCTGCAATTCCTTGGCCCGCGCCTGGAACGCCTTCGCGTCCACCGGCCAGGTCGTGGGGTTGGACGGATCGAACGCCCGGCCCTTCCATTCCTGGTAGACCATAGCGATGCCGGTGTCGGTTTTGCGGAACACCGCGACCATCACCTCGCCCAGCCCGCGCAGCTTGCCATTGTCCTTGTAGGCGCCGCAGGCCATGCCGAGGGCGGGAAAGAACGTGTCCGTCTCCTCGCCGAAATTGAAGAAGCCCAGCGCCTCGTCCTTACAGATCTGCGAGTAGCCATACATGGTGGCGCGCCGGTAATCGTCGAGGCTGCGACCGGGCTGCAGCGTCAGCCGCGCCGCGTAGGTGGTGGTCCAGTTGTCGACCGACTCGCCCTTCGGGAAGAATTCGACAAAAGCCTGAGTGGCGTCGCCATAGGTGTTCGATTCGACCAGCGGCAGCAGATCGGCTGACAGCCGCTCGGCCGGGCTCAGCCAATCCGGCGTCGGCAGCACGAAGCGATGGCCCAAAGCCTCGAAACTGAGGTTCACGCCAGCGCGGCCGAGCGTCGGCGCCTCCTCGGCCAGGGTGGGCGAGGCGGCCATGAGGGCCAGGATAAGCAACAGGCTGCGCATCGACATCCTCCCGACGAAGCGGGCGGAACCTATGCGCGCACGGCTCGGGAGTCGAGCGGGCTTGCGCGACTCATAAGTATTGGCTTATGTGTTGGATATGGAAGCAGATATCTTCAAGGCGCTGGCCGACCCCAATCGCCGCGCCATGCTGGAGCGGCTGGCCTCCGGTGAGCTGACGGGCTCGGCGCTGGGCGAGGGCTTTGCCATTTCGCAGCCGGCAATGTCGCAGCACATCGCAGTGCTGCGCGGGGCTGGGCTGATCCGCGAACGGCGCGAGGGGCGCAGCGTCCACTACGCAGTGAACCCCGACGGCATGGCGCCGCTGCATGACTGGCTGAGCCGCTACCAGGCGTTCTGGCCCGAGCGGCTCGGCCGCCTCAAGGACTTCCTCAAGGAGATGGATCAATGAGCGAATCCGAAGCCGAGCGCGTGACGGTCGAATGTGGGCTCGACGCCGCGCCGGAAAAGGTGTGGCGGGCGCTGTCGATCCCGGCCTATCGCGATGCCTGGCTGCTGCCCGACGGTGATGGCGAACGCTTCACCGCCGAAGTCGTGGAGGCGGTGCCGCCCCATCGGCTGCGGCTCAGCTGGCGCGAGGGCGATGCCGAAGGAGAGCTGGTGACCTTCACGCTCGAGGCGACACCCGAGGGCGGCACCTGGCTGCGGCTGGTGCACGACCGGGTGGCGACGCCAATGCAGGTGCCGATCCCCGCCAATACCAACACTATGATGCTGCGGGCGGCTTAGCCCGTTCATTCCATACTCAAAGCCGTTCTGAAGGAGGTTGCCGATGCGCGACATGATGCAGCTCGTCCCTATGGTCATCGAACAGTCGAGCCGCGGGGAGCGTTCGTTCGATATCTTCTCGCGGCTGCTGCGGGAGCGGATCATTTTCGTCAATGGCGAGGTCGAGGATCAGATGGCGGCGCTGATCTGCGCGCAGCTGCTGTTCCTTGAATCCGAGAACCCGGGGAAGGAAATCTCGCTCTATATCAACTCGCCCGGCGGGGTGGTGACGGCGGGGCTCGCCATCTACGACACCATGCAGTTCATCAAATCGCCGGTGTCGACGCTCTGCATGGGCACCGCCTACTCGATGGGCTCGTTCCTCCTCGCCGGCGGCGCTCCGGGCCGCCGCATGGCGCTGCCCAATGCCTCGATCCTCGTGCATCAACCCTCGGGCGGTGCGCAGGGCAAGGTCACCGACGTCTTGATCCACGCCGAGGAGAGCCAGAAGGTGAAGGCGCGGATCAACCGCATCTATTCCAAGCACTGCGGCCGCACCATCGAGGAAGTCGAACGCACCCTCGACCGCGACCGCTACATGTCGCCGGAAGAAGCCCGCGACTGGGGGCTGATCGATTCGATCTTCACCGAGCGAGCGGAGCTGGCGATGCCGATGCCGGAACTGCCGATTGGGCGGTAGAAATTGCGCCTGGCGGCGCCACACCGCCCCCTCGCCCCTCTGGGGAGAGGGCTGGGGTGAGGGGCGCCAAGCACGCTGACATCGAGCATTTGGTTAGCAAGGCAGCAGAGGTCGGTGTGCTTGGCTGCCCCTCACCCTGACCCTCTCCCCAAAGGGGCGAGGGGACGCGAGACCACCGACGGTGCACTTCACCGATACCCCTGTGCCTGCAGCTCGAACAGCTCGGCGTAGCGCCCGCCATTCGCCATCAGCTCGGCGTGGGTGCCCTGCTCCTCCACCTTGCCGTCGGCGAGGACGACGATGCGGTCGGCCATGCGGACGGTGGAGAAGCGGTGCGAGATCAGCACTGCCGTAGTGCCCTCGGCGAGGTTCTTGAAGCGGGTGAACACCTCGGCCTCGGCGCGCGCATCGAGCGCCGCGGTCGGCTCATCGAGGATGATAATCTCGGCATTGCGCATGTAGGCGCGGGCAATGGCGATCTTCTGCCATTCGCCGCCTGACAAATCCTGGCCCTTCAGAAAAGTGCGGCCGAGCATCTGGTCATAACCCTCGGGGAGTTTGCGGATCACCGGGTCGGCAAGACTCTGCTCGGCGGCCGAGACGATGCGGTCGCGGTCGCCCGCCACCTCGATGCGGCCGACCCCGATATTGTCCGAGGCAGTAAAACTGTAGCGCAGGAAATCCTGAAAGATCACGCCGATATGGGTGCGGAGATCCGCCGTGGCGAACTCCTTGAGATCAATGCCATCGAGGGTGATGCGGCCCTCGTCGGGGTCGTAGAGCCGGGTCATCAGCTTGACGATGGTGGTCTTGCCGGCGCCGTTCTCGCCCACCAGCGCCAGCGTCTCGCCGGCCGGTACGGCAAAACTCAGGTTGCGCACCGCCCAGTTTTCCGAGCCCGGATAGCGGAAGCCGACATTCTCGAACACCAGCCCCTGCTTCACCGGCAGCGGGAAAGGTTTTGGGTGTTTAGGGTCGAGGATGGTCGGCTTGATCTCGAAGAAGCTGAACAGGTCGTCGAGATAGAGCGATTGCCCGGCGATCTGGGTGAAGCCAATCAAAATCTGCTGCAGGTAGCCGTTGAGTTGCGAGAAGCTGCCCGACAGGAACACCAGCGTGCCGATGGAGAACTCGCCATGGAGGGTCCGCCAGACGATATAGGCGTAAGCGGCATAGTAGGTGAGGGTCGAGATCGAGGCGAGCAGCCCGGTCTGCAGGGCGCGCTTGATCGAGAGGTTCCGGTTCTCGATCAGGATCTGGTCACTCAGCCCCTTGAAGCGGCCGGAAAGGAACTCGCCGAGCCCGAACAGCTTGATCTCCTTGGCGCTGTCGGCGCTGGCACCGATCTGGCGCAGGTATTCGAGCTGCCGCCGCTCGGGCGAGCGGTTATGCGAGATCCAGTAGGCCAGCCGATTGAAACGGAACTCGCCCCACACGGCCGGGATCAGCGCCAGCGCCAGCAGCCCGATCAGCAGCGGCGCATAGACGAAGAGCCCGGCGGCGAGCGCAATGGCGGTGATCATCGCCTGCGCCTGGCCGAACACCTGCGAGATGACGGTCGAGCGGCTCGAGGCCTGGCGGCGCGCCCGCTCCAACCGATCCTGGTATTCCGACTGCTCGAAGTGCTTGAGATCGAGCTTCGCGGCATGTTCCATCAGCTCGAGGCTGACGGCGTTGGAGTGGCTCTCGCCGAGGATATTATCGACCACGTTGATGGCGCGGTTGAACGCATCGCGGGCGAAGACCAGCACGAACTCGCCGGCCAGCAGCGCCATCAGGAAGCTGAGCCGGCCGCTCGCCAGCCAATCGCTCAGTTCCGGGCCGGGCACGCCGAGGCTGGTCTGGTGCACTACCTCATCGATGATCAGCTTGGTGAGCAGCAGCACCAGCGGCGGCTGGATGGCGACCACCAGCCGAAGCGCGATACTCAAGCCCATCAACCAGGGGCTGGTGCGCCACATCTGAGCGAACAACCGCCCGAGGTGGCGGAAAGTTTTGAGCCGCTCGCCCTTATCGAACGGCAAGGCATCGGGGATGTCCGGGCCGTTCGCCCCACGTCCCCCGCCCCCGACTCTACCGCCAACGCCACGCATCGAAAATCATCCTGAAATCGAGAACAACTCTAGGGTGGAGCGCGTTGCGGCGAAACCAGCAATTCGGGCAGGTAGGCGAGCGGGTCAGGGGGCGGCCTGGTGCGACAGCCGGTCGATGTCCTCGCCAAACGCCGTCATCTCATCCCGATCGGAGAACGCCGTAAGCGGCACGATCAGCGCCTCGGGTGGCGCGGTGATGAAGACGTGGGACTTGCCGATGGCGACATCGGCGATGGTTTCGTAGGCGATGAACAGCTGCAGCTCGGCCGTTGTCACTGCAAGATGGTCACCCCATTGCTCCAGCGTTGCGACCATAGGCGCCGGTACGCGACGACGCGCCCGGCGGTGCGTTGCCAGCGTCATCGCTGCGGTGGCCAATCCATAAGCGATACCGACCAGCGCCAGCGCAACGAGCCAGAAGCGCCAGCCCCATTCCGGCCCGATCCACTCCGCCGGCAGGAACGCCACCAGCCCGCCGGCGACGGCGAGCCAGACCAGCAGCAGCCATTTGCGCCAGCCAACCATCTCGCGCGGCAGGGCTTCATAGGCCAGCGCGTCGGCGGCGGTCAGGGTGTAGGTGAGCGTGAGGACGGGTTCGGTCATGGCCAACAGTGACGGTTCTCAGCCTGTTCGTGCAACTGGCTAAGGGCAGACCCCCACTACCGATGTTGCCGCGGCACCTCATAGGCAACTAGGCGTCCCGTTAAAGGTGCTTTCAGCCGTCACCAGGCGCTTTGATGCGTCGAAGGTCACTCGAACATTGTAGTAACTGCTGCATGGGAATGGCGACATCGCAGCGCCAGACTGCGCATAGTGCTCTTCAGGCTGGTCGGTTACCCAACCGTCGAAGCCTGCTGCGCGCAGCCGCTTAACGACCTGATCTCTCGGCTCGCCGATAGCGAATATCTCCGGCACCATCGATTTCCAGCCAGCCACGTCGGCCGGGCAGCGTCCTCCGTCGCGGCATTCGAGAAATCCAGTGTGAACATGTCGGCTAATCGGGTCGAAAAGGAGGTCCGGGCGATACCACCACCAGGCCAGCCAGCCGCCGATCAGCACCACCAGCACTGTTACGATGACGACAACCGCCTTCGCACCCGCCAAAAGAAAAGAGAGCGCCGGGCTTCCACCAGGCGCTCTCTTTGATTGCTTGTCGACCATCGCCTAGAGCGAACGGACCACGCTCTCGACACGGAAGCACTCGATGACGTCGCCGGCGCGGATGTCTTCGTAGTTCTCGAAGGCCATGCCGCATTCCTGGCCGACCGGGACTTCCTTGACTTCATCCTTGAAGCGCTTGAGCGTCTTCAGCTTGCCCTCGTGGATCACCACGTTGTCGCGCAACAGGCGCACGCCGGCGCCGCGTTCGACGATGCCCTCGGTGACCTGGCAGCCGGCGACCTTGCCGACCTTGGTGATCTGGAACACTTCCTTGATCGAGGCGTAGCCGATAAAGGTCTCGCGACGCTCCGGCTTGAGCAGGCCCGACATCGCTGCCTTCACGTCATCCACGAGGTCGTAGATGATGTTGTAGTAGCGGATTTCGATGCCCTCGCGGGTGGCGAGATCGCTGGCCTGCTTGTTGGCGCGGACGTTGAAGCCGATGATGATGGCGTTCGAAGCCGAAGCCAGCGTCACGTCGGATTCGGTGATGGCGCCGACGCCGCTCATCAGAATCTGCGCCGACACTTCGTCGGTCGAGAGCTTGTTGAGCGAGGCGTTAATCGCTTCGACCGAGCCCTGCACGTCACCCTTGATGATCAGCGGGAACTTGGCGATGCCCGAGGCCTTGAGCTGATTCATCATCTGCTCGAGGCTGGTGGCGCCGCCGCCTGCGGTCTTCTCACGGATCAGGCGCTGACGATACTCGGTGACTTCACGGGCCCGTGCTTCGGTCTCGACCACCGAGAAGCGGTCGCCGGCCGACGGCACGCCGGTAAAGCCCAGCACTTCCACCGGAATGGACGGGCCGGCTTCCTTCACCTGCTCGCCCTTGTCGTTGATCAGCGCACGGACGCGGGCAAACTCGGTGCCGGCGACGACGATGTCGCCGATCGACAGCGTGCCGCGCTGCACGAGGACCGTCGCCACCGCACCGCGGCCGCGATCGAGCTTGGCTTCGATGACCAGGCCCTCGGCGCGCCCATCGCGGGCCACCTTGAGCTCGAGCACTTCGGCCTGCAGCAGGATGGTCTCGAGCAGCTTGTCGAGGCCGGCCTTGGTGACCGCCGAGACTTCCACGTCGAGCACATCGCCGCCCATCGATTCGACGAACACTTCATGCTGCAGCAGTTCGGTACGAACGCGCTGCGGATTGGCGCTCGGCTTATCCATCTTGTTGATGGCGACGATGATCGGAACCCCGGCCGCCTTGGCGTGCTTGATGGATTCGATGGTCTGCGGCATGACGCCGTCATCGGCCGCCACCACCAGCACCGCGATATCGGTGGCCTGGGCGCCGCGGGCTCGCATGGCGGTGAACGCCTCGTGGCCCGGGGTGTCGAGGAAGGTGATCTTCTGGCCGTTCTTTTCGACCTGATAGGCACCGATGTGCTGGGTGATGCCGCCGGCTTCACCGGAAACCACGTTGGTCTCGCGGATGGCGTCGAGCAAAGAGGTCTTACCGTGGTCGACGTGACCCATGATGGTCACCACCGGCGCGCGGTTGGTCAGGTCCTCGGCCTTGTCGTCGGCCGGGATGTCATAGAGACCCTCTTCCACGTCGGCGTCAGAGACGCGTTTGACGGTGTGGCCGAGTTCGGTGGCGATCAGTTCGGCGGTATCGCTGTCGATGACGTCGGTGATCTTCACCATCTGGCCCTGGGCCATCAGGATCTTGATAATGTCGACGGCACGTTCGGCCATGCGGTTGGCCAGTTCCTGGACGGTGATCGCCTCAGGAATGGTCACTTCACGGCTGAGCTTAGGCGCCTGCTGCTGGTTGCGGCCCATCTTCTTGTCGCGACGGCGACGCATGGCGGCCAGCGACGGTCCCTTGTCGCGATCGGATTCCGAGCCGGCATTGGTGACGGTCAGGCGGGCCCGGGCGAAGGCTTCCTCGCCGGCACGCCGGGTCGGACGCTCGGGCGTTGCTGCAACGCGGGCAGCGCCGCCACGACGGGCGTTCTCGAGTTCGGCGGCATTGACCAGCGGGCGCGCCGCGGGAGCCGTACGAGTCTTGCGGCCATCGGCTTCGGAGGGCGGCGTCGGCGGCAGGTCAGCTGCGGGAGCGGCCGGACGGGCGCCCGGCGTTGCCGCGGCGCGACGTGCCGGAGAAACGCGCGGCTCACGCGACACGGTCGAGATTTCCGACACGGCCTCGAGAGCACGCTCGCCTTCAGCGGCCAGCTGCTTTGCCTCTTCGGCCTTCTGCGCTTCCTCGCGGAGGGCGCGGCGACGCGCGTCTTCCTCGATGCGGCGAGCCTCTTCGGCGCGGGCGCGGGCTTCGTCCTCAGCCTGGCGGCCGGCGGCTTCACGCAGGGCGCGGGCCCGGGCATCGGCCTCGGTGGCGCTCAGCCCACCACCCGGACGCGGTGCGGCGCCCGAACGGAGCGGCGGCCGGCCCTGGTTGGACTGGTACGGGCGATTGCCCGACGGCGCACCCGACGAAGCGGGGCGACCCGAACCCTGGGACGGAGCACCGCCACCACCACCCTGCGGCGGGCGGGGCGTGTGTGGGGTGTGCGGCGTGTGCACCGGCGCGCCGGGCGGCACGAAACGGGTGCGCTTCTCGACGACCACAGTGTTCCGCGACGAACGTGCCACATTGGGGCGCGCCCCCATCGAGGGGCCTCCCTTCAATGACAGCGTCTTCTTGCCGCCGGCACCAGAATCTTCGCGCTTGTCGTCGTTATCAGCCATGTAACTCGCGTCTTCCTTCACGAAACTTGTCCACGAAAGCGCGGCTTCGCGCTCTCTGACCAAGTCCGATTGTAGGGCTCAGGGGGCGGCATAGCGCTGCTGCGCCGCTCAAACAACCCGTCTAGTTGGCGATGTAACGAGCCAGCCTTTCAGCTCGTTGCACCGCCGCCTGGGCCGCGCCCCCCTTGATGAGCGCAGCATGTATCACATTTTCGATCCCGAGTGCCAAACCCATTTGACCCGAATCGAGCAATTCGAAATGCGGAGTTAAGACGGGCTCAAAACCCGCCTCTTCCGCCGCCATCGTGTAGCCCTTGAGCGAACCCAGGAGCTTGTTCCTGCCGTCCTCGGCCGCGTCGGTCGCGGTGAGGAGAGCCTGCACTTCACCCGCCTCGATCGCCGCCTTGACCTTGGTCGAGCCGGTCACCAGCTGCCCCGCCTTGCGCGCCAGGGAGAGCGAACTGAGCAGTCGCTCCTCCAGCCGGCGCCGGGTCAGACCGGCGAGATCGTCGGGCACCTTCACCTCGGCCTTGAGGCTTTTGGCGAAGGCCTTCTTCTTTTGCGCCTCGGCCACAGTCTTCAGGCCAAGGGTAATCCAGACGCCGCGCCCTTCGGCCTTGCCGTCGGTATCGGGCACCACCTCGCCGTCGGGTGAGACGGCGAAGCGGATCAGTTCGGCAATCGGCTTCACCTCACGGGTGAGGGCGCATTGCCTTTCGGTTTCTTCGCGACGCGGCACCGGGTTCGAGACCTCCCGATTACGCGGGCGCCCCTTCTTCCAGCTCGGTGGCCTCGTCGGCCACCGCGAGATCGGCTTCAGTGATCCAGCCGGCCTTGAGACGGGCCTGCAGGATCATTTCCTCGGCTTCCTCACGGCTCACCGGGAAATCCTTGAAGGTGCCCTCGAACCGCTTGGTCTCGCCGTCCTTGCGTTCGGTCCAGCCCACCAGGTCGTCGGCGGCGCAACCGGCAAAGTCCTCGACGTTCTTGATCTCTTCCTTGCCCAGCGCGACGAGCATCGCCGCATTCAGGCCCGGGATCTCATAGAGCTCGTCCTCGACGCCGAGCTTGATGCGCTCGTCGTCATTGGCCTTCTCGATCGCCGCCAGGTAGTCGGAAGCGCGCTGCTGGATTTCCGCCGCGGTCTCTTCGTCAAAACCCTGGATCGAGGCGATTTCCGAAGCGTCGATATAGGCGAGCTCCTCGACCGAGGAGAAGCCTTCGGAAGCCAGTAGTTGGGCAACCATCTCGTCAACATCAAGGGCCTGCATGAACAAAGCAGAGCGCTCGGTGAATTCCTTCTGGCGGCGCTCGGACTCTTCGGCCTCGGTGAGGATGTCGATATCCCAGCCGATCAGCTGCGAGGCGAGGCGCACGTTCTGGCCACGGCGGCCGATGGCGAGGCTGAGCTGCTCGTCAGGCACCACGACTTCGATGCGCTCGGCCTGCTCGTCGAGCACGACCTTCGCCACATCAGCCGGCTGCAGCGCCGACACGACGAGGTCGGCGATCGATTCGGTCCACGGGATAATGTCGATCTTTTCGCCCTGCAGTTCGGCGACCACCGCCTGGACGCGCGAGCCGCGCATACCGACGCAGGCGCCGACCGGGTCGATCGAGGAATCCGACGAAGTCACGGCGATCTTGGCACGGCTGCCCGGATCGCGGGCGATCGAGCGGATGGCGATGATGCCATCGTAGATCTCCGGCACTTCCTGCATGAACAGCTTCGCCATGAACTGCGGATGGGTGCGGGACAGGAAAATCTGCGGGCCACGCTGCTCGCGGCGCACGTCATAGATATAGGCGCGGACGCGGTCGCCGTAGCGATAGAGCTCGCGCGGGATCAGTTCGTCGCGGCGGATAATGGCTTCGCCACGGCCCAGATCGACGATGACATTGCCGTACTCGACGCGCTTGACCGTACCGTTGACGATCTCGCCGACGCGGTTGATGTACTCTTCGTACATGCGGTCACGCTCGGCATCGCGCACCTTCTGCACGATCACTTGCTTGGCCGACTGGGCGGCGATGCGGCCGAACTCGATCGGCGGCAGCGGCTCGGTGAGGAAGTCGCCGAGCTTGGCGGCATCGTTCTTGGTCTTGGCGTATTTGAGCTCGACCTGACGCCCGGGCTCTTCCACCGCCTCGACCACTTCGAGCAGCCGCCACAGGCGCAGCTCGCCGGTCTTGGGGTTGATCTCGGCGCGGACATTGGTCTCGGCGCCGTAGCGGGTCTTGGCCGCCTTTTCGATCGCGTCCTGCATCGACTCGATGACGATCATGCGATCGATCGACTTCTCGCGGGCGACGGCATCAGCGATCTGGAGCAGCTCCAGGCGGTTCGCGCTAACGGCCATTTAGTTTGTCTCCTCAGTGGAAGCGTCTTTTTCAGATACAGATTTTGACTGGTCGGCGTCCTCGGCCGTATCGGCCTCCGGATCGTCCGAGAGTTCGACGGTCTCGATGTCTTCATCGTCGTCGATGGGGAATTCTGCCTGGTCGACCTGCGCCATGTTCATCAGCTTGTCGGTCATCACCAGCTTGGCTTCAGCCAGCATGGTCAGCGGCAGCCGAAAATCCGGATCGGTGCCCTTGGGGACGTCCGGCAGGGTGATGACGACATGGTCGCCATCGACCGCCTTGATCAGCCCGCGGAAGCGGCGGCGGCCATCGAGCAGGTCGGATAGTTCGACCTTGGCCTCGTGGCCGATATAGGCGGCAAAATCGCGGGCGCGGACCAGCGGCCGGTCGATGCCGGGCGACGACACTTCGAGGTGATACTCGCGGTCGATCGGATCCTCGACGTCGAGCACCGGCGAGACGTCCTTGCTCAGCCGCTCGCAGTCGGTGATGGCAAAGCGGCCATTACCGTCTTCGGCCATGATCTGCAGCGTCAGGCCGTTCTCCTGCGTCATCTTCACACGCACGAGGCTGTAGCCGAGATCATTGGCGACCGGCTCGACGATGCGGGCGATCCGCTGCTCGAGGCCGGTCTCCTTGATGTAGCGCTTTTCGGTGAGATCGAAGGTCATGCTGTTGCGATGGGTCTCAAGAAAACAAAAAGAGCGGGGGCCCGGTCGGCACCCCACTCTCGCTTAGAGCCAGAGATGTTGTTGGCGCTCATATAGCGCCGATGGCCCTCCGACGCAAGGTGATGCGTCCGGACTGTGCTTGCCGCCTCGAGCGGCTATGGTGCGCAACAGGATTCGAGCTGGAGCAGGACTGATGAAGACACGGGCGGCAGTGGCATTCGCGGCAGGCAAGCCGCTCGAAATCGTCGAGCTCGATCTCGAGGGCCCCAAGGCCGGCGAAGTGCTGGTCGAGATCAAGGCCACCGGCATCTGCCACACCGACGCGTTCACGCTGTCAGGCGCCGATCCCGAGGGGTTGTTCCCCTCGATCCTCGGCCACGAGGGGGCCGGCGTGGTGCTGGAGGTCGGCGCCGGCGTCACCAGCCTCAAGCCGGGCGACCACGTGATCCCGCTCTATACGCCCGAATGCCGGGAGTGCCCGAGCTGTCTGAGCCGCAAGACCAACCTCTGCACGGCGATCCGCGCCACCCAGGGCAAGGGCCTGATGCCGGACGGCACCTCGCGCTTCTCCTACAAGGGCCAGACCATCTACCACTATATGGGCTGCTCGACTTTTTCGAACCACACGGTGCTGCCCGAGATCGCGCTGGCGAAGATCGATCCCAGGGCACCGTTCGACAAGGTGTTCTATATCGGCTGCGGCGTCACCACCGGGGTCGGCGCGGTGCTCAATACCGCCAAGGTCGAGGCCGGCGCCACCGCCGTGGTGTTCGGGCTGGGCGGTATCGGGCTCAACGTGGTGCAGGGGCTGAAGCTTGCTGGCGCCGACATGATCATCGGTGTCGACATCAATAACGACAAGCGCGCCTGGGGCGAGCGCTTCGGCATGACGCACTTCGTCAACCCCAAGGAAATCGAGGGCGACATCGTCCCGCACCTGGTCAACCTCACCAAGCGCGGAGCCGATCAGATCGGCGGCGCCGACTACACCTTCGATTGCACCGGCAACACCACGGTGATGCGGCAGGCGCTGGAAGCGAGCCACCGCGGCTGGGGCAAATCGGTGGTGATCGGGGTGGCCGGCGCCGGGCAGGAGATCTCCACCCGTCCGTTCCAGCTGGTCACCGGCCGCACCTGGATGGGCACGGCCTTTGGCGGCGCCCGCGGCCGTACCGACGTGCCGAAAATCGTCGACTGGTACATGAGCGGCAAGCTCGAGATCGACCCGATGATCACCCACACGCTCAGGCTCGAGGACATCAACCAGGGGTTCGAGCTGATGCACCACGGCGAAAGCATCCGCAGCGTGGTGTTGTTCTAGGGGGACTCGACCACCGGCCGCGCCCTCCCCTCGCCCTTGAGGCATGGCTATCGCATATGGAAAGCCACCGGCCGTTGTGTGAGTGCCTTCTCCCCTTGTGGGAGAAGGCCACCCAACTACTGTCAGTGCCCCATATGCGATAGCCCTGCCCCTTGAGGGGAGGGAAGCGATAGATCGAGTTTGAGGCGCCCAAAGCTCCAATCGTGACTAAAGCCCCAACCGCGCCCGCAGCTCCGCCTCGCTCATGCTGCCCGGCTTGGCCCCCTTCGCCACCAGCTCGTGGCCGATCGTGACCAGCCCGGCGTTGAGCGGGGTCGGCACCCCGTACAACCGGCCGAGCAACACGATCTCGCCATTGAGGTAATCGGTTTCGATGGTGCCGGCGCCGCGTTTGAGGCTCTGGATCGAGGAGCCGCCGGTGCGGGTGACGCCGGCGACGGCGCCCATTTCCATCAGGCCCTTGCGGCGCGGATCGGCATTGCCGACCGCCACCCAGTCGATGCCGGCGGCGGCATAGACCGCTTCGGCCTCGGCCTGGATCGCATCCAGCAGCGGGCCGGAGCGGCTCCCGTGGCCGAGCGCCGCCTCGACCACATTGCCGAGATTGTCGCGCAGCTTGCCGTATTTGGAGCGCATCACCTGCTCGAGCGGAAAGGCAGCAAAGCCGGCGCTGTCGAAGGCAGTGGCGATCGCCGCGACGTTGTCGTCGAGCCCATGAGGATAGCGGCCGAGGTCGATGAGCCCACGCTTGGGCGTGCCGTAGCAGATCACTTCGCCCGGCGTCACGTAATCGGCCGGCAGCATCACCGTCATGGCGTAGACATTGGGAAACAACCGCAGCGCCAGCCGTTCGTTGTTGACGCCGTTCTGGGCGCAGACCACCGCCTGGGTACTGACGCCGGCGGCCCGCAATTCCTCGAGCGCAGGAGCGGTGTGCTGCCCCTTCATGGTGAGGAAGATGACGTCGTCAGGCCGGAATTCGAGCTCGCCAGGCGCGCCGACCACCGGGAAGTTCACCAGCTGCGCAGTCGTGGTGGTGCGGAACAGCAGCCCGCCATTGTTCCGGATTGCCGCCAGCATATCGCCGCGGGCGATGCCGACCACATCGTGGCCGGCGCTGGCGAGGGACGCCGCGAAGGTGCCGCCGATGGCGCCGACGCCGTAGATGATGAACCGCATGCTGAACTCCTTTGGCCCAGCTTGGCGGTAATGGGCGGCCCGAACAAGGCAGCCCATCGTAGCGTGAGATAGCCGGCGGCGGGGTTCACGTACCCAGCGCTTGTCCCACCGCCGGCCGGACCGTCACTGGGCAGCAGCCAGACGGTCTTTGCTATCCGCCTCAGGCGGAGTGGGGTGGGCGCCGGCTCCGGCGCCCAGGGGTTTGACACCGCGCAAAGCGGTAAGGGCGACAATGGCGATCAGCAGCAGCACGCCGGCCTCCACCGTCGCCACCAGCTGCAGCGCCGCGGTGAAGGCAGCACTGGCGGCGGCGAGCAACGGCGCGCCGTCGGGGAGGCTGGCAGCGACACCAGCCGCGCCGGCCAGCGTTTCGGTGGCGAGATGCGTCTGCGCCTCGGTCAGCCCGGCCGGCAGGTTGCCGCTCAGCAGGCTGCGATAGACCAGGGTGCCGAGGCTGCCGAGCGCGGCGATGCCGAGCGAGAAGCCGAACTCGGACGAGGTCTCCTGCAGGGCGGCGGCGGCGCCGGCGCGTTCCGGGGCGACAAAGCCCATCATGATGCCGGTGCCGAGCGTCACCATCGGCGCACAGCCCAAATTGAACAGGGCGAAGCCGACGATCACCGCGGGCACGCCGTAGCTCTCAATGAGGAACACGACGATCAGCAGGCCGATTATGGCGACGCCCATGCCGGAGGCGATGAGCAGGCCGGGGCGGATGGTCTGCGCCAGCTTGGGCGCCAGCATGAAGGCGACGATCATCAACAGGATCGCCGGCAGGCCGCAGAGCCCGGCCCAAAGCGGGGTAAGACCGGCAACGAGCTGAAAATACTGCGCCGTCAGCACCATGATGGCGCCGGTGACGGTGATGAGGAACATCGCCCCGATCACCGCGGTGAAGGCGCCGTTCCTGAACAGCTTCAGATCGACCAGCGGATGAGCCAGCGTCACCTGGCGACGGATAAAGACGATGGCCAGCAGCAGCCCGAAAGCGATGGCGCCGAACGGGGCAAGCGACACATCGCCCTTGGCCAGTTCCTTCAGCCCATAGACCATGGGCAGGATGGCGCCGAGCGACAGGATGACGCTCACCAGGTCAAGCCGGCCGGCCTGCGGCGCCTTGTATTCGGGCAAGAGCGCCGGGGCGGTGACCAGCAGCAGCAGCATCACCGGCACGCCGAGCAGGAACGGAGCGCCCCACCAGAAATGCTCGAGCATGACGCCGCCGACCAGCGGGCCGAGCAGCATGCCGCCCATGAAGCAGGTGAGCCAGATCGAGATGGCGAAGCCGCGCTGCCGCTCGTCGTGGAACATGTTGGTGATGAGCGCCAGGATCGAGGGCGAGAGCGTCGCGCCGGCAATACCGAGCAGGCCGCGCGCCGCAATCAGCATCGTCGCCGAGGTCGAGAAGGCGGCCAGCACCGAAGCGGCGGCGAAGGCGGCGCCGCCGATCATCAGCAGCTTCCGCCGCCCGATGCGATCGCCGATGGTCCCCATGGTGATGAGGAAGCCGGCGAGTAGGAAGCCGTAGATATCCATGATCCAGAGCTGCTGGGCGCTGTCGGCACCGAGCGTTTCGCTGATCTTGGGGAGGGCGAGCAGAATGACCGAGACGTCGATGGAAATCAGCAGCGTCGGCAGGGCGAGGACGGCAAGACCGGTCCATTCGCGGGCCGTGGCGCGGGAGTTCGGGGCTGACATGGCGGCTCCTTTCACTTAAGGTGTGACTTAAGTAATCGAGCACGATGCTTAAGTCAACGCTTTAGTGATGGCATCGCAGATCCCAACTGGGCGTCATTCCTGCGAAGGCGGGAACCTTTGTTTTCCTGGCCGATGCACGATCGCAAACGGAGGTCCCCGCTTTTGCGGGGATGACACCGAGTTTGGGGGACTTTCAGAGCCTCGTTCGCAGACCCAGCGACACCCCATGCTGGCTGAGGCGGCGTGCATCAGGGCAACCGAAGTCCCTGACTTAACGCCTGTGCGCCTTCGGGGGGATGACCCCCGGTGGGAACGGCAGGGGTTGGTTGTGGCGCGACGCGGATTATCAATAAACCGTCATGCCCCGGTTGTATCCATCGGCAACCGACGATAGTTTGCCGGCCTCCTTCCCCGACTCCCCAACCACGGACATCGACACATGGAATACCGCCGCCTCGGCAAGGCTGGCCTGCGGGTCAGTGAATTTTCTTTTGGCGCCTGGGTGACCTTCGGCAAGCAGGTCGGCGAAGACGCCGCCGCTTCGATCATGGGTTACGCATACGACAACGGCATCAACTTTTTCGATAATGCCGAAGGCTACGAGCAGGGCAATGCCGAGATCGTCATGGGCGAGGCGCTGAAAGCGCTGAACTGGAGCCGCGACAGCTATGCGGTGTCGTCGAAAGTGTTCTGGGGCGGCGCGAAGCCGACACAGAAAGGGCTTTCGGCCAAGCACGTCACCGACGCCGCCCATGCCGCGCTGAAGCGCCTGCAGGTCGACTATCTCGACCTCTATTTCTGCCACCGCCCGGATATCGATACGCCGATCGAAGAGACGGTGCGGGCGATGCACAACCTGATCACCCAGGGCAAGGTGCTGTACTGGGGCACCTCGGAATGGTCGGCGCAGCAGCTCACCGAGGCCTACGCCGTGGCCCGCCAGGAGCACCTGACGCCGCCGACGATGGAACAGCCGGAATACAACCTGTTCCGCCGCGAGAAGGTCGAGGCCGAGTTCCTGCCGCTCTACAGCCTGTTCGGGCTGGGGACGACGATCTGGTCGCCGCTGGCCTCGGGCATCCTCACCGGCAAGTATAATGACGGCATCCCCGCCGACAGCCGCATGAACCTGCCCGGCTACGAGTGGCTGAAGGCGCGGCTCGACAGCGACAAGGGCCGCGACGAACTGGCGAAGGTGAAACAGCTGGCCAAGCTCGCCGACGAGGTGGGCCTTCCCATCCACCACCTGGCGCTGCTCTGGTGCAACGCCAACCCGAATGTCTCGACGGTGATCCTCGGCGCCTCGAAACTCAGCCAGCTCAAGGACAACCTGAAGGCGCTCGACTCGAAGTCGAAGATGACGCCGGACGTGCTGGCGAAGATCGAAGCGATCATGGGCAACGCGCCGGAAGCGCCGCGTCGGTTCTGAGATCTGACGGGCGGGGCCAAGGCTCCGCCCCTCTTCTCTATTTGAATGGGCTCCACGCACTGCGTCTCCCAAACCACGGGCTGTCATCCCAGCGAAAGCTGGGACCCAACTATCCGCTGGCACGGGCTGAGAAATGGGTCCCAGCTTTCGCTGGGATGACACCGAGTGTGGGGAGATTGCGGGGGCACAGTCGATAGAGCGCCCGCGACCAATGCGCAGCATTGCGGCCGCGCCCTTTCATCAGCGCCCCCCGCACACTAGACATAGCGCACTGCTATTGGAGGCATGATCGGGTGACGGTGCGCTGGCGCATTGTGGGACTGGCGCTGGCAAGCCTCGTGTCGATCGTCGCGATGACCGGGGTGATGGCCTATGGGCTGTGGCTCGCCGATCATTTCGTGCAGCGGATCGATGCGGTGCACCGGCGCTTCGAGGTGATCGCCGAGCTCGACGGCCGCGCCAATGCCTATGCCAAGCAGGTGGCGAGCGTGCTGTTGCTCGGGCGCGCCGAAATGCCTGCGGTACAGACCGCGCGCATCGACATGGAGCGCACCTTCGCCCGGCTCAGCCGCGCCACCCGTGACGAGCTGACCACGCTGGGCGGCATCGCCGAAATGGTGCCGGAGCTCGAGCAGCTCGAGGACGTCCGGCGGATGATCGAGCTCTACCACGCCATCGATGCCTCGGCGGCCAGGGCGCTGGCGGCGGCCCGCGACGGCAACACGGCCGAGGCCACGCGGCTCTATGGTCGCGACGTCGCCTTCCGCCTCGCCAACGAGCTGCAGCCGCTGATCGACCGGGCGCTGGCCGAAGAGCGCAACGAAGTAGCGGCCGAGCTGAAGCAGGTGCAGCAGACACAGGGCACCATCCTCGTTGTCGCCGGGATCCTGGCGCTGCTGTCACTGGCGGTGCTGAGTCTCCTGGGCGTGCTGCTCTACCGCGCAGTGCGTCGCTCCGGCGAGCGGCTCGAGGCTGAGATCGAGACGCGGACCAGCGAGCTGCGCGACGCCAATGCGCGGCTGCGTGCCGTCGATGTCAGGCGCACGCAGTTTCTTGCCGATGTCAGCCATGAGCTGCGCACCCCGCTCACGGTGCTGCGCGGCGAGGCCGACGTGGCGCTGCGCGGCCAGCCTGAGATCAATGACCTCCGCCAGTCGCTCGAGCGCATTCGCGGCCAGGCGGTCGACATGTCAGGCCTGCTCGACGATCTCATCGCCTTCGCCCGCACCGATGCGGAAAGCCAGCAGCACCTGCCCGCCGATATCCGGCTCGACGAGATCGTCGGCGCGGCCGCCGAGGAGGCGCAGGTGCTGGCCGAACCGCGCGAGGTCAGCGTCATCACTGAGCTCAGCGACAACGGTGTGCATGTCGACGCGGATTTTCGCCGGCTGAAGCAGGCGCTGATGATCGGGCTCGACAATGCAGTCAAGCACTCGCCGCCCGGCAGCCGCATCACCATCAGCAGCAGCCGCGGTGCTGCGTCGGCAACGGTTGCAATCGCCGACCAGGGGCCAGGTGTCAGCGATGAGGACCGGCCGCGGGTGTTCGAGCGGTTCTATCGCGGGCACGGCGAGGGCGACCTCGAGACCCAGGGGCTGGGCATCGGCCTCGCCATCGCCAAGGATATCGTCGAGCGTCACGGCGGCAGCATCCGGCTCGACAATGGCGCTGATGGCGGCGCGGTGCTCACACTCGAGTTGCCGCTGGCGAAAGGAGGGGCACGATGAAGGTTCTGGTGGTCGAGGACGATCGGCGCATCGCCTCGTTCCTCGAGCGCGGTCTGGCGGCCGAGGGCTATCAGGTCAGCGTCGAGAATGATGGCCGCGACGGGCTGGAGCGGGCCCGGCAGGACGATTTCGAGCTGATCATCCTTGACCGCATGCTGCCCTATGTCGACGGGCTAGAGATCACCCGATTGCTGCGCGAAGAGCGCCGGCCGGCAATGATCCTGATGCTCACCGCCAAGGACAGCCTCCAGGACAAGATCGAAGGGCTGAAGGGCGGCGCCGACGACTATCTGACCAAGCCCTTCGCCTTCGACGAACTGCTGGCCCGGCTCGTGGCGCTCCGCCGGCGCCGCAGCGAGATCGACCATGAGAGCCAGCTCGCCATCGGGCCGTTGACGCTCGACCCGCAGTCGCGCCGGGTCAGCCGCGACGGCGAGCCGATCAGCCTCACGGTGCGCGAGTTCGACCTGCTGCGCTACCTGATGAGCAACCCGGACAAGGTGGTCAGCCGGCAGCGGCTGCTGAACAGCGTCTGGGAATATGGCTACGACCCGGGCACCAAGATCGTCGACGTCTATGTCCGCTATCTCAGGGCCAAGATCGATACCGAGGGCACACCGTCGCTGATCCAGACGGTGCGTGGCGTCGGCTACATGATGCCGAGCTAGCGAGGTCCCGGGCTCTCGATGATCCTTCCCCGTGGCACGGGGGAAGGGGACCGCCGAAGGCAGTGGCGGGGGAGGCCACACGCGCCGAGTCCAGTCTCGCCCCCTCCACCAGCTTCGCTGGTCCCCCTCCCCCGCTTCGCAGGGGAGGATCACCGAGAGGCCAGTGTCTCTCTCCAAATTCTAACCAAGCGCTCAACCCTGTCTAATTTCACTGGCCTAGCCTCCTCGCTGCTTTTCGAAGCGACGAGGAACGTTCGATGTCCGACGAAATCTGGCCCGCCATCAAGGTCGAGCGCTTCTATGACGAGCCGCTGGCGCATTACGAAGCCCGCCGCCGCGAGATCGTCAGCATTATCACCGGCTTCCGCAACGGCCGCTACGAAGGCGCCGTCGCCGAGCGGATGGAACAGCGCCTGATGGCGCTGCAGGATGGCATGGTGGTTCCCGCTGTCGCCTGACCCGATTTTGCCACCGTCGAGGAGAAGGCCCGGTTTGACCGGGCCTTTTGTTTTGGGCCAAGCTCTGCTCGAAAGGCCACCAAACGAGGAGACCCGCCATGCGCTACATGATCATCGTCAAGACCACCGAACCGGCGCCGCCGCCAAGCTCGGAAATGCTGGCGGCGATGGGCAAGCTCAACCAGGAAATGATCGAGGCCGGGGTGCTGCTGGGCGGCGAGGGCCTGCAGCCGTCCAAGACCGGCGCCAAGGTGGCGATGCAGGGCGGCAAGCTGGTGGTGAAGGACGGCCCGTTCACCGAGGCCAAGGAGCTGATCGGCGGCTTCTGGATCATCAAAGCAGACTCGCTCGACGAGGCGATCGGCTGGGTGAAGAAGATTCCGATGTGGAACGAAGGCGAAGAAGTGGAAGTCCGCCGCGTCTCCGAGGTCGAAGACTTCGCCTATGCCTATGACGAGGTCTCGGCCGAAGCGCTGGATCGCGAGAAGGCGCTGCGTGACAGCGGCCAGTGGCCGGAGCAGCGCTAGAGCGTCACCGCGACAGGCCCAGACGGCGATCGGTGGCTTCGGGGCAATGACGCCCCGAAGCTTCAGTTTCATCCGCGGCTGCCGCGCGGCTCGAGGCGAACAGGCGGCCGACGAAGCCGCCTATCGCGCGCCAGAGCGACGGCTTTTCCCACAGACCGGCGTCCGGATGCGCCTCCCATGGCGCTTCGCCGGTCCGGCGGGCGAAATCTTCGCCCCAGTGCTGCTTGTAGGCGTTCTTGTAGAGATAGCTGGCGGGGATCATCACAAGTCTCCTTTCGACTTGAACCGATTCAATTGATCAACGCATGATCGCTTGAATCGGTTCAAATATACGCTTCGATGCCAGAGAGTCAAGCGGAATTTGAACCGATACAAAAGCGTGCTATATGACTAGGAGTTGGCTAGGATGCCCTCAGGCAATCGAGACGATTGTCCTCGGGGCGGCAGACGAGCCGCAAAAACTGGAAAGGTTCGGATGGCACGCGATCTGGTGCGCTTGAGCGATGTGGCAAAGGCGGCGGGGGTGTCGCAGGGCACGGCGTCGAACGTGTTCAGCCGGCCGGACCTGGTGCGACCGGAGGTGCGCGAGCGGGTGCACCAGACGGCCCGCGACCTCGGCTATGCCGGACCCGATCCGCGCGGCCGGCTGCTGCGCGCCGGCAAATCCAACGCCATCGGCGTCGCCACCGCGGAGCCGCTTTCCTACTTCTTCGAAGATCCGTTTGCCCGCGTACTGATGCAAGGCATCTCGGAGGCCTGCGATGCGCGCGGCGCCGGCCTGGCGCTGGTGTCGGCCCGCAACAGCGAGCGGCTCAGCTGGAATATCCAGAGCGCGCTGGTCGACGGATTCGTGCTGCTCTGCATCGAGAATGGCGAAAAGCTGGTGGAGCTGACGCGCGAGCGGCAGCTGCCCTTCGTGGCGCTGGCGCTCGGCAAGCCCGACGACACTATCTCGGCCATCGGCGTCGACGACTATGCCGGGGCGCAGATGGCCGCCCGGCATCTGGCGCAGCTCGGCCACCGCCGCTTCGGCATTCTCGGGCTCGAGCTCGACGACGCGCATGAGGGGCCGGTCGGCAGCGCCGCAATCGCCGCCGCCACCTACTCCACCTCGCGCGACCGCGCCTATGGCTATTTCGAGGAGCTGGCGCTCTACGGCATCGACCGCGAGACCATCCCAATCTACGAAACCCGCAGCACCGCCGAGAGCGTCAGGCGCGGGCTCGACTACATCCTCACGGCTGGCGAGCGGCCTACCGCCATTCTGGCGATGTCGGACCGCGTCGCCATGTTCGCGCTCGAAATCCTCGCCGAGCGCGGCCTCAGCGTCCCCGACGACATCTCGATCGTCGGTTTCGACGGCGTGCCGGAAGCCGCCACCGTCAACCCGCCGCTGACCACTGTGGTGCAGCCGATCGCCGAAATCGGCCGCCGGGCGGTCAAGACCATCCTCGAGCACGATGGCGGAGTGCACCGCGAAAGCCTGCCGCTCGAGCTGCTGGTGCGAAACAGTACCGCAGGCCCAAGCGCGCGATCGTGACTTGATCCGGGGGACGTGAATGCCCAGATTCTGGCTATGCGGATTTTGCTCGCCACCGTCGCGGCTATTGCCCTCAGCTCGGGGGCGCTAGCCTATTGCCCTCCGGTGCCCGATGTCGCCAAGGACGGGTACCAGGGCAACGACTTGCAACGCACGCTGTGCCTGCAGAACGAGCTGGCGCAATCGGCCCAGGATCGCGCCATCCGGAGCGAGATTGATGCAACGCTGTCGAAACTGCAGCGCGACCTGCAGCAGCAGAAAATGCTGCAGCAGCAACTGCAAACCGAGCTGATGCGGACCAAGCCGAGCTATTTGCCTTAGGGCGTGGAGACACTACTCGCCGCCGGGTGCGGGCTGCCCCCCACCCCTGTCCCCTCCCTGCAAGGGGGAGGGTGACCAAAACACTGGCCTCGCAGTCTGCGTCTCCCTCCCCCTTGCGGGCAGGGATTAAGGGTGGGGGTCCACAGCCACCAGCGGTAGCGGCACGAGCCCGAGCTACTCCGCCGCCGCCCGCGAAAATTCCTCCAGCGCGGCCAACTCGTCGCCCATGCGGTCCGGCCGGTACGGGCGCAGCGGCGCTTTGGCGACCTGGTTGCGTCCACTCTGCTTGGCCTTGTAGAGCGCCTGGTCGGCGGCCTGCAGCAGGTCGGTGACGCTCTGCGAGGTGTGCGGCACCGAGGCAACGCCGAACGAGGCCGAGATATCGGTGCCGTGCGTGTTGCTCAGCTCCTCGATCCTGAGCCGCAGCAGTTCCGCCTTGTCGGCGGCCCGCTCCAGCGGGCAATCGGGCAGGATCACCACCAGTTCCTCGCCGCCGAAACGGCAAACGATATCGGTCTCGCGCAGCGAGCCGGTCAGCGTCAGCGCGGCATCGCGCAGCACCTGGTCGCCAAAGCTGTGGCCATGCTCGTCATTGAGCCGCTTGAAGTGATCGAGATCGACCATGATCAGCGAAATCTCACGGTTCTCGCGCTCGGCCAGCCGGACGAAGCGCTGCAGGCAGTCTTCCATGTAGCGGCGGTTGTAGAGCCCGGTCAGCGGGTCACGCAGCGCCTGGTTCCGGAGCTTTTCGCGCAATGCCATGTTGGCGAGCGCCAGACTCATGCCATCGGCCAGGGCCGAACCCAGCGCGGTGATGTGTTCCAGCCGCTGCTCGGCGCTGACGCCGGAAGCGAACAGCTGCAGCAGCCCGACGATTTCGCCCCGCGCGATCATCGGGATTTCGAGCGAGGTCTCGTTGCCGACATGGTGGCTGCAGCACAGCTTGGCGGAATCGGCGCGGTTGAGGTGCGGCTTGCCGCGCTTCACCGCCCAGCAGGCGGTGGGGTTGATGGTTTCGGGCAGCGCGTCGTTCTCCGAACGCCCCCAGGTGGTCGAGAGCACCAACCGGTCGCGGGAATTGTTGAACACATAGAGCGCCCCCGAGAAGCCGGGCACCAGCTCCATCGCCGTCGCCTTCAGCACGGCATTGGCGTCGGCATGGTCCGAAGCGCTCTGCAGCACGTCCGCCATCTCGAACAACCGCCCCACCTGCTGGCGCGCCCTGTCGGCCGCCTCCACCGCCGCGGCGCGGCCATCGGCCTCGGTGGCCGAAGACCGGAAAGCATAGAGCAGGCCGAGGATGGCGAGCAGGCCCGCTCCCAGCTGCATCACCAGCACCAGCATGGTACCGGCCTGGATACGGACATCGTGCGTGCGTACCCTGAGGTCAGTATCGCCGAGCACCCGGCCGACGCCAGCACCGATGGCCGTTACGGTCTCGCCGGTACGGCGGCTCGCCAACAGGTCGAGCCCGGCTTGCCGGTTGCCGGAAGTCGCGAGGTCGATCGCTTCGTTCCAGTTGTTGACCAGCCCGGCGACAAGTTCGCGCAGGCGCTGTGGTTCGGCCGATGGCGAGGCCGCGATCGGGCTTACCACATCGAAGATCGCAGCATCGGCGCTGCTCAAGCGCTCGACCTGGGACAGGTAGGTGCGCAGCGCACCCGCTTCCCCGGTGAGGAAGTGCATGATGTCGGCATCGGCGTCGGCCACGGCCTGGGACATGGCGCGCAACTGGTCGGCCTCGCCCCTGAGCTCGGTCATGGCGCGCTGCTGGCCACCGACATGCATGAACCCGGCGATCGCCGTCACCACCAGCGTGACCACCAGCGCAACGGTGGCGAGCGACAGCAGGCGCGAACGAGCCCGCACCGGCAGCGGCTTGGGCTCAGTCACAGCGGTGAGGCCGGCGAACATCGGATTGGAAAGCCCCCAGGCTCCTCGATTGGGGGCATAATGCCAAAGATCGGCATTGCTGCGTTCGGCCATCGGGAGAAGCGCTTAGCGGGCGATGAAACGGTGTGGTGAAGACGGAGGCAAGCAAATCGCTAAAAATGCGTCCGCGCCCCACCCGTTCGACAGTCCCGCGGGAATCTGGCTCGATTCGCATGAACCCATGTCGAAACCCGGCGGCGGCGTTCGATTAGCTCACGACCCCAAGCCAGCGCACCATCGCAAGCGGAGAACCACCATGCTCTACATCTGCCTCGTCCATTTCGACGACAAGGAAGTGTTCCGCCGGATGAGTGAAACGGAAAAGCGCGAGCTCGACATCGCCTCGACCGGCTATGACCGCGAGCTCGAAGCCAGCGGCAACCTGATCCGGGCGCAGGCGCTGCAGGCGCCCGAGAGTGCAGTGCTGGTGCGGGTGCGGGACGGCAGGATCTCGGTGACCGACGGCCCGTTCCTCGAGACCAAGGAGCAGCTGGGTGGCTTCATCCTGATCGAGGCGCGTGACCTCAACGACGCGATCCGCATTGCCGGCGGCATTCCGCTGGCCCAGCACGGCACCATCGAGGTACGACCGATCTACCAGGTGCCGAAACACCAGGACGCGGCCAGATGAGCAGCCGCGCCCTGCAGTTCGAATCGGCGTTACGGCCGGACGGCAGTGACTTCGATCTCGACCAGCCAGCCAGGGCTGACAAGGCCGGCGACGGTCATCACCGAGCGGGCCGGCAGGTTGGGCTGCGCCTCGGTGCCGAAGAACTTGGTGTAGCCCTTCATGAAACCCTCGAAATCGAGCTTGCCGTCCGGAGCCACGAGATAGGCCTGCATCTTGACCACATCGCCGAGCCCGAGACCGAGATCGGCCAGGGTCTTCTCGATCGATTGCAGGACGCTGGTGGTCTGGGTCTCCATGTCGCCATAGGCGGCAGGGGTGGCCCGATCGGCGCTCTCGTCAACGACGCTCGGAACGGCGCCGCTCAGATAGATGGTGGTCTTGCCAGCCGGAATTTCGACGGCGCGGGCGATCGGGAAATTGGAGTTGGGGTTGGTGTGGCGGATCACATCCTCCGCCAGCACCGGGCCGGCTACGAGGATGGCGAGGCCGAGGGCCAGGGCAAATGTCTTGGTGCTGAGGAGTCTGGTCATGCTGGTCTTCCCAATAGATGGAGATACAGGTCCCAAAGGGACGCACCGTCCGGACAGAGCCCGGACGGCGGGGTCACCGCGCGCTTAGCGCGCGTCGGTCACTTCCTCGACCGTCACCGGCTCGGCGAAGTCATTGCCGAAACTGGTGCGGATATAGGCGACGACGTCGGCGATCTGCTGGTCGTCAAGCACGGAGCCGAGCGCCGGCATCGCCTTCTGGCCGTGGATGATCAGGTAGATCGGGTAGCCGGCAGATTCGAGGTTGGCGTTATTGGCGAGCGCCGGGTACTTGCCGGCGCCCACCGCGCCCTGCCCCTCAGGCATGTGGCAGCCGGCGCAGATAGCCTTGTAGATGTTCTCGCCGCCGGTCTGGGTCAGCTTGCTGGGCGAGGCGAACATGGCCGCGTCCTGCGCCATGGCCGGTGCCGTCAAGAACAGGGCGAGGGCCGCCGCCGCGGCAATCGTGAGCTTTGTCATGTCAAAGTCCTTTCTGAAACGGCGGTCAGGCGGCGGTCACATGCGCATGCAGGCGCTTGATCGCATCGATGGCGGAGAGGATGGCGCCTTCCTGCCAGGCCGGCAGGTAGGAGATGTGCTCGCCCGCCATCAGGGTGCGGCCATCCATTGCCGCGGCGGTGGCATACTGGTTCTCTTTGTCGGCCCAGATGCCGAAGCAGCCCAGCACCCACGGCACCCGGTGCCAGGTGACGGCCACGCCGTTGGAGAACTCCTCGGTGTATTGCGGATGGATCTGCGCCCCATATTCGACGGCCTTCTTCACCCGATCCTCGGGCGACATGGCGTTGAACTGGTAGGCCGTGGCGCCCCACGAATAGCCGCCCAGCAGCACGCCCGGACCATCGCTGAAATAGTTGGTGGAGGGGTAGGAGATCAGCGAGATCGGCAGGTTGGTGTAGGTGATACCGCCATAGATGCGCTCGTCCTGCTCCCAGAAGCGGCGCTTGAACTCGAGGCCGAACTTCACCGAACCGGCATAGGACATCGAGTCGATGACCGCGGTCATCTCGCCCGACAGGTTGTGCTCGATCTGGCCGAGGATGGAGAACGGGATGGTGCAGATGCAGTAGTCGGCGCTCGCCGTCTCAGCGCCCTCGCCGCTCTGGCTGTCGACATAGGTCACCGTCACGCTGGTATCCGACTGGTCGATCTTGGTGACCTTGGCGTTGTAGGTGATGAGATCGCCGACTTCCTTCTCGAACCCCTTGGCGATCATGTCCATGCCGCCGACCGGCTGGAAGATGGTCGACTGGTGCTCGATGCTGTCGCCGTCGACGAGGTGCTGCCAGACGCGCGACTGCAGCACGTCGGAAAGCGTCATCGGCTCGGACGGCACCGGCGCGCCATCGACGCCGCCGCCCGGCTCCTTGGCCCAGCCGCGGAACTCCGAGGTGTCGTTGCTCTTCACGTAGGCATAGTTCTCGTCGAGCACGCCCCAGGTCTTCAGCGACTCCAAGAGGAGCTTGGCATCATCGGCGCTGACCGTTTCGTCGAGGGCGTTCTGGTTGACCACCTTGGCGAGCAGTTCCGAGACATGACCGCGATAGTCGGTCAACGCCTCGCGGAAGCGGACGGGCTTGCCCCCGAAGGCGTCGGTGCGGTGCAGGTAGGCGTTGAAATTGGTCTGGATGAAGGGCTCGAGCTTGACGCCGAAGCGCTTGCAATAGTCGAGCACGCCATAGTGGTGGTGCGGGATGCGCCACGGGCCCGGGTTGATGTAGTTGCCTTCGGCGAACTTCACCTCCTGCTCGAAGCCACCCAGCTCGACATATTTGTCGCCGCCGCGCAGCGTCCAGCAGCGGCCGCCGGCCTTCTCGCGATACTCCAGCACCTGAACCTTGTAGCCGACGGCACGCAGCTCGAGCGCCGCGGTCATGCCGGCAAGACCGGCGCCCAGGATCAGCACCGAAGCGCCCTTGGGGTCGCCTTCCAGCTTCACCGGGCCGTCATAGGTCGAGGCCTGGGCGAAGCCGAGCGTCGTCATGGCGTTGTACATCGCGACACTGCCGGCCACAGTACCGATCATCGCCAGCAGGTCGCGCCGGCTCATTCCAGACTTGAATTCAGTCATGATATTCCTCCGAAGGACGACGTTTCCTTCCGCTTCCCATTCGGTCAGGCCGTCACTTCGAGGCTAAGCTTGAGCATATGAGGCTGGCAACGTGATTACTCGCGACAATTCAATCTATAGATCGCCTAAGCTTTGGCACGAATTTGCTGAAAGGCCCGGGTTGCCAAGGGTTTTAGCCACGCTAAAGCCGACGCCGGCTGGCGGCGCGGAGGCATCAGACTTTCGTCTAGTCAGCATGTGGGTGCGTACCTCATGACCCGGCCAATCGACATCGAGGCGGTATGGCGCACCGAATCGCGCCGGGTGCTGGCGACGCTGATCCGGCTGCTCAGGGATTTCGACCGCGCCGAGGAAGCGCTCAACGACGCCTTCCTCGCTGCCGCCGAGCAATGGCCGCGCGACGGCATGCCGGCCAACCCGCGCGCCTGGCTGGTTTCGGCCGGCCGCTTCAAGGCGATCGACCGGCTGCGCCGCAAGGCGCGGTTCGACGTGGTCGCAGCCGAACTGGCGCTCGAAGAGGAGGCGCAGATGCCGCCCGAAGCCGAATCCATCGCCGATGACCAGCTGCGGCTGATCTTCGTCTGTTGCCACCCGCAGGTGCCCGCCGACGCGCGCATCGCCATGACGCTGCGCGAGACCTGCGGGCTCATGACCGAGGAGATCGCCGCCGCCTTCCTCGCCAAGCCCACCGCCATCGCCCAGCGCATCGTCAGGGCCAAGAACCGCATCCGTGAGCTCGAGCTGCCCTATGAGGTGCCCGAGCCGCAGGATCTGGCCGAGCGGCTCGATGCGGTGCTCCGCACCGTCTACCTGATCTTCAACGAAGGCTACGCCGCCAGCCATGGCGACAACCTGCTGCGGGCCGACCTCTGCGCCGAGGCGATCCGGCTCGGGCGGCTGCTGATTGCGCTGCTGCCCAACCCGGACGCCGAGGTCGAGGGGTTGCTGGCGCTGATGCTCCTGCAGCACTCGCGGCGCGACGCCCGCACCGATGCGGCCGGCGACCTGGTGCTGATCGCCGACCAGGACCGGCGGCTCTGGGACCGGGCCGAGATCGCCGAGGGCATTGCCCTGGTCAACCGGCTGATGGCGCGCCCCGAGCTCACCGCCTACGGCATCGAGGCCGCCATCGCCGCCCAGCACGCCATCGCCGCCTCGCCCGACGCCACCAACTGGGGCGAGATCGTAAAACTCTACGACCTGCTGCTGCGCGCCGATGCCTCGCCGATCGTCATGCTCAACCGCGCCGTCGCCATCGCCATGCGGGACGGGCCGGAAGCGGGGTTGAGCGAAATCGAGACCATACGCCAGGCTGGCGCACTCACCGAGTTCCGCTACCTGCACGCCGCCCGCGCCGACCTGCTGCGCCGGTTGGGCCGGACGGAGGAGGCCCGGGCAGCGTATGTGGCCGCACTGGAACTGACGCACCAGGCGGCGGAGCAGCGGTTTCTGGAGGGGCGGCTGCGGGCGCTGGGCTCCCCTGCGCCTTGAGGGGCAACCGCGCATCGCGGCAAGCAGCTGACGGGCCGGTGCGGAAAGAGCACCCCCACCCCTGTCCCCTCCCCGCAAGGGCAGGGCAATCGCATATGGGTTTTGGGCGGAGAACTTCGTTCTCCAATGGCCGAAGAGTGGATTGCGACCGTATCCGCTGTTCCGCTTTCGATTCTGTTTGGTTCTTGTTCCGATTCAGAGACCAGAGGACCGCCCTGGGCGACGTTCGCTCCGAAACAGAACCGGATTCTACCGGCAAAGTCATATGCGATTGCCCTGCCCGCAAGGGGGAGGGAGACGCTCTCGCTGACGCCAGTGTTTTGGTCTCCTCCCCCCTTGCGGGGGAGGGACAGGGTGGGGGTGCTCTTCCCGTACGGAACTATCGCTCCGACATAGCCGCCCCTTCACATAGGGAAGCGCTTTCGACCATCACCCGCGCGCCAGCTTGCCCCGCCCTTCCGGCAGCACGCGGTGCGGGGGCTGGGCGCCGTCGATGAAGGCGCGGATGTTGACGATCACCGTCTCGCCCATCTCGAGCCGCGCTTCGAGCGTGGCCGAGGCCATGTGGGCGGTGAGCACGACGCGGTTGTCGCGCGCCAGCTGCAGCAGCCGCGGATCGATGCCGTTGCGGCTCTCGAACACGTCGAGCGCGGCGCCCGAGAGGTGCCCGCTCTCGATCTCGGCGATCAGCGCCGCCTCGTCGACCAGTTCGGGCCGCGACACGTTGACGACGAAGGCATCCTGCCGCATCCGCCTCAGCCGTTCGGCGCTGAGGATGTGGTGGGTCGAGCGGCTGAGCGGGGTGTGCAGGGAGACGATATCGACCTCGCCGACCATCTCGTCGAGCTCAGCCCAATAGGTGGCGCCCAGCGCTTCCTCGACCTGTGGCGGCCGGCGGTGGCGGGAGAAATAGTGGATGTTGAGGCCGAAGCTGCGGGCCCGGTTGGCGACGGCGGTGCCGATCCGCCCCATGCCGACAATGCCGAGCGCCTTGCCGCGCAGCCGCCGCCCCAGCATCCAGGTCGGCGACCAGCCGGGCCACTCGCCGGTGGCGGGCAGCACCTGGGCGCCTTCGACCAGCCGGCGCGGCAACGCCAGCATCAGCATCACCGCCATGTCGGCGGTATCCTCGGTCAACACCGACGGGGTGTTGGTGACGGTCAGGCCCGCGGCATAGGCCGCTTCGATGTCGATATTGTCGAAACCGTTGCCGAACTGGGCGATCAGCTTCAGCTCCGGTGGCAGCCGGGCGATCAGCGCCGCATCGATCGGATCGTTGATCGAAGAGACCAGCACATCCTTGCCCTGAACGCCTTCGATAATGGCATCGGCGCTCAACACGCCATCGACCGGTTTCGAGGTCACCTCGAACAGCGTCGCCATGCGCGCCTCGATCTGTTCGGGCAGGCGTCGCGTCACGAAAATCTTGGGTCGGCTGAGGGTCAAATGAAGCGCTTTCAGCGACCATTAAGGTCTTTTGCATAAGTGTAGAAAAAAAGCACACCCCTGCAAAGTCATGTTCGGCAAAGTCAGCTCCATGCTCCTCACGAGGCGCTCCCACGGGCGGCAGATCAAGACGATTCTGCGCGCCGCACTCCTCACCGCGATCACCGCGGCCGGCCCCGTTATGCCGGCGCTGGCGACGGCCGCCGAAGGGCCGAGCGGCTTGCCGCTGCCGCGCTTCGTCACCACCCGCTCCAACCCGATCAACGTGCGGGTCGGACCGGGCACCAAATACGGCGTCGCCTGGGTCTATGTGAAAGCCGGCACGCCGGTCGAGATCATCCAGGAGTTCGACACCTGGCGCAAAATCCGCGATGCCGACGGTTCCGAAGGCTGGCTGCACCAGAACCTCTTGCAGGGCAAACGCGCCGGCCTCGTCGCCCCCGCCGCCGCCGAGCCGGTGGCGCTGCGCCGCGACCCCAATGACCAGGCCGGCGTGCGCGCCTGGCTGACCCCGAGCTTCCGCGTCGACATCAAGGAATGCGACGGCAAGTGGTGCAAGGTGATCGCCACCGCGCATCCGGTCAACGGCAGCCCGCAGAGCTTTGACGGCTGGGTACACCAGGGCGACCTGTGGGGCGTCTACAAGGACGAAGCCTTCGACTGAGGGGCGGTGCCTTCACACGATCCGGTGCGGGCTGCCCCCCCACCCTTAATCCCTCCCCGCAAGGGGGAGGGAGACGACAGTCTCGATATCGGTGAGCGTCTCCCTCCCCCTTGCGGGAGGGGACAGGGGTGGGGGTCAGCCCGCACCAGCCCAGCTACAGGAAACCCTAGCTCCGAACCTTCCGCACCCGGACCACCACGTCGACATGCGTGATGTCCATGCCGCGGGGCGGCTCGGGCAGGTTCTGGATGACGATGGACGAGGCCGGAATATCGATCACCCGCTGCTCGTCCTCGAGGTAGAAATGGTGATGGTCCGAGGTGTCGGTGTCGAAGTAGGAGCGCGACGCATCCACCGCCACTTCGCGCAGCAGGCCCGCTTCGCGGAACTGGTGCAGGCTGTTGTAGATGGTGGCGAGCGAGACGTTGACCCGTGCCGAGGCGGCTTCGGCATGCAGCTGCTCGGCGCTGACATGCCGATGCGCGCCGGCGAACAGCAGTTCGGCGAGGGCCACACGCTGACGTGTCGGCCGCAGGCCCGCCATGCGCAACACTGCCGTCAAGCACGGTCGGCGAGACGGAACGGTCCTTGCGGTGAGGCTGCGGTCGGTCATCTGGTCCTTGGCAACGAGGCGTATCAGCTTGCAGCTTATAACTTTCGCGCCTCTTCTGCACAAGCGGCGGTCGGTCGCGGCCGGCGCTCGCGACGGTGGGTCGCGGCGCGCACTTCCTTGGGCGCGCTTGACCCCCCGCCCCCCGCTCTCTAGTAACGGTCTCAACTGACCGACGGAGAAAGCCGGCCGATGACGGATCGGAAGAACGCCTACGGGTATGACGACCTGATCCGCAGCGGAACGGGGGAGCTGTTTGGCAAGGGCTATGCCCAGCTGCCCGCCCCGCCGATGCTGATGTTCAACCGCATCACCGAGATCAGCCGCGAAGGTGGCGCGTATGGCAAGGGCCTGGTGCGCGCCGAACTCGACGTGGACCCCAGCCTGTGGTTCTTCCAGTGCCACTTCATCGGTGACCCGGTGATGCCCGGGTGCCTCGGCGTCGACGCCGTCTGGCAGATGCTGGGGTTTTACCTGTGCTGGGACGGCTCGCCCGGCAAGGGTCGGGCACTCGGCTGCGGCGAGGTGAAATTTTCCGGCCAGATCACTAATGACGTCAAAATCGTCGAGTATGGCATCGACCTGAAGCGGGTGATGAAGTCCAAGCTCGTGCTCGGCATCGCCGACGGCTGGGTGAAGGCCGACGGCCAGATCATCTACGAGATGTCCGGCCTGCGCGTAGGCCTGTTCACCTAATGGTTTCTTGATTTGCGCGCTTTCGAAGCGGAAAAGTCGCACAACTTTTCCTGGAAGCGCGACGCCCGCCGCCGGACCTGAGCCGCGGCCATAGAGGAGGCAATATGAGGCGCGTTGTCGTCACCGGCATGGGGATCGTCTCCTCTATCGGAAACAATCTCGATGAAGTGATCGTGAGCCTCAAGGAGGCCAAGTCCGGCATTGTCTTCGCCGAGGACTACGCCAAGTACAACTTCCGCTGCCAGGTGCATGGCGCGCCCAAGCTCGATCCGTTCGCAGTGCTCGACCGTCGCACGACCCGCTTCATGGGCAAGGGCGCGGCGTGGAATTACATCGCCATGCAAGAGGCGATCGCCAATTCCGGGCTCGAAGAAAAAGACATCAAGAACCCGCGCACCGGCATCATCATGGGCTCGGGCGGCCCCTCCACCCCCACGCTGATCGAAGCGGCCGACATCACCCGCGAACGCGGCCCCAAGCGCATCGGGCCGCTGGCCGTACCCAAGGCGATGAGCTCGACCGCTTCGGCGACGCTGGCGACGCCGTTCGGGATCCAGGGCGTCAACTACTCGATCACCTCGGCCTGCGCGACCTCGAAGCACTGCATCGGCGCCGGCTACGAACAGATCCAGTGGGGCAAGCAGGACATCGTGTTCGCCGGCGGCCACGAGGATCTCGACTGGTCGCTCAGCAACCTGTTCGACGCCATGGGCGCCATGTCCACCGATTTCAACGCGACGCCCGAGAAGGCCTCGCGCGCCTATGATGCAAAGCGCGACGGCTTCGTCATCGCCGGCGGCGCCGGCGTCCTGGTGCTCGAAGAGTACGAACACGCCAAGGCGCGCGGCGCCACCATCCTCGCCGAACTGGTCGGCTATGGCGCGACCTCGGATGGCTACGACATGGTTGCCCCCTCGGGCGAAGGCGCCATCCGCTGCATGCGGCAGGCGCTGTCGACGGTGAAGGGCAAGGTCGACTACATCAACCCGCACGCCACCTCGACGCCGGTTGGCGATCTGAAGGAAATGGAAGCGATCCGCACGGTGTTCGGCAATGGCGAGAGCTGCCCGCCGATCTCGGCCACCAAATCGCTCACCGGCCACTCGCTCGGCGCCACGGGCGTGCAGGAATCGATCTACTGCATCCTGATGATGCGCGAGAAGTTCCTGTGCGAAAGCGCCAATATCGAGGAACTGGACCCGGTGTTCTCGGACATGCCGATCCTGAGGCAGCGCCGCGACAACGTCGATATCGGCATCGCGCTCAGCAACAGCTTTGGCTTCGGCGGGACGAACGCTACGCTGGTGTTCCAGCATCCGGACGCCTGATCCCGCGGGGGCTTCGTGCCCGCCTCACACCCCCTCCCAACCTCCCCCGTCCAGGGGGAGGTGCCGATCCAGTACTGGTCTTCGATCGTGCCACAAGCACCGGCAGACACCCTCCCCTCGACGGGGAGGGTTGGGGAGGGGTGCGCAGCGAGCTGGATGTAGCTGACGTTACCCCAGCATCTCCACCGCCAGCGCCAGCACGCGCTTGAACGCCGTCATATCGGTCAGTTCCTGCCCGACCGCCGCGTCACCCACCACCACGGCGCCGCCGCGGTTCACTACGCCGCCATGCAGCATCAGGTTGTCGATGAAGCCGAGATCCTCGATCAGGATATGATCGGGGCCGCGCGGCTTGCCCTCGGCATCGGCGTACCACTCGCCATTGAAGTGGTCGCGGGTGCGGGCGCCGTGGTCGGCCTTGACGTTGGTATAGGCGAAGGCGGGCTTGCCCTGGGCGCACATGAAGCCGAGCTCGAAACAGGTGCCGGTGTCCGCGGCGATGCCGCGGAACGGCGTCAGGTTGGCGATGATCGCATCGGCCGAGTGCATCAGCTTTTCATCGATGGCGCTGATCGCCAGCCCGAGCTCCCATTTGCTGTTGGTCGGCGGGAACTCGAGGTCGCCGGGCGACACCGGCACGAGACCCGCCTCGCGGGTCAGCGCAATCTTCAGGTCGAGGATTTCGCGGGCATTGGGCAGAAAGACTTCCGGGCCGGCGAGATAGACGGATTTGGGCATGATGGCTCGTTCAGATGGCGTCAGTGACTGGAATGGCCGGCTTGCGGGGCAGCCCCGCTGACCCCGAGGTCAGCTCCGCTGACCAGGTCGCCGCCGACAAAAGTCGCGGCGATGTTCGGCCGGCTGGCAGTGTAGAGGATTTGCTCAAGCCGTTCAGCCGGTTCGGCCCCGAACAGCCGGACTGTCCCCGCCTCCGCGGCGGGGTCGATGAGCAGCGCATCGAAGTGATAGCCGGGGCGGAACATGCCGACCGGCAGATCGAGCGCCTCGCCGCCACCTGCGGTGGCGAGGTGGAAGGCGGTGAGCATGTCGATGCGCGAGTTGGGGACGCCGCGCGTTTCACGTGAATCCCTCGCGTCGACCCCGTCCTCGAGCAGGCGGGAAGCCTGGGCGGTGGCGCGACAGGCCTCCAGCATCGAGCCGGAGGGCCCACCGGAAATATCGGTGCCGAGCCCGACATAGAGGCCCTTTTCCAGCGCCCGACGCAGCGGGAAGACGGCGTTGCCGAAATACATGTTGGAGAGGGCGCAATGCGCGACGCCGGCCCCAGCGGCGCGGACCATCGCCATATCGTCGTCGGTCAAAAACACCGAATGGGCCAGCACGGTCTTGCGGCCCAGCAGCCCGAAGCCGTCGAGCGCCGCGGTGTCGGTCTCGCCGTAGCGATCGAGCGCATAGCCATGCGCCCAGTCGCTCTCCGAACAATGGGTCTGCACGTGGCAACCGCACTCCGCCGCCAGCTTGCCGAGGCCGGCGAGCGCTGCGTCGGTGCAGGACGGAATGAAGCGCGGGGTGATCACCGGCAGCACCCGGTCATTGTCGGGCAGCGCCCGGATATGGTCGATGACCGCCCGGGTATCGGCGACCGCCAGCTCGGCCGAGGCGTCGCGGTAATAATCCGGGCAACTCGCCGGATCATCCATCACCACTTTGCCGACCAGCGCCCGCTGGCCCTGCTCGAGACAGATCTGCGCCAACAGCTCCGTGGCCTCGCGGTGCACGGTGGCGAAATAGAGCGCCGTGGTGGTGCCCGAGGCGAGGAGATCGGCGACCAGTGTTTCGTAGCGCTCCTGGGCGAACGCGAGGTCGGCGTATTGCGCCTCGAGCGGGAAGGTGTATTTGCCCAGCCAGACTTCCAGCGGCACGTCGAGCGCCATGCCGAGCTGCGGGTATTGCGGCGCGTGGATGTGGAGATCGACAAAGCCCGGCAGCATCAGCTGTCCGGCCGGCAGTTCGATGGTTCCCTCCGGCACACCGTCGGCGGCCCGGCCGACGCTGGTGATGGTGCCGTCGCTGCCGATGGTGATCACCGCATCGCGCAGCACCTCGAGCTCGCCGCGCACCGGCGCATGGACGAAGCTGCCACGGACGCTGCGCCCACGCAGCCCGCTCACCAGACCACCTTGTGCTGTTCGCCGGTCTGCACGTTGACGAAGCCTTCGGGCGCCAGTTCGCTCGGCGCCACCAGCACCCAGCGCCAGGGCGAGCAGGTGAGCGTCGCGAATTTCAGGAATTCCGGAAAGCCGGGCTTCCAGAGGTTGAGCGCCGAAGGCTTGTACATCCACTCGACCGCTTCGGCCGCGCGGTAGAAGGCCTGCATGTCGGCATCGAAGGCTTCGGCCGAACGCGCCGTCATCAGCCCGCCGATCTCGAAGCGCATCTCGGCGACCACTTCGCCCTTGTGCACCAGCACCCAGCCGCCATCGATCTCCTGCAGCCGGTTCACCGCCTTGGCCATCCCCGCGTCGGAGGAGCCGATGCACCAGACATTGTGGCTGTCATGCGCCACCGAGGAGGCAAGCGCGGTGTCGGGATCGGCCGGACCGCAGCCGGTCCAGAACATCTTCGCCACCGCGCCATCGCCGCGATAGCGGTCGACTAGCGCCCATTTGGTGATCAGCCGCTCGGTGTCGCGCTGCACCAGCCCATCGACCACCGGCAGCGCTTCGACCAGGAAATCCTCGTTCCAGTGGAATGGCCTGAGGATAGCCGCCTGCATGGTGTGGCGGCCCGGCTCGGCCCGGATGGCGAAATCCTCGGCGGCGAGGACGCGCCCGATGTTCATGGTCTTCCTCGCCCAGTCCGGCCAATCGATCGCGGCCAGCGGGCCGAGGAACTGCTTGCCCTCGGAGACCAGCTGGCCATCGGCGTAAACGTGCCGGATCGACAGTGTCTTGACGTCGTCGAGCAATACTATGTCGGCATAGCGTCCCGGTGAGATCGAGCCGACCCACTGGTCGATGCGCATGTGCCGCGCCGGGTTGATGGTGGCGCACTGGATGGCGATCTCGGGCGCGAGACCGTACTCGATGGCGTGCCGCACGTTGTAGTCGGCGGCGCCTTTCTCCAGCGTTTCGGAGGCCGAGCGGTCGTCGGTGGTGAAGGCGATGTTCGACCAATCGGTGAGCCGCTCGATCAGGCCCGGAAGTATGACGTCATAGGAGAACGGACGGAGCTCGGTGAAGATGCCGTGGCTCAGCCGTTCCCAGGCTTCCTCCAGCGCCCAGACCTCATGGTCGGACGAGATGCCGGCAGCGGCGAAAGCCGAGAGATCGTGCGGATCGATCAGGCCGGAGCCGTGCCCCTCGACCACGCCGCGCATCTCCATGGTGGCGCCGATCATGCCCCACATGCGGATGTAGCCGGGGTTTTCGGGGTTCCATACCGAGGGCCAATCCATCACCTCGTCGAGGCTGACGGTGCCCATGTCATGGGCGAGGAACTCGCGCTGCTCCTCGTAGCCATAATAGCCGCCCGACTCTTCCCAGGCGCTGGGCGGCACGGCCGAGCCGGGCTGGATGAAGATCTTCAGCGGCGAGCCAGCAAGGCGGGATTTCTGCCAGAACTCCTGGTTCTTGCCGCCGTTGACATTGGCGAACTCATGGCTCGCCTCGCAGGTCCAGGTATTGCCGCGCGGCAGCACCAGGGCCGCCTCGAACTCCGGGGTGATGTGGGTCGATTCGATGTGCTTATGCACTTCGCCGAAGCCCGGCACGGCGCTCAGGTTCGGGTAGCTCACCCGCGCTCCCACCTCACCCTTGTAGCTGCCGCGTGGGCCGACAAAGGCGATGCGCCGACCGGAGACGACGATCTCCTGGTCCTCCAGCCAATGCCGCGAATGCACCGAGAGCAGCCTGCCGACCTCGATCACCAGATCCGCCGGGCGTTTGGTCAGCGCCACCAGCGTCAGATGCTGACGAATGGAAACTTCGTCCTCGGCGTTGAGGATCAGGTCGTCGGGTAGGTGCATAGGCGGATTCCGGGTGGCGCAACCGCATTAGTAAAGCGGTTTACGAGATGGAGTGCAATGCGCCGCAGTGAGGGACGTACGGCAAAGCGGTGAGCAATCTCTGTCCAGCGCCGACGCTTGCTCGCGGCAGTGCATTTTGCCATAAGCTGCCGGCCTCGATCCCACGCAGCGAGGACAGCCGCGATGAGCCAGATTGCCATTTTCAGTGGTAGCTCTCATCCCGAACTCGCGGCTCAGATCTGCGCCGAACTCGGCGTGCCGTTGCTGCCCACGCGTGTGAAGCGCTTCTCCAATGACTGCATCGAAGTGCAGCTGCAGGCCAATTGCCGCGAGCAGGACGTGTTCCTGATCCAGACGCTGAGCGCGCCGGTGCAGGACCACCTGGTCGAACTGCTGCTGATGCTGGACGCGGCGCGCGGCGCTTCGGCGGCCCGCATCACCGCAGTGATCCCGCATTACGCCTATGCCCGCTCCGACAAGGAGGATGCGCCGCGCATCTCGATCGGCGGGCGCATGGTCGCCGACCTCTTGCAGACCGCCGGCGCCAACCGGGTGCTGACGATGACGCTGCACTCGCCGCAGGTGCATGGCTTCTTCAGCGTGCCGGTCGATCACCTGCACGCCTTGGGCGAACTTGCCGAGTACTTCCAGCGCTACGACATGGGCAATGCCGTCGTGGTGTCGCCGGACCTCGGCAACGCCAAGAACGCCGCGGCCTTCGCCAAGCGGCTCGGCGTGCCGGTGGCGGCGGGCGCCAAGGAGCGGATCAGCGACAGCGAAGTGCGGATCACCGCGATCATCGGCGAGGTCGAGGGGCGCGACGTCATCGTCCTCGACGACGAGATCGCCAGCGGCGGTTCGATGGTCGAGCTGCTGCGGCATTTGCGGCAGCACGGCGCCCGCTCGGTGCGCATCGCCTGCACGCACGGCATCTTCGCCAACGATGCGATCGGGCGGCTGGCGGCAGAGCCCGATGTGCTGGAGATCGTCTGCACCGACACCCTGCCGATCGCCGCGGCGCGCCGCCACCCCAAACTGACCGTGCTGTCGATCGCCCCGGCGCTGGCCGAGGCGATGCGCCGGATCAACAGCGGCGAATCGGTCAGCACGCTGTTCCACGCCGAGCAATCGACGCCGACAGTGACGCGGCTTCGGGCTTAGGCGGGCGCGAGCCACCCTTCCTGCGGGTGGCTGACCCCAAACGTCCCTCCTCACCGGTGTCATCCCAGCGAAAGCTGGGACCCAACTATCAGCTGGTGCGGGCGGTGAGATGGGTCCCAGCTTTCGCTGGGATGACATCGAGTCTGGTGATGCTGCAGTGGCCAATTGCTACCGCAGGGGGGATAGAAGCAGACCTAGCTTAAGCCGCCAGATCGGCGACGACTGCATCCAGCACCGGCCAGCCTTTGTCGGTGACCCGGATAAAACCGTTGGGCAGGGTTTCGACGAAGCCGATCGAGCGCAGCTCGTTGATCTGGCGTTCGGAAATGGCGCGGCCGGAGATCTTCTGGAAGCGGCGCGGGTCGATGCCTTCGCGCAGCCGCAGCCCCATGACCAGCAGTTCGTCGCCTTCTTCTTCCCAGGTCAGGATATCGTCGGTGACCATGCCGTGGCCGCGCGCCTGCACGCGCTTCTGCCAGTCGAACGGCATTTTCTCGGTCGCCGTGGCGTGGCGCTGGTTGTTGATCAAGAGCCGCCCATGCGCACCGGGCCCGACGCCGACATATTCGCCGTAGCGCCAGTAGATCAGGTTGTGGCGGCTCTCCTGGCCAGGGCGGGCGTGGTTGGAGATTTCATAGGCCGGCAGACCCGCCTGCTGGGTCAGCTCCTGCGTCATCTCGTAGAAGTCGGCGCTCAGGTCCTCGTCCGGCATCTTCAGCTTGCCGGCGCGGAACAGGTCGTAATAGCGCGTGCCCATCTCGATGGTCAGCTGATACAGCGAGACGTGCCCGGCTTCCGCCAGCCACAGCGCTTCGGTCAACTCATCCTGCCATTCGTCCAGCGTCTGGCGCGGGCGGGAATAGATCAGATCGAAGCTCGAGCGCGGGAAGATCGACTGCGCCAGGCGCACCGCGGCGATGGCTTCATCGACCGAGTGCCGGCGGCCGAGTTCGGCCAGCGGCCCCTCGCGCAGCGATTGCACGCCGAGCGAGACGCGGTTGACGCCAGCCGAGCGATAGCCGCGAAAGCGGTCGGCTTCAACCGAGGTCGGGTTGGCTTCGAGGGTGATTTCCGCCCGCGGGTCGATCACCCAGTGCCGGGCGATGGCATCGATGATGCCCTCGACCGAGCGCGGATCCATCAGTGAGGGCGTACCGCCGCCAAAAAAGATCGACTGCACGGTGCGGCCCGGCGTCTGCTTGGCGAAGTGCGCCAGCTCGGCAGCGTAGGATTCGACATAGGTCTGTTCGTCGAACTCACCGCGGTGCACATGCGAGTTGAAATCGCAGTACGGGCACTTAGCGGCGCAGAACGGCCAATGCACGTATACCCCGAACAGGCCGTTGGAGCGCGGATCGACGGAGTTGTGGCCGAACGTTTCAGTGCTCAACGCCACCTCCCAGTGCATCGTCGACGAAGCAGGCGAAGGCGCGGGCCCGATGCGACAGACCGACCTTGCCCGGGGCCCAGGAGTGCTTGGCCTCGGACGGCATCTCGCCGAAGGTGATGTCGTAGCCGTCGGGCATGAACACCGGATCGAAGCCAAAGCCCTTGTCGCCGCGCGGCGGCCAGACCAGCGTGCCCTCCGCCTTGCCCACGTAGATCACCTCACGCCCATCGGGGTGGGCGAGGCAGAGCGTAGCGTTGAAAGCGCCGCGGCGCTCACCTGGCGTGGTGGCGCCGACGGCCTGCAGCGCATCTTCGACGCGGCGCATGCCGACCATGTAGTCGCGCCCGCCATGCGCCGAGGAGCCGGCCCAGTTGGCGGTGTAGACGCCGGGCTGGCCGCCGATGGCATCGACCGACAGGCCGGAATCGTCGGCCAGCGCGATAGTGTTGGCAGCGGCCGCGGCGGCATGCGCCTTGATCCGGGCGTTCTCGATGAAGGTGGTGCCGGTCTCTTCCGGCTCGGGCAGGCCGAGCTCGCCGGCCGAAACCAGGTCGAGCCCGAACGGCGCCAGGAGTTCCTTGAACTCGGCGAGCTTGCCCGCATTGTGGGTCGCCAGCACCAGCCGGTCGCCGCGCCGCAATGTGAGCTTGTCTGCCATTATGCGGTCTTTCCTTGTGGCATGACCTTTGTTCGAAAACCGTTGCCGCTTTTCGGGGTCATGCCAATGCCGCCTGCTGCATGGTGGTGAGCTCGCCGATCCCCTGCTCGGCCAGCCGCATCAGGCTGTCGAGCTCATCGCGGCTGAACGGCACCTGTTCGGCGGTGCCCTGGATCTCGACGAACTTGCCGGTGCCGGTCATGACGAAATTGGCATCGGTGTGCGCTTCGACATCCTCGAGATAATCGAGATCGAGCACCGGGGTGCCGCGGTAGATGCCGCAGGAAATAGCGGCGACCGAATCGCGCAGCACCGGGCCCTTGGTGAGGCCACGGGCTTCGAGCCACTTGATGGCATCGGCCAGCGCCACATAGGCGCCGGTGATCGAGGCGGTGCGGGTGCCGCCATCGGCCTCGAGCACGTCGCAATCGAGAGTGATCTGGTTCTCGCCCAGCGCCTGCATGTCGACCACGGCGCGGAGCGAGCGGCCGATCAGGCGCTGGATTTCCTGGGTGCGGCCGGATTGCTTGCCCTGCGCGGCTTCGCGCTTGGTGCGCGAGCCGGTGGCGCGCGGCAGCATGCCGTATTCGGCGGTGACCCAGCCCATGCCGGAGCTGCGGCGCCAGGAGGGGAGCGTGGTTTCGACCGAAGCGGTGACGAACACCTTGGTCGAACCGAAACTGACGAGGCAGCTGCCTTCGGCCTTGGGAGCGACATTGCGTTCGAGCGTTACGGCCCGCATCTGGTCTGGCTGGCGTCCGGAGGGCCGCATATGGTCAAATCACTCGTTCTTGGAAAAAGCTGTTAACCGCCTCTTAACCCTGACCGCCCCCTCGAACAAGCAGCGCTAGCTTGGCGGCACAAGCCTTTCCGCCTAAATGGTGAACATGGCCGATCGCACAAAAGCCCCCGAAGACGTGCTCGCGGTGCTCAACGCCCGCAGCCAGGACATCTTTCGCAAGCTGGTGGAGCGCTATCTCGACACCGGCACGCCGGTGGCGTCGCGCGACCTGGCGCGCATGCTGAGCGTGGGCTTAAGCCCCGCGTCGGTGCGTAATGTGATGGCCGATCTCGAGGATCTGGGGCTGATCGCCTCGCCACATACCTCGGCCGGCCGGCTGCCGACGCAGCAGGGGCTGCGCTTCTTCGTCGACGCCATGCTGGAAGTGGGCGCGGTGAACGAGGACGAAAAGGCGGCAATCGCCAAGCAGATCCAGGGTCCGGCGGTGCACGGCCAGATCGAGGATCTGCTGACCGAGGCGAGCCAGCTGCTCAGCGGGCTCAGCCACGGCGCCGGGGTGGTGATCGCGCAGAAATCCGACCTGGTGCTGAAGCATATCGAGTTCATCCGGCTCGATGCCGAGCGCGCCATGGTGGTGCTGGTGGGCGAGGATGGCTCGGTCGAGAACCGCGTGCTGCCGCTGCCGCCGGGACTGACGGCGAGCGCCCTGACGCAGGCCTCGAACTACCTGGCGCATTTTGCGGTGGGGAAGACCTTGAACGAGACGCGGAAGGCCCTGCAGACGCAGCGCGAAGCCACCGTGCATGAGCTCGACGAACTGACGCACAAGCTGGTGGATGCGGGGCTCGCGACGCTTTCCGGCTCAGGCAGCGCCTCGCCGCCGACGGTGATCGTGCGCGGCCGGGCCAACCTCATCAACGACACCATGGCGTCGGAAGAGCTGAGCCGGGTGCGGCAACTGTTTGACGAGCTCGAGAGCCGCGACGGACTGATCGAGCTGCTCGGCGATACCGAGACGGCGCAAGGGGTGAAGATCTTCATCGGTTCGGAGAACAAGCTGTTCTCGCTCTCGGGTTCGTCGGTGATCCTCTCGCCTTATAAGGACGCCAACCAGAAGGTGGTGGGGGTGCTCGGCGTCATCGGGCCGACCCGGCTCAACTACGCCCGCATCGTGCCGGTGGTCGATTACACCGCCAATGTTGTTTCGGCGATGATGGCCAGAAAGAGCTGAGCGCAGGGGCTGAGGCCGGACACGGAACCTTTCCTAGGCTTGAATCTTATCGCTCATTGGCCGATATGCGGGGCAAACGCGATCAGCGACAAAATCCAAGGTCCCAATGAACGACGATACGAACAAGCCCGAGGACGACAAGGCCGCTCCCACCGCGACCGAGACCCAGGCCACCAAGCCAGACGAGAAGACTGCCGACGCGGCAACGACGCCCGATCCGATCGAGGCCCTCAAGGCCGAGAACCAGGACATGCGCGACAAGTTGCTGCGCACCATCGCCGAGATGGAAAACCTGCGCAAACGCACCGAGCGCGAGATCTCCGACACCCGGTCCTATGCCATCGCCGGCTTTGCCCGCGACATGCTGACCGCTACCGATTCGCTTTCCCGCGCCTTGATGGTGCTGCCAGCCGAGGCGCGCGACAGCTCCGATGCGACCACCCGGTCGCTGATCGAGGGCATCGAGATGACCGAGCGCGAGATGCAGCGGCTGCTCGCCAAGCACGGCGTCAAGCCGATCGAGGCGGAAGGCCAGAAGTTCGACCCGCACAAGCACCAGGCGATGTTCGAGGTCCCCGACCCGTCGCGCCCGGAAGGCACCGTGGTGCAGGTAGTGCAGGCCGGCTTCGCCATCGGCGACCGCGTGCTGCGTCCGGCCATGGTCGGTGTGGCCAAGGGCGGCGGCGCCAATGGCGCCCCGGCCGAGGGCACGATCGACAAGAGCGTCTGATTTCACCTTACCGGTGATGTCGAAAAGGGCGCTCCGGCGCCCTTTTTCTTTGCCCACCACTTCTGCCCCCCGACTTCTTGTCCGACGACGGAGGACCGCGATGGACAGCCTCTACGACGATGCCGAGCTCTACGACCTCGTGGCGCCACCGGACGCTGCGATGGAGCGCTTCTACGTCGAGGCGGCGGGTGGGCCTGGACAGCGTGTGCTGGAGCTCGCCTGCGGCTCTGGCCGCTTCACCGCGCCGCTGGCGGCGAGCGGGGCGCTGGTGATCGGCGGCGATCTCGCCGAACCCATGCTGGCACGAGCGCGGGCCGCCGTGGCGGAACGCGGCGCGTCGGCCGATCTCGTGCAACTCGACATGCGGGACTTCGTGCTCGGCCGGCACTTTGACGCCATCGTCATCGCCGCCAACTCACTGATGCATTTGCACAGCCGCGCCGATTTCGCGCGCGCCTGCTCGACCATCCGCCAGCACCTGGCGCCCGGCGGCCGGCTGCTGTTCGACGTGTTTGTGCCGAGTGCGCGGCTGCTCAGCCTGCCGGCCGGCCAGCGCGAGCTGCTCGGGGTGTTCCAGCATCCGCAGCTGGGCGAGGTCAGCATCGAGGAAACCATCAGCTACGATCCAATCACCCAGGTGAGCCGGGCCGACTGGTACTGGTCCACCGCCGAGCGCCGGGATTTTCGCCACACCCCGCTGGAGCTGCGGCAGATCTTTCCGCAGGAACTGCCACTGCTGCTGGAAGCGGTGGATTGCGGCTGGTGGAGCGGTTCGGCGATTTCGACCGCACCCCGCTGACGGCGGCGAGCCATCGGCAGGTTTGTATCTGTTCGGCAATGGTGTGAACGCTGGCGGCGCCCCATCACCCGGCGCTGCCCGCCGACCTCTCCCCCCAAGGGAGGGGTGATCCAGAGCTAGTTCGCCGCCGAAACCACCAGGTCAGGGCAGGTCGTGACGTCGTATTTGGCGCCGGGCTTGCCCATCTCATCGACGACGCGGCTGTCATAGGCGTCGCGCAGCGCGGTGATCGCCACGTCGTCGTTGCCTTCGGCTTCCAGCATCATGTCGGCGCGGGCGGCGAGGTCGTCGGACCAGGCGCCGTACTCGTCGCCTTCGGCGTCGTTGCCCGAATCATAGGCGTCGGTGGAGAGCCAGTAGAAGGCGCTGCCGCACCAGAGCAGCCGGTCGGCGGCGGCCGAGGGCTCGCCCGCCGCGGCCGGCAGGGCCAGCAGCCCGATCAGCAATCCCCCAAGCGCAGCCCGCAGCATATTGTCCTCAGGCCAATCTCTTCCTCAAGCGATATCGCCGGCGACGATCCGCTTGACCCCGGCGGCGTTCATATCGGCCCAGGCCTGGGCCAGCGACCCCGAGGTATCGATGGCGCGGCAGGCGTCCTCGATCACGTAGGTCTCAAAGCCCGCATTGGCCGAATCGACTGCCGTCCAGTTGACGCAGAAATCGGTGGCGAGGCCAGCGATGAACAGCCGCTTGAATTTTCGCTCGCGCAAGTAGCCTTCGAGCCCGGTCTTGGTCCTGCGGTCGGCCTCCTGGAAGCCGGAATAGGAATCGACCACTTCGTGGTAGCCCTTGCGGATCACCAGCTGGGTGTGCGGCAGCTCGATATCGGTCGAGAATTCCGCGCCATGCGTATCCCAGACGCAGTGGTCGGGCCACAGCACCTGCGGGCCATAGGGCAATTCCATGATCTCGAACGGGGTGGCGCCGGCATGACTCGAGGCGAACGAGATGTGGCCGCGCGGATGCCAGTCCTGGGTCATGGCGACGTTTTCGAAACGCCGGCCGAGCCGGTTTATCGGGATGATGATCTCGTCGCCGCCGGCAACGGCAAGCTTGCCGCCGGGGAGAAAATCATATTGCAGGTCGACCACGAGGAAGAGGTCGTCGGAACGGGGCGTGAGGGCCATGCGGGTCTTATCTATCTCATTGGCCGATGAGGGCCGAACAATCCTGAAATGAATAGGCGGCGCCATCGCTGGCCCTGCCAGTGCCGTTGACGACGCGACCGATGGAGTCTTCGAGGTCGCCCCGGTAGTCGGCCAGCGCGTCGTCGGTGTAGCCGGCCTCGAGGTAGATCGGGATAGCGCGCTGCAGCAGCAAGGCCCCGCCATCGGCATAGACCTTGGCGGAGGCGAGCTTTTCCGGCGTGGCATCAGCCGGCGCGTCGCGGGTCATCAGTTCGAAGGCGGTGCCGCACCACATGTCCATCTGCGCCTCGGCCGGCACTTCCTGCGCCAGCGCGGCGACGGGGAGCAGCGGGACCGCGAGCAGCGGGGCGATGACAAGGAACCTCAGCACAGTCGTGTTCCCTTGGGCGGTAACGAGAGTTGGGCGGCAACGAGAGGCGGCAACGAGCGCTTCTTAGACCATAACCGGGGCTGCAACGACAAGCCGCGTCGGCGCTCCGCCGCACCCGGCGGCGGCTGGTGAGATTTCTCTAACCATGGCGATAGCCAGCCTTTGAGACATAATAGACTAAATTGCTAAGTGAGGCTCGGGCGCCGCTTCCGTGCGCCTGGGTTTCGGTGATCGCGGGGTCGAACCGGAAGTTCCCCCGAGCATGCCGACCCCGCATTTTCTGGGGGTTCCATTGAAATTGTCGATCCTGGGTGGCGCTGCTGCCCTGCTGCTGGTGCTGCCGGGCGCCGCACTGGCCGAAGACCTGACCTTCACCTTGACCAACAATTCGTCCTATGCGGTCAAGAGCCTGTTCACCTCGCCGGCCGATGTCGAAACCTGGGAGGAGGACGTGTTCGCCGACAAGTACCTGCCGGCCGGCAACTTCGTCGATGTCACCATCGGCGATGGCCGCGAGCAATGCGTCTACGACATGAAGTTCATACTGGAGGACGATTCCGAGTTCATCGAACCGGCGGTCGACCTCTGCGAGCTGGGTGAATACACCCTCAGCGACGCGACCTGACGGCATTCGGCCGGGCGCAGTGGTGCTGCGCCCGCCACCAGACGTTTCTGTAGATCCGGGACGACAAAGCGAACTGGCGAGGGTGAGTTCCCGCCAAAAGCCGGGACTTTGTGCCCGGACTACGCTTGCACCCCCAAAAGCCCCCTCCTATATAGCGCTCAAGGCCCGGTGACGGGTCAATTTCAACACGGGAACCCGGACACCCGCGAGGGATCAGGAACTGCCGGATGGGGTTTCATCCGGGTTCGCCAGGAAAGAGGCAGTAGGTAATGGGTAAAGTCATCGGAATCGACCTCGGTACGACCAACAGCTGCGTCGCCGTCATGGACGGTGCGACGCCGAAGGTCATCGAGAACGCGGAAGGCGCGCGCACCACGCCGTCCATGGTCGCATTCACCAAGGACGGCGAGCGCCTCGTCGGCCAGCCGGCCAAGCGCCAGGCGGTCACCAACCCGGAAGGCACGCTGTTCGCGGTCAAGCGTCTGATCGGTCGGCGCTACAACGACCCGATGGTCGAAAAGGACAAGGGCCTGGTGCCCTTCAAGATCGTCAACGCCGACAACGGCGATGCCTGGGTCGAGGTCGAGAGCAAGAAGTACTCTCCCTCGGAAGTCTCGGCGATGATCCTGACCAAGATGAAGGAAACCGCCGAATCGTATCTCGGCGAGAACGTCACGCAGGCGGTGATCACCGTTCCGGCGTATTTCAACGATTCGCAGCGGCAGGCCACCAAGGACGCCGGCAAGATCGCCGGGCTGGAAGTGCTCCGCATCATCAACGAGCCGACCGCGGCAGCGCTCGCCTACGGGCTCGACAAGAAGAACACCGGCACCATCGCGGTCTATGACCTGGGCGGCGGTACCTTCGATATTTCCGTGCTCGAGATCGGCGACGGCGTGTTCGAGGTGAAGTCGACCAATGGCGACACCTTCCTCGGCGGCGAAGATTTCGACATGCGCCTGGTCGACTACCTGGCGGCCGAGTTCAAGAAGGACCAGGGCATTGACCTCAGGAGCGACAAGCTGGCGCTGCAGCGCCTGAAGGAAGCGGCTGAGAAGGCCAAGATCGAGCTCTCGAGCTCGACCCAGACCGAAATCAACCTGCCGTTCATCACCGCCGACGCTTCCGGCCCGAAGCACCTGACGCTGAAGCTCACCCGTTCCAAGCTCGAGAGCCTGGTCGAGGACCTGATCCAGAAGACGGTCGATCCGTGCCGGCAGGCGCTCAAGGATGCGGGCGTTTCGGCCGCGCAGATCGACGAAGTCGTGCTGGTCGGCGGCATGAGCCGCATGCCCAAGGTGCAGGAAGTCGTCAAGCAGCTGTTCGGCAAGGAGCCGCACAAGGGCGTCAACCCGGATGAAGTGGTTGCCATGGGCGCCGCCATCCAGGCCGGCGTGCTGCAGGGCGACGTCAAGGACGTGCTGCTGCTCGACGTGACCCCGCTGTCGCTCGGCATCGAAACGCTGGGTGGCGTGTTCACCCGCCTGATCGACCGCAACACCACGATCCCGACCAAGAAGAGCCAGACCTTCTCGACCGCCGAGGACAACCAGAACGCGGTGACCATCCGCGTGTTCCAGGGCGAACGCGAGATGGCCGCCAACAACAAGCTGCTCGGCAATTTCGACCTCGCCGGCATTCCTCCGGCGCCGCGCGGCGTGCCGCAGATCGAAGTCACCTTCGACATCGACGCCAACGGCATCGTCAACGTCTCGGCCAAGGACAAGGGCACCGGCAAGGAGCAGCAGATCCGCATCCAGGCCTCGGGTGGTCTTTCGGACGCCGACATCGAGCGCATGGTCAAGGAAGCCGAGCAGAACGCCGACGCCGACAAGAAGAAGCGTGAAGCGGTCGAAGCCAAGAACCAGGGCGAGTCGCTGATCCACTCGACCGAGAAGTCGCTGAAGGACTATGGCGACAAGGTCACCGCCGAGGAGAAGGCCGCCATCGAGACGGCGATCGCCGAGCTCAAGGGCGTGCTGGAAGGCGACGATGCCGAGGCGATCAAGGAGAAATCCGCGACGCTGGCCGAAGCTTCGATGAAGCTGGGCGAGGCGATGTACAAGCAGAGCCAGGCGGAAGCCGAGGCCAAGGCGGAAGGCGGCGAACAGCCGGCCGATGATGATGTGGTCGACGCCGAGTTCGAAGAGGTCAAGGATGACAAGCGGTCGGCCTAACGCCGACAAGACGTCGCCCTGATTGCTTGGCGCAACAGAATTAGAAAGGCCCGGCAAATGCCGGGCCTTTTTGTTTGCCGATGTGCTAGAGTGACGGATGTTCCCAGATCTCAGCAAATTCTCCGAACCGGAAAAACTCCGGAAACTCCTGTTCAACGCCCGCCGGCTCGGGCATCACGACTATGCGTTTCAGATCCAGATGCGGATCGCCGAGCTCGCCGGTTTGCCCTTCAGCGACGCGCTGGAGCGCGAGTTCTGGACGGCGGTCAGTTACGCCGAAGAGGTCAAGACCGAGGCGACCGGCAAGACCACCCGGCTGTCCGGTACCCGCACCAAGCACAAGAAATACGGCACGATCCGCTGCCTCGGCGACTGGGCGATGGATCCCAACCCCAGCGAAGGCCTCGGCAGCCTGGTGGAGCACAAGCGGGCCGAGCTCAGCGGCGAAGCGATCGTGTTGCGCCACGCCGACAAATTCCCGGCGGAGGCTGTGGCCAGCGCTGCGGCGAAGCTGGCGGCGCTCGGGGTCAGCCGCGAGCAGGTCGTATAAGTCACGGCCACCGCTGCCGTTTCACGTGAATCACCCGAGAAATCAAAGGGCTCCGGAATTGTTCCGGAGCCCGGTGTTTTTCCGCATTGCTGCCGCACCCCCGCCCAAATGTCTTCACATCCGCCAATGATGTTGGATCGGTTGAAGTGGGCGTCTCTGACCTGGTCACGCTTTCGAGGTGGAAAAGTCTCGCAACTTTTCCTGAAAGCGCTCCAACCGTCAGCAGCGGGACGCCTTGAGGAAGCAGCCGAAACCCAGGGCCGGGGAACGGATGCTGAGGGCGGACTTCGAAAGGACTATAGATGTCATCGGTTGAGGTGCGGAGGTTCGCCGAGAACGGCGATCTCCATGCAGCAGATTCCGCGCCTGTCGAGCGGCTCGACGCCGACATGCGCCACGTCCTCAACGTGCTGCAATCGATGGGCGGCAAGCGCATCGACGCGTGCCGTTCGCCCGAGGCGCGGGCGCTGCCCACGCTCGACATGGCGTTGCGCCGGATCCTGCGCGATCAGGTCGACGACATGGGCGTGGGCATGGAGATGCGACTGATCCAGGGGCCGACGGACGAGATCCGCGCCCGCATCTACATCCCGCAGAGCGACATCGTCACCGGCCTGAGGCCGATGGTCCTGTTCCTGCATGGCGGCGGGTTCGTGCTCGGCGACGTCGACAACTACGACGCAACGCCGCGCGCGCTGGCGGCCCGCACCGGCGCGGTGGTGGTTTCAGCGCACTACCGGCAGGCGCCGGAGCACCGCTTCCCGGCGGCGCACGAAGACGCCTATGCGGCGTGGATCTGGCTGCTCGAGCATGCCGAATCACTGGGTGGCGATGCGAAGCGCGCCGCCATTGTCGGCGAAGGCTCGGGTGGCAACCTCGCCGTCAACGTGGCGCTGCGGGCGCGGGCCGAAGACAAGCCGCTGCCGATCCACCTGGGCCTCGTGACGCCGATGGCGGCCATGCTGTTCGACCTGCCCTCGCACCTCCAGAACGCCGATACCTTCCCCTATTCGACCGCGACGCTCGAATGGGCGGCGCGCAAACTGTTCCGCAAGAAGGACGATGCGCAGGATGCGCGGATGAACATTGCCGGCCGGGTCGACCTTGCCGGGCTGCCGCCGGCGACCATCATTCTCGCCGATGCCGACCCGCTGCGCTCGGAAGGCGAAGCCTTGGCCGATGCGCTGCGGCGTTCCGGCGTCTGGGTCGACATGACGACCTATGAGGGTGTCACGCACGGTTTCTTCGGGCTCTACCGCATCGTCAACAAGGCGATGTTCGCGCAGGGCCAGCTCGGCCGGAACCTCGCAGCGGCCTTCGGCGCCTAGCTATTCTCGTTACAGCTCGCCCTCGCGAGGTCGGCGCCCGGCGACTGGTGGAAAAGTCACACCGGGCACGTACGTCGGCCCGCGACCCTCGATAGTGTTGCCGTCGGGCACCAGAGTACTTATCTAGGCCGGATGCCTGATGCGGGGCGCAGGCAACCAAGGACAAGGCCGATTGGCGAAACGCGATTTTTATGAAGTGCTCGGGGTGCCCAAGGGCGCCGACGAAGCGGTGCTGAAAGGCGCCTACCGCAAGCTTGCGATGCAGTTCCACCCGGACCGCAACCCGGGCAATGCCGAGGCCGAACACAAGTTCAAGGAGATCAGCGAGGCCTACGACACGCTGAAGGACCCGCAGAAGCGCGCCGCCTATGACCGCTTCGGCCATGCCGCGTTCGAGAATGGCGGGCGTGGGCCGGCTGGGTTCGGCCCCGAGTTCACCTCGTCGATGTCCGATATCTTCGAGGACATTTTCGGCGACTTCATGGGCGGCCGCGGCCGCGGCGGCCAATCCCGCCTGCGCGGCTCGGACCTGCGCTACAATCTCGAAATCAGCCTCGAAGAGGCGTTTGCCGGCCGCACCGTCGATATCGACGTGCCGACGCTCGCCACCTGCGACACTTGCGAAGGCTCGGGCGCCAAGCCGGGCACCGGCATGTCGACCTGCCGCCACTGCAATGGCCAGGGCAAGGTGCGTGCGGCGCAGGGCTTCTTCACCATCGAGCGGACCTGTCCGATCTGCAACGGCCGCGGCCAGATCCTCGAGCAGCCCTGCACCGATTGCGGTGGCCAGGGTCGCCGGCAGCAGAACCGGACGCTTTCGGTCGACATCCCCAAGGGCATCGAGGACGGCACCCGCATCCGGCTCGCCAATGAGGGTGAAGCAGGCCTGCGCGGTGGACCGCCGGGCGATCTCTACATCTTCATCTCGATTAAGCCGCACGACCTGTTCCAGCGCGACGGCGCCGACCTTTACGCGCGCGTGCCGATCGCCATGACCACGGCGGCCCTGGGTGGCGAGTTCGAAGTGCCGACGCTCGATGCCGCGCGGGCCCGGGTGAAGGTATCGTCCGGTACCCAGCCCGGCCAACGGGTCCGGCTCAAGGGCAAGGGCATGCCGGTGCTGCGCTCCAAGGATTTCGGCGACCTCTACGTGCAGCTCGACGTCGAGACGCCGCAGAGCCTTTCGAAGCGGCAGCGCGAACTGCTGGAGGAGTTCGAACGCGAATCGACCCGCGAGAACTCCCCGACCTCCGAAGGCTTCTTCGCCAAGCTGAAGAGCCTGTTCGAGAACTAGGGCGGCTCACCCCTCACCCGTCTCGGCCTTCGGCCGATCCACCCTCTCCCCGACGGGGAGAGGAACAAGGCGGTGCCATTCGCTCGCTCTGTTCTTCTCCCCGTCGGGGAGAAGGTGGCCCGAAGGGCCGGATGAGGGGTGATTGCCCCGATGCAGATGACGATCCGGTGTCTTTCGACTGCAAATGGAATGCGCTAGCTCTAGCGCATGACCATCGACACCCCTCCCCCCAAGACTGCCATCACCATCTGTGGTTCGCTGCGAAAGGACTCGATCAACGAGCCGCTGCGCCGGCACCTGTCGGCCAAGCTCCGCGAAGCAGGGGTGATCGTCACCGATCTCGACCTGCGCGAGTTCGAGATGCCGATCTTCAACCAGGACATCGAGGATGCCGGCGAGACGCCCGAGGCAGCCAAGCGCCTGGCGGAGATTTTCCGCAGCCACGACATCGTGCTGATCATCAGCCCGGAATACAACGGTGGCATCACGCCGCTGATCGCCAACATGATCTCCTGGGTCAGCCGTGAGAAGCCCAACCCATTCAAGCACGCGGTGTTCGGCATCGGCGGGATGAGCGACGGCAAATACGCCACCATCTTCGCGCTGTCGCACCTGCGCGACTCGCTGAGCAAGATCGGCGCCCTGGTGGTGCCGACGCTGCTCGGGCTCGGCCCCTACCCCGATGTGCTGGACGAGGACGGCGCGCCGAACGAGGGCAATATCAAGTGGAAGGTCGGCCAGATGGTGCGCGAGCTGACGCATTTCTCGCGCGGCGGCATCTGAGGTGTACGCGCTCTACGTCACCCACCCCGAAGTGGTGATCGACCCCAACGTCGCGACGCCACGCTGGGGGCTGTCCAGCCTTGGCAGGTCGCGAGCAGAACGTTTTGCGAACCACCCACTGGTCGAGAGCCTGACCCGCCTCGTTTCGAGTACGGAAACCAAGGCTCTCGAACTGGCGACGATTCTCGCTGGGGGTTGTGGCGCGCCTGTGGACAGCGGGGATAAGTTCGACGAGAACGACCGTCGCAGTACCGGCTTTGTTCCGGCGGCGCGGTTCGAGGCGCTGGCGGACGCGTTGTTCGCCCACCCCGATGAGTCGGCCGAGGGCTGGGAGACAGCTCGCGACGCGCAGCGCCGGGTGGTCGCCGGCTTCGACGAGGTGCTGGCGGGCCACGATGCGACCAAGCCGATCGGCTTTGCCGGGCATGGAGCGGTGGGGACACTGCTGAAGTGTCATCTGGGCGGGCTGACGATCGCCCGCTCCGAGGACCAGCGCCGCATCGGCAACCCGGGCGGCGGCAACGTCTTCGTGGTGCGGCTCAGCGACCGGAAGCTGTTGACCGACTGGATTGCGATGGAGGAGCTGCCGGCGAGGATCGACGGGCTTTAGCTCTGACCGTGCCACACCGCCCCCTCGCCCCTTTGGGGAGAGGGTTGGGGTGAGGGGCGCCAAGCACATCGATACTAATCGCGATCCCACTTAGTTGTAGCCGCCTGGCCGGTGTGCTTGGCGCCCCTCACCCTGGCCCTCTCCCCAGAGGGGAGAGGGGACGCACTTTGCGCCCCGGTGCCACGACCAGACGAACGCCTAAGCCCCATCCTTCCGACCCGGCACCCACTCGCCCAACCCGAACAGCTCCACTGCGTCTTCGAGCGCCAGCTTCAACCGGTCGAGCCGCGCCACCTCGTGGTCGATCTCGCGCAACCGGGTCGGGCCGGCGAGCGGCGCCTTGGCCAGCAGCGCAGTTCCGGCCTCGGTCAGCCCGACCAGCCGGGCGCGGCGATCGCGAGGGTCGGTCTTCACCGTCACCAGATCCATGCGGCGCAGTTCGTCGATCGATTGGCCGAGCGTTGCCGGGTGCATCACCAGCGCCTTGCGCAAGGCGGCGAGCGGCAGCTGCGGGCGTTCGGCGCAGATGCGCAGCACGGCAAGCTGCAGCCCGGTAATGCCGAAGCGCTTCTTCAGGTCGGCGTGGAAGGCCTCGGTGGCACGCTCGAGCCGCACCCAGGCGACAATGGCGGAAAGCGCCTGCTGCTGCATGATTGATCTATGATTCCATCGTGTTGCGCGGACGCTATGGCGCCATAGCATCGCGCGCAAGCGGGCATTTCTGCTTGCCCGATTCGTTCCGCTATGGCACTGACCGGAAAATCCGGAGACATCTGATGGCAGGCACCCTGATCGTCGCACTCGATCTCGATACGCGAGACGAGGCGGAACGCTTGATCGCGCAACTGGGCGATGCGGTCGACTTCTACAAGATCGGCTACCAGCTGTTTTATGGCGGCGACGGCCTCAACCTCGGCAAGGCGCTGCTCAACGCCGGCAAGCGGGTGTTCTTCGATCTCAAAATGCTCGATATCGACAACACCGTCGAAAAGGGCGTCGCGGCGATCGCCAGGACCGGCGCCACCATGGTTACGGTGCACGCCTACCCCAAGACGATGCGCGCCGCAGCAAAAGCCGCCGCGGGCTCCGGGCTCACCGTGCTCGGCGTCACCGTGCTGACCTCGATGGACGATGCCGACCTGACCGACGCCGGCTATGCCCGGGATGCGGCCGGGCTGGTGGCGCTGCGTGCGGAACAGGCGAAAGATGCGGGGATCGGTGGCATCGTCTGCTCGCCCAATGAGGCGCAGATGGTGCGCGCCATCGTGGGGCCCAAGCTCGCCATCGTCACCCCGGGGATCCGCCCGGCCGGCAGCGCACATGGCGACCAGAAGCGGGTGACCGGACCGGCCGAAGCGCTGGCGGCCGGCGCCAGCCACCTGGTGGTCGGCCGGCCGATCACTGCCGCAGCGCATCCAGTGAGCGCGGCGCAGGCGATCCTCGCCGAGATGGCCGGCGGCACCCGGCTGGCATGACCGCGCCGGCTGGGCTATAGGCGTCGCACGGGTTCGGTAGGAGCAAGCATGTCTGACCTCAAGGTCGCCATCGCCGGTGCAGGCGGCAAGATGGGCGCGGCGAACATCCGCGCCATCGCCGCGACAGCGGGCATCAGGGTGGTTTCGGCATTCGATCGCGCTGGGGCGCCGGTGATCGGCAAGGACGCAGGCGAACTCGTGGGCCTCGAGCCACTCGGTGTTTCGATCACCGACGACGTCGCGGCTGCCCTCGACGCCGCCGAAGCGATCCTTGATTTCACCGCGCCCGCCAATTCGGTGGCGCTGGCGCAGGAGGCCGCAAAGCGCGGGCTGGTCCACATCATCGGCACCACTGGGTGCAGCGAGGTTGATGACGCAGCGATCCGCGAAGCGGCTGCCCGGGCCCGGATCGTCAAGGCAGGCAATTTCTCGCTTGGCGTGAACCTGCTGCTGGGCCTCGTGAAGCAGGCGGCCGCGGCGCTGCCGGGCTTCGACATCGAGATCCTCGAGATGCACCACAACAGGAAGGTCGACGCCCCCTCCGGCACCGCGCTGATGCTGGGCGAAGCGGCAGCCCGTGGCCGTAACCTCGATTTGAAGACCCACTCGGTCCGCGTCCGCGACGGCCATACCGGGCCGCGCGAAGAAGGCAGCATCGGCTTTGCCGCGCTGCGCGGCGGCAACGTCATCGGCGAGCACAAGGTGATCCTTGCCGGCCCATCGGAGCGCATCGAGCTCAACCACATCGCCGATAACCGGGCGCTGTTCGCCGACGGCGCGGTGCGCGCCGCCCTCTGGGTGCGCGACCAGCGGCCCGGCCTCTATTCCATGGCCGACGTGCTCGGCTTCAACTGACAAGGATTATTCGATGACCGGGACGCTGATCCTCGTTCGCCACGGCCAGAGTGACTGGAACCTCAAGAACCTGTTCACCGGCTGGCGCAACCCCGACCTCACCGAGCAAGGCATCGGCGAGGCGCGCCAGACCGGCAAGCAGCTGAAGGCGGCCGGCTACGTGCCCGACGTCTACTTCACTTCGGCGCTGCGCCGAGCCCAGCACACGCTCGACCTGATCCTCGAAGAGCTCGACATCACCGAGGTGACGATCACCCGCTCGAAGCTCTTGAACGAGCGCGACTATGGCGATCTCAGCGGCCTCAACAAGGATGACGCGCGGGCCAAGTGGGGCGAGGAGCAGGTGCTGATCTGGCGCCGCTCGTTCGACGTACCGCCGCCGGGCGGCGAGAGCCTCAAGGACACCGCGGCCCGCACCCTGCCCTATTACGACGCCGAGATCGTGCCGCTGTTGAAGGCCGGGAAGACCGTTTTGGTCGCCGCGCATGGCAACTCGCTGCGCTCGATCGTCATGGCGATCGAAAACCTGACGCCGGAACAGATTCTGAAGCGCGAACTCGGAACGGGCGAACCGGTGATCTACAAGATCGGCGCGGACGGGAAGCTGGCGGAGAAAGTGGCGATCTGAAGGTCGCGTGATTGAGAGAGACGGCCCCCTCCCTCGCCATTCGAGCATAGCTCTCATGGCCTTCTCGCCTCAAATCGCTCCACTGGAGCGATTTGCCCTACGGGACGGCTCGAAGTCCCCCATAAAGGGGAAGGTGAAGAGTCGAGGCTGTTGCTCGATCGTGCCCCGCACACCGGCAGGGCACCTCCCCCTTTAAGGGGGAGGATGGGAGGGGGCCGTCTGCTGCAGTCGGCCCTTACGCCCCTAAGCCCCCACTACTCCGCTTTCCCAACCCAGAATCGCCCGCTTGCGCGGCACGCCCCAGTGGTAGCCGGTGAGCGCGCCGCTGGTGCCCACGACGCGGTGGCAGGGCACGACGAAGCTGATCGGGTTCTTGCCCACGGCGCCGCCGACGGCGCGAGCCGCGGTCGGGCGGCCGATATGGTTGGCGACCTTCTGGTAGGTGGTGGCCTTGCCCACCGGGATCTTCAGCAGCGTCTCCCAGACCTGCACCTCGAAATCGGTGCCGATCAGGACGACCCGCACCGGCTGCTCGGGATCCCAGCGGTTGGGATCGAACACCCGGGCGGCGACCGGCGCCACGGCCTTGTCGTCGCGGCGATAGTTGGCATTGGGCCAGCGGTTGGCGAGATCCTCGAAGGCTTCCTCGACCGACATGTTCTCGTCGGCGAAGCCGATGCCGCTCAGCCCGTATTCGGTCATGGTCAGCACTGCGGTGCCGAACGGCGATGGGGCGGCGCCCCAGACCATCTCGAGGCCTTCGCCGCGAGCGCGGAAGGCGCCGGGCGGCATGGCCTCATGGGTGACGAACAGGTCGTGCAGCCGCGAGGTCGAGGAGAGGCCGACCTCATAGGTGGTGTCGAGCACGCTCTGCTGGTCGGCGAGGAGTTTTTTGGCGTGATTGAGCGCCACGGCCTGGGCGAAGCTTTTCGGGCTCAGCCCGCACCAGCGGCGGAACAGGTCGGTGAGCTGCCGCTCGGTCAGCCCGATGGCACGGGCAAAACGCGGCAGATCGGTTTCGTCGGGCAGCGTCTCGCTCAGATAGGCGATAGCGGCCTGGACGGTCTCGTAATCCGAGTTGGCGATGATGGTTTCGTGCTTGCTCATGAGGCGGAACATAGGCGCGCCGAGCCGCCGTTGCGACCCGGTTTTGACGTTTGATGGGCGGGTATCAGAACCACCGACACTTCCACATGCGCGATGTCATCCCAGCGAAAGCTGGGACCCAACGCTCAGCTAGCACCAGCGGATAGATGGGTCCCTGCTTTCGCAGGGATAACATCCGTGGGGAGGAGGGGTTAGCGGCAAATTCGCCCGGCGGTCAAACCCGTGCCCGCTTCAGCGCGGTGCCGAAGGCCTTGGCGAAGCTGGACTTTTCGTCCTGGTTGAGGAACTGGCCGAGCACGACGTCGCGGTCACGGGTTCTGAGGTGCAGCCCGACGGTCCGCTCGTTGTAGTCGCGGTCGACCACCAGCTTGACGAAATAGGGGTTGAAGCGGCTCAGGGTTTCCTTGCCCGTGCCATCGACCTGCTTGATTTCGAGCTGGTCCGGCCACAACGTCACTTCCTCATAGCGCTTGCCGTCGCGCTGGCTCGAGCGCATCGCCCACCAGATCAGCGCGATATCGAGGCCGAGGAAACCGACGATCGGCCAGGCGCCCATCGAAAAGAAGATAATGCCGGGAATGGTGGCGAGCACCGCCAGAAGGACGATGACAACGCGAAAACCCTTGCGTCCCAGCGATCGATGGGGCGTCAGCTTTGCCGCGAATAGCGGCCTCGCTTGCGTTTGGGTCGTCATCTTGGGCATCAGTATAGGCTCAGAATCAGGATGACGGAAATGGCGCAGCAAAAAGTGAAGCGACTGCCGAAAGCAGATGTCGAAGCCATTTTCGGCGCTTTTGCGGCAGCCGAGCCCGAACCGAAGGGCGAGCTCGACTACGTGAACCCCTTCACGCTCCTGGTGGCAGTGGTGCTTTCGGCGCAGGCGACCGATGCCGGCGTCAACAAGGCGACCAAGCTGTTGTTCCAGCTGGCGGATACGCCAGAGAAGATGGTGGCGCTGGGGCCGGCCGAGATCGAGGACAAGATCAAGACCATCGGGCTGTTCCGCAACAAGGCCAAGAACGTCTTTGCGCTGAGCCAGCAGCTGATCGAAAAGTTCGATTCGAAGGTGCCTGAGGATCGCGAAGCGCTGGAGAGCCTCCCCGGTGTCGGCCGGAAGACGGCGAACGTGGTGCTGAACATTGCGTTCCGGCAACCGACCATCGCGGTCGACACCCACCTGTTCCGCGTCGCCAACCGCACCGGGCTGGCCCCGGGAAAGACCCCGCTCGAGGTCGAGACCGGGCTATTGAAGATCGTGCCGGATGAATACCTGCTGCACGCGCACCACTGGCTGATCCTGCACGGCCGCTACATCTGCAAGGCGCGCAAGCCCGATTGCTGGCGCTGCATCATTCGCGACTGGTGCCGGTTCGAGCCAAAGACGCCGGTGCCGAAGGGGAGTTGATGCGAGAGCCGGCCCATCAGTCAGACCTTCTCCCCTTGTGGGAGAAGGCGCCGACCGACAGTGCAAAGCTCAGGTTAGACCCCGTAGCCCCGCGCCATGGCGGCGGCAAAGCTCGGGATGAACACCAGGAGCGCTCCCTGCAGATAGAGGAAGCGACGTGACCCCGAGACCTCGGCCGGCGACGGGCTGAACCCAGCATCTGCCATCGCCGCCTTGCGCCAGCGCATGATCGAGACTGTCGGCTGGATCGAGGCGAGGCCGACGCCGAGGAAGGCGATCATCTTGGCCCAGAACACCCAGTTGCCGACATAGTATTCCCAGCCGGCCGAACCGAAGATCACCCGGACAATGCCGACGACGATGACCAGCATGGCCGTGGCGCCATAGGCGCGATCGAGCGAAGCAAGCTGGCGGAGCCGCTTGCCCTCGAGTCCCGGCCGCAGCAGGGCGAACTCGGCGGCGAAGATCGCCACCAGGGTGAACACGGCAAGGTGGTGGGCAATGGCGAGGATCAGGTCGGTCATCATGTCGCTCCCAGTTCGGACTTGTTTGGCCGCGAGATCGAACCGGAAAAATCTGCAACTTTTCCTAATCTCGCTTTGTCGCGCCTCGACCGGTGCGAGGCAGCATGTTAACACTGTTCGCATCGAGATAATCTTCAATGTGAGCAATGTCAACATCTGAACCCTCCGACCGCTATCACCATGGCGACCTGCGCCGTGCGCTGGTCGAAGCGGCGCTGGAACTGCTGCTCGAAGGCGGCACCGAGGCACTGGGAATGCGCGAGCTGGCGCGCCGGGTCGGGGTCTCCTCAGCGGCGCCGTACCGGCATTTCCGCGACAAGCAGGCACTGATCCAGGCAGTGGCGGCGGCCGGGTTTGCACTGTTCCTCGAGGCGGTCGAGGCGGCCAAGGCCGGCGTCGCGGTCGATGAGCAGTTCGGCGCCATGGCCGAGGCCTATGTGCAATTCGCGCTGCGCTACCCGCGGCTCTATAAGCTGATGTTCTCGTCGGAGCTCGGCAAGTTCGAGGACAAGGACCTGCGCCGCGCTGCAGATGCCGCTTACGCCAGCCTCGCGGTGGCAGCGGCGAAGCAAGATCCGGAAGCGCCGGGCGAGGCGGCGATCAGCGCCTGGGCCTTCGTGCATGGTCTCTCCATGCTGCTGCTCGACGAGCAGTTGCTCGGGGTTTCCGCTGCCACTGCCGAGCCGCTGGTGCGCAAGCTGACCCGCCGGCATGCGCAGCGCTTCGGCAAGCCGCACTCGGGCTGAGGTTGGCGTTGCGCGCGAGCGCAATCTCCTCTATTTCCGGCGCGGCTCAATTACCCCATTTTCATCGAAGGATCGCCGATGGCCGAGGCCCGGTTTGACGTTCTCACCATCGGCAACGCCATCGTCGACGTCATAGCTCCCATCGATCCCGGCTTCCTCGAACGCGAGGGATTGTCGGAAGGCATCATGCACCTGGTCGATGCCGAGCGTTCCGCTTACCTCTACGAACGCATGCCAGCCGACAAGCGCCAGATCTCCGGCGGCAGCTCGGCTAACACCGCGGCCGGCGTCGCCTCGCTCGGCGGCAAGGCCTCGTTCGTCGGCAAGGTGGCGGACGACGAGCTGGGCGACGTGTTCGCCGACGACCTCAAGCGCATTGGCGTGCATTACGGCGTCTCGCGCCTCAGCGATGGCCCGGCCACCGCCCGCTCGATGATCCTCCTCTCGTCGGATGGCGAGCGGACGATGAACACCTATCTCGGCGCCTGCCATCAGCTGACCACCGCCGATATCAAGGAAGACGAGATCGGCGGCGCCACGGTCACCTATATGGAAGGGTTCCTGTGGGATCCGACCGAGGCCAAGAAGGCCTTCGTGATGGCGGCGCATTACGCCCACAAGCACGAGCGCGCCGCCTCGTTCACGCTGTCGGACCCGTTCTGCGTCAACCGCTACCGCGACGAGTTCCTCGACCTGATCCGCTCCAAGACCATGGATATCGTGTTCGGCAATGTCGAAGAGCTGAAGTCCCTGTACCAGACCGACCTGCATGGCGCAGTGCAGGCGATCGCCAAGGACGCGGAACTCGCGGCCATCACCATGGGCGCCGACGGCGCCATGGTGGTGCACGAGGGCGAGATCATCACCGTCCCCGCCTATGCGGTGAAAGAAGTGGTCGACGTCACCGGCGCCGGCGACCTGTTCGCCTCGGGGTTCCTGCTGGCGATCGCACGGGAGCGCGACTTCCGAACCGCATTGCAGGCGGGGTGCCTCGCGGCCAGCGAAGTGATCTCGCATATCGGCGCCCGGCCGGTGGCGGATTTGCAGGCGCTGGCGGCTGAGAAGAGCATCGGGATTTAGGCCCGGCAGGTGCGTTTGGCGCCCCTCACCCTAGCCCTCTCCCCAGAGGGGCGAGGGGACGCACTTTGCACCGACTGTGCCACACCGCCCCCTCGCCCCTTTGGGGAGAGGGTCGGGGTGAGGGGCAGCCAAGCGCACTAAACCTTCCGCAGCGCTACCCGTTCAATCGCGTGGCTGGGGCCCTTGGTCAGCACCAGGTCGGCGCGGCTGCGGGTTGGCTGGATGTTGTCGCGCAGGTTCGGAAGGTTGATTTCCTTCCACGCCCACATGCCGAAAGCCTCGGCTTCCTCCGCGCTCATCTTGGTGAAGCGGTGAAAGAAGCTCTTGGGGTCGGCGAAGGCGGTTTCGCGCAGCCGCCGGAAGCGTTCCATGAACCAGGTGGTCAGGTCGTTCTCGTCGGCATCGATGAAGATGGAGAAATCGAGGAAGTCGGAGGCGAACAGGATCGGCTTTCCGGATTTCGGCAACTCGCCCGGCTGCAGGATGTTGAGCCCCTCGACGATCAGGATGTCGGGCCGATCGATGGTGATGAACTCGCCATCGATGACGTCGTAGACGAGGTGCGAGTAGACCGGCACCTTGACGTCGGGCTTGCCCGACTTGATGTCGGAAAGAAAGCGGATCAGCGCGCCGCGATCGTAGCTTTCGGGAAACCCCTTGCGGTCGGCGAGCTGCAGCGCATCGAGCCGCTGGTTCGAATAGAGGAAACCGTCAGTGGTGACGAGGTCGACCTTGGGCGAGCTCGGCCAGCGACTGAGCAACGCCTTCAGAATGCGCGAGGTGGTGGATTTCCCCACCGCCACCGAGCCGGCGACGCCGATGATGTACGGCACCTTGCGGCCATCGGCGCCGAGGAATTTCGTCGAGGCGCGGTGCAGCTCCTGCGTCGCCTCGACATAGAGCGAGATCAGCCGGCTCAGCGGCAGGTAGATTTCTTCCGCCTCGGTGAACGAGATCGGATCGGTGAGGGCGCGCAGGCGTTTGACGTCATCGGCGTCGAGCGTCATCGGCTCGTCGGCGCGAAAACCGCTCCACTCGGCCTTGCTGAAATAGTGGTAGGGCGCGAGCTCGAGCTTTTTGACCCCCATCAGCCCTGTACCTTCCCGCGCGACGCCTTCTCTTCGAGGCCCGATTGCGCGGTGCGGCGCTCGAGCTGCGCCATCACGTCGGCGAGCGGCACGCCGGCGGCGCGGAGCAGCACCAGGAGGTGGTAGATCACGTCGGAGGCTTCGCCTTCGGTGCCCTTCCTGTCCTTGGTCACCGAGGCAATGATGATCTCGGCGGCTTCCTCGCCGAACTTCTTGGCGCAACGCTCGACCCCGCCGGCCAGCAGCTTTGCCGTGTAGCTCTCATCGGGCGAAGCGCCGGCGCGGGCGGCGATGCGCTTATCCAGGTCTTCGAGGCTGAAGCTCATCAAATTTCTCCCGCATTGCTGTCGCGCCGCATCGGAATGCCGTGACGCTCCATGTAGTCCTTGGCTTCGCCCACCGTGTAGGTACCGAAGTGGAAGATCGAGGCGGCGAGCACTGCCGAAGCGTGCCCCTCCTTGACCCCGTCGACCAGATCACCGAGCGAGCCGACGCCGCCGGAAGCAATCACCGGCACATGCACCGCATCGGCAACGGCGCGGGTGAGCTTCAGGTCGAAGCCCGACTTGGTGCCGTCGCGATCCATCGAGGTGACCAGCAGTTCGCCGGCGCCCCGCTCGACCATTTTCGCGGCGAACTCGACGGCGTCGAGCCCGGTCGGATTACGGCCGCCATGGGTGTAGATTTCCCACTCATCCATGTTCTGCTGCCCCGGCGCCTGGATCTGCCGCCGCCGCGCATCGACCGAAACGACGATGCACTGGTCGCCGAACTTGTCGGCGGCGCGGGCGATGAAATCCGGGTCGTTCACCGCGGCCGAGTTGATCGACACCTTGTCCGCGCCGGCGAGCAGGAGTTTTCGGATATCCTCGAGCTTCCTGATGCCGCCGCCTACCGTCACCGGCATGAAGCAGTGCTCGGCCGTGCGCGCCACCACATCGAAAATGGTGTCGCGGTTCTCGTGGCTCGCGGCAATGTCGAGGAAGGTCAGCTCGTCGGCGCCGGCGGCGTTATAGGCGATGGCGGCTTCGACGGGATCGCCGGCATCGATCAGGTCGACGAACTGCACGCCTTTGACAACGCGGCCGTCTTTGACGTCGAGGCAGGGGATGATGCGGGTTTTCAGGCTCATTGGCGCGGTTCCGAGGGTGGGCGCTTCACCCTCGCATAGATGGCGAAACCGAAGGAGAACACCCAGAAAATGAAGGCGAACAGCCCGGCGAGGCCGAACAGCGTGGGCAGGATGCCGGTAAAGCCGGCATAGAACAGCGCCAGGATCGGCACCAGCGCCAGCGGATACCACCAGAGGCGGACCCGCTCGACCAGGATCGGCTTGTTCTTGAGCTCAGCCATCAGGCAGCTCGCTGTTTCAGCAGCGCTATTGCTTCACGTGAATCAATGCGCCCGTCATAGAGCGCGCGGCCGGAGATGGCGCCTTCGAGCAGCTGGTAGCGCGGCTCGGTCATGGTGCGGATGTCGTCCATTGAGGCGAGCCCACCCGAGGCGATCACCGGGATCGACACGGCTTCCGCCAGCTCCAGCGTCGAGGGCCAGTTGATGCCCTTCAGCACACCGTCGCGGTCGATATCGGTGTAGATGATCGCCGCCACCCCTGCCCCCTCGAAGCGCTTCCCGAGTTCGATGGCAGTCAGCTCGGAGGTTTCCGCCCAGCCCTCCACCGCCACCTTGCCGCCGCGCGCATCGATGCCGACCGCCACCCGACCCGGAAACAGCCGCGCCGCCTCGCGCACCAGCGCCGGATCACGCACCGCGACGGTGCCGAGGATGACGCGGGCGAGGCCGCGGCCCAGCCACTCCTCGATATGGGCGATGCTGCGGATGCCGCCGCCCAGCTGCACCGGAAAGCTCACCGCAGCGAGGATCGCCCCGACGGCGTCGCCATTGACGCTGTGGCCGGCGAAGGCGCCGTTGAGATCGACAACGTGCAGGTACTCGAACCCCTGGTCCTCGAACGATTTGGCCTGGGCGGCCGGATCGTCATTGAAGACGGTGGCCTGCTGCATGTCGCCCAGCTTCAGCCGGACGCACTGGCCATCCTTCAAATCGATGGCGGGGAAGAGGATCATAGTGTTTCTCCAGCCAACATCGAGCGTGTGGCACACCCCACCCCATCCCTCCCCGTCAAGGGGAGAGTGTCTGCCGGTGCATTTTGCTGGATCGAGCCACGCAAACGGAACGGCGCCTCCCCCCTTGCGGGGGAGGTTGGGAGGGGGGGGGCAGTCAGCACGGAGCTCACGGCTTCCACCCCAGAAAATTGCGGATCAGCGTCAACCCGAGGGTCTGGCTCTTTTCCGGGTGGAACTGGGTGCCCAGCAGATTGTCGCGGCCGACGATGGCGGTGACCTGCTGGCCGTAATCGGCGCTGGCGACCAGGGTCTCCGGACGGTCCACCGCCAGGTGATAGGAATGGACGAAATAGGCATGCAGCCCATCGGGGCCATCCGGAATGTCGGCGAGCAAAGGGTGGGCCTGCCGGATGGTCAGCGTGTTCCAGCCCATGTGCGGCACTTTGAGGTTGCCTTTGGGCTCGAGCCTGACCACCGCTCCGGGGATCCAGCCGAGCCCTTTGGTGATGGTCTTTTCACGGCCTTCGGTGGCCATCAGCTGCATGCCGACACAGATGCCGAGGAACGGCACGCCGCCCTTGATCACCCGCTCCTCGAGCACCTCGACCATGCCGGTCACCGCGTCGAGCCCGGCGCGGCAATCGGCAAAGGCGCCGACGCCCGGCAGGACGATGCGGTCGGCGCGGCGTACTGCTTCGACGTCGTCGGTGACGACGATGTCGTCGCCGGTCCCGGCTTCCCGCGCAGCGCGCTCGAAGGCTTTGGCGGCCGAGCGGAGATTGCCCGAGCCGTAATCGATAATGGTAACTGTGCTCATCGGGTCTGCCGCTTCAGGTAGTCGACCAGCGCCAGGTCTTCATCGGCGGCGACGATTTCGGTGCGATAGCGGCCGCCGCGCTTCGCCGTCTTCACCCGGCGGAAGCTCCCGGCCTCGAAGCCGATCAGTGTGGCGAACAGCACATAGAGCCAGAACGCCGCCTCACCGCCGATCACGAGGCTCAAGCCAGTGATCGCGACCGTGCCGGCAACCCAGATCCCGAGCAGCAGCCAGAGCCCGTGGACGAGCGCATGCACCGGCGGCAGCAGGGCTGCGGACCAGGAGAAGCGATCGGCCACCGCAGTGGGCGCATCGCTCGGGCGCTCGTAGACGGAATAGAGGGTCACGGTTATCCTCGTTTGGATCGGCGTGGTTGCGGGTTCGCCTTAGAGCAAAACCCGCACGGTTGGAAGATGAGGGAACCGACCGCCTGCCATGCCGTTGGTTCAACCGGCTTTGAGGAGAGCTTTATGACGCATGATTCCCACGACCCGCATGGCGATGGAACGATGGGTTCCGAACCGACCCAGGGCATTTTCATCGGCTGGCTCGCCGTCGGGCTGCTCGTCGTCATGGCGATCTTCACCCTGACGGTCATCAGCGCCGGCGCCAACTACGGCTTCAAGTAAGCTGTTCGGCCGGCGCAACCCGTCCCGTGCCCCACCCACCGGGTCATTCCCGCGAAAGCGGGAACCTCTGCCTTCTTGGACTTTGCACGATCGCAAACGGAGGTCCCCGCTTTCGCGGGGATGACACCGAGTTTGGGGGACTTGCAGAGCGTCGGTTCGCGATAGCGTGGACTTGATTTTGTCGCGCTTTCGAACCGGAAAAGTCTGCAACTTTTCCTGAAAGCGCTCTAGAGCGTACCCTTGGTCGAGGGGATGGCATCGGCGGCGCGCGGATCGATCTCCACCGCCGAGCGCAGCGCCCGGGCCAGCGCCTTGAAGGCGCTTTCGGCGATATGGTGGTTGTTGTCGCCGTAGAAGGTTTCGACGTGCAGCGTGATGCCGGCATTCATGGCGAAAGCCTGGAACCACTCACGGAACAGTTCGGTATCCATCTCGCCCACCTTGTCGCGGGTGAACTCGACCTTCCAGACGAGGAACGGCCGACCCGAGACGTCGAGGGCGACGCGGGTGAGCGTGCCATCCATCGGCAGGTCCGAAGAGGCATAGCGGCGAATGCCCCGCTTGCTACCGAGCGCCTGCTTGATCGCTTCGCCCAGCGCGATGCCGACATCCTCGGCGGTGTGGTGAAAATCGATGTGCAGGTCGCCCTTGGCGACGACGGTCATGTCGATCAGCGAGTGTTTCGACAGCTGATCCAGCATGTGATCGAGAAAGCCGATGCCGGTCTGCATCTCATGCTTGCCCGACCCATCGAGGTTCACCGACACTTTGATATCGGTCTCGTTGGTCTTGCGGGCGATCTCGGCGGTGCGCATCTCGGCAGTCCCTATCGTGGCGCGGCGGCTGTAGCAGATAGCGCCGGAGCGGTGAAGATGCGGTGAAGGCGCGACGGACCTCGGTAACATCGCGGAAACTACCCGACCGGCTAGGCCGGTTTGCATTCGCCCGCCCCGTGCCTAAATAGGGACCAACAGTTCTGGAGTTTTTCCCAAGATGTCGAAGGACAACGAGTTCCCCGGCTGGCACGGCACGACGATTGTCGCCGTCCGCAAGGGCAACAAGGTGGTGGTGGCCGGTGACGGACAGGTCTCGGTCGGCAACACCGTGATGAAGCATACCGCCAAGAAGGTGCGGCGCCTCGCCGACGGCAAGGTAATCGGCGGCTTCGCCGGCGCCACCGCCGACGCGTTCACGCTGTTCGAGCGGCTCGAAGCCAAGCTGATCCAGTATCCGGACCAGTTGATGCGCGCCTCGGTCGAGCTGGCCAAGGATTGGCGCACCGATCGATACCTGCGCCGGCTCGAGGCCATGATGATCGTCGCCGACAAGGATGTCACCCTGGTGCTCACCGGCACCGGTGACGTGCTCACCCCAGACCACGCGACCATCGCCATCGGCTCGGGTGGCAACTACGCCTATTCGGCGGCGCTGGCGCTGAGCGAAAACACCGAGCTCGACGCAGAAGAGATCGCCCGCAAGGCGATGAAGATCGCCGCCGAGGTGTGCATCTACACCAACGAGAACGTGACGGTCGAAACGATTGAAACCGTCTGACGCTCAGTTTCAGTACGGCTTCCGGCCGGTGACCCGAGCTGACCTGCCGCTCCTCGGGCGCTGGCTGGCCGAGCCCCATGTGAGGAAATGGTGGGCTGAGCCCGCCAAAGCGCTGCAGTCGATCGAAAGCCATATCGACAGCATTTCGGTCGAGCCCTTTATCGTCGAACTCGACGGAAAGCCGATCGGCTACATCCAGAGTTACGATCCGCATCTCGAAGATGCGCACCCGTACCAGGACCAGCCAACCGGCACCCTGGGGATCGACCAGTTCATCGGCGAGGCCGCATTGATCGGCAAGGGCCATGGTACGCGGCTGATCGAAGCGTTCGTTGAGCAGCTGTTCGAGGAAGGCGCCATCCGGGTGATCATCGATCCCGATCCGGCCAACGCGGCGGCGATCCGCGCCTATGAGAAAGCCGGGTTCGAACGCTTCGACACGCGGCACTCGAAATATGGCCCGGCGCTGATGCTGGCGCGGAACGCCGACGGAGATTTTGCATGAACTGGACCACCCGCCGGCTGACTGCTTCTGACGCGGAGGCCTATAGAACGCTCCGCATCGAGGGGCTGACGCTGTCGCCGGCGTCGTTCGGCTCGAGCCTTGCCGAAGAGGGGACGCAGCCGATCGAGGTCTTTGCCGGACGGCTGGAACGCAGCTTCATCTTCGGGCTGTTCGACGGCGCTGCGCTGGTCGGCACGGCTGGCTTTTACCGCGAAACCAACAGCAACTCGGCGCACCGCGGCCATCTCATCGGCGTCTATCTCAGTCCAGCCTCGCGCGGCCGCGGCGGCGCGGACCTGGTGATCGCGGCGGTGATCGCCGAAGCGCGCAACCACGTGCTGCAGCTGCATCTGGCGGTGACGCAGGACAACCCCACAGCCCGCCGGCTCTACGAGCGGCACGGCTTTGTGACGTATGGCGAAGACCCGCGCGGCCTCAAGGTCGATGGCGTCTTCTACGATGACTATCTCATGGTGCTGCGCCTCGATGAGGGCAGCGGAAAGTGACGGATTATGAGTGACAGCAATTTCTCCCCGCGCGAGATCGTCTCCGAGCTCGATCGCTACATTGTCGGCCAGCACGACGCGAAACGCGCCGTGGCCGTGGCGCTGCGCAACCGCTGGCGCCGGCAACAGCTGCCGGACGATCTGCGCGCCGAGGTGACGCCGAAGAACATCCTGATGATCGGGCCCACCGGCGTCGGCAAGACCGAGATCAGCCGGCGCCTGGCGAAGCTCGCCCAGGCGCCGTTCATCAAGGTCGAGGCCACCAAGTTCACCGAAGTCGGCTATGTCGGCCGCGACGTCGAGCAGATCATCCGCGACCTGGTCGAAGCGGGCATTTCGCTGTTGCGCGACAAGAAGCGCGCCGAGGTGCAGGCGCAGGCGCATCACAATGCCGAGGAGCGGGTACTCGACGCGCTGGTCGGCTCGTCCGCCTCGCCATCGACCCGCGACAGCTTCCGCCAGAAGCTTCGCACCAACGAGCTCGACGACAAGGAAATCGAGATCGAGATGCAGCCGACCGGCAATTCCGGCGGCTTCGATATCCCCGGCATGCCGGGCGCCAATATCGGCGTGATCAACATCCAGGACATGCTGGGCAAGGCCTTTGGCGGCCGCGGCGTCAAGCGCAAGGTCAAGGTGAAGGACGCGCACCAGCCGCTCTTGGCGGAGGAGGCCGACAAGCTGCTCGACCAGGACCAGCTGAACAAGGAAGCGGTGGATCTGGTGGAGAACCACGGCATCGCCTTCATCGACGAGATCGACAAGATCGTGAACCGAGAAGGCGGCTACGGTGGCGGCGTCTCCCGCGAAGGCGTGCAGCGCGACCTGCTGCCGCTGATCGAAGGCACCACGGTTTCGACCAAGTACGGCCCGGTGAAGACCGACCACATCCTGTTCATCGCCTCGGGCGCCTTCCATGTGGCCAAGCCCTCGGACCTGTTGCCCGAACTGCAGGGCCGCCTGCCGATCCGGGTCGAGCTCAAGGCGCTGACCCGGCAGGACCTGATCGGCATCCTCAACGACACCGACGCGAGCCTGATAAAGCAGTATGTGGCGCTGATGAAGACCGAGGGGCTGACGCTCGACTTCACCCCCGATGCGATCGAGGCGATCGCCGACGCGGCGGTGCAGGTCAACTCGACGGTCGAGAATATCGGCGCCCGCCGGCTCGCCACCATCCTCGAGCGGCTGGTCGAAGACATTTCGTTCGATGCGCCTGACAAGGCGGGCGAGACGATCCGCATCGACAAGGAGTATGTCGACGAGCGCATCGGCAAGATGGCGGCCGACACCGACCTCAGCCGGTTCGTGCTGTAGGGAAGCACCCGAGTGGGTTGCACGGGCGAAACTGGTCGGGCTCGACCTAACCCAACCACCGGCTGTCATCCCAGCGAAAGCTGGGACCCATCTATCAGCTGGTGCGGGTGGTGAATTGGGTCCCTGCTTTCGCAGGGATGACATCGAGTGGGTGGCGCGAATTGTGCAATCGAATGATCCGCGTTCCCGACTGGTGAGCGCCTCATCTATGCAGTACCAAGGCCGGGAACCCGTTCCCGGCCTTTCCATTGGAGCCGCCTTTGCTCGCCGCCACGACCAACTCGCCGATCCACACCGTCGCGGCACGCCATGAAGTGCAGGCGCTGTCGAGCTCGCTGATCCGCGACGTCGCCAATGCCGGGATGGGCCGGACCGACGTGCTGCCGTTCTGGTTTGGCGAGTCCGACCAGCCGACGCCGCGCTTCATTCGCGAGGCGGCGATGGCGTCATTGGCCGAGGGCGAGACGTTCTACTCACAGAATCTCGGTCGGCCGTATCTCAGGCAGGCGATCGCCGGCTACCTCAGCGAGCTGCACGACACGACCGTCGCGCCGGGCCGCATCGCGGCGGTGGGGTCAGGCGTCTCGGGGCTGATGATCGCGGCGCAGATGGTGCTGTCACCCGGCGACCGGGTGGTGGCAGTGACACCGCTCTGGCCCAATATCGTCGAGATCCCCAGGATTCTCGGTGCCGAGGTGGTGCGGGTACCGCTGACAATCAGGAACGGCAAGTGGTCGCTCGATCTCGACCGGCTGCTCGCAGCGCTGACCCCGGACACCCGGCTCGCCGTCATCAACTCGCCGAACAACCCGACCGGCTGGACCATCGAGGAAGATGAAGTCGACGCGGTGCTGGCGCATTGCCGCAAGCACGGCATCTGGGTGCTGAGCGACGATGTCTACGAGCGCCTGGTGCATGACCCGCGGCGCCGCTCGGCTCCGTCGTTCCTCCGCCGCTATCAGACTGGCGACCGGATCATCTCGGTCAACAGCTTCTCGAAAGCCTGGTCGATGACCGGCTGGCGCGTCGGTTGGCTGGCAACGCCAGAGACGCTGTCGAACGATCTCACCAAGGTCATCGAGTACAACACCTCGTGCATCCTCGAGCCGGTGCAGCGCGCCGCGACGGCTGCGCTGACCGATGGCGAGCCGACGGTCATGAAGCTTCGGGCCGAGCTCACTGCTACGCGAACCCTCCTGGTCGCCGAGCTGAGCCGCATCCCCGGCGTCGTCATCCCCGATGCCGGCGGCGCGATGTATGTGTTCTTCCGCATCGAAGGCTATCCCGACACGCTGGGGCTGGCGAAGCGCCTGGTCGAGGCAGCGGGGCTCGGCCTCGCGCCAGGCGGCGCATTCGGAGCGGAAGGCGACGGGTGGCTCCGCTGGTGCCACGCCGTCGCTCCCGAAAAGCTTCGCGACGGGGTCAGCCGGCTCAGGAGCTTCCTCGGACGCTAAGCGAGCGGCGAGCCGAACCGTGCGGCGCGTTCGGTTTTCCCGTCCTCGAGGCGGCCGCGCAGACCGGTCATCCAGTCCGGCTCGTCCGGCCAGGTTTCGCTGAGCGCGTCGGCAACCCGGGCGTACCAGTAGAGATCGGCGAAGCGACGGCATACCGCCCGCAACGCCGGGTCGGGCAACGGGCGGACCGCGGCGTAGCCCGCGAGGAACACCGCCTCCCGCGCCGCGGCCAGCTCCGGCTCAACCTCGTCGGCAAGGCTGTCGACGGCCTGTCCGATGTCCATGGCGAACCAGTGGTACATGGCGTCATCGAAATCGATGGCGAAGCAGCGTCCGCTCACTGCGTCAAAGAAGACATTGTCGCACTCGAAATCGTAGTGGACGAGGCCGTAGCTCTCGGGGTCTCGCGGCAGTTCGGACAGGCGAGCCTCAATCAGATCGGCTTCGGCCATAGCGCCTTGCGTGCCGGGCAACTCGCGCAGCACGGACCGGATCCAGTCCAGCACATCGCTTTCATTCCAGCGTGGCGGCCCCTCAGGCCGATAGACCTGGGACAGCTGATGCAACTCGGCCAATGCCCGCCCATAGCTGGCAATGATGATGTCGCCCAGATCGGTCCGGCTCAGCTGAACACCGGGCACCGCATGGAAGGCCGTTGCGTGATAGCTGCCCCACGGCGTGGCTTTTGACACAAGGTGTTGGCCGCTCTTTGCGGCGATCGGCACTGCGGCGCCGTAACCGGCCTTGCCGAGGTAGGACAGAAACTCCAGCTCCGCCGCGATCGTCTCGGCACGCTTTCCGGCCGCCGGAGCAAAGCGCAGGAAACGCTGCTCGCCTTCGAAGGTGAACGGATAGATGGCGTTGGACGAGATCCGGTACCAGGCGAACGGGGCCGGATCGGCATCCCAATCAGCGCGCAGCAGCTCGGCCAGCGGCCGGTTGTCCTCGAGAAATCTCAGCTTCAGCATCGTCCCATCCCCCTCGGTCGATCCGGCATCAGGTCGCCGTCACCGGCTCGGCGAACTGTGCGCCATGCAGCCGGGCATAGGCGCCGCGGCGCTCCAGCAGCTCGGCATGGCTACCCTGTTCGACGATCCCCTCGCTGCCCACCACCACGATCCGATCGGCATTGCGGATGGTGGCGAGGCGATGCGCCACGACCAGCGTCGTGCGTCCATCCGACAGCGCGGCGAGCGCCTGCTGGATGGCGTATTCGGTGGCGGTGTCGAGCGCCGAAGTGGCCTCGTCGAGGATGAGGATCGGCGGGTTCTTCAGGAAGATGCGGGCAATGGCGAGCCGCTGCTTCTGGCCGCCCGACAGTTTTACGCCGCGTTCGCCGGTCGGGGTATCGAGCCCATCGGGGAGTGACAGCACGAACTCGTCGAGCGAGGCGCGACGGAGCGCATCCATTACTTCGTCGTCGCTGGCGCCGAGGCGGCCATAGGCGACGTTCTCGCGGATGGTCGAGCCGAACAGGAAGACGTCCTGCTGCACGATGCCGATCTGGCTGCGCAGCGAGGCCTGCGTCATGTCGCGGATATCGACGCCGTCGACGGTGATGGCACCAGCCGTGACGTCATAGAAGCGCGGCAACAGCGAGCAGATGGTGGTCTTGCCGGCGCCGGACGGGCCAACAAAGGCGACGGTCTCACCGGCCGCGATAGTGAGGTTCAGCCCATCGAGCACCTTGTCCTTCGAAGCCGGATCGCCCGAATAGGCAAAGCTCACATCCTTGTAGACGATATCGCCCTTGAGTCCCTCGACCGCCTTGGCGCACGGCCGGTCGGCAGTATCGGGCTCGGTATCGATCAGCGTGGTGAAGCGGCGGAAGCCGGCAATGCCCTTGGGGTAGCTCTCGAGCACCGAGGTGATCTTGTCGATCGGGCGGAAGAACACGTTGACCAGGAGAAGGAAGCTGACGAAGCCGCCATAGCTGAGCTCGCCGGCGATGACGAACCAGGTCCCGGCGACCATCACCACCAGCTGCACGAAGCGGGTGCTGAAATAGCTTAGCGCAATCGACGCCGTCATGATGGCATAGGCGCTGAGCTTGGTAGCGCGATAGCCTTCGTTGTTCTTGGCGAACAGCCCGCGCTCATAATCCTCATTGGCGAACGCCTTCACCACGCGGATGCCACCGACGCTTTCCTGGACGCGGGTGTTGAAATCGCCGACCTGGCGGAACAGCTGCTGCCAGGTGGTGGTCATCCGCGCCCCGTAGCGGCTCACCAGCCAGGTCATCAGCGGCACGATGATGGTGGTGAGCAGCGCCAGCTGCCAGTGCACGGTGAACATCAAGAGGAACGCGCCGATGAAGGTCATCACCGCGATGAACAGGTCCTCGGGGCCGTGATGGGCCACCTCCCCCACCTCCTCGAGATCCTTGGTGACGTGGGTGATCAGCTGGCCGGTCTTGTTGTTGTCGAAGTAGCGGAAGCTCAGCTTCTGGATGTGATCGAAGGCCTGCCGGCGCATATCGGTCTCGATCGAGATGCCGAGCGCGTGACCCCAGTAGTTGACGATGGCCGAGAGCACCGTGTTGAGCGCAAACACCGCCAGCAGCAAGGCTGCCGTCCCCGCGATCAGCCCCCAGTTCTGCCCCGGCAGCAGGTCGTCGACGAACAGTTTTACCGCCAGCGGAAAGCCAAGCTCGAGGAGCCCGGCGAGCACGGCACAGCCAAAATCGAGAAAGAACAGGTGCTTGTACGGGGCATAATAGGCAAAGAACCGGCGCAGCATGAAACTTGTCCGCAGAACTCAGAATATAGGGGGTAGCGCATAGGCCGGTTCAGCCGGGCTGTCCACCCGGGCGGGATGTTCCACGTGAATCCACGGGGGAGCCCAGCAGCCGGGGAGACTACGCCCCGCCTGTACCGGTGGCGGCCTTCGGTTTCACCGCCATGGGCACCTCGCGCATGGGGTCGCTCGCCAGATCGAGCAACTGGCGGGCTGCATCCCGGCTCATCGGCCTCGCGATCAGGAAGCCCTGGGCTTCGGTGTAATCCAGCGCGCGCACGTTCCTCAGCTGCTCCGCCGTCTCGATGCCCTCGGCAGTGGTGACAATTCCCATGCGCCGCCCGATGCCCGCGACGGCCCCCAGAATGATGTGGGCCCCCGCCGTGTTATCCAGGGCGCGAACGAACGAGCCATCGATCTTGATCTTGTCGAAGGGAAACGCCAGCAGGTAGTTCAGCGCTGAGAAGCCAGTACCGAAATCGTCGAGCGCCACCTTCAGCCCCAGCGCGTGCAGTTGGTGCAGGATATCAAGGTTCGTCTCGCTCTGCTCGAGGAACAGCGTCTCGGTGATCTCGACCTCGACCCGATTCGCCGCCAGGCCGCTTGCGGCCAGTGCATTGCTCAGCACGTCGATGAGGTTGCCCCGTTCGAACTGCACCGTCGAGACGTTCACCGCGATCCGCATCGATGCCGGCCATCGGGCAGCTTCGGTAAAGGCCTCGCGGATCACCCACTCCCCGATTGGCATGATCAGGCCGAGCTCCTCGGCCAGGGGTACGAAATCGCCTGGCAGAATCAGGCCCTCGGTCGGATGGCGCCAACGCAGCAGAGCCTCGAAGCCGACGATCTTCTGGGCCGCGAGGTTGAGCACCGGCTGGTAGAACAGCTCGAACTCCCCGTTGGCGAGGGCGCGCCGCAGGTCGTGTTCCATGCTGGAGCGGGCACTCAGCGTCTGCGCCAGGTCAGGCTCGAAGAAACTGTAGCCGCCGCGGCGTCCCCGCTTGATCGAGTACAACGCCAGGTCGCCGCTCTTGAGCAGCGCGTCGGCCCCTGCACCGTCCTCGGGCGCCAGAGCGATGCCGATACTCACGCCCACCAGCACGGCGTGGTCGTCGATATCGAAAGGCCGCCGGATCGCATCGAGGATGGTGCGGGCCAAAACGAGTGCGCTATCCCGCGTTCCACCGGGAAGCAGCACGGCGAATTCGTCGCCGCCCATGCGCCCAACGACACCTGCCCCGGCGGTGCAATCGGAAAGGCGCGCCGCAACCTGCCGCAGCAGCTTGTCACCGCTGGCATGACCCATCGAATCGTTGATCGCCTTGAACCCGTCGAGATCGAGGCAAAGCACCGCAAAGCCAGTGCCAGAGCCGAGCGTCTCGAACGCCTGCCCCAGCCGCTGGTAGAAGAAGTTGCGGTTCGGCAGTCCGGTGAGCGCATCGTGGTAGGCTTGGTGAGCGAGCTCGGCCTGCATGCTGTGCAGCTCGGTGATGTCCTTGTGCATGGTCACCCAGCCGCCATCGGTCATCGCCTTGTGCGCGACGGACATCACCCGGCCGTTGGCGAGCTGGTGGACCGCCGATGAACTCACCCCTTCTGCCGCCACGAGCAGCCGCTCGCGCAGATAGGCCGTCGGATCGTCGCCGCCGGAGGTGCCGGCGGCGATGCGCGCTTTGAGGATGGTGACCAGATGCGTGCCGACCCGCCCCAGGTGGCGCGGCAGGTTGTACATCTCGAGATACTGATGGTTGCAGACCACCAGCCGCTGGCGCGCATCGAACATGGCGAGGCCCTGTGACATGTTCTCGAGCGCAGTGAGGAAGCGCGTGTTCTGGGTCCTGAGCTTCCGCCGGCTCCGCGTCAGCTGCGCTGTGCGCTTGTCGATCTCAGCTTCGAGCCCGACCTGGAACGCCGTCAACTCGCCGATCATCAGCTCCATCGAGCGATCAGTGCGGGTCCGGTCCAGCTCGGTTTCCTCGTAGGCTGCCGTGACCAGCCTTTCCAGCGCCGCCAGGTCGACCTGACCGGCGGCATCCGTCGATTTCTCCAGCTGCCTGTCAAACAGCTTGCGCAACGCTCACGCCGCCTCTTCGGTCAACACGGTCACCGTCATGGTCTGGTTATGCAGCTGACAGAAACCGGACCCCTCGTCGGGGGAAATCTCGCCGTAGGAATAGAATCCGACCGGCAGGCACCGCTCCGACAGCTCGGCTGTTGCTGCCTCGATTTCCTCGTCGATCCGCTGGCCCATCAGCAGGCGCCGCCCGATGCAGCTCACGAAGATCGCGGCACTCTGAGTATCGCGGGCCGGCCCGGCGCCCAGCACCGCCCGCTGGGTGGCTTCGGCCGCCCCGGCGCAAAGCCGATGGAAATTGCCGCGCATGAGTTGGGCGGACCAACCGGTCGGCATGTCGCCGGCAAAGGTCATGGACCCAGTATCGTGATCGACAGCGAGAATGGTCCGGACCACGCTGCGCTCCGGATGCCGCGGGTCGAATATGCGCAGCGGGAAGAGCAGCGCCGAGCCCGGCAGGTTCTGGCTCTCCTCGGGACCCAGATAGAGCTTGTAGAGGTCGAGCGCCGGCTTGCCATCAACTTCGTACAGCACATTGCCATCGGCGCGGCTAATCCGCCGCATCGGCCCGAACACATCCCAGCCGCCGGCGCTGCCATGACCGATGCGGATCGCATCGCCATAAAAGCCGACCGCGGCGATCGCATTGGGCATCGGCGGGCCATCGCAGCCGACGAGGGTCTCGACAAAGTCAGCGCCATCTCCGGCGAGGCCACCGCTCACCGGTACGCCACGGCCGACCTCATCGACGATGCCTTCGACCAGCGCGCTGCCATTGACGTGCAGCCCATCGGAAAGGACGAACACCCCGGCAAGACCATCGCCCTTGAGGCCCGCGCCGATCGCTTGGCCGGTAGCGCGCGAGTTGGCGGATCCGGCGATATCGGCGCGCATGACGCGCAACGTGGTGGCGTCGAAATCGAGCGCCAGGGCGCAGGCCATATCGTCGCTGACATCAGTACCGGCAAGCTGACCGCCAGTCGAACACCCCAGGACGTGTGCCTCGGGGAAGCGCTGGCGCAGGCTGTCATAGATCGCACCATCAGCAAGCATCTGCCGGGTGCCGAAGTAAAACACCAGGCCAGCCCGATCCAGGCTGCCCGCGTGCTCCAACCAGCGCGAAGCATCATGCCAAAACAGTTGTGAGGCCCGCATATCGCTTTCTCCCAACAGCAGCGAGGCGACCGATTGTCCGCAGTAAACCTTAACACTTCGACGACTCGTCGAACTTGCTTTGCTTGTATGGCGCAACTACCAACAACTACCGATGGCGCAAACCTGCCATGTACCATTGCGCTGGACGTGGATGGCGCACGGGTCTCTTGGGCCGCTTATCGCCTCGTTGCTGAGTAAGCCCGAGTTTCCGGCGCAAGCCAAGCGGTTCAGCGGAGATAGCGACCGACCTTGCTGTTGAGCAGCGCCACCAGCTCGGGCGCCATGAAGGCGTAGTCGTCGGGAATACCGAGGACGATGACGCGTTTGCCTTTCAAATGCTGGCGAAACTGCTTGCCGAGCTTGTTGCGATGCGATGCCTCCATCACAAAGATGAGGTCGGCCCATTCGATCTGTTCGGGCGACAGCCGAACGATTGCATCGTTGTCGAGACCCGCGGAGTCGGTTTCTACGTCCGGCCAGGTCGCGAAGACCGCCTCTGCGGTCGGGCTGCGCAGGCGATTGCCGCTGCAGATGAAAAGGACGTTCTTCACTGCTGAGGATCCGTCGCCGGCCCGGTGGCCGCCCTCGGTTCAGCCGGGCTGTCCACCCGGTGGGCGAAGCCACCGTGCCGAATGAAATGCAGCACCTGCCGCTGCACCTCGGGCGCGCGCATGATGAAGCTGTGGGTCGCCGGGACGACAAGATGGTCTCGCATGCCGTCGACTCGCGTGCGTTCGACCGAAACGCGGCCGTCGTGCGGCCGCGGCAGCAGCAGGTTGCCGAGCAGGTACGGCCAACCTGTCGCACCGGCGATGATGCCCAGCTCGAAGTCGGGGCTCGTTCGCCAGATGCCGCTGCGGTGGCTGGTGGTCAACTGTTGGCCGGCCGGACCATAGAGCCAGCGGTAGGGCGGCAGTGGCGCGAGAAAGTCCGCGACCTCGCTGCCGGCACTGGGCGGCGCCAGCATCACCACCCGGCCGATCCTGGCGTGGGTCGGGCGATCACCAAGCAGCAGCTGTCTCGCAACCAGTCCGCCCATCGAATGAGTGACGAAATGCAGTTTCGGCGCATCCCAGGCGCCGGCGGCGGCAAGCTGCTGTCCAACGATGTCGGCCAGCCCGGCAAGGTCATGGCGTCGGGACGGGTAGTCGAGGTTCAGCGTGCAATAGCCGGCGCCGCGGATAGCGGCCTTGATCGGCCGCATGCTGCGGCTGGTCCGGGCAATGCCGTGCAGCAGCACGACGATTTCCGTTTCGCGGTCGCGGTGTTCCACGTGAATCCCTGCCCGGTCAGGCCCAGCGAACCGCAGACCTGGCGCACACGAAAGCATCGAACCACCAGCAAAAGGTCAACCCCGGCCGGCGTGGAACGCATCGGTTTGACCGCCGGAGTTGCCCCCGGCGGCCGGCTTGTCACTCGTCGCGGAGCTTGACGAGGTCGTTCATCAGGCCCGCCGTGCCGTTGTGGATGGTCAGGCGCTCGACCTTGCCGGCGATCTCCGACAAGGCCTCGAGCTCCTTCAGCCGCAGCATCACCGGGTTCTCGGCCATCACCCGCGCGGTGTTGAGCAGCGAACGGGTGGCGTTCGTCTCCTCGCGCCGGCGGATGACGTTCGCCTCGGCTTCCTTCTCGGCCGCGACAACCTCGTTGAGGATGTCGCGCATCTCACCGGGCAGGATCACGTCCTTGACCGCGATCTCACCGACCGTGAGACCAATCGCCGCCATCTGCGTCCGCACCTCGGCAATCGCCTCGGCCTCGGCCGTCACCTTGTCGGCGAGGATCTCGTCGAGACTCTTAACACCCAGCGACTTGCGGAACGCAAACTGCAGGGCGCGGTAGAGCGCGTCGGCAAAATCCTTGACGGTGGTCGCAGCCTTCACCGCATCCACCACCTGGCACCGGCGGCGAGGTTCACCCGGAGCGTGACACGGTCACGCGTCAGGATTTCCTGGCCGGTCACGTCGAGCGACTGGCGGCGCAAGTCGATGACCTTCACCACGACCTTGCGGGTCACCGCCCAGAACATGTGCGCACCCGCCTCGAGCTCGCCGACGAACTTGCCGTCTACGAACAGCAGGCCGACATGACCTTCGGCGACGTCGACCGAAGTGACGAGGGCGAGCTTGGCCACACCGGTCAGGCGCTTCTGCACCTTCTCCGGCACGGCGAGATCACCCGCGACGTCGAAGCGCTCGGCGGTCCAGGGACCAGCTTCGGTCCAGTAGACCGCACGCTCCTCCGGCTTCAGCACGGCATGCAGGCGCTTGTCGCGAGACACCACAACCACCTCGTCGGCGCCGGCGCGGATCTCGGTCAGGTACTCTTCCGCCACCTCAGCGTGGTCGCGGAACAGCGCCTTGTCGAAGATCGAGACGAACTCCGGACGTGCGAGATCGTGCCATTCGATCTCGAGCCGGCCGCGGTCAGCCCGCAGCACGTGCTCGCCCGGGGTGAGGACCCCATGGAACTTGCCCTTGTACAGCGCAATGACGCGCTGGTTTTCCTTGACGATCAGGCGCTGCACACCGCGCACCCGATCCAGAATTTCGATCACCATGGTCGTCCTCCTTGTAACGTCTCTAGGTCATGCCCTGAGCTCGTCCTTCACTGGTCTGGGCCGGCTGGGCCCGGTGGTTCGCCGGCTCGCACCCTGCGGGACCGGTCGAATGGCAGCGGAGCGTTTTCAGGAAAAGTTGAGAGACTTTTCCGGTTCGAAAGCGCGACCACTCAAAGTCAGGTTCCGGGGCGGCCGACCGACCAGGGGGGCGGGCAGGCCGGCGAGCGGGATGTCGATGGGAACGGCGAAGCCATGGCGCAAGCGAGTGCGCGGGCCGGGCCAGAACCATGTTCATCCTTCAGCCGGCGCCGGAGCACCCCTCGAAGGGCGGTCCCGGCTTTGGCAGGCAAGGGAGCCGAAGCCGCCTCGCTGCCGCGACCGGTCCCACATGACCGGCCCCAGAACCCTTAGTCTCAGTAACCAGCACCCTAAGCTGGCGGCCGTTGAAGGGCCGTGATGGAGGGAATCGAACCCTCTACCCTCAGATTACAAGTCTGATGCTCTACCCAAATGAGCTACATCGTGGAGCACATAACGGGAGTCGAACCCGCGACCTCCGGATCACTCCGGCGCTCTGCCTGGCTGAGCTATATGCGCAATCCCGGTTTCCAGTGGCCGGCGGTACACGGGGTGGCAATGCCATCCGCGCCAGGCGAGAGCTCACGAGCTCGACCCTTTGCCAGTCACCGGCGCGTCGCCGGGAGCGGGCGTTTAGGCCTGTTGCTGGAGCGGAGCAAGCAGCAATTGTTGCGTAACTTTCGGTACGGCTGTTGCGCGGCATTTATGCAACAGCAATTGTTACGCGTACTTGGCGTTACGCATGGCGCGTAACTATTTCAGCCGGCGGGCCACTTCATTGCTGAGAAAGCTCAAGTCATCGGGCGCGAGCCTGCCGATATCGCGGGCGAGGCGGTTGGCGAGCTCGGTGGCTTCGGGCGACATGCCGGCGGTGTCGATGGTGATTTTCGGATCGCTCATTTCGGCGAGGCGCTGCAATTCCTCGGCGTCGTCCCAGATGACGTTGAAATAGGCGATGATCTTCTGCAGCAGCGCGAAGGTCGGCTTGCCGCGGCGGCCGTGCTCAAGGGCGCTGAGATAGGCGCTCGAGACCCGCAGCGCCTTGGCCATGTCCTTGAGGGTCAGTCCACGTTCTTCGCGCATGGCGCGCAGTTTGAGGCCCAGTGGTGTCATCGGTAATCCCGCTCTCGCCGCAAGCGAACATAGAAGGCGCCATCACCGCCATGCCCCTGGGCCGCGGTATCCCATCCGGCCACCAGCGGGGCGAGGTTGGGCTCGGACAGCCAGACCGGCAGCATGGCGCGCAGCACGCCGCGCTCGACAATCACCGCCGCATCGTCGCCGAGCTTTTTCAGCCCCTTGCCGGTGATCACCAGGAGGGTGCGATCGCCGCGCGCCGAGCGGGCATGGATGAAACGGGTCAGCGCCGCATGGGCTTCGACCTTGCGCATGCCGTGCAGGTCAATCGTGCCGTCGATCTCCTCGCGGCCGCGCTGCAGGCGCTGCTTCAGATTGGGCTCGATCCCCGGCCGCGGGGCCTTCTTGCCCGGCCGGCCATCGGATTGATATGGCGCCATAGCAGGCAACAACCGGTGCCGTTTGGGCACCGGCGGCGCCGGAATCGGCAGCGGCTCGGATTCGAGATTGACGAGCGCCCTTTGGGGCCGCAGCGGCGACACCGTCTGCGACACTTCGAGCCAAAGGTGCCAGTCGGGGAGCTGGCCCTTTCCATCCGACCGGCGCTTGGCCATCGCATCGCCCCCGAGCGCGGCCTGCTATTCGAGCTGGCTGGTGGCGACGAGCTTCCAGTTCGGATCGCGCGACTTGGGGTTGCGCGCAAAGGTCCATTCGTCGGCGATGTTGGTGACCTGGTCGGCATTGCCCTCGAGCAGGTTGCCGTCCTTGTCGCGGGTGGCGGAAACCACCTCGGCGTGGAAGCGGATGGTGACATTGGCGGCGCGCTTGTCGAGCTCGGCGTCCGAGATCTCGACCTTGGGCAGGCCGACGAAAGTGAAATCGACCTTGTGGCCAGCGGTCTCACGGTCCTTGATCACCCGCTCGAAGCCGTCATAAACGTCCTTTTCGAGCAGGTTCTTCAGCGTCTGACGGTCACCGGCGGCGAAGGCCGTAACGATCATCTCGTAAGCGGATTTGGCGCCTTCCATGAAGCTCTTGGGCGAAAAGCTCGGGTCGGCGTCGGCAACCGCCTTGAGCCCGGCCGCTACCTTCTCGTCGCCATGCGCGAACTGGGTAACCTCGGCCTCGAGCTTGCGGGCAGCACGTGCCTGATCCTCATCGGTCTCGGGCGCCGGGCGCGGCCGCATCTGCACGACGTTCTCTTCCCCGGCTTTTGCCGGCGCGGCCTCGCGCTGCGGCGTCCGCTCGCGGCCCGTGCGGGTGCCAAGCACCTGACGCAGGCGGAACAGCACGACGATCGCCAGACCAATGACGATGAGCGTGGGGATATCGAAGAATTCATCCATCGGACGTGCTACTCGCGCCAGAGAAAGGGGGGCGCCCGGCTCGCGGAGCCAGGAATGTGCCCTATATATAGGGAAACGCTCAGCCGGAAACCAGTTCACGTTTGGCTGAGGGGCCTGCCGAGGCCTTTATGACGCAGCGCTTTCGAAAGGGTTACCCCATTGGGCCGCCTGTTGTTCCTGTTCTTCCTCGTGGTGCCGTTGATCGAGATCGCGTTCTTCGTGGTGATCGGCAATGCCATCGGGCTATGGCCGACGCTGGCCGGCGTGGTGCTGACGGCGCTGATCGGTTCGCTGGTGATCCGCATGCAGGGGCTGTCGCTGCTCAACGAGATGCGCTCGACCGTCGGGCGCGGCCAGTTGCCGGCCCGCGCCCTGGCCGATGCGATGATGATCGGCTTCGCCGGCCTCCTGCTGCTGTTGCCCGGCTACTTTTCCGACCTTGTCGGCATCCTCTTGCTGATCCCGCCGGTGCGTTCGGCAATCTACGCGTTCCTCAAGTCGCGGGTCACCGTGGTGACGACGACCACCGGGGCCGGCCCCGGCTTTACTCAGCGGCGTGTCGACGACGGCACGATCGACCTCGATTCCGATGAGTGGCGGCCGCGCTGAGGCCGGAATGCTTGTGGCTCGGGGCCAAAGGTGCTAGCCAGCCGGCCACCGAAAGCTCGAGGAATTTTCGACTATGGCTGACCAGACCCCGCCCGAAGCCGCACCCGCGAACGCCGGCACGGCGCCCAGCTACAGCCTCGTTGGGCAGTACACCCGCGACCTGAGTTTCGAGAACCCGGGCGCACCCGGCTCGGTGATGCTCGGCGGCACCAACCCCAACTTCACCGTCGGAATCAATGTCGGCGTCAAGAAGCAGGCCGACGACCTCTATGCGGTCGAAATCAGCCTCAACGCCAAGGCCGAGCGCGACAAGACCGTGCTGTTCAATGTCGAGCTGGTCTATGGCGGGGTGTTCCGGGTCAAGAACGTGCCCGAGCAGCAGCTGCCGGCCCTGTTGATGGTCGAATGCCCGCGGATGATCTTCCCGTTCGCCCGCCATGTGCTGGCCACCATCGTCCAGCTCGGCGGCTTCCCGCCGCTGATGATGGAGCCGGTGGATTTCCAGGCGCTCTACATCCAGAACGTCCGCAACCTGCAGGCCCAGCAGGCCGCCAACACGCAGCCGAACTAGTCTAGCTGGAGGCCAGCAGCCGGTGGGTTGGTGGCGCTGCGCGGTACGCACAGTTCTTGCCCTACCCACGGTATCATCCCCGCGAAAGCGGGGACCTCCATTTGAGATGGTGCCGCAAGCAAGAAGACAGAGCTTACCGCTTTCGCGGGAATGACCCGGCGGCTGGGGCACGGCCATAGCTTAGGACGTAGCGGCGTTTGCCTGGGCCCAAGCCTATTCGGCTGCCACCTGCTCGGTGGGATAATTGCTCCACAACGCGTCGGCGCCCAGGGTGCCGACGAGTTTCAGATGCGCGGCGAACTCGCTATCGCTGAGGCGGGACGGCAGCGGCACCGGTCGCTGCCGCGCCGGCACGATGGTGACGGTAATGCCGGGCTCGACATGCGTCTCGGCCACCAGCGCCAGCGCCACCTGCCGGCCACCGATCAGCTCCAGATAGACATCGGCGAGGATCTCGCTGTCGAGCAGCGCGCCGTGCAGCACGCGCTTCGAATTGTCGATGCCATAGTGCTTGCAGAGCGCATCGAGGCTGACCCGGGCGCCCGGATGACGCTCGCGCGCCACCATCACGGTATCGATCACCTCGTTGGTGAGACTGGGGCGGCCGAGCTTTTCGAGCTCGTAGTTGAGAAACCCCATATCGAACGGCGCGTTGTGGATGACCAGCGTCGCATCGGTGATGAACTCGAGGAAGCCGTCCACCTCGGCGCGGAACAGCGGCTTGTCTCGCAGGAACTCGGTCGACAGCCCGTGCACCCGGAACGCCTCGTCCGGCACGTCGCGCTCGGGATTGAGGTAGATGTGGAAGTGCCGCCCGGTCGGGATGTGGTTGATCAGCTCGACGCAGCCGATCTCGACGATGCGGTCGCCCGTCACCGGAGACAGGCCGGTGGTTTCGGTATCGAGGACGATCTCGCGGGTCATCTGGCCTGAGCTTCTTGACGCAGCCTCTGCACCAGTTCGGCAACCCTCTCTCGGGTCGCATCGATGGTATCGGAGGTGTCGATTATGTAGGTGGCGCGTTTCACCTTTTCAGCCTGCGGCAGCTGTCGGGCAAGGATGGCCTCGAGCTTTTCCACCGTCATCCCCGGCCGGGCCAGAGCCCGCCGGCGCTGCTCGGCTTCGTCGACTACCGTGACGATCACCGCATCGAGGCCCCAGTCGACGCCGTTCTCGAACAGCAGCGGGATATCGACCACCGCAATTGCTTCGCCGCGTGCCGCGGCATCGGAAAGAAACGACCTGATCCGCGCCCGCACCAGCGGATGAACGATGGCCTCGAGCTGCTGCAACCGCTGGGGATGACCGATCAGCTGCCGGCTGAGTCTTTCACGATCGATGACGCCATCGACGCTGACCCCGGGGAAGGCCGCTTCGACCGGGGCCACTGCCGCCCCACGATAGAGCTCGTGCACCGCCTCGTCGGACGAAAAGGTCGGCACCCCCAGATCGGCGAAAGCCTTGAGAGCAGTGGACTTGCCCGTGGCGATCGAACCGGTAAGGCCGAGCTTCAGCATCAGAGCGTCGCCTCGATCCTTGCCCGCAGCGCCGGCGTCACCACCGGGCGCACGCCGAACCAGGCGGCAAAGCCCGGAACCGCCTGATGCAGCAGCATGCCGAGGCCATCGACGGTGCGCAGCCCCAGGGCCCTGGCGTCGGCGAGCAGCGGGGTGACCAACGGCACGTAGACGATATCGGTGACCAGCGCGGTCCGTGGCAGCAGCGTTAAGTCGAGATCCTCGAACCGGGTGTCGTGCATGCCGATCGAAGTGGTGTTGACCACGAGGCCGGCGCCGGGAGCGTAACGGGCATAGTCGGAGAGCGCGCCCGGAACGAACGGCCCAGAGATTTCCGTCGCCAGGGCCGCGGCCTTTTCCGGCGTGCGGTTGAGCAGCACGATTTCGGGGACCCCCTGCTCCCGCAAGGCCACGAGGATGGCGCGGGCTGCCCCGCCGGCGCCGAACACGATGGCGCGCTCGAGCCCCTGAGCCCAACCGGCGGCGTTCTGATCGAGATTGCCGAGAAAACCCATATAGTCGGTGTTGAACCCGTGGATACGGCCATCGGGCTGACGCACCAGAGTGTTGGCCGCGCCGATGGTCCTGGCCAGCGGATCGACGCTGTCGCAGAGCGCGAACACCGCTTCCTTGTGCGGGATGGTGACGTTGCCGCCGACAAACTCGCCTTGGCGCAGCCGCTCGACAAAGGCCGGCAGATCCTCCGGCGCGACGTCGATCGCCTCGTAGCCGCCATCGATGCCATACTCGGCCAGCCACGTACCGTGGATCAGCGGCGAGCGGGAGTGCTTGATCGGATGGCCGATGACGAAGGCTTTTTTCACGTGAATCACTGGCTCAGGTTTTCCGGCGCATGCTGACGCAAGGCCTGGAGAAGAGGCAACAGCGGCAGCCCCAGAATGGTGAAATAGTCGCCCTCGATCCGCTCGAACAACCGGATCGAGGGACCTTCGAGCCGGTAGGCGCCGACCGAGCCGAGAACATCGACCCCCTCCAGCGCAAGCACCAGGTCGCGCTCCGCCGCATCGAAGCGGCGCATGGTCAGCGCGGCGGTTTCCGTGCTCGACCACAGCAGACTGCCATTGGCGGCGAGCGCCACACCGGCGTGCAGATGGTGCGTTCGACCAGCCAGCCGATCGAGCTGCGCTGCCGCCGCGGCGAGGCTTTCCGGCTTGTGCAGCAGCTCGCCGTCCAGCGCCAGCACCTGATCGGCACCGATGACGATGCCCGGACGGGAGCCGGAAACGGCAAGTGCCTTGGCTTCGGCGAGGCGGCGCGCCACCTGCGGCGCAGCTCCGCCTTTCCCCAGCACATCGGCTTCGAGCGCTCGTTCGTCGATTGGCGCTGGACTCGTCTCGAATCGCAAGCCGGCTCCCGCCAGCAGGGCTTTTCGCGTTGGGCTCTTCGAAGCGAGGATCAGCATGGTCAGGGGTTTTCCACACTGTCCTTGTTCGCTCAAGTCCACCGGCGGTGGAAAAGCCGGCGAGGCCGGTGACCGGCCGAGTTCTCCCCGCTGGGACGAAATCCTTCAACAGCCCGGCCCCCGGGGAGAGTTAACGAAGGCTTAATGTGAGCTACGGGGATAACCGCTTGCGTCTGGCACGCCATCATCCACAGGCTCGTTAACGGTTCGTTAGCGATTGTGACATGGTTAAGACTTAGTAAACCGGACGACTCCGGGGACGCCCGGCTTTGTCTACAGACGACGATTCACAGCCTCGGCTTAGCCCCCGCGCCGCGCGCTTCTGTCGCCGCCATGCGCGTTGTGGGCAAAGCGGAATTCCTGCAAAACACCGCCATGATAATGATGATTAAGAATCTAGAGTCTTTTGGGTTGGTTGGGCGATGACCGCGACGCCGGTGCTGAAACCGCTGCTTGAGACAGTGCTCGGGCAGCGCCAGGAGCGGTTGCCGATCTGGATCATGCGCCAGGCTGGACGCTACTTGCCGGAGTATCGGGAGCTCAGGGCCAAGGCCGGCAGCTTCCTCGATCTCTGCTACAACCCGGAACTGGCTGCCGAAGTGACGCTGCAGCCATTGCGGCGCTTTGATCTCGATGCGGCGATCCTCTTTTCCGACATCCTGGTGATCCCCGATGCACTCGGCCAGTATGTCCGTTTCGAAGCCGGCGAGGGACCACTGCTCGAGCCCTTGACGACAGAGTCGATCCCGCGGCTCGATCCCAAAGGGGCTTTGGAGAAGCTCAGCCCCATCATCGAGACCGTTCGACGGGTTCGAGCTGGCCTCAGTGCCGATAAGACCCTGATTGGCTTCTGTGGCTCGCCCTGGACGGTTGCGACTTACATGATCGGCGGACGTGGCTCGTCGGATCAGACGGCGGCGCGAGTGTTCGCCCTGACGCAGCCTGAGGCTTTTGCGAAGCTGATCGATATTCTGGTCGAAACCAGCATCGACTACCTGGCGGCGCAGCTCGGCGCCGGCGCCGATGTGGTGCAGCTGTTCGAGAGCTGGGCGCTGAACCTGGATGAGGTGGCGTTCCGCAACTGGGTGATCGAACCGAACCGGAGGATCGTCGAAGGGCTTAGGAAGCTTGTTCCGGGGGCGCCGGTGATCGGCTTTCCGCGTGGTGCCGCGGGCAATCTGCCGGCCTATGCCAAGGCGACCGGCGTGAACGTGCTCGGGCTCGACTATGCGACGCCGCTTGGCTTTGCCGCCGAGTTGCCGGCAGGGCTCGGGGTGCAAGGCAATCTCGATCCGTTGCGGCTATTGGCCGGCGGCGAGCAGATGGATGATCGCGTGCGCCAGATCGTTGCGGCATTCCGCGGCCGTCCGCATATCTTCAACCTGGGGCACGGCATCGTGCCGGAAACGCCGATCGGCCATGTCGAGCGGCTGATTGCAGTGGCGCGAGGAGCTTGAGGGATGGAATGGGTCAAGGCGCTGCATATCCTGTCGGTCATCGCCTGGATGGCCGGGATGCTCTACCTGCCCCGGCTGTTCGTCTATCACGCCGATGCCGAGAAGGGGTCGGTGCAATCGGAGACGTTCAAGGTGATGGAGCGCCGGCTCTATCGGGGAATTACCACCCCGGCGATGATCGCCACCTGGGTGTTCGGGCTGTGGCTGGCTTTCGGCTTCGGGATCGTCGATTTCAGCCAAGGCTGGATGTGGCTCAAGGCCCTGATGGTGATCCTGCTGAGCGGCATTCACGGCTTTTATGGCCGGGTGCTGCGCGACTTCGCCAATGACCGGAACACCAGGCCGGCGAAGTTCTTCCGCATGATCAACGAGGTGCCGTTCGTCATCGCCATCGTCATCGTGATCTCGGTTGTGGTGAAGCCGTTCTGATGCGCGCCGTGAGCAGCCGTTGTTCCACGTGAATCCGCATTCCGCTTGAATGTGGCGAAGCTTTTAGCTATCTGAAGCGCACTGCCTGATCGATGGGCGCCTCCCCGGCGCTTTCCGGGCGAACCCCCCTCTCCGTACATTCCCGCCACTCACGATTGCCCAAGGGTCTTCCGCGCAATGGAAAATATGAAGCTCAGCGAGCTCAAGGCCAAGACGCCTGCTGAATTGCTTGAATTCGCCGAGACTTACGAGGTCGAGAACGCCTCGACGATGCGTAAGCAGGAACTGATGTTCGCCATCCTCAAGGAACTGGCGGCGCGTGAAGTCGACATCACCGGCGAAGGCGTGGTGGAAGTCTTGCCCGACGGTTTCGGGTTCCTGCGCTCGCCGGACGCGAACTACCTGCCCGGCCCCGACGATATCTACGTCTCCCCTTCGCAGATCCGCCGCTTTTCGCTCCGGACCGGCGACACGGTCGAAGGCCAGATCCGGTCTCCCAAGGAAGGCGAGCGCTACTTCGCGCTGCTCAAGGTCAACACCATCAATTTCGAGGACCCGGAAAAGGTCCGTCATAAGATCAACTTCGACAACCTGACGCCGCTCTACCCTGATGAACGGCTCCGCCTCGAGCTGCCGGACCCGACGGTCAAGGACAAGAGCGCCCGGATCATGGATCTGGTGGCGCCGCTCGGCAAAGGCCAGCGCGCGCTGATTGTAGCGCCGCCGCGGACTGGTAAGACCGTATTGTTGCAGAATATTGCACAGTCGATCGCCATCAATCACCCCGAGTGCTACCTCATCGTGCTGCTCATCGACGAGCGGCCTGAGGAAGTCACCGACATGCAGCGCTCGGTGCGCGGCGAGGTCATCTCCTCGACCTTCGACGAGCCGGCGTCGCGTCACGTCCAGGTCGCTGAAATGGTGATCGAGAAGGCCAAGCGCCTCGTCGAACACAAGCGCGACGTGGTGATCCTGCTCGATTCGATCACCCGTCTCGGCCGCGCGTACAACACCGTGGTGCCGAGCTCGGGCAAGGTGCTGACTGGCGGTGTGGACGCCAATGCGCTGCAGCGCCCCAAGCGCTTCTTCGGTGCTGCCCGCAACATCGAAGATGGCGGCTCGCTGACCATCATTTCGACGGCGCTGATCGATACCGGCTCGCGCATGGACGAAGTGATCTTCGAAGAGTTCAAGGGCACCGGTAACTCGGAAATCGTCCTCGACCGCAAGGTCTCGGACAAGCGCGTATTCCCCGCGATGGATGTCACCAAGTCCGGCACCCGCAAGGAAGAGCTACTGGTCGAGCCGGATATCCTCAGGAAGATGTACGTGCTGCGCCGCATCCTCAACCCGATGGGCACGGTCGACGCGATGGAGTTCCTGATGGACAAGATCCGCCAGACCAAGACGAACTCCGACTTCTTCGACTCGATGAACACCTAAGCCAGGGCGTCGATGCGCGACGACGATACTATCGTCGCCCTCTCCTCCGGCGCCGTTCCCTCTGGAGTGGCAGTCATTCGGCTGTCCGGCCCGCGGGCGGGAGGTGTGCTGAGCGACATGCTCGGCGCCCTGCCCGCACCCCGGCAGCTGAAGCTGGCGGATATCCGGATCGGCGAGGAAACGCTGGATCGCGGTCTCGTCGCCTGGATGCCGGGGCCGCAGAGTTTTACCGGCGAGGATTGTGCCGAGCTACAGGTGCATGGCTCGCCGGCCGTGGTGCGGGCCCTGCTCCGCAAGCTCAGTTCACAACCGGGTATCCGGGTCGCCGAGGCTGGCGAGTTTACTCGTCGCGCTTTCGAGAACGGCAAGCTCGACCTGGTGGAGGCTCAGGGGCTCGGCGATCTGATCGAAGCCGAAACCGAGAACCAGCGGGCCCTTGCCTATGCGCGGCTGGAAGGCGGGCTGACCCGACAGGTCGAAGGCTGGCGCGAACAGCTGCTGGACCTCCGAGCCGAGATCGAAGCGCAGATCGACTTTTCCGACGAAGGCGACGTCGGTGCGCTGCCGGAAAGTTTTGGCGCCGAGGTCGAGGCCTTGCGTGACGCCATCGGCGACGTGCTGGCAACTCGCGGTCAGGGCCGGATCCTCCGCAGCGGCTTCCGCGTCGTGCTGGCCGGACCGCCCAACGCCGGCAAATCGAGCCTGCTGAACGCGCTGTCGCGCTCCGACGTCGCGATCGTTTCGGACGAAGCCGGCACCACGCGCGATCTGAAGGAAGTGCCGCTGGACGTCAGGGGGCAGTTGATCATCCTGATTGATAGCGCAGGGATCCGCGACACCACATCGAAGGCCGAGGCGATCGGCGTTGAACGGGCGAGGCAAGCCATGCTCAGCGCCGATCAGGTGCTGTGGTTGCGAGCGCCGGACGTGGCCGCTGATGACGTTCAGGAACCTGAGTTCGCCGGGGAGCCAGGCCCCAAGCCGCCGGTCGCCATAATCGGCACCAAGAGCGATCTTGGTTCGGTGCCCGGCGCCGACCTTGCCGTGTCCGTCAACACCGGCGTTGGCATCGCCTCCCTGCTCGACCGGCTCTACGAGGCCTCGGGTGCTGGGTCCGTGCAGGCATCGGAGTTGCTGGTCAGCCATGAACGAGACCGTGAAGCCCTGCTGGCGGCGGTGATCAGTCTGCACCAGGTGGCAGGTCACCTCGAGAGTTCGGAGCTTGCGGCGGAAGACTTGCGCCAGGCGTCGTTCGCCCTGGAGCGGCTACTCGGTCGGATGGATGCCGAATCGGTGCTGGATCGGCTGTTCAGTGCCTTCTGCATCGGGAAATGATTCACGTGGAACATTGCCGGCGGCGGCCGGACGTTGATTCACGTGAAACATTGGACTAGACCCGCGCTCCAAAGGATTTCCTGAAATGAGCGACTTCGGCGTCATTGTTGTTGGTGGCGGGCATGCAGGCAGCGAGGCAGCTGCGGCCGCGGCGCGGCTTGGCGTGCCGACGGCGCTGATTACCCACAGGTTCGCGACCATCGGCGAGATGAGCTGCAACCCGGCCATCGGCGGCCTGGGTAAAGGCCATCTGGTCCGCGAGATCGACGCCATGGATGGCCTGATGGGCCGGGTGGCCGACGCGGCCGGCATTCAGTTCCGGGTGCTGAACCGGCGGAAGGGCGCTGCGGTGCGTGGTCCCCGCGCCCAGGCTGATCGCAAGCTTTACCGGCAGGCGATGCAGGCGGCGATCCTCGCGCAGCCCAACCTCACCGTGATCGAAGGCGAGGTCGATGACCTGATCGTCACCAATGGTCGGATCGCCGGCGCGGTGCTGCTCGATGGGCGTCGCTTCGCGGCAAAGGCGGTGGTGCTGACCACCGGAACCTTCCTCCGTGGCCTGATCCACCGCGGCGAGGAGACGGTCCCGGCCGGTCGCGTCGGCGAGAAGCCGGTGCTTGGGCTGTCGACGCGGCTCGAGGCGCTGGGGCTGACGCTCGGGCGGCTGAAGACCGGCACGCCGGCCCGGCTGGATGCCACCTCCATCGACTTCTCTGGGCTTGAGGAGCAGCGCGGCGACGACCCGCCGGAGCCCTTCTCTGCCCTCACCACGGCGATCACCACGCCGCAGATCAGTTGCTATATCACTCGAACCACGGCCGACACGCACCGCATCATCTCGGACAACCTGCATCGTTCGGCGATGTATTCCGGCCGGATCAAGAGCCGCGGCCCGCGCTATTGTCCCTCGATCGAGGACAAGGTGGTCCGCTTCGCCGACCGGGACAGCCACCAGATCTTCCTCGAGCCCGAAGGGCTTGATGACAACACGATCTATCCGAACGGATTGTCGACCTCCCTGCCGGCTGAGGTGCAGGAGGCTTTCCTCAAGTCCATGCCTGGGCTGGAGAATGTCCGGATCATCCGCCCGGGCTACGCGATCGAGTATGACTATGTCGATCCTCGCGAACTCCGCCCGACGCTGGAACTGCGGCGACTGCCGGGTCTCTATCTGGCCGGCCAGATCAACGGCACTACCGGCTATGAAGAGGCGGCAGCGCAGGGCCTTTATGCCGGCGCCAATGCCGGCCTTGCCGCGAAGGGCGCTGGGACCTTGCAGCTATCGCGGACCGAGAGCTATCTGGGGGTGATGGTCGACGACCTGGTGACGCGGGGGGTCAGCGAACCTTATCGGATGTTCACCTCGCGGGCCGAGTTCCGCCTGCATCTGCGTAGCGATAATGCCGACCAGCGGTTGACCCGGATCGCTGCTTCCGTCGGTCTCGTCGGCGGGGCGCGGCAGCAGCATTTCGAGGCTCGTTCGGCGGCCCTGACTGAGGGACGGGCGACGCTCGATCGGCTGCGGACCACGCCAACGGCGGCGCGCAAGGTCGGCCTGGCGGTGAACGCCGATGGGCACGAACGCAGCGCGTTCGAGTTGCTGTCCTATCCCAATGTTGAGGCGTCCAACCTGGTGCCGCTGTGGCCTGAGATCGCCGAGATCGCGCCTGGGATCCTCGATCAGCTGACGGTCGACGCTCAGTACGCCGTCTACCTGCAGCGCCAGGAGGCCGATATCGCTGCAGTGAAGCGCGATGAAAGCCGCGAGATCCCGGATTGGCTGGACTACGCGGCGCTGCCGGGGCTCTCGATGGAGATGCGGCAGAAGCTCGGGCAGCAACGGCCCGCAACGATTGCCCAGGCGCAGGCGATTGATGGTGTCACCCCTGCGGCGATCACCCTGATTCTGTCAGTGGTCCGGCGCGGCAGTCTGCGCCAGGCGAGTTGATGGACGATCTTGCGCCCTATTCCGGTGCGCTTGCTCGCCCCCAAGCCGCGGTGCGTCGGGATCTGGAATCGTTTGCTGCGCTGCTGAAGAAATGGAACGCGGTGCAGAATCTTGTTTCACGTGAAACAGAGAATGCCCTGTGGACGCGACACGTCGTCGATTCGCTGCAGGTTCTGCCATTGCTTCGACCCGGAGATCAGCTCTTCCTGGACGTTGGCTCAGGTGGTGGCCTGCCGGCGCTGCCCCTGGCAATCGCCCTCAAGGGCGGCCCGGCAAGCTTCACGCTGGTCGAGCCGATCGGCAAGAAGGTCGCCTTCCTCAGGCAGGTGATCCGGGAGCTTGGTCTGGCCGCAGCGGTGCATGCCGGACGGACCGACAGCTTTGATTCACGTGAAACACTCGGCGACCGCTCCGGCTTCGATGTGATCACTTCACGAGCGCTGGCGGCGCTCCCGCTGTTGCTGGAACTTATCCACCCCTTCTTTGGGCCGGAAACCCGCGCGATCCTGCATAAGGGCAAGGATCATGCTGTGGAGGTTGAGGAAAGTCGTTTGGCGTGGGAGTTCGACGTGGTAGTAATCAAGAGCGCCACCGACGAGGCCGGCGTGTTGCTGGAGATCAGCAATTTGCGACGGAAATCAAATAGTTAGCGGAAACGCTCGGAGGCCGTGCCTTGGCTCCTCGAATCCTGACCCTCGCCAATCAGAAGGGTGGGGTCGGCAAGACCACTACCGCAATCAACCTGGCCACGGCGCTCGCGGCGATTGGCGAGCGTGTGCTGATCGTCGATCTCGACCCGCAGGGCAACGCCTCGACGGGCCTCGGCATCTCGCGCGTCGACCGTGACGTCTCGAGCTATGATCTGCTGGTGGGCGACGCCAAAGTGGCGGCGGCCGCGGTGATGACCAGCGTGCCGAACGTGGCTATCGTGCCGTCGACCCTCGATCTGCTCGGCGTCGAGCTCACTATTGCCCAGCAGGCGGACCGCGCTTTCCGGCTGCGCGATGCCTTCCGGGCGATGAGCGACCTGACCATCAATGGCCAGGCGGTCAGCTATGTGCTGATCGACTGCCCGCCGTCGCTCAACCTCCTCACCATAAATGCGCTGGTCGCCGCCGATGCCGTGCTGGTGCCGCTGCAGTGCGAATTCTTCGCGCTCGAGGGTATGAGCCAACTGCTTCAAACTATTGAGCAAATTCGCACGACCCTGAACCCGCGCCTGTCGATACAGGGTGTTGTGATGACCATGTTCGATCGCCGCAACAACCTCAGCGAACAGGTGCTGGCCGATGTGCGCTCGGAGATGGGGTCGCTGGTCTATGATACGGTGATACCTCGCAATGTTCGGCTGTCGGAGGCCCCGTCCTACGGCAAGCCGGCGCTGCTCTATGACCTCAAATGTGCCGGCAGCCAGGCCTATCTGCGTCTGGCTACCGAAGTGATCCGGCGTGAGCGCCAGCTCATGGCCGCATAAGGAAGTTGGAATGAACGAGAAACCATCACGGCTCGGGCGTGGCCTCGCGGCGCTGATCGGCGACATGGCGACGATGGAGGGAGCGCGGCTGGCCGACGGCAGCAGCTCCAAGCGCCTGCCGGTCGACTTCCTGATCGCCAACCGCGCCAACCCGCGGCGCGACTTCGACCCGGCTCAGCTGGAAGAGCTGACCAGCTCGATCCGCGAGAAGGGCGTGATGCAGCCGCTGCTGGTGCGGCCGACCAATGATCCGAACCAGTTCGAGATCATTGCCGGCGAGCGCCGCTGGCGCGCTTCGCAGCGCGCCGGGCTGAACGATGTTCCGGTGATCATCCGCGATGTCGACGACAAGGAAGCGCTTGAGCTCGCGATCATCGAGAACGTGCAGCGTGTCGACCTCAATCCGCTCGAAGAAGCAATGGGTTACGGTCAGCTAATCGAGCAGTTTGAGTACACCCAGAACGACCTGGCGCAGGTGATCGGCAAATCCCGCTCGCATGTCGCCAATACGCTGCGGCTCCTAAAGCTGCCCGACGACGTGCGCGGCATGCTGGCGAGCGGCGAACTGACGGCTGGCCACGCGCGCACGCTGATCACGGCGGACGATCCGGTGGCGTTGGCGAAGCGCATTGTTGGCGGTGGCCTGTCGGTGCGCGAAGCCGAGGTGCTGACGCAGCGCGAGATCAACGCGCCCAAGAAGAAGCCGGCAGCGCCCGAGCAGAAGGATGCCGATACGGCAGCGCTCGAGAAGCGGCTCTCGGACGTGCTGGGGCTGCATGTGGCGATCGATCACAAAGACCAGGGTGGCCGGCTCGAGATCCGCTACCGGACGCTGGAGCAGCTCGACGGCATCTGCATGAAGCTCACCGGGTACGGGGTGTAGACGCCGCCGCGTGTTTCACGTGGAGCATGGGCGATAGGCTGGGGAGCGCGCCACACCGCCCCCTCTCCCCAGAGGGGCGAGGGGACGCGAGACAAACGGGCGGAGCCACACTGCTGGCGCCAGGAAATGGGGTGCCCACTTCCAGCATCGTTGCCATTCGAGCGTAGCTCTCATGGCCTCCTCACCTGAAATCGCTCCACCGGAGCGATTTCGCCGCTGGCGCGGCCGGTTCGGAGTGTTTCACGTGGAACGCTGGGGCTAACGTTCTGCAGCCATTGTACAAATCGCCAACAGCGCGCGGCGGCTGATGGTGTCGGCAAGGCCATAGCGCTTGCGGCTGTCGGCGACGGCGAGTTGCAGGCGATCGAGTGCGGCGCTCAGCGCGTCGTCACTCCACAGCCTCAGCTGGCGCTCGATGGCGGAGCGGCGCGAGAAGTGCGGCTTTGGTCGGGCATTGTCGAGCACGGCCCCGGGCGACTTGCCGCCGTCGACCTCGACGCGCCAGCGGCGCAGGGTGGTGAAATGACCCATGGCGCTGGCGAGAATCTGCTGGGCGTTGACGCTCTGGGCGATTGCCCGCTCGAGCGCGGTATCGAGGTTGGCAGCGTGACCCGTCCCGGTGGCGTCGACAACTTCATCGAGCACCAGGGCGGCGTTGTCGGCGCAGAGCGTCAGCACGTCCTCGCGGGTGAGGAGCTTGGTATCGGCGGCAAACAGCACCAGCTTTTCCAGCTCACGGCGGGTGATTTCGCGGTCGTTGCCCAGGCTGTCGCGGATCGCTGCGACGGTGTCCTGGTCGGCGCGGATGCCGGCTTTGGAGAAGGTTTCCGAGATCAGGCGCCCCAGCGATTCGTCGTTATCCGGGTAGCAGGGCAGGGCCCGGCCGAGCTTTGCCGCTTCCACCAGGGCGCGCAGCGGGTCCTTCGGGGTAAGGTTGCCGGCCTCGAGGATGATGATGGAACCTGGATCGTCTCGCAGTTCGGTCAGCGGCATCACCAGGGACTTGCCGGCGCCACGCACCCGAATCACCCGGCGATCGCCGAACAGCGAGGTGGTCTTGGCCTCCACGGCGAGACGCGACGGATCGGCATCGAGTTCGGCGCCGTCGAGCACGACCAGGTTCATGCTGTCGGCATCGTTGCCGGCGTAGCGACGGGCGAGGCGCTGGGCGGTTTCGCGGACGAGACCGGTATCGGGGCCGTAAGCGAGAATAATGCCGGCTTCGAGATCGGGGCGATCGACGAAGCGGGAAACCTCGTGCGCCTTCAGCGCCCCCATCAGCTGGCCGATTGGGCGAGGGCGCCGAGCAAGGTCAGTCGCACCGTCTCGGCCAGCTCGCGCGCTGCACGTTCGGTGGCCTCGCGCTCGGCCTCGCTGGCGGCGAGGGCCTGACTGTCCGTGGTGTAGAGCGCGGCGGCCGAGCGGCTGGTCGAGAGGATGACCGAGCCATCCGTGCCGATCAGCTCGATCTGCGCGGTGACCACCATTTCCCGCTGTTCGGACGGACGAACCACGCTGGAGCGGGTGAGCTTGCGGCCGGCGTTCGAGGTGGTGATGCGAACCGTCGGGCTTGCGGCGTCAGCGGCTTTGCCGAAGCGGAGCGCCAGCTCCTGATAGATGATCTGCTCGGCCCGGCTGTTGGGCTTGGCGTAGTTGAGCGGATGCCGCTCGGTGCCGATGCCGCGTTCACCATAGACCGGAGTCAGCCCGGTGCAACCGGCAAGGGCCGTCGCGCCAAGCAGGCTCAGCGCGAAAACCGCATTACGAAGCAACAGCTTAGATGACCACATTGACGATCCTGTCGGGGACGATCACCAGCTTCTTGGGCGGCTTGCCTTCCAGCATGCGGGCAACCGCTTCGAGTGACAAGACCTCTTTCTCGACCAGCTCCTTGGCGGCGCCGACCGGCACGGTGATCTCGCCGCGGCGCTTGCCGTTGACCTGCACCGGCAGCACGACAGTGCTGTCGACCAGCAGCGACTGGTCGGCGACCGGCCAGGGGGCGTCGACCACGAGACCAGTCTTGCCGAGCGCCGCCCAGCAGGTTTCGGCGAGGTGCGGCATCATCGGGGCGACGAGTTGCACCAGGCGCTCCACCGCTTCGCGGAAGGCGTCACGCTGCGCCGGGGAGACGCTTGAGGCGACCGACTGCGAGAACTTGGCGATGGCATTGGACAGCTCGTAGATCTGGGCGACGGCGCGGTTGAAGCGCAGGCCTTCGATCTCGCCGCCGACATTGGCAACGGCGCGGTGTACCACCTTGCGGAGCTCAAGCACGCCGGCGTCGCTATCGCCCTTGAGGCGGGCCGCGATGTCGTCCTCGAGGTCGAGGAAATCGCCGACCAGCTTCCAGACGCGCTGCAGGAAGCGGCTGGCGCCTTCGATGCCGGCCTCGGTCCACTGCACGTCGCGCTCCGGCGGCGAGTCGGAGAGCATGAACCAGCGGGCGGTATCGGCGCCGTAAGTCGAAACGATCTCGTCGGGGTCGACGACGTTCTTCTTGGATTTGCTCATCTTTTCGATGGAGCCGATGGCAACGGCTTCGCCGGTTTGCCGCATGCTGGCGCGGCGTTCGCCATCGACCTGTTCGATCCGGATGTCGGCCGGCGAAACCCATTCGCCATTCGGACCGGTGCCGAGCTGGTAGGTCTCATGCACCACCATGCCCTGGGTGAACAGCCCCTTGAACGGCTCATCCAGATTGAGGTGGCCGGTCTGCTTCATGGCGCGGGTGAAGAAGCGCGAATAGAGCAGGTGCAGGATCGCGTGCTCGACGCCGCCAATATACTGGTCGACCGGCAGCCAGGTGTTGGCGATCCCCGGAATCGTCGGCGTGTCGGCATGCGGCGCGGTGAAGCGGGCAAAGTACCAGGAACTGTCGACGAAGGTGTCCATGGTGTCGGTTTCGCGCGTCGCCGGTCCCGCGCATTTCGGGCAGGCGACATGCTTCCAGCTCGGGTGGTGGTCGAGCGGGTTGCCGGGGCGGTCGAAGCTCACGTCCTCAGGCAGGACCACCGGCAGGTCCTTGTCGGGCACCGGCACGGCGCCGCAATTCTCGCAGTGGATCACCGGGATCGGACAGCCCCAGTAGCGCTGGCGCGAGACGCCCCAGTCGCGCAGGCGATAGTTCACCTCGACCTTGCCCTGCGGCAGGTTGTCGACGGTGCGCTCGGCGAAGTGCGCGGCAATGGCTTTCTTGGCGGCATCGATCTCGAGCCCGTCAAGGAACTCGGAGTGGTAGATGCGGCCTGGGCCGTTGTAAGCCTCTGAATCGACTTCGAAAGTTGCTGGGTCAGCGCCCTCTGGCAGCACCACCGGGAGCACCGGCAGGTCGTAGCGACGGGCGAAATCGAGGTCGCGCTGGTCATGCGCCGGGCAGCCGAAAATGGCGCCGGTGCCGTAATCCATCAGCACGAAGTTGGCGATGTAGACCGGCAGCGTAGCGCCGGGCTTGACCGGGTGCTTCACGTGCAACCCGGTGAAGATGCCGAGCTTTTCCGCCTTGTCGATGGTCTCGGTGGCCGTGCCGTGGCGGCGGGTCTCGGCGATGAAGGCCGCGACCTCAGGGTTGCCCGCGAGGCTCTGGGCCAGCGGATGATCAGCCGAGATGGCGATGAAGGAGGCGCCGAAGATAGTGTCGGGGCGAGTGGTGAACACCTCGATCGAGCTGAATTTCTGCCATTGCTCGGTCAGCTCGAACAGCAGGCGCAGGCCCTCGGATTTGCCGATCCAGTTGCGCTGCATGACGCGCACCTTTTCGGGCCAGTGGTCGAGGGTATCGAGCGCTTCCAGCAGATCTTCGGCGAAATCGGAGACCTTGAAGGCCCACTGGTTGAGTTCGCGCTGTTCCACAACCGCACCGGAGCGCCAGCCGCGGCCATCGACGACCTGCTCGTTGGCGAGCACGGTCATATCGACCGGGTCCCAATTGACCTTGGATTTCTTGCGGGTGACGAGCCCCTCGCGCAGGAAATCGAGGAACAGTTTCTGCTGCTTGGAATAGTACTCGACGTCGCAGGTGGCGAACTCGCGGCTCCAGTCGATGCCGAGACCAATCGACTTCAGCTGTTTGCGCATCGCGGCGATGTTGGCATAGGTCCAGCTCTTGGGGTGGACCTTGTTCTGCATGGCGGCGTTCTCGGCCGGCAGGCCGAAGGCGTCCCAGCCCATCGGGTGCAGCACATTGCGGCCCATGGCGCGCATATAGCGCGCTAAAACGTCGCCCATGGTATAGTTGCGCACGTGCCCCATGTGGATGCGCCCCGAGGGGTAGGGGAACATCTCGAGCACGTAGTAGGGCTTGCGGCTATCATCGTGTTTGACCTCGAAGGACTTGCCGTCCTCCCAGGCCTTCTGCCAGCGTGGCTCTTCGACACGCGGATTGTAGCGCTCGGTCGTTCTACCAGTCACTTCGGGAAGTCCTTAAAGCCGCAGATTACGTTGCGTTATTGGGGGTTTTTGGCTACCGGACCTTCATCAGAATTCCGTTAACCGGTCAACAGAGAGGGCCATGCAGAACGCCCCGGAAAGTCTCGAAATCATCCGCGCCCGGATCGAGCGGGCGCACCAGCGCTTCGGCCCGCCGCCGGATCGGGTGGAGCTGGTCGCTGTCTCCAAAACCTTCGATGCCGCAGCAATCCGGCCGTTTCTTGACGCTGGGCAGCGGGTGTTCGGGGAGAACCGCGTGCAGGAGGCCAAGGAAAAGTGGCCGGAGCTGCGGGCTTCCTATGACGGCATAGAATTGCATCTGATCGGCCCGCTGCAGACCAACAAGGCGCGCGAAGCGGTGGCGCTGTTCGACGTGATCCAGACCGTCGACCGCGACAAGCTGGCGGGTGTGCTGGCGGAGGAGATGAAGCGGGCGAGCCGGCGCCTGCCGGTTTTCGTGCAGGTCAATATCGGGCTCGAGGAGCAGAAGGCCGGGATCGCGCCTTCCGACGCCGCGGCGTTCGTCGGCCGTTGCAAGGATCTGCATGGCCTCGATGTGATCGGGCTGATGTGCATTCCGCCCGAGGCCGATCCGGCCGGGCCGTATTTCGCGCACCTGGCGTCGCTGGCGCGCGACGCTGGGGTCGAGAAGCTGTCGATGGGGATGAGCAGCGATTTCGAGACGGCGATCGCCATGGGCGCGACGCATGTGCGGGTCGGCAGCGCGCTGTTCGGGCATCGGGGATGAGTGCCGGCCGGCTCGGCCTCGCCGAGGCGGAGCAACTGGTGGCCGAGCGGCTGGGCGCGAGCCCAAGAGCTGCACATTCGCGCTTCGTTGGCCTCCTGATGCAGTGTCTGGCAACCGAACTCGGCGCCGATGCCGGGCTGTGGCGGATCGTCGGGCTGGCGCACGATCTCGACTATTTTGCCGTCGACGGCGACTGGCGCGGGCATGGCGTGCTGGCGGCGGAGTGGCTGAAGGGGCGGCTGCCGGATGAGGCGCTGATGGCGATCGCGGCGCACGACCATCGCACCGGGCTGGAGAGCGCAGCACCGATCGCCGAGTGCCTCAGGTTGGCGGACGGTCTTGCCGTGCTGGATGAGGATGCCGGCCGGGATCGCACGCTTGCCGCGCTGGCTGGCGGATCCATCGCCGATATCGTCGGCCACCGCCGGTTTCTGATCGAGATCATCGCCGGCAACGCGGCGAGGCGCGGCGTGGAACTGGCCAGGCTCGGGCGGCTGCTGACGGGGCTGCCAAGGCAGGGCTAGCCGCGGTTCCCGAGCTGCTATGATGCCATAGCACCGCACTGCGACCCTTCTGGGAAGCAATACTTCATGCAGAATTACTTCGTATGTCGGCGTCGATATTCGGAGTGTGAAGCTTACATGACACTGCTTTTCGTTGTCGTCGGGTCGTGATAGCGTCCGCGTCTCTGCCGATACTTACGATCCACATGTCTCTGTCCGAGGTGAGTGTCTGCCATGGTGGCAAGGCGCCGCTTGTGCTTTCGGGAGCAGCGGAATGGCTGGCGAGTTTCAGGTTACGGGGAAGAATGCCGCGGCACTGTTTACGCTGAAGGTGCACCGCGGTGACGGCATGGCGCTGCTGGCCATGAATTGGCGCAACGGCAAGCCACCTGAGGACTTTGTCGGCTTTGCCATCGAGTACCGGGTGCCCGGCGGCACGCGCTTCCTCGCCGTGCATAACCGGATCGCCTTCCCGGGGCCGGGCGGTGCGGTCAATCCCAACAAGCTGTCGTCACGGCTCTCGCCGATCCAGAAGTTTCGTTGGGTGCACTTCCCCTTCAATGCCGAGATTCCGGGCGAGTACACCTACATGGTGACGCCGGTGTTCATGGCCGACGATGGGCAACTCAGCTACGGCGAGCCGCAGCTGGCCGATATCGAGCTCAGGCGAGAGACCTATCCGGGGGCGATCAACATTGCCTATACACGCGGCTTCGTCTCCTCGCAGGCCTTCGTCGATCGGTACGAGAAGCATGGGGCGATCTCGACGCTGCTGCCCGCGAGTGCCGATGACGGGCTGACCTTCACGCCGACCCATCCCAACACCGAGGAGGCGCTCACCTGGATGGGGTTCGAAGGGCGCCACGCGATCTACGAGACCCTCGACGAAGCGATCGCCGACCCGAGCGCCAAGGTATTCGTCGTCGCCTACGACCTCAGCGAGAAGGGCTTCGTCGATAAGCTGCGGCAGCTGGGGCCGCGACTGCGGATCATCATCGACGATGAGGGCGATCACGGGGACGCGCATTCGGGAGAAACCCAGTCGGCTGACCTGCTCATCGCTTCGGCGGGGGCGGCCAACGTCAGGCGCCAGAATATGGGCAGGCTGCAGCACAACAAGATGATCGTGGTCGATGGCGCCCAGGTGAAGAAGGCCATCGGCGGCTCCACCAATTTCAGCTGGCGCGGCTTCTATGTGCAGTCGAACAACGCCATGATCTTCACCGGCGCGGTGCCGGTCACGGTGTTTCGCGAGGCGTTCGAGGACTTCTGGACCGAGGCCGGTTTTGCCACCAGCCGCTCGGCCCTGTGGCGGGACCTGGGGATCGCCGGGGTCGACGTCAAAGCGACGTTCTCGCCGCATGCGCCAGCCAATGCTCAGCTCAAGAAGATCGCCGCCGATATCGACAGCGCCAAGTCGAGCCTGCTGTTCTCGCTGGCTTTCCTCTGGCAGACGCCCGGGGTCATTCGGGACGCCGTAGGGCGGGTGCGCGACAACAACCAGCGGTTCGTCTACGGCATCTCCGACAAGAAAGTCGGTGGGCTCGATGTGCAGAAGCCGGACGGCAACCCGCCCGCGGTGTTTCCCACCGCGCTGCTGAAGGGCAGGACCCCGGCGCCGTTCAAGGCAGAGCCGGTGGGCGGCAGTGGCAACCGCATGCACCACAAGTTCGTGGTGATCGACTTCGACAAGCCGACGGCCCGGGTCTATCTCGGCTCCTATAATTTCTCGAAAGCTGCAGACGACACCAATGGCGAGAACCTGATCCTGGCGCGCGATCGGCGGATCGCGGTGTCCTACATGGTCGAGGCGTTGCGGATGTTCGACCACTATCACTTCCGCATCGCCCAGCAGGAGGCCAAGGCCGCCGGCACCAAGCTGCAGCTGAAGTTTCCGCCCGCCGCCCCGGGACAGGACCCCTGGTGGCTGCGCGACTATACCGACGTGCGCCGGATCAAGGACCGCCTGATGTTCTCCTAAGGGCAAGGCGGATGCTATGGCGTCATAGCGTCCGCCCGGCATGCCGAGCCGCTTCAGGCCGCAATGACCAGGCGCTGCCAGCGGCCGGGGGTCATGCCGAAGGCCTTGAGGAAGTGGCGGTGGAAGTGGCTCTGGTCGGCGAAGCCAGTCTCGGCGGCGACAGCGGCTATGGACTGGCCTGCCGCAAGCAGGCGTCGGCCCTCGGTGACCCGACGCATGGTCAGGTAGCGGTGCGGACTGGTGCCGAAGCGCGCCCGGAATTGGCGCGAGAGCGTGAAGCGATCGAGGCCGGAGACCGCTTCAAGCTCGTCGGAGCGGATCGGCTGCAGTCCGGCGTGGTTGAGGACCTCCGCCACCCGCGCCAGAGCCACCAGGTCGAGCAGTGATGCTCGCTTCGGCGGCGTATCGGAACGACGCAAGAGGCCCTCGGCGAGCTCGACCACCACCTGGTCGGCCAGCAGTGGCTCGAGGGTGTTGTCCATGTCGCCAAAAGCTTCGAGCAGCGCCGACCGGAGCGCCATGTCGTCGACCACAGGGGCGGCAACGAAGGGCAGGCCGGCGTTCTGCAGTCCGGCCTGCACCAGCGCCGGGTCGAGGTAGAGCATGCGGTAGGTGAGGCCTTGCTCGGTGCCGGCGCCGCCGTCATGGATCTCGTCGGGGTGGAGGATGATGACCTGGCCGGGCAGCGAGGCCCGGACCTCGCCGCGATACCAGAAGCTCTGTACGCCGCGCAGGGTCACGCCGAGCGCATAGGTATCGTGCCGGTGCCGGGCATAGGCATTGCCGAGGAACCGCGCCTCGATCCGCTCCATGCCCGGATAGCCGGGTGCGGCGCGCACGACGTCGGCGGCCGCGCTGCACAAACGTTCAAGACCGATGCCGGTCTCTGCGCCTAGGACCGGCGGCACCTCAGCACCTCTATTCCGGGTTTCCATCATGTTCGACACCAAGATCGCCATCGTATTGCGCGAGGATCTCGCGCCGTGGCAAGCGCTCAACGTTACCGCATTTCTTGCCGCCGGAATTACGGCTCAGCACCCCGAAATCATCGGCGAGCCCTATATCGATGGCGCCGGCAACCGCTTCAGTTCGCTGTCGGTGCAGCCGGTGATCGTTCTCGCGGCGGATGCCGAAGCGATGCGAAGCATCCATCGGCGCGCCCTGGAGCGCGGCATCGTGACCTCGGCCTATATCGAGGAAATGTTCTCGACCGGCCATGATGCGGCCAACCGCGACGTGTTCGCGCGGTTCGCACCGGAGGATGCAAGGGTCGTCGGCATCGGGCTGCGGGCCGACCGCAAGATCGTCGACAAGGTGGCCAAGGGAGCCCGGATGCACCCCTGACGCGGCCCGGCCGCACTCCTATGGCGTCATAAGACCCTCAGGTTGCGGCTGCTGTGTCGATCAAACGGCCTGCAGCTCGAACATCGTCAGCTCAGCACCGGACAACGCGAGGGTCGCCGCGGGCTGGGCGATGCCGTTCAGTTCGAGCCGGGCCGGCGGGTCGGTGAAGGCCAGCTTGATCGGGCGAGAGCCCTTGGAGGTGACGCGCACGACGTCATCGGATACTGCGATTTGGAAGCCGTGGTGCTGGAGCGTGGTTCTGTGCTCGAGGCCGGCGACGAGGAGGACCGAGGTCGCGGCGACATCGATCTCGGAGGGCATCCTGGCGCCGAGGCGGGCTTCGTGCTGGAAGGCCAGGGGCAGGGCGGCGCCTTGGCGGAGGAAGACCGGGATCTCTTCGAGCGGAGCCGCGACCTGGTGGGTTTGCCCGCCGTCATACCAGCGGTTCTGGAACAGGTGCCACCAGCGGCCCTCGGGCAGGTAGACCTCGCGGGCGGTATCGCCCTCCCGAATGATCGGGGCGACCAGCAGGTCGCGGCCAAACATGTATTGATCCCACAGCCCGGCCGCACGGCGATCGGCTTGAAAATCCAGCAGCATGGCCCGCAGCAGCGGCTGCTTTTCGGCGACGCACCAGGCGGCCTCGCGCTGGAGATAAGGCAGCAGCGACATGCGGAGGTTGGCGAAAAAGCGGTAGCCGCTGAGAGCCCGCGCGTCGCCGGAGCGGTCGGCGATGTTCCAGGGGGTGCGGTCCTGGTTGAATTCGGCCTTGCTCTCGGCGTGGTACTGCATGATGGGGGAGAAACACGCCATGGCGGCCGAGCGCACATAAAGCTCGGCGCTCGGTACTTCGCCGGAGAAGCCGCCAAGGTCCCAGCCCCAGAAGATCACCCCCGACATGCCGGCCGAGAGTCCGGCGAGAATCGAACGCTTGAACGCATCCCAGGTCGAGCGTTCATCGCCGGCCCAATGGGCCGGGAAGGTCTGCGCTCCCGTATAGCCGGCGCGCGAAAAGCAGATCCCGCCATTCTGCTGGGCGAACCGGTAATAGGCCGAGATGTAGTCGCGCGGGTAAGCGTTGCGGTGCTCGAGCCCGGTACGGCCGTCGGCGAAGACGAGGTCCTTGCCCCAGACCATCTCGCCACCGTCGGTCTTGAAGCCATCGACGCCGAGCTCGTCGATCAGGTACTGGCGCTTCGAAAACCACCAATCGCGGCCGGCAGGGTTGGTGAAATCCATCAGCAGGCTGTCCTTGAACCAGCCTTCGGGCAGCCGCAGCGACGTGGCGTCGGGATGTTTCACGCCAAACCCTTCGGCGAAGAAATGGCTTTCGTCATTGCGCTTCTGCAGGTGCTTCAGCGCCGGCGACTGCTTGATGATCGGGATTTGCCACAGGATCAGCCGCAGGGCGTTGTCGTGGAGATGCGCCGCGAGGCCCTTGGGGTCGGGCCAGCGGCCCCATGCGGGGAAGCTGAAATCACCATAGGTGAAGGCCTCGGCGCCTGGCTTTTCGGTGTATTGGGCGTCGTTGAAGATGTAGAAGGTCGCTTCGTCCGACCAGGCTTCGATGACGAGGACCGTGGCCGGGATCTCGTGCTCGAGGGTGAGCGCCACCTGCTTTCGCACCTCGGCCTCGCTGTCCCAGTTGTTCGAGGACATCCAAGGGCCGAGCGCCCAGGCGGGAACGGGTTCGGGATCGCCGGTGAGCGCCATGAACTGACTGACCTGCGCGGTGACGGAGCCGGTCAAGAGGTCGATGGCGAGGTGGGCGCCTTCGACCCCGAGCCGGGTTTCCCCTGCTATGCCGAGGTCGAACCAGGAATAGGAATCGGTTGCGAGGTGGAGGCCAAAGCCGGCGTCGGTATAGCCGACCGGCATGGGCATATAGGTCCGTAAGCCCTGTTCCTTGTACTGGTTGTAGACGAACTGATCGACGCGGTTGCCCGCCTGGTTCAGCGCGTTGTAGCGCTCACCGAAACCGTACCAGCCGCAGGGCGGGTGGGTGAGGGTGGCGGAAATCTCACGGATGGTGCCGTCGCGGGCCTCGAGCCAGGAGATATCGGTGAGGGTGACGGCGCCCAGTTGCAGCGGGAGCGCCGTGTCGCCGGCACTTGGGGTGATGTCGATGCGGCCGTCAATGACGGTGACGCGCACCGGGGCGCTGCCCTGCTGCCGGCGCCGAAGCGTCTCGTAGACGAACGGTCCCTGGATGACCTCCGGATGCTCGGTGAAGCGGATACGGTATTCGACCAGCGATCCCTGAGGTGTGCGAGGGAGGATGAACTCCCAGCAATCGCCCTTGAAGCTGCCGGCAATAGCAGTTGCGCCGACAACGAGCTCGAGCGGCTCGTCCGCCGATAGCGGCGAGGCCTGGGCGCGGACGATCACCTCGTCGGTATCGGTGATCAGTTTGGGAAAGCGCTCCTCGAGCAGCGGCTCGTAGCGGTTGCCATTGCCGTCCGGGGCGTGGCGGATGAAGCGGGCCTCGAGCTGGCCGAGGGTCTTGAGGCGCTGGGCGACGATGGGCGCCGGCGTCGCGGCGAGCAGTTTTCGGCTTTTGGCGTAGCTGCCCTGCTCGGCATAGTACCAGGCGAGGAGCTGGCGGTCGGCCGGTGTGGCGCTCGCCAGGCGATCGGGTGCCGTGAGGGCGCGGACCGCGTCGACCAGCACCAGGTCCTCGCAGTCGAACAGGCCGAAGGGCACGGCGGCGAGGAGGACGTCGAACTCGAGCGTTGCCTTGTCGGAGGACGACATCAGCGCGCCGAGGCGCACATGGTTGGCATAGACGTGGTTCTTCACCCGGCCGACGAGGCGCGTGGTGCTCTCGTCGCGCGACAGGTGGTTGGTCTCGCGCAGGGCGGCGGCCCACAGCGCCACGACCCAGGTGTCGGTGAAATGGTTCTGGTTGGGCGAGAGTTCGCGCTCGAGGCGCGCAGTGATGGAGGTGCGCAGTGCCGTGGCCTTGGCGGAGCGCAGCAGCGTCAGGTTGCCGGTGAGGGCGGCGAGGTAGAGGGCGAGCGCGGCTTCGACCGGATCGGTGGGATCGGCGTCGGCGAGGCGCGCGGCGATCTGCGGGGCGACCGGGGCCGGGTCACGCAGCAGCTCGGCATAGAGCTCGAAGAACCAGGGGTGGCGGGTGGCGAGGGCGGGTTCGCGAGCGTCGGTGGTCATGGCTGGTTCCGGTGTGAGTGGCCGAGAGCCCGGGGACTCCCGGCCTTGCCCTTTGGGAGGCAACTGGGTGAAGGAAGGCGTGCCGACTGAGAGAGACGGCCCCCTCCCGGCCTCCCCATGAAGGGGGAGGTGAAGTGGAGTTTGGGGCTCGATCGAGCCACCACACCGGCAGGGCACCTCCCCCTTCATGGGGGAGGATGGGAGGGGGCCGTCTGCCGGCAGTCGGCGCTTACAGCAGCCCCTCGATCGCCGTCTTGGCGTCCTTCAGCGCCTGCTCCGGCGTCTTCTGGCCGAGTTTGGCGGCTTCGAGTTCCTTGCCCACCGCGTCGGTCAGCTGGTTCCAGTTGCCGATCACCGGCGGCACCACCGCGGTGTCGAGCGCCTCAAACACCACTTCGCGGCTTTCGGGGACCGGCTGGTCGAGATAGCCCTGCACCGCCGCGGCGTCGGAGACGGCAGGGAGTTCCCAGCCGGCGGCGATGCGGAGGTCGACGGCGGCCTTACTCGAGGTGAGGAACTTGATCCACTGGTAGGCTTCGGCCGGGTGGGCGCTGTTCGCCGAAACCGCGACGCCATTGGCGAAGAAGTGGTGCGCCTTGCTGGTCTTGCCCGGCTCGAGCGCGATATCCCAGTTGAACTTGGCATTCTCGGTGAAATCGCCGAGCAGCCAGATGCCGGTGCGGAGCATGGCGATCTTGCCGGCCTTGAACAGATCCTCCGAGGACTGGCCGGCCATTTCGACATCGGACGGGGTGACCTTGTAGGTCGACACCTTGTCGATCATCCAGGTGAGCGTCTCGATATTCTCAGGCGAGTCGATAGTGACGGTCTTCTTGTCGGGCGAGAGGATCGAGCCACCATTCTGGGCGATGGTCTTGTAGAATTCCCAGAACTGGATCGGGGCGAAATCGCCCCAGACGCCGGCGCCGGCATTGGTCAGCTTCTGCGCCGCGGCGAGCTCTTCGGTCCAAGTCCAGTCGGCAGTCGGGTAGGCAACGCCAGCGGCGTCGAACAGGTCCTTGTTGTAGAACAGGACGACGTTGGAGAAGCTTTCGACCAGGCCATATTGCTTGCCATCCTGGGCGAAGGCGGCGAGCGCGGTCGGGTTGTAGACCGAGGTCGAAAAGCCGGTATCAGCTGCAATCAGCGGGGTGAGGTCGGCGAGCGCGCCCTTTTCCGCGTAGGTGACGAAATTCTCGAAGTTGAGTTCGAAGGCGTCGGGCGCTTGCTTTGCAGCAACGACGGTCTGCAGCTTGGTGAAATAGGCGTCCCAGGCGGCGGTCTCATAGGTGACCTTGATGCCCGGATGCTCGGCCTCGAACGCGGCGATGGTGGCGTCGAGTTCCTTCAGATAATTCGGCGCCGCCGAGAAGGTCATGTATTTGATGGTCACGTCCTCGGCGAGAGCCGGGGTGATGAGGGCGCTGGCGAGCAGCAGCCCGGTGAACGTTCTACGCAGCATGGTCTTTTCTCCTCCTTGAGACCTTGGTCGTTTCTTTGGGTTCGTTACTTGAGCCCGGTGTGGGACAGGCCCTTGATGATGAAGCGCTGGGCGAAGACGTAGACGGCGATGATCGGCAGCGTGGCGATTACTGCGCCGGCCATCAGCACGTTCCAGTCGGTGGTCCAGCGGCCCTGCAGGGCGCTGAGGCCCAGCGGCAGGGTCATCATGGATTGGTCGGTGGTGATGATCAGCGGCCACAAAAAGCTGTTCCAGCTGGCCATGAAGGCGAACACCGCGAGGGTGGCGAGCGCCGGGCGCGCCAGGTGGATGGCGATGGTGAAGAAGATCCGGATATAGCCGGCGCCATCGATGAAAGCGGCTTCCTCGATCTCCTTGGGCAGCCGCAGGAAGAACTGCCGGAGCAGGAACGTGCCGAAGGCGCCGAAGCTCGAGGGCAGGATCAGCGCCTGGTAGGAATTGGTCCAGCCGAGCCAGTTCATGATGATGAAGAGCGGGGTGAGGGTCACCTGCTGCGGGATCATCAGCGTCGCGAGATAGGCGTAGAACAGCACGGTGCGGCCGCGGAATTCGATGCGCGCGAAGGCGTAGCCCGACATGGCGCAGAACAGCACCATCAGCACGGTCGAGGTGACCGAGACGAAGATCGAGTTGAAGAGGAACTGGCCGACCGGGGCGCTGTCGAACACTTTTGCGTAGTTGTCTGATGTCGCCGGGTCGGGCAGCCAGTTAGGCGGGGTGACGAAGGTGGCGCCGGCGGTCTTCAGCGAGGTGGAGACCATCCAGGCGAAGGGCAGCAGCATGATCACCGCGCCGGCGATGAGGATGGCGTAGGTGGCGACGTCGGGGAGGGTCACGCCTCGGCGCTTCCTCTCGAGCACGGAGTCATTCCCGCGAAAGCGGGAACCTCCGTTTGCGGTGTCTGCCGCACGCTCAGCCAACAGAGGTTCCCGCTTCCGCGGGAATGACCCGGTGGGTGTGGTGAGATCAGTCGTCACCGTGGGGTTCGCCGGCTCAGCCATCGGACCGATCCAGCTTCTTCTGCAACAGGTTCTGCGCGATGGTCACCGCGAAGATCAGGGCGAACAGCACCCAGGAGATGGCGGAGGCGTAGCCCATCTTGTAGTAGCTGAAGGCGTTCTTGTAGATCAGCTCGACCATCACCGAGGTGGCGCCGGCCGGGCCGCCCTGGGTCATGATCCAGACCTGGTCGAACACCTGGAACGACGAGATCAGCGAGATGGTGGTGACGAAGAACGTGGTCGGCGCCAGCATCGGGAAGGTGATCGACCAGAACCGCTGCCAGGGCGTCGCGCCATCGAGCGCGGCGGCTTCGTAGAGCGGCTCGGGAATATCCTGCAGGCCGGCCAGATAGATCACCGTGACGAAGCCGATATCCTTCCACACCGAGGTGAGGATGACGCCGGTCATTGCCCAGGCCGGGTCGAACAGCCAGCCCGGCCCTTTGATGCCGACGGCGCCGAGCGCGAAATTGACCAGCCCGTATTGCGGGTTGAGCAGCCACTTCCAGATCAGCGACACGGCAACCCAGGAGGTCACCACCGGCACGAAGTAAATGGCGCGGAAGACGACGCGGCCACGGATGCGGCGGTTGAGCAGCAAGGCGAGCCCGAGCGCGATGATCACCACCGAGGGCAGGTAGCCGAGGATGAAGGTGAGGGTGTTGCGCAGCGCCCCGAGCACGGCCGGGTCGGCGAGCGCGGTGACGTAGTTGTCGATGCCGACCCAGCTGATCTCGCCGATCAGGTCCCATTCGGAAAAGCTGAGCACCAGCGAGGACAGTACCGGCGCCATCAGGAACACCACCATGCCGGCAAGGCTGGGTAGCAGCAGCACGGCCAGCGCGAGATACTTCGAGCGATCGGCGGCAGGGCTCATCTCGCCCCTCGCTGGCTGACGCTGTCACGCTCGACGATGACGACATCGACAAAACTGTCGCGCGGGGCGTCGGTCTTGTTGAGGATGGCGCTGATCAGCCGGCCGGCGAGTTGGCCCTTGCCGAGGATCGATTGATCGACGGTGGTGAGCGCCGGGTAGACCATGCGCGAGATCGAGAGGTTATCGAAACCCATCACCGAATAGTCCTCGGGGATGCGCTTGCCGAGCCGATGCAGGCCGGCGAGGAGGCCGGCCGCGATCAGGTCGGCGGTGCAGAAGGCGGCGGTGGTGTCGCGGAGCGCCACCAGCCCTGCAGCGGCCTCGGCGCCCCAGTCGAAGGTGACTGAGCCGGAGAGGATGCGGGCCGGATCAAAGCCGATGCCGGCTTCGGCCAATGCCCGCTTGTAGCCGTCGACGCGGTGCTCGATGACGCCGTCGGTGCGGATCACACCGGTCACCAGCGCCACCCCCGAGTGGCCCTTGCCGATCAGGTACTTGGTGGCGCGGTAGGCAGCGGCCTCGTCGTCGACGCCGAGGCGGTAGAAGCTGGGGTCGTCGATATAGCTGTCGATCAACAGGGTCGGCAGGGCGAGTTCGCGCAGCCGCTCGTAGAGCGCTTCACGATAGACGCCGAGCACGATCAGCGCGTCCATGTTCCAGTGCGAGAGGGTGTCGAGCTGGGCGTTGCTCTCGCCCACTCCCGACAGCATCATGTAATAGCCGTTGGCGCGCAGAGCGCTTTCGATGCCGGAGATCATCTCGGCATAAAACGGGTTGTCGAGCAGCAGCTGGTTCTGGTTTTCGGTGAACGGGATGATCACCCCAACCATGCGCGAGGCGTTGGAGACGAGGCTGCGGGCGCTCATGTTGGGGCGGTAGCCCAGCGTCTTCACCGCCGCCATGATGCGCTCGATGGTCTCCTCCGAGGCCTTAGCGCGGCGGCCGTTGATGACGTTGGAAACGGTCATCGGCGAGACGTTCGCGGCGAGCGCAATGTCCTTGATCGTGGCCCGTGCCAAGTCGCAGATCCTCCTCTGAGAGCCGGGTGCAGCTCATCGGTTTTGCGTTAAACCGGCCGGCCCGTGGTTCCGCGCGACGATTCTTGCTTCGATCGATCTGCGTGGGAGCGGCGTAGTTTTACGTTAAACCGACGTAGTGATATGCCCCGATCGTTTGCCTGTCAACCGCACGCCGGTGGTCACGACCGCAGAGCGGGGCGATCACGCTCGCCGGGCCAGCATGTCAGGGGGTTCGGCGCCGACTTGTTGGCTGTCAGCCAATTGTCAGCTTCCCGTCAGCATCGCGTGGCTAAGACTGGCGATCGAGGGTGAAACCAATCTGTGTCAAATCACGTTTCTCATCTCGCGGCGGTCTCACGCCATTTTGATTGGCGGGCCGCAAGGTCCGGCAATAACTCAGCAATTCGAAGCCAATGGCTTGGGGTACCTCACATGAACAGACGGCGCATCCTGATTGTCGACGACGATGCCGACCTGCGTAAGACTTTGATCGATCAGCTGACGCATTATCGCGAGTTCGATCTGGTGGAGGCGGAATCGGCGTCGGATGCGCTGGGCAAGGTCCGCGGCGCCCATGTCGACCTGATGCTGCTCGATGTCGGGCTGCCCGATATGGACGGCCGCGAGGCGGTGAAGATCCTCAGGCGCGAGGGTTTTAAGAGCCCGATCATCATGCTGACCGCGCAGGACAGCGATTCCGACGAGATCCTCGGGCTCGAGTCGGGCGCCAATGACTATGTGACCAAGCCGTTCCGCTTCTCGGTGCTCCTGGCGCGCATCCGCGCCTCGCTGCGCCAGCACGACCAGAGCGAGGACGTGGTGTTCACCATCGGGCCCTACAGCTTCCAGCCGGCGGCCAAGCTGCTCGAGGCGCCTGACGGGGCCAAGGTGCGGCTGACCGACAAGGAAACCTCGATCCTCAAGTATCTCTACCGGCAGGGTCCCAAGACCATCACCCGCGAGATCCTGCTCAAGGAAGTGTGGGGCTACAATAACCGGGTCACCACGCATACGCTGGAAACGCACATCTATCGGCTGCGCCAGAAGATCGAGCGGGACCCATCCAATGCGCGCCTCCTGGTAACGGAAGACGGCGGCTATCGGCTGGTGCCGTAAGGCGTCGAGGCTGCGCGCCAGCCAGTGCATAACTTTTGCCGCGTGGGCCGACGCGGCAAAAGGGATTCCTGACAGCGGCAAGAAATGCTCTATATCGAGGGCCGCGGCACAACCGGGCGCTGAAGCGCCGGGTATGTTGCCGGCGGTCCGGGAATAGGGCGGGATGCAACTCGACGACGCGGCGACGATACTGGGACGTGCGGATTTCTTCGAAATCTGCGACGCCGAGCAGCGGCGATTGCTCGCGTTCGCCTCGGAACGGAAGAAGTTCCGCCCCGGCAGCGTCATCTATGCCTCCGGCGACCAGCCGGAAGGCGCGCATGTGCTGGTCTCGGGCACGGTGTCGAGCACGCAGGATGGCGCCGAGAACAACCCCTACCTGATCCATGATGTCGGTGCGGTACTCGGCGCCATGGCGCTGGTGATCCCCAAGCCGCGGCCGGTGACGATCAAGGCGGTGGATGCGGTGGAGACGCTGTTCGTGCCGCGCACGGCGTTCATGAAGCTGGCGAACCAGTATCCGGACCTGGCCGGCCGGGCCGCCGACCGGATCCGGCGGGAACTGACCAGCTATCTCGGCGCGATCGAAGGCTCCCGCGAGCGCTTCGGCAAGGGGTAGGTGGACAGGCTTGGGCCACCTGCCTCACCCACGGTGTCACCCGGCGAGGCCCATGGGCGCTATGTTCGTGCCCACCCACCACCGAGTTTAGGGGCGCTGCCTCGTGGCAAACTCGCCATGGTCGGTGCCCCGAGCACACAACCGGTGGCTGTTCCACGTGAATCAGTCGGGAATCACCGCGTCGACTTCGATTTCGACCACCCAGTCGGGATCGACGAAGGCGGTGACCTGCATCAGCGTGGTCACCGGACGGATGGTGGCAAAGGCCTCGGCGTGGGCGCGGGCAGCGTCTTTCCACAGCGCGATATCGGTGAGGATGATGCGGGTCCTGGTGACATGCTCTAGGCTGGAGCCGGCATCGGTCAGTGCCTTGGCGATGATCTCGAGGCAGCGCCTGGTCTGGCCGTAGACGTCGCCGATGGCGGCGGTGCCGCCTTCGGGCTTGATCGGAGCGGTGCCGCCGACGGCCACAATGTTGCCGACGCGCACAGCGCGGGAAAAGCCGATCACCGGTTCGAGGTAGGAGCCGGAGCTGACGAGTTTTCGCGACATGGTGGGTTTCCTCTGCTCAGGCTTCACGCGAAGCGGGCGATCACCGGGACGTGGTCGGAGGGTTTGTCGCTCCAGCCGCGCGCCGGCTTGATGATCTCGGCGCCGGCCGTGTGGGCGGCGACGTCGGCGGTGGTCCAGATGTGGTCGAGGCGGCGGCCCTTGTTGGCGGCCTGCCAATCCTTGGCGCGGTAGCTCCACCAGGAATAGAGCTTCTCCTCGGCCGGGAAGTACTTGCGCACCACGTCGACCCAGCCGTGACCGCCGCTCAGCAGTGCGTTGAGCGCTTCGGTCTCGATCGGCGTGTGGCTGACGACGTCGAGCAGTTGCTTGTGGCTCCACACGTCGTGTTCCAGCGGGGCGATGTTGAAGTCGCCGCAGATCAGCTGGCGCTGCTTGAAGTGGTCCTCGCCGAACCAGCTCTTGAGCTCCGAGAGGAAGCCGAGCTTGTGCTTGAACTTGGGGTTGAGTTCGGGATCGGCGAGATCGCCGCCGGCTGGGATGTAGAAATTGTGGACGGTGAGCGGGCCGAACTCAGAGCCCTGGCCGAAATCGACCAGCGCCGAGACGTGACGGCTTTCCTCGATCTCGCAGAAGACGCGCGAGGAAATGTCGGTCAGCGGGTGCTTCGAGACGATGGCGACACCGTGATAGCCCTTCTGGCCATGTACGGCATGGTGCGGGTAGCCGGCTGTGGTGAACTCGTTGCGCGGGAACTGGTCGTTGAGGCATTTGATCTCCTGCAGGCACAGCACGTCGGGGTCGTACTGGCGCAGGAAATCGAGGACGATCGGCAGCCGCAGGCGGACCGAATTGATGTTCCAGGTGGCAAAGCTCGTCGGCATGAAAAAGGCGCCTCAGGAATGGGAGGCGCCTCTTATGCAGAGCGGGGCAGGGGGCGTAAAGCCGGAAACGCCGCGTGATTGCTCAGGCGTCGGGAGGGGCCGCCTTCGAGCGGAAGGTCGGGTCGATATAGAAGTAGGATTTCGGAATGGCGACGTCCTTTTCGACATCATAAAGCGAAAAGGTCAGCTCGGCGCCCGACGGTTCGGTGAGCGTCCACTGCTTCATGTCGAGGCTCTCGGTGTCGAACACCAGTGCGACCCGCACGACGCCTTTGGGGGTATCGTCCTGCAGGGTGATCGAGAAATAGTCGTCGGATTGGGCGACGGCGACGATGTTGGCCTTGAACAGGTCGATCTGCGAATCAAGGAACTGGCGCAGCGGCACCTTGTCCTGCGGATAGGCGTACTGGGTCTTCTCCTTGCGATCGACGACGTAGAAGCCGCGGCCGACCGACACGATCTGCTCGTAGGAGGGGGGATTGTAGCGGAACAGGATCTTGCCCGGCCGCTCGAGGAAGAAGGTGCCCTCGATGCGCTGCCCGCGGGTATCGATCTGCAGAAAGCGGCCGACCATGGTCTTGATCAGCGAGTTGTGCTCGTTGATCCGGGTGATCAGGTCGCGTTCAGCGTCGGTCAGCGTCCGAGCTTCCTGCGCCAGGGCGGGGAAGGCGGCGAGCAGGGCGGCGAAGGCGAGAAAGCTGCGGCGGATCATCTTGATGACGTTCCCTTTGTGGTCTGGAGCCGATCACCGTTTCGTCGAAACGCTGACCGCCTCCAAGTCTTTGATTTGTGGAGCATGCCTCTAGACAGCAATTGCGGCAACAGCGGGAAGGTTCCGGATCACGGCTCCTTGTTGCCCCCTTGGCGATCCTTTTTGCCGCGGGCGATCTCGGTGGCGAGCGAGGCGAGCTTGTGAGTCCAGAAGCCACGGAAGCGGTCGAGCCAGTCGTCGATGTCGCGCAGCGGCGCGGCATCGAGGCTGTAGACGCGGCGGGTGCCTTCGGGACGTACGGTGGCGAAGCCGGATTCGCGCAGCACTTTCAAATGCTGGCTGACCCCAGCCTGGCTGATGCCGAACTCGGCGCCAATGACCTCGACCACCTCGCCCGAGGCATGCTCGCGTTCGGCGAGCAGCTCGAGGATGCGGCGGCGGACCGGGTCGCCGAGAACGTCGAACGCGTGCATCACATCTCCGGGGGCGGGGCCTCGCCGGTGTAGAACTGCCGCGTCGCCTCGGCTGCCGTCAATGCCTGCTCGCGGTTCTCACCGGCGGTGATCGCCGCGGTGCCCCAGCCGTCGCTGGCGCTGCGTATGAACGCCTTGGCTTCGGGCAGGAGGTGCCAGCCTTCCACCGCTTCCTGCGGCAGGTTGGCGGTGGGCTCGGCCAGGTGACGGGCGAGGCCCATGAAGCCGAGGTCCCAGCCGACCCCGACGGCGCCGGGCCCGAACCTGTCCCAGTGCGGATCGATGAAGGCGACGTGCTCGAGTTCGAGCCGGGCGCCGTCGGCGGCGGGCGCGAGCGTGATGGTGATCCAGCTGATGGCGCCGGCGAATTCCCAGGTGGCGGCGATCCGGCGCTGCGGTTCGCATTCGGTGATGGTGCCGCCGGCATTGTTCTCGACCTGGAAGCGGCCGCCGAGCTTCAGCTCGCCGCTGACCGGCGAGAACCAGCGGCGCAGCCGGTCGGGGTTGCTGACGGCATCCCAGAGGTCGGCGACGTCGGTGTCGTAGACGCAGGTGGCGACCACCGCCTTGGCGGGTTTGCCGTCGCGCTCGAGGTTGCGCACCGAGCGGGACATGGCGTTGACGTGGGCGGTAAGATCGAAAGGCATCGTCGCGTCCTCCAGTATCAGGTGACGCTTATATAAGGTGCAACTAATATTATGTCTAGGGGGGCGAGGCGGCCGACCCGCGCGCAGCGATCGTGCCCCACCCACCGGGTGTCATCCCTGCGAAAGCAGGGACCCATCTATCCACCTTCGCGGGCTGTGAGTTGGGTCCCTGCTTTCGCAGGGATGACACCGAGCTTAGGGCGTTGCCTGGCGGCGGAGAGGGGCCTCGAACAGAGGCCCCGCTCAATACCCGTCGGAATTGTTGCCGACGAGGATTTCGCGTTTGCCGGCGTGGTTGGGGGCGGAGATGACGCCTTCCTTTTCCATGCGTTCGATCAGGGTGGCGGCCTTGTTGTAGCCCACCGCCAGGCGGCGCTGGATGTAGGAGGTCGAGACCTTCTTGTCGGTCAGCACGACGTTGACGGCCTTGTCGTAGAGCTCGTCACCCGAGCCGCCATACTCGTCACCGTCACCACCCGACGCGCCGCCTTCATCCATCTCGTCCTCATCGGCGACGATGGCATCGAGATAATCCGGGGCGCCCTGCGACTTCAAGTGGTTGACCACTGCCTCGACTTCGCTGTCGGCGACGAACGGGCCATGCAGGCGCCGGATGCGGCCGCCGCCGGCCATGTAGAGCATGTCGCCGTTGCCGAGCAGCTGCTCGGCGCCCTGCTCGCCCAGGATGGTGCGGCTGTCGATCTTCGAGGTCACCATGAACGAGATACGGGTGGGGAAGTTGGCCTTGATGGTGCCGGTGATGACGTCGACCGACGGGCGCTGCGTGGCAGTGATGACATGGATGCCGGCGGCGCGGGCCATCTGTGCGAGGCGCTGCACCGAGCCTTCGATTTCCTTGCCGGCGACCATCATCAGGTCGGCCATTTCGTCGATGATGATGACGATGAACGGCAGCGGCTCGAGGTTGAACTCTTCGCTCTCGAAGATCGCCTCGCCGGTTTCACGGTCAAAGCCGGTCTGCACGGTGCGGGTGATCACCTCGCCCTTGGCCTTCGATTCGCCAACCCGCTGGTTGAAGCCATCGATGTTGCGCACACCGATCTTGCTCATCTTGCGGTAGCGGTCTTCCATTTCGCGCACCGCCCACTTGAGGGCGACCACGGCCTTGGAGGGATCCGTCACCACCGGGGTGAGGAGGTGCGGGATACCGTCATAGATACTGAGTTCCAGCATCTTGGGGTCGATCATGATCAGGCGGCACTGCTCCGGGGTCATCTGGTAGAGCAGGCTGAGAATGAAGGTGTTGATCCCCACCGACTTGCCCGAGCCGGTGGTGCCGGCGATCAGCAGATGCGGCATGCGGGCGAGGTCGGCGATGATCGGCTCGCCGCCGATGGTCTTGCCCAGGCAGATCGGCAGCTTGCCCTTCATCTTCTCGAAATCGGACGAAGCCAGCATTTCGCGCAGGTAGACGGTCTCGCGCACCTCGTTGGGCAGCTCGATACCGATGGCGTTGCGGCCGGGGACCACGGCGACGCGCACCGAGATGGCGCTCATCGAGCGGGCGATATCGTCGGCCAGCGAGATGACGCGCGACGACTTGATGCCGGGAGCGGGCTCGAGCTCATAGAGGGTGACGACCGGGCCGGGGCGGACATTGATGATGTCGCCTTTGACGCCGAAATCGGCGAGCACGGATTCAAGCTTCCTCGCCATCGCCTCGAGCCGCTCGGGCGCATGCTCGGGGCTGGCGCCCTTATGCTTGGGCGGCGTGAGGAGGTTCAGCTCGGGCAGCTCGAAGCCATGCGGCTCGTCGAGGAACGAGCCCTGGGCTTCGCGGGCGGCGCGCATGCCGGGCTGCGGCCGGGGGGCCGGCGCGGCGACGCGTGGTGACACCACCGGCGCTGCCTGGTGGGCAGCCGGGACGTGCGGCATGGGAGCCGGGCTGCGCGAGGCGGCCATCGGGCCGCGCAGCGGGGTCTGCATCTCCCAGCGCGGCATGTCGGCTTCTTCATCCGGCTCGGGCGGATAGTCGTCGAACGGCGGCTCGTCATGCGCGGCAACGATCGAGCGGCGCTCGACGGTGAGGGCAGGCTCGGCGCGACCGGCAGGGGCCGACGGCGCATGGCCATGGAGGCTCGGCTCGACGGCCTCGCCGCGCCAGGCTTCGGCTTCCGCCTCGGCGGCGCGGCGCTGGGCGATGCCAGCGCGGGCCCGGCGGACGGCGGTGCGGGCCGAGAAGCCCAGATGCACGGCGTAGCCGAGGATCACGTCAAAGATCGAATCGCGCTCGGGCTCGTCGTCATCGACAGGCGCAGCGGCGGCAGCGCCCCTCGTGCCGGCCGGCTTGGCCTTGCCTTTGCCCTTGGGCAGCTCGGGCAGGGTGACCCTACCGAGGCCCATGCCGATCCAGAACAGCGCCAGGGTCGGGGCCGCGATGATGATGGCGAAGAGGATCGCGGTCACCGGCTGCGGCGTGGCGCCGGTGGCGAGAACGGCGAGGTTGGTAAAACTCTGGCCGACGAGGCCGCCGAGCCCGGTGGGCAGCGGCCAGCTCTCCGGCGCGGCAATAAAGGCAAACAGACCGCAGCTCAGGACGCTCGCGGCGACCCAGGCGAGGAGGCGCAGGCCCATGCGCGAGGGGACGCGGTGGCGAATCAAGCCCCAACCCCAGAGCGCAGGCGGCACCAGCAGGGTGAGAATGCCGAGGCCGAAGACCTGGAACGCCATGTCGGCAATGACGGCGCCCGGGAAGCCGAGCCAGTTCCTCGCGGGTTCACCCGAGGCGTAGGAAAGGCTCGGATCATCCACCTGCCAGGTGGCGAGGGACAGCAGCACGATCGCCACCAGCCCCAGGATGATGGCCCCCATCAGGCGGACGGGGATGCGGATCGCTATGGCGGGGGCGGTCTCTCGACGGGCGTCTTCGAGCAGGTGCTGTGCCGGCATCGTCTGGTACACTCTACAAACGGAACGCTGAACCGGCGGCAGACGGCGCGCCGATCGAAGGCTGATCCTAGGCGGTTAGGGTTAACCCGGAACTAACTGGATGGGGGTGGTGCGAGGGCTGACGGCGCGCGGTTTGGCGCTGAGGCTCCGGTCGCCATTCGCCCTCTCGGGTTAGTGGCCGGATCTAACCTCAAGCGGTGGGGGACGCATCTATCAAAGACAGAAAAGGTCCGAAGGGGCCCTCCCCGTTTTCGGGGGCGTTCGGAGAGGGCCGTCGGTTTGGCGGACCAGCCGCGGCCGGTGGCTGAGGAGGTTTCAGCTACCGGCCGCGCTTGGGGGGTCCGCCGCACGGGGACAGATACACCTTAGGGCAGGCGTCGTTTGGCCTGCGTGATGTCAACGTGAGCATCACCGGTTAGTCGAAAGTTGCATCGATCCAACGTCGCCGGAAGGGTCGATCAAGTCTCTTGCAAATGACTGACCAGTCAGTTAGTAGTGTACTGACCGGACAGTCAGTAAGGCTACACGACCGATGAACACCAGTGATCAAGAGCGCGGACCGAAGTTCCGCCGGCGTGCCGAGGCGCGGCCGGACGAGGTGCTGGATGCGGCGCTGGAGCTGTTCATCGAGAAGGGCTTCGCCTCGACCCGGGTCGAGGACATCGCCAAGCGCGCCGGGCTGAGCAAGGGCACGGTTTATCTCTACTTTCCATCCAAGGAAGCGCTGCTCGAAGGGCTGGTGCGGCGGGCCATCCTGCCGATCGCCGATTCGGCGCTGATGACGCTGCATGATTACGAGGGCGATCCGCGCGTCGTGCTCAGCATGGTGCTGACCATGCTGGCCGGACGGTTCGGCGACCCCAAGGTGATGGCGATGCCCAAGCTGATCTTCCGCGAGGCGATGGGCTTTCCGGGCCTTGCCGAAATGTACCGGCGCGAGGTGCTGGACCGGGTGCTGCCGGCGGTCGAAGGGCTGCTGCGGCGCGGCATCGAGCAGGGCTACCTGCGGCAGGTCGACCCCAGCCTCACCATCCGCTCGATCATCGGACCGCTGATGCTGCACGTGGCGATGGCCGAGATCTTCGGCATCACGCCGGAAGGCGGGCTGCACATGGAGAAGCTGGTCGAGAACCACCTCACCATCCTGTTCGACGGGCTGAGCGCTCCGCCGAGCGCCAAGCAATGGTCAACGAGCTGAGCGAGGAAGCGATGAACGCGGTGTGGACGACCTATATCGAAGCCTATCCGGTGCCGGCCCGTCGGCATTGGGCCCAGGTGCTGCTGCTCGGCGACGGCCTGGTGCTCGGGGCGACCGGGCTGGTGCAGGCAGGGTTCGATCTTGCCGGATACTTCTTCAATCTGGGCCCCCTGGCGGCAGCGCTCCACGGCAACCCCGACGCCCTCGCCTATTTCGAGGCGCACGCGCTGGCAGTGCTGGCGGCGGTGCTGCTGATCGCCAACCACCGGACCGCTGGGGCGGGTTGGAACTGGGCGGCCGCGGCCATTCACCTGCTGCTGGGCGGCGCCAACCTGCTGTTCTGGCCAACCTTCGTTGCCTACGACCTGGTGCCGATGGGGATCGTCGCAACATCAGGACATGCGCTGCTTCTTGGGCTCGAACTGGTAGCAGCCGGGGCCCGCTCGGCGCCGGACAAGCGGAGACGATGATGGACGGTTTTCTGGCCTGGTTGTTCGGCCTCATTGCACTGGTGATCCCCGGGTTCGGCGCAACCGAAGCGCCGGGCTATAACGGCTACGTCGAAGCGCGCTACGTCTATGCCTCGTCGAGCACCGCCGGACCGATCGAGACGATTTCGGTGCGCGAGGGCGATGTGGTGCTGGAAGGCGACCTGCTGTTCCGGCTGCGCTCGGAGCAGCAGATCGCGCTGCTCTCGGCCGCCGAGGCGCGGGTCGCAGCGGCCGACGCCGGGCTGAAAAACCTCACCACCGGCAGCCGCGCCGACGAGCTCGATGTCATCCAGGCGAGCCTGCAAAAGGCGCAAGCCGACATGAATCTCGCCAAGGACAGCGCCACGCGCAGCGAAAAGCTGTTCAAGGAAGGCCTGGTGCCGCAATCGAAGCTCGACCAGGACCGGGCGAGCCTCGCCAGCGCCGAAGCGGCGGTGCGCCAGCTCGAGGCGCAGCTGAAGGTGGCCGAGCTGCCGGCGCGCAGCGAGCAGCAGGTGCAGGCGGAAGCCAACCTGGCGGCAGCGCATGCCGATGCCGAAAAGGCCAATGCCGATCTCGCCGACCGCACCATCACCGCGCCGGCAGCGGGGCGGATCGAGCGGGTGTTCTTCGATGCCGGTGAGATCGTCGCGGCGGGGACACCGGTGATCTCGATCCTGCCGGAGGGGGCGCTGAAGGTGAAGTTCTACGTGCCGGAGAAGGCGCGGGCCGGGTTGGCGCTGGGCGACCAGCTGGCGGTGAGTTGCGACGGCTGCCCTGATGGGCTGACCGCGAAGGTCAGCTACTTTGCCTCGGACCCGCAATTCACCCCGCCGGTGATCTATTCGCGCGATGAGCGGCAGCGGCTGAGCTACCTGGTCGAAGCAACGCTGGAGGGCGCGAGCCTCCATCCGGGGCAGCCGGTGACGGTGGAGCGGCGGCCATGAGCGAGCCGCTGGTCATCGATGTGCATGGGCTGACCAAGAATTTCGGGCCGAAGCGGGTGGTCGACCATTTCGACATCCAGGTGCCGAAGGGCGCGATCTACGGCTTTCTCGGACCCAACGGCTCAGGCAAGACCACCACCATTCGCATGCTCTGCGGGCTGCTGACGCCGGATGAGGGTGAGGGGACCTGCCTCGGTTTCGATGTGCGGAAACAAGCCGAGCAGATCAAGGAGCAGGTCGGCTACATGACGCAGAAGTTCTCGTACTACGAGGACCTCTCGATCCGCGAGAACCTCGACTTCGTGGCGCGCATGTACCGGCTCGACCGACGGAAACAACGGGTCGACCAGGCGCTGGCCGATCTCGGGCTCGCCGACCGGCAGAAGCAATTGGCCGGCTCACTGTCGGGCGGCTGGAAGCAGCGGCTGGCGCTGGCGGCGTGCCTGCTGCATGAGCCCAAACTGCTGCTGCTCGATGAACCCACCGCCGGCGTCGACCCCAAGGCACGGCGCGACTTCTGGGACGAGATCCGCCGGCTTTCCGCCATGGGCGTCACCGTGCTGGTCTCGACCCACTACATGGACGAGGCGGTGCAGTGCGATTTCATCACCTATATCGCCTACGGCAAGAAGCTGATCGACGGGCCCTCGGGCAAGATTCCCGAAATGGTGGGGCTCGAGACGTGGCGGGTGGAAGGGCCCGACCTGGCCAAACTCGAGGACCGGCTGCTCAAGGAGCCCGGCGTGGTGCAGGTGGCGCGGTTCGGCACGGTGCTGCATGTCTCGGGGACCGACAAGGCGGCGCTGGAGGCGACGGTCGAGCGCTTGAAGGCCGAGGGTACGCATCGCTGGAGCCTGCAGGTGGCGGGTCTCGAGGAGGCGTTCATCCACCTGATGACCGGGGCGCGGGACAATTTCGCCGGCGACAGCGGCGATGCCGGCAAGCCGGGACAGGTCGCGGCATGAACCTCGGCTTCTCGCTCAAGCGCTTCGGCGCCGTGCTCTACAAGGAATTCATCCAGATGCGGCGCGACCGCATCACCTTCGGCATGATGATCGGGTTGCCGATCATCCAGCTGTTCCTGTTCGGCTTTGCCATCAACGCCGACCCGCGCAACCTGCCGACGCTGGTGGAGATGGGCGATAATGGGCCGTTGAGCCGGGCGGTGATCGCGGGGATGCAGAATTCGTCCTACTTCGCCTTCAAAGGCGCGGTCTCCGGGATCGGCGAGGGCGAAGAGGCGCTGCGCCGGGGTGAAGCCAACTTCGTCGTGGTGATCCCCGAGGATTTTGAGCGCGACGTGGTGCGCGGCAACAAGCCGGAGATTCTGGTGGCAGCCGACGCGTCGGACCCCTCGGCGACCGGCGGGGCAGTGGCGGCGCTGTCGGGGATCGTCAACGTGGCGATCGGCGAGACGCTGACCGGACCCCTGGCGCAGCAGGCGGGGTCGGCGCCGTTCTCGATGGTGGTGCACCGGGAGTATAACCCGGAAGGCAAGACCTCGACCAATATCGTGCCGGGGCTGCTGGCCATCATCCTGTCGATGACCATGGTGATGATCACCGCGGTGGCGATCGTCAAGGAGACCGAGCGCGGCACCATGGAGATGCTGATCGCGACGCCGGTGAAGCCGCTCGAGGTGATGCTGGGCAAGATCCTGCCCTATGTGTTCGTCGGTTATGTGCAGACCGCGGTGTTCCTTGCCGCGGCCAGCCTCGTCTTCGGGGTGCCGTTCGAGGGCAGCGTCTGGGCGTTCTTCCTCGGCTTCAACCTGTTCATCGTGGTGAACCTGGCGCTGGGCTTTTTGATCTCGACGGCGGCCAAGAGCCAGATGCAGGCGATGCAGCTGAGCTTTTTCACCATCCTGCCCTCGATCCTCCTCTCCGGTTTCATGTTCCCGTTCGCCGGCATGCCGGGCTGGGCGCAGTTCATCGGCCAGGCCGTGCCGGCGACGCATTTCCTGCGGGTGGTGCGCAAGGTCATGCTGAAGGGCGGCGAGGTGGCGGATGTGACCGGCGAGCTCTGGGCGCTGGTGGCGATCCTGGTGGTGATCTCGGGGATCGCCATGCTGAGATATCGCCAGACGCTGGACTAGCCGCCCGGCGCCAGGTTGCTTATCTCCGTGGCAGTCAGATGGAGTGATGCGATGAAAGCCGTGGTGTTCGAGGAATTCGGCAGCCCCCGTAAAGTGCTGAAGCTCGAGGAGCGGCCGCTGCCGGAACCCGGGCCGGGGCAGGTGCGGGTAAAGCTCATCCTGTCGCCGATCCACAACCACGACCTGATGATCGTCACCGGGCACTATGGCTACAAGCCGCCGCTGCCGCATGTGCCGGGCACCGAGGCGCTGGGGGTGGTCGACAAGCTGGGCGAAGGCGTAACCAACCTCAAGCTGGGGCAACGGGTCACCGGCGGCGCTAGCGCGGCCTGGGCGGAATACTATCTCGCCGGCGCGCAATCGCTGGTGCCGCTGCCGGACGGGATCGACGATGCGACGGCGTGCCAGCTGGTGTCGATGCCGCTGAGCGCCTGGCGGCTGCTGGGCGAGCTGCAGGTCGAGGCGGGCGAGTGGATCGTGCAGAACGCGGCCAACGGCGCGGTGGGCAAGATCATCGCCAAGCTGGCAGCAGAACGCGGCGTCAAGGTGCTCAATATCGTGCGGCGCGAGGCAGCGGTAGCTGAACTGGCCGCCGAGGGGATCGGCGATGCGGTCTCGAGCGAGCATGAGGACTGGCAGGATCGGGCCAGGGCGATCACCGGCGGCGCGCCGATCCGGCGGGCGCTGGATTCGGTAGCGGGCCGGGCTTCGGACGAGCTGCTGGATCTCGTCGCCGAAGAAGGCTGGCTGATCTCGTTCGGGGCGCTGAGCGGCCGGCCGATGCAGATCAATGCCGATAACCTCTTGTTCAAGCGGGCGGTGGTGAAGGGGTTCTGGGCCGCCAAGCCCTCGAGCTTCCATACGCCCGAGCAGATCCGCGGCGCTATCGTCGAGTTCGTCGGCAAGGCAGCGCGCGGTGAGCTAAAGCTGCCGATCGCCGAGGTGTTTCCGCTCGAGCAGGCAGCGGAAGCCGCCCAGGCCAGCAACGAGAAGGGCCGGCAGGGAAAGATCGCCATTCGCGGCAGCTGAAGCGCCCAGCTAGCCGGTCGGGTCAGACGGAGCGCCTGCCGGCGATGGGCTGTCGGTGACGCCGAGGCCGCTTTCGATGGCGAGGACATCCGCGTCGGAGACCTCGCCGATGGTGCGGAAGTCGATGAACATCTGCTCAAAACCGCCCGGCGTCACCATGGCGAACAGCTCGCCCGGTTCGGTGCCGATATTGACCCATTGATGCGGGATATGCGGTGGCAGGACGATGACCGAGCCAGGCCCGGCGGTCCAGCTGTCGGTGCCGCACCAGAAGCGGAAGCTGCCTGAGATGACGAAGAACAGTTCGGTCTCACGGCTATGGGTGTGCCAGCTCGGACCGGTTCCCGGCGCGATCACCGCGGTCCATGCGCCCATCCGGCCGGCCGTCTCGGCGGAGCGGACCTGCACCCGCACGTCGTCGCCGCGGGCCGTCTTGCCGTTCGGTGGGGTGGTCGGGAACGAGACGATGGCGCGCGGGAACGGCGCCATAGAAGGCTCGCTGCCCAGCGTGAAGCCGAGCGCTGCCGTGTCTTCGTTGGCGATGCCGAGGCGGTGTTCGATGCGGGCGATGTCGGACTGCGTGCCCGGCTTTTCTGCTGCGATCGCAAGAAACAGTTGTTCGCAGCCGCCGGGCGTGACGATCCCGAGCATGCGGCCGGTTTGCTCGCCGATGTTCCACCATTTGTGCGGGACATGCGGCGGCAAGGCGACGACGGTGCCGGTGGGGGCATCGAATTCGTCGCTGCCGCAGATGAAGTGGTAGCTGCTCTCCAGGACCAGGAAGAGCTCGACTTCGCGGGTGTGCATGTGGCCGGCGGGCCCGCGACCCGGCGGGGTAATGGTGTCCCAGACGCCGAGGCTGCCGTCGGTGTCACCCGCTGAAGCATGTATCACCACCGGCGCGCCGAACGGCGTCTGCCCGTAACGCTGGCTGCCGGGAATCGAAACGACTGCACGATCGAATACCGGCATGATGCGCCCTCCTGCCGGACCGGGACGCTAGCACGGAGGTAGAAGTCCGAGAAGCGACGGAGGCTAGGCGGTGAGCCCGAGCATCTGGTCCTGGCGCTGGCGCAGGGCGTAGAGCCGGGTGGTCTGGTCGGGCAGCGCGTTGGCGGTGGTGAGGAGCTGGCCCTTCTTCACCGGGGCAGTGACCTTGCCGCCTTCGAGCAGGCCGACCGGCACGGCATGCTGGCGGCGGGCGTCTTCGACGGTCAGAATGAAGCTGCGGTAGCAGGTTTCGCCGATGGCATCGAAGCTCTCGCCCACCGCCAGATCGCGCTTGGCGACGGCGCACACTTCGGCGACCGGATTGGGCATCGGCACCATGTCGGGCTTGCCGTAGAGCATGATGCGGGCCGCGGTCAGCGGCACTTCCAGCGAGGTCAGGTGGTAGGGGCGGAAGAAGGCATAGTAGGGGCCCTTCCCGACATGCAGATCGTCCATGCGCTCGATGATGCGCGGGTGCTCAGCCTCGACGATGACGAACACGCCCGGCGCCACGCCCTTGCCGATGGTGAAATCGACGACGCCCTTCTTGTCGAGAATGCCGCCATCCGCCTTGGGGATCAGCACCTTGACCATCTCGTCGCGGTCGGCCTTCGGCCCATGCATGCCCGGCACATCGGGGACCAGCCCGGTGGCATTGGCGATGCAGGCCATCTCGACCATGGTCTTACTGCCATCGACGAACTCGACCAGCATGCGCGGGTTCATGTTCCGGCGGAGCGCTTCCTCGCGATAGTCGTCGGGAACCGCGTCGTGATTGAGCGGGTTGTTCTTGCCCTTGCCGGCCGAGACGATCCGATAGCCGAGCGCCGAGGCGAACTCGATCAGCTCCATGCAGCTAGAGGGCTCGTCGCCCGCGCCGACTGAATAGATGACGCCGAGGCGATCGGCCTCGTGCTTCAGGTAGGGGCCGATGGTGACGTCGGCTTCGACGTTCATCATCACGAGGTGCTTGCCGTGCTCCATCGCGGTCAGACAATAGTCCGCCGCGACGCCGGGTTTGCCGGTGGCATCGATCACCACGTCGATCAGCGGGTTTTTGACCAGCGTTTCGGCCGAGGTGACGGCCATCTTGCCGGCCTCGATGGCGGCGGTGACCTTGCTCTCGGTATCGGCTTCCACGGCATGCGTGTCGTCGCCATAGGCAATGGCCATGGCGGCGCGGGCAGTGTGCGGGCGGCGGGTGGCGATGGCCGCCACTTCGATGCCGCGCATCAGCCCGCCCTGGGTCACCAGGTCCGTGCCCATCTCGCCCGAACCGATGACGCCGATACGGATCGGCCTGCCGGAATCGGCCCGCGCCTTGAGGTCGCGCGCGATGCCGGTCAGATGCACATTGGTGAGCGGGGTCGGGGGGTTGATGGCCTTCATGCGCGGTGCTCTACCACTGGCGTCGCCACATGGGAACCTGAGAGATGACCGGCCAGCTCGATGTGATTCGCGAGGCAAACCTGGGGATCATTGCCCTCAACCGGCCCGAGGCGATCAACGCGCTGAACCTCGAGATGATCGACGGCATCACCCGGGCGCTCGAGCAATGGGCCGATGACGACGAGATCCGGCTGGTGCTGTTCGAGGGCCGCGGCCCGCGCGGTTTCTGCTCGGGCGGCGACGTCAGGGCGGTGCGCCAGGCCGTGCTCGAGGGTAAGGCCGAGGAAGCCGACGCCTTCTTTGCCGCCGAGTACCGGATGAACGGCATCATCGCGCGTTATCCCAAGCCTTTGGTGGCGCTGACCCATGGCATCGTGATGGGCGGCGGCATCGGCATTGCCGGGCACTGCGCCTTCCGCTTCACCACCAGCGAGGCGCGTTTCGCCATGCCGGAGGCGGCGATCGGCTTTACCTGCGACGTGGGGGTGAACTTCATCCTCAGTAAGGCGCCGGTGCACCGGGCGCTGACTTTCGCGATGACCGGGGTGCCGGTGGGCGCCGCCGATGCGCTGGCGCTGGGGCTGACCGATTGCGCCATCGACCCGGCGCGGCGCGATGCGGTGCGCGCCGGAATTGCGGCGGCGGCGAGTGCGACGCGGATCGACGCAGCGCTCGGCGCGCTGATGCAGGCCGAGATGGCGCCGGTGGGCGAAGCGGTGTTGTGCGACGCGGCCGACCGGCACGCGGGCCTGGACTGGACGGATGAAGCGGTGATCGTCGGCACTGCCGGGCTCGAGCCGCAACTGGCGCAACTGGCGCTGCGCTCGCCGACCAGCCTCGTCGCCATAGCCGAAAGCCACCACGCGGCGCGGCGGTTCAGCCATATCGGCGCGGTACTGGCCGCAGACCTGCGGCTGGCACGCCTGCTGTGCCGGCTGCCGGATTTCGCCGAGGGGGTGCGGGCAGTGCTGGTCGACAAGGACCAGAAGCCCCTCTGGCGGCCCAACTCGCTGGCAGGCGTCGACCGGTCATCGATCCGGGCAGTGGTGGGCGCTGCCTGACGCGCCGAAAGCGCCTGAATTTAGCACTTCCTAAACCGTTCCATCGGATGCTGGCGCCGGGCAGAAGTCCACGGGGGCAGCCAAGTAGATGGCTCAGGCACGCAGCAAAACTATCGCCTTGCCGGCGATCGTCGATCTCGACGCGCTCGATCCTATTCGTGACGAGCTGGTCGACGCTATCGAATCCGGACCGGTTACGGTCTCGGGGGCAGCGATCGAACGGGTGGCGACCAACGCGCTGTTCATGCTGCTGAGTGCCGCCGAGACCGCCCGTCGCAACAATTTCGCATTTTCGGTCAGCGCGCCCAGCGAGGCGTTCCGGCTGGCTGTTTCGCGGCTGGGGCTTCAGGCCCCGTTCGCCGCGATCATGGAAGGGTAATTCATGCGTGTACTGACGGTTGACGATTCCCGAACCATTCTCGCCATGCTGCACCATACGCTCAGCAATGCGGGCTTCGAGGTGCTGCAGGCCGAAGACGGCCAGAAGGGCCTCGACGTGCTCAAGAACGAGAGCGTCGATGTGGTGATCACCGACATCAACATGCCGGTGATGGACGGGATCGAGTTCATCAAGAACGTCCGCGCCTCGGGCATGCACAACTCGCTGCCGATCCTGATCCTCACCACCGAAACCAGCCAGGACAAGCGCGACCAGGGCCGCGCTGCCGGCGGCACCGGCTGGATCGTCAAGCCGTTCGACCCGGAGAAACTGATCTCGGTGATCCACCGCGTGGTGCACTGAGTTCTTCCGCGCCTCTCTCGCCTTCCCGGCAACCCAGAAGGGTTCGTGACTAGTCCATGAGCGACCTCGACGACTTCAAGGCCACCTATTTCGACGAGTGCTCGGAGCTGCTGCTCGAACTTGAAGAGCAGTTCGCCGCCATCGAAGAGGGCGACCGCTCGAGCGACCGGCTGAACGCGGTGTTCCGCGCCATCCACTCGATCAAGGGTGGCGGTGGAGCGTTTGGTTTCCAGGGGCTGGTGGGGTTCGCGCATGCCTATGAGACGCTGCTCGACCATGTCCGTGACGGACGGGTGGAGCTCAGCGAACCGGTGGCGGCGCTCTGCATCCGCGCCAACGACATCGTCGCCGATTTCGTCGCGGCGGCCAAGGATGGCACCGAGCTCGAAGCCGGCTACGGCGCCGAGGAAAAGCACCAGTTCGACGCGCTGACCTCGGGCGACCCGGATATGGCCGGCGAGCCGATGGAAGAGTTCGACATCGACTTCGTGCCGGTCATGGTGACCATCGCCGGCGCCGAGGACGACGATGTCGTGGCCGAGGGGCCGCTGAGTCTTGCCGTGCTCGACGATGCCTTCGAGGCGCCGCCGCTGGCGCTGGAAGCCGGGCACTGGATCATCCGTTTCACCCCGCATTCCGATCTTTACGCCCGGGCCAACGACCCGCTGCTGTTGCTGCGCGAGCTCGGAACGCTGGGTGATATCAAGGTGCGGGCGGTGCTCGACGAGATTCCGGCGCTGGCCGATTTCGAGCCGTTCGGGGTCTATTGCAGCTGGGAGATCACGCTCAGCTCCGACACCGTGACCGAGGCGGCGATCGCCGAGGTGTTCGAGTTCGTCGAGGGCAATTGCGATCTCGAGATCACCCGCGGCGAAGCGCCGGTGGCGGAAGCAGCGCTTGATGCGCAGATCGAGGCGATGCCGTCGTTTGCCGAGCTGATGGCCGATGTGACGGAGCCCGTGGCTGCCATTGCCGAGGTCGAGGCCACCCCGACGGCCGAGCTGTTGAGCTTTGCCGATCTCGCCGAAAGCCTGAAGCCGGCGCTGAAGGCGGCGCCGCCGCTGATGCCGCCGCCGCTGAAGCAGGCGGCTCCCGCCGAGGAATTCGAAGGCGAGAACGACCGCCGTTCGGGCGCCGAGGATCGGCGCAATGGCGTGCAGTCGATCCGCGTCGATCTCGACAAGATCGACCGCGTGGTCAACATGGTGGGCGAACTGGTGATCACCCAGTCAATGCTCACCCAGCAGATGGATGAGACGCTGCGCGCCCGCTACCAGGAACTGGTGCGCGGCCTCGAAGTGTTGGCGCAGACGACGCGCGGCCTGCAGGATTCGGTGATGGCGATCCGCGCCCAGCCGGTGAAGACGGTGTTCTCGCGCATGCCACGGCTGGTGCGCGAACTGGCGACGAAGACCGGCAAGAAGATCCGGCTCGAAACCATTGGCGAGAATACCGAGATCGACAAGACGATCATCGAGCAGCTTTCCGACCCACTGACCCACATGATCCGCAACTCGGCCGACCACGGCATCGAGAGTCCGGAAAAGCGGTTGGCCGCGGGCAAGAACGAGTCCGGGGCGATTCGGCTGTCGGCCGAGCAGGCGGGCGGCAACATCCTGATCGCGGTGGAAGACGATGGCGGCGGCATCAACCGCGAGCGCGTGCTGCAGGTGGCGCGCGACCGCGGCGTGGTGGGGCCGGAGCAGGCGCTGAGCGACGAGCAGATCGACCAGTTAATCTTCGCGCCGGGCTTTTCGACTGCCTCTGAAGTCTCCGACATTTCGGGCCGCGGCGTCGGCATGGACGTGGTGCTCAGTAACATCAAGAAGATCGGCGGCTCGGTGCACGTGAAGAGCTGGACCGGCAAGGGCACGCGGATGACGCTGCGCCTGCCGCTGACCCTCGCGGTGCTTGACGTGATGCTGGTGAAGGTGGCGGGTTCGCCCTACGTGATCCCGCTCTCGTCGATCGTCGAGACCATCCAGTGCGCCCGGGCCAATTTCTCGCGCATGCCCACGGGTGGGCAGGTGCTGCAGGTACGCGGCGAATATGTGCAGGTGGTGGACCTGGCGTCGCGCTTCGAGATGACCACCGAGGTCGAGCGCGACAACCGCTTCGTGGTGCTGTGCGAGGCCGAAGGCGGGGTGAAGGTGGCGGTGATCGTCGACGACATCATCGGCCAGCAGCAGGTGGTGATCAAATCGCTGGAGGAGAACTTCCAGTCGATCGAAGGCATCGCCGGTGGCACCATTCTCGGCGACGGCAACGTAGCGCTGATCGTCGACGTGCAGGGTTTGAAATCCGCCACCGCGGCTCACAAGAGCGCTGCCTGAGGCAGCGCTGAACCACAGATCTGACGCCGGCCAGGAGGCCGGCAGGAAAGGCAGAAGACCAAATGGAATCCCTCGCATTCAAGGACGACATCTCCGGCAGCGTCGCGGCTGCCGCCAACTCGCTGCAGCTGATCGCGTTCTCGATCGGCGAGCAGACCTACGGCGTGGAAATCACCACGGTGCGCGAGATCCGCGCCTGGAACGGCGCGACGCCACTGCCCAACACCCGCGAGTTCGTGCGCGGGGTGATTAACCTGCGCGGTACGATCGTGCCGATCTTCGACCTGCGCGCCCGCTTCGGCGAAGGCCAGACCTCGCCGACCAAGAACCACGTCGTGGTGGTGATGAGCGTCGGCGAAAAGTGGGTGGGGATCCTGGTGGACGCGGTGTCCGACATCCTGACCGTCGCCAAGACCGACATCCACAACGTGCCCGAGGGCAACTCGATCGACACCGAACTGTTGAACGGCATCGTGACGCACGAAAGCCGCATGGTCGGGCTGATCGACCTGCACGCGGTGGTGTCTGGGGCGAAGATGGACAGCTGAGGCGGAGCCATCGCTGAAAGCTGCAAGGGCCGTCCGCGAGGGCGGCCCTTTTGTTTTCGGATGTGTGAGACACCGGCGGTGGAGCGAGCGCCTTCTCCCACAAGGGGAGAAGGCCACCCAGCCACCGCCGGTGTCTCACGCCAAGACTGAGCGCCTAATGAAAATTCCGGCCGGACGGCAGCGCGGCGTAGGCTTCGCGGTCGAGCTGTTCGCGGCGGCGGCGCTCGCCCTCGTCGCGGCCGGGGTGCGGGCCGGTCCGCCCCTCGTCGCCGTGCGCCAAAATCCCGTTGCCGATATCGAGGCCCTGCGCCAGGTCGAGCAGGCTGGGGGTGAAATCGGTGAAGCTGCGGGAGACGAGATGGGTGACGAGGCCTTCGCGCTGCAGCTGACCCCGCACCGCCAGCAGGCGTGAACCGAGCACGACGCGGCGATTTTTGTCGAAGGTCTTGTTCCACACGATGATATTGGCGATGCCGGTTTCATCCTCCAGCGTCATGAAGATCACCCCGCTCGCCGTCCCCGGCTGCTGGCGCACCAGCACCAGGCCGGCGGTCTCGACGATGGCGCCGTTCGGTCTGTCGATCAGGTCGGAACAGCGCAGGATGCCGCGCCGATCGAGTTCGGGTCGGAGGAACCCCACCGGGTGCCCCTTCAGCGACAGCGACAGCGTCCGGTAGTCGTGCACCACCGATTCTCCCTGGGCCATCACCGGCAGGTCGCTCTCGGCATCATCGGGTTTCGACACTTTCTTCGAGATCGCGAATAGCGGCAGCTGCTCAGCTCCAGCCACGCCGTTGAGCCCGCGGACCACCCAGAGCGCCTCGCGCCGGTTGAGCCCCATCGAGCCGAAGGCATCGGCCTCGGCCAGCTTTTCCAGCGTCGCCACCGGAATGCCCGTCCGCACCCAGAGGTCGCGGATCGAGGCGTAGCCATCACCGCGGCGGGCGACGATCAGGTTGGCATGATCCTGCTTCAGCCCGATGACCTGCCTGAGGCCGAGCCGGATCGCCTTGTTCGACAGGATATCGTCCCGCATTTCGGCATGTTGTTTGGCGAGCCGTTGGCGCGCCGGAACGCCAGCTTCCAGCACATGCAGCCAGTCCGAGCGGTTGACATCGGCGACCCGCATCTCGACCCCGTGCTCGACGGCGTCACGGACGATCTGCGCCGGCGAGTAAAACCCCATCGGCTGGCTGTTGAGCAGCGCGCAGGCGAACACATCGGGGTAGTGGCACTTCATCCAGCACGAGGCATAGACCAGCAGCGCAAACGAGGCGGCATGGCTTTCCGGAAAACCGTAATCGCCAAAACCCTCGATCTGGGCGAAGCAGCGCTGGGCGAAGTCGTCAGGATAGCCATTCTTCTTCATGCCGCTCAGGAAGCGGTCCTTGAGGGTATGGATGGTACCGTTGCGCCGGAACGTCGCCATGGCGCGGCGCAGCTTGTCGGCTTCGCCGGGGGTGAAGCCGGCGGCGACAATGGCGATCTGCATCGCCTGTTCCTGGAACAGTGGGATGCCCTTGGTGCGATGGAGCACGGCATCCAGCTCTGGCGATAGAGACTCAACCGGCTCCAGCTCCTGCCGGCGCTTCAGATAGGGATGCACCATGCCGCCCTGGATCGGGCCGGGGCGGACGATCGCCACCTCGATAACGAGGTCGTAAAACTCCACCGGCTTCAGCCGCGGCAGCATCGACATCTGCGCCCGGCTCTCGATCTGGAACACCCCAATAGTGTCGGCGCGATGCGTCATCCGGTAGACCGGGGCCTTCACCTCAGGCTGGGTTTCCTCGGCCATCAGCTGCGGCAGCGTGACATCGCGATCATAGTGCTGGTGCAGCAGCTCGAACGAACGGCGGAGGCAGGTGAGCATGCCGAGCGCCAGGATATCGACCTTGAGGATGCCGAGCGCGTCGATATCGTCCTTGTCCCACTCGACGATGGTGCGGCTCTCCATCGCCGTCTTCGAAATCGGCACCAGGCTCTCGAGCGAATCGCGGGTGATGACGAAGCCACCGACATGCTGGCTGAGGTGGCGGGGGAAGGATTTCAACACCGGCACCACGTTGAACATCTGCGTCAAGGTCGGATCGTCCGGATCGAGCCCCAGCATCCTGATGCCCTTGAGGTCGGCGGCATTGCCCCAACCCCAATGCAGCTGGTTGAGCGCCCCGATGGTGTCGTCGGAAATCCCGAACACCTTGGCGGTTTCACGGATGGCGCTCTTCGAGCGATAGGAGATGACCGTCGCGGTCAGCCCGGTCCGCTCACCACCATATTTGTGGTAGACATACTGCATCACCTCTTCGCGCCGCTCATGCTCGAAATCGACGTCGATATCGGGCGGCTCGTCGCGCTCGGTGCTGAGGAAGCGGCCGAACACCAGGGTGACCTTGGTGGGGTCGACCTCGGTCACGCCGAGGCAATAGCAGACCGCCGAATTGGCGGCCGAGCCGCGCCCCTGGCAGAGGATTTTGAGCTTATGGCGGGCGTAGCGCACCACATCCTCGACGGTGAGGAAGTAGGAAGCGTAGCCCTTGTAGGCGATGAGGCAGAGTTCGCTCCACAGGCTCTGTTTGATGCTGTCGGGGATGCCATCGGGATAGCGCCAATGCGCCCCTTCCCAGGTCAGCCGCTCCAGCGTCTCCTGCGCCGTCTCGCCATTGCCGATGGTTTCGGTCGGATAATTGTATTTCAACTGGTCAAGGCTGAAGCCGATACGACCCAGCAGCACCTGCGTCTCAGCGATGGCGTCGGGATGCTCGGCGAACAGCCGGGTCATCTCGCTCGCCGGTTTCAGGTAGCGCTCGGCGTTCTGCTGCAAGCGCCGGCCGGCGGTTTCCAGCGTCAGGTGCTCGCGGATGCAGGTCACCACGTCCTGGACGATCTTACGGTTGGGCTCATGGTAGAGCACGTCATTGACCGCCAGCAGCGGCACCTTGGCTGCCGCCGCCATCGCGGCCAGCCGGTTGAGCCTGCCACGGTCGGTGCCCTTGAAGGTCACGGCTGCGGCCAGCCAGACATTGCCCGGGCTGAGCTTGGCGAGGCGTTCGAGCACCGCGCCGGAATGCTCCCAGCGCGTCTCGTCGCAGTGGAGGATCAGCAGCTGGCCTTCGATGAAATCCTCGAGGTCGGCGAAGCTCAGCACGCACTTGCCCTTCTCGCTCTCCTCGCGAAGGTTGCCGCGGCTCAGCATGCGGCAGAGCCGGCCATAGGCCTCACGGTCCGATGGGTAGGCGATGATGTCGGGGGTATCGTCGGCAAAGCAGAGCCGGACCCCGACGACGTAGCGGAAATCCGGCGCCTTATGCTTAAGGTCGCGATGCGCCACGTAACCGCGCACCACGCCGGCAAAGCTGTTGCGATCGCAGATGCCGACGCCGCTCATCCCCAGTTCGATCGCTGCCGAGACCAGTTCCTCGGGATGTGAACCGCTTCTCAAAAACGAGAAGTTCGACGTCACCATCAGTTCGGCATAGCTGGGCCGGCTCATGCGAAGAACCCGTGCAGGAACCAGCGCGGCGCTTCGGCAGCGCCATAGAGCCCGATGCGGAAAATCCAGAGCCGCCGGCCGCCATCGTCCTCGATGATGTAATAGTCGCGCACGGTGGTCAGCGGATCGAACGCCGCGAGTGCGGAAACATGCTCCGGCTCCCTGGGTTTCTGAGTTTCAGTTTTGGGGTCGTCGCGCGGGTCGCGCCGCTTGCTGCCACGCTCTGGCCGTTCCAGCACCTCGAGGTTTTTGCCCGAGCGCCACCACTCGGCTTCGATCCGCTCCGGCCCCGAGGCCTTGAGGATACGGTAAGCGATGCGCCGCCAGATGATCCGCATCGGCGGGCCATGCGGCACCTCCGCCATCACGTTGATCGGTTCCGGATTGGGCAATAAGCGGAGCGGCCGCCGAAGTTCCGGATCGGGCAGCGCTTCCGGATCATCCTCGGTCTGGGCGATCACCGGCTCGAACTTCGTGGCCCGCTCGGGGATGTGAGTGTTGACGAATTTCGAGCGGGTCAGCGCCAGCGGGCCGAGCCGGCTGGTCATCCGATCGTAGAGCCGGTCGAGATCCTGTGCCCCGTCCTCTACCTCGAACGCCCCAAGCTGCGTGCTCTGCACTTCGGACAGCGAGCTTGCGGCGAGCCGGATCATGTCGATACCGAACCCGGCATCATATTCGCCTTCGAGCCGTTCGGAGCGGTGCACGAACAGCTGGGCGATATGGTTGGGGTCGCGGGTTGCCCGGCCGGCATTGATGGTGAGGTTCATCACCTTGTGGTCGACCCGATAGAGCAAGAGGTGGAAGGTCTGGGCCCCAAGGCCCTCGGCTTCGAGCCGCAGGCCGAGCTGGATGGCGAGATCGCGCGCCGTCATCAGCACGTCGTCCATGTAGCCGATGGGTTCGGCGAAACGGCGCTCGGCATAATATTCGGCGATCGGCAGGCGTGGGGTGATCCGCTCTTCGATCCGGCCCAGCGCCTGGTCGAGCCTTAGAATCAGCGTTTCGCCGAAGCGGGCCTGCAGCGCCCGCCGATCCCGGCCATAGAGCTGGCCGATGCTCTTGAGCCCCATCTGGTTGAGCCCGGCAACCTGCGCCTCTTCGAGCCGCAAGCCGACGATCGGCAGGCTGGCGAGCGCCGCTTCGGTCTCGCCTTTGGGGACGATGCTGCCGGCGGAGAAATGCGCCAGGGCCCAGGCCGCCCCAACCGTATCGGCGATAGCGCCGGAGACGGTAAAACCCAGAATGCGCAGCCGGCTGACCAGCACCTCGAGCATTTTCTGTTCGCCGCCGAACAGGTGGGCCACCCCGGTGATGTCGAGCACCAGGTCGCCATAGGGCGCCGCTGCCGTGTGCACGGCGACGATCGGGCTGGCGTTGGAATGCCAATCGGCAAAATCGGCGAACACCTGCTCAAGGTAAGCCCGGTCGATCTCGCGCACTTCGAGTTCCGGCACCAGCGCCCGTGCATCCGAAAGGTTCTGCCCGGAGATCAGGTTGGCCTTGGTCGCTGCCGCATCCACCGCGGCGAGCCGCATGGCGCCCTTCTGCTTTTCCCACAGGGCCAGCGGGCGCGACGAGCCGGCGAGCGCCGGGTCAGCCCGCTTGAGACAGTCGGTGGCCCAGCGGGGCAGCGACAGGGCGAGATGTCGGCGCCGTTCGGTGAACAGCAGTTCCGGTGCGGCGTTTGGGTTCGACTGAAACGAAGCCATTTTCTGTCCAGTCCACAAGCATGGTCTTGCCTTCGGCGCGCTGCGTCTTGTCGCCGAGCCGGCCTTTTTCGATCTCGACCTGGAAGCGGGGAATTCCGGGAGCGCGCGGGTCGAACGGCAACTCCCCGCTCATTGCCGGCGAGATCCGCCAACGCAGTTTGGCGGCGCTCGCCTCGCGGCCCCGGCCATAGCGCACGAGGAAAGCCGAGGTCCCGGCGGCGGCGGCGCGGAGGCTCAGCCGGCGCGATACGGTGAAATCCAGCGCCTTGGGGTGGCTGGCGAGATCGGCGATAACCCCGGCCACCGCCCGGCAGGCAATGGCTTCCTCCATGGCCCAGAGCAGCTCGGTCATGCTGTCGATCCGGCCGATCACCAGCTGCGCCGGATCGATGCCGAACTGCGTGAGCCCGGCGCCGTAGGGCAGCCCCAGCTCCTGGCCTTCCCCCACCAGCTGCAGATAGAGCACCGCCTGCCGCTGCGAGGTCAGCAGCTGCCGGGCGAGCCCGAAGGTGAAGCCGAGCGCCGCGCCGCTCTGGCGCTGCTCATCGGCAAACACCTCGTGCAGCAGGCCACTTGGGGCAGCGAGCAACTCGAGCGGATCGGCATTCTCGCCTCTATCATTGGCAGCCCGCCCCAGCCGTTCAGCCAGCATTGCCGCGCCTTCGGCCAGCAGCGGGCGCTTTTCCAGGGCGGCAATTTTCAGTCGTAAGGCATCGAGATCGTGGCGTGCGAGGCCCGGCATCTGAGCCTCCCTGTTGTCAGTAATTAGAACAAACAGGGAACACCAGAGTCCGGTGAGGAGTCAAGCAGAAGAGTCCGGCACACGCTGCGGTCACATCCTTGCGCTGCGGCAAGCGGGCACTTTCGCGATCGGGCGGGACTGCCTATGTTCCTCCCGAGCGCTTTCAGGAAAAGTTGCAGACTTTTCCGGTTCGAAAGCGCGACAAAATAAGAGCTGGAGCGTTTCGGCGTTTCCTTGAAACGGTGAAACACTCGAGTATCCGAAGGACTCCTCCCCATGTTCGATGCGTTGCGCTCCATCTTCCAGAGACCCGATGCCACTGTGCTCAGCATGGAGCCCAAACTGGCGGTCGCCGCCTTGCTGGTGCACCTCGCCGCCATCGACGGGCAGATCAGCGATCCCGAGCGCCAGGCGCTCGAGGGGACGCTGATGGATTATTACGGGCTCAACGAGACCGAGGTCAGCAAGTTGATCGTCGAGGCGACCAAGCGCGACCAGGAGTCGGTGGATTTCTACCGTTTCACCTCGGCGCTGAGCTCGCTCGACGAGGGCGAGAAGGTCGAGATCATCCGGATGATGTGGCAGGTGGTGTTCGCCGATAAGCGCAACCACGAGCTCGAGGACAATATGGTGTGGCGTATCGCCGAGCTGATCGGGGTATCGTCGCGCGATCGCACGGTGCTGCGCAACCAGATGGCGCGGGCCTGATGCGATGATCATCATCTCGACCACGCCGACGCTCGAGGGCCGGCCGATACGCGATTACCTCGGCATCGTCACCGGCGAGGTGATCGTCGGCGCCAATATCTTCAAGGATCTGTTTGCCGGCATTCGCGACATCGTCGGTGGCCGGGCCGGGGCCTATGAAGGGGCGCTGCGCGACGCCCGCAACACCGCGTTCAACGAACTCAGGGCCGAGGCGCAACGGCTCGGGGCCGACGCGGTGGTGGGGGTCGATATCGATTACGAAGTGGTCGGGCAGGCCGGCTCGATGCTGATGGTCTCGGTGTCCGGCACGGCGGTGCGGCTGTAGGGGCGCGCACCTAATCCTCATCCGCGGTGGTCATCCCCGCGAAAGCGCATATGCGCCAAGTCACGGTCGTGCCCCACCCACCGGCTGTCATCCCAGCGAAAGCTGGGACCCACCTATCCACTTGCGCTGCGGCGAGTTGGGTCCCTGCTTTCGCAGGGATGACACCGAGCTTGGGGCGCCGTCTGGTGCTGTCGCCTTAGCGCTGGATCGGAACATCTCAGGATGCGCCCCGGCCTTCGCCGGGGTGACACCGTGGTGTGGAACGCTCAGCGCGTCCAGGCCTCGAACTTGCCGACATATTCCGGCTCATCCGTCTCGCAGTCGAAATCCTTCGCCTTGCTATCGGCGGCCTGGCGCGCCAAGGCTTCGGCGTCTGAGTTGGCCAGCGCATCGACATAGGCGATGTGGCAGGTGGCGCCGGGGCTGATCCTGGTCACCACCAGCACCTCGCCGTCGGGCTTGCCCTCCTCGCCCTTGGTGAAGAAGCGGAGGATCGAGGCAAACGGCTTCCAGTAACCGTCGGCGTTGGAAACGCGCCACTCGATCTTGTCGCCCAGCCGGTTGGGCGGCTGCAGCCGCTGCTTGGCCGCTTTCTCGGTGGTCGAGTTGAGGCCGTAGGAGACGGCCATCCGGAGGTCACTCTCGGAAACCATCACCGGCATGCCCTTGAGCCCGGTGCAGGCCCAGGTGGAACCGAAATCGTCAGACTGCATCACCGTGCAATCGATGTTGAGGTCGAGGTTGGTCTCGCTCGATTCGATCTGCTGTGCGACGGCGGGTGCGGCGAGCAAAAGCCCGACGGCGACATAAAGCGCACTGGCGAAAAACCGTCCCATCACGGCAAATCCTCCTTAAGGCTGCATGCCACCCGCGCATTCGTATGCCTTGCAATCATGGCCCCGGATAGGCCACAACCCGGCGAAATCGAAACGGTCACCGCTTCATGAAGCGTCGACCGTCTCTTAGTTTTCGTTTGTCGCGCTTCCGAACCGGAAAAGTCTGCAACTTTTCCTGGAAACGCTCAGGACCCTAAGGCAGCCCCAATGAATATCGACGCGATCCCGATCGGCAAGAATCCCCCCGACGACCTCAACGTCATCATCGAGGTGCCGCTGGGCGGCGAGCCGATCAAGTACGAGATCGACAAGGCCTCGGGCGCCCTGTTCGTCGACCGTTTCCTCTATACGCCGATGCGCTATCCGGGGAATTACGGCTTCGTGCCGCACACCCTGTGCGGTGACGGCGACCCGCTCGATGTGATCGTGATGAACTCGCGGCCGCTGGTGCCGGGCGCGGTGGTGCGCTGCCGGCCGTTCGGCGTGCTGTTCATGGAAGACGATGGCGGCAAGGACGAGAAGATCCTCGCCGTGCCGGTATCCAAGCTCACCAAGATGTATGACGGGATCAACGACATCACCGACATGCAGCCGATCCAGCTCGAGCGGGTGAAGCACTTTTTCACCCACTATAAGGATCTCGAGCCGGGCAAGTGGGCCAAGATCGAAAAGCTCGGCGGTGTCGACGACGCCCGCCAGGTGATCCTCGAATCGATCGAGCGCGCCAAGGCCGAGAAGTAAGCTCAGTCGGGTAATCCTGGCGCAATGCTTGTCTCTCCAATTGTGAGTCCCATATCGGGGGCTCACCTTGGAGGACCGGATGAAAGCCGTACTGACCGCACTCGCCGCCGCCCTGTTGTCGACTGCCGGTGCGCTGGCGCAAAGCCCGACCGGCGCGGCGATCGAACAGATTCTGGTCGAGCGGATCGATACGGCCGAGCAGAATGTCGGCATCGCCGTCGCGGTGATCGAGAATGGCGCGCCGCGCTTTGTCGCCCACGGTCATCCGGCGCTTGGTGATGCCGAAGGGATCGACGAACACACGGTGTTCGAGATCGGTTCGGTGACGAAACTGTTCACCAATGTGCTGCTCGCCGAGCAGGTGCTGGCCGGCAAGATCGACCTCGATGCGCCGATCGTGAATTACCTGCCTGCTGGCATCGTGCTGCCTGAACGCGGCGGCAAGCAGATCACCACGTTCGACCTGGTAACGCATTCATCGGGTCTGCCCTCGGTGCCGCCGGGGCTCGGCGCGGCCAATCCGGCCAACCCCTATGCCGGCTATGGGGCTGCCCCGCTCTATCAGTTCCTTCAGAGCTACCAGCTGCCGCGCGATATCGGGGCGGAGTTCGAGTACTCCAATATCGGCCTGGCGCTGGTGGCGCAGGCCGTCGAGCAGGTCACCGGCAAAAGCTATGCGAGCCTCCTCGACGAGCGTATCTTTACCCCGCTCGGGATGACCGAGACGGCGCTGACCACCACACCCGAGCTCGAGCAACGGCTGGCGCATGGCCACGACGCGGCGCGCAACCCGGTGAGCAACTGGGACCTCGAGGTGTTTGCCGGCGCCGGGGCGCTGCGTTCAACTGTTGCCGATGTCAGCAAGTTCATTGCCGCGGCAAGCGGGGCGGTGCCGTCGCCGCTCGATCCGGCCTTCGCCATCATGCTGGAGCGGACCCGGCCGTCCGACCCGAGCGGCGGCAGGGTCGGGCTCGGCTGGTTCACGCTCACTCACCCCGAGGGCGAGATTGCCTGGCACAACGGCATGACCGGCGGCTACAACGCCTTTGCCGGCTATGATCGGCAGAGCCGCAAGGGCGTGGTGGTGCTCTCCAACATGGCGAGCACGGTGGGGATCGAGGATATCGGCTTCCACCTCCTCGCCGAAAACCTGCCACTGGCGCCGATGCCGAAGCTGCGCCAGGCGGCCGAGATCGATCCGGCGCTGCTCGACCGCTATGTCGGCAAATATGCCCTGACCCCGGCCTTCGTGCTCGAGGTGACGCGCGAGGGCGACGGGCTGTTCGTCCAGGCGACGGGGCAGGAAAAGCTCCCGGTATTCGCCGAGAACGAGACGACGTTCTTCTACAAAGTGGTCGATGCGCAGCTGAGCTTTGAGCTCGGGCCAGACGGCAAGGCGGCGAGGGTGACGCTGCACCAGGGCGGTTACAATCAGGCCGGTCAGCGGATTGAATAGTGACCCCTTGAAACTGTGAAACCGGGTTCACATATATCGGTCAACGGTTGGATCGGGGCGCTGTCCCTCCCGGCGACGCGATCCCAGCCAATGAAAGGCGCTCCCCTAACGGGTTGAGCGCCTTTCTCTTTTTCAGCGCATAGGAGGGCAGCAATGGGCGGACGGATCGTCATCCTCAACGGTACGCCGCGGGCCGGGAAATCTTCGATCGCGCGGGCGCTCGTGGCTCAGCTGCCGGGGCGCTGGGTGAACCTCGGCGTCGACCGAATGAACGCGGCGCTGCCCAAGGACATGCTGCCGGGGATCGGGCTTCGGCCCGGCGGTGAGCGGCCGGACCTCGAGCCGACCGTGGTGCGGCTTTATGCCGAGCTTTACGACGAGATCGCCGAACGGGCAGGCGCCGGCGAGGACCTGGTGGTCGATGTCGGCCACCATGACAGCTACTCGCGGCCACTCGGCATTCTCCCGGCGTCGGCGCGGCGGCTCAGCGGCTTGCCGGTGCTGTTCGTCGGGGTGTGCTGCCCGATCGAAACCATCATGGCGCGCCGCAATGCCGACCCACAGGGCGGCTTCTATGTGGCGGGCGACGGGGTTCCGGAGCCGGTACGGCGCTGGCAGGAGGCGGTACACCAGCCGGGGATCTACGATCTCGAAGTGGACAGCTCAGTGATGACGCCGGAGCAGTGCGTTGCGGTGATTGCTGCCGCGCTTACCGCGCCGGTGAGGCCGAGTGCGTTCGAGCGGCTGGCGGCAACTAGCGCCGGCGCGGGCTGACCCCCACCCCTGTCTCCTCCCCGCAAGGGGAGGGAGACCCCCACACCAGCATCTCAGTTTGCGTCTCCCTCCCCCTTGCGGGGAGGGATCAAGGGTGGGGTCCACGGCCACCGGCGTTCGCGGCTTACAGCCCCTAAGGATACCCAGCATGAGGCACGGCAACCCTGGTGCTGAACACCCGGCCGGTGGGCTTGCTGACATCGACGCTGCCGGTCCACTCGTTGGCGATCATGTAGAGCGTCTTGCCATCGGCGCCGCCGAGCATCACCGCGAAGCACATGCGATCGAGCTCGAACTTTTCGACGATCTCGCCGCTATCGCGGATGCGCAGCACGGTCGGGCCGGTGGAGGTCCAGATGGCGCCTTCGGCATCGGCGCAGATGCCGTCATTGCCGTACTGCCCGACATTGCCCCAGAGCCGGCGATTGGAAAGGCTCCCGTCCTCGCCGATGTCGAAGGCGGTGAGGTTGCCGTTGAACGATTCGGCGCAGACCAGCGTCTTACCGTCGGCGAGGATCGCCATGCCGTTGGGGAAGGCGAGGCCTTCGGCGACCTTGCGGCTGGTGCCGTCGGGTTCGACCAGCGCGATGAAGCCGGGGCGGAACTCGCCGCCGGGGAAATCGAAATCGACATTGTTGACGTAGATGTGGCCGGCCGGGTGCACGGTGATCTCGTTGCAGCCGCGCTCCGACAGGCTCGAGAGATCGGCAAAGCGGGCAAAGCTGCCATCGGGCTGGCGCAGCTGCAGCTCGTTGTCGGCGGCGTGCACCAAGAGCATGCGGCCATCGGGCAGCCAGTCGAACGAGAAGGGGAGCGAGGCCACCTCCGCCTCGACCGTCGAGCGGCCGTCGGTGTCGATGGTGTAGAGCTTCTGGCCGACCCAGTCGGCGAACCAGAGCTTGTTATCATGCCAGCGCGGGCATTCCCCGAGCAGGATTCCATCCATCAGCTGGGTGATCTCGGTCATCGCTAAACTCCCTGATTGCTCTCAAAACAATGTCGGGCGAGGCGCGGCCATTTCGACAGGTCCGCAAAAGAAATCGGGCGCCGGAGGGGGATCCGGCGCCCGATTGGTTCAATGATTCACGTGAAGCAGTCGGGGGTTAGTGCCCGCCCATGCCGGCCATTTCGGGGTTCGCCGGCGGCTTCTTGACGAAGAAGGCCGCGACAATGGCGAACAGCGAGATGATGGCGCCGGTCATGAAGCCGGTGCGGATACCGGCGGCGAGCGCCGTCACCGGCTCGGTGCCGGCCGCCGTCAGCGCCGCCGACTGGATGGTCATCAGCGCGATGAACAGCGCCACGCCGGCCGCACCCGCCACCTGCTGGACCGAGCCGAGGATGGCCGAACCATGCGAATAGAGCTGCATGGGAAGCGAACTCAGCGACGCGGTGAACAGCGGCGTGAACATGATGGCGAGGCCGATGCAGAGCGCGATATGGCCGGCGAGGATCACCCAGATCGATGTCGACTGATCGACCAGGGTCAGGCCCCAGAGCACGGCGCTGACGATGATCGAGCCGGGCACCAGCAGGCGAGTGGCGCCCCACTTGTCGTAGAGCCGGCCGACGATCGGGCCGAGCAGACCCATCATCAGGCTGCCCGGGAGCAGCATCATGCCGATCTGCAGCGGATCGAGCTTGATGACGTTCTGCAGGAACAGCGGCAAGAGGATGATGACGCCGAACAGCGACATCATGGCGATCGCCATCATCACCACCGACAGGGTGTAGTTGGTGATGGCGAAGGCGCGGAGGTCGAGCAGCGCCTTATCCTTGAGGCTGAGCTGGCGGAACACGAACAGCACCATGGCAACGAGCCCGACGCCGAGCGGTATCCACGGCGACATGCCGTGCTCGCCGGCGGCAGCGGCTTCGCCGAAGCCGGAGAGGCCGTAGACGATGCCGCCGAAGGCGAAGACCGACAGCACGACCGAGATCAGGTCGAGCGGGGTGGAGCGCGGGGTCGAGACGTTCTTCATCCGCCAGGCGCCCAGCGCCAGCGCCGCCAGCGCAATCGGCAGCACCAGGATGAACATGAAGCGCCACTCGAAGTGAGTGAGGATGAAGCCGCCGATAGTCGGGCCGATGGCGGGCGCCACCGACATGACGATCGAGATGTTGCCCATGGTCTTGCCGCGCGATTCGGGCGGCACCAGCGTCATCACCGTGGTCATCAGCAGCGGCATCATGATCGCCGTGCCGACGGCCTGGATGACGCGGCCGAACACCAGGAGCTCAAGGCCCGGCGAGACGGCGCAGATCAGCGTTCCCACAGAGAAGATCGCCATGGCGAGCATGTAGATCGGCCGGGTGTTGATGCGCTGCAAGAGGAACCCGGTGATCGGAATGACCACCGCCATGGTGAGCAGGAACGCCGTGGTCAGCCACTGCGCCGCGCTGGCAGTGACGCCCAGATCGGTCATCAGCGGCTGGATCGCCACGCTCATGATGGTTTCGTTGAGAAACACCACGAAGGTGGAGACAAGCAGCAGCGCGATCACCAGCCGGTTGCGGGCGGCGGTGGACGAATCGACCGGCGCAGCGGCGGCAGTCGACGGAATATCGGTCATCGTTTCGGAGGTCATTTGTGGCCTGCCTTGCGGTGAGAGGAAACAAAATCGGGGAGGCTGAATGGCACGGATGGGGTGGCGGCGGCCAGCCCGCAGGGCGCATAGCGCCCGTGCAGGGGCGCGGCAATTACCGACGGGGTCATAGGGAAATCTCCTTGGCTTTCACCAGTACGACGAGCGACCGGTGGCGAAATCGACAGCGTGCGCCGCAAAAATAGTTAAGCGGCGGATTAAGCGTTGATGAGGCAAGAGTCAATGTCGGGGCGCGACGAGGGACCAGGTCGTCAGCACGCGTGGCGGTGGTGGTAGCGCAAGGTGGGGGGCTTGAAGCAAGCCCCTTGTGACCCATATGTAGAAACTGAGGCGTTGCCCTACCTATGTGCCGCCGGACAATTTCGAAGGGCTGGAGCATTGCTCCGGCCCTTTGCTTTTCCCTCGGCTCGAGCCGCGCGGGAACCTTTTCCTGCCGCTCCACTCCAATGTTCGACGCGCCACCGAGGCGCGCCGATGATGGAGTTCACCATGAAGATCCTGCCGCTCGTTCTCGCCCTGACGCTCGCCGGCACGCTGCCGGTGCTGGCGCATGATGTGCCCACCGAGATCGCCAAGTCGCCGCCATCAGGCGCCTTCAAGGCCGTCAGCTCGCTGGTCAAGCTGCCCGACTTCCTGCCCGGCATGGGGCAGCTCTATGTCGATCCGGCGTCGCTGCCGGCCGGCCCGTTCCTCGCCTACGACCATGATGGCAAGCTGGTCAGCACCATCTACATGCTGCCGATCAAGGACCTCAATCCGGACAAGCGCTTCGACGACCTGGCAGCGCCAGGCGGCAATGTCGATCACGTCGATGTCTATTTCAATGCCGGGCATCCCGGCGTCGAGGAGCCGCATGTGCACGTCGTGCTGTGGCATGTGCCGGTGGCCGACGAGGCGCGGGTGGCGCAATGATCGCGACGCGCAGACAGGCGCTGCAGGCCGGCGGGGGTCTCCTCGCCGCCGTGCTGCTGCGACCATCGCCGGTGCTGGCGGCAGGGACGGTGGAGATCGTCATGCAGGGGACGCCGGACGGCTCGCAGGTGTGGTTCGATCCGGTCGGGATCCTGGTGCTGCCAGGCCAGACGATTCGCTGGACCAACCGTGACCTCGGCAATTCGCACACGGTGACGAGCTATCACCCGAGCCTGTTCGATCGGCCGCGGCGCATCCCCGAGGCGGCGACGCCCTGGGACTCGGACTACCTGCTGCCGGACGAATCGTTCTCGCTGACGCTGAGCGTCCCCGGGGTCTATGATTACTACTGCGTGCCGCACGAGCATGCCGGGATGGTCGGCCGCGTCGTCGTCGGCACGCCGAGCGCTAGCGCCGCCGACTATGCCAATGCCGGGGCCGCGCTGACCGAGTTGCCACAGGTCGCGCTGGCCGGGTTCCCGGACGTCGCGGCGATCATCGCCGCTGCCGTGGTGCACCGCGAATAGGGGAGAAGCGCACATGCTGACGGTGCTGAAACAACGGAGCGAAGTGCGGGCGCTGAGCGAGTCCGAGTTGGTGGAGTTGGCGCGGCAGGGTGGCGAGAACGCCATACGCCTCTTGATCGAGCGCAACAACCAGCGGCTGTTCCGCGCGGCGCGGAGCGTTTTGCGCAATGACGGCGAAGCCGAAGACGTGGTGCAGGAGACCTATGTGAAGGCCTTCACGGCGCTCGCGAGCTTTCGCGGCGAGGCCAGCTTTTCCACATGGCTGACCCGCATCGCGCTCAACGAAGCAGTATCGCGGCTGCGGCGCCGCAAGCCCAGCAGCGCGCTCGAAGCGCTCGACCAGGCGGTGAGCGCCGATGCCGGCCTGGTGTCGCTGTTCCCGCTGTCGCTCGCCCCACTCCCCGCCGACATGGAGGCTGCCCGATCCGAGATGCGCCAGTTGCTCGAGACCGCCATCGACGGCCTGCCCGAGGGATTTCGCACGGTGTTCGTCCTGCGCGACGTCGAGGGGCTCAGCACCGAGGAAACGGCGGCGCACTTGCAGCTCAAGCCCGAGACCGTGAAGACCCGGCTGCACCGGGCGCGGCGCATGCTGCGCGTGGTGCTGGAAGAGCAACTGCGCGGCTCGTTCGCCGAGCTCTATCCGTTCGACGGGGCACGTTGCGTCAACATGGCAGAGCGGGTGATCGCGGTGCTGCGCGGGGCTTGATCGCTTTATTTCTACTACGCACCCTACCGGACACTGACCGTCCCACATCCACGGTGTCACCCCGGCGAAGGCCGGGGCCCATCCTGAGATACCGAGATGATCCTCGGAGCCGCAAAGTCCGCTGACGAGCTTGCCCCAAGCATGCTTGAGTACCGCGATGAGCAAGGTCTTCATCGTCTACATCATGGCGAGCCGTAAGAACGGAACACTCTACGTTGGCGTCAGCGGCGATCCCGAAGTGCGCATCTGGCAGCATAAGAACGATTGGTTCGAGGGGTTCACCAAACGCTACGGCGTCAAGCGACTCGTCTGGTACGAAGTGCACGAGGACGCCGAGGCTGCCATCCAGCGTGAAAAGCGGCTGAAGGAATGGCACAGGGCGTGGAAGATTCGACTGATCGAAGCGCGCAACCCGGATTGGCGCGATCTGTATCCAGAGGTGACGGGCGAGCGGTGAATTACTGCAGCATCTCAGGATGGGCCCCGGCCTTCGCCGGGGTGACACCGTGGGTGGGGTAACCTCAGGTGCCAAACAAGCGTCGTCATCCACACCAACCCTATTCCGAAATGCTGTTCCAGGCGCCGTACAGCGTCGAGTGCAGCAGCTGCACGGTTTCGCCGGCGCGATAGACCACCAGTTGCTGTTCGGGGAGCAGGTAGAGCACCTGGCCGCGCTGGCCCATCAGGTAGGTGAACGGGCCCTGCAGCGCCTGGCCGGCGCGATCGAGGACGTTCTGGCGCAGGTGCTGGCCATAATGGTCTTTGAGCCGCTCGGCAGTGCCGACATCGAGCCCGAGGAACTCGCGCCACAGCGGGGCGGGGAGGAAGGGCGCTGCCGGCGTGCCGTTCTCGACCAGGTACTGGCCGATGCGGATCCAGTCGCGCGCCGCGGCGTAGATGCAGCAATAGGCGGAAACCGGGGCGCCCGCAGCCGGCTGGCGCCAGGCGGCGGACGCCGCGCCGGCCGGGCGCCAGAGCTTTTCGGCCAGCAGGTGTTCGAGGCCCTGTCCATAGACAGTTTCGAGCACCTCGCCGAGCAGCGCGGTGTTGACGTTCTGGTAGTTGAACTCGGACGCCGTCCTGGCGTCGGTGACGAGGCCGCCCTCGATGGCGCCGAGCCCGAGGAAATGCAGCCGCGCCAGCGGGCCGAACGGGTTGGCTGAGGTATCGACGGTTTTGTCGCCACTGACGGCGCCGGCTTTGCCCTCGCCATGGTCGAAGGCAATGCCGCTGCGCATCGCCAGCAGGGCGCGTAGCGTGACGCCGGCAAGGCCACGATCATCGGGCAGGAGCTCGCCCAAGGTCTGGTCGAGGCTCTGCAGCCGACCTTCGGCCAGCGCCTTGTAGATCAGCGCACCGACGAGGCTTTTGGCCATCGAGAACGAGTTGAAGCGGGTTTCGGCAGTGAGACCTGGCGCGTAGTGCTCGAGTTCGAGCCGTCCGGCGCGGGCGACGAGCAAGGCCTTGCCGCGCTTCTCGGTGAAGGCGGCCTCGAGGTCGGGTTGCAATGGACGGGTGCTGGCTGCTTCGGCGACGTGCAGATTACGCGGCGTTGCGGCGCCCTCGATGCTGGCGAAATGCCCGGGCGCCGGCCAGATGAGCGGCGGCACGCCCTCGGCGACCAGCTGCGGCAGGTAGGGGGCATAGGCCAAGGTGGCCGTCACCGCACCACCTAGCACCAGCACCAGCGCGATCAGCAGTTTGCGCAACGAAATCCCCCAAAACCCCTGGCGCAAATGGCTCGCAGGCATGGATGGCGGAAATGCGGCTGCCTCGCTTGACAGGGCCGGCCTCACGGCGTAATCAACAATTATGTTGATTAACAATCTTGTTGATTACGGAGAAGGTGAATGAACAAGCTCATCAGCACACACTGGATCAGCCTCGACGGTTTCATCGCCGGCCCGATGGGCGAGATGGACTGGATCCGCGGCGACGACCAGCTGTCGAGTTACGAGATCGGGCTGGTCAACGGCGCCAGCAGCCTGCTGCTCGGCAAGGGCACCTATCAGGATTTCGCGCAGTACTGGCCGGCTGTTCCCGCTAACCCCAATGCCGCGACGTGGGAGAAGACCTATGCCGAGCGGATCAATGCGCTGCACAAGGTGGTGATCTCGCACAACCTGCAGGCGGCGAAGTGGCCGACCTCGGAGCTGTGGCGGGAGCTCGATGCGGCCAAGGTCAATGCGTTCAAGGCGCGGGCGGGCGGTGATATCCTCACCTATGGCAGCGCCACCATCGTGCAGCAGCTGACCAATCTCGGCCTCGTCGATGAGTATCACTGGCTGATTCACCCGATCGTCCTCGGCAAGGGCCGGCGGTTGCTCGACAACCTGGAGCGGCGCTTCGATATCGAGCTGATCGACAGCGAACGCTTCGACAGCGGGGTGATGAAGCTGATCTATCGCCGGGCTCAGCCTGTTCACGAATGAACCAATCACCTGCGGTGTCATCCCTGCGAAAGCAGGGAGCCATCTATCGGCTGGCGCGGGCTGTGAGTTGGGTCCCTGCTTTCGCAGGGATGACACCCGGTGGGTAGGCCAGGCCGAGCTCAATCACAAAGTGCTGATGCGCTCTACAGCGGCTTTTCCGCCAAGCCGCGGAAGGCGTCGGGGACTGAGCGATCGAGCTCGAGCGTCGCCGAGGCATAGCCGATGGCTTCGCGGCCGAAGCGGATGCGGACGGCGTCCATGGCCCGATCGGCGCTAAGGCGCGAGGCGCCGCGCCGGGTGCCGGGGCGGCGGGCGTCGTCGGCGAGGTCGAGCGGCAGTTCGAGCTGCACCAGCGGATCGCGCTCGAGCTGGGCCACCGAGATGGCGAGCAGGGTGATGGTGCGCTCGTCGGGGTGATCGGCCTGGACGACCCGCACCAGGTCCTCGGCGATCTCGGCGAGGCTCACAGTGGCCGAAATCGGCTGGTCGATGGTGATCGAGCGGGTGACGGCGCGCAGGTCGCGGAAGCGGACACGCGCCGTGATGGTGTGGCCGTGCCAGGATTTCACCCTGAGCCGCGAGGCGATGCGATCGGCGAGGTGATGCAGGGTCGGCCGGTAGATCCGTTCGATGAACGGCTTTTTGCCGAGCGCCGACTGGGCCCCGGCGGAGCGGGCGCGCTGGTTGGTGACGATGCCGCGCGGGTCGCGGTTCCAAGCCAGCGCGCTGAGCTTTTCGCCGGCGGCATGGCCGAGGATATGCTGCACCCACTCGGTGCGCTGTTCGGCCAGCTGGCCGATGGTGAGGATGCCCTCGTCCTCGAGCTTGCCCTCGGTGACCGGGCCGACGCCCCACATCAGGCTCACCGGCAGCGGGTGCAGGAACTCGAGCTCGCGCACCGGATCGACCACCACGAGACCATCGGGCTTGGCCACCTGCGAGGCGATCTTGGCCAGATGCTTGGTGCGCGCCACGCCGACCGAGATGGGGAGGCCGAGCTCGGCCCGGACGCGGGCGCGAACCGTGCGGGCAATGGTTTCGGGGCTGCCGAACAGGTGCTCGCAGCCGGCGACATCGGCAAAGGCTTCGTCGATCGAGATGCGCTCGACCAGTGGGGTGTAGTCGTCGAGGATGCCGATCGCCGCGTCGCCCAGCCGCTGGTACTCCTCGAAATGGCCGCCGGTGAAGATCAGCTCGGGGCAGAGTTCCTTGGCCGCCCAGCCGGACATGCCGCCGTGCACGCCGAAGGCCTTGGCCTCGTAGGAGGCGGCCAGCACCACGCCGCCGCCGACGGCAATCGGCTTGCCGCGCAACTCCGGGTTCAGCAGCTGCTCGACCGAAGCGTAGAAGGCATCGAGATCGGCGTGGAGGATCGTGGCGGCGGGCTCCATCCGGGATTCTCCGTGGCGCAATGAGAACATAAAGCGAACGAAGCGTTGGGCTTGTCAAGCGGCTCGCCGGCGGCGGATGGTGCTGCGGGGGATCGGGAGGGCGCGATGCGGGCAATGGTCTATTCGGCATATGGCGGGGTGGAGCAGCTGCGGCTCGCCGAGGTGGCGCAGCCGGTTCCGAGGCCGGGCGAGGTGCTGATCCGGGTCAAGGCGGCGTCACTCAATTCATGGGATTGGGACCTCTTACGCGGCCAGCCGTTCCTCGCGCGGTTGGGCGGGTTGTGGCGGCCGCAGCACGCGATCCTCGGCGCCGACGTTGCCGGCATCGTCGAGGCGCTGGGCGAAGGGGTGAGTCGCCTCGCCGTTGGCGACAGGGTGTTCGGCGATCTCAGCGGGGCGAACTGGGGCGGGTTTGCCGAGTATGTCGCGGCGCCGGAAGCGGTGCTGGCCAGGATCCCCGACCCGGTGAGCTTCGAAGCCGCCGCAGCGACGCCGCAGGCGGGCCTGCTGGCGTGGCAAGGCGTGCGTTGGAAGGGCGAGGTGCGGGCCGGCGACCAGGTGCTGGTCAATGGCGGGGGTGGCGGCGCCGGAACGTTTGCGATCCAGCTGGCAAAGCGCGCCGGTGCTGACGTGACCGGCGTCGACCGGGCAGCGAAGCTCGAGCTGATGCGCAGGATGGGGGCGGAGCGGGTGATCGACTATCGCGCCGAGGACTTTGCGGCGGGCACAGAGCGGTATGACCTGATCATCGACATGGTGGCGTCGCGGCCGCTGGCGCAGTTCCGCCGCACGCTCACGCCTACCGGGCGGCTGGCGGTGGTGGGTGGCACGACACCGACCATCCTTGCCGTGGCAACGCTCGGGGCGATGAGCTCGAAGCCTGGCGGGCAGCAGCTCGGGCTGGTGCTGCACCAGCCGGATGCGGGGCAGCTGACGGAGCTCGGGGCGCTGATCGCGGCCGGCGCGGTGACGCCGGCGATCGACCGGGTCTATCCGCTGGCGGAGACGGCGGCGGCGTTTCAACGGATCGGCGCCGGGCAGGCGCTGGGGAAGCTGGTGGTGGTGCCGTGAGGGCGTGTGGGCCGTTGCGGAGCCTCTTGAGGCTCGAACCCAGCTAAGAACACCGGTGGGTGAGTTCGAGGCCAGCTACCCCCGCGCCAGCGCCAGCAGCCGTTCGTTCTCCTCCGGCACGTTCTCGGCCAACCGCGCCGCGGCGATGATCGGCAGCCAGGCGCGGACCTCGGTTTCGGTCAGCGCACCGGTAGCAAGGTAGCGTTCGAGGTAAGCGTCGGCCAACTCGTGGCCGGCGCCGTGGCGCATCAGGAGGTAGGAGCGGGCGACGTCGGCGGCGGGTGGGCCGGAGGTGGCGTCGGGCCAATCGACGATCATCGCGGCGCCGGGCGGCCCGATGATGTTGAAGGGGTGGAAATCGCCATGGCAGAGGCGGTTGCCCTCTGGCAGTTCCGCCAGCCGCTCCAGCAGGCTGGCGCGCAGTGCGGCCTCGAGGTCGACGCGGCCGAGGCGGTCGGCGAGGCGCGGCTTCAGCGGCGAAAGGCGAACTTCGGTGCGGGCATGGATAGCGAGGTGGAGCTGCACCATGGCCTCGAGCGCCGCGGGCAGCAGCGCCGGGTCGGCGGCGGCGAGGCTGGCCAGCGGCTGGCCCGGGGCGCGGTCCATGACGAGGCCCCAGCGGCCGGCATAGGGACCGGCTGCGTGTACCGCCGGGGTCGGCAGGCCATGATCGCCGACGATGGCGAGGATGGCGGCTTCGCCGAAGGCCACCGAGCGATTGGTAGGGTCGCGATAGAGCTTCACCACGTGGTCGCCGTAATGGAAGGCTTCCGCCATCTTGCCGGAGCCGAGCAGTGGGCCGATCTTCTGATCCATCAGCTGAGCGCCGCTTTGAGGGCGGTGGCGATGGTTTGCGTGCCGCGGGTAAGTTGCAGCACCTTGCCGGCCGACTTGGGCTCTTCGAGCAGCGCCACGGTGACGGCGGCGACATCCTCGCGCGGCACCGACTCCTCGTTGATCGCCTGCTGGCTCAGCAGCACCTTGCCGGTGCCGCCGCCATCGGTGAGTTCGCCCGGCTCGAGGATGGTCCAATCGAGGCTGGAGCTGGTGATGAACTTCGCCGCGGCGCGCTTCTGCTTGTAATAGTCCTTCATCTCGTCATCCATCGAGCGGATCGAAAGCCCGGTGCTGGCGCCGATGGCGGAGATCGACAGGTAGCGCTTCACCCCGGCATTCTCGGCGGCATGCACGGTGCGGCGGGTGCCGATGCGATCGAGTGCGCTGCTTTCGCCGGCGGCCGAGCCCGCGGCGAACACCACGGCGTCGGCGCCTTTCATGGTGGTGGTGAAATCGCTCAGCGGCGATTTGTCGAGATCGAGCACGATGGTCTCGGCGCCACGCTTCACCGTCTCGGCCATGTGCCTGGGGTTGCGGATGGTGGCGACCACCGAGTGGCCGGCTGCGACCAGCTTTTCGACAATCAGGATACCGGTGCGGCCACTGCCGCCAATGACGATGATGCGCATCTGGTTTCTCTTTGTCTTTCCGTGAGCGTGCAACAAAGCCCGGCTTGCGACAATGGCGCCCGGTCGCCAAAGTCAGGCCATGACGCTCCACACTCCATATGATGGCTCGGCGAAACTATTCCAGATCGGCATCCGCCCGCTCGAGCTGGGTGACTGGATCGAAGTGGACGAGCGGCTCGCGGCCGATCTCGCCGAAAAGGAGCGCGTGGCGGCAACCCACCCGGCGGCGGTGTTCCTGGCTGAGGCGGGGACTGAAGCGGCGCAGGCGGAGGTCCTGCAGCTGCTTGCAGACCATCTCGTCGAACGACATCCAAGCCTATACCGCCGGTCGGCCAGGGGGATCGAGGTCGTGCCGGCCAACCGGTGCGTCTCGCTCGATTCCGAAGTCGAGCCGCTGCGGCTGGCAGCCCAGCTGGTGCAGGAGGACCTGGTGCTGATGCGGCGGGACGCCGCCGGGTGGCGGCTGGTCGCCGCCTCGCTGTCGTTTCCCTCGTCGTGGTCGCTTCGGGATAAGTTCGGGCAACAGTTGCATGATGTGCATGGGCCGGTGCCAGGCTTCGGTCCCACTACGAGAAATGCCCAGCTGATGACCCGCATGTTCGATCACGCGCGGCCCGAAACGCCAATGGTCCGCTGGAACTGGTCGCTCTATGGCGACGACCGGCTGTACCACCCGGAAACCGCCGATCCTGGTGCGCTGCGCTTCGGGCCGGGGGAGCGGGCGCAGAGCGTGTTCCTCAGGGTCGAGCGGCAGACGCTGCGACGGTTGCCGCTCAGTGGCGACATGCTGTTCACCATCCGGATCCATGTCGATCCTCTCGCGGCGCTGGAAAAGCATCCGGACGCCGCGTCGATCGCCGCACCACTGATCGATCAACTGGAAGCGCTGACGCCCGAGCAGCTCGACTACAAGGGGCTGACGCTGGAGCGCGGGCGGCTGATCCGGCGGCTGCGGGAAATGCTCGGCCCGTAGCGTTCGGCCCGGCGGAACTCTACGGTAGCAGACGGTGCCGACAGCTGTCGGAGAACCAGGGAGACGATTCGATGACTGGGCGGCAGGTGGTGGTGCACCACGACGATCTGGGGGCGAGCTGGAGCGCCAACATGGCGTTCCTCGAGCTCTGCGAGCAGGGCGTGGTGACCTGCGGCTCGGTGATGGTGCCGTGTCCGTGGTTCCCGCATATGGCGCAGCTGGCGCGCGACAACCCCGAGCTCGATATCGGCGTGCACCTGACGCTGACATCAGAGTTCGACCGCTTCCGCTGGCGGCCGATGACCGGCACCGCCGATAACGGCATGTGCGACGCCGAAGGCTTCATGCCGCGCCGGGTGGCGGATACGCAGGGTGCCGACCTCGCGGCGGTGGAGGCCGAGCTCAGGGCGCAGATCGATGCGGCGCTCGCGGCCGGCATCGATGTCACGCATCTCGATGCGCATATGGGAACGGTCTGGCTGCCCGAGTTCGTCGAGCTCTACGAGCAGCTCGGCGCCTACTACTCGCTGCCGATCTTCCTGCCGGGGCCGCAGGATGCCTGGGTCGAACCGTCAGTGGCGCTCGACCGCGCCTGGGCGCAGGCGGCGGCGCGCGGCAATCCGTTGTTCGACGGCGTGGTGTCGACGCCGTTCGGCAATCTCAGCCCGACGGCGGCGGACTATCGCGGTATCCTCGACAGCGCCAAACCGGGGCTGAACTGGGGGGCCTTCCACTTCACCAAGCCGGGCGACATCGCAATGATCTCGGACGACGCACCGCTGCGGCTCGCCGAGTACGAGCTGTTCCGCTCGGGTGCGGTTGAGCGGATCTACGCCGAACTCGGGCTGGAACTGGTGGGGATGCGGGGGTTCCGCGAGCAGCTGCGGAGCCGGTAATCCGGCAGGGACCTCGCAAATGGTGGTGCACCGGGCTCGCAGTGGCCCTCCACCGCGTAGCGGGGGAGGGGGACCAGCGAAGCTGGTGGAGGGGGCGGCCACAAACACCGGCGCATCCTGCCGCCCCCTCCACCGCCTTCGGCGGTCCCCCTCCCCGTTTCACGGTGGAGGAGCACCGAGAGGCCGGTGATTCCGGAATGTCGAATCCTCCCACCGCGCTTCGACTAGCCTCGCAACAGGAGGTGCCTCAAATGAAGTTCGTGTGTCTCGTCTATATCGACAGCGTCGCTATCGGCGCACTGACCGAAGCCGAAGGCCGCCAGCTGGCCGACGATTCGATCGCCTTCGACTGGCGGCTGCGCGATAGCGGCAAGCTGATCCTGGCGCAGCCGCTCGAAGCGCCGCAGGCGGCGGTGACGGTGCGGCAGCGGGCGGAAAAATTCTCCAGCACCGACGGGCCGTTCGTCGAGGCCAAGGAGCACCTGGGCGGTTTCTTCCTGATCGAGGCCAAAGATATCGACGAGGCGATTGCCCTGGCCAAGACCAGCCCGATCATGCGGGTCGCAAGCATCGAAGTGCGGCCGGCGCTGGAGCAGTTGGATAGCGTGACCGGGCGCGGGCGTCCGGAGGTGGCGTAGGGGAGAGCCCGGCGCTACCGGCTCGGCGCCACGCTTGCCGCGCCGAACGGGCAGCCGGCGCATCGCCGGCCGCAATCGGCTCCGGCTAGACGCCGCAACCCGTCGCGCGGGGTGAGGTTCTCCGGCAGGCGTATCTCGCTTGCCAGTCGCAACGCCATCAGCGTCCGAATGAGCCACCAGCCGAGATCGATCTGCCCACGTTCGAGTCCGAGCCGTGCCGATTCCGGAAAGGCATGATGGTTGCCGTGGAAGGCCTCGCCGAAGGTGATGAGACCGACAGCCGGCAGGTTGTAGCCCTGCACTGCGACGCCATCGACCGCCCAGCCCTGGTGGCCGCGCCGATGCGCGAAATGGCCGACCAGCCAGTGGCCCGTGAGCGAAACCGCGACCCGCGCCGCGATCCCCCACACCACCCAACCCCAGCCGCCGAGGGCGAGGAACAGCAGCGCCCAGGGCAGTTGCTGCAGCATCCAGGTCCGCTCGAGAAACCGGTAGAAGCGGTCATTGGCCGTGCGCGGCTCGATGGTGAAGCGGGGCGGGTGGTCCAGCGCCACGACGCAGTGCATCTGCCACCAGGCATCGATGAGGAACCAGCGGCGATGGGCATAGAGCGGGTGGCAGTCGGTCTGCCGCTGCGCCCAGTCGCGAATGTCATGGGCGTAGATCATCCCGAACGGGCCGGCCATGCCGACCAGCGTCCCGAGATAGACCAGCACGTGTTCGATGACGATGTGGGTCTTGAACGAGCGGTGGATCAGCAGCCGGTGCATGCCCACAGAGTGGCCGGCGCAGATGGTGATTGCGGTGGTGACGAGGAACAGCAGCAGCGCGTCGAGGCTGAAGGTCAGCGGCGCGAACACCAGCGCGATGCCGGTCAGCGACAGGGTCCAGAGGGATTTTCCGGGAGCCCAGCGTACGGTTCCCGCCACAGGGTCGCTCAATGGCTCGGCATACATCCGGCGGGTCGACAGGGCATGCGTCGAATTGGTCATCGTCATGGCGCTTCAGCCTTGCGCGGTTGAGGTATTTAGGCGATGAACTAATTGCCGAAATGCTTAGCAGTGCCTATTTGATTAGGCAATAGGCTAATTACCTAAATGATGGACGGATGGACGAGACGATGCCAGATAAGGTCGACGCGGAGCTGTCCAGCGCCGTCGAGGAAGTGGTCAGTCCCGATGGCGCGTTTCAGCGCGTGTTCGAGGCCCTGGCTTCGGCGCCACGCCGGCGGATCCTCGCCTATCTGGCGCATACCTCGCTGACGGCGGGCGAGATCGCGGCGCGCTTCAACATGTCAAAACCCTCGATTTCGCAGCACCTCAGCGTGCTGGAGGTCGCCGGGCTGATCGCCAAAGAGCGCCGCGGCCAGTTCATCCATTACTCGCTGATCCCCAACAACCTGACCAACACGCTGACCGGCTTCGCTCAGGAAGTGTGCCCGGTGGGCCGGCCGCTGAAGCGCGAAAGCAAGGCGCTGGCAGAGCGCAAAGTTGCCGACGGGACCGACCGCTAAAGGGGAGGCCGGGTCCAGGCCAATGTCGCGGACATGACGGTATCTCTCCACACGCCCTATGACGGATCCTCAAAACTCTTCCAGATCGGCGTGAAGCCGCTTCCGCTTGCCGATTGGATCGAGGTCGACGACCGTCTGGCGGCAGATCTCGCCGAGAAGGAGCGGGTGAGCGCGGCGCACCCGGGGTCGGTGTTTGTTGCCGAGCCAGGAACGGAGCAAGCGCAGGCCGAGGTGCTGGCATTGCTGGCGGAGCACCTTGCGACGCAATTCCCCCAGCACTATCGGCGGATTGGTGACGGGGTCGAGATCATGCCCACCGGGAAGCGCGTGGCGCTTGGCGTGCCAGGCGAGGCGCAGCTGCGGATGGCGGCAAGCCTGGTGCAGGAAGATCTGGTGCTGATGCGGCGCGGCGAGGCGGGCTGGTGGCTCGCGGCCGCCTCGCTCTGCTTCCCCTCCTCATGGTCGCTCAGGGAGAAGTTCGGGCGGCCGTTGCATGAGGTGCACGGGCCCGTCCCCGGATTCGGTGCCGGGACACGGAATGCACAGCTGATCCAGCGCATGTTCGACAACGCGCGGCCCGAAGTGCCAATGATCCGCTGGAACTGGTCGCTCTATGGGGACGACCGGCTGCATCACCCCGAGACGGCAGATCCCGGCACACGGCGTTTCGGGACAGGCGAACGGCGGCAAGCGTCTTCCTGCGGGTAGAACGGCAGACTTTGCGGAAGCTGCCGGTGAGCGGCGATATCCTGTTCGCCATCCGCATCCATGTCGATCCGCTGGCGCGGCTGGAGCAGCACCCGGAGGCGGCAGGGATCGCCAGCTCGCTGGTCGCCCAACTCATGGCGCTCGGGGCTGCCGAGCTCGATTACAAGGGGCTGACCCTGGAGCGCGACCGGCTGGTGGAACGGCTGGGCGAGATCGCCGGCGCCTTGAAGCCGAAGGGCCCGGAGTGATCCCCCGGGCCCTCAGATAACCGCATAGCGGGTTGGAGCGAGCGCTTACGCCACGCCCGTCATGTGCGCCAAGACCGCCAGCAGCAGCAGGGCCACGATGTTGGTGATCTTGATCATCGGGTTCACCGCCGGGCCGGCGGTGTCCTTGTAGGGGTCGCCGACGGTGTCGCCGGTGACCGAGGCCTTGTGGGCATCAGAACCCTTGTAGTGCTTGACGCCGTGGCTGTCGGTGAAGCCGTCTTCAAAGCTCTTCTTGGCGTTGTCCCAGGCGCCGCCGCCGGCAGTCATCGAGATAGCGACGAACAGGCCCGTGACGATGACGCCCATCAGCATGGCGCCCAGCGCCGAGAAGGCGGCGGCGGTGCCGGCGATCCAGTAGATGGCGACGAACACGACGATGGGTGACAGCACCGGCAGCAGCGAGGGGACGATCATTTCCTTGATCGCGGCCTTGGTCAGCATGTCGACCGCCCTGCCGTAATCAGGCTTCTCGGTGCCGGCCATGATGCCCGGCCGCTCCTTGAACTGGCGGCGGACTTCCACCACCACCGACTGGGCGGCGCGGCCCACGGCGGTCATCGACATGCCGCCGAAGAGGAAGGGCAAGAGGCCACCGAACAGCAGGCCGACGACGACATAGGGGTCGGCGAGCGAGAAGGTGAGTGGCCCCAGGCCATAGAAGAATGAGCCTTCCGCGGCATTGGCCGAGAAGAACTGCAGGTCCTGGGTATAGGCGGCGAACAGCACCAGGGCGCCGAGGCCGGCCGAACCGATGGCATAGCCCTTGGTGACGGCCTTGGTGGTGTTGCCGACGGCGTCGAGCGCGTCGGTATTGTGACGCACTTCCTTGTCGAGGCCGGCCATTTCGGCAATGCCGCCGGCATTGTCGGTGACCGGGCCGAAGGCGTCGAGCGCGACGATCATGCCGGCCAGCGCCAGCATGGTGGTAACGGCGAAGGCGATGCCGAACAGGCCCGCGAGGTTATAGGTGACGATGATGCCGATGATGATCACCAGCGCCGGCAGGGCGGTCGATTCCAGCGAGACCGCGAGGCCCTGGATGACGTTGGTGCCATGGCCGGTCACCGATGCTTCGGCGATCGAGTTGACCGGGCGCTTGCCGGTGCCGGTGTAATATTCGGTGATGACGATGATGAGGCCAGTGATGACGAGGCCGGCAACGCCGCACCAGAACAGGTTCCACGGGGTGAACTGTTTGCCGCCTTCGAGGCCGAGCTGCACGTCGAGCCCGCCGAACACCCACATCAGGGTCGGCAGCAGCACGATGAGCGAGAGCACGCCCGTGGCGATGAGGCCCTTGTAGAGGGCGTTCATGATGTTGTTGGAGGCGCCGAGCTTGACGAAATAGGTGCCGATAATCGAGGTGACGACGCAGGCGCCACCAATGGCCAGCGGCAGCACCATGCCGGCGAGCTTGAACGCGTCGGGGAGGACGATCGCTGCCAGCACCATGGTGGCGACCGCGGTCACCACATAGGTTTCGAACAGGTCGGCGGCCATGCCGGCACAATCGCCGACATTGTCGCCGACGTTGTCGGCAATGGTGGCCGGGTTGCGCGGATCATCCTCGGGGATGCCGGCTTCGACCTTGCCCACCATGTCGCCGCCGACATCCGCACCCTTGGTGAAGATACCGCCGCCGAGACGGGCGAAGATCGAGATCAGCGAGGCGCCGAAGCCGAGCGCCACCAACGAGTCGATGACGATGCGGCTGGTCGGCGCGATGCCGAGGAACTGGGTGAGGACGATGAAGTAGAGGGTGACGCCGAGGAGGCCGAGTCCCGCGACCAGCAGCCCGGTGACGGCGCCCGATTTGAAGGCGAGGTCGAGGCCGCCGGCCAGCGACTTGGTCGCCGCCTGGGCGACGCGGACGTTGGCGCGGACCGAGACGTTCATGCCGATAAAGCCCGCGGCACCACTGAGGATGGCGCCGATGGCGAAGCCAATCGCGGCATAAATGCCGAGCAGGAAGAAGGCGAGGATCAGGATGACCACGCCGACAATCGCGATAGTGGTGTACTGGCGGCGGAGATAGGCGGAGGCGCCTTCACGCACTGCGGCGGAAATCTCCTGCATGCGGGCCGAACCCGCATCGGCCTTGAGCAGGCCCTGCGTCGTGACGACGCCGTATACGATGGAGAGCAGACCGCACACGACGATCGCCCATAGCAATAGAGTCATAACGAATGTTCCCTCGATGTGACGTCACCGGGGAACGCTCCGTAGTTGCAGCGGCGAACCGCTCCTCCTCGCCCCCCGACGATCGCGTGCGAAACTTGTGCCAAATCGCCGCAGGGGGCGCAATGGGGTAGGGGTGATGGGGTGGGCGGCGGAATTAATCGAGAACCCGGCGCGGGCTGACCCCCACCCCTGTCCCCTCCCCCTAAGAAGAATGGGGAGGGAGACCCTCACACGGACATCGAGGCTGCCGTCTCCCTCCCCATGTTTAGGGGGAGGGATCAAGGGTGGGGGTCAGCCCGCACCGGCTCAGCAGTCAGGCAGCAGTATAGCGGGCCGCAGGCTTCGACAGCGACAGATGCGGGCGGAGGGCCACCCGTCGTGCCGCCCAGTCGTCATAGGCAGAGACGGCTTCGAGCGAGGGGATGGTGACCAGTTCGCCGGCGTCGAAGCCTGCCAGCGCCGCATCGACCATGGCGTCGGCATCCATCACCGCTTCAGCGGGCAGGCCAGCGCCGCCGGAGATCATCGGGGTGCGGGTATAGCCGGGGAGCACCGCCTGCACCTGGACGCCCTGTGGCTTCACATCGAGATCGAGCGACAGACTGAGGTTCAGCACATAGGCTTTCGAGGCGGCATAGGCCGCGGCGGCGGGCGTGTCGATGAAGGCCATGGCCGAGGCGAGGTTGACGATGGCGCCGCTGCCGCGGGCGGCGAACACCTTGGCGGCGACGGCGGCGAGGCGGGTGAGGGCGACGACGTTGATGTTCAGCATGCTGCTGAGCTCGTCGAGATTGCCGGCGCTCAGCGGACCACCACCGATCAGCCCGGCGGAATTGATCAGCAGCGTGATGGCCGGATCGGCTTCGAGGCGTCGCTCGACGCGGGCGAGGCCCGCGGGTTCGCCGAGGTCGGCGACGATGCGCTCGACCTTGATGCCGTGCGTGCTGGCGAGGCTGGCGGCGAGCTGCTGCAGCTTTTCGGCATTGCGGCCGACCAGCACCAGGTCGTAGCCGCGCTTGGCGAGGCGGTCGGCGTAGATCTCGCCGATGCCCGATGAGGCTCCGGTGATGAGGGCGGTTTGTGCGGCCATGATCGATCTCCTGCAAATGGCGTGACGCCAGTTACATGATGATCATAATTTATCGTCGCAAGGGCGCAGGCTAAGAATCTTTGCCGGCGAGCAGGCCGTCGGCCGCGGCGCTCAGCAGGTCGGCGCTCAATGCGGGGTTGGTGACGGTGCGGGAGAGAGTGAGGGCGCCGACCATGGTGGCGTAGATGGCCATGGCGCGGGGCCGGGTGACGCCGGCGACCTCGACGATCAGGTCGAGATAGGCGGCGATGCCCACCTCGAAGGCGGCGCGCAGCTCCGGGCTGCCGCGCGCCGCGTCCTGCGACAATGCGGCGATGGCGCAGCCTGCCTCGATCGAGTCGCGATGTTCCGGCGAGAGGTAGAAGCGGACCATCGCGGCATAGGGATCGGCGGCGGCCAGCGCGTATTGGCGCAGGCGCTGGGTGGTCTCGGCAAACACCTGGGTCACCGCCTCGGCGGCGAGCGCATCCTTACTGGTAAAATTATTGTAGAAACCGCCATGCGTCAGCCCGGCGGCCTGCATCAGGTCGGCAACGCCGATACCGTCAAAGCCGTGCTTGCGGAACTGGGCCCCGGCAACCTCGACGACATGGGCACGGTTCTTCGTCGCCTGCTCGCGGGAGACTTTCATCGCACGCTCCGGTTTGATGCTGACCGGAATGTAAGAGTTCTAGCCCAGTTTGGCGAGGGCAGCGGCGAGAGCGTCAGGGTTGCCGGCGATGTACAGGGTCTTGAGCCGCGCCGTGTCGCCCGCGATCAGAGTGACCGCCGACTTCGGCACGCCGAGCGCCTTGGCCAGCAGCACCAGCACGGCGGCATTGGCCTTGCCCTTGTCCGGCACCGCTTTCACCCGCATCCGGAGCACGGTGGCGCCGTCGTCGCGGGTCTCGAAACCGTCGATGCGGTCGAGGCCGGCATTGGGGGTGACGCGAAGATGGAGCCGGATGCCGTCCGGCAGCAGCTCGAAAGCGGGCTTCACGAGCGCGGATAGAGGTCGGTGCGGAGCTTGACCATCAGCCGCTCGGGATGCTCGACCGCGGTGAAACCATAGCGCTCGTAGAGGCCATGTGCGTCGGCAGTTGCCAGCATGAAGCGGCGCAGGCCCTGCAGGTCGGGATGGGCGATGATGGCGTCCATCAGGCCCTTGCCGAGCCCGAGACCCTGCTGGCCGGGATCGATGAAGACGTCGGCCAGCCAGGCAAAGGTGGCGCGGTCGGTGACGACGCGGGCGAAGCCGACCTGCGCGCCATCGGGGGCATAGAGCCCGAAACTCAGGGCGTTGGCCACCGAACGGGCGACGACGTCACGCGGGACGGCGCCGGCCCAATAGCTCTGTTGGCTCAGGTAGCGATGCACATAGTCAAGGTCGATCCGCTTGGGATCGGTCGAGATCTCATAGCCCTGAGGCAGCATGGCGCGCCGTTCAGAGCGCGCCGACAGCGGCCCGGGCGGCGTAGAAGCCGATGAGGTTCTGCAGGAAGAAGATGATGACGAAGACGATCAGCGGCGACAGGTCGAGCCCGCCCATTGCCGGGATGACGCGGCGGATCGGCTTCAGGATCGGCTCGGTGATCTGGTTCAGCACGCGCCAGATCGAAGCGACGAACTGGTTGCGGGTGTTGATCACGTTGAAGCTGATCAGCCAGCTCATGATGATCATGATCAGGAAGATCCACCAGACGATGTTCAGAATGAAGCTCAGCGTCTGCAGAATGGCAAAGATCATCGGGTGGCCCTCGGGTTCGCCGCCCTATTTAGGGGGCGGAACGCCAGGCGGCAAGCGGGCGCGACGATTTTGCCTTTCAGCGCGGTGGGTTGGCGCTCAGTTGAGCGCCATGCCATCGAGGTGCCCGAGCTTGTCCGGGTTGCGCACGACATAGATGCCGGCAATCTTGCCGTCGACGATCTCGAGCGCGGTGGTCTGCAGCTCGCCATCCGCCTCGAGCGTGACGAAGCCGGGCAGCCCGTTGATGGTGGCGAAACGGACGAGTTGCGACGGCGCACTGGCAAACATCCGCGCCATCCGTTCCATCAACTTCATTACGGCATCGAAGCCGACGATCGGCACCGGGCCGGCCGGACGCTTGCCGCCGCCATCGGCGGTGACGGTGATATCGGCGGCGAGCATCGATTTGAGCATTGCCATATCGCCGGTCTGCGAGGCGGCAAAGAAGGCTTCGGCGAATTCGAGGCCGCGGCGCTGGTCGACGGCGAAGCGCGGCCGCGCCTCGTGCACATGCTGGCGGGCCCGCGCCGCCAGCTGCCGGCAGGCCGCCGGCTCGCGATCGATGGCGGTCGCCACCTCCTCGAACTCCATGCCGAACACATCATGCAGCAGGAAGGCAGCGCGCTCGAGCGGCGAGAGCCGCTCCAGCGCCAGGAGGAGGGGCAGGGTGACGTCCTCGGCGAGATCGGCCTCGCTGTCGACCACCGGGTCGGGGAGCCAGGGGCCGATATAGGTCTCGCGCTTGCGGCGGGAGGATTTCAGCACGTCGAGGCAGAGCCGGGTGACGACGCGCACGAGGAAGGCCTCGGCGTTGTCGACCTCGGAGCGGTCGGTGGTGTGCCAGCGCAGGAACGCGTCCTGCACCACATCCTCGGCATCGGCGACCGAGCCGAGCATGCGGTAGGCCACCCGGGTGAGGCGGGGCCGATGGGGTTCGAAACTGATGGCCGCATCGGCCCGCCCGGCATCCATGTTATGCCGCCACCTTGATGATCGCCGAACGCGGCGGGTTCACCCGGAAACCGGCATTGATACGGTTCCAGGTATTGATGTTGCCGATCAACAGGGTGAGGACGACCTGCTCGGCCTCGCTGAATTCGGCCGCCACCAGCTCATAGGCCGCATCGGCGGTATGATCGAGCCGGGTCAGCGCCTCGGTCCAGGCCAGAGCGGCGCGCTCGCGCGGGGTGAAATGCAGCGCCTCGCGCCAGGCATCGAGCAGGTAGATGCGCATTTCGGTTTCACCGTCCTGGCGGGCTTCCTGGCTGTGCATGACGAGGCACACGGCGCAGCCGTTGATCTGGCTGGCGCGGATCTTCACCAGATGCGCCAGGGTCGGCTCGAGGCCGACATCGGGCACGGCCTGGCTGTAGTCGATCAGCGGCTGAATCAGGTCCATCCGGGCGTAGGGGTTGATGCGCTTGGTCATCATTGTCTCCATGTCATTGTGATGCTCACGACAACAAGACGACCCAGCCCCCGGCCGGTGTGACATCGACCTCAGATTTTTTGGCTGGCGCGGCTTGGACGCCAGGTGAAGAGGCGGAACACGTAGACGCCGACGACGGCGATCAGCACCACCCAGGTCAGCGGGTCGAGCCAGCTTTCGACCAGGTGGTAGTGCTCGTGCAAGAGGTACCCGGCGCCGACCAGCACGCTGTTCCAGATCAGCATGCCGATGGCCGAGAACAGCGCGAAGGTCGGAAAGTTCATCTTCGCCAGCCCGGCGGGGACCGAGATCAGGGTGCGAAGGATCGGGAACAGCCGGCCGACGAGGACGATCGGCTTGCCCCAGCGATCGAAGATGCGGGCGGCATAATCGATCTCGTCGGCATTGAAGGCGAACCAGCGGCCGATGTGGTCGGCCAGCCATTTCACCCGTTCGAGACCGAACAACCGGCCAACGAAGTACCAGGGCAGCATGCCGATCAGCGAGCCGAGGGTGGCGGCGAGGATCACGCCGAAGACATTGAGCTGGCCCTGGCCCGCGGCAAAGCCGGCGAACGGCACGATCAGTTCGGAGGGGATCGGCGGGAACACCGCCTCGAGCAGCATCAGCAGGGCGATCCCGACATAGCCGAGGTCGGTGATGATCTGGGTGATCCAGGTGGCCATGGTGCTCCAGTCGCAGTGTTCGGTCAGAAATCCCGCTTACCAAAGAAAGCGGTAATGTCGAAGCAGATCACCTGCTTCTTGCGCCCTTTGACGATGGTCAGCAGGTCATAGGCCTTGTTGCCTTTGGTGATGAGCGCCTGGTCGGTGCGCTTCCAGCCGGGGCGGTTGGCCGCTAGCCACTGGTACTCGGAGCGGACGCCCTCGAGTTCGCCCTTGGCGCCGGTGATGCGGAAGCTTTCGGCGGCCTTGGCAACCGGGCAGTTGATCGGCTTCAGCCGAACCTTGGCCTCAGCCGACGAAGCCGAGGCCAGTGCTGCAACAAGGGCAATCGACGCGAGTAATGCCGTCCGCTTCAACATGTCGGGTCCCCCAAAATCCTCGGGAAACCTGTAGCATGTTGTAATGACGGAACAATACGGACGGCCGGGGTGCGGCCGCCCTATTGGATCAGCTGGCCTTGGCGGCGCGCATCATGCGCTTGCGATCGTTGGGGTCGAGCCAGATCTTGCGCAGGCGGATGGATTTGGGCGTCACTTCGACATACTCGTCGTCGGCGATATAGCCGAGCGACTGCTCGAGGGTGAGCTTCTTGGGCGGCGTGAGGCGAACCGCTTCATCCTTCGAAGTCGTGCGGATGTTGGTCAGCTGCTTGCCCTTCAGCGCATTCACCTCGAGGTCGTTCTCGCGGGCGTGCTCGCCGATGATCATGCCCTCGTAGATGTCGACGCCGGCATCGATCATGATCGGGCCGCGCTCCTCGAGGTTCCACAGCGCATAGGTCACAGCCTGGCCGGTGCCGTTGGAGATCAGCACACCGGTGCGACGGCCCGGCAGGGCGCCCTTGAACGGCTGATACTCGTGGAACAGCCGGTTGAAGATGGCGGTGCCGCGGGTATCGGACAAGAGCTCGGGCTGGTAGCCGATCAGCGAGCGGGTCGGCACGTAGAAGCGGAGGCGCTGGCGGCCGACGCCCGAGGGGCGCATGTCGACCAGGTCGCCCTTGCGCTCGGTCAGCTTCTGCACCACGACGCCGCTATGCTCGTCATCGACGTCGATGATCACTTCTTCGATCGGCTCGAGCTTCTGACCGTTCTCCTCGCGGATGACGACGCGCGGGCGGCCGATGGTGAGCTCAAAACCCTCGCGGCGCATGTTTTCGATCAGCACGGCGAGCTGCAATTCACCGCGTCCGGCGACTTCGAACGAGTCGTTGTCATCGCCTTCGGTGATCTTGATCGCGACGTTGCCTTCGGCTTCACGCAGGAGGCGCTCGCGGATGACGCGCGACTGCACCTTGTCGCCTTCGCGGCCGGCCAGCGGGCCGTCATTGATGCGGAAGGTGACCGACAGGGTCGGCGGATCGATCGGTTTGGACGGCAGCGGCACGGTCACCGCCGGGTTAACCAGCGTATCGGCGACGGTCGAGGTTTCGAGCCCGGCAATGGCGACGATGTCGCCGGCTTCGGCGATATCGATCGGGGTGCGTTCGAGGCCGCGGAAGGCCAGCACCTTCGAAACGCGGCCCTTCTCGACGATCTTGCCGTCGCGGCCGAGCGAGTGGATCGGGTCACCGGCCTTGACCGTACCGGAGGTGATGCGCCCGGTGAGGATGCGGCCGAGGAACGGGTTGCGCTCGATGGTGGTGACCAGCATGCGGAACGGGCCCTCTTCCACCTTCGGCGCGGGCACGTATTCGAGCACTTTGTCGAGCAGCGGGGCCAGCGAGTCCTTGGGGCCTTCCGGCTTTTCGGACATCCAGCCGAGCTTGGCGGCGCCGTAGAGCACCGGGAAATCGAGCTGCTCCGGGGTCGCGTCAAGCGCGATGAACAGATCGAAAATCTCTTCGAGCACCTCGAGGTGGCGTTCGTCGGGGCGGTCGATCTTGTTGATCGCAACGATCGGGCGGAGGCCCTGGGCAAGCGCCTTGCCGAGCACGAACTTGGTCTGCGGCATCGGGCCTTCGGCGGCGTCGACCAGGATCACCACGCCATCGACCATCGACAGGATGCGCTCGACTTCGCCGCCGAAGTCGGCGTGGCCGGGGGTGTCGACGATGTTGATGCGGGTGTCCTTCCAGACCAGCGAAGTCACCTTCGCCAGAATGGTGATGCCGCGCTCGCGCTCGAGGTCATTGCTGTCCATGGCGCGTTCTTCGACGCGCTGGTTCTCGCGGAACGAACCGGACTGCTTGAGCAGGACGTCGATCATGGTGGTCTTGCCATGGTCAACGTGAGCAATGATTGCGATGTTACGCAAAGACATGAGGGGCGGCCGATCGGATGTTCAGGAGATTAGTCGCGCCCCATATCGGACAAGGGTCACATTCTCAAGACAATTCGCCGAATAGCTGGTTTGCGACCCAGTGGCCGGGGTGAGGGCACTCCCCGGTTACCCAGCGCTGTTGCGCCCGGAAAGCACCCTCGCATGCACGACGAACGGACTGCCGTCAGATCGACGCAGTTGCTATTTTTTCAGCGATCGCGGCTTGTCGCCCGACTGGTAGAGGCCGAGGCCAAAGCCATCCGGATCCAGAAAGTCGGCGCTCCAGCCGCCGGGCGCCTCGCTGACCGGAGTGACGATGGTGACGCCGTGGGCGACCAGTGCGGCCACCACATCGTCGATGCCGCCTTCGGCGAGATCGAAGATCAGCGCCGGCGAGCTGCCGCGCGAGCCTTCCATTTGAAAGAAGATGATGTCGAGGCCCTGATCGAGCGAACCCTGCAGCCAATAGGGCTCGGCGCCCTCCATGCGAGTGAGTTCGATGCCGAGCGTCTCGTTGTAGAAGCGCTCGGTGCGGGCGATGTCGGCGACATAGTAGACGATGCTGGCGCGGTGCGGTTTGGGGATCATGGGTTCAGCTCCTGATGAGTGGTTACATCAATGGTTGCCGCCATCAGGCGGAATGTGAGCAAGGCGCCAAAATATTCCTGGCAGCTTAGCGCGGCGCCCGCCGCACGATGAACAGGTGCCCATCCGGATCGTGCGAGGCGAAGACGCCGCCCTCGCGCAGCAGCGCCGGCAGCAGCGCGTCGCGGATGCGGCCATAGGCGAGGTTGAGGCCAAGGCCGGGCGTGCCCTCGGGCAGCGCCAGACCGGCGGCGCGCAGCCGCTTGCCGAGGGTGGAGATGCGTTGGCGCAGCGTCACGTCGTCGAGCCGCAGCAGGTAGGCGATCTCGCGACGGTCGTGGCCGCTGAGCGCCAGGGCGGCGACCGATTTCAGCGCCGGCGGCAAGCTCGCCAGCAGGGCGCTGATCGGGGTCTCGTCGGCGACCGGCTGCGGGTGGCGCGCCGCCTGCCAGGCGCTGTCGCGGAGCCGACTGCGTGTCGCCCCACGCGCTGCCATCCTGACCTTGTTGCGCATCACCCCGACCAGCCAGCGCCGATGCTCGGGTCGGGTGAAATCGGCGCGGTCGACGCGGATCGCCTCGATCAGCGCATCCTGCAGCAGATCATCGGCGTCGGCGGGCACGCGGCTGCAGCGGCGGGCGAGAGCGAGAAGCTGGTCATAGGCCGCTTGTCGCATCGGCTGGCGTCAGGAGACGCGGCGGAGCTTGGGCCGCTGCTGGCTTTCCTCGGCCAGCATTTCGGCGACGGCCTGGGCGCCGATCGGCGGCGAGAACAGGAAGCCCTGCACTTCGTTGCAGCCCTGGTCGCGCACGGCGGCGAGCTGTTCCTCGGTCTCGATGCCTTCGGCCGTGGTCGACATGCCCAGCGACTGGCCGAGCCCGATCACCGCCTTGATGATGGCGAGGCTGTCACCCTTCGACTTCAGGTCGCGCATGAATGAGCGGTCGATCTTGATCTTGTCGAAGGGGAAGCTGCGCAGGTAGCTCAGCGAGGAATAGCCGGTGCCGAAATCATCCATCGAGATGCGGACGCCCAGTGCCCTGAGCTTGTGCAGCGTCTTGAGGGTGGGCTCGTTGTCCGAGAGCAGCAGCGACTCGGTGATCTCGAGCTCGAGCCGGGTCGGCGGCAGGCCGGTGTCGCGCAAAGCCGCCTCGACCGTCTCGTAGAGCCGCTTGTTCTTGAACTGCACCGGCGAGAGGTTGACCGCGACGCGGACCCCCAGCGGCCAGGTCGCAGCGGTGCGGCAGGCCTCCCGCAGCACCCACTCGCCGATCTGGACGATGAGTCCGGTTTCCTCGGCGATAGGGATGAACTCGGTGGGCGAGATGGTACCGCGATCGGCCGTATCCCAGCGCAGCAGCGCCTCGAGGCAGGTGATGCGGTTCTCTTTCAGCCCGACCAGCGGCTGGAACACCAGGCGCAACTCGCCCTTGGCGAGCGCCAGGCGGAGACCGGCTTCGATGGTGCGGCGCTTCTGGATCGCCGCATCCATGCCGGATTCGAAGAAGTGGTAGGTCGAGCGCCCTTCGTTCTTGGCCTTGTAGAGCGCCAGGTCGGCGTTCTTCATCAGGATTTCGGAAGTTTCGCCATCCTGCGGCGCCATGGCGATGCCGACCGAGGTGCCGATCACCAGCTGGTGGCCATCGATGGTGAACGGGTTGGCCATCGCCTTGACGATGCGCTCGGCGATCGCGGCGGCTTCCGCTGGATTGTCGACGCCGCGCAAGAGGAGCGCGAACTCGTCGCCGCCGAGGCGAGCGAGCAGGTCGTTCTCGCGCGTGGCGCCCCACAGGCGTGCCGAAACCTGCTGCAGCAGCTTGTCGCCGAGCGAGTGGCCGAGCGTATCGTTGACTGCCTTGAAGTGGTCGAGGTCGATGCAGAGCACCGCGATATGCTCGCCGCGGGCGAGGCCCGGCTCGGCCGCTGCCATTTCCTCGAGGAACTGTACGCGGTTGGGCAACTGGGTCAGCGCGTCGTGGCGGGCAAGATGGCGGATCCGCTCTTCCTGCTGGCGCTGCTCAGTGATGTCCTCGTGCGTAGTGACCCAGCCGCCATCCTTCATCGGATGGTGCTGCATCATGATGGTGCGGCCGTTGAGCTCGTGGATGTTCTTGCCGTACTCGCCGCGCGAGATCACCTCGCGGCGCCAGCGGATATAGTCCTCGCGGTTGGCGCCGGCCTGCATGCCCTCGTCGAACAGGTGGCCGAGAATGTCGTCGAGCTGCGTGCCTGGCTTCAACAGGTGCTCGGGCAGGTTGTAGATGCGCTGGTAGGGCTGGTTGCAGATCACCAGGCGACCCTTGGGGTCGTACATGCAGAGGCCCTGGCTGATGTTGTTGACCGCTGCGTCGAGCCGGATGTTCTGGCGCTCGAGTTCGCGCTTGCGCTTCTGGATGATCTCGGAGGAGGCGATCTCCTCGGTGACATCCTCGTGGGTGACGACCCAGCCGAGGCCGGGAGAATAGGCATGCGCCGTCTCCAGCCAGCGATCGCCGGCAACGCGTTCGCGCACCTTGGAGCGGGCGCCGCCGCGATTGGCGAGGAGTTCGGCTTTGTAGGTCCTGAGGAACTCTTCGGGCGACTGGTCCGGGTGGTTGCCCATCTCGGACGACAGCTTCACCACCGCTTCGAGCGTCATGCCCTTGCGGACGCGGCGGGCCGAGAAGCCGTAAATGTCGAGATAATGCTGGTTGAACATCACCAGCTTGAACTGCGCCGACCAGACGCAGAAGCCGTAGGGGACCGACTGCAGCGCCGCGTCGAGCAGCAACGCGTCGGCGGCCTTACGATCGGAATCGGCAGCTAGCGCCTTCACTTCTGATCAGGCCCCTCAAATCCCCACAATCCAGCGCGGAACGCTAGCGAAGGGCAGTTAAGATGGTTTTAAGCCCGACCGCAGCTATTCGAGCCCGACCTTCAGCATCTCGATCTCGGCCTTCAGCTTCTGGATCTCGAGTTCGTAGAGCCTGGCGCAGTTGAGCCGGGTCGGCGCCTCGCCGAGCGGAATGATGACGCGGGCATAGGCGACGGCGCTCTGGCGCGTGTCACCGTTATCGATGCCGTAGTTGGAATCGTTGTCGTAGGCGCTGGAGAGGTCGCCACCGGCCACGCCGAGGTCGAGATAGCCGCCCGAGGAGTTGATCGACTGGCTGCAGCGCACCCCTTCGGCGGTGGTGATCGAGTCCTCGCCGCCGGGACCGACAGGCGGGGGCGGCAGCATCAGCCCGTCAGCTGCCGCGGCCGGCCATACGGCCAACATAGAGACCGCACACACGCGGCAGAATCGGGCCATCGAGCGAGGCAGGCTGGATGCAGAGAGCAATCTTCCTCTCCTTTACTTTGGGGTCGATATCGAAGGTGAAGATGATCTGGCGCGAGATGCCCGGGCCCATGGTGATCCTGGGGTAGTTGACCTTCGCGCCAGTGGCCGGGGTCTGGTAGTCGGGTTGCATCGGAATGACGTCGAAGGTCATCTTCTGTTTGTAGGGATTGCCGACCACCAGCCGGAAGGCCTTGCGGTCGGATGGGGTGACGCCGGTCTTTTCCAGCGGGCTGAGCGATTGCGCGGCGGCCGGAGCCGCGAGCCCCAGCCCGAGCAGCAGGGCGAGCAGCGGGACGAGGTGGGCGACCTTCAGGGATGACATGTGACGACGGTCCTCGTGCGGTAGTGGCCGGCCGGAAAACCGGCGGTGTTGGTGACGCGGTTCTGCATCACGATGGTGACGGTGACGATGCCGAGCAGGCCGGTGGGGAAGCTGCTGGCACTGGCGGTGTACGGCTGGGTCTTAATCGGGACCAGATTGAGCACGCCAGCGGTGTAGGCAACTTCGGGCGTGCTGGTGCCGAAGCTATAGCCGGCGGGCTGCTGCACCAAAGTCGGGGCGCCGATATCGATGGTGACGCCGCTGAGCAGCGGCAGAATCGTCGTGAGCGTCGCGGCGCTGCCGGTGCCCAGTTGCGAGCCCAGTTGCGTATTGTTGCCGACGGCCATGCCGAGCGCGCCGTTATTGGTGATCGACAAGGTGCAGGCCAGCGCCGGCAATGGCGCCAGCGCCGCCGCAAGCGATGCGAGCAGCCTCAGAACTCTGCCGTGGGCGTGCATGTGACGGTGGTCTTGGTTTGGTAAGTCCCGAGCGGGAAGCCGTTGGCGGTGTTGGTGATCCGGTTGTTGACGTTGAGGATGGCCGCCAGCAGTGTCGTGGCGGGCTTGCTGGTGCCGACATTGGTGAAGGCCTGGGTGACGCCGCTGAGCGTGCCGACGCCCTGGTAGGAGACCTGAAGCACCTCGCTTGCCGCATTGTAGCCGCCAGCCTGGGCGGTCCGGGTTGGCGCGCTGACATTGATGAAATTGCTGCCGGTGGCGCGAATGGTGACCGTACCGGCGGTGCCGTAGGGCGTCGACGAGGTCAGGATGGTGCCGCCGCTGGTGAGATCGATGCCAAGGGCGCCATTGGTGTGCCCCTCGATCGAGCAACTGGTGAGCACGTCGCCATCGAAGAACACGTCCTCAGCGACGGCCGGTACGGCGAAGGGCAGGATCGCCAGGACGCTCAACACAAGTACACGCATGGAAATACTCCTGATACGCATTGGTACATGCGGATCAGTGTCAGTATCTTATGGTTAACGAGTACTAAATTCCGAACTGATTAGGCGTTAGTGCGCAAATCAGTACAGTCGCGACGCGCGCAAGGCGAAGGAATGCTTGTGCCGATACCGCGCACAAACGCGCATGCGCATACGTGGCGGGTGAGAGGCCGGACGCCTGGAGGCGAACTGCCGTTGGGGTAACACTCAGGCGCCGGCGCGGGCTGACCCCCACCCTCGATCCCTCCCCCTAAGAAGGGGGCGGGAGACGCTCACAGGAAAGCCAGCGTTTTGGTCTCCCTCCCCATGTTTAGGGGGAGGGGACAGGGGCGGGGGTCAGCTCGCACCGGGTCTGCGGCTCAGCGGCTCAGGCCCGCTTCACCATCAGGTAGTCGCTGAACTGATACGGCCCCATCTGCACCGGCACGTGCTGTTCGACCGCAAAGCCCTGTGCGCGGTAGAAGGCGATGGCGGCGGCGTTGCCGTCGTTGACGTAAAGCGCGACGGGCAATTCGGCACCGAAATGCGCGCGGGCGGTAGCGATCAGCGCCTTGCCGAGCCCCAGCCCGCGGGTTTCGGCGAGCAAATAGAGCTTCTTGATCCAGACCAGGCCATCGGCGCGATAGGCCGAGGCGAAACCGACGTCGCGGCCGTCATGGGTGACGAGCCAGTACTGGTGGCCGCGCTCGGCGATATCGGCCTCGAGCGTCTCGAGCGCATAGATCTCGGCGAGCATGCCGGGGATGCGGTCGGCCGGCAGGATGCCGGCAAAGGCCTCGGGCCAGATGCGATAAGCGAGCGCCGCGACCCGCGGCAGGGCATCGGCGGCGATCGGGAAAATCAGCGACGTGGACATGCCTCGTTGTGGCGCGCCGACGCTGCGGCTGGCAAGCGGGCTAGCTGGCGATCTCGCTGCGCATGCTGGTGGAGTCGCCCCAGGTGGAGAGCCAGATCAGCGATTCCGTAGCGAGGCCGATGAGCGGCAGGGTCACGGCGCGCACCAGACCGCGCCGCGGCTGGTGGTCGACCGCGTGCTGCAGATGCGCCAGCTCCTGCGCCTGGATCGAGCCGATCTGGTGGTGCAGCGGCCGGTCGCGGCCGCGCAGAAAGGCGATCTGGTCTTCGAGGTGCCGATGCACGGTCGCCTCGACGGCTTCGGTGCAGACCCAGATCATGTTGCGTCCCATGAGGGCAGTGACGAAGCCGAGGACGTAGCCGCCAAGACTCCAGAACGCCATGACCCGGGAGGGCCTTGCCCCGCGCGCCGGCATGGCCTCGAGGAACAGCCGGCAGTGTTCGATCTCGTCATCCCGCATTTCGGTCAGCGCCGGCACGATGTCGGGATAGAGCTGCCGGGCCAGGGCGAGCTGAGCATCGTAGATGCGGATGGCGCCGAACTCGCCGGCATGATTGACCTTCAGGATGCGCCTGACGGTCAGCGCAGCCGATCGCGGTTCCCAAAACGCCATGCCGAAGTCCGTCTCCTTTGCCGCCCCCGTTGGCCGCAACCTCGGGAGATGATAGGCAACAGCCAACCTCGTTGGAAAGCGCCATGCCAAGTTTCGTCCCCGACCTGCCGGTGCTGCTCGGCTTTGCCGTCGCCACCTTCGTGCTGATGATCACGCCTGGGCCCGACATGGCGCTGCAGATGAGCCGCGCCATCAACTATGGCCGGGCGCATGGGCTGGCCGCGATGTTCGGGGCGATGACCGGCATCATGGTGCATACGACGCTGGTGGCCTTCGGCATTTCGGTGCTGATCCTCGCGGCGCCGCCGCTGTTCATGGCGCTGAAGATCGCCGGCGCCGTCTACCTGATCTGGCTGGCCTGGCAGGCGATCGCGCATGGCGGTGGGTTGCGGCTCACCGAAGCGGCGAAGAAAGTCCCGACGCTGTGGCAGAGCTTTGCCACCGGGCTCGGCATCAACCTGCTCAACCCCAAGGTGGTGCTGTTCTTCGTGACCTTCCTGCCGCAATTCGTCGAGGCGCATGACCCGGCCGCCGCAGGGAAGCTGTTGTTCCTCGGGGCGCAGTTCGTGGTGCTGTCGATCCCGCTGGGTTTCCTGATCGTGTTTGCCGCCGAAAAGCTGGCCGACGCCTTCAAGCGCAGCAAATGGGTCGAGCGGGCGCTCAACTGGAGCTTTGCCGCGATCTTCACCGCCTTCGCCGCGACCATCCTCACCGCCCAGGCGCGGCATTGAATGAGCAAGATCGCGCTCGGGGTCGGTGCCGGAGCGCTGTTGCTGATCGTTCTGGGGTTGGACTGGCTATTGGGCGGTGTCACCATGAACGCTGTCATTTATGATGGTATGGCGCCCGAAGCGATCCTCACCGCAGCCTATGGTCCTGTCGACGGCATACGGGCAAGCTGCATCCCCGTCCCTGGTCGGCGCTATGACGACAACATCGCAGAGTATTTCAGCTGCGCGCACGGCAAGGTCGCCGATGGTGTTGAGATGCCGGTACAGGGCGCCGTGGCATCTATGTGCGAACCCGTCCATAGCGAGGTCTACGTCCATCGCGACTTGCCGTTCACAAACCCGACGCTGGATGCTCTTCTATACGCGAGCGGTTCGGGGACCGGGCAAGAGATGGCCGACAGGCTCCGCACCGCGCACAGCATGACCTATACTGAACGCTTGTCAGCCTATCCGCAGGTGCGGGGCATGCATTCCGGCTTCTTCGATGATCCATCGCCGGACATCGCTTTCCTCGACTGTCCCGGCTATTCCATCCTGAAGCTGCGCATCCAGCGCTGAGACGGTCCAATGAACTATTCCCACGCCTTCCATGCCGGAAATTTTGCCGATGTGATGAAACATCTCATCGTCACCCGGCTGGTCGAGTACCTGAAAAAGAAGGACGCGGCGTTCCGGGTGATCGATACGCATGCCGGGATCGGCAGATACGACCTGACCGGCGCGATCGCCAAGCGCTCGCCGGAATGGGCTGATGGCATCGGCAAGCTGCTGCAGGGCGGCCTGCCGCAGAAGGCGCAGGTGTTGGCCGAGCCCTATCTCAAGGTGATCGCCGAGCTGAACCCCAACGATAAGCTCGAGACCTATCCGGGTTCGCCTTTGCTGGTTCGAAAACTGTTCCGGCCGCAGGACCGGCTGTCGGCGCTGGAGCTGCACCCCGAATATGCCGAGCGGCTCGGCAAGCTGTTCGAGGGCGACGTGCAGGTGCGGGTGATCCACCTCGATGGCTGGCTGTCGCTCAATGCCCATGTGCCGCCCAAGGAGAAGCGCGGCCTGGTGCTGGTCGATCCGCCGTTCGAGGAGCGGGGCGAGTTCGAGCGGCTGGTCGATGGGCTGGTCAAGGCGCATGGCAAGTTCGCCACCGGCGTTTACGCGCTGTGGTATCCGCTGAAGGATACCCGCGCCGTGCACGATTTCATCTCGGCGCTGCGCGATACCGGCATCCAGAGGATGCTGAGGGCCGAACTCAGCATCCGCCCGGCCTCCAACCCGCCGCGGCTGCATGGCTCGGGGATGATCCTCGTCAACCCGCCCTTCACGCTCGAGGGCGAGTTGCGCATCCTGCTGCCGGCGCTGGCGCAACTGCTCGGCGACCCTGGCCAGGGCCGGCACAAGCTCGAATGGCTGCGCGGCGAGGACTGATCAGTAGTCGACGCTGTCGACCAGCTCGAAGCTCGTCAGCTGCGGCGCATTGATCAGGCCGCGCGCCTGTGCGCCGACCCACATCTGTTTGAGCGCCGCCGCCATCCGCTGGGCCGCCTCTTCCGTTGCGAACTCGAGATCGATCATCACGTGGTTGGGGTCGTCCGCCCGCCGGCCGACCCGGTGCCGCACCACGCCCATCTGGCGGCGGCCAAGCGGGTCGCTGTCGAAGCCGTTACGGCGCCACGCCTCGTAGTCGGGAACCGAATGCTCGATACGCAGAAGGTACATCGCGTTCTCCTCAGCTGGAGCGCCTCAGGAAAAGGTGCAGCTCTCAGAGCTCGAACTCATAATAGATCATCTTCTCACCCTTGCCGCCGACCTTGATGTAGAGCCCGTTGGCCTCGAGGTTGTCGAGCTCGGTGCCGAGCCAGGCTTCGCGGCAGCCGAGCTCGCGGCCCCAGGCGAACATCGCTTCGACCATCCGGGTGGCAATGCCCTGGCGCAGATGGGTCGAGGCAGTGCCGACCTCGTCGATATAGAGCTCGGTGAGCTTGTCGGGGTGGCGGTGGATGACCGCGGCGCACTGGCCGACCACCACGCCATTGTCGAGGGCGAGCAGCATCAGGTGGCCGGGCTCGAGCAGGTAGGCTTCGAGCCGCTCGGGATGGATGGGTTCGTCGAACACGTCCGGCGCGATCTCGGCAAAATCGAGCTCGTCGCCGGGTTGCATGCGCTTCAATTGGATAGCCATCGGCTGGACTCCTGGGAGGCGTCACCGATTGGGGATCGGATCAGACGTGCCATGGGGCACCGCGCCGGGATTGCCGCGTATTGTCCGCGGCAGACCGATCCTAGACGGGGTTTGGCACCCCGCCAAGCCGTCAAGCCGTGAGCGCGTCGCGCTCTTTCTTGGTCAGCCGCTCGGTTTCGCTCTTCAGCTGCCCGCAGGCGGCGAAGATATCGCGGCCGCGCGGGGTGCGGACGGGGCTGGCATAGCCGGCATTGTTGACGATGTCGGCGAAGCGCTCGATGCGCGACGAGCTCGAGCAATCGTAGTTGGTGCCGGGCCACGGGTTGAACGGGATCAGGTTGATCTTGGCCGGAATGCCGGCGAGCAGCCGCACCAACTCGCGCGCATCGGCGTCGGAATCGTTGATGTCCTTGAGCATCACATATTCGAAGGTGATGCGGCGAGCATTGGAAAGGCCGGGGTAGTCGCGGCAGGCCTGGATCAGCTCTTTCAGCGGATACTTCTTGTTGATCGGCACCAGCATGTCGCGCAGTTCGTCGCGCACCGCGTGCAGCGAGATCGCCAGCATGACGCCGATCTCGCGGCCGGTCGGCTCGATGAACGGCACGACGCCCGAGGTCGAGAGGGTGATGCGGCGCTTCGACAGCGAAATGCCGGCTTCGTCGGAAGCGATCAGCAGCGCCTGCTTGACGTTGTCGTAATTGTAGAGCGGCTCGCCCATGCCCATCATCACCACATTGGTGATGGCGCGGCTGTCGCCTTCCGAACCACCCGAGCCGCGCGGCGCCGGCACCAGGCCGCCGTCATTGGGGCGCACGCCGCCGGGGAAATCGCCCAGCCGCTCACGCGCCATCAGGATCTGGCCGAGGATCTCGCCGGCGGTGAGGTTGCGCACCAGCTTCTGCGTGCCGGTGTGGCAGAACGAGCAAGTGAGGGTGCAGCCCACCTGGGAAGAGACGCACAGTGTCCCGCGATCTTCCTCGGGGATGTAGACGGTCTCGACCTCGACGGGCGGCAGCAGCGGGTTCTTGGGATCGCGGAAGCGGAACAGCCACTTGCGGGTGCCATCGATCGAGATCTGTTCGGTGACGATCTCGGGGCGGTCGAGCAGGAAGGTGTCGGCGAGCTTCTGCCGGAACCCCTTCTGGATGTTGGTCATCCGGTCGAAGTCGGTGACGCCGTTGTGGTAGATCCAGTTCCACAGTTGGCTGGCGCGCATTTTCGCTTCGCGCTCGTCGAGGCCGATGCCCATCAAGGTATCGCGCAGCTCGGGCTTCATCAGGCCGACCAGCGACGTCCGCCCGGATTTCGGGCGCTCGGCATGGGCGTGATGATCGAGGTCGAGGGCAATACTCATGGTGCGGGCGGCTCTCTCAGCGTGCGCATGTTTGGTGGTCGCGCGGTCGAACCCGAAAAGTCTCACAACTTTTTCCTGACCACGCTCCTTAGGGCGCGGCCTGTAACATAGTCGCAGAGTTTGCGCAAAACACGGGGGCGGGAGGCTGGCTTGCGTGGGGTGGGCGGCGGCGTGGTGGGCGGTACTTTCTTGCCTTCCACACCGGCCGTCATCCCGACGAAAGTCGGGACCCAGTGCTTTGGCCGTGCCACCCGTTCATATCTCGCGGAGCTTGCTGTGATGGACCGGACAGGGTCGTGGACCACCAACCCTCCAAGCAGTGGGTCCCGGCCTTCGCCGGGATGACGACCTGTGGGGGTACTAGATCATGCCCGCAATGAGCCCAACCCCGACGCGGTCCTGGATCAGCCGGTGCAGCCTTCGATGGCGCGGCTGGCGGCGGTGGCGCCTGAGAGCGAGAAGGTCTCGACGATGCGGATGCCCTTGTCGCTGGTGCCCTCGATGACCACCGAGGAGCCGGCGCGCAGGGCGCCCGCCAGGTTGTCGTTCTGGTTGGGATCCAGCAGCCAGGCGGCGTCCTTGTCGGTGAACAGCTCGAAGGTCTGGCCGCTGACCGTGGCGGTCGCCGGGGTGTCGGGCGCAAAGATGAAGCCGGCGACGAGGTTCAGCTCGTTGCGCACGCTCTCGGACGGGCGGTTGGTCAGGTAGAGCCAGGCTTCGGTGAATTCGTCGGGGCTGGGCGAGACCTCGGTGGGCTTACTCAGCGCGAAACAGACCGGGCCGGTCGACTCGGTGGCGGTGTAGGCGGTCCAATCGCGAAACTCGCCGAGCAGCTTCACCGACTGCGCCATGGCCGCGCCCGACAAGGTGGGGACTAGCACCGTGGCGATGACAGCAAGAGCGCGGAATTTCATAGGCGGGACCTCGAGGAGTTCGGCGGTTGGTAGCAGGCAAAGCCTGATGGCAGCAATCGCCGAACGTTCGGGAAGGCGTGAAGTTCACGCCCTCGTGTCAGGTGCAAGCCTTGCTGATCTCGCCGAGGGCGGCAGTGACGCCCGACAGGCTGTAGCTGTCCGACATCTTGTTGCCCTTCTGCGAGGTGCCGTTGACGGTGAGCTTGGTGCCCGCCTTCAGCGCTTCGACGAAGGTCGCCTCGTCGGCCTCGACGGCGAGCCAGGCAGCCTCACCCTCGGTGACCATCGGGAAGGTCTTGCCGTCGACGGTGGCGGTGACGTTGGCATTGCTGGGGTGGAACGGGTAGCCGACCTGCGTCTGCACTTCGTTCTTGGTGCCGAGGCCCTTCCTATTGATCACCAGGAAGTGGATCGGGCTGCGCCGCACCGGGCTGCCATTCACTTCCTTGGGGCTCCAGTCATCCGGCTGGGCCGAGATGTAGCACATGGCGCCATTGGCATCGGCGCCGGTCCAGGCGGTCCACGCCTTGAAGGTGCCCAGCTGTTTGATTTCCTGTGCGCCGGCAGGCGCAGCCGCCAGTGCGACAAAGACACTTCCGGCAACCAGAGCAGCCAGTGCCAAACGAGATGATGTCATCGCCCTAACATCCTTGAAGTTGCGCAACCAGCACCCGAGCATGGTGCCACGGCATGGTTACCAAGGTCTCAAACCGGCCGCGCATTTTGACTTAGTGGCGACCTTAGCGGCAATCGTGTCGGCAATTTGACGTGCCAAATCGCCGAAAATCCTGTTTGGGCCCGCATGGTGAAGGAAGCGTTAACGCCGACCCGTGCGTCAGGCTGCCAGCGGATAGCTCTGTTCCACCAGGTAGGGGCCGCCGCCGACGGAATCGCGCGATGAGAACAAGACAAACCGGCCGACCTTGAATTCGAGCGGCTCGAACCGGCCGGAGAAGGCGATGAAGCGCGCCACCTCTTCGGCGGAAACCCCGCGCAGCCGCGCCAGCGCCACGTGCGGCACGAATTTCCGGCCTTCCGGCGCGAGGCCGCAACGCTGCAGCACCCGCTCCTGCGCTGCCTGCAGGCGGAGCAGCGCGGCATTGGATGAGCAACCGGCGAACAGGGCGCGCGGGGTGTTGCCGCCGAACGAGCCGAGATGATCGAGCTTGATGGTGAAGGCCTCGCTGTCGGCCAGCCGGTCCAGCATGTCGGTGACTTCGCTCGCCACATGGTGATCGACGTCGCCGATGAAGCGCAAGGTAATGTGATAATTCTCGGTGTCGATCCAGCGGGCACCGAACAGGCCGCCCCGCTTGAGCGAGAGGGCGAGCCCCACCTCTGGCGGGACCTCGATTCCGGTAAAGAGCCTGGGCATCCGACCCTCCCTTTGCCGCGGTGAGCAACGTGATTCGCGCTCATCTCCGCCTGAAACGTAGCGACGCCGGATGGCTGCTGCAAGACGGCGGACGCGCATCGTCCCGGCGCCTGCCTCGTGAGGCGAAGAGCTTTGGATAAACCGTTGAAGAACTGCGACATTAGGGAACGTTAAGGTGAGATCCCGAAGTCTTGTATTGTCCGAGGTGTGCCCTCATATTGTGTGATCGACGGCAGAGGCTCGGAGGAGCGCCCGTCACGTCGCCAGGAAAGGGATTTATTCGTCATGGCTGAATTCGACCGTCCGACTATCGCCGCTCAGCGGGCCGGAACCGCCGCGGCCATCGATGAGGGCCTGCGCAGCTATATGCTGAAGGTCTACAACTACATGGGCATTGGCCTCGTGGTGACGGGTGTCGTCGCCTACTTCGCCAATGCATGGTCCACCACCACCGACCCGACGCAGGCAGTCGGCCAGCTCGCCAACGGCACGCTGGTCACCCAGTGGGGCTCGTTGATCTACGCCTCGCCGCTGCAGTGGGTCATCATGTTTGCGCCGCTGGCCTTCGTCTTGGTGCTGAGCTTCGGCATCAACCGGCTCTCCGGCGCCACCGCGCAGCTGCTGTTCTGGGTGTTTGCGGCCGTCATGGGCCTCAGCCTCTCGTCGATCTTCATGGTCTATACCGACGCCTCGATCGCCAAGGTGTTCTTCATCTCGGCAGCCACGTTCGGTGCGATGAGCCTTTACGGCTACACCACCAAGCGTGACCTGACGGGTATCGGCAACTTCCTGATCATGGGCCTGATCGGCCTGATCATCGCCTCGATCGTCAACATCTTCCTGGCATCCAGCATGCTCGACTTCGCCATCTCGGCGATCGGTGTGCTGATCTTCGTGGGCCTCACCGCCTACGACACGCAGAAGGTCAAGGAAAGCTACGACCAGGGTATGGGCGCCGAGGTGCTGCAGAAGACCGCGGTGATGGGCGCGCTTAGCCTCTACCTCGACTTCATCAACCTGTTCCTGATGCTGCTGCGCCTGTTCGGTAACCGGGAATAGTCGCCGAGCGCTTTCAGGAAAAGTTGTAGACTTTTCTGGTTCGAAAGCGTGACTGATAGAAGGAATCAGCAAGTCTGATTGGAAGTTTAAGGGGCCGCGATCTATCAAGATCGCGGCCCCTTTCGTTTCCCATGAGTTGCTGATGTCCGACGTCGTCTTCCGCCCCTTCGCCTGGTCCGACGTACCTGAGATCACCGCCATCTACCGGCCCTATGTCGAGGAGACAGTGATCACCTTCGAGACCGAGGTGCCCTCAGAGACCGATATGGCCGAGCGCTTCGGCAAGCTCAAGGCGCTGGGTCACCCGCTGATCGTCGCCGAACGGGCCGGCGACGTGCTGGGCTATGCCTATGCCTCGTTCTACCGGCCGCGGGCGGCTTACCGCTTCACCTGCGAGGATTCGATCTACCTCAGGCAGGATGCGGTCGGGAAGGGGATCGGTGGGCGGCTGCTGGATGAACTGATGGCGCAAAGCCGGGCCGCCGGGTTCAAGCAGATGATCGCGGTGATCACCGCCGAGCGCGCCAATTCGGTGCGCCTGCACGAGAAAGCCGGCTTCCGTCATGTCGGGCGCTACGAGGCGGTGGGCTACAAGTTCGACCGCTGGCTGGATATCGTGCACCTGCAGAAGGCGCTGTGAGGCTTCGTGGCGACCGGCGAGGAACCGATCTTCCAGTGTGCGCGCGACGTGCTGTGGGTGATCCTCGAGCAGTCCTCGCCGACGCTCAAGGACCTGGCCGAAGTGCTGGATCGGCTGGCCGTCGCATACGCAGACGCGCCGGCAGGTGAGTTCACCGACAACGCTGCGGAACGACCCTCGCAAGAGCTGAGAGAACCGATCGCTGCGAGATTTTCGCTTGGGCTGTACGTCGACGCAGATCCCATGGATTTCGACTTCACCGAACTGATCGGCGATGGCATCGACGATCTGGTCGATATTGCCGGCCAGATGCAGGACCTGCTTTGGATCCGCGACGAGCTGGGGGCGGATGACGCGCTCTACCATTTGCATTTGCTCGCCTTCCACTGGATGGGGCATCTGCGCAGCCTGAGCCGCTACCTGCATGTCTTGCGCTACGGCAGCGCCTCTTACGACGTAGCCGCGCGGACCGCTGGGTCTTTTTGAGGGCACCACACCCGCCCACCCACGGTGGGGGAAGCTCGGGGCTGGTCGGATAACAGCTGGGTTAGAGCCGCTTCTCCATCGGGTAGCACAGCATGCCGCGGTCGGCTTCCGCCGGGCCGGCATCCTGCCAGCCATTGGCGAGGTAGAAGCGGTGGGCAGTGCCGGTGCTGGTGAGCCTCCCCATATCGGCGCCGGATTGGCGGATATGCTCCTCGAGGGTGGCGAGCAGTGCCTTGCTGACGCCGTGGAAGCGGTGGGCCGGGGCGACGTAGTTAAGGCCGATCTCGTCGAAACCGTTGAGGCAGCCGACAGCGGCGATCTCGCCGTCGCGCTCGGCGACAAGGAACCGGGCGCCGGGGCGTTCGAGCATTCTCAGCACCATCTCGGGCGTCTTGTTGCGTAGCCACCCGGCGAGGATTTCGGCATCGTCGCGGTGGTCGGCAGTGCAGAGGTCGCGGATCGAGGCGGTGAGCACGGCGCTCATCGCCGCGGCGTCCGCCGGCACGGCCGGGCGGATGGTGATCATTTGACCAGCGCGAGTTCCAGGACGCGGAGTACGGTCGTGAGGTCGTGGCCGCGCTTCAGGATGCGGCCATCCTGGCTCAGTACCATGTACTGGCCCTGCTTGAGGCGCAGCCTGGGGTTCTTCTCGACCACGTAGAGCGGGCGCTCGGAGGCGCGCTTGTAGATCGAGAACAGGGCGCGGTCGCGCAGGAAGTCGATCGCATAGTCGCGCCACTCACCATCGACGACCTTGCGGCCGTAGAGGTTGAGGATGGTCTGGAGTTCCTTGCGGTCGAAGGTAACCGCAGGCACGAAGCGGTTATGATTGGCCGGCTGAAGATCGGCGGGACCAGGGCTCGCGGCTGCCGCGAAATCGATGAGTAGCCCTGATCCAGACTGCTCGGGTTCGTCCACCATTGATCGGCCTCGTCACCTCGTTGTCATGATCGCGTCATTCGCAACGCTTGGCAAGCCGGTCGGATGCATTGCAACGACGGACCGGGGGCTCAGGCATCCGCCGCAGAGATTAACGCAAAATCCCTATTTCGGTCACAATCCCTCCCAGTTGACGCCAGATTGACCCGGCACCTTAGCTCCATTGCCTCCAGTGGCCGGCAAGCGGGCTGACCGAGCCCCCAAACCACGATGCTCGTTTGCCGGCCGCCTCTTACATGCACAGTCATTCTCCTCCCGCCTGCGCAAGCTGGCGGGAGTTTTGTTATGGCGGCGAGCAATTTGATCGATTGTGCAAACGGAGCTGCAAAGCCCCCCAACTACGCTGCCGGACAGCAAGGGAGGCTCTGGTGATCGACAGCGTCTGGGCGCGGCCGGGGGTGAAGTGTGTCTGCGTCGACGGTTCACGACCGATGGCGTCGGTGTTTCCCGGCAAGCCGCCAATAGAGGTCGGCGGCACGTTCCCCGTTACCGGGCAGATCTACACTATCGAGTCAGTCGTCTGGCATGTGTCGGGCCTGCCATGGGTGGGAGATTTCCTCGGTGTGCACCTGATGGAAATCAACCGTGAGCCCGGCGGAATGACCGGCATGGTCGTGCCCTACCGCATCGAGCGTTTCCGTCCGCTGGTTGACGACAGCCGAGAAAGAGACCTGGCGCTGTTCACGCCGCTGCTCGACCCCGAAGAGGTCGAGGGCTGATCAGCGGGTGAAGCTGGCGGCGCCGACGATCGGGCCGGGCAGGCCGGCGTGATCCTGCTGGATGAGGATGACGGCGCCGTTGGAGCGGCCGGTCAGCACTTCGGCGAGCGGCAGGGTGAGTTCGGCTCCGGCATCGGCTTTCCACATCCCCAGCACCTGGCGACCGGTGACGATCTGCGTGTAGGCCACCTGTTTGCCCTCGTTCTCGCCGCGCTCGATGGTGACATCGGCCCGATCGAGGAAGGTGATGAGCCAGATCATCGCGTCGGCCTCGCCGGCCTTTGGCGGCACCGACACCTGCAGCATGTCGTCGGACGCCTCGGTGAGCTTGACGTCGAGCGGCAGGCTGGCGCCACCGAGAGCGGTGTTGACCGCGTCGCGCTTCGAGCCGACGAGGCCGCCCTTGCCGTTGATCACCAGCTGCGGGGTGAAGATGCGTGAGGAACCCCAGCTCTCGGCGTAATCGCGCTGCCGGTCGGAGTTCTCCTTGGTGCCGAAAGTGTCCTCCCAGCCGATATAGTCCCAGTAGTCGACATGGTAGGCGAGCGCGACGACATCGGGGCGCTTGCCCATCTCATCGAGCATGGCATCGGCCTTCGGGCAGGACTTGCAGCCCTGCGAGGTGAACAGCTCGAGCACGGCTTTGGGCGCAAGCTTGATCTCCCCGGCGAGGGCTGCGGAGATCAGGGCAAACGAAAGGGAGACGCCGCAAAGGATCGAACGAAAAAGCATGGCGACGGTTGTAGGCAGGCGGGTTGTCCCGCGCGAGTCAAATCGGCGCGACTTGCCGTGATGGGGAAAAGGGGGGCGATAAGCTGCGGATTGGACGTATCGAGCGTGTGGATGCACCGGCCGCGCCCCAATCGCCCCCTCGCCCCTCTGGGGAGAGGGCGGCGGATGAGGCTGAAGGCCTCATCCGCGGGGTGAGGGGCGCCAAGCGCTGGGATGGGTGTAGCAGCGGATAGGCCGGTGTGCTTGGCTACCCMTCACCCTGACCCTCTCCCCAGAGGGGAGAGGGGACGATGGGGCGCCGTTCGTGGTCGCCGCTGCTTACGCCGCGACGAGGTTGCGGAGCACGTAGTGCAGGATGCCGCCGTGCTGGTAGTATTCGAGCTCGTTGACCGTATCGATGCGGCAGCGGGTCGAGATTTCCTCGATACGGCCGTCGGCGCGGACGATCTTCACCTTGACGGTGGAGCGCGGGGTCAGGGTGGTGAGGCCCTCGATCGAGACGGACTCGGTGCCGTCGAGATGCAGGGTCTGCCAGCTCTCGCCCTCGGCGAACTGCAGCGGCAAAACGCCCATGCCGATGAGGTTGGAGCGGTGGATGCGCTCAAAACTCTGGGCGATGACGGCGCGGACGCCGAGCAGGCGGGTGCCCTTGGCGGCCCAGTCACGCGACGAGCCGGTGCCGTATTCCTTGCCGGCGAAGATCACCAGCGGGGTGTTCGACTTCTGGTAGGCCATGGCGGCGTCATACATCGCCATGACTTCGCCGGTCGGGCCCTTGGTGAAGCCGCCTTCGACGCCCGGCACCATCTGGTTCTTGATGCGGATATTGGCGAAGGTGCCGCGCATCATCACTTCGTGGTTGCCGCGACGGGCGCCGTAGGAGTTGAAGTCCTTGGGCGCCACCTGGCGCTCGACCAGGTACTTGCCGGCCGGGGTGCCGGCCTTGAACGAACCGGCGGGCGAGATGTGGTCGGTGGTGATCGAGTCGAGGAAGAGGCTCAGGACGCGGGCCTCGTGAATGTCGGTGACCGGCGCCGGCTCCATGGTCAGACCCTCGAAATACGGCGGGTTCTGCACATAGGTGGAGCTGGAATTCCAGCGATAGGTCTCGCCGCCGTCGACGGCGATACCCTGCCAGTTCTCGTCGCCCTTGAACACGTCGGAGTAGCGGCCGAGGAACATCTTTGGGGTGATCACCGTGCGAACGATGTCCGAGATCTCCTGGTTGGTCGGCCAGATGTCCTTGAGATAGACGGGCTGACCGTCCGAACCGGTGCCGAGCGGCTCGGTCGCAACGTTGATGTTCATCGAACCGGCGATGGCATAGGCAACGACCAGCGGCGGCGAGGCCAGGTAGTTGGCGCGCACGTCGGGGTTCACCCGGCCTTCGAAGTTACGGTTGCCCGAGAGCACCGAGGCGGCGACGAGGTCATTGGCGTTGATGCATTCCGAGATGGCTTCCGGCAGCGGGCCGGAATTGCCGATACAGGTGGTGCAGCCATAGCCGACAAGGTTGAAGCCGAGCGCGTCGAGATCGGCCGAGAGGCCGGCGGCGTTCAGGTAGTCGGTCACCACCTGCGAGCCCGGCGCCAGCGAGGTCTTGACCCACGGCTTCGACGTCAGGCCCCTGGCGCGCGCCTTGCGGGCAACGAGGCCGGCGGCGATCAGCACGTTGGGGTTCGAGGTGTTGGTGCACGAGGTGATGGCGGCGATCACCACGTGACCGTCGTCGATGCTGAACTTCTCGCCGCGCACCGGGAAGGCGGCTTCCTCGGGAATGTCGTCGACGCCGGTAGCGCCTTCATCGACGAAGCGGCTCTCACCCTTCGACTCGGGCAAAGCGGTACGCTCCTTGCGGCCGCCGGCGAGGTCTTTCATCGCCTCGGCGAATTTCGGCGCGGCATCGACCAGCGAGACGCGGTCCTGCGGGCGCTTCGGGCCGGAGAGCGAGGGAACGACAGTGGTGAGGTCGAGCGACAGCGTGTCGGTGAACAGCGGATCGGCGCTGTCGGTGGTGCGGTACATGCCCTGGGCCTCGGAATAGGCCTTCACCAGCGCGACGCGGTCGGCATCGCGGCCGGAGGTCTCGAGGTAGGTCAGGGTATCCGCGTCGACCGGGAAGAAGCCGCAGGTGGCGCCGTATTCGGGGGCCATGTTGGCGATGGTCGCCTGGTCTTCGAGGCTGAGGTAGTCGAGGCCCGGGCCGTAGAACTCGACGAACTTGCCGACCACGCCCTTCTTGCGCAGCATTTCGGTGACGGTGAGCACCAGATCGGTGGCGGTGATGCCTTCGTTGATCTTGCCGGTCAGCTTGAAGCCGATGACTTCGGGGATCAGCATGGTGATGGGCTGGCCGAGCATGGCGGCCTCGGCCTCGATGCCGCCGACGCCCCAGCCGAGCACGGCGAGGCCGTTGACCATGGTGGTGTGGCTGTCGGTGCCGACGAGCGTATCGGGGTAGGCGTAGAGTTCGCCCGAGGTCTCGTCCTGGCGGGTCCAGACGGTCTGGGCCAGGTATTCGAGGTTCACCTGGTGGCAGATGCCGGTGCCGGGCGGCACGACGCGGAAGTTGTCGAAGGCTTTCTGGCCCCAGCGCAGGAACTCGTAGCGCTCGCCGTTACGCTCGTACTCGAGGTCGACGTTCTGCAGGAAGCTCAGCGGGGTGCCGAACGAGTCGACCATCACCGAGTGGTCGATGACCAGGTCGACCGGCACCAGCGGGTTGATCTTCTGCGGATCGGCGCCGAGCTTGGCGGTGGCGTCGCGCATGGCGGCGAGATCGACCACGGCGGGGACGCCGGTGAAATCCTGCATCAGCACGCGGGCCGGGCGGTAGGAGATTTCGTGCTCGGAGATGCGGGTGCGCAGCCAGTCGGCGACAGCCTCGATATCGGCGCGGGTGACGGTGACACCGTCCTCGAAGCGGAGCAGGTTCTCCAGCACCACCTTCATCGAGTGCGGCAGCTGCGAGACACCCTTCAGACCGTTCTGTTCCGCCAGCGGAATGGAGAAGTAGCTGTAGGTCTTGTCCCCGACGGTGATCGTGGTTCTGGACTTGAAGCTGTCGAGGGATTTCGAGGTCACGGGTGTCGCCTTCACGCGCTGGTGTTGCAAGGCGCCGCCCGGTCCTGACGCCGGACCGTAAAGGCCCGGGAGACCGGGGGCAGAGGTCGTCTGACTGGAAGCATTCCAATCTAGCGCTGGCTTATAGAGAAACTACATGACGCTTGCCAGTGGTCACTTGGGTTCATTAGGCATGGCGGCCATGAACCAGCCGACGCTCGCTTCCGAGGCCTTTCAACCGCAGCTGAGCGTCAGCGGCCTCACCGTGCGGCGCGGCGAGCGGCTGCTGTTCGCCGATCTCACGTTCGAACTCACGCCCGGCGGGGTCCTGCTGCTGCGCGGACCGAACGGGGTGGGCAAGTCGACACTGCTGCTGGCGCTCGCCGGAATCGTACGGCCGGATGGCGGGACGATCGCCGGGGCGGAGCGCACCCAGTTGCACCTCCTCAACTACCAGAGCGGGCTCAAGGGACGCCTGACGGTCAGCGAGAACCTCAAATTCTGGCAGGCGATGAACGGGGCGAGCGGCATGACGGTCGAGGCGGCGCTCGACGCCGTCGGCATCGGTGGGCTCGCCGTGCTGGAGGCGGGGTACCTCTCATCGGGGCAGTTGCGGCGGCTGGCGCTGGCGCGGCTCTTGGTCAGCGCGCGGCCGATCTGGCTGCTGGATGAGCCCAGCGCGGCGCTCGATGCGGACGGCGAGGCGCTGCTGGGCGGGCTGATCGATGCGCACCGGCAGCGGGGCGGCATCACGGTGGTCGCGACCCACCATGACCTGCCATTGGCCGACAAAGCCGGGGTCGAAACGCTGATCCTCGGAGGCGCGGCATGAGCGCCTTCCGGGCCCTGATCGGGCGCGACCTGAAGCTGGCGTTCCGGGCCGGCGGCGAGGCGCTGACGCTGGTGCTGTTCTTCGTCATGGTGGCGGTGATCGTGCCGTTTGCCATCGGGCCGGACCGGCCGCAGCTGACCCGGCTGGCCCCTGGGATCGTCTGGATCGCGGCGTTCCTCTCGATGCTGCTGGGGCTCGACCGGCTGTTCCGCAACGACGACGAGGATGGTTCGCTCACCCTGCTGCGGCACGCCGACCTGCCGCTCGAAGCGGTGGTTGCCGCAAAAGTGATTGCGCATTGGCTGGTGACGGCGCTGCCGCTGCTCTTGGCGACGCCGGTGCTGGCGCTGCTCTTATCGATGTCATGGGCGCAATGGGGGCAGACGGTGCTGGCTTTGCTGATCGGCACTCCGGCGCTGGTGAGCTTTGGCGCGCTGGGCGCTGCGGTAACGGTAGGGCTCAGGCGCGGCGGGCTGATCGCGCCGGTGCTGATCCTGCCGCTGTCGATCCCGATCATGATCTTCGGGGTGGGGATGATGGATCCGCTTGCCGGCAGTGGCGCGACATTGTTCCTCATTGCCTTGAGCCTCGTGGTGACGGCCTTCTCACCCTTCGCGGCTGCGCTTGCCTTGCGCGTGGCCGGGGAATAGAGCGAACACCATGTCCGTCGATACCGTCAAACAACCCAACTGGTTCAGCCGCCTGGCGCATCCGGGGCAGTTCCTTGCCTGGTCGCGTTACCTGATCTGGCCGCTGGCCATCGCCACCGGGCTGAGCTTTGCCATCGGCCTCTGGTTCGCCTTCTTCAACTCGCCCGAGGACTACCAGATGGGCGACATGGTGCGCGTCATGTACGTGCACGTGCCGAACGCCTGGCTGAGCCAGCTGGTCTATGGGGTGATGGCGGTTTCGGCGCTCGGCACCCTGGTGTGGCGGCACCCGCTGGCCGACGTCGCCAACAAGGCTGCGGCGCCGCTTGGTGCCGTGTTTACCGCATTGGCGCTCTACACCGGCTCGCTCTGGGGCCGGCCGACCTGGGGCACGTTCTGGGAGTGGGACGGGCGGATGACCTCGACCCTGGTTCTGCTCCTGATCTATCTCGGCATCATCGCGCTGTGGCGGGCGTTCGACGACCAGCTGAAGGCCGGGCGGATCATCGCCATCGTGACGCTGGTCGGGGCGCTGAACATCCCGGTGATCAAGTTCTCGGTCGATTGGTGGAACACCCTGCACCAGCCGGCGAGCGTCTTCACCAAGGATGGCCCGAAGATGCCGGGCTCGATCCTGACGCCGCTCTTGGTGATGATGCTGGCCTTCACGCTGCTGTTCGCGCTGCTGCAGGTGGTGCGGATGCGGACCGAGATATTGCGCCGCCGGGCCGAGACGTTGAGCCGGCAGGCTGCCTTGAGCCCCCCC
>NZ_LMCR01000001.1:772209-1147598 GCF_001424865.1 Devosia sp. Root105
TCCCCCCTCCACCAGCTTCGCYGGTCCCCCTCCCCCGCCCCGCGGGGGAGGAACAGGAGCTGCCAAGTGATCGGAGAGGGCGCGCATATCGAATTCATCGCCTGGGCCTATGTCGGGGTGGCAGTGCTGACAGTGGCGCTGGTCGCCTATGTGGTCTGGGACTCGGTCAGGGTCGATGCCCGGCTCAAGGCGCTCGACAAGGCGGGCATCCGCCGCCGTTCGGACGAGAGCAAGCGTTGAAGCGTATTCTCCTCGCGGTCTTGCCGCTGCTGCTGCTGGTGGGATTGGTTGCGGTGTTCGCGCTGAACATGGATCGCGACCCCAGCCTGGTGCGCTCGGTGCTGATCAACAAGCCAGCGCCGTCCTTTGCCTTGCCGGCGGTGGCCGGCACCGGGGTCGAGGGGTTCGATACCGCCTCGCTCGAGGGCGAGGTGACAGTGGTCAACGTGTTCGCCAGCTGGTGTATTCCGTGCCGCGAGGAACATCCGCTGCTCGAGCGGCTCAAGGCCGAGACCGGAGTGCGCATCTTCGGCATCAACCAGAAGGATGCGCCGGAAAACGCGGTGGCGTTCCTCACCGAACTGGGCAACCCGTACCAGCGGATCGGCGGTGACGCCGACAACCGGGTGTCGATCGACTGGGGCGTCTATGGCGTGCCGGAGACCTTCGTCGTCAACGCGGCGGGCGTGATCACCTTCAAGCACGTCGGGCCGATCTCGCCGGATTCGCTGGAAAAGGAAGTGATCCCGGCGATCGAGAAGGCCAAAGCGGGCTGAACCAACGGCTAAGGTCGGGAACTTCCGCCGACCAACGCACATTCTTCCTCAAGCGGCGCAGGAGCATTTCGACGTTCTGGTGAACGACGAAATGCTCCACGTCTTTGATTCATCGCGCTTTCGAACCGGAAAAGTCTGCAACTTTTCCTGAAAGCGCTCAACTGAGGAGAGACACCATGCAAACCAGTTCCAGCCTGCGTTTCGTCGAGCAGGGCATGCGCGTGTTCGACCGCGAGCACCATGAGATCGGCAAGGTCGATTGGGTGCAGTTCGGTGACGATGATCCCGATACCCCGGAAGTCGAGGCGAGCGGGCCCTCCGGCCGGCGGACCGACGATACGCTGTTCGACGTGATCGCTCGGGCCTTCACCGACGACAATGTGCCCGAGGAGGTCCGCGACCGCCTGGTGCACCAGGGCTTCGTCAGGATCGATGCCGACGGGCTGTTCGCCGCGGATCGCTACGTCATGCCGGAGCAGATCGACTCGGTATCAGGCGAAGGCATGACGCTGAATGTCACCAAGGACCAGCTGATCAAGCATTAGCAGCGTCAACAAGGCGGGGCCGGAGCTTGCCGACCCCCACCCCTGTCCCCTCCCCGCAAGGGGGAGGGAGACCCTCACACCAGCATCTCAGTCTGCGTCTCCCTCCCCCTTGCGGGGAGGGATGGGGGGCCACAGCCACCGGCGTCTGAGAAATCAAGGCAGCGGGTCCATCGGGGGGATGACCTCGATGGGCTGCTTGGGGTCGGCGGCATACTTGGTGAGGAGCGGCAGCTGCATCATCGAAAAGACGATGGTGATCGGCATCACTGCCCAGAGCTTGAAGCCGGCATAGAACTTGTCGGCTGCATCGGGGTCGGTGAAGAACAGGCTCGAGCCGCGCCAGGCGAACTCGTTGAGCGCAGCGAGGAGGAAGAAGAACAGCCCCCAGCGCATGGTCATCACCTGCCAGCCCTTGGGTTGCAGGTGGTAGACCTCGCCGAACACGTATTTCAGCAGCGACTGGCCGAACACCAGCCCGCCGAGCAGGGTGGCGCCGAACAGCGAGTTGACGATGGTCGGCTTGATCTTGATGAACATCGAATCCTGCAGCAGCAGGGTCAGCGTGCCGAAGATCAGGACGACGATCAGCGTCACCAGCGGCATCACCGCGACGCGCTTGAACACCAGCCAGGAAATCCCCAGCGAGATCACCATGGCGACCATGAACGGCGCGGTGGCGAAGATGATCGGGCTGGCAAACATCGAGCGCAGCGCCGGGCTGGCATCGAGCCAGCTCTCACCGAACGTGGTGCAGATAAAGAAGATCAGCAGCGGGCCGATCTCCAGCCCGATGCGGATCAGCTGCGGACGCAGCTCCGCCCAGTTCACTTCGGCGTCTTTGGTCTCTTCGGTCATTCTGCGGTCCTTGCGATCGCGGCGGCGAAGTCGCGCGCTGCGAACGCCTCTAAATTATCGACGCCTTCACCGACACCGATGAAGTGCACGGGCAGGGCGAACTTGCGAGCAATGGCGACGAGGATGCCGCCGCGCGCCGTGCCATCGAGCTTGGTCATCACCAGGCCGGTGACGCCGGCACGTTTGCCGAAGATTTCGACCTGATTAAGGGCGTTCTGGCCGGTAGTAGCGTCGAGGGTGAGAAGCGTCGCATGCGGCGCCGACGGTTCGACCTTCTTGATGACGCGGATGATCTTTTCGAGCTCGCTCATCAGCTCGTCGCGGTTCTGCAGCCGGCCGGCGGTATCGATGATCAGGATGTCGGCGCCCTCGGCCTTGGCGCGCTCCACTGCCTCGTAGGCGAGGCCGGAGGCGTCGGAGCCGGCGGGCTTGGTGACGACCGGAGCGCCGGTGCGCTCGCCCCAGACCTGCAGCTGCTCGATGGCCGCGGCGCGGAAGGTATCGCCGGCGGCGAGCATCACCCTCTTGCCTTGCGCGCCATAGAGGCTCGCGAGCTTGCCGATGGTGGTGGTCTTGCCGGTGCCGTTCACTCCGACCATCAGGATGACGTAGGGTTTGGTGCCGGCATCGATGAGCAGCGGCTGGGCCACCGGCTCCAGCACCTTGACGATCTCAGTCGCCAGCACGTCGCGCACTTCGTCCGAACTGATGTCGCGATCGAAGCGGTCGCGGCGCAGCGCCTCGGTGACGTCGGTCGCCATGTCGACGCCGAAATCGGACTGGATCAGGATGTCCTCGAGGTCATCGAGCATCGCCTGATCGAGCTTCTTCTTGGTGAAGACCGCGGCGATCGAACCGGTGAGCTGATCGGAGGAACGCTTCAGCCCGGAGGCGAGGCGCTGCAGCCAATTCTGCTTTTTCGGCGGTTCGGCGGGAGCGGCGGGGACCGGGACCGGCAGAACCGGCGCCGGTTCGGGCGCCTGCTGCTCCTCGACCTCTTCGATATAAGCGGGGGTGGCCTCAGGTGGGCCGGCCGGCGGCTCGGAGCCGGTATCGGTCGGTGGACCTTCAATGGTCTGGCCGGCTTCGTGCAGCGCCTCCTCGAGGGCGATCTCCTGATCGGGCGGCAGGACGAGCGGCGCGGCCTCGACGATGTCATCGAGGATGATGTCGGCGACGAGTTCGTCTTCGACGGACGGCTCGGGCTCAGCCGGCGGCTCGGGCGGGGCCGGCGGCGCCTCGGGCGTGACCAGCTCGCCGGCCTCGTGCATCGCCTCCTCGAGAGCGATCTCCTGGTCGGGTGGCAGGACCAGCGGCGCGGCCTCGACGATGTCGTCGAGGATGATGTCGGCGACCAGCTCGTCCTCGACGGTGGGCTCGGGCTCGGCAGGCGGCTCCGGCGGCGCCGGCGGCGCGTCCGGCGTGATCAGCAGGCCGGCCTCGTGCATCGCCTCTTCGAGAGCGATCTCCTGATCGGGCGGCAGCACCAGCGGAGCGGCTTCGACCACTTCGTCGAGGACGATGTCGGCTTCAAGTTCCTCGGCGACGCTCGGCTCCGGCGCCGGCACTGGGGCCGGTTTGTCGCCGCCGCCGAACAGGCGCTGGAAGAAGCCTTTTTTCTTTTGTTCGGCCATCAGGCTGCGGACCTCAGTGCTTCGCCGACGAGGTTGCCATTGGCGAAATGGGTAATACGGGCGGGTACGATTTCTCCCGGCAGATGACCCGGCAATGAACAGGTGACGAACTGCTCCTGCCGGCCGATGCCGTCCTTTTCGATCAGCACGTTCTCGACCATGCCGATGCGGGACAGAGCCAGCTTCTCGTACTGGGTTTCACCGACGGCGCGGAGCTGCGCGGCGCGCGCCCTGGCGGTCCGTCCATCGACCTGCGGCATGCGCGCCGCAGGGGTGCCGGGACGCGGGCTATAGGGGAAGACGTGCAGGTAAGTGAGTTCGGCCTCGGTGACGAAGCTCAGCGAGTTCTCGAACATCTCGTCGGTCTCGGTGGGGAAGCCGGCGATGATGTCGGCGCCGAAGACGATATCGGGGCGGAGCGAGCGGAGCTTTGCCACCACCTCGAGCGCCTCGCTGCGCGAGTGGCGGCGCTTCATGCGCTTCAGAATCATGTCGTCGCCGGACTGCAGGCTGAGATGCAGATGCGGCATCAGCCGGCGGTCGGACGCTATGGCGTCATAGAAGGCCGGGTCGGCCTCGATCGAATCGATCGACGAAATGCGCAGCCGCGGCAGGTCGGGGACGTGGCGGAGGATCTGCTGGGTGAGCTTGCCCAGCGTCGGGGTGCCCGGCAGGTCGGGGCCGTAAGAGGTGATATCGACGCCGGTGAGCACGACCTCGCGATAACCGTTGCCGACCAGCTTCTTGATCTGCTCGACCACCAGACCCATCGGCACCGAGCGCGACGGCCCGCGGCCAAACGGGATGATGCAGAAGGTGCAGCGATGGTCGCAGCCGTTCTGCACCTGGACGAAGGCGCGGGCCCGGCCATCCATGCCCTCGATCAGGTGCGCGGCGGTTTCGCGCACGCTCATGATGTCGTTGACCTGCACCTTGTCGTTGAGCGGCACGCCGAATGCTATGGGAGCATAGCTTTCCGCCTTCAGCTTGTCGGCATTGCCGATGACCAGGTCGACCTCGGCCATATCGCCAAAGCTGCGAGCCTCGGTCTGCGCGGCGCAGCCGGTGACGATGATGCGGCGCTCGGGATTGTCGCGCTTGGCCTTGCGGATGGCTTGCTTGGCCTGCCTGACCGCTTCGGAGGTGACGGCGCAGGTGTTGATGATGATGGTGTTGTCGAGCCCGGCCTTTTCCGCCTCGGCCTTCATGACTTCGCCTTCATAGGCGTTGAGGCGGCAGCCGAAGGTCAGGGTTTCGATGGACATCAGGCCGAGACCTGACCGGTCGAAATCTGGCTGGAGTCCTGATCGCGCCGCCAGCTGCCGGTGAACGGCTCGAAGCTGCCGGAGAACTCGAACTCAGCCGGGCCGGTGAGCAGCACGTGGTCGTCGGCGCGCCATTCGATGACGAGATCGCCGCCGGGCAGGGTCACCGTGGCCTTGCGGCCGGTGCGATGGGTACGGGCGCCGTTGACCAGCGCGGCGCAGGCGGCGGTGCCGCAGGCGCGGGTCAGGCCGGCGCCGCGCTCCCAGGTCCTGAGGATAATGTGATCGGGCGCCACGACCTGGGCGATTGAGATATTGGCGCGCTCGGGGAAGATCGGATGGTTCTCGAGCAGCGGGCCGAAGCGATCGAGCGCGTAATTGCCGACATCGTCCTCGACCCAGAAGGTGGCGTGCGGGTTGCCCATCGAGGCAACCGACGGGGTGTGGAGGATCGGCGCATCGATCGGCCCGATCTGCAGCTCGATGCCGGTGGTGTCGTAGAATTCCTCGGCCAGCGGGATCTCTTCCCAGCCGAAGCGGGGCTTGCCCATATCGACGGTGATTGAGCCATCCGGATGCTCGTCGCCGGTGAGGATGCCGGCGAGGGTCTCGAAGACGAAGTGCTTTTCTCCCGTCTCGGCGCTCAGCGCCTGGACGACGCAGCGCATGCCGTTGCCGCAGGCCTGGGCCAGCGAGCCATCGGAGTTGATGATCTCGATATAGTGGGCGGTGCCGGGGGTGCGTGGATCATGGATGGCCATGATCTGATCGTACTTGGTAGCCGGGTCGGCATTGAGGGCGACGGCAGCCGCCGGGGTGATCCGATCGGCACGGCCGCGCATGTCGGCGACGATGATCTCGTTGCCGAGCCCGTTCATCTTGAGGAATGGGGCGGTGGACATGGGCCTGACCTGCTGGGTCTCAGTTGAGGCTGTATATGGCGGAACTGACACGAAATTGCCAGTGGCGGGGGTGAGTCCCGGATATATGGTGCAAGCAGCCCCACCCCACCCAGTTCCGCTAGGCCCTCGCGATTGCGAGCGCCAAGCTGCACTACCCTCCCCATCAGAGGGGAGGGAGGGGGCCGGTTCACTAAACCATCCACCGCGTCTCCCTCCCCTCGATGGGGAGGGATCAAGGGTGGGGTGGGGCCACGTGCGCCGGTGGTTGCGTCAGGCGCCTACCCGTGCCGCCAGATGCGCCAGCAGCGGTTTCAGTTCCGGGGGCGGGGCGCGTTCGATGCGGCGGTATTCGCGGCCATCGACGGTGCGTTCGAGCATTTTCGCATCGACCATGGCGCGGCGGATCAGGGCGTGGTCGCCGAAATCGTGCCAGTGGCGGATCAGTTCGCTGATCTCGCGCTCGGAAAACACCGTCTCGGGCGGGATACGCGACCAGAACACCCATTGGCTGAGGGTCTGGAGGTTGAGCCGCGCCGGCCAGCTCATCAATACGCCCTCGGCATCGAAATAGCGCGCCGCCTTTTCGACCTGGCTGAGGTCGGCCGGCGGGGTGGGCTCGGCGGCAGCGGCGAGGCGGCCGGCGGTGCCGGCATCGGCGCGCAGGTGCTGGTAGTTGGCGAACCCCGCCGCCTTGGCGATGAGGTTCAGGAGTTCGACATGGCTCGGTACGCCCTCGTGCTGGGTCAGCGCGTGGCGGAGCGTCTTGGCGAAGGGGGAGAGGTCATCCACCCGCAGGGGGACAGCAGTTCTGGTCATCACAACTCATCCTCGTCGTGCCGAACTCCCCGGAGGAAGGTTCGCGGTCGCCGGCTTGCGAGGCGGCACGGGGATAAGTGCTGATCTCGGCTATGAGGCAGGTTTAGCTCCCCGGATGGGGCGGCGACGCCTGGGTGAACTGCGGACCCGGCCAAGATGTAGCGCTGCTGGGGAAAGCCGGCAACGGCCATGTTCAGGTCACCTTCGGGCGGGCTAGTTCTGGGCGGGTACGAAGGGGGAGTCGCTTGGCGGAAATCGCGAGACGTCATCGCTGGGCGGTGGAACTGCTGGCCCCGAAGGCCGGCGAAGCCGTGCTGGAGATCGGCTGCGGGCACGGCATCGCCACCGGGCTGGTGCTGGCGGCGGGCGCCGATGTCGTGGCCGTCGACCGGTCGGGCAAGATGGTGGCGGCCTGCATCAAGCGGAACGAGGGGGTTGGGCGGCTGACCGCGTTCGAGAGCGATTTCGAGACGCTCGATCTTGGCGCGCTGGATGCGGCCTTCGCAGTGAACGTCGATTTTCCGCGCCATGCGGATCGCGGCTGGGCCAGGAAGCTCCGCGATGTGATCAAGCCGGGTGGGCGGGTAGTGCTGGTGCTGGAAGCGCCGGCGATCCGCACGGCCGATCGCTTTGCCATGGCGGCCGCTGCGGCTCTCGCGGGCGTCGGCTTCCGCGTCGACACCGAATTGGGACAGGGCATGGTGGCGGTGCGCGCCGAGCGCGTTCCTTGACTCGGCCGCATTTCCCCTCTATCGACCGCGCCAATTCATCAGGTTCAAACGCCTGACTGCCGACCGGGACCCGCAAAGGTATAAAGAGATCCCGGAGGCTAACACCCGACAGCGCGATGCGCCCTCGGGTGGGTTTGGCGTTTGCGCGGATGCTGCCATCTTCGGATGGCATGAACGGCCAAGACTACCTATCTCCGGGTCCGGGGCAGGGATGCTGCGGAACCAAAGGAACCAAAATGTTCGAAAGCCTTAGCGACCGGCTTGGGAAAATCTTCGAGGGCCTTCGGGGCCGCGGCGCACTCAACGAGAGCGACGTGGATGCGGCGCTGCGCGAAGTGCGCCGGGCGCTGCTCGAGGCCGACGTTTCGCTCGAGGTGGTGAAGGCCTTTGTCGAGCAGGTGCGCGAGCGCGCCGTCGGCGCCGAGGTCACCCGCTCGGTGACGCCGGGCCAGCAGGTGGTCAAGATCGTCCACGACGAACTGGTCAAGGTGCTCGGCGAAACGCAGGTGCCGATCGACTTCTCGACCACGCCGCCGATGACCATGCTGATGGTGGGCCTGCAGGGCGCCGGCAAGACTACGCTCTCGGCCAAGCTCGCTAAGCGCATGAAGGAGCGGCAGGGCAAGAAGGTCCTGATGGCCTCGCTCGACGATCGCCGTCCGGCGGCGAAAGAGCAGCTGCGCGTGCTCGGCGAGCAGATCGGCGTCGATACCCTGCCGATCCAGCTGAACGAAAAGCCGGTCGATATCGCCAGGCGCGCGCAGCGCGAGGGCAAGCTCGGCGGCTATGACGTGCTGATCCTCGATACGGCGGGTCGCACCCATATCGACGAAGAGCTGATGGAAGAGACGGCAGCGGTGAAGGCCGCGACCGATCCGCATGAAATCCTGCTCGTCGCCGATGCGCTGACCGGCCAGGACGCGGTGAACCTGGCACGCTCGTTCGATGCGCGCGTCGACATCACCGGCATCGTGCTCACCCGTGTCGACGGCGATGGCCGTGGCGGCGCGGCGCTGTCGATGCGGGCCGCCACCGGCAAGCCGATCAAGCTGATCGGTACCGGCGAAAAGCTGGATGCGCTCGAGGATTTCCATCCCTCGCGCATCGCCGACCGCATCCTCGGCATGGGCGACATCGTCAGCCTGGTCGAGAAGGCGGCGCAGAACGTCACGGCCGAAGATGCGGCCAAGATGGCCAAGAAGCTCAAGAAGGGCGTCTTCGACCTCGAGGACCTGCGCAATCAGCTGCTGCAGATGAAGAAGATGGGCGGCATGGGCTCGCTCATGAACATGATGCCCGGCATGAACCAGATGAAGAAGGCGATGGCAGGCGCCAATATCGACGAGAAGGTGTTCGACCGGCAGATCGCCGTCATCAATTCGATGACCAAGGCGGAGCGGGCGAACCCGGAACTGTTGAACGCCAAGCGGCGCATCCGCATCGCCAATGGCTCGGGCACCAAGGTCGAAGACGTCAACAAGCTGATGAAGCAGCACCGCCAGATGGCGGACATGATGAAGAAGGTGTCGAAGGGCGGCATGGGCTCGCTCGCCGGCATGTTCGGCGGCAAGATGGGCGGCATGATGCCGGGGCTCGGCAACATGCCCGACCCCTCGACCATGGACCCCAAGGAACTCGAGCAGCTGGCGCGGCGCATGGGGATCGACCCCGCATCGATGCCGCAGCAGGCCGAGGCGCCGAAACAGCTCACTCAGAACAAGCTGCCGACCGATGTCGGCCAGCTGCTCAAATCCGGCTCGGGACTTCCCGGGCTTGGCGGCGCGGCGCGCTTCCCTGGCCTTCCCGGCCTCGGCGGCGGCTTCGTGCCGAAAAAGAAATAACCCCACCGGAAGCGTGATCAGCAAAAGTTGCAGACTTTTGCGGTTCGAGAGCGCGACCAAACGAAACGACTGATCATACGAAGGACTGAAGAATGTCGCTGAAACTCCGCCTTGCCCGCGCCGGCACCAAGAAGCGCCCCTATTACCACGTCGTCGTCGCCGACGCCCGTTCGCCGCGTGACGGCCGCTTCATCGAGAAGATCGGCAACTACGATCCCAAGCTCGCCGACAAGGACAAGCGCGTCACCCTGGTGACTGAGCGCGTGCAGCATTGGCTGAGCGTCGGCGCCCAGCCGACCGACCGCGTGGCGCGGTTCTTCGACGCCGCGGGCCTGTTGAAGCGCGAAGCGCGCAACAACCCCGAGAAGGCCGTGCCAGGTAAGAAGGCGACCGAGCGCGCCGAAGCCAAGGCCAAGGCTGTCGCCGACAAGGCCGCTGCCGACGCCGCGCCGGCGCCGGCCGCCGCCGAAGCAGCCGCGTCCGAGTAAGCCGTGGCGCAAGCGGGCGACAACAAGCTCCTCATGGGCCGCATCGGCGCGGCCCATGGGATCAAGGGCGAAGTGCGCATCCAGTCCTTTACTGAGGACCCGCTGGCGCTGGCGTCCTATGGCCCGCTCTCGACCAATAAGCCGGGCCTCACCATCAAGATCCTCGCGGCTCGCACCACGACCAATGTGCTCGTGGCGCGGCTCGAGGGGGTCAACGACCGAAATGCGGCGGAAAAGCTGAACGGGGTCGAACTCTACGTCGACCGCGCACTGCTGCCCGACACCGACGACGACGATTTCTACCATGCCGACCTGATCGGGCTGAAAGCCCGGCTGGCCGACGGCTCGGAGATCGGCGAGGTGATGGCGGTGCCGAATTTCGGCGCCGGTGACCTGCTCGAAATCCGCGACCCCCGCTCGGGCGATACCTATCTCTATCCGTTCTCGAAGGCCGTGGTGCCGGAGGTGCGGGTCGCCGATGGGTACCTCTTGATCGATCCGCCGATCGAGGCGGAGCCGGGCGAAGAAGAACCCGATTGAGCTTTTCGGCTTCGATCATCACGCTGTTTCCGGAATTGTTCCCCGGGCCGCTCGGCGCCTCGGTGATCGGCCGTGGCATGGCGGATGGGCGGTGGAGCCTCGAGACTACGCAACTGAGGGATTTCGCCACCGACCGGCACCGGACGGTGGACGATACCCCATCGGGCGGTGGCGCCGGCATGGTGCTGAAACCGGATATCCTCGCCAAGGCGATCGATGCGGTGTCGCCGGAAGGCGATGCGCGGCCGCGGCTGCTGATGTCGCCGCGCGGCACACCGCTGACGCAGGCGCGGGTGCGCGAGCTGGCGCTGGGCCCCGGTGCGGTGATCATCTGCGGGCGGTTCGAGGGGATCGACCAGCGGGTGATCGAGGCAAGGCAACTCGAGGAAGTCTCGATCGGCGACTATGTGCTGGCCGGCGGCGAAGTCGCCGCCATGGTGCTGCTCGAAGCGGTGGTGCGGCTGCTTCCCGGCGTGCTGGGAGCGGCGGAAAGCCATGCCGACGAGAGCTTTGAGAATGGGCTGCTGGAGTACCCGCAATACACCCGGCCGCAGCTGTTCGAGGGGCGCGAGATCCCTGAGGTGCTGACCTCGGGCGATCATGGCAAGGTGGAGAAGTGGCGGCGCGCCGAGAGCGAGAGGCTCACACGGGCGCGCCGGCCGGATTTGCTCACCTGATCAGGCCGACTTGCCGAGCAGCTTCCTGATCTTGGCGAGGGCAGTGGTCGCGTCCTCCTGGTAGGCGATGGTGCCTTCGAAGCCGCCCTGGGCGTTGACGAGGAACACCGAGGCAGTGTGGTTCATGGTGTAATCCGAACCCTCCCCCGGCACCTTTTCGCCCAACACCTTCCAGGCCTTGATCATCTTGGCGATCTCCTCGGGCTTGCCGGTGACGCCAGTCACCCGGTCGGACACCCAGCTGACATAGCCATTGAGGATTTCGGGGGTGTCGCGCTCGGGATCGACCGTGACGAAGAAGGCCTTGAGGTTCTTCGCCTCGTCGCCGAGGTCGGCGAACCAGCCCGCCATCTCGCCCATGGTGGTGGGGCAGACGTCGGGGCAATGGGTATAGCCGAAGAACAGCAGTGAGGGCTGGCCGACCAGCATCGACTGGTCGACCGGGTTGCCGCGTTGATCGACGAGGGCATAGCTGCCGCCGCCGATGCCGCCGCTTTCAGGCCCGGGTCGCGTGACGAAGAACAGCAGCGTTGCCGCCACTGCCGCCAGCGCGACCAGAGCCCAGAGCGCGAGGCGGAGGCGCGAGGTCATGGCGCTCATGGTCAGCCACCGTGCATCGAGTGGTCTTCAGCCGGACCCTTGGCGGCCGGGCTCTCGACGCTGAGTTCCACCTCGACGCTGCCGGCCTTCTCGAAGTTGAGGGTCAACGGGATCTTTGTCCCCTCCACCAGCGGCTGGGCGAGCTGCATGAACATGATGTGGAGGCCGCCCGGCGCCAGGGTGACGGTTTCACCGGCCGGGATTTCGACGCCCTCGGGCAACTCGTTCATCTTCATCAGGTCGCCCTCCATCTTCATCTGATGGATCTGGACCACGCCGGCGACCGGTGAGGCGGCGCTGACCAGGCGATCGGCTTCGCCGCCCTTGTTGGTGATGGTGAGATAGCCGCCGCCAACCGGCGCATTGGGGAGGGTAGCGCGGGAGAAGCCACCGCTGATTTCGAGGTTGCCGATGGTGACCGCGGCCGGAGCCGCCATGTTCATGGCGACGTGGTCATGCTCGCCGGCAGCCGCAGTGGTGACGGCCAGGGTGGGAGCCGGATGCTCGAGGGCGTGAGCGTTCTCGCCGGGGGCAGCGATCTGGTCCCACACCACCGAGGCGGCGCCGCATTTCTGCGTCACGACGAACGGCAGGCTGGTTTCAGCGTCAAAGCCCTGCAGCGAGCCCTGGATGACGAATTCGTCGAACTGGTCGTCGGGAACCGAGCCGCCGGCCCAACTGACGGCGAGGGCGCCGGAGGTCACCGGCTGGTCATGCACCTGGTAGCTGTTCTGGTAGTCGCCCTTGGTGATCTCGACCGTCCAGCCGGCTTTCACCATGGGCTTGGCCGAAACGAAACCCTCGGGCAGCACGACGCTGACCGTGTCGGTGGGGGCGCCATCGCAGCCATGCGGGATGGCGATGGCGACCTTGACGGTCGCGCCGTTGGCGGCGGTGGCCGGGGTGAGCGTGGCATGCGCAAAGGCCGGGCTTGCGAGCATGAGGGTGGAAGCCGCGAATGCGGCGATGCGGGATGTGGTGTGCATCTGACTCTCGTCTGTTGGCTGCGGCCGTAGCGGGCGCAGCAAATCGATAATGGGGTACGATCGATCAGACGGAGGCGGGTGGTCCGCGGGCGGTGGCAGTGCCGAGCGGTTCGGTCGGCAAATGCAGGATGGGAAGCGCGCCATAGGCGACATCTGCCAGCATCGCCACCGGGATAGCGATGTCGCAGGGCGGCGGCAGGTCAGCTCCGCCGATGCGGCAGGCGTGGCAGGGGGCGTGCGCCTTGGGGTCATCCGGGGTGTCGCCGCAATAGCTCATGTCGAGCGCGGCGGCGAGGGTGTCGGGGCCGGCGGATGCGGTAGCCACCGGGGCGTGAGCGAAACTGAGGAAAACCAGGGCGAGCACGACAAGCGCGTGCAGCAGCTCTCTCCCCATGTTTCGCGCGTTGAGCACCGGCAACGACCCCGTTGGACGACAAGACCCTTTAGCGCAGCCGGAGCTGCCGCGTCATGTGGCAAATGCGCGGGCGGGCGATTGAACTCACCGGTGGAACCTGACAGAGATAGCGCGACGGTGCGCGACCCGCTTTTCGGGGCCGCGTGAAACGGGAAGCCGGTAGGCCATTGGCCGACGCCGGCGCCGCCCCCGCGACTGTAACGGGCCTGACTTTTCACTCAGCGTGCCACTGGTTTGCGACTGGGAAGGTGGAGTGAGAGGTGCCCGGAGCCAGGAGACCGGCCGTCCGGTGGTGACCCAAACCGGGACCATCGAACATGAAAAACGCTACGGGACGGCGGGTCCCGAGATGGAGATATTTATGCGCGCGCTTCTGGCCCTTCTGCTCATCGCCGTTCCGACGGCGGCTTTCGCCCATACCGGGCACGGCGACACCTCGGGGTTCCTCTTTGGCTTCATGCACCCGGTCGGCGGGATCGACCATATCCTCGCCATGGTGGCGGTGGGCGTGTTCGCCTATGTGCTGGGCGGCAAGGCGCTGTGGCTGGTGCCGCTGAGCTTCGTCGCCATGATGGCGGTCGGGTTCCTGCTGGGCGTCGGGCAGATCGACGTGCCGTTCGTCGAACTGGGGATTGCGCTCTCGAGCGTGGTGATCGGCGGCGCCGCGGCGCTGGGCCGGCCGATGCCGGTCATCGCGGCCTCGGCGCTGGTCGGGGTGTTCGCGATCTTCCACGGCCACGCGCACGGCGCCGAAATGCCGGTCGATGCCTCGGGTTTCGAATATGCGGCGGGCTTCATCGTGGCGACCGCGTTGCTGCATGCGGTCGGTATCGGCGCGGCGATGGGCGTGAGCAAGCTGGTCGGCAAGTATGGCAAGACCGCTGCGCAGGTGGCCGGTGGCGTGTTCGCGCTGGGCGGCATCGGGGTGCTGGCCGGCTGGCTGTAAGGGTTAGGTAGAACTGCGCGTGGGGCTCCCCCACCCAGCTTCGCTACGGCTTCGCCTAGCTGCGCTACTCTCCCCACAAGGGGGAGGGAGGGCGCAAGAACCGAAAGTGCAGCAAGCGTCTCCCTCCCCCGGAGCGACTACTTGTCGTCCCCTTGTGGGGAGGGATCAAGGGCGGGGGGTGGCCCCACGCTCCGGCCGGTCGGCATCGAACCGACATAGAGTGGGCCAGAAACCCTAGACTCCCGGGCATTCTTGATTTATAGCCCCGCTCGCTTGAGCTTCGGCTCGGCCAATAATGCATAAAAATCCGTGCAACCAAGACCGGGCGGTCGGCGAAAGCCGGCGAAACGCTCCTTTGAAAAAGACGAACGGAACATCAGATGTCCAAGATCATCGAACAGCTCAATCAGGAGCAGCACGATAAGCTGCTCGCCAAGGGCGCCCATCCGGAATTTACCCACGGCGATACCGTCAAGGTGTGGGTGAAGATCCGCGAAGGCGACAAGGAACGCCTGCAGGCCTATGAGGGCGTGGTTATCGCCCGCTCCGGCACCGGCATCATGGAAAGCTTCACCGTGCGCAAGATTTCGTACGGCGAAGGCGTGGAACGCGTGTTCCCCGTGCTCAGCCCCAATATCGACCGCGTCGAAGTGATCAAGCGCGGTAAGGTCCGCCGCGCCAAGCTCTATTACCTGCGCGACCGTCGCGGTAAGGCCGCCCGTATTTTCGAGAACGTCGGCGCCCGCACCAAGAAGATCGAGGCCGGCGAGCGCGTTGCAGCGCTTGACGCCAAGAACGCCCGCGAGGCCGAGAAGATCGCCGCCGCCGAGGCGCTGGCCAAGGAGCTCGCCGAGAAGGACGCCGCTGAGGCCGCCGCCGCTGCTGCCGAGGCAGCCGCCGCGACCGAGCCCAAGGCCGAGTAATCAGTTGAAGCGCTGTTAAGTGGTCGCGGGCGTCGAACGGAAAAGTCTCACAACTTTTCCTGCGCCCGCTCCGGCCGTGCCACAGTTTTGGCACGAGCGCGACTAGAGTTCAGCCCGGCTCACGAGCCGGGCTTTTGATTCCGGGGTTGGATGCCCCGTATTCCAAGAGGGTATCGGAATGGACGCAGCTCTTCAGGACGCGGAAGAGAGGCGGCACGTCGCCGCGGAACTCCGAGAGGAAGCCCGCACCGTGCTGGTGGAAACGGGCCTGCTCGAACTGCTCAATGCCCGCTTCGGCGAGGCGGTGGTGACCGGCAGCGCCGGCTACGACCTGATGGTGTGGCGCGACATCGACATCCACATGCCGTGCGAGGCAGAGCGTTGGGCCGAATGGGCCGGGCTCGCCGCCGATATCGCCATCCAGTTCGACCGGGCCGGGCTGCAGCTGCACAAGGCGAGCTTCCTCAACGATTATGTCGAGCCGCACCCGCTCGGCGCCGGGCTCTACTGGGGCATCGAGTTCAAGGATTACGCCGGCAACCCGTGGAAATGCGACATCTGGGGCTGGGAGCCGTTCGATTTCGCGGTGCGCCAGGCGCGCGACGCGAACCTTCGGGCCGATCTCTCGGCCTGCGACCGCGACCTGATCCTGAGGCTCAAGCACGAGGCGCGCGAGCGGCCGGGCTATTACGGCGTGATGGTGGGGAGCTTCGACATCTACCAGTTCGCCCTGGCCGGGGCCGGAGAGACGCTGGACGAGCTCGAGGTGTGGAAGGGGCTGGTGGCGCAGTAGCCAAGCGCTGACTGATAGAGACGGCCCCCTCCCATCCTCCCCCATGAAGGGGGAGGTGCCCCGCTGGTGCTTGTGGCACAATCGCAGACAGAGCCTCGACTCTTCGCCTCCCCCTTCATGGGGGAGGCCGGGAGGGGGGCGTCTCTATCAGTCGGGTGCCCAAGCCGCTTCGACTCCGCTATCAATCACTCCGGCAGCACCACAACGACCGGAGACTTTCGATGCAATCCTTTATCTGCGTCACCTGTGGCGTGGGCCATGCGCCGTCCGAGGCGCCGCCCGAGCGCTGCGTGATCTGTGATGACGAGCGGCAATATGTGACGGCCGCCGGGCAGCGCTGGACGACGTTGGCGGAGCTCCAGCAGAAGCATACGATCGAGTTCAAAGAGCAGGAGCCGGGGCTGGTGGGGATCGGGTCGACGCCGGCGATCGCCATCGGACAGCGCATGCTGCTGATCCAGCAGGCAGGTGGCGGGGTGCTGTGGGATTGCACGCCGCTGGTTACCGACGAGGCGGTCAGGCGGATCAAGGAACTGGGCGGAGTGCGGGCGATGGCGATCTCGCATCCGCATTTCTATTCCTCGATGGTCGACTGGTCGGAGGCGCTGGGCGGCGTGCCGATCCATATCCACGAGGCCAACCGGCAATATGTGATGCGGCCGTCGGAGCGCGTGAACTACTGGAGCGGAGAGAGGCTGGAGCTCGGGCAGGGGGTGACGCTGGTGCGTTGCGGCGGGCATTTTGTCGGCTCCACCGCGCTGCATTGGGCCGGCGAGGACAATAAGGGCGTGCTGATGACCGGCGACACCATCATGGTGGTGCCGGATACGCGCTGGGTGAGCTTCATGTACTCCTATCCCAACCTGATCCCGCTGCCGGCGCGCGAGGTGCACCGCATCGTCGGGACGGTGGCGCCGCTTGCCTATGACCGGATCTATGCCGGCTGGTGGGACCGGGTGATGACGCAGGATGCCAAGGCGCGGGTAGAGGCTTCGGCGGAGCGCTATGTGAAGGCGATCGCGGGGTAGTCTCCAGCAAGCTCTCCCTACGCTCGGTGTCATCCCAGCGAAAGCTGGGACCCAACTCGCCGCTTGCTCAGCCTGATAGATGGGTCCCAGCTTTCGCTGGGATGACATCGCGTTTGGGGCAGCGATGAGGGTCCTCATCAGCTCCGCGCGCAAAACAGGCAGTATCGCCGACTTAAGATATATCTTGAGAGCTATCTTGAAGCCTCGGCGCCCGAGGCATATCTTTCGGCTATCGTAAGATATATCTTGGAGTGAAAGATGCACGATCACGACCACAGGTGGGACCGGAACTGGCGGCGCATGGAAGCCATGGCGCGACGCGGGTTCCGCAAATTCGGCAACTTCGAAGCCAACATCAACCCTGGTGACTGGGGCGGTTTCGGGGGCAATTTCCGCATCGGGCGGATGCTGGCCTCGGGCGACCTCCGGCTCGTCGCGCTGTTCCTGATCGAACAGCAGCCGCGGCACGGCTACGACCTGATCAAGGCGATCGAGGAGCATTCGAAGGGCTTTTATTCGCCGAGCCCGGGCATCGTCTATCCGGCGCTGACCTATCTCGAGGAGGCGGGCTACGTGACCTCGGCCGCCGAGGGCAACAAGAAGCTCTACACCATTACCGAGGAAGGCCGGACGCACCTCAACGATAATCGCGAGGCGATCCAGTCGACGCTCGATTTCCTCGCCAAGGCGGGCTCGGGCATGGAGCACCTGCGGGAGCGCATGGCGAGCCAGGATTTCCCCTTCACGCCGGGGGAGGCGGAGCAGTTCCGCGAGCGATTTCGCGGCATGGGGCGGGAATTTGGCCGGCATGGCTGGTTCGGTGATCGGGGCGGTGCTCCGCCGCACCCGGATCATCCCGAACACCCCGAGCGACCGGAGCGGCCCGAACGGCCCCAGGAACGCTACGCGGGCCGGCCCGACCGTGATCTCGACGACGTGGCGCCGGAAGTGAACGACGCGCGCAAGGCGCTGAAGAAGGCGATCAAGGAAGCGATCCGGCGCGACCCCGAAGAGGATCGCCGGGTGGCGGAAATCCTGCGCCGCGCGGCACAGGAGATCCGCGAGGGGTATGACGAAGACACGACCGAAGTCGATCTCGGCTAATTGTCCCGCCCGATTGACAAGCGCTCCCGTCTGGCCGGCTGCTTTCCGGCAGGCGGGAGTTTTCATTATGGCAAACTGGTCTCGGCGGGACCGGCGGCCCGGCGATCAGTCGAGCGATTGCCCACGACCAATGCCTCACTACCGCCCAGCTGCGAATGTCTCTAACATGCCGGCCAAACATCTTGCCCGGCTGCGAGATTTCTCGTTCCGGGCCTAAAGGGCGGATAGTGACGTGAACGAGATGGCCCCGATCGGGGTGGACCGGGCTGCGGCGACGCAAGGGATTGTGGCGCGGCTCAAGGATCTGATCCGCAAGGACCGGATCATGACCGACCCGGTGATGACCTACGCGTATTCGGGCGATGCCAGCTCCTACCGGCTGATCCCGGCAGTGGTGGTGATCGTCAATACCGAGGACGAAGTCCGGGCGGTGATCGAAGCCGCCCGCGCCGAAAAGCTGCCGCTGACCTTCCGCGCGGCGGGGACGTCGCTGTCGGGACAAGCGATCACCGACGGGGTGCTCGCCGTGCTCGGCGACGGCTGGAAGAAGCTCGAGATCCACGAGGCCGGGCAGCGGGTGACGCTGGGGCCGGCGGTGATCGTCGCCAATGCCAACAAGGCGCTGAAGCCGTTCGGGGCCAAGCTCGGTCCCGATCCGGCGAGCCAGGCCACCTGCAAGATCGGCGGGGTGGTGAACAACAACTCGTCGGGCATGTGCTGTGGCGTCGCCTACAACACCTACCACACCATGCACCGGCTGCGGGTCATGCTGGTCGACGGCACGGTGCTCGATTCCGGCGATCCGGCGTCGGTCGCGGCGTTCCGGGCGTCGCATGCGCCTCTGCTCGATGAGCTCAAGGCGCTGCACCACAAGGTCAAGGCCGATCCGGCTCTGGTCGAGTTGATCCGCAAGAAATACCGGATCAAGAACACCGTCGGCTACTCGATCAATGCGCTCCTGGATTTCCACGATCCGATCGACATCCTGATCCACCTGATCGTCGGCTCGGAGGGGACGCTCGGCTTCGTCTCCGAGGTGACCTACAACACCATTCCCGAGCACCCCTACAAGGTGACCGGGCTGATCCCGTTCCCCGATCCCTATTCCTGCGCCCGCGCCATCTCGAAGCTGGCCAATGGCGGGGTGCAGGTGACGACCGGCGTCACCGCCGCCGAATATATCGAGCGGCGAGCACTGGCGACGGTCGAGCACCTGCCGGCCATCCAGCCTTATGTGAAGTTCTTCACCGAGACCTCGCCGGTGATCCTGATCGACGTGACGGCGCCCGACCAGGCGACGCTCGAGGCGGAGACCGCGAAGGCCTCGGCGATCCTTGCCTCCGAGGGGGCGACGGACATCACCTTCTCGGCCGACGAGGCGATTTCGCACGGGCTCTGGGACGTGCGGAAAGGCTTTTTTGCCACTGGCGGCGCGGCGCGGCCGAAGGGCACCTCGATGCTGACCGAGGACGTGGCGGCGCCGATCGACCGGCTGGCCGACTTCGTCATCGATATGCGCAAGCTGCTCGACGATTGCGGCTATGAGGACGCGATCATTTTCGGGCATGCGCTCGCCGGCAACCTGCATTTCCAGATGAGCGACAACTTCATGGACCCGGATGCGGCGGTGAAGTTCGATCACTTTTCGAAGGAGTTGTCGGAGCTGGTGTCGGTCCGCTATGGCGGCTCGCTGAAGGCCGAGCACGGCACCGGGCGCGCCATCGCGCCGTTCGTCGAGGCCGAGTGGGGCACCAAGGCCTATCTCATCATGCATGAGATCAAGCACCTGTTCGACCCGGAGGGGCTGCTCAATCCGGGCGTGCTGCTCAACCCCGATCCCGACATCCACATCAAGAACCTGAAACTGATGCCGCTGGCCGACGAGATCGTCGACCTCTGCATCGAGTGCGGCTTCTGCGAGCCGGCCTGCCCGAGCCATCACATGACGCTCAGCCCGCGCCAGCGCATCGCGGTGACGCGCGAACGGGCGCGGCTCAGGCAAACCGGTGAGGACCCGGAGCGGCTCAAGGCCATGGACGAAGGCTTCCAGTATGTGGGGCTCGATACCTGTGCAGCGTGCAACCTCTGTTCGCTGCGCTGCCCGGTGGGGATCGAAACCGGCACCATGGTGATCGGCGAGCGCGGCCGGCGGCGGTCGGATGGCGATCGCAACGTGGCGCATTGGGTCGGCGGGCATACCGCGGCGCTCGAGACCGGCATGAAGCTCGGCGTCGGGGCGCAGGCGCTGGGCCGCAAAATTGTCGGCAATGGCGTGGTCGATGCGGTGGCGGGGGCCATGCATGCGCTGGCGCCCAAGGCGGTGCCGCGGGTCTCGCCGGCGCTGCGGCCGGGGCCGGGGGCGCCGAAGCCGGTGGCGCCGAGCAATGCACCGAACGGCCAGGTGGTCTACTTCCCATCCTGCGCGACGCGGATGTTCGGGGCGCCGACGCGCGAGAACGGGCTCTTGCCGACCACCGATGCGATGATCGAACTGATGCGGCGCGCCGGGTTCGATCCCGTAGTGCCGGAAAAACTCGACGGGCAATGCTGCGGCCAGCCGTTCCTGTCGAAGGGTTTTCCGGAAGAGGCCGAGCGGGTCGGCGGGTCAACGCGGCGCGAGCTCGACGGGCTCAGCAAAGCCGGGGCGCTGCCGGTGGTGACCGATGCCTCGACCTGCGCCAAGCATATGCGCGAGCATCCGGGCGAGGCGGCGGTGATGGATTCGGCGGAGTTCCTGCTCAAGGAAATCCTGCCGCGGTTGACCATCACACGGCCGTTGCCGGCAGTGGCGGTGCATCACAACTGCTCGGCGCAGCGGCTGAAGGAGCAGGGCGCCATCGAAGCGCTGGCGGCGGTGATTGCTGAGAAGGTGGTGGTGCTCGATGCCATTACCTGCTGTGGCTATGCCGGCGACAAGGGACTCTACGTGCCCGAGCTCAACGCCCATGCGACGCGCTTTGCCAAGGCGCAGATCCCCGAGGGATGCGAGATCGGGCTGTCGACGGTCTCGACCTGCGCCACCGGGCTCAGCGAGCGGATGGGAATCCCGTTCGTGTCGATTGCGAGCTTGTTGGAAATGGTGAGCCAGCCCTGAGGCTTAAGAAAAAGGCCCCCTCCCCCGCCGCTGCGCGGCGACCTCTCCCCCAGGGAGAGGTGGTGATAGGGCGAGATCGTGCCCACCCACCACCTCTCCCTTTGGGGGAGAGGTCGGTCCGAAGGACCGGGTGAGGGGGCCTTACCGCTGCCGGCAAAGCCTGCTACGTCCGGTCCATGACAGAAGTTCTCATCGATAGCATCGGACAACACGGCGACGGCATTGCGGAGATCGGCGGCGAGCGGGTGTTCGTGCCGTTCACGCTGCCGGGCGAACGGGTGGAGATCGCGCGCGACGGCGAGCGCGGCACGCTCATCAGCATCATCGCGCCGAGCGCCGAGCGGGCCGAGCCGATCAGCCCGTATTTCGGCACCTGCGGCGGCTGTTCGCTGCAGCACCTCAACCGTGAGACCTACGCGAGCTTCAAGCGGGGCCTGGTCGAGATTGCGTTGCAGCATGCCGAGGTCGAGACCGTGGTGCAGCCGCTGATCGATGCGACCGGCGCCGGGCGACGGCGGGCCACCCTGCATGTGCGCAAGACCGGCGCGGGCTACATGCGGGCGAAAAGCCACGAAGTGCTCGATATCGACGCCTGCCCGATCCTGGTGCCGACGCTGTCGAAGCACGCGCCGCGGATCGCCCGGGCGCTGCAGCCGCTGGCCGGCGATTGCGACGTCTCCTTTACCCTCACCGATACCGGCATCGACCTCAGCATCAAGTCGGAACGAAAGCTGAAGTCGGTGGCGTTGGCGGAGTTCGCGCGGGCGCAAAAACTGGCGCGGCTGACCTTCAACGGCGATGCGGTCTACATGGCGCGCGCGCCGGCGGTGAAGATGGGTAAGGCCTTGGTGGAGATTCCACCGGCGAGCTTCCTGCAGGCGACGGCGGCGGCGGAAGAGACGCTGGCCCGGCTGGTCAGCGAAGGTGCTGGCAAGGTGAAGTCGGTGGCCGACCTGTTCTCGGGCGTCGGGCCGTTCGCGCTGCGGCTGGCCGAGGGCGCGCGAGTGTTTGCGGCCGACAGCGACCGGGCGGGCATCGCGGCGCTGGTGAAGGCGGTCAACCACGTGCAGGGGCTGAAGCCGGTGGAGGCGAAGGTGCGCGACTTGTTCCGCGACCCGCTGGCGCCGATCGAATTGAACCCCTTCGATGCGGTGGTATTCGACCCGCCGCGCGCCGGTGCCGAAGCACAGGCGAAGGAGCTGGCGCGCAGCACCGTGAAGACTGTGGTGGCGGTATCGTGCGAGCCCAAGACCTTTGCACGGGATGCGGCGATCCTGATCGCCGGCGGGTATCGGCTCGCGAGCGTGGTGCCGGTGGATCAGTTCGCATGGTCGACGCATGTCGAGGTGGTTGGGGTGTTTCGGCGGTGAGGTCTGTGGCTCTTCTCATGCCGCCAGCGCTGGTGCGGGAAGATGCCCCCACCCCTGTCCCCTCCCCGCAAGGGGGAGGGAGACGTTCTCAGCAGCTCAGGTGCCTGTGGGACGATGACCCGCGAGCGCAGGTCTCCTCCCCCCTTGCGGGGGAGGGACAGGGTGGGGGGTGCTCTTTCTTCACCGGCGTCAGCACCATGGGTGGCTGGCTGTGACCCATCCCTTCAAACCCCGCACCACCCATGCCGAGCTTGGCGAGGGCTATTTCGACAAGGTTCGGGCGGCACAGTTTCCTGAGCATACCCTGCGCTATCGCAACCAGCGGGCGGCGGCGTCGGTGGGGCTCGATGGGCTCAGCGACGACGACTGGGTGAATTACTTCGGCAAGTTCGAGCCGCTGCCGGGGTCGTTCCCGGAGCCTTTGGCGCTGCGCTATCACGGGCATCAGTTCCAGACCTACAACCCCGATCTCGGCGACGGGCGCGGCTTTCTCTATGCGCAACTCGAGGATCTCAATGACGGCCGGCTGATGGACCTGGGCACCAAGGGATCGGGGCGGACGCCGTGGTCGCGGGCCGGGGATGGACGGCTGACGCTGAAGGGTGGAGTGCGCGAGGTGCTGGCGACGGCCATGCTCGAGGCGCTTCAGGTGAACACCTCCAAATCGCTGTCGCTGATCGAAACCGGCGAGGAGCTGCAGCGCGGCGACGAGCCGTCGCCGACGCGCTCGTCGGTGCTGGTGCGGCTGAGCCACGGGCACACACGGATCGGCACGTTCCAGCGGCTGAGCTACTTGAAGGAAGGCGAACGGCTGCGGGCGCTGCTCGATCATTCGGTGCGCGCCTATTACCCCGAGCTGTGGGTCGAGGGCGATAACGGCCGGGCAGCAAAGTTCCTTAGCGCGGTGAGCGAACATGTCGCCGAAACCGGGGCGCGGTGGATCGCGGCGGGGTTCGTGCACGGGGTGCTCAACACCGACAATATCAACATCACCGGCGAGAGCTTTGATTACGGGCCGTGGCGGTTCCTGCCGACCTATGATCCGAGTTTCACCGCGGCCTATTTCGACGAGTGGGGGCTTTATGCCTTCGGCAAGCAACCGGACACGCTGGCCTGGAACCTGACGCGGCTCGCCGAAGTGCTGCTGCCGCTGGGTGAGCATGCCGAGATGGAAGCGGCGCTGAACCAGTTCTGGCCGGCGTTCCAGCGTTCGGTGTGGTCGGCGGTGCTGGAGCGTCTGGGGCTCGCGTCGCTCGGGGTGGAAGCGGATGCGCTGCTGGTGCAGGAGGTGTTCAACTTCCTGCGCGAAACGCAGATGCCGTTCGAGCAGTTCTTCTTCGATTGGCGCGGTGGCGATGGAGCGCGGGCGATGCGGAGCCCGGCGGCCGACCACTATCGCGGTACGGCTTTCGAGACGCTGGCCGGCCTGTTGACTGCGCACCCGGCGTCGCCGGATGCCAATCTCGACCACCCGTATTTCAAGCGCGATGTGCCGCGGACCATGCTGATCGACGAGATGGAGGCGCTGTGGGCGCCGATTGCCGAGCGCGACGACTGGCGCCCGCTCTACGAGGCAATGGGCGAGATCGAGGAAATGCGCGAGGCCTATGCGGGGGAGTGATGGGCGTTCATTTGAGCCGAAGGCGCCCAAGGGGATAGTTGGGTCCCTGCTTTCGCAGGGATGACGGCCGGTGGGTATGGAGGGTGTGTGCCCTTCGCACCAATCACGCCGCCGGGGTGATCGGCACGACGGTCTCGGTCGACACAAAATCCATGCGGCGGCCGGGGAGCAGTTCGTAGAATTTCTTGAGGCCGGGCTCGAGCTTGGCCGATAGGGCGATACACTCGGCGATGGCGCCGCGGGTGTCGCGGCCGGTGCGGAGCGCTTCGAGCGCTTCGGCGTGGGTAACGCGCAGCAGGTGGAACGCGCCGGATTTGGCGAGCTCGGCATCGCCGACCAGGAGGTAGATGACGACGCGCTCGGCCTTGCCCTTCAGCGCCAGCGCGCCGGCTTCGAGGAAGGCGAAATCGGAGACGATGACGCGGACCGGATCGGCGACGAGGATATCGTAGCCGACCTCCTTGCAGGCGCTTTCGACCCGGCTCGCGACGTTCACGGTGTCGCCGAGGGCGGAATAATCGAAGCGGGTTTCGAGACCCATATTGCCCACCAGCGCTTCGCCGGTGGAGATGCCGATGCCGATACCGAGTTCCCCTACCGCGGCCTTGTCCGCCCTGAGGTGGAAGGCATCGGTATGGTTCAGTTCGGCGAGCTTCTGGCGCATGCCCAGTGCCGAGCGCAGGGCTTTGCGTTCATGGTCGGGGACGTCGACGGGCGCGTTCCAGAACGCCATGATGGCGTCGCCGATGAACTTGTCGATGGTGCCCATGCGGCCGATGATCTCGTGGCCCAGGGCGCCGAACAGGGTGTTGAGAATGGCGAGAATACGCCTGGGCTCGAGCTTCTCGCTCAGCGAGGTGAAGCCGCGCATGTCGGAGAACAGCACGGTGATGCGGCGCACTTCGCCACCGAGCTTCAGCCGGTCGCCGTTCTTTTCGATCTCGCTCAGCAATGAGGGGGCGACGTAGTAGCCGAAGGCACGGCGGATCTGCTTTTTGGCGCGCTCGGTGGTAACGAAGCGGAAGAACACCAGCGCCAGGTAGAGCAGGGTCAGACCGATCAGCGGGTAGCTCGGATCGAGCATGATGCCGCTGGTGGTGAACATCCACCACGAAAAGCCGATGGCGGCGGTGAGCGAGAGCGCACCGGCAGCAATACCGACAAGGGGGCCGAGCAGCAGCACCACCACCACCATGAAAGCGCCGAGCGCCAGGAAGCCGACGATCTCGAGCCCCGCCACCCAGTCGGGGCGGCTGAGATAGGTGCCCGAGAGGATCTGCTCGATGGCCTGGGCGTGGATGGTGACGCCGGCGACATTGTCGCCCAGCGTGGTGTTGTGGAGGTCGAGCAGGCCCGACGCAGACGTGCCGACCAGCACGATATTGCCGGCGATCCGATCGCTCAGCTGCTGGTAATTCGGCCCGAGCAGGTCCGCGGCCGAGACCAGCAGATCCGGGCTGGGGCGGCTGTAATAGAGCCAGAGGTCGCCCTCGGAGGTCAGCGGCACGGTGAAATCGCCGAGCCGGATGCTGTCGACATAGCCCTCGGCGGCGGTATCGCCGAACACCACCACGGTGCTGATGCCCATGGCGAGGCGCAGCGCCTCAACCGAGAGGGTGGGGAACAGCTGGCTGCCATTGGTCCACAGCATGGGGATGCGGCGGACGGCGCCGGCCGAGAGCTCGGAATTGAGGCTGAGGGCGGCGAGGCCGGGTGCTGCATCGCGCAGGATCGGGATCGGCGCGGCGGTGCCGGTGAGGAACGGGATGCGCTCGGTGGGGTCGGGCCCGGAGATAGCGAAGCCGCCCTTGGGGTTGCCGGTCAGCGGCTTGCCGGAGGGGGTGCGCGAGAAGCCGAGGATCGAGGGTGCACGCGACAGCGCGGCGGCAAAGATGGCGTCGTAGTCGGGCAGCGTCGCGGCATCGACGCCGGGCAGGCCTGCGGCGATGCGGCTTGGCGACATGCGGTCGGCCTCGGGGAACAGCACGTCGAAGCCGATGGCGGCGGCGCCAAGCTCGGTCAGCCGATCGGTGACAGCAGCGAGGCGATCGCGCGGCCACGGCCATTGGCCGAATTCGGCAAGCGCGGCTTCGTCGATATCGATGACGCGGACCGGGAACTCCCCCTGCGGGCGGGGATGCAGGCGCTGGTAGAAATCGAAGGCGATCTCACGCAGCACCTGCACCGGGAAGGGGTCGGCGATGCGCAGGAACGCCAACAGGATCACGATGACGAGGCCAGCGAGGATCGGCAGCAGGCGTCGGAGCATCGGCGGGATCGAGTCCTGGTGTGGTTAGCCGTGCGTCAGGTTATTGGAGCCGGGCCGTTCCGTACGCGGCGGCGGTTCGCTGTCCGGGCTGGCACCGCCGGCGTCGGGGCTGTTCGGTACCACGGAGCGATTGAGGCATTCGCGGGCCTGCGCCACCCAGAATGGCGTGAGCAGATCGCTCTCCGACACGGCCCAGGGGAACATGCCGCGCATCGAGGTGCGCTCGGCGCCGACGAAATCCTCGGTGTTGCCGAGCAGCTTAGCGTCGGTCAGGTCGGCCATGCCGACATCGCAGAAATCATCGACGGTGATGCACTTATTGGCCTTGTTACACATCACCACGGCGCCGTGGAACAGCAGCAGGGAATAGTGATCGGAATGGACGTTGAGGTCGAAGGCGGTGCCGCGCACCCCGACGGTGCCGGTGGGCGTGGTGATCAAGTAGCGGTCCTTGGGGGCGCCGCCGGTGACGAAGCGGAACGTTCCCGACAGTGCGTTGATGGCGAACTTGCCGCCCGAACCATCCTCACGCAGCAGGTAATCCTCGATCACCAGCGCCGATCGCGGGCCGACCACCAGCTTGGTCCTGTCGGAAAACAGGATCTGGACGAGGCCCTTGGCATCGGTGACGACGCGATCACCGATGAAGACGTCGGTGCCGACCACCAGTGTTTTGGTCCCGGATTTGTCCTCGAGCCGGGCAGCTGGATCGACGCCCATCGCCTTGCCGGAGGCGGCGAGGGCGGGTTGCGCTACCAACAGCAGCAGAATGAACGAGGTAAGCAGCCGCAGCATCGGAACCTCCAGGACAGACGTCCGGCGCGGACCACCTGCCACGCCGCCCATGAACGCCGGCTGAACGGCGCTGACGGGAACCTAACACAGGAGTAAACTCTGCGCTTGCCTCAGACAACGGGAGCTTGCAAGCATCAGCTCCCGGGGATGGGCCGTGGGGGCGTCACCCCCGCAAGGACAAGACCGAATGGTCGGACTATTCTTTCTGCTGTTCATCGGACTGGAGCTCAAGCACTACATCGCGGATTACTTTCTGCAGCCGGGATGGATGCTGGGCGGTAAGGGCGATTTCCGCCAGCCAGGCGGTTATGCGCATGCCGGCGTGCATGCCGGGCTGACGGCGCTGCTGCTGCTGCTGGCGGGCACGTCGCTCCCATGGCTCGCGGGTATCGTGGTGGCCGAGTTCGTGGTGCACTACCTGCTGGACTATTCGAAGATCCACTATTCGCGCGGCGTGCATGTCGACACACAGCCGCGGCGGTTCTGGAGCCTGCACGGGCTCGACCAGATCACCCACCAGCTGACCTATGCCGCGATCATCTACGCCGTGCTGCTGAGCAAGGGGCTGGTGTGACGGCGCGTCCAATGACGCTGAACTTGAGGCGAGTCGAGCAGGCGCTCTGGAAGGACTGGGATCCGATCGGCGTTCACGCCATGGGAGGCCCTCGCGACGAGTACGATAGCTATGCGCCAACCGTCCTTCGCATGCTCCTCGCTGGCACGACGGAGGAGGAATTGGTGACGCATCTCCATGCCATCGAGACGGAGCAGATGGGGTTGGATGGCGCGCGCCCTTACCGGGCGGCGCGTGCGCTGTTGAGGCTGGCTCTTGAGCGCGGGGATGGCCCCACACGCTCGAGGGTTTGAACTACTTCCGCGTGCGCTTGGCGTGTTTGGCTTCGTCGGGCTTTTCGATCAGCTGGGCGAGGATCTTGTCGACGAGGTCGAGGTCCTCGCGCTTGCCTTCGGATTGCTGCTGCAGATCGACCAGGTACGAGGTGGTGTAGTAGAGGCGACGGGCCAGCAGGGTCGCGACGTAGAGGGCGATCTCGGGGTTGCCGCCCAGAAAGCTGATGGCATCGGCGATGGCGTAGGCCTTGACCGTCGAGAGCGCCTTGACCGTGGCGCTCGAGGGCATGTCGAGCAGCACCGCCATCTCGCCGAATATCGAGCCGGGCTCGTCGATGTAGCTGACCTGTGTGTCCTTGCGGAGCACTTCGACCTGGCCGTCGATCAGGACGAACAACTGGCCTTCCTGGCCGCCCTCACGGATCAGCACCTGGCCGGGCTTGAAGGTCTGCGCCTCCCGCCCTTTGCAATAGTCCAGAATATCAGACATCGAGCCCTCACCCGCCTTAAGCGCCCTCGATAGTGCGCTGAGCCTAACTTGTTCGTCAAACATTGCGGCGGCTTGTTGGCCCATCGGCGCGACCGGCGCAAGAAGAAAGGGGCCAGTGAACACCGGCCCCTTTGGATTTGATCAATGGTTGTCGCGTGGCAGACCGGCTGTCTGTGCCAGGCGCTGGTAGTTGACGGCGTTCTTCAACACGCCACCGGCGCCGAGCTGGTCGACGATACCGCGCTGGATTTCCTGCCATGGCGTCTGATGCGCCGGATACTTGTAGCCGCCGGCGGCATGCAGTTCGGCGCGACGCTGCTCGATCTCCTCGGCGGAGATGAGGATGTCGGCCTCGCCCTTGTTGAGGTCGATGCGGACGCGGTCGCCGGTCTTCAGGATGGCGAGGTTGCCGCCCGCCGCTGCTTCCGGCGAGGCATTGAGGATGGACGGCGAGCCGGATGTGCCGGACTGGCGGCCATCGCCGATGCAGGCGAGCGAGGTGATGCCCTTCTTGATCAGGTAATCAGGCGGCCGCATGTTCACCACTTCCGCCGCGCCCGGATAGCCGATCGGGCCGGCGCCGCGCATGAACAGCAGCGTGTGCTCGTCGATATTGAGCGACGGGTCGTCGATGCGGTGGTGGTAATCCTCCGGGCCGTCGAACACCACGGCCTTGCCCTCGAAGGCGCCCAGGTCGTTGGGGTTGTTCAGGTAGCGCAGGCGGAACTCCTCGGAGATCACCGAGGTCTTCATGATGGCGTTGTCGAACAGGTTGCCGCGCAGCACCAGGAAGCCGGCCTCGGCCTTCATCGGGTTGGTGAACGGCCGGATGACCTTGTCGTCCTGGATGGTGGTGGTGCGGCAGTTCTCGCCGATGGTCTTGCCGTTGACGGTGGGGGCGTTCTCGCGGATGAGGCCCTGCTTCATCAGCTCGTTGACCACCGCCGGCACGCCGCCGGCATGGTAATAATCCTCACCCAGGTATTCGCCGGCCGGCTGCATGTTGACCAGCAGCGGCACCTTGTGGCCGTGCGTCTGCCAATCGTCGATGTTCAGCTCGACGCCGATGTGGCGGGCGATGGCGTTGATGTGGATGGGGGCGTTGGTCGAGCCGCCGATCGCCGAGTTCACGACGATGGTGTTGATGAAATTGTCCTTGGTCAGGATGTCGGAGGGCTTCAGATCCTCGTGCACCATCTCGACGATGCGCATGCCGGTGCGCCAGGCCATTTCCTGCCGATCGCGATAGGGCGCCGGGATGGCGGCCGAACCGGGCAGTTGCATGCCGAGCGACTCGGCCAGCGAGTTCATGGTCGAGGCGGTGCCCATGGTGTTGCAGTAACCGGTCGAGGGGGCAGAGGACGCCACCAGCTCGATGAACTGCTCGTAGCCGATTTCGCCGGCGGCCATCATCTGGCGCGCCTTCCACACGATGGTGCCCGAACCGGTGCGCTCGCCACGGAACCAGCCGTTGAGCATCGGGCCGACCGACAGGGCGATCGCCGGGATATTGACGGTGGCGGCGCCCATCAGCATGGCCGGGGTGGTCTTGTCGCAGCCGATGGTCAGCACCACGCCATCGAGCGGGTAGCCGTACAGCACTTCGACGAGGCTGAGATAGGCGAGGTTGCGGTCGAGGCCGGCAGTCGGACGCTTGCCGGTTTCCTGGATCGGGTGGACCGGGAACTCCATGGCGATGCCGCCGGCATCGCGGATGCCGTCGCGCACGCGCTTGGCGAGCTCGAGGTGGTGGCGGTTGCAGGGCGAGATATCGGAGCCGGTCTGGGCGATGCCGATGATCGGCTTACCGGACTGCAGCTCTTCACGCGAAATGCCGTAGTTCAAATAGCGCTCGAGGTAGAGCGCAGTCATGTCCGGGTTCTCCGGATTATCGAACCAGGCGCGCGACCGGAGCTTCTTGCCCTGCGCGGTCTCGCCTTTACCCGAACTCATAGTGATCTCCTCAAATCAACAGGCTGTCCCGACGATCCATAGCCCAATCCCGACGGACTGGGCAGGCATTCCTTCGATTGAGGGAGGATCGTACCGGAGGCGATGATAGAGATCGGGATGTCGGGTTGCAATGGGCGGGATGGGTAGGTCACCGACGGAGTCACTCCGCCGCCGGCGTGGGGAGAGTACCTCCCACCCTGTCCCTCCCCCGCAAGGGGGGAGGAGACCAAAACGCTGGCGCTGGTGAGAGCGTCTCCCTCCCCCTTGCGGGGAGGGGACAGGGGAGGGGTATCTTCCTGCACCGGCCTGTCAGCGGCGTTGCCACGATATCCAACCAGCGGCCCGGGGGCTTCAGCCCAGAGTGCTGGAGCGGGCTTCGAGGCTGATCGGCTGCAGTACGATGGGGTTGGCGATGGCTTCGCCACTGAGCCGCTTGATCAGCATGCGGCCGGCCTCGCGGCCCATCTCGTAGCTCGAAACCTGCAGCGAAGTGAGCGAGGGGCGGACGTGCTGGGTGAACTCGAGGTCGCCGTAGCCGGCGATGGCGACCTGGCCGGGCACCGCGATGCCGCGGTCGAGCGCCCGGGTCATGGCGCCGGCGGCGAGCACGTCGGTGCCGAAGAAAATGGCGTCGCAGCCGGGCAGTTGTTCGAGGATATCGTCGAAGGCCCGCATGCCGTCGGCGAAGGTGCGGGTGCCATCCATCGGGTGGATCAGCTCCAGCGTCAGGCGGTGCTTGGCGAGGCCGTGGCGGAAGCCCTCGATGCGCTGCGCGGTGCGCTCGATGGTGTGGCCGCTATAGGCGACCTTGCGGAAGCCCCGCTCGCCGAAATGCTCGCCCATCAGGCGGCCGGCATCGTAGCTCGACGAGCCGACCAGCATGTCGATCGGATCGGGGCGGTTGCCCCACATTTCCATCACCGGGATGCCGAGCTTCTGCAGCGCCTGGCGGGTCTTGTCAGCGCGAACCACGCCGGTGAAGACGACGCCGGCGGGACGGAACGGCAGCACTGATTCGACGACGTCGATCTCCAGCATCTCGGAATAGCCGGTCTGGGCGAACATCAGATGGTATCCGCTGCCCTCGACCGAATCGACGATGCCCTGCACCGAGGTGGCAAAGTGCGGATTGAGCAGGCTCGAGACGAAGACGGTGATGACGTTGGAGCGGCCGGAACGCAGCGAGGAGGCGAAGCGGTTGACGACGTAGCCGGTCTGGGCGACGGCCTCGAGAATGCGGGCCCGGGTCTCATCCTTGACCTTGTCGGGGTAGGACAGGGCGCGCGAGACGGTAATCGGCGAGACACCGGCGACGCGTGCTACATCTTCAACGCGAACCGGCCGGCCCGCGCCACTGCGTCTGTCTGCGTCCCCCAAACTGAATCCCCCAAACTGCCCTTCATTCGACTACGGCCGCGGAATGGTAAAACGCCAGTAGCGCGGCGCTACGTAGTAACCCTCTATGCGGATCACTTCATTCCACTTCGCAGTCCGTTCTGAGCGCGTCATCGAACCGACTTTGATCTGGTCTGACATCAAACCGACCGCCAGATGACTGAGCGTCACATCTTCACTTTCGCCGGAGCGGCCGGACTGGATGGTATTCCAGCCGACGGCGCGGGCGCGCGTGCTTGCTGCAATCAGTTCGGTCAGGGTGCCGCACTGGTTCGATTTGAGCAACACCGAATTGCAGCATCCCTGTGCTGCGGCGAGGGCAACACGGGACTCTGAGCTGGTCAGATAATCGTCACCAACGATCTGAATGGACTTGCCGAGCCGCCGAGTGATCTCGGCAAAGCCTTCGTCATCGTCCTCCGCAAGGGGGTCCTCGAGCGAGACGATCGGGTAGGCGCTGACCCAGGATTGCAGCTGCTCGATCATCTCGAGCGTCGAGAGCGCCCTGCCTTCGAGCGCCAGGCGATAGGCACCATCGGCGTAGAACGAGGTGGCCGCGACGTCGAGCGCGATACCGATATCGGCGCCGGGGCGAAGCCCGGCCGCCTCGATGGCGCGGGTGAGCAGTTCGAGCCCGTCCTCATTGGCGGTGAAATCGGGCCAGACGCCGCCCTCGTCGGCGACGCCGTTGAGCTTACCCTTTTGGACCATGGCCTTGCTGGCGGCCATGTAGATTTCGGCGATCTGCTCGGTGGCCTCGGCGAAGCTCTGGGCGCCAACGGCGAGAATGAGGAAATCCTGGATGTCGATGCGGTTGCCGGCATGGCGGCCGCCGCCGAAAATCTGGATCATCGGGGCGGGGATGTGCTGGGCCTCGGGATCGAGGTTGCTGAGGCGCCGCAAATGTTGCCAGAGCGGGATCCGCTGCTCTGTCGCAGCCGCCCAGGCGATGGCGGAGGACGTGGCGACGATGGCGTTGCCGCCCAGCCGGGTCTTCTGCGGGGTGCCGTCGAGTTCGATCATGGCGCGATCGGCGGCGACCTGGTCGAGGGCATCGAGGCCAACGAGCCGGTTCTGGATTTCGCCGTTCACCGCGGCCAGCGCGGCGTTGACGCCGAAACCCCCCAGCCGCTTGCCGCCATCGCGCTTATCGAGCGCCTCGCGGCTGCCGGTGGAGGCGCCGGACGGGGCGATGGCGCGACCGCTGGCGCCGCTCTCCAGCGTGACCTCGACTTCGACGGTGGGGCGGCCGCGCGAGTCCCACACCTGGCGGCCGAGAATGGTCTTGATGGCTGACATAACGCGTTATCGATCCTGAGGTGAACTAAGGCTGTCGAGCAGCTCGGCGATGGCTACTGGCGGGTGTTGGATATGTGGAATGGCCCGATCGCGCACCAGCTGGCGACTGGCCTCGCTGAGATACTCGACCGGCGATTTGCCATCGACCCGCGCCAGCATCAGGCAGGGCAGGAGGGCGGCGGCGCGTGCCTCGGTGCTGGGACGCAGTTGCGCGGGGAAATGTCCGAGCCAGGTGGCGGCGAAGGCAGACGCCTGAGCCAGCAGGGCATCGCGCAGCGCCGGCAGGTGGATGGACTTCAGCACCAGGTGGTTGAGGCAGAAGGCGGCGTCGAAGGCCGGATCGCCGTACCAGGCGCACTCGGCATCGAGCAGCACCGGGTGGCCGTCGCGCTTCGCAATGAGGATGTTCTTGGGGCTGACATCGCCGTGCACCAGCGCCAGTTTGGTGTTCGCGGTGGTCGTCAGCACGGTGAGGATCCGATCGGCAAGCTCCGGGTGGCGTCCGGCGGTGAAGCGCAGATAGGGGTCGAGCCGCAGGGCATCGATCAGGTGGTCGGTGGGGAACTCGGCGGCGGCCGAGGGATCGTTGAGCGTCGCGGCGTGGATGCGCCCGAGCGCCTCGGCGACGGCGGTGGCAACCGACGGATCGGCGCGGCCGGCCAGCAGCTCGGCCTTCCACAGCACATAATCTTCGGCCGGCAGGTATTCGAGCAGCGCGATGCCGTGCGCGCGGTCCTCGCCGATCACTTCGGGCGCGGCGCCGGGGACGATGGCGTTGGCGCGGCGCAGCCAGGCCACCTCATACTGGTTGCGCTCGAGCGGCGCCTGCCAGTCGGTGGCGACCTTGAGCTTACCGAGGGCGCGCTTGGCGCAGTATTGGCGGCCATCGGGCAGGCGGATGCGCACAATATCGGATGAAACGCCGCCGGTGAGCGGAGCGATTTCCAGCGCTCCACTGGCGTCGATGCCGGCAGTCGCAAAGATCGGGGGAAGCAGCGCTTCCCAGGTCAATTCATCCATAGTGCTGGTCCCCCTTGCAAGGCTGGTATGGTACCACACAGGCGAAATGGGACAACGACCAGAGGGTTGGCCTTTGGTCAAACACCGAACTGGACGGAAAGGGAGAAAATGGGACGGCTCGAGGGGAAAACCATCTTCATGACCGCGGCAGCGGCGGGGATCGGCGGGGCGGCAGCCACGGCATTCGCACGCGAGGGAGCACGGGTGATCGCCACCGACCGCGATGCCCAGGGGATTGCGCGCAAGGGCGAGGAGCTCAGGGCGATCTCGCCCGGGCACGAGACCTATGCGCTCGATGTCACCGACCATCTAGCGCTGCGCGAGGCGGCGGCGCGGCATCACGGGGTGAACGTGCTCTACAATGGCGCCGGCTGGGTGCATCAGGGCATGCTGGGCACCACCACGCTCGAAGAATGGCAGCTCAGCTTCGATATCAACGTGACGCCGATGTTCGTGCTGACGCAGGCCTTCCTGCCGGCCTTCATTGCGCAAGGCGGCGCCAATATCATCAACGTGGCGTCGGTCGCTTCGTCGATGAAAGGCGTGCCGAACCGGGTCGGCTACATGTCGTCGAAGGCGGCGGTGATCGGCTTCACCAAGTCGGTGGCGTTCGACTACATGAAGAACGGCATCCGGGCTAACACCATCTGCCCCGGCAGCGTCGACTCGCCATCGCTGCACGAACGGGCGCATGCGCTGGGTGACCACGACGAGGTGTGGAAGACCTTCGTCGCCCGCCAGCCGATGGGCCGCATGGCGCAGCCGGAAGAAATGGCGCACCTCCTGGTCTACCTCGCGAGCGATGAGAGCGCCTATGCGACCGGGTCGAACTTCGTGGTGGATGGCGGCATCACCATGTAGCGGCGTCTGGCTAGGCCGGCGGCCAACCCTCGGGCGCGTTGGGCTCCCAGGGGCCGGCAATGATCGTCGCCTCGTGGCTGCCGGGCCAGGGCGGCATGGAGATGCAGATGAACTCGAGCGGCGCGGCGCCATTGCAGCGATACTGGAAGGCGGTGCCGACCGGGATGTCGATGGAGACGCCTGTTGTCAGCACTGTGGTTTCCTCGCCGCCATCGTCGCGGCGCCAGATCTGCCCCTCGCCCGAGAGCACGAACCAGAACTCGCTCACCGTGGCGTGGACAGTGGCCCGGTTCACCTGACCGGGCGGAACGGTGGAATGGATCATGCCGCCCGTCATCCCGTCGACCAGCAGGCGGACCTCGGCGCCGGCGGGAGAGCGGCCATGCGGAGCGGGCGGAAACGGGCGGGTCTGCATGGCGATCCTCCTCGCAACGGCCAGCGGCCGGACCTCGGGAGCTTACTCCCGCGGCGCGTAGGTGGCGAGCAGCCACGCCACCAGCTCGGCCCGATCGGCCGGCGCCGCGGGCAGTTCGGCGGCAGCCGGGTCGAAGCCGTGGCGGCGGAGCGTCGCGGCCAGCGCCACGGCGCGGTTGGCGGGGTTGATGACTTCGAGGGTGCGCGTGGCGATCTCAGCGGCGAGGGTTTTCGACAGGCGTTTGGTCATGCCGTCGCCCTGACCCCGGCAATGAAGGCGGCGATGTGCTCGCGGATTTCGCCGGGCGGGTTGCCGTAGCGGGCCTGGGCGTCGGGGAGGCCGAGATTGCCGCTGATGACGAAGGCACGGAGCCCCGTCTTGGCGAGCGCGACGGCCTGCTCGAGATAGAGGCCGCCGACCACCTGCACCGAGGCGAGTGCACCGACGCGGTGGTGCACGGCGCCTACCACGTCGGCGAGGTAGCTCGAGTGGAAGAGGCTGGGGTCGGCGCGGCGAGCATCGAGCTGCAGGTGGGCGCCGATGCCGTCGACGCCGGCGTCGAGCATGCGCAGCGCCACCTCGATGGCGGTGTCGGCCGGGCCCTGATGCGGCAGCAGGATATCGGCGAACACCAGGCGCGGCAGTTCCGGGTTGGCGCGGCGGTATTCGTCGCGCACGCCGCAGATGCCCTTGGCGCTCGGCACGCCGGCAATGGCGAGGAAATCGATGATGTTGCCGCCGCCTTCGAACACCGAGCGGGCTTCGAAGCTGCCGCCATCCATGGTCTTCATGTCGGCGAGCAGCAGGGCATCGGGGAAGCGGGCGCGGAAGGCGGGAACGACGTGCTTCACCCCCTCGGTCTTTAGCAGCGGGGTGCCCATTTCGACGAGATCGACGCCGGCGGCGAGGGCGGCCTCGGCGACCGTGAGCCCGAGCGGCAGGCTGTCGGTATCGACCGAGATCTGGAAACTGAACTCAGTCTTCAGGCGGTCGATGACGCGAGTGGAGGCGGGCGTGGACATGACGCTGTCGGTTCCTGTGGTGGGGACGCCGGGCTACTGGGCCGGCGCGGGTTCGGGTTGGCCCTCGCTGGGGCGGGCATAGGCGGCGGAAAGCTGGCGATAGTACTTTGAGCGGAAGGCGATGATGGTGATCGCCACGCCGAACAGGCCGGCCAGGGTAAAGACCAGGGCGATGCCGCGGGCCGGACCAGTGCCGAACCAGCTGCCGATCAGCTCGGCGCCCAGCCCGGCGGTCATGAACGGGATGAAGACGAACTCGGCGAGCGGGCCGATGAGGAAGGCGGTAAGCGGCGAGGCGGACTGCTCGACCGACTGGGCGAAGCCGAAGACGCGGCCCTGCCGCTCCGGCGGCACCACCTTCTGCAGCGTGGTGTGTTCGGCGGCCTCGGCATAGGGGCCGAGCAGCATCCAGACGAACATGCCAGCAGCCAGCAGCCAGATCGAGGACTGGATGGTGAAGATGCAGCACACCGCCCAGGTGATCAGGTTGACCAGCAAGAGGGTGCGGAGCGGCTTCTTGCCCAGCCCGGTCTTGGCGATAACGAGACCCGAGATGATGAAGGCGGTGGAGAGCACGCCGAACAACAGGCCCCAGACTTCCACCGAGACCAGCGACAGGCCGTAGGCATCGAGCAGCGCCATGAAGATGCCGCCGAGGAAGTTGTTGAGCGCCGCAAACAGGATCAACGCGAACAGGCCCGGGACGGCGCCGACCACCTTGATGGTGCCCTTAAGATCGACGCGCTTAGGCTCGGCCGGGGTTTCCGGGTCAGGCGCGGCCCGGCCCTCGTCGATCTGCACGAAACTGAGGTGGGCAAAGGCCAGGGCGGTTGTCACCAGCGCCAGTACCATCACCGCCAGCATGCCGCCCCAGGCGACGAGGAAGCCTGAGATCACCGAGGTGGTGAGAAAGCCGATGCCGCTGACCATGCCGACGAGGCCGTTGGCCTTGTCGCGGCGATCCTCGGGGATCAGCACGGTGACGAGGGTGGGCAGCGCGATCGAGCGGATATTGCCGGCGATGACGCCGAGCATGACGAGGAAGACGAAGATCCAGAGGAAGGCATTGTAGGGGTTGGTGAAACTCTCCGGTGGCGAGAGCAGCAGCACCGCCAGCGCCAGGGCATAGAAGACGGCGGAGACGACGCTCGAGCCGAGCATCGCCAGCTTCTTTGAGTTGTGATCGACGATCGAGCCGAACCAGATGCCGAAGGCGGCGGTGAACACCAGATAGACGCCGGCGATCATGCCCGTCGCGAACACCGAATGGGTCTCGAGATAGACCCAGAAGGTCAGCGCGAACCAGACGGTGAAGTTGGTGACGTTGGCAACGAGGGTGTTGCCGAGGATCTGGTGGAAGGGACTCATTGGGGAATCCGAGGTTGGGGGCGAATGGGTAACGCATATCGGCGCCGAACGGAAACCGCCGTCGGATGGAGGTGGTTGCTTGGACGGGCGTGCGCAAGTTTGCTAGCAGAAGAACTGGGTGCAGCGATGAGGGTGGGCGGCCGGTGGGGATCGTAACCGACATAGCGTTCGGGCTGCTTTTCGTGATCGCTACGGTCACGCTGTCGCTGGGCAGCTACATGCTGGCCCGCTGGTTCGCCGGGCGCGGGCCGTATGAGCGGCACAAGGAAATGGCCGGGGCGATGGTGACGCGCATCGCCGCGCTGCACGGGCTGATCATCGCGCTGGTGTTCGCCCAGGAAATGACCTCGTACCAGCGGCTCGAAACCCAGACCGCGGCCGAGGCGAGCGCCATCGCCGACGTGTTCAACGATGCGGCGCGCTACGACGCCACGCTGCTCGGGCCGTTGCAGCAGGACATGCGCGGGTACCTGCGGGCAGTGATCGACACCGAGTGGGAGCAGCTCGGGGCCGGGAACGGGCTCAGCGACGCGGCCTGGGCGATCTGGTCGACGGCCTACGACCGGGTGCTCGACCTGATACCGCAGACGCCGCGGCAGGTCAGCCTGCGCGACCACATGCTGGCGAGTCTGCACGCGATCTCCGCCTCGCGCGACATGCGGCAGAGCGAGGCGATCACCTCGGTGGCGCATTTCTTCTGGATCGCGGCGCTGTCCGGCGTCGTGCTGATCGCCTTCGGGCACTACATCTACACCCCGGAGCGGCACAACCTGGTGCTGCTGGGGCTGTTCAGCGCCTATACCGGCGCCATCCTGTTCCTGATCTTCGGCTTCTCCAACCCCTACAGCCCGCCGGCCGAGCTGCAACCGGGGCCGTTGCAGACGCTGGCGGCAAAGCTCCTGGCGGAGAGCTAGGCGTCGCCCCAGCTGGTGGCGGCCTGGCGCAACAGGTCGATGGCCAGCGAGACGCGCGGGTGCCGGCCCGATTTGCCGGTCGCGAGCCAGACGGTATTGGTGACCGGGACGGCGGGACGCCACAGCTCGACGAGTTCGCCCATGGCGACGGCGCGGGCGCACAGATAATCGGGCAGCACGCTGATGCCGGCACCTGCCGCGACCATGGCGCGGACGGCGCGGAGGTCGGGGGCGATCGAGGTTTCCGGCGGCGCGAGGTCGCGCTCGAGGCCAGCCCGGAAGAAGCGGCGGATCATCGGCAGGTCGGCCGCGTAGGCGACCCAGGGCGCGACTTCCAGGGTGGCAGCAATGGTTTCGGCCGATGCAGTGGCCGGGATCAGGTCGCCGAAGGATGGCGCGCCGACCAGCAGGAAACGTTCGGTGAAGAGCTGCTGGTAGGCGATGGCGGGGCGGGGGATGCGCTGTGCCGCCACCACCAGCTCGAAATCACCGCGCTCGAGCTGGCCGATAAGGTCGCGGGCGAGGCCGAAGCGGGCGTGCACGGCGATGTGCCGGCTGGCGAGCGGGGCGAGGGCGGGGAGGCCGCGCTCGGTCATGAACTCGGCCGGGCCGCCGATGGTGACGGTGCCGGTGAGCTCGCTGCCGCGGGTGGCGACGCCATCAAGCACTGTCTCCAGCGCATCGATGTGGTTGCCGATGCGGGCGGCCAGCGCATCGGCACTGGCGGTCGGCACGATGCCGCGGCCGGCGCGCTCGAACAGCGGACGGCCGAGCCGGGCTTCAAGTGCCTTGAGATGGCCGCTGACCGCCGGCTGGGTCAGCCCGAGGCTGCGGGCGGCTGCCGTGACCGAGGCCAGCCGGTGGACAGCCACGAAGCTGCGCAGGTGATCGAGGTAACTCATAAAAAATCTTATCACTCAGGCAAGAACATGCAATTTCCCAATGCACGGATGGAGCCCCAGATAGCTGGCAGTTGAAACAGCGGAGGCTCAGATGCCCAATCGTTCCATCCTGATCGTCACCACCTCGCACGACCGTATCGGCAGCACCGGCAAGCCGACCGGCGTGTGGCTCGAAGAACTGGCGACGCCCTATTATGCGTTCCGCGATGCGGGGGCCGAGGTGACCATTGCCTCGATCAAAGGCGGCAAGGTGCCGGTCGATCCGTCGAGCCTAGGCGGCGAGTTGCCTCAGAGTGTGCAGCGCTTCCTCGCCGATCCCGAGGCGCAGCGCGCGGTGGCAGTGACCCCGGCGATCGATGCGGTCGATGTCGCGAGCTACGACGCGGTGTTCCTGCCGGGCGGGCACGGTACGGTGTGGGACCTGCCGGGCAGCGCGGCGCTGGCAACGGGGCTGAGCGCCGCCTATGCCGCGGGCAAGGTGGTGTCGGCGGTGTGCCACGGGCCGGCGGGGCTGGTGGCGGTCACCGATCCCTCAGGTGCGCCGCTGGTTCAAGGCAAGCGCGTCGCGGGGTTCACTGACAGCGAGGAAGTGGCGGCCGGGCTCGACAAGACGGTGCCGTTCCTGCTCGAGAGCCGGCTCAAGCAACTTGGCGGGCGCTACGAGAAGGGCGCCGATTTCCAGCCCTTCGCAGTGGCCGACGGGCGGCTGGTGACCGGGCAGAACCCGGCCTCGTCGGCGCTGGTGGCCAGGCTGGTGCTGGAAGCGCTGGGATGAGCATGCCCTGTTGACTCGGCCCATGGGGCCGCCCCGATAAGGGATGCGGTCAAGCAATGACGGGGTGATTCATGGGTTCCTCGACTGAGTTTCTGAACGCATCCGATGCCGCGAGCCGGCTCGGCGTTTCCGCCAAGGCGCTGCGGCTCTATGAGCAGCGCGGGCTGATCGTGCCGGTGCGCACGGCGGCGGGATGGCGAACATACGGGCCCGAGCAAATGGCTCGGGCCGGCGAGATCGTGGCGATGCGGGCGCTGGGACTGAGCCTCGCGCAGGTGCAGCGGGTGCTGGCGGGCGATCCGCGCGGGCTCGAGGCGTCGCTCGCGGCGCATCAGGGCGTGCTGGAGGGGCGGCTGCAGCAGTTGGCGGGAATGCTCGACCGGGTGCGGCAACTGCGCGAGAGTCTGTCGCGTGGCGAGGTGCCGGGGACGGGCGCGCTGGCGGAGTTGCTCGGGGCCGAGGCGCCGATCAGCCTGTCGTTCGAACTGCCGTGGCCGTGGGGCGGCGAGACGTTCGAACTGCGGCAGATCAAGCCGCTCAGCTACATCATCGGACCGCTGGGCAGCGGCAAGACGCGGCTGGCGCAGAAGCTCACCGAAGCACTGCCGGGTGCGCTGTTCCTGGGTCTCGACCGGCTGGTGGATGGCGTGGCGGCGGAGGCGCGGATGGACGCCGATGCAGCGCTGCGCGAGCGGGTCGAGCGGACGCTCGGCTGGCTGATCGAGGATGGCGCATCGGCGTCCGACGCGCTGACGGCGCTGGTCGCCGGGCTCGAGGCCGCGTGGCCGACGGTGCTGGTGATCGACATGCTCGAGCAGGGGCTCGAACAGTCGTCGCAGGAGGCGGTGGTCGCGCATTTGAGACATCGCGGGCCGGGGGCGCGACCGGTGTTTGCGATGACGCGGTCAAACGCCGTCCTCGATCTCGCGGCGGTGGGACCGGACGAGGCGATCATCCTCTGCCCGGCGAACCACAGCCCGCCGACGCTGGTGGCGCCCTATCCCGGGGCGACCGGCTATGAGGCGGTGGCGACATGCCTTGCGACGCCCGAAGTGCGGGCGCGCACCGAAGGCATCATCGCCACGCGGCCGCAGGTGGCGTGAGATGCGGCAGGATGGGACGGTCACGCCGTTATCTCCGGGGGCCTCATCGGGGGGGCGGGACATTCCCGGTCCTAGAGACGAGCCTGGTCGGAGACCCGGGCCGCGCGCCGGCCGCCGATCCTGGTGAGGAGAAAGGCGGGCTCCTCAGCGTGTTGCGCTGGTTCATCGCGCGGCGTCGCGCCGACGCGCTGCTTCGGCGCACGCTCCGACCGTACCGCCGCGGCGGAGTCGCCCCGCTGTCGTCCCGGGTGCTAAGCGATATCGGGCTGCCGCCGGATTTCCGGATGTAGGGCACAACAGCAAACGGCGAAGTGGGGCCGGGCGCAACGATCATCACGGGCCAGATACAGCCTGGCCTGGGCGCCAGCCTGTATGCGCTAAGTTATGGTCGTGCCCCATCCACCGGCTGTCATCCCAGCGAAAGCTCAGGGACCCATCTACCCACTTGCGCTGCGATGTCGGACGAGGGCAGAGCCCTCGCCGGGGGTTTGGGTCCCTGCTTTCGCAGGGATGACACCGAGTTTGGGGCGCCGTCTGTAGGACTGCCGAGTGGCGCGGTTCAGGCAGCCGGCTTCACCGGCTCGGCCACCTGGCCAGTGGCGACGTGGAGCCGGTTCCAGAGGTTGACGAGGCCGAGTGACAGCACCATGGCGGCCAGCACCGGCTCGTCATAGTGGCGGCGGGCTTCGTTCCAGACCTCGTCGGGCACCGGATCGGCGCGGTCGTCGAGGCGGGTGACGGCCTCGGTCAGCGCCAGGGCGGCCCGCTCGGGTTCGCTGAACCACGGCGTGTTGCGCCATGAGGCAACCGAGATGATGCGATCCTCCGAGGTCTCGCCGGCGGCACGGGCGAGGCGCGGGTGGAGGTTGACGTTGTTGCCGTCGCCGTTGATCTGGCTGGCGCGCAGATGCATCAGCTCGAGCAGGGCCAGCGGCAGGCCGGGGACGGCTTTGCTGGCCTTGCTGAGGGCGACGAGGCTGTCCATGGCGCCGGGAACGGCGAAGGCGGGGTGGGCGATGCGGGGCATTTCGGGTTTCCTTGGGTGATGACTGAAGCGGACGGCCCCTCCCTCGCCATTCGAGCGTAGCTCTCATGGCCTTCTCACCTCAAATCGCTCCACCGGAGCGATTTGCCCTACGGGACGGCTCGAAGTCCCCCACAATGGGGGAGGTGAAGAAAGAGGGCTGCCTGGCTAGGCAGCGGCTTTCCAGGCGCCGGCGATCTGGCGGGTGGCGGCGTTGAGGCGGTTCCAGATGTTGATCATGCCGATCGAGAGGACGAGCGAGGCCAAAGCCGCGTCGTCGAAATGGGCGCGGGCTTCGTCCCAGATGGCGTCGGGCACCGGATCGGCGCGGTCGCTGAGCCGGGTGACGGCTTCGGTCAGGGCCAGTGCGGCGCGCTCAGGGGCGGTGAACCACGAGGTTTCACGCCAGGCCGAGACGGCGATGATGCGGCGGTCGGTATCGCCGAGCTTTTTCAGGTCGGCCGCGTGCATATCGACGCAGACGCTGCAGCCGTTGATCTGGCTGGCGCGCAGGTGAACGAGGGCGTGCAACTGGTGCGAGACGGCAGGGTTGGCCTGGGCGGCCTGGCTGATGGCCTGCAGCGCCGACATGGCGCCGGGGACGGCGAAGGCGGGGTTGGTCATACGCGATTGCATTTTGTTGTGCTCCGGTTTTCGTGCTGACGGAGGATTTCCGGCCCGGGCTGTCACACCGGGCCGACGTCGTTCGTCAGTGCTATGACGGAGCGCGATCAGGGAATGTGACGATGGACGACGAGAAAATTCTGGCCAGCCGATTCGAGACGGATCGCGGGCACCTGAAGCGAGTGGCCTACCGGATGCTCGGCTCGATGACGGAAGCCGAGGATGCGGTGCAGGAAGCCTGGCTGCGGCTCAGCCGGTCGGATACCGGCACAGTCGGCAATCTCTCGGGCTGGTTGACCACGGTGGTGGCGCGGGGTGTGCCTCGACATGCTGCGGGCGCGCAAAGCGCGGCGCGAGGAGCCGCTGGAGCAGCCGGCGGCTGAGGCGCTGGCCGATGCGGACGACCCGGAGCGTACGCTTGAGATGGCCGACTCGCTGGGGGTGGCGCTGCTGGTGGTGCTGGAGACGCTGCCGCCGCCGGAGCGGGTGGCGTTCATGCTGCATGACATGTTCGACCTGCCGTTCGAGGAGATTGCGCCGATCGTCGGGCGCTCCACCGATGCGGCGCGGCAGCTGGCCAGCCGGGCGCGGCGACGGGTGAAGGGCGGCAGCGACACTATCGAGCCGAGCCGGGAGCGGCATCGCACGGTAGTGGAGGCGTATCTGAGGGCCTCGCGGAGCGGCGATCTCGCGGCCCTGCTGGCGGTGCTCGACCCCGAGGTGGTGCTGCGCGCCGATGCCAGTGCGGTACCGGCAGGGGTGGCGCTGGTGGCGCGGGGCGCCGAGGTGGTGGCGCGCCGCGCGCTCACCGGCTTCATGCCGGAGGCGCAGCTGGCGCTGGTCAATGGCGCGATGGCCGTGGTGGTGCTGCGCGATGGCGCGCCGTTCCGCGTGCTGCGCTTCACCGTCAGCGGCGAGCGGGTGACCGAGATCGAGGTGCTGGCCGATACCGACCGGCTGGCCGGGCTCGCGGTCGTGCCGGCTTAGGCAGCCCGCTTCAGGCCATCGAGGGCGATGCCGAGGATGCGGTCGCGCTGCTCTTCGGTGGTGGAGCCGATGCCGGCAATGCCGGCAACCAGCCGGACGACATCGTCGATGGCGACATCGGGGCGAACCAGCCCGGCGGCCTGGGCGCGGCTGAGCAGCGGCGCGCCGGCCTCGTAGAGCCCGAGGCGGCAGGCCTTAAAAGTGTTGCTGTCGCGGTTGAGCCCCTCGACCAGCACGCGCTTGGTGCCGACATAGGTGACGAAGCGGCGGAGCCAGGCGAGCAGCGCCTCCCAGGGCTCGAGGTGATCGACTTCGCCGGCGGCATTGCACACCGCCTGTACTTCCTCGAGGTAGACGCTTTCGACCAGCGCCTCGCGGGTGGGGAAGTTGCGGTAGAGCGTGGCGATGCCGACATCGGCGCGACGCGCGATCTCCTCGAGCGGCGCCTCGGTGCCCATTTCGGCAAAGCTCTGACGCGCCGCGGCGATCAGGCTGTCATAGTTGCGCCGGGCATCGGCGCGGCTCGGACGCCGCTGCACCAGTTCCGCGAGGGTTGTCGTCATAGCACTTTCTTTCGGCGGGCTATTGCCAGCACAAACTGATTCCGCTAAACGGAGGAACCCTCCACTTATATGGAGGCTTCCTCCAGTACATAGCCAATCGCAACGGACAATCCAAGCCGGAACTGCCGTTTTGCGAGACAGGATCATTATGTCCAACGTCCAATCCACAAGCAGATCTGCCACAAGCAGATCTGCGTCACCCAAATCCGCGTCGCCGAGCCTCACCTTCCTGGTGCTGGCGGTCGGCGCCGCATCGTTCGCAATGCTGCAATCGCTGCTGGCGCCGGTGCTGCCGACGCTGCAGAGCGAACTCAATACCAGCCAGAGCGCCGTTTCCTGGGTGCTGATCGCCTGGCTGCTGTCGGCGGCGGTGGCGACGCCGATCCTCGGCAAGGTCGGCGACATGATCGGCAAGGCAAAGACGCTGGTGCTGGCGCTGGCCGCCATCGGGCTCGGCAGCCTGATCGCGGCGCTGGCGCCCAGCATCGAGTTGGTGATCGCCGGACGCATCGTGCAGGGGCTGGGTGGCGCCATCGTGCCGCTGTCGTTCGGCATTATCCGCGACGAGTTTCCACCGGCGCGGGTGCCTTCGGCAGTGGGGATCCTCTCGGCGGTGATCGCGGTGGGGAGCGGCGTGGGCACCATTCTCGCCGGGCCGATCGTCGACCTGTTCGGCTGGCACGGGCTGTTCTGGGTGCCGCTTGCCGTGGTGGCGATAACGGCGACGCTGGCGCAGTTCTTCGTGCCCGAATCGCCGGTCAAGGCCGGCGGCACGATCAACTGGTTGGCGGCCGCGCTGCTCGCCGCCTGGCTGATCGCACTGCTGCTGCCTTTGAGCCTTGGGACACGCTGGGGATGGGGTTCGCCGGCGGTGATCGGGTTGTTCGCACTGGCAGTGGTGCTGGCGGCGGCCTGGGTGACGGTCGAGGTACGCTCGTCCAACCCGGTGATCGACATGAAGATGATGCGGTTGCCGGCAGTGTGGACCAGCAACCTCGTGGCGCTCTTATTCGGCGCGGCGATGTTCGCGGTATGGGTGTTCCTGCCGCAGCTGATCCAGGTGCCGAGTTCGGCCGGCTACGGCTTTGGTGCGACGGTGAGCGAGGCCGGCTGGGTGATGCTGCCGATGCTGGTTTCGATGGCGGTCGCCGGCGTGTTCAGCGGCCGGCTGGCCCGGGTGGTGCCGTTCAAGCTGCAGCTCGCCGGCGCCTCGGCGGTGATCGCGCTCTCCTGCGTGGCGCTGGCAATGCTGCATGCCAGCATCTGGGAGGTGGCGGTGATCAGTGGCGTCTACGGCATCGGGCTGGGGCTCGCCTATGCGGCGCTGACCAGCGTGATCGTGCAGAACGTGCCGGCCAGCCAGACCGGTACGGCGATCGGCATGAACGCCAATATCCGCACTATTGGCGGGGCGATCGGCACGGCGGTGATGACGGCCGTGGTGACGGCGCACCATACGGCCGATGGCGTGCCGGAGGAGGCAGGGTTCGTTACCGGCTTCCTGCTGTTCGCCGGCGTCGCGGCGCTCGCCATGGTGGTGTCGCTGCTGATCCCCGGGGCGCAGCGGCAGCAGGCGACTGCCGTGCTGGCGCCGGCGGAATAAGGCGGCGAGGCCCCGGCGCTACTTGATGACGGTGAAGCCGAGCTTCAGCTTGTCGTTCATTTCGAGGGTGATCGGGGCCATCTCGTCGCTGGCGGTCGAGACCCAGAGTTTGGCGATCGGCAGTGGATAGCCCATGTGGCCGATGAACCAGGCGACGGTACCGTTGGCGAGGTGATCCTCGACGACCCAGTCGGCGAGCTGCTTATAGGCGCTGTGCACGGTGAGACGCGCATCGACGGTGAGGTAGCGCTCGCTGCCGGCGAGGAAAATGATGGCGCAGACCGAGTGGCAGGCGTCGGTGATCATGGTGTCGAGGCGGTGCTCATAGACGTGCTTGGCGATGGCGAGGCCATCGTCGGCCGAGCCGCCGGCGGAGCGCAGCCACACGCCCGTCGTCGACGGGTGCTGCTTGAGCAGTTTGACGAACTTCCACCAGTCGCCGACCGCGATGTCGCCGGAGAGCTCCAGGTAGGACTGCCGGCCCTCGGGCCTGTCGACATCGATGATCGAGAGTTGCGCGGGGAGCGCGGCTCCCATGGGGATCGACAGCGCCGTAAGAAGGGAGAGAACGAGGGCCGGCAGGGGTTGCATGGTTTCGTCGTGCCCGAAGTGGACCGCGCCATAGCAGCAGAAGGGGCGGCGGTCCGCATGACGCAGATGCGCTACTTCAGTGGCGCGGGGCGAGGCTTGCCACTAAGGCGACCAGCGCCGATTGCCGCTGTACGCCGGCCTTCTCGAGCACGCCGCGCATCTGGTTGCGGGCAGTGTGAAAGCTGACACCGCGCCGCTCGGAGAAGCTGCGCACCGAGCCGCCCTCGAGCAGGTGCCGGCAGAGCGCCGTCTCCGCTGGAGACCAGCCATAGCGCTCCGCGGCGCTTTCCAGTGCGTCCCCCAGCGGCGAGGTGGAGCGGCGCAGCATCAGGATCGCCGTCGGCAGGCCTTCGAGCAGAACAAGCAAAGGCGGCTTGACCGGCGCCTCGCCGGAAACGAACGGGAAGAGTTCGGCGACGAGCGGCGCGGTATCGGTTCGGATGGTGATCGGCGCGCCGGGGCTGGTTGTTCCGTGGGTGATGGCGGCCAGCGCGGCCTCGAGTGCTTGTTGCGCCGACTGGTCGGGCAGGGTGATGCGACCATCGGCGGTTGCGATGGCCCTGGTGCCCTCCAGCAGCCGCTCTGCCGCGGCGTTGGCAAAGGTGATGCGACCGGTGGGATCGAGGAGCAGGGCCGCCTCCGGCACCAGTTGCAGGGCATCCTGATAATGCTGGCCGACGCGGGCGCCGGCGAGGCGGCGCGACAGCTGGAATGAGGCCTGGACGTGCGGGCCGATGGCTTCGAGCAGGCCGAGCAACCGGGCCTCCATGCTCTCGAGATCGCGGAAGCGGACATTGCATGAGAGGCGCAGGAAGCGTTCGCGATCGCGGAACAGCGTAACGCCGGCGCCGGTGCCGATGTCGTCCTGCGGCCGGATCCAGTCATTGTAGAACTCGGTGCGCTTCAGCACGCCCGGCTCCAGGAGGATCTGCGAATGGATCACCGCCCCGACCGGGACGCGTGCCGCCTGTGCGTTCCATGGGTTGCGAGCGGCGAAATGCTGCAGATACGACGAGTGATGATCGGGGCTGTAATTGTGGGTCAGGAAGCCAAGATTGACGTTGCGGGCCGTGTCGTGCCCATGCAAGGCGATCCATGATCGACCGATCAGGGTCGAAAGATCGGCGAGAAACTCCGACCATCTGGCGCGATCGAGGCCGGCGGAATAGACACGGCGAACCAGAACGCCATAACTTTCTTCGGCAATGTCGAGCAACGGGATATCCTGTCCCTCTGGTGACTGTCTTTGCTGACAATCGACCATTTGATTTGGCGGTCAAGTGCAGTATTCAAATCCAGCTGCTGCGAGCGAACAGATTCTGCGGAGTTGATGCATGAATGTTGCACGGGTCAAGACACGGGCCGGCGTCGTGGAGACTATCGATGCGGGTTCGGGTGCGCCCGCGGTGCTGTTGCTGCACGGAAATTCGGGGCACAAGGAGGTGTTCTCGCGACAGGTCGAGGCGCTGTCACCACACTATCGCGTAGTGGTGCCGGATCTGATCGGACACGGTGGATCGGAAGACGCCAGCGAGCCGGGACGCGACTACACGCTTGGCGGGCATGCCCAGTACCTGGCCGAACTGGTGGCGGCCATGGGGATCGGACCGGTCGTGGTGGTCGGCACCTCGCTGGGTGGTCACATTGCGCTGGAGCTGGCGGCGCAACTCCCTGATGCTCGCGGCCTGATGCTGGTTGGCGCTCCACCCTTTGCCAAGGACACGGCAAGCCTGACCGGGGCGTGGCTACCCGGCCCCGCCATCGAACTGTCGGGCAAGGCGGAGTTTGGTGAGGCTGACGTCGAGAGGTTCATTGCGGCCCATGCGATCGACAGCCCCGAACTCGCCGAAGGGTTGCGCGGGGCGATCCGGCGCGCCGATGGGCGCAGCCGCACCACCGTGGTGGGGGCGCTGCTGGGGGAGCAGGCGGCCGATCAGCGCGAGCTGGTGCGGAGCGCTGCCGTGCCGATTGCGGTGGTGAACGGCGGCGATGACAGCGCCGTCAACCTGGAGTTCGTCGAGGCGGCGCCCTATCGCCGGCTGTGGCGCGGCCGGGCGTTCCGCATCGCCGGCGCAGGACACATGCCGCAGGCCAGCCACCCCGGCGCGTTCAACGATCTGTTGGCGGCATTCGTTCGCGACTGCGCCGGTTGAGGCGGGCGCAATAGGGCGGAAGTTCTGCTTTCTCCCTGATGGCGGAGCCGCTACAGAGGCTCCGTATTTCATTTGAGGAGCATCCGATGAGCATCACCCGTTACCAGCCCGGCAAGCGCATGAGCCAGGCCGTGGTCCACGGCAACACCGTCTATCTCGCCGGGCAGGTGGCGACCGACTATAACGGTTCGATCGAGAAGCAGACCGGCGAAGTGCTGGCGGCGATCGATAAGCTCCTGGCCGAAGCCGGCAGCAGCAAGTCCAAGGTGCTGTTCTGCCAGGTGATCCTCAACAATATCGGCGACTTCGCCGCGATGAACACCGTCTATGACGCCTGGATCGACCCGGCCAACCCGCCGGCCCGCGCCGCCATCGAAGCGCGCCTGGCGCACCCGTCGCTGAAGGTCGAGATCATCGCCGTGGCGGCGAAGGACTGAGTGCTGCGGCCTTGTCCCTCCCCCTTGTGGGGAGCCGGACGAGGGCGGGCCGCCCTCGCCGCGGGGTAGCGAAGCAGGACTTGGCGCGGCCAAGTCCGTTGCGTAGCTGGTGGGGGAATTCCACGCGCGGAGCGTGCGGCCACCCCCACCCTTGATCCCTCCCCACAAGGGGGAGGGAGACGACTGAAACTACTTCGCCTTCTTGGCAGGCACCGCGGCGCGCGGCTTGGTGGCAGCCTTCTTGGCGGGTTTGGCCTCGGCGGCTTTCGCCGCTTTCACCTTCACCGGCTTGGCCTCTTTCGGCGGTTTCGATTTCACCGCGGCCGGGATGGCGCCGGGGCTTTTGCCCTTGCCGGCCTTGGCGACACCGTTGGCGGTCGCTTCGGCGAAGGCCTTGGTGGCCTCCTGGTGGGCCAGCGTCCAGTAGTGGTCGTGCTTGCCGTCGGGGCGCCCGTCGGCTTCCCACAGGTAATAGGCGCGCTGGCGGACGGCGTCTTCGCTGACCATCGCGGCGGAGTCGGCTGGTTTCGATTTGGCGGGCATTGTCATTCCCCGAGCCAGGGGCGCGACCGGGATGGCGCGCCAACCCTAATGCAGACCAGATGAGCCTAGCAGCGACACATGACGAGGCGAAGGGGCCTCGATGCAAGTGAGCTATGAACGACATTGGCGCCGCACTTGCCAATACGTGGCCCAGCTGGGCCGCTTCCGAGATCGCGAGCGGGCGGCTAAGGTCCGGCCTGAAATTTGCGGAGTTCAGCCATGAGCCGATCGTTCGACGCCATCGTCATTGGGGGTGGGCAGGCGGGGCCGTTCCTTGCGGCGCGACTGGCCGGCGCCGGGCAGCAGGTGGCGCTGATCGAGCGGCGGCATATGGGCGGCACCTGCGTCAATGACGGCTGCCAGCCGACCAAGACGCTGGTGGCGAGCGCGCGGGTGGCGTGGCTGGCCCGGCGGGCGAGGGATTTCGGCGTGGTGACCGGGCCGGTGAGCGTCGATATGGCGGCGGTGAAAGCGCGCAAGGACAAGGTGGTGCTCGCCTCGCGCCAGGGGCTCGACGACTGGATGGGCGCGACCGAGGGGCTGGAAGTGTTTCGCGGTTCTGCGGCGTTCGTTTCGCCTGACGCGGTCGAGGTGAACGGCGAAGTGCTCACGGGCAAGCAGTTCTTCCTCAATACCGGGGCGCGGCCGGTCGTGCCTGATTGGGCGGCTGATGTGCCCTATCTCACCAACAGCTCGATCCTCGAGCTCGACACGCTGCCAAAGCACCTGCTGGTTGCCGGCGGCTCCTATATCGCGCTGGAGTTCGCCCAGATGTATCGGCGGTTCGGGGCCGAGGTGACGGTGCTGGCCCGCAGTTCGCGGCTCACCGCCAAAGAGGACGAGGACGTCTCGGCGACCATCCGCGATATTCTCGAAGCCGAGGGGATCCGGGTGATCACCGGTGCCAGCTGCATGGCGGCGGAGCGGCGCGGCGACGGGGTGGCGGTCAGCTACCGCCGCGGCAGCGAGGCGGTGGAAGGCAGCCACCTGCTGCTGGCGCTGGGCCGAGTACCCAATGTCGAGGATCTCCAACTGGAAAAGGCGGGTGTGGCGCTTGACGATGACGGCTATATCGCGGTCGACGACAAGCTCCGCACCAACCAGCCGCATATTTATGCGCTGGGCGATGTGAACGGGCGCGGCGCCTTCACCCATACCTCGTACAACGACTTCGAGATCGTCTCGCAGAACCTGCTCGATGGCGCCGACCGCAAGGTGAGCGAGCGGGTGCCGGCTTACGCACTCTATATCGATCCGCCGCTCGGACGGGCCGGGATGAGCGAGGCCGAGGTCCGGGCCTCGGGCAAGAAGGCGCTGGTGGCGGTGCGGCCGATGACCCGGGTGAGCCGGGCCAATGAACGGGCGGAGAACCTGGGGTTCATGAAGGTGTTCGCCGATGCCGAGACGCGGCAGATCCTCGGCGTGGCGCTGCTCGGGATCGAGGGCGACGAGGTAATGCAGTCGCTGCTCGAGGCGATGGCGGCCGGCGTCGATGTCGACACCATCATCCGCACCATGCACGTGCATCCGACGGTGAGCGAGCTGGTGCCGACGCTGCTGGCGGACCTCAAGCCACTGCTTTAGTGACGGCTGCCATCTGGCGATCAAAATCGGCGCGCCAAATTGACTCTTCAACGACCCGAATCAATGGTGGGGGCATGGGAGAGGCAGCACTCAGCGATACGGTGATCTCGTTCCGCCTCAAGCGGGCGGAAGAGTTCGCGCGGCAGTGGAAAATCAACGCCAAGCGGCTGCAGAGCCTCGCCAACAACCCGCAGACGCCGGACTCGGTGCGGGCCGACGCGCTGGGCGAAGCGCGAACGGCGGCGGGGATCGTCGGGCAGCGGGCCACCGATCTCACCGAACTCGCCAAGCAGCGCGGGTTTTCAGCGTGGGAGTCGGACCCCAAAGTGGCGCCGCTGGTGGTGGAAATCCGGGCGGTCGAGCACGCGCTGAGCTATGCGGCGGATGCGCTGAGCAAGTAGGCCACGCTGCGGCTCCACTGCCCAGCCAGCAAGTCCGGGTCGGCGCTTAGGCCCGACTGATAGAGACGGCCCCCTCCCGGCCTCCCCCATGAAGGGGGAGGAGAAGAGTCGAGGCTCTGTCTTCGATCATGCAAAACACACCGGCGGGGCACCTCCCCCTTCATGGGGGAGGATGGGAGGGGGCCGTCTGCCGGCGGTCAGTCGCCTCCCGCCACGCGGGTGGGGGAGCAGTCTCATTGCCCCATCTGAATTACAGCGGCCTTGTCTGGGAGGTCGACCGGGGGCATTTCGGAGAAGCTGAGGGCGCCGGGGTCGCCGATGGTTTCGGCGCCTTCGCCGCCGCCGCTGGCCTGGCGGTTGGCGTTGCCGTCGGTGTTGATGGCGCCCTGGCCCTGCTGCTGGGCGGTCTGGGCCGCATTGGCCTCGGCATTACCCGTGGCGGCGAACTGGCCGAGCACCTTGCCACCGCCTTCGATCTGCTGCTGGGCGGAGGCGACCTCGGTGGCGATTTCCACCTTGTAGGGCACCTCAAAAGCGCGGGGCGGGCCGATGACGATCTGGCGGTCGTCGACTTCCTCGACCCAGAGGTAGATGGCTCCGGGCAGGTTGCCGAGCTTGTCCGGCTCGACGATGCGGGTGGCGAGGAGGCCGAAGCGCTTGGGCAGGTCGCCCGAGCTGGCCCAGCCGACGAGCCCGGTCATGGTGAAGTAGAGCACGATCACCCCCGCGAGCGTCACGACGATGGCGCCGGCCTTGATCCACCATTTCCACAGCGAGGTGAGGTTGAGGCTCAGGAGCAGCAGTGCCAGGACGAGGAACAGCGCGACTGCACCGGCAATGACCAGCGGGTTCATTTGCGGACCGCCTGGATCAGTGAGACCGGCACGGTGTTGATGCCGCTGACGGTGCCGTCCTTGTCGAGGCTGAAGCGCACCACGGTCTTCTCGTCGCCTTTGTGATCGAGGACCAGCGTGTCGTAGTAGACCACCGACAGCTTGGGATTGATCTTTTCGACCTTCACCGTCACCGGCACCGCGGCAGCGCTGGGGTTGGTGAAGTGGTAGACGTTGATGGTGTAATCGCCCGGCAGGATGCCGCGGATGGTCACCGTCTCCTGGTTCAGCGCGATGTGGTGGGTGACGCCATTGACGGTGACTTCGTCGAGATAATTGCCGCGATCGTCGCGATCGAGGGTGACGAAGCCCTTCTGCATCGAGTGGTACCAGACGACGTTGCCGGTCGGGTCTTCGACATAGGTGTCGATGTCGTCGTCGTTATCATCGGGCCAGGTGGTGGTGATGATGAACTCGGCATTGGTGTCGATAATGCCCGATTTGGCATCCGGCCGGATCAGCGCGAAGGCGACGAACACCATCATGGTGAAGCCGAGCAGCACGTTGAACAGGATGTCGGTGAACGGGACGAAGGTGCCGTCGTCGCCCTCGGCGCCGGTGAAGAGGCTAGGCCCGTCCATCGTGGCTCCGCTCGATCGCCGGGACGACGTAGATCTCGGAGACTTCGGCGATCCCGGAGAACAGCTCGCCGATGGCGGCATCGAGCTGGAAATACTGGAACTTCAGGATCAGCGCGGTGGCGATGCCGGCGACGGTGACGTTGAGCGCCACGGCCATGCCGCCGGTCATCCCACTGAGTGCGCCGCGCAGCGTGTCGGCCTCGAACGAGGTTAGGCCGGCGATCGGGATCAGCATCAGGATGAAGCCGATAGCGGTGCCGAGCAGCGCCAGCCGCAGCAACCCTTCGGAGACGAACAGCCCGAGCTTTTCGCGGGCCCGCAGTTTATCGGCGACCGAGCGCAGCAGCAGCGTCTGGTCGAGCTGGCCCTTGCCGCGGATCTCGGCCTTTTTCACCAGGTTGCCGACATGGGTGGTGAGGACGCCCGGCTCGAGCAGGGTGCCGGCGCCGGTGAGGACGTTGTTTCCGGCGAGGCGGAAGCCCGAGGCGCCCTCGGCTTCGATCACGGCGCGGGCCCGGCGGGCGGCGATCAGCTCGCGGCTGATGTCGATCGCCTGCACCAGGCAATGGAGGCTGGTGATGACGAAGATGGCGAAGATCAGCAGCGAAATGCGGGTGTGGTCGGAGGCGAGCACCGAGCCGAGGAAGCCGAGCTGCCACAGCGTCACGAGGCCAATCGCCACCAGCACGTTGACGATCAGCCAGCGCAGCACCGGGTTGTAGTCACGCCTCTCGATGGGCGGTCCGATGACCGCCGCCTTTACGTCGTCCAAGACCCGTTCCTCCACACCCGGTCGGCTCGCCTCGTTCGGGACGGGGAGCGCGATGCTTCAGGTTGCTGCCACCGCTAGCATGGCCGGCCAATCGCCTCTGCCTATGCATCGCATTGGAAATGCCAACGACGCTGGAGCCGCGACAAAGTGACGATTGCTGCGCGACGCGGCTGCGTTCAGGCTGTGGCCGAAAGCTATGAGGTGGCGGGCAGTGACGGAGTGGCGTGAGCATAGCTATCGGCGGCTGATCGATGCGGAGACGCATGCGCGGCCGGTGCTGGGGATGACCCCGCCGATCCGCATCCGGCGGCTGGCGTTTATGAGCGCCGATGGCGGCAGCGACCTGAGGGCGCTGCATGCGCAGATGGCGGTGGTGGCCGGGGTGGCGCCGGAAGGGCCGGCCTGGGCGCGGCAGCTGGCCTTCAGCCGCGATGGGCGGCAGGTGACGTGGGAACTGCACAACGAGTTCGCCACCATGACCTGGAGCGGCGCGGCGGACGACTGGGACGCCAAGCCCCAGGGAATCGGGCTCGAGCTGCACGAGAAGCTGCTGCTGGTGTTCGCCACCCGCATCGACGTGATGCCGACCGACACGATCGAAGCGGCAGCGCTCGCCGGGTTCAATCCGCTCAGTCTCTGCTACTCGTCGATCTTCGATGATGGGGCGCAGGCGGCGACCGACTTCCATCTCGACGCGGACGGCTTCACCCGGTTCGAGGTGGCGGCGGGGCGCAGCGGCGAGTTGCGGATCGGGGTGATCGTCAGGCGGCTTTTGGAGATCGAAACCTATCGGACGATGGCGCTGATCGGGTTGCCGCTGGCGCGCGAAATGGGCGGTCGGGTTGCGACTTACGAGAACCAGCTGGCGGCGATCATGCAGCAGGTCGGGCAGGGCGGGGATACCGCCGAGGACCACCAGCTGTCGCTCGAGGCGCTGCATAAGCTCAGCGTCGATATCAGCCGCACGGTGGAGGAGACGAGCTTTCGCTTCGCCGCGACACAGGCCTATGGCGAGGTGCTGGCGGAGCGGCTGACGCGGCTGCGTGAACACGCTATCGGCGAGTTCACCACCATCGAGCGGTTCCTCAACAATCGGGTGCAGCCGGCGCTCGCCACCTGCAAGGCGATGGAGAAGCGGCTGAGCGGCCTCACCGAGAAGGTGCGGCGCTCGATCTCGCTGCTCGACGCGCGGATCACCCTGTCGATCCAGACGCAGAACCGTTCGGTGCTCGATGCGATCAGCCAGACCGGCCGCAGCCAGTACCGGCTGCAGCTGACGGTCGAAGGGCTGTCGATCATCGCCATCTCGTATTACGCGCTGGGGATCCTGGGCTATATCTTCGAGGGGCTGCACGAGGTGCTGCCATTCACCAAGGGTGAGATGCTGGCGGTGTCGGCGCCGGTGGTGGTGGTGCTGGTGTTTCTGGGCATCCGGAGGTTGCGGAGCCGGCATTCGTGAGGGCAGGTTGGCAAACCGCCGGTGGGTGGGATGGTTGCGGCCTCGGACGCTAAGCAAGCCGCATGCCATTGGGTTGGGCGGAGGTCAGTGCCGGCGAGCCGACTCCGCCCCTGCGACGTGCGGTCGCTTGACTTGCAACCTTACGGGCCGCCAGAGATTGCCCATGTGACTAAGCCCGCGTGTCGTACGGCGGCTGTTTGGAGGAACGTTATGAAAGTCCTGGCTCTTGGTTTGGTGGTATCGGCCCTGCTGACAGGTTCGGCCTTTGCCCAAGGCGATGCGGCGGCCGGCGCCAATGTGTTCAAGAAGTGCGCGTCCTGCCACGCGGTGGGCGAAGGCGCCAAGAACAAGGTGGGGCCGGAGCTCAACGAGCTGTTCGGCCGCGTCGCCGGCACCGCCCCTGATTTCAAGTATTCCCAGGCGATGACCGATGCAGGCGCCGGTGGTTTGGTGTGGTCGTCCGAGACGCTGCACCAGTTCCTCACCAAGCCCAAGGACTTCGTGAAGGGCACCAAGATGAGCTTCCCTGGGCTCAAGGAGCAGGCCGACCTCGATAATATCGTGGCCTACCTGCAGACCTTCTCGACCGCTCCGGCCGATGCTGCGGCGCCCGCCGAGCCGGCTGCTCCCGCGGCGCAGTAAGTCGAATCTGACAGCGTTATCAACGCCCTCTCCGGAAACGGGGAGGGCGTTTCTGCGCACCCCGCAAATGGGGGGTATGCGACCTTATATTGCCTTATCGAATGTGTCGTATTGTGATGACATAAGCGCCCACCATTCAGGGCCACAATGGATATCACCCTCAAGCAGATGCAGATCTTCCGCGCCGTGGTGATCGCAGGATCGATCACCAAAGCGTCGCGGCGCGTCGGGCTGAGCCAGCCTTCGATCAGCCAGCAGCTGGCCAAGCTCGAGGAGCGGCTGGGCACGCAGCTGATCAATCGCAACCGCACCGGAACGGTCAGCCTGACGCCGTCGGGCGAGTACTGGTTCAAGTTCTCCGACGAGGTGCTCAGGAAGTTCGACCAGGCGATCGACGAACACGAGAAGCGCTATGTCGATAACCGGGTGTTCCTCAGGATCGGGCTGTCGCCCACGCTGCGCGGGCGGTTCCTGTCGGCGGCGGCGCGCATCGCCAGCGACGAGCAGGGCTTTGCCAAGTTCGAGGTGAGCTATGCCACCACCAGCAGCGAGCTGGTGGAGCAGTTGCGGCTGCACCAGCTCAACTGCGTGATCGTCAACGACGAAGCGTTGGCCGAGGACCGCTCGAGCTTTGCCACGGCCTTGCTGTTCCGCGATCCGATGGTGCTGCTGGTGCCGGCGGACCTGCCGGGCGGCATGCTGGAAAAGGCGCTGACCAAGGGGGTGAAGGCGTCGCAGCTCGATGCCTCGCTCACCCGCTATGTCGAGATCAGCGCCAATGTGCCGATGCGTCCGGTGTCGGACGCCTGGTATCGCTCGAACCTGCCCTATGCGACGCCGGCCTTCTCGGCGATGACCTATGTGGCGGCGACCGATATCGTGGCGGAGGGCCTCGCGACGACGCATGTGCCGCTGTCGCTGTTGCCGAGCCTCCCCAACTCGGTGCGGGCGCGGCTCAGGGTCTATACGCTCAGCGGCATGGACCGCTCGATCGTCCTCGCCATGCCCAAGCACCTAATGACGCTGCCGGGCTATGCCAATATCTTCAAGCGGCTGACCGACTTCTGCCGGCACGAGTACGCCCAGAACGTCCCTGCCGACAGCGTATTGGAGCTGCCGACGCCCGAGCGGGCGCGGCTGGAAAAGGAACTGGTGGGCGGGCGGGTAGCCGCCGGGGTGCAGCAGAATTTCCAATAGATGACATAGGCAAACTCCCCCGCGCATCGGTCTTATGTGGCGCCAGTGTGCCAAACAAGAACGATCCTGAAGGGGGAGACCAATGCACCTGAAACACCTGATGTCCGCCATGTTGGCTGGCAGTATGCTGGTCCTGCCGGGGCTGGCCCTCGCTGCGGATGTGACCGCCGCGCGGCTTTCCGCCGCGGGCAGCGAAGCGGAAGCCGGCAACTGGCTGATGGTGCATCGCACCTATGACGCGCACCGCTATTCACCGCTCAGCGAAATCACTCCCGAGAACGTCTCGGGCCTGAAGCTCGCCTTCGCGGTGCCGCTCGGCGGCTCGGAGCCGGCCGGGTTCGGCGCCGGCTCGATGGAAGCAACGCCGCTCGCCAAGGACGGCTTCCTCTACATCTCCGACCCCTGGGGCACGCCCTACAAGATCGACGCTTCGGACGGCAAGCAGGGCAAGACCGTGTGGGTCGGCGATACCGGCGTCGACAAGGACCCGAGCCGCGGCATCCTGCTCGCCTCGCGCGGCCTGGCGCTGGTCGACAACCTGGTGATCACCGCGCTCAATGACGGTCGCGTCATGGCGTTCGACGACGAGACCGGCGACGTGGTGTGGGACCAGCAGGTCGGCAAGGAGCCGGGCGAAGGTTTCACCAATGCGCCGCTGGTGGTGAAGGACAAGATCCTCGTCGGCCAGTCCTATGGCGACTGGGCGACCCGCGGCTGGGTGGCGGCGCTCGACGCCAAGACCGGCGAAGAAGTCTGGCGCTTCTACACGGTTCCCGAGCCCGGCCAGCCCGGCTCCGAAACCTGGTTGTGCGACCAGTCGGGCAACCCGGACTGCTGGAAGACCGGCGGCGCGGCGGCCTGGGTGACGGGTTCGTATGATGAAGCCAGCAACGTGACCTATTGGGGCACGGGCAACCCGGTGCCGATGTACGATCCGGAATATCGTCCTGGCGACAACCTCTATTCCAACTCGACCGTGGCGCTCGACGCCGATACCGGCGAGCTGAAGTGGCACTTCCAGTATACCCCCGGCGACTACATGGACTATGACGAAGTCGGCGCCCAGCTGCTCGTCGACGCCAAAGTCGACGGCGAAGACCGCAAGGTCCTGGCGCATTTCGGCCGTAACGGCATCTTCTACACGCTGGATCGCACCAATGGATCGTTCATCGCGGCCAACCCCTATGTGTCGAAGCTGAACTGGACCAAGGGCATCGACCCCAAGACTGGCAAGCCGGTTGAGTATGATGCGTCTAAGCCGCTCCAGGTCTATGCCAATGGCACGATGCGTCGTGGCGGCGAGACGGTGAATACCTGCCCGAACATCCAGGGCGGCATGAACTTCTGGCCCCCGGCGGTCGACTCGACCTCCAACATCGCCTACGGCGCCGGCATTGAAGGCTGTTCCGACCTGACCATCGAAGTGCGCGCTCCCGAAGACGTGGTGCCCGGCGCGACGACTTTCGCGGGTGGCGCGGCGGCGGCTTCCGGCGCCCAGACCGGTTCGATCTTCGCCTTCGACGTCACCACCGGCAAGCAGGTCGCCAGGATCGAGCGTCCGTATCCGAACTATGCCGGCGTGATGACCACGCCGGGCCTGGTGTGGACCGGCGAGATGGATGGCACCTTCGGCGCCTATGACGCCAAGACGCTCGAGCAGAAGTGGTCGATCAACATGGGCGGCACGTTCAGCGCTCCGCCGATCGCCTTCAAGGTCGGCGACAAGGAGTATATCGCGATCGCGGCCGGCGGCAGCGCCGTGACCACCTTCGGTTACCCCGAGCTCGCCAACCGTCCCGCGGCCAACGTGCTCTACGTGTTCGCGCTCTGACAGCGGCCCGCGACCATCCCCAAGCTAACGATGCCGGGCGGTTTCCTACCGCCCGGCACAGCTCATTGAAGAAAGAAGAGTCTTAGATGTCGCTCCTCAACCGCAAATCCCTGGCGCTGCTCGTCGCGGCCGGCCTCATCGCGGTCACCCCGTTGGCGCTCCATGCCGCGCAGCCGCCGGCCAATGCCCCGGCAGCAGAGACTGCCGCTCCCGCCGAGGCGCCGGCGGCCGATGCCGCGGCGGTCGAACTCGATCCGCTGCTGGCCGGCGCCGACATCAACCGCGGCGTCGTGGTTTATGGCAGCAAGGGCGGCAACTGCGTCTCCTGCCATGGCTGGGACGGCAATGGGTTGGGCAAGAACCCGCGCTCGGAAGGCGCCGCGGCGTTGCTGCGCGACTCCGGCCTCGATGCGCAGGGCTTCATCGAGATCATCAGCTGCGGCATCCCGGGCACGCCGATGCCCTATCACGATGCCTCGGCCTATAAGGACGATCGCTGCTACGGCATGACCAAGGCCGACTTCGAGGAAGGCCAGACGCCGCACAAGGGCAAGTCGCTGAAGAAGGAAGATATCATCAGCCTCGTCGCCTACATCCAGACCCACATCCAGGGAAAGCCCAAGGCGACCTACGAGGATTGCGCCTTCTATTTCGGCGCCTCGGCCGAGAAGGCCTGCGCCTTTTTGAAGAAGTAAGCGATGCGGCTCGGTCTGCTGCGACTTTGCCTTGGTGTGCTCGGTGCGCTGGCGGTGACCCCGCCGGCGCTGGCGCAGTTCGACGCCAACCTCGTGCCGAAATACACTATCTGGGACATCAAGTTCGGGTTGCCCGCCAGCCAGATTCCGCCGGCTGAAATCGCCGAGATCGCCTGCGGCACCAATGGCGGGCCGCCCTCGACACCGCTCAAGGATTTCTCCGAGTTCGAGAAGTGCCCGGCGGAACAGAGCGGGCTGCACGAGGTGTATTTCACCAATGACGACGAGGCCGACTACATCGCCAAGGCGCTGGAGACCGAGTATCGCGTCATGCAGGGCGGCAACTCGATCTATGCCCATCCGGTGGTGTTCTCGGTGCTGATCGACGCCGAGGGGATGGCGCGCGGCATCCGCGTCGTCACCGACGAGCGGGCGGCGGACCGCGAGCGGCGGGTGGCGATGACGCTGTCGCGCAACCTCAAGTCGCGTTATGGGCGCTGGGCGCAGAGCTGCGAGGACCTGCCGCCGGCCGATGGGCAACTGCCGGTGGGCAAGATCTTCGTGCATGAGATCTGCACCGCGGACAGCCCGGAGGGCGACGCACGGATGCGGCTCGAGGCCACCTATTTCCGCAAGAAGGGGCAGACCTCGATCAACCTCGAGACCCAGCAGATCAACAAGAACTACTTCCAGTCAGCAACGCGGCTCGAGGTGGTGCAGAAGCCGTATGAGCCGGACACGCGGCCAGTACGATGAGGAGAGACCCGATGCGCATGGGGCTGTTGGCGTTGCTGGTGCTGGTGCCGGGCGCAGCCCTGGCCAGCCCGGCGGACGAGCTGCGGAGCGGCGCGCGCACCGAGTGCCGCGGCTGCGACCTCAGCAATGAGAGCTTCAAGAAGCTCGACCTCAGCGGCGTTGATCTCAGCGGGGCCAACCTCACCAATGCCAGCTTTCACCGCACCACCCTCAAGGGCGCCAAGCTCAGCGGCGTCATGGCGGAGGGAGCCAATTTCAACCTCGCCGATCTGAGCCGTGCCGACCTGAGCGGCGGGCATTTCAAGGATGCGATGTTCTATGAGGCGCAACTGTCCGGCGCCAAGCTTGGCAAGGCGGATCTCACCGCCACGCGCATGCAGCATGCGCGGCTGACCGGCGCTGACCTCCGCGGCGCCGATCTCGACTGGGCAGTGATGAAGGAAGTGCGGCTCAATAATGCCGACCTCACCGGCGCCTCGCTGGAGCGCACCAATTTCGAGAAAGCGAGTCTCGGGCGGACGAAATTCGACGGCGCCACCATTACCAGCGCCGGGTTCCTGCAGGCGACGGCGGCGGGAGCCAGTTTCGCGGACGCCAAGGTGTCGCTGACCGACTTTTACGGCGCGGCGCTCGACAATGCCGATTTTGCCGGCGCGGTGCTGAGCGACAACCGCTTCACCCGGGCCAGGCTGAAGCTCGAGCAGTTTGCCGACGCGACGTACACACGCAACATCCTGCCGGACGGGCGGGTGCAGGGGGCGGAATGATGCATGGGAAACTGAGCCTTGCCGCGCTGGCACTGATCTCGGCGGTGTCGGGCGCTACGGCGCAGGAAGTAGTGAGCGGGGCGGCCAAGGTGGTCGATGCCGATATCGTCATGGTGGAAAAGCAGCGGGTGATCCTCTGGGCGGTGGACGCCCCGGAGCGGCCGCAGAAATGCTTTGTCGGAGACCTCCTGTGGGATTGCTATGGCGCGGCGCGGCAGGCGCTGGGCGAGCTGATTGCCTCGGGCGAAGCCAGCTGCACGCTGACGCCAGGCGAGCCGGACAAGTTCAACCGGCGTTACGGAGTGTGCATATCGGCGGGCAAGGATATCGGCGCCGAGCTGGTACGGCTCGGCATGGCGCGAGCCTTCGTCGAGCAGGGCGACGATTACTTGGCTGAGGAGGAGGAAGCCAAGGCGGCGGCGATCGGGGTGTTCCAGCCGGGGGCGAAGATCGATGCGCCGTGGGAGTTCCGGAAGACCGATCCGCGAAATTATCGGTAGGGCTGCCGCATGACGGGCCGGCGCGGGCTGACCCCCACCCCTGTCTCCTCCCCCTAAACATGGGGAGGGAGACCCTCACACCGACATTGCAGCACGCGTCTCCCTCCCCCTTGCGGGGAGGGATTAAGGGTGGGGGTCCACAGCCACCAGCGGCAACGGCTACTCCACCGCCGCAGCCACCGGCTTCACCCCGGTCAGCGCGATATAGGCATCCGCCAGCGTCTCAGCCCCTGCCGCGGCGATGATCTCCGCCGGTGTGCCCACCCGGATGATCTTGCCGGCAACTATCAGGGCGATGCGGTCGGCGTGTTCGACTTCCTCGACCAGGTGGGTGGCCCACAGGATCGAGGTCTGGTGTGTATCGCGCAGCCCGCGGATGTGCTGGCCGAGCAGTTTGCGGGTGCTGGGGTCGAGGCCGACCGAGGGTTCGTCCATCAGCAGCAGCGAGGGCATGTTGAGGGTAGCGCGGACGATCTCGATGCGGCGCTGGTTGCCGCCCGAGAGGGTGCGGACCGGTTTGTCGATCAGTTCGGTGACGGCGAAGAACGCCGCGGCGCTGTCGATGCGCTCGTTGAGCAGCTTGCCGGAGAGGCCGAACAGATTACCGTGGAATTTGAGGTTGGCGCGAACGCTCATATCGAGATCGAGCGAACGCGACTGGAACACCACGCCGAGCTGCTTGAGGATCTCGGAGGCATTGTCCTTGTAGCCCATGCCGAACAGCCTGACCGCGCCGCCATCGGGCGAGAACAGCCCCGAGCAGATCTGGAACAGCGTGGATTTGCCGGCGCCGTTGGGGCCGAGCAGGCCGACGATCTCGCCAGGGGCGATGTCGAGTGAGACGCCCTTCAGCGCTTCGTTGCTGCCGTAGGACTTTCGCACCTCGGTGAGCGCGAGGACGGGCTCGGTCATGGGGCGGCGGTCTCCACGGCAGTGACGGAGGCGGCGATCTGGTTGGCTATGGCCTCGCGCTGCTCGCGGCTGCGTTGGCCACGCGGGATATCGAAGCGGTAGTCGGCGGTGATGCGGGCGGGGCGGCCGCTCAGCACGATGGCGCGGTCGGCGAGCATCGCCGCGTCCTCGGGCAGGTGGGTGACCAGCAGTACGGTGGGGTGGCTCGCCGCGATCAGCGCGAACAGCACCTCTTCCATCTCGCGCACCAGGGTGCGGTCGAGCGAGACGAAGGGCTCGTCGAGCAGCAGGAGACGCGGATTGACCGAGAAGGCGCGAGCCAGCGCGACACGCCGCTGCATGCCGCCCGACAGCTCGTGCGGGAAGTAGTGCTCGAAACCGCTGAGGCCGACCCGGCCGAGCATCTCGATGGCCTCGGCCTCGGTGGTTTGGGGGCGGACGGCGCGGATGTTGTCGATGGCCGTGAGCCAGGGGAGGAGACGGGCATCCTGGAATACGAACCCTGCGGGAGGGGCAGCGGCAGCTGGCATCCCGTCGACACTGATGGTGCCCAAGAACAGCCTGTCGATGCCGCCGACCATGCGCAACAGGGTGGATTTGCCGACGCCGGAGGGGCCGACCAGCGCCACCACCGAGGAGGGCTCGATCATGAGCTCGAAGCGCTCGAGCAGTGGCTCGGGCAGGAAATCGAAGCGCTTGCCGGCGATGGCGATATCGAGACGGGGACCACTCATCGCGGCTGCCGCCATTTCAGCACCCGGCGCTCGAGCGGCCGGAGCATCAGGTACTCGAAGACGAAGACCACCAGGATGAAGGCGGTGGTGTAGGCGAAGATGCCCTTGATGTCGAAGAACTGGAAGAACACCGAGATGCGGAAGCCGACGCCGCCATCGGAGCCCAGCACCTCGAAGACGAGGACGATCTTCCAGATCAGGCTGAGCCCGGTGCGCGCCGCGGCGAGGACGAACGGCATCAGCTGCGGCACGGCGATCAACCGCAACTGGCGCAGGAACGGCATGCGGAAGGCGCGGCCGAGATCGTCATAGGCGGGATCGAAGCTGCGGACGCCCTCGCGGATGGTGGCGATGACCAGCGGCAGCTTGTTGAGCACCACGGCAAGGATCAGCGCGAACTCGGTGAGGCCGAGCCAGATATAGAGCACGATGGCGATGACGATCGCCGGGACGTTGAGGCCCACCACCACCCAGGCGGAGAACAGCCGGTCGGCGACGCGCGAGCGGCCGAGCCCGATGCCGATGGCGGTGCCGAGCGCCATGGCGATGACGAAGGCGATGGTGGCGCGGGTCAGGGTCTTGCCGAGATCGGGCAGGAGTTTTCCCGTCGTCGCCAGCGTCCAGACGTGGGCGCCGACATCGATCGGGGTGGGGAACAGGCGCGCCGGGAACAGCATGGCGAGGACCTGCCAGGCAGCCAGCAACAGCAGCAGGCTGACGAGCTCGAGGGGAATGCCTCGTCTCGCCACGCGCTGCTGCTGCCCCTTGGAGGTTACGGCTGCGGTCCTGCCGTCGCGCAGTTCAACGGCTATTTGCGATAGCCTTTCCAGAAGGTGCCGTCGGCCAGTTCGGTCGAGTCACCGACGACGTCGGGGCCGCCGAACTTGGCCATGACGGCGAAGGACTCTTCAGCCGGCTGCATGCTGGAGGCGGCGTATTTGGTGACGATGCCGGCGCGGTAGTCATCGCGCAGCTGGGCGAACAGTGCGTCGTCATCGCCGACATTCATCACGTCGCGGATCTTGTCCCACAGTGCATCGTCGGTGAGCAGCGCGTTCTTGGTCTCGAAGCTGGCATCGAGGAAGCCCTTGATGGCGGCCTTCTTGTCGCGACCGGTCTCGTCGAAGAAGGCCCAGCCGAGCAGCGGCGGGGTTTCGGAGACGCCGAGATCGGCGAGCATCGTGGCGACCGAGATCAGCTCGGCCTTCCCCGCCAGCTTGGCGCGCGAGTTCCAGTTCCAGAGGTTGAGCGCCGCCTGGGCCTGGCCACCGGTGATCAGCTCGTTGACCAGTGGCGGAGCGCCGAACTTGGCTTCGGCATCCTCGGTGAGGTTGCCGCCGGTCAGCTTGTTGTAATAGGCGGCGAGGATGACATAGCTCTTGTCGACCGGGCTGCCGGAGACGGCGAGGGTCTTGCCCTTGAGATCGGCGACGCTGGCGATGCCGGCGGCCGGATCGACCATCAGCCCGCCGACGGTCAGCGAGTGCGGCACCATGGTGACCATGTTACCCTGGTGGCGCTGGATCGAGACCCAGACGAAATCGGACAGGATGACGTCAACCTCCTTCGCCTGCAGGGCGATCTGGCCGGCCTTGCTGTCTGCGACGTCGCGGATGTCGAGTTTCAGGTGATGCTTCTTGTCGAGCTCGAGCGCCTGCATGGCGGCCAGCTCCCATTTCACCGTGCCGGTGGCCTGCACGCCGAGCGACAGTTTTTCCGGCTCGCCATGCTGGGCGAAGGCACCGGAGGTGAAGCCGATCGCGAGGGTCATCCCCAGCAGAGCGGCCTGTAGAATTTTGCGCATGGTTCCTCCCTGGGAACGCGAGAATAGCAGTGGTGGGTGCAGCGCTAGCACCCGGGATCATTGGGCTTGGCTATATCATGTATTGCGGCTGGCGGGTTGCTGGTGCGTGTCGGGACAGCAGATTGTAAATTGCGATAACGCTGATCGAAACTGCCTATGGGGGGCCACCAAATGCACAAACTTCTCGTCGCCGCGACTGCTGCTCTGCTGTTCACCGGTGGGGCGCAGGCGGAGGGTAATCTTGCCGCCAATGGCACCGACCTGACGCTCGAAATCAACACGGTGGATCTGAAGTTTTCGCAGGAGGTGTGGGAGCTCGAGACCGGCAAATACTACCAGCTCGATATCACCTCGGACGGCAATGAGGAGATCGCCGTGGTAGCGCCCGAGCTGTTCCGCAACTCGTGGATCAACCAGATCGTCGTCAACGACCTCGAGACCAAGGTGTGGGGCCTCTACTCTATCGAGTTCGACGATGCCGGTACCTTCAACATCTCGTTCGTGCCGATCCGGCCGGGCGAGTATGAAATCTACGTGCCGGGCTACGAGAACCGCGGCCTCAAGGGGAAGTTCATCGTCAAATGAGGTTCACCCGACGCACATTCGTCGCGACGGCGACGGCACTGCTTGCTGCAAGCGCGGTGCCGCGTGCCGTCGCCAAGGGTACGGGGATGATTTTCGTCTCCACCGAGAAGGGCAACGAAGTGGTGGTGCTCGACCAGTCGCTGGCGGTGGTGAAACGCATCGCCACCTCGCGGCGGCCGCGGGACATGCACTTCAATGCGGCCAAGGAGCTGCTCTACGTCGCCTGTGGTGACGATGACGCAATCGACGTGATCGACGTGGCGAGCCTCGAGGTGGTGGACTCGATCCCCACCGGGCCGTCGCCGGAAGTGTTCGCCTTCTCGCCGGACGAGAAGGTGATCTACGTCTCGAATGAAGAGGACTCGCGGCTCGAGGCGATCGACATGGCGACACGGGTCTCCATTCAGGACATCCCGACCGGGGCCGAGCCGGAGGGCGTGCTGGTGATGCCGGATGGCAAGACCGCTTATGTGACCTCGGAAGTCGCCGACATGGTGCATGTGGTCGACACCACCACCGGTGCGGTGACCAAGAACATCCTGGTCGGCACCCGGCCGCGCCGCTTCATCCTGACGCCGGATGGGACGGAGCTGTGGGTCAGCTGCGAGCTGTCATCGGAGATCTACATCATCGATACGGCGACCAACGAGATCAAGGGCGACAGCCTGATCTTCGTGCCGCCCGGCTTCCGCGAGGAAGACGTGACCCCGGTGGGGATGGCGGTGACCCGGGATGGTTCGAAGATCCTGCTCAGCCTGGGGCGCGCCAACCATATCGTCATCATCGACGGCAAGACGCACGACGTGTTGCAGTATGTGCTGGTGGGCAAGCGCGCCTGGTCGGTGGATCTCAGTAGCGACGAGTCCCGGGCCTACGTGGCGAACGGGCTGTCGGACGACATCACGGTGATCGACATGGCTTCGATGAAGCCGATCAAGTCGGTACCGGTGGGACGCGTGCCGCATTCGGTGGTGATCGATGACTGAACGGCTCTCGGGTTTCACCTCTCCCTTTGGGGACGCGGTAGCGCCCCGAGGGGGAAAGGTCGGCGCGAAGCGTCGGGTGAGGGGGCCTTCCTTCGCACCGCGCTTGGGGCAAGGCCCCCTCACCCTGACCCTCTCCCCCCTAGCGGACGCGGTAGCGCCGCGGGGAGAGGGGACGCTGGGGCGCCGCCGGTTCAAACCCAAGTTTTCACTGCTCCTCCCCCTGGCGGCGTCGCTGCTTTTCAGCGGCGCCGCATTTTCTGCCGAGATCAAGATCGGCTATCTGGGGCTGCAGGACGACCCGCGCTATCACCCAGACCTCGTCTATACGCGCATCGAAATCGCGCCCGGCGGCAACCCGATCGACGGGGCGACGATGGGGGTCGAGGAGATGAAGGTGGTGTCGGACGCGGTGGACCAGCAGGTGGTGCTGGATCACCAGGAAGCGACCGACGCGGCCTCGCTGGTGGCCAAACTCGACGAAATGGTGAAGGCGGGGGAGCAGTTCGTCATTCTCGACCTGCCGGCCGAGTTGGTGGACCAGGTGGCCGGGCAAACCCGCGAGTGGCCGGTGACGCTGCTCAATGCCACGGCGCCGGAGGATTACCTGCGCCAGCGCTGCTATCCGAACCTCCTCCACACTGCCGCCTCGGACCGCATGCTGTCCGACGCCATGGTGCAACTGCTCCGTACCCGCAACTGGACCAAGGTGCTGATGCTGGTGGGGGCCGAGCCGCGCGACAAGGCAATGGCGGTGGCGTTCCACGCTTCGGCCGAGCGGCAGCGCTTCAATATCGTCGACGAGCGCGAGTTCACCCTCGCCACCGACCCGGCCAATCGCGAGCGGAACAACTCGCTGCTGATCACCGGCAATGCCGACTACGACGTGGTGTTCGTCGCCGACCACCAGGGCGAGTTCTCGCGCTACCTGCCCTACGACACACAGCTGCCGCGGCTGGTGGTCGGCTCCACCGGGCTGGTCGCGTCGGAGTGGCAGTGGAGCTGGGACCGCGATGGCTCGACCCAGGTGACCTCGCGCTTCGAGACGCTAACCAAGGGGCGGCGGATGACCGGGCAGGACTGGTCGAGTTGGATCGCCGCAAAGGCCATCGTCACGGCCTACGCCAAGGCGCGGACCGGCGAGTACCAGAAGACCGCCGACTATATCCGCGGCAACCGGCTGAAGATCGATGGAGCCAAGGGCGTGCAGCTCAACTTCCGGCCGTGGGACGGGCAGATGCGGTTTCCGATCGTACTCGCGACGCATAACGCCGTCATCGCCGAGGCGCCGCTCGAAGGTTTTCTGCATCAGACCAACGTGCTCGATACGCTGGGCACCGATGAGCCGGAGCACAAGTGTCAGTAAGCGTGCAGCACCTGTGGCTTGGGGTCTACGCCATCACCTGGCGGGAGATCGCCAAGTTCCTGCGCCAGACCGAGCGGCTGCTCTCGGCGCTGGTGCGCCCGGCCTTGTGGCTCATCGTCTTCGCCACCGGCCTGCACGACCTGCTCGGCGTTTCGATCGTGCCGCCGTACCAGACCTATACGCCCTACCAGGAGTATATCCTGCCGGGGCTGGTGGGCATCGTCATCCTGTTCCAGTGCATGCAGTCGGCGCTGTCGATGGTCTATGACCGCGAGGCCGGGGTGATGCGGGTGATGCTGGTGACGCCGCTGCCGCGCGGCTTCCTGCTGTTCGCCAAGATCACCGGCGCCACGATCCTGGCGCTGCTGCAGGCCTATGCGTTCCTCATCGTCGCGCGGCTCGTCGGCTACGGGGTGCCGGATTTGGGCTACCTGACCGCCATCCCGGCGATCATCCTCGCCGGGCTGATGCTCGGCTCGATCGGGTTGCTGGTCTCGGTCTACACGCCGCAGATCGAGAACTTTGCCGGGATGATGAACTTCGTGGTGTTCCCGATGTTCTTCCTGAGCTCAGCGCTCTACCCGCTGTGGAAGCTGCGCGAATCCGGCGCCGAGATCGTCTACTGGCTGAGCGTGGTGAACCCGTTCACCCATGCGGTGGAGCTGATCCGCTTCGCCATGTACGGCCAGCTCAATCTCACCTCGCTCGGCGTCGTCGCCGGCTGCGCCGCGGTGGCGTTCCTCCTGGCGGCGCGTGGCTACGATCCGCAGGCCGGGGCGATCCGCAAGGTGAAGCGGGACTAGGCTTAGGTGCCTGCGACACGCGGCGGACAGGCCGGTGCGCACAGAGCACCCCCTCCCCTGTCCCCTCCCCGCAAGGGGGAGGGAGACGCTCCCACCAGCGTCAGTGTTTTGGTCTCCTCCCCCCTTGCGGGGAGGGACAGGGTGGGGGGCTCTTTCGGCACCGAACTAGCGATCGCGGGACGAAGGCGTCATGCGCCCACCGCAGGGGCTGCCTGTCATCCACACGTCTTTGTGACAATTGACGACAACGTTAGCAGCATTACCATCCGGGTCTCGCACTGCGACCCCGAATGCGGGACGGCGGGCTGGCGGGGCCCATCGTTCCCGCGCAGTGCGCGATACAGGAGAAGAACAGATGACATCCTTCATGACACTCTCACGCCGGCGCTTTGCGCAGGCGGCGCTGCTGCTCGTCGCGACCACCGCGCTGAGCACCCCGGTGCTGGCCGCCGATCTCAAGATCGCGATGATCCTGCCCGGTCCGATCACCGACAATGACTGGAACTCGGTGGGCTATAACGGCCTCGAAGCCGCCGGCAAGGCGCTGGGGGCGGAAGTCGCCTATGTCGAGAACGTCACCGACGCCGATGCCGAACGGCTGCTGCGCGATTTCGCCGAGCGCGGCTACAAGCTGATCTTCGCGCACAGCTTCTCGTTCGGCGATGCGGCGCTCAATGCCGCCGAGGATTTCCCCGACACCACCTTCATGGCCGGCACGGCAGCGGAACTCGCGCCGAACCTCGGCACCTATTCCAACCCCGACTACCAGGGCGCCTATCTCGCCGGGATGCTGGCGGCCGGGACCTCGAAGACCGGCTCGGTCGGCTGGGTCGGCGGCATGCCGGCGCCCAATATGCTGGCCAACCTCCACGCCTATGAGGCGGGCGCCAAGGAGGTGAAACCCGAGATCAAGGTACTGCATACATTCATCGGCTCGTGGTTCGATCCGCCCAAGGCCAAGGAAGCCGCCATTGCCCAGGTCGAGCAGGGCGCCGACGTGCTTTCCGCACAAGGCGTCGGGGTGATCGATGCGGCAATCACCAAGAAGGTGTTCGCGCTCGGCGCCATGACCGACCAGAACCATCTCGGCCCCGAAGCGGTGCTGACCAGCGTCACCTGGGACCTCGGGCCGCTGGTGACGGCAGTCGGCCAGGCGGTGCTCGACGGCACCTGGAAGAGCGAGAACTGGTCGTATGGCGTTGCCGCCAACTCGGTCGGGCTCGCCGATTTCCACGGGCTCGACAAGAATGTCGATCCGGCGGTGCTGAAGGCGGTCGAGGACAAGATCGCGGCGATCAAGGCCGGCACGTTCGAGGTGCCGCTCGATACCAGCGAAGTGCAGTAAGCGGGCAGTGTCACAACTGAACGCAGCCGCGGCGGTGGCGATGCGGAACATCCGCGTCGCCTTCGGCCCGGTGGTGGCCAATGACGATGTGAGCTTCGCCGTAGAGCCGGGAGAGATCCACGCGCTGCTCGGCGAGAACGGCGCCGGCAAGACCACGCTGATGCGGGCGCTGGCCGGGCTGCTCCAGCCGCAGGCCGGGTCGATCGAGATCGGCGGCCAGCCGGTCACGATCGACGGCCCGCTGGAGGCGCGGCGGCTCGGTATCGGCATGGTGCACCAGCACTTCATGCTGGTGCCGACGCTGACGGTCGCCGAGAACATCGCCCTGGGGCTCAAGGAGGTGCGGACCTGGTTTCCGCGCCTCGACCAACTGGCCAACGAGATCGACGCGCTGGGCGCCCGCTACGGGCTGGCGGTCGATGCGCGGGCGTTGGCCGGCGAATTGTCGGTGGCGAGCCAGCAGCGGGTGGAGATCGTCAAGGCGCTCTATCGCGGCGCAAAAATCCTGGTTCTGGACGAGCCGACCGCAGTGCTGACGCCGCAGGAGGCGGCGGCGTTGTTTCCCGTGCTGCGCTCGCTGGCGGCCGCCGGGACGGCGATCGTTTTCATCTCGCACAAGCTCAATGAAGTGATGGCGGTCACCGACCGGATCACCGTGCTCAGGCGCGGCAAGGTGGCGGGATCGCTGCGGACGGCCGAAACCGAACCGCGCGAGATCGCCCGCATGATGGTGGGCGGCGAGGTGACGCTGCCGCAGCTCGAGGGCATACCCGTTGCCGGACGGCCGCTGCTGGAGGTCGATCGGCTGGGGCTGACCGACGCGCGCGGGGTGCGGCGACTCGAGGGGGTGAGCCTCGCGGTCGGCGCCGGCGAGATCGTCGCGGTGGCGGGGGTCGATGGCAATGGCCAGCAGGAACTGGCAGAAGCGATCGTCGGGCTGCAGCGGCCCGATACCGGGCGGGTGCTGATCGACGGGATCGAGATGACGCACCGGCCGGTAGCCGAGCGGATCGCGGCGGGGCTGGCGCATATCCCGGAGGATCGGCACCGCACGGCGATCTTCGAAAAGCTGTCAGTGACCGACAATGCCGTGGCTGAAGAAGCCGGGCGGCCGCGCTTTGCCCGCTGGGGCCTGCGGCGGCAGGGCGAGACGCGGGCTTTTGCGGCGCAACTGGTGGCCGATTACGATGTTCGGCTGGGCAGCGTCGAACAGGCCATCGGTTCGCTCTCGGGGGGCAACCAGCAGAAGGTGGTGCTGGGGCGGGCGCTGAGCCGCGACCCGCGGCTGGTGGTTGCGGTGCAGCCAACGCGCGGACTGGATATCGGGGCGACGGCGTTCCTGCAGAGCCAGCTGCTGCAGCGGCGCGCCGCGGGGGCGGCGGTGCTGCTGATTTCGACCGAGCTCGACGAGGTGCTGGCGCTCGCCGACCGGATCGTCGTGCTGTTCAAGGGGCAGTTGACGGGCGTGGTGGCGCGAGCCGATTTCAGCGTCGAGAAACTGGGGCTGCTGATGGCCGGGAGGACGGCATGAGCGAGAGTGCATCCGAGGCTGCCGTCGGTCTCGCCAGGCGCTGGCTGCTGCCACGCTCGGTGCTGTCGGGCATGCTCTGCGTGCTTGCCGCCTTCGCCATCGGCGCCCTGCTGATCGCGGCGATCGGGCGCGACCCGGTGCTGGCCTATCTCAGCCTGTTCGAGGCGTCGCTGGGGAGCACCAACGGGCTCGCGGAGACGGCGATCCGCACCGTGCCGCTGGCGTTTTGCGGCATCGGCATCGCGCTGGCCTTCCGTGCCGGGGTGTTCAATGTCGGAGCCGAGGGCCAGCTGTTCATCGGCGGTGTCGCGGCAGCCTGGATGGGGCTGCAGCTTGGCGGCCAGCCGCAATGGCTGGTGCTGTCGGCCATGGCTCTCGCGGCGGCGGTCGCCGGGGCGGGCTGGTCGGCGATCGCCGGGGTACTGAAGCTGAAGTTCCGGGCGGACGAGCTGATCACCACCATCATGCTCAACTACATCGCCATCTACTTCGTCGGCTACCTGCTGCATGGGCCGCTGCAGGATCCGGGCTCGCCACTGGCGCGCACGGCGCGGCTCGCGGCGGAGGCGCGGCTGCCGATGCTGCTCGAGGGCACGCGGCTCCATGCCGGGCTGCTGCTGGTGGTCGTCGTGGCGATCGTCGCGCAGGTGTTCCTGTGGCGCTCGGTGGCGGGGTTCCGCCTGCGGGCGGTGGGGCACAATGCGCGCGCGGCCGAGAATACCGGGATGAACGTTAAGGCGGCGCTGTGGACCGGCTTCCTGATCTGCGGGGCGCTGTCGGGACTCGCCGGCTTTTCGGAAGTCGCCGGGGTGCAGCGGCGGATGATCGAGAACCTGTCGCCGGGTTTTGGCTATACGGCAATCATCGTGGCGCTGCTCGGCCAGACCAATCCGCTCGGAGTGCTGGCGGCAGCGGTGCTGTTCGCGGCGCTGCAGATCGGCTCGACCACCATGGAATCGGCGGCCGGGGTGCCGAGCGCGCTGACCACGGTGATCCAGGCGCTGGTGGTGCTGCTGCTGATCGGCCAGAACGCCCTGCCGCGGCTGTTCCGCCGCCGCGCCGTGGTGGGGAGCTGAACCATGGAGTGGCTTGCTGATCCGGTCCTCGCCGGGTTCATCGCCGCGAGCGTCCGGCTCTCGATCCCGATCCTCCTCGCGGCTCTGGGCGGGATGTTCGCCGAGAAGTCCGGAGTGCTGAATATCGGGCTCGAAGGCATGATGCTGATCGGGTGTTTTACCGGCTTCATCACCGTGCACTTCAGCGGCAACCTGTGGCTTGGCGCCGGCGTCGCGGTGCTGATCGGCGCCATCGCGGGGCTGGGACTGGCGTTCTATGCGGTGACGCTCAAATCCAACCAGGTGGTGGTGGGGATCGCCTTCAACCTGCTGATGCTCGGCGTTTCGGCGTATTTCTTCCGCCTTGCCTTCGGCTCGGGTACGGCCTCGCCGCGGATCACGCCATTCGCGCCGATCGACTTCGGGCCGCTGGGGCAAATCCCGATCCTCGGACCGCTGCTGTTCCAGCATGACCCGCTGACCTACCTGTCACTGGCGCTGGTGCTGGGCGGCTGGCTGGTGATGCAGCGCTCGACCATCGGGCTGTCGATCAAGGCGGTAGGCGAGCATCCGGAAGCGGCGGAGACGCTGGGGCTCGATCCGATCGCCATCCGCTATGCGGCGGTGGCGGTGAGCGGGGCGCTGGCCGGGCTGGGCGGTGCGTTCCTCTCGATCAGCGCCACCGGGGTGTTCCTCGACAATATGACGGCGGGTCGCGGCTATATCGCGCTTGCCATCCTGATCCTCGGGCGCCGGCATCCGTTCGGGGTGATGGTCGCAGCGCTGCTGTTCGGGGCAGCCGAAGCGCTGCAACTGAGGGCGCAGTTGCTGCCGAGCGGCGTGCCGCTGCAGTTCCTGATCATGCTGCCCTATGTGCTGACCATCGTGGTGCTGGCGGTGTCGGCAACCCGCAGTGGCGCTCCGGCGGCTTTGGGCCAACCCTATGAGAAGGGCGGCGGCTGACCTGGGGGCCTCTCCGGCAGCGGCGGAATGGGCTCGCCCTTGGCGATGCGGAGTGGGTTGGCGAGGTCGGTGGTGCCAACATAGCCGGGGTTGGGGGTTCGCCAGTCCGCTCCGTAGATGATTTCGAGCAGGCGCTCCGGCGGATCCGGGATCAGCACCTTGAGGCCGTCGAGGATTTCGATCTCGCGCAGGCGATCGAAGCTCTGGAGTGGAAAACGGGCGCCCTGGTAAACGCCATCGAGGGGGTTCAGGCAGATCATCTCGCCGCCGGCCGGATAGAATACGTCGAAATCGGCGTGCAGCACGTAATCGCGGCGCAGCAGGCGGAACTTGTAGCGCTCGTCGAGGACGAAGAAGTAGCCGCGCTCGATCATGCCGGAAACGAAGGCGACCTTATGGGCATAGTCGGCAGCGCTGAGACCGAGGTCGATATCGGTATCGTGCGGGATCGGACGGCCATCGCGCACCGCCCCCAGCAGGGTGCCCCACATCAGATAGGGACGAATGCCGACCTCGCGCGCCACCGCGTAGATGTCGGCGAGGAAGTCGCGGCCATGAATGGCGAGGCTGAAGCGGCGCAGGTTCTGGGTGTTGCGAAGGTTCATGCCGCTGCGCACCAGCTGCCAGGCCAACTGGGGATTGCGGGCGAACCCCCGGGTCAGCGTCGCGATGGGGCGCGACCAGGTGCGCCGATAGCGCGGCTTGAGCGGCTTCATCGCCCTCACCCTCGGCGGCCTGGCATTGCCGTCGGCCGATGCGACGCGAGCCACTGGCGGGAGAGCGCGAGGTCAGCCGGGGTGCCCATTTCGATCCACTGGCGGCGATCGATGCGTTGGCCGAGAACGGTGCCGCCATCGGCGATCAGGCGGTCGCAGACGTTTGAAACGAACGCCTCCCGGTCAGCCGGGGTGGCGGCGATGGCGGCCTCGGCCGCGCCGACGAACGCCGCGCCACGGCGAAAATAGAACAGTCCGGCCACGGCGTCGCCGCTGATCACCTCTTTCTCGACGATTTGCGAGAGACGTCCCTGCGGATCGACAAGGGCATAGGCATCGCTCGGCTGGGTCGAGGGGAAGATCAGCACGCCGCCATCGGCCGATGCACCACGCAGGCGGCCGAGAAAGGCTGAGACATCGATGGTGAAAAAGCAATCGCAATAGGCGACGAGCAACTCGTCATCCGGCCCGAGCAGCGGCGCCGCAAGAAGCGCTGTCGCTGCGGGGCCGCGGGTCACCGCGTCGGTGAGCACCAGTTCATGGCCGGGGGCCAGGGTGGCGAACAGTTCGGCCAGCCGGTGCCGGCGGGCGTGCTCGGCCTGGCAGACGAAGATGAAGCGGTGCGGTTCGGCGAGGCGCAGGTAATCGACCACGTACTCGATCATCCGGCGGCCGGGCTGCACCTCGATCAGCGGCTTGGGCACGCGTTCGGCGGTGCCCTCGAAACGCGAGCCGCGGCCGGCCATCGGGATGACGATGTTGATCAAGCTACGGTCCCGAGGTGATCAGGTGACTTGCCGTGCCCAGATCCGGCGCGTCGACAAGAAGTGGTAGGCGGTTGTTCGCGTGCGCACAATCGCTGAATGGCTTGGCGCCCCGGGCTGCGTCGAAGGTTGCAGTCGCGGCGGACCGGTGATGAGGTACGCTCCTCATACTCGAGGAGGATTTCATGAGTCTCAGCGTACTTTTCATCGGTGGTACCGGGCAGATTTCGCTGCCATGCGTCGAATATGCGGTCAGCCAAGGGCACAAGGTCAGTGTGTTCAACCGCGGGCAGCGCGATGCGGCGCTGCCGAAGGGGGTGACCTCGATCGTCGGCGACATGAAGGACCCGGCGGCCTACCGCGCGCTGGGCGCCCACAAGTTCGACGTGGTGGCGCAGTTCATGGTGTTCACCCCCGAGCAGATGGCCGTGGATATCGCCACCTTTGCCGGCAACACCAAGCAGTACATCTTCATCTCGTCGGCTTCGGTCTACGAGAAGCCGGCGCGGCACTACATCATCACCGAACAGACCCCGGCGGTGAACCCCTACTGGGGCTACAGCCAGGCCAAGATCGCCTGCGAAAAGCTGCTGGCCGAGGCCAAGAACCTGCCATGGACCATCGTCCGGCCGAGCCACACGGTGCGCACCGGGCTGCCGACAATGATGGGCGAGGGCGATATCGTCATCCGCCGCATGCAGCAGGGCAAACCCGTGATCGTTGCCGGCGACGGCACTTCGCCCTGGACACTGACGCGCTCGAAGGATTTCGCCGTGCCGTTCGTCAACCTGTTCGGCAAGGACGGGGCGCTGAGCGAGATTTTCCACATCACCTCGGACCGCGGCTATAGCTGGGACGACATCTATCACGCCATCGGGCGCGGCGTCGGGCTGACGCCTGATATCGTGCATGTGCCGTCCGACACGCTGGTCGCCTACAACAAGGCCTGGGAAGGGCCGCTGATCGGCGACAAGACCTGGTCGGCGCTGTTCGACAACTCCAAGGTGAAGCGTGTCGCCGGCGACTTCCAATGCTCGGAGAACCTCGACGAAGTGCTGGAGGAGTCGATCGGTTTCCTGAAGCAGCGCCTCACCGCAAACGCACCGGTCAACATGGAACTCGACCCGCTGATGGACAGGATCACCTCGGAGCAGGCAGCGCTAGGGCGGTGAGCGGCTGCAGCGATCCTCCAGTCCTCGCTTCCCTCTCGCCGCGGCGCTGCCGCGTCCGCTAGGAGGGGAGGGATTGAGGGAGGGGGTGGTGCGGTGATCGCCGATGGACCCCCACCCACCCTCAAGGGGGAGGGGAGCAGGGGGGGCACTAAAACTGGGCTGGCGCGTTCTCCTTTCACAGCAACAGGAGGATGCCATGAGCGACAAGCACAAGGCTCACAAGAAAGACGCGGCCGGACACGGCAGGCATGAAGAGGCGCAGAAGGCCAAGGACAAGCCGGTGAAGCCGGCGGCCAAGGACGAAGCACCCGACATGCCAGGCGCCGCGGGGTTCATCAGCGCCAGGGCGGACGAGGATACCTACGACTAGGACGTTCGCGATCGAGCGGCCGCCACCGGGTCATTCCCGCGAAAGCCGGAATGTGGGTCGCTCGTTGCTGAAGTGATTTAGGCGGCGTCTTTCATGCGGGCGAGGCAGCGCGCCGCGTCGCGGGGGCGGCCGAGTTCGGCGTAGCGCAAGGCGGCTTCGTCGAAGGCAGCGAGCGCCCGGACCTCGTGCCTCTGGGCGCGGCGCTGCACGCCGCGGGCTTCCCATAAAGCCGCGGCCCACGGGCCGCCATGCCACATACCGGCGATGCGTTCGGCATCGGCGAGGCGGCGATCGACCTCGTGCAGCTGTCCGGCCTCGACCAATGCGATGACTGAGGCAGTGCGGAGCGCCATCGAGCAGGGCTGGCAGGCGCCATTGGTCAGCAGCCGGTCGCCGGCAAGGATGGCTTCCGCAGCCTTCTCGCGGGTCGGCGCGGCGCGCACCGCCAGCGCCTGCATGCGCATGTTGAGGTGCGGCGACAGCCAGGTGGCTTCGGCCTCGCCGAGCCCGCGCTGGATCAGCCGATTGGCACGCCATTTCTGGCCACGTTCAAGGGCGATCTCGGCCAGTCGTTCCAGCGCCAGGACGCGGCCGGCGACGGCGCCGGCTTCCAGCAACTGGTCTTCGGCATCCTCGAGCAGTGCTTCGGCCGCATCGAGCTCACCCGAGAACAGCGCCACCTCGCCCAGCAGCAGGTTGGCGAGGCCGCGACCGGCGACGGAATCGGCCTCGGTGGCGACGGCCAGCAGCTCGCGCGACTGCGCGGCGATCCCGGCATGGCCGTGCGCGCTGCAGAGGCAGAATTCCGAGAGGCAAAGGTGGCCGTCGAACACATGCCGGACGAAGGTGGGGCGGGCCCGCACCCATTCGATGAACTCGGAGCGGAACAGCTCGGGCCAGCGCTGCTGCATATTGGCCGAGAGGCCGAGCAGCGCGCTGGCCTGGCCCACTTCTCGGGCGAGGTTGGCGGCGAGCGCCTGGTTGCGGGTGTCGCGGGCGATCTCGCTGGCGCGGTCGAATTCGCCGCTCTGCAGGTGCACCAGGCCCCAGGCGAGCGAGGCGCGGATGCGGTCCGACGGGTCCGGCTGCTCGGCGCTGGACAGCGCCAGGGCCTGCTCGTAGAGCGCGATCGCCGCGGCGCTGGGGCCGACGCCGAGCTCGGCGTGGAGGTTGTCGCGCAGCTGGTTGAACTGGCGGATCGCCTCGACCCGGTTACCGGCATCGAGGGCCCGCTGCATCAGGGCGCATTGCGCCTGTTCGTCGGTGGGGTCGTGGGCAATAAGTCGTTGCCACAGCGCGCCGGCGCGCAGCAGCTCGGTGTAGCGCTGCTGCAGCTGGGTGCGCGGGGCGTCGAGCCAATCGACATAGATGTCGTCGGGCAGCAGCTGGCCAGGATAGAGGTCGGCGGCCCGCTCGAACTCGGCGGCATCGCGGGATCTCAGCGCCGCCCTGGTCGCCGCCTCGAACTGTTCGGTGTCGACGCTGAGCTCGGCTTCCGGCGCCAGCGCAACGACGTCGTTGCCAAGGGTGATGAGTTCGTGCGCGCCAAGGGTGCGGCGGGCGAAGTGGATGGCCTTGCGCAGGTTGGCGCCGGCGGCCTCGGTATCGAGCTCGGGCCAGAACGCTTCCATCAGCTGTTCGCGATGCAGGCGATGCGCCGGGGTGATGGCGAGAAACTTCACCAGTGCGGCGGCCCGGTCGCGCCGCCAGTCAGCGGTCGGGATCGGACGGCCATCGACGCTGACGCCGAAGCGGCCGAGCAAAGTGATCGAAACACGCAAGACAGCACCGCCCCGAGCTGTTGCCGCGCCCAGTTGACGGGCCGTCACCAAGCGTTCCCCGTCGGGGAACGCTGGCGGAACATAGATTTCCTAAGGTGTCCCGGCAATCGAATTCCAGAGGCAAAGGACACCGAAATGACTCTCAATATCAACGTGATGGCTCCCGACTTCAGCGCCGATACGACGATGGGGCCGATCTCGTTCCACCAGTGGCTGGGCAATGACTGGGGGATCATGTTCTCCCACCCCAAGGATTTCACACCGGTCTGCACCACCGAGCTCGGCTACATGGCGCGGCTGAAGCCGGAATTCGACAAGCGCGGCGTCAAGGTGATCGGGCTGTCGGTCGATCCGGTGGACAAGCACGCCGGCTGGGCCAAGGACATTGCCGAAACGCAGGGCACGGCGCCGAACTTCCCGATGATCGGCGACCCGACGCTGGCCATCAGCCAGCTCTACGACATGCTGCCGGCTTCGGCGGGTTCGAGCTCGGATGGCCGTACCGCAGCCGACAACCAGACGGTGCGCAACGTCTACATCATCGGGCCGGACAAGAAGATCAAGCTGGTGATCTCCTATCCGATGACCACCGGCCGCAACTTCGACGAGGTGCTGCGGGTGATCGACTCGCTGCAGCTCACCGCCAAGCATCGCCTGGCGACGCCGGTGAACTGGAAGCCGGGCGACGACGTGATCATCGCCGGCTCGGTGTCGAACGACGAGGCCAAGACGCTCTATCCCCAGGGGTGGAAGGAGCCCAAGCCTTACATCCGGATCGTGCCGCAACCGGTACTCACCTGAGCCAACAATGCGGAGGCGCTTCCGGCGCCTCCGTCACCCCGATCAATACCAACCGGCGAGACTGATATGAGCAGCAAACCCCGCATCCTGGTGCTTGGCGCCGGCTTTGGCGGCCTCGAACTGACGACATTATTGTCCGAGCAACTGGGCGACAGCATCGACGTGACGCTGATCGACAAATCGGATTCCTTCATGTTCGGCTTTTCCAAGCTCGACGTGATGTTCGGCCATGCCGAAGCCGAGGCGGTGCGGATGCCATACAGCGCCTATGCCAAGCCGGGGGTGAAGCTGCTCAAGCGCACCATCACGGCGATCGACCCGGTGGCGCGGCGGGTCAGCACCGATAACGGCGTGTTCGAAGCGGACCATCTCGTGGTGGCGCTGGGAGCGGAGTACGACTTCGAGGCGACGCCGGGGCTCGCGGGGACCACGGAATTCTATTCGATCCCGGGGGCGGAGCGGCTGCGCGAGCTGCTGCCGAGCTTCAGCAGCGGCAACGCCATCATCGGGGTATGCGGCGCGCCCTACAAATGCCCACCGGCGCCGAGCGAATGCGCGCTGATGCTGCATGACTACCTGGTCGAGCGCGGCGTGCGGCAGAACTGCAAGATCTCGCTGGTGCTGCCGCTCGGTAGCCCGGTGCCGCCGTCGCCAGAAACGTCGCGGGCGCTGCTCGCCGCCTTCGCCGAACGCGACATCGAGTTCATCCCGAGCCGGCGCGTCGCTTCGGTCGACAATGCGCGCAATGTCGCCGTGCTGGACGACGGGCGGGAAATGCCGTTTAGCCTGTTCCTTGGCGTCCCCAAGCACCGGGTGCCGCCGGTGGTGCTCGAGAGCGGCATGTCCGAGAATGGCTGGATCCCGGTCAATCCGCGGACGCTCGAGACGAAATACGACAATGTCTACGCCGTGGGCGACGGGGCGGCGACCGGCACGCCGAAGGCCGGGGTGTTCGCAGAAGGGGCGGCCAGGGCCGTGGCGAGCGCGCTGGTGGCGAAGCTCAGGCAGGCCGGACAGGCCGTGCCCTACAACGGGTTCGGCACCTGCTATATCGAGTTCGGCGGCGGCCGTATCGGCAAGGTCGAGGTGGATTTCTTCTCCGGCCCGCAACCCACCGGCAACTACTACGAGCCCTCGGTGAGCCTCCGCACCGACAAGCAGCATTTCGGCGCATCGCGGCGGGCCCGCTGGTTCGGGTTGTGAGGGGTGAAATGGCGGGCTAGCTTCGGGCTCTGCGCCGCCACTTTCCATGGGACACCCACCTTGCTCGATCCACGCCTGACCCTCGCCCGTGATGGAATTGCTGCGCGGTCGCTCGAGGGGATCGTCCCCGCAGACCGTTATGTCGAGACCAGCGTACGGCAGGCACGAATTCCCTCGGCGGCGCTGCGCCGGGCGCCGGCGGCAGAGGCCGAGCAGCTCGATCAGCTGCTGTTCGGCGAGCTGTTCGAGGTGCTGGACGAGACCGATGGCTGGGCCTTCGGGCAGGCGCGGCGGGACGGCTATGTCGGCTATGTCGCAGCGGCGGCGTTGGGGGCGCCCGGCGCGGCGCCGACCCATACAATACGGGCACTACGGACCTATGGGTTCAGTGCGCCCAGCATCAAGGCCCCGCCGGTCGGACTCTATTCGCTGAACGCGCTGGTGGCCGAGGAGGGACGCGAGGGACGGTTTGTGAAAACCTCCGGCGGCTGGTTCGTCGCGGAGCATCTGGCGCCGGTTGGCGACCGTGCGCCGGACTATGTGGCGGTTGCCGAGCGGTTTGTCGGGACGCCCTATCAGTGGGGCGGGCGCGAAAGCCTGGGGCTCGACTGCTCGGGGCTGGTGCAGCAGGCGCTGTATGCCGCCGGGCGTGACTGTGCGCGCGACAGCGACCAGCAGGCGGCGATGGGCGATCCGGTCGCGGCCACGGCGCTGCGGCGCGGCGACCTGATGTTCTGGCGTGGGCACGTGGCGATGCTGACCAGCCCGAGCGAGATCATCCACGCCAACTCCTTCCACATGGCGGTGGCGATCGAGCCACTGGCCGAGGTGGTGGAACGGACCAGCCGCCTCGGAGGCGGCGAGCCGACGGGGTATCGGCGGATTTAACTCGGAGCCACCTCGACCGGGTGCGGTGCCTGTCCCTTCTCCCCTCAGGGGAGAAGGTGGCCGAAGGCCGGTTGAGGGGTGAAGCGGTGCAATGAGCGCTCGCTGAGAGGCTGAACCCCTCACCCGAGTTCCGCTACGGACCTGACGGTCCTAGCTCCACTACCCTCTCCCCTCAGGGGAGAGGGGCTGCGGCTGGCGCCTGGCGGTCACACCGGCATCGGCCGGATGAAGTGGTTGGGACCGATCTCCCGCACTTCCGGCTGCTCCAGTGCCGATTGGCGGCGGATCAGGTCGATGCGTTCGAGCTCGTCACTGAAGCGGGTGTCGCCGAAGCGGCGGTCGGGGTCGGGGACGGCAGAGAGGAGCAGGCGGGTATAGGGGTGCTGCGGGTTGCCGAGCACGCTTTCGGTCTCGCCCCATTCGACGATCTGGCCGGCATACATCACCATGATGTCTTCGGCGACATAGCGGGCGGTGGCGATGTCGTGGGTGATGTAGAGCACGGCGAGCTTGAGCTGCCGCTTCATGTCGTTGAGCAGGTTCAGGATGCCGAGCCGCACCGAGACGTCGAGCATCGAGGTCGGTTCGTCGGCGATGATCACCTCGGGGTTCACCGCCAGCGCCCGGGCGATGCTGATGCGCTGGCGCTGGCCACCACTCAGTTCGTGCGGGTATTTCGGCAGGATCAGCGCCGGGTCAAGCTTTACCCGCGTGAGCACTTCGGCGATGGCGGCGTCGCGCGCCGCACCCTTCAGGCTCGGCTGGTGCAGCCGCATCGGCCGCTCCAGGTGGTAGCGGATGGTGTGGACCGGGTTGAGCGAGGAGAATGGATCCTGGAACACCATCTGCACGGCGCTGCGATAGGCCTTCATGTCGCGCACCGCACTGCCCTCGATCGGCTCGCCACGGAACAGGAGGCGACCCTGGTCGGGGCGGTATTCGCGCATGATCAGGCGGGCGGCGGTGGTCTTGCCCGAGCCGGATTCGCCGACCAGCGCCAGGGTGCGGCCGGGATGGAGCGCGAACGACACGGCGCGCGCCGCATGCACGGTGCTGCCGCCGCGGTTGAAGACCTTCGAGACATTGTCGAGGGCGAGGATGGGGGCCGTGTCGGTCATGGCGTGACCTCGGCGATCGGCTTGCCGGTGAGGCGCGGGATCGAGGCCCAGAGCTTTCGCGTATAGCCGTGCTGCGGCGTGCGGTAGATCGCCTGGGCGTCGTTGACCTCGACCAGCTCGCCTTCCAGCATGATGCCGATGCGGTCGGAGACCTGCACCATCAGCGCCAGGTCGTGGGTGATGAACAGCACCGAGAAGCCGAGCTCCTGGCGCAGCTTGTGGATGCGCTCGAGGATCTCGCGCTGCACCACCACATCGAGCGCGGTGGTCGGCTCATCCATGATCAGGAGTTTTGGGTTGAGCGCGAGGCAGATGGCGATGACGACGCGCTGCCGCATGCCGCCCGAGAGCTGGTGTGGATAGGCCGAGAGCCGGTCGGCCGGGATATCGACGAGCTTGAGGAGTTCGGCGGCGCGGGCCCGGGCTGATAGCCGCGACATGCCGGTATGGGTTTTGAGCACATCGTAGAACTGGCGCTCGATTGATAGCACCGGGTTCAGCGAGTTCATGGCGCTCTGGAACACCATGGCGACCTCGCGCCAGCGCAGCTGCTTCAAAGCCTGGTCGTCGAGGGTGAGCACGTCGCGCCCATCGAGCAGGATCTGGCTGCCGGTGCGGATCAGCGCCGGTGGGCGATGCAGGCGGCTGATGGCGAAGGCGATGGTGCTCTTGCCGCATCCGGACTCGCCGGCAAGGCCGAAGAACTCGCCCTTGCCGATGTCGAAGCTGACATTTTTCACCGCATGGAAATCGGTGGTGGCGCCGATGTAGTCGATAGAGAGGTTGCGGATCGAGAGGACGGGGTCGTTCACAGCGTGCCCTCCCCACGGCGGATCAGCCCGGTCCAGCGCGCCAGCATGCCGCCGGTCCTGAGCCGCGGGTTGGCGATCTCGTCGATGGCGAAGTTGATCAGCGCGAGGCCAAGGCCGAGTACCGCCAGCGCGAAGCAGGGGGTGAGAATGTCCCACCAGGCGCCGACCGAGAGGGCCGAGGCGTTCTGGGCGTTGTAGAGCATGATGCCCCAGGAGACGGTGTTGGGGTCGCCCAGCCCGAGGAACTCGAGCGTTGCCTCAGTGATCACGGCGAACAGCACACTGCCGATGAAGTTAATGCCGACGATCGAGATCAGGTTGGGGAAGATCTCGAACGCCATGATGCGCCAGCTGGGTTCGCCCAGCATCTCGGCGGATTTGACGAAATCGCGCTGGCGGATCGACAGGGTCTCGGAGCGGGTGACCCGCACGCCCCAGGCCCAGGAGGTGAAGCCGAGGATGACGGCGATGACCAGCGGGCTCGCCTGGCCGATGAAGGCGGCGAGCACCAAGAGCAGCGGCAGGTTGGGGATGACCAGCACCATATTGGTCAGGAAGGTGATGACCTCATCGACCACGCCGCCCTTGTAGCCGGCAATGATGCCGAGCACGGTGCCGATCACCGTGATCAGCAGCCCGGCGCCGAAGCCGACGGCGAGCGAGATGCGGGCGCCGTAAAGCAGCCGGGTGAAGACGTCATGGCCGAGCCGCGTGGTGCCGAGCAGATGCTCGGCCGACGGCGCCTGATGCGGCCGGCCGACGCGCTGGGTCGGGCTGTATTCGGTGAGCAGCGGCGCGAAGATGGCGACGAGGATAACGATCGCGAGGATGGTCACCCCAACCAGGGCCTTCTTGTTGCGCAGCAATTGGGTGAGGAGGGTCATGGGTCAGGCCCGCTTCAGGCGTGGGTCGAGCAGCACGTAGCTGAGATCGACGACAAAATTGGCGGTCAGCATTGCCGCGGTCATGATCAGCAGGGCGCCCTGGATCACCGGGTAATCGCGGGCGAGGATGGCCTGGTAGAGCGTGTTGCCCATGCCGGGATAGTTGAACACCACCTCGGTCACCAGCGAGCCGCCGAGTACGGCGCCCAAGGAGATGGCGAGGGCCGAGACAGTGGGGAGCAGCGCGTTGCGCGCCGCGTACCAGAGCATGACGCCGCGGTCGGACAGTCCCTTAGCGCGGCCCATGACGATGTAATCCTCGCCGAGCAGGTTGATCATGTTGTTGCGCATGGTCACGGCGAAGCCGCCGGTCAACACGATCACCATGGTCAGCATCGGCAGGGTGCCGTGGTAGAGGACGCTCCCGACATAGTCCCACCCCCAGGATGGATCGAGCATCGGGTCGGCGGCATAGCCGTTGGGGAACCAGCCGAGCGTATAGCCGAAGGCGAACAGGGTGATCAGCGAGACCACCACTGCCGGCACCGAACTCGAAAAGATCGAGAGCAGCGAGATGATGGTGTCGAAGCGGGTGCCGCGGCGCCAGGCGGCCATGACGCCGAGCAGCGTGCCGATGGTGAAGCCGATAATGGTGGCGGTGCCGACAAGGCCGACGGTCCAGATCAGGGCGCGGCCGAGCAGCTCGGTGACCGGCAGCGGAAAGAAGCGGATGGAGCGGCCGAGATCGCCGGTGAAAACGCTCTTCAAATAAGCGAGATACTGCTCGCCGATCGGCGCGTCGATGAAGCCGAAGGTGAGCTTCAGCGCGTTGAGGTTTTCCAGCGACAGGTCGGATCCGGCGCCGGCGAACATCTTCTGGATCGGATCGCCCGGCATCAGGCGCGGCAGGAAGAAGTTGATGGTTGCCGCAGCGATGAAGGCCGCTAGGTAGAACACCAGCCGGCGGAGCAGAAAGGCCATTGGATCTCTTCGCTAGGTGGGGGAGCGAGGGCGCCTGAAGCGCCCTCGCTGGTGGCGGATTATTGCGCGACCGGACGCAGCGCCAGGAGCTGGATCAGGCGGCCCGGGTTGGCGTTGGAGACCACCGGCGAAGTGATCTGGTTCTCCGCGTTGGCCCAGCCGGTAAAGCGCTTGGTGCTGTACTGGTAGAAGGACGGGCTGTTGTAGACCGGGATCACCGGCATGGCTGCGGCCACCTTGAGCTGGATGGCATCCATGATCGACTTCTGTTCGGCCGGGTCCTTCACCTGGGTGTACTTGTTCAGCATTTCGACCACTTCCGGGTCGGTCCAGCGCTGCGCCGAGGTGCGGCTCTTGCCGAAATCGGCCGGGTTGAACGAGCGGATATAGGGGAAGTAGGGGTTGGCCGCCGAAGCGATGGCGTTGAGCGACATCGAGTACTTGGCGTCGATCAGGTCCGAAGCCCAGACCGATTCCTCGGGGGTCGACATCTTCACGTTGAGCCCGCCCTGCTTCAGCGTCTCGATGGCGATCTGCACGGCATCGATCCAGTCGGTCCAGCCGTTGGGGATCTCGATGTCGATGGCGATCGGGGTGCCGTCCGGGTTGTCGCGGAAGCCGTCACCGTCCTTATCGACATAGCCGGATTGCTCGAGCAAAGCCTTCCCGGCCTCGAGGTCGAACTTGCCGTACTGGCCGAACTGGGTGACCACCTCGGGGTTGCCGAAGGCCTTGTAGAACGAGCCGAGCATGGCCGGGTCTTCGTTGATCACCGGATAGCCGTAGCCGGCGATATCGATGATCGACTGGCGATCGATCAGCATCGAAACGGCGCGGCGGAAGTTGACGTCGTTGAACGCCTTCTTGTTGTTGGCGTCGGGGCTTTCGAGGTTCAGCGTGAAGGCGACGAGGCTCGAGGGCAGGAACCAGTAGTGGTTATGCTCGGGGTCCTTGGCGACGAAGGTGTTGTCGATATCGGGGATGAAGCTCGTCGCCCAGTCGAGCGTGCCATCGGCCAAAGCCGCCAGCACCTGCGGGTTGTCGGCGAGCTGCGGCATGCGGATGCAATCGACGTGCAGGCTCGCGGCATCCCAGTAATTGGGGTTGCGGCACTGCTCATAGACCTGCGGGGTGAAGCGGGTGATCTCGGTGAGGGGGCCGGAGCCGACCGGGTTCTCGTTGGTGAAGGTCACCGGATCGGCGACGTCCTTCCAGATGTGCTGGGGAACGATCGGCATGGCGACGATAGTGGTGGCGACCAGCGAGTTGGGCTGGGCGAGGTTGAAGCGCACGGTGCGCGCGTCGAGCTTTTCGACCGACGCCATCAGCTTGGAGACGGAGTTGAAATCGAGCGCCGGGAACTTCGTCAGGTTGGCGTAGGTAAAGACCACGTCATCGGCGGTGAGCGGCTGGCCATCCGACCATTTCAGCCCGTCGCGCAGCACGAAGGTGATCGACTTGAGGTCGTCGGCCAGCTCGAAACTCTCGGCCAGCCGGTATTCCCACTTGGCGCCGGCGAGGCGATTGAAGATCGCCAGCGGCTCGTAGATGAAATCCTTGGTGGTGGCGCGCGCCGACGTCTGGTTGAACGGGTTGAAGTTGCGCACATAGGTCGTGGTCTGCTCGGAGCTGACGGTCAGGACGACCTGCGCACTCACAGGTGCGGTCATCGCGAGCGCCAGGGCGGTGGCCGCAATCAGCTTGCTCTTTAACACTTCCAGTCTCCTCTTTATCGTGGCGCCGCCTCAGGCGAGGCCGTTCTCCCGAAAAATCCCTTCGACTTCAGCGTGCAGCGCTGTGGCATCGACGCGAAGGTTACCGCGTTTGCGCGTTGCGCGCGTGATTCGTTCGATCGTTTGCCCAGCTAGCGGGCGTGCGCCTTCGGCGGCCGAAATGCTGGCCTCGAGACCCCCCTGGGTCAGCAGCGCAATGTCGCATCCGGCAGCGAGGGCGGCGGCGACGCGCTCTCGCGGCGTGCCCTTCAGCGCCTCCATGCTGAGGCAATCGGTGATCAGCACGCCGTTATAGCCGATGTCGTTGCGGATCAGGTCGTAGAGTGCGGGCGAAACCGAGGCCGCGCGCTCCGGGTCGATCCGGGTGAAGATCAAGTGGGCGACCATGGCCCAGGGGGTGTCGCGGAGCTTGATGAAGGGCTGGAAGTCGGTGGCGCGCAGGTCGTCGAGCGCCGCATCGACCACCGGGCAATCGAAGTGCGGATCGACCGTCACCCGGCCATAGCCCGGAATGTGCTTCATGATCGGCAGCGCGCCGACCTCGAGCATGCCGTCGATCACTTCGCGGGCGAGGGTCACCACCAGCTCCGGATCGTCACCGAGGGCGCGCTGGCCGATCACGTCGTGGGTGCCGGGGCGGGCGAGATCGATCACCGGCGTGGTGCCGCTGTCGATGGTGAGGTCGGTCATGATGGCGCCCATGGCCTGGGTTGAGAGGCGCAAAGCGCGTTTGGCCAGGGCGAGATCTTTTCTGGCGAGCGCGCCGAAGGCGCCGAGGCCGCGGAAGCTCGGCCAGTTACCGTTGTCGAGCCGCTGCACGCGGCCGCCTTCCTGGTCGATGAAGATGGGCGCGTCGGGGCGGCCGACGACCTCGCGGAACTGAGCGCACAAGCGCCTGGCCTGCTCCCGATGGTCGAGGTTGCGGCGGAACAGGAACAGCCCGTAGGGGTTCGCTTCTCGGAGAAACGCGGTCTCGTCGGCGGTGAGCTCGTAGCCGGAGACACCGACGAACAGGGCCAAAGGTTCGGAGTTGGTGGTCATACGGCCTGCTCGGGATGGGTGATGTCGCGGGTGCGCTTCAGCGCGTCGATGGTCTGCTCGTAGCGCAGCCGGGCCACCCCCATGAACAGGCAATCGACCAGCGCCAGTTGCGCGATGCGGCTGACCATGGCGCCGGCGCGCAGCGTGCTTTCACGAGCGTGGGTGAAGAGGCGTTCCTCGGCGGCGCGCGCCAGCGGCGATTCCGGCGAGCCGGTGACGGCGACGGTCAGGGCGCCGTTGTCCTTGGCGAGCTTCAGGAACTGCACCGTGTCGGCAGTGGTGCCGGAATGCGAAAAGCCGATGGCGACGGTGCGGGCCGGCGACAGCAACGCCGCGGTCCAGGCCTCGTGCGCATCGGCCATCAGGAAGACGTTGCGGCCGACGCGGAACAGCTTGTGGTGCAAGTCCTGCGCGACGAAATGGCTGGCGCCGATGCCGAACAACAGGATGCGTTCGGCCTCGTCGAGGGCGGTGACCACCCGCTCCAGCGTTCTGAAATCGAGGCTCGACACCGTCTCCTCGATGGCCAGCATTTCGAGCGAGGCGACCTTGGCGGCCATTTCCTCGAGCGTATCGGTGCGGGCGATTTCGGCGCCCAGCGTCAGGCCGGAGCCGAACTGCGCCGCCTCCTTGCCGAGCTCGGTGGCGAGCGACATGCGGAGCTCGGCATAGCCGCTGACCCCGACGGCGCGGCAGAAGCGCACCACCGAGGCGACCGAGGTGCCGCAGGCCTCGGCGATCTGCGAGATGGTCTTTTCGAGGACGATCGTCGGGTTGTCGCGAATGGCCTTGGCGAGCCGCCGCATGGTCGGCGTGAAGCTCGCGGCGGACGCCTCGATGTTCGACTGAATCCCCATCGCGCCATTCATACCCACGCGAAACAAAAGTGCAATCCGTGCGTCCGCAATGAAAACAATTGACAGCGAAAGCGCGGAGTTTCTACCTTCCACCGACGCTCAGGAGTCCCGATGTCACGCACCGAATCCCCAAGCGATATTCGCCCGGATAGCCGCCCATGACCGCCGTCGTCAGCGATCGCCGGGCCTTGCTGAGCGAGCTCGAACAGCTCGTCTCGGAGGAGCGCAATCCGCGCACCATGGGCATCGACCTGATGGCAACGCCGGAGATCGTCAAGACCATCAATGCCGAGGACCGGCTGGTGCCCGAGGCGGTTGGCAAGACCCTGCCGCAGGTGGCGCTGGCGGTCGACAAGATCGTCGAGGCGTTCGGCAAGGGCGGGCGGCTGATCTATATCGGCGCCGGCACCAGCGGACGGCTGGGGGTGCTCGATGCCTCGGAATGTCCACCGACCTTCGGCGTGCCACCGACGATGGTCGTGGGGGTGATCGCCGGCGGCCTCGGGGCGCTGGTCAGCGCCGTCGAGGGCGCCGAGGACAGCACCACAGGCGGCGCGGCGGACCTCAGGGCCATCGACCTCACCAATCGCGACGTGGTGGTAGGGATCGCGGTCAGCGGCCGCACCCCGTATGTGATCGGCGCACTGAACTACGCCAAGTCGCTCGGCGCGGTAACGGTGGGGCTTACCTGCAACCCGGACTCCGCCATTGCCGGCCTCGCCGACATCTCGATTGCGCCGTTGGTCGGCGCCGAGGTGGTCACCGGCTCGACCCGGCTCAAGTCGGGCACGGCGCAAAAGCTGGTGCTCAACATGCTCTCCACCGCGAGCATGATCCGCATCGGCAAGACCTACCAGAACCTGATGGTCGACGTGCGGACCAGCAACGAGAAGCTCTTGGCGCGCGCGGTGCGCATCGTCATGCAGGCGACCGACTGCCCCGAGCAGGTCGCCGAAGCGACGCTGGAGCGCACCGGCAACGACGTGAAGCTGGCGATCCTGACCATCCTCACCGGCCTCGATGTGGCCGAGGCGCGCACCGCCATGGCGGGCGCCGGCGGGTTCCTGAGACGCGCGCTCGAAGCCGGTGCGTGAGCAGTAGACGACGATCTAGCGACTGGCCGAAGCGGCGCTGCCGTTATCAGCCGAGACTGAAAACAGAGAGGGAAACACCATGCATTTGACCACGACCAAACGATTGCTCGCCGGCCTTGCCGTCGCGGCAACGCTGACCACCGCCTTCGCCCTGCCGGTTCAGGCCGCAAGCCTCCGCATGGCGTGGTCGCAGGATGCGACCGGGCTCGACCCGCACAAGCAGACGGCGTTCTCGTCGCTGCGCCTGCTCGAATTGATCTACGAGCCGCTGGTGCGGCTCGACGCGAACTACAATGTGTCGCCCGCCATCGCCACGAGCTGGGAATTCTCGGCCGACGGGCTGACCCTCACCTTCAAGCTCGACCCGAACGCCAAATTCTCGACCGGCGACACGGTGACCTCGGCCGACGTCAAGGCCTCGTTCGAGCGCCTGCTCGACGAAGCGACCGCCGCCGCGGCGCGGGCCAACTTCACCTCGATCGCCTCGATCGACACGCCCGACCCGCAGACGGTGGTGTTCCACCTGAGCCAGCCCGACGCGCCGATCCTCGTCGCCATGTCGGGCACCAATGCCTCGATCGTTCCGGCGAGCGCGGTGACCGATGGCAGCATCGGCACCACCGCCATCGGCTCGGGCCCGTTCAAGCTCGACCAGTGGGATCCGAACGTCAAGGAAGTGCTCAGCCCCAACCCGAACTGGGCCGGCGGCAAGGTCGGCGTCGACGGCATCACTATCTCGGTGCTGCCGAGCGAGAGCGCCATCATCGACTCGATGCGCGCCAACCAGATCGATTTCGCGCTGTTCAACGACCCGACCATCGCGACGCTCATTCCGGGCGAGCAGGGCATGACCCTCAACCGCATCCCGGGCCTCGCCTATAACGTGCTGCAGATGAACCCGTCGCGGCCGCCGATGGACAACCTCAAGGTGCGGCAGGCGATCTCGTGCGCCGTCAACCGGCAGGAGATCATCGATACCGCGCTGATCGGCGAGGGCAAGGTCACCGGTCCCCTGACCATGGCAGCCTACGCCTCCGACCCCTCGACGCTGTTCTGCTATACGCAGGACGTCGACAAGGCCAAGGCGCTGATGAAGGAAGCGGGCCAGGAAGCCGGCTTCTCGGTCGATGTGATCGCCGCGACCGGCGAGCCGCCCTATGCCGCCAACGAGGCGCAGGTGCTGCAGAGCCAACTCGCCGCGATCGGCGTCAAGCTCAACATCAAGACCATGGATTTGAAGGTCTATGTCGACACCTGGCTGAAGGGCGATTTCGACATGGCGGTGGCGCAGAACGGCGGCCGGCCGGATCCGTACCCGATGTACAACCGCTACTTCACCAAGGACGGCAACCTGGTGAAGGTGTCGAACTTCTCCGATCCCGAGCTCGACAAGCTGCTGCAGGAAGGCCGGGTCGAAACCGACGTGGCGAAGCGCAAGCCGATCTTCCAGCAGTTCGAGGCGCGCCTCGCCGAGCAGGCTCCCTGGGTGTGGATCTCCAGCACGGTGACCTACACGGCCAACCTCGACAGCGTGAAGGGCTACGAGATCAACCCGAGCAACCTGCTGTTCGCGCTGAGCAAGGTGACCGTGGGTCAGTAAGCGCATAGATTTCTGTCGCGCTTTCGAACCGGAAAACTCTGCAACTTTTCCTGAAAGCGCTCCTAGGAGGCGGGCCCCAGGGCCCGCCTCACCAACAGGCGGGTGCGGCCGACATGAACTATCTCACGCAACGGCTGCTGACGTTCCCGCTGGTGTTGCTGGGCGTATCGCTGCTGGTGTTCTTTGCCATCCGGCTGGTGCCCGGCGACGCGATCATCGCCATGCTGGGGACCGAGGCGGGGTTGCTGACCGAGGCGCAGCGCGCCTCGCTGGCCGCCTATTTCGGCCTCGATCAGCCGATCGTCGTGCAATATGGCCGCTGGCTCGCCGGGCTGTTCGAGGGCAATCTCGGCATCTCCGTCACCTATGGCAAGCCGGTGCTCGAGGTGATCCTCGCCCGCTTCCCGCTCACCCTCGAATTGTCGCTTCTCTCGATGCTGATCTCGCTGGCTGTCGGCATTCCGGCCGGGGTGTTCGCCGCGACCCGCGTCGATCGGCCCTCCGACCTGGTGGTGCGGCTCTTCGCCATGCTCGGGCAATCGACGCCGAGCTTCGTCGTCGGGCTGGTGCTGATCTACTTCCTCTCGGTGACCTTCCGCATGCTGCCGGCGATGGGCTCGTTCACCCCGTTATTCGTCGACCCGATCGGCAATCTCAGCCAGATGATCCTGCCGTCGATCACGCTGGGCCTCAGCTTCGCAGCCGCGGTGACCCGCATTTCGCGCTCGGCCATGCTCGATGTGCTGAGCGACGATTATGTGCGCACAGCGCGCAGCAAGGGCGCCTCGCAGCGTGACGTGGTCTGGAAGCATGCGCTGCCCAATGCACTGATCCCGGTGGTGACGCTGTCGGGCGTCGAGTTCGGCTACCTCCTCGGTGGCGCAGTGATCGTCGAGCAGATCTTCGCCCTGCCGGGGCTCGGCCGGCTGACGCTCGACGCAATCAGCCAGCGTGACTATCCGCTGGTGCAGGGCGCCGTGCTGTTCATCGCGCTCAACTTCCTCGTCGTGAACCTCCTGGTCGATCTCGCCTATGCGGCGCTCGATCCGCGCATCCGGCTCGGGGGCAAGTGATGGGCTTGCTCAAGGCGGTGTGGCGACACCCCAGCGGCCGCATTGGTGCGGCGATCATTTTCATCTTCCTCGTACTCGCCGGGCTCGGCGTGGTGGGCCTGACGCCGCACGATCCGCTGAAGCAGTTCGTCGTCGATCGGCTGAAGCCGCCGAGCGCTACCTACTGGTTCGGCACGGACCTGCTTGGTCGCGACAATTTCAGCCGGCTGATGCTGGGGATCAGCGAGTCGTTCATCGTCGCCTTCGCCTCGGTCGCCGTCGCGGCGAGTGCCGGGGCGGTGATCGGGCTATTCGCCGCCTGGTGGGGACACCTGTGGGACGGGGTGCTGATGCGGACCATGGATGTGCTGCTGGCCTTTCCGGCGATCCTCCTCGCGCTGCTGATCGTGGCGATCGAGGGGGCGGGCATGGTGACCAGCATTGTCGCCATCGGTATCGTCTACACGCCGATCTTTGCCCGCGTGGTGCGGGCGCCGGCGCTGGCGCTCAAGGCACGCGAGTTCGTCGAAGCGGCGCGCACCTTCGGCAGTTCGCAGGGCTATATCCTGACCCGGCATTTGCTGCTCAACCTCGTCGCGCCGCTGACGGTGCAGATCACCCTGGCACTGGCCTGGGCGCTGCTGACCGAATCCGGCCTCAGCTTCCTCGGCCTCGGCACGCAGCCGCCGGCCCCATCGCTGGGGGTGATGCTGGCCGAGAGCAAGTCGATGATGACGCGCGCCCCCTGGCTGATGATTTTCCCCGGCCTCACCATCATGCTCGCCATCCTCGGCTTTAACCTGCTCGGTGATGCGCTGCGCGACATCCTCGATCCGCGCACGCAAGGGAGGGCCGCATGAGCACATTGCTCGAGGTCCGGGACCTGCATGTCGGGTTCGGCCGCGAACCCCGGGACAACGAGGTAGTGAAGGGCGTGAGCTTCGGGCTCGAGGCCGGCAAGACGCTCGCCATTGTGGGCGAGAGCGGCTCGGGCAAATCGGTGACGGCGCTGTCGGTCAACCGGCTGGTCGATTTCGGCGGCGGGCGCATCACCAAGGGCAAGATCACGCTGCAGCGCGCCGACGGCGCGGCTGTCGACATTACCTCGGCGGACGAGCCGGCGCTGCAGCGCATCCGCGGCCGCGAGATCGGCATGATCTTTCAGGAGCCGATGACCTCGCTCAACCCGGTGCACACCGTGGGGGCGCAGATCGAGGAAGCCTTCCGGCTCAATCGTGGCCTGGTCGGGGCCGCGGCAACCCGGGCGGCCCGCGAGGCGCTGGAGCGGGTGCGCATCCCCGATGCGGCGCAGCGGCTCAAATACTACCCGCACCAGCTGTCGGGCGGCATGCGGCAGCGGGTGATGATCGCCATGGTGCTGGCCAGCAACCCGCGGCTGCTGATCGCCGACGAGCCGACCACGGCGCTCGACGTGACGGTGCAGGCGCAGATCATGGCGCTGCTGGCCGAGCTCCGGGAAGAGCTTGGCATGGCGATGATCTTTATTACCCACGATATCGGGCTCGTCGCCGGCATCGCTGACGACATCATGGTGATGCAGCACGGCGTGGCGGTGGAGCAGGGGAAGCTCGACAGCGTGCTCGATAACCCGCAGCACGACTACACCCAGCACTTGCTGAAAGCGGTGCCGCACTTCACCTCCGGCAGTGCGGTGCGCAGCGATGGCGGCTCGCACGCGGCGCCGATCGTCACGGTCGATAACCTCGCCGTGCGCTTTCCGGTGCTGAAGGGGCTGTTCCGGCGCAAGACCGGCGCGGTGCATGCGGTCGACGGCGTCGATTTCGAGCTCAGGCCGGGTGAGACGCTGGCCATTGTCGGCGAAAGCGGCTCGGGCAAATCCACCACGGCGCGGGCCATTCTTGGCCTCGTCAAAGCGACGCGCGGCCGGATCGAAGCCAAGGCCGGCCGCAGCGGCCGGCCGGTGCAGATGGTGTTCCAGGACCCCTACGCCTCGCTCAATCCGCGCCTCAATGTCGAGGGCCTGCTGGCCGAACCGGCGATCGCCGCGGGCCAGCGCGTCGACGCCAAGCTGCGCCAGCGCATGGTGTTCCTGCTCGAGCGGGTCGGGCTGACCAAGGACGCGCTCAGCCGCTACCCGCACCAGTTCTCGGGCGGACAGCGGCAGCGGCTCTGCATCGCCCGGGCGCTGATGCTCAACCCCGATGTGGTGGTGCTGGACGAAGCGGTGTCGGCGCTCGATGTCAGCGTGCAGGCGCGGGTGCTCGAACTGCTGATCGACCTGCAGCGCGAGTTCGGCCTCGCTTACCTCTTCATCTCGCACGATATGGCGGTGGTGGAGCGCATCGCGCACCGGGTGGCGGTGATGTATGCCGGCCAGATCGTCGAGATCGGCAAGGCGGCGGCAGTGCTCGGCGCACCGCAGCACAGCTATACCAAGCGATTGATCGCGGCAGTGCCGGCGATCGAACGGCGGCGCCAGCATTTTGCCGTCGACGTGACCCAGGTGCCCTCGCTGGTGCGTCCAGCAGGGTTCGAACCGCCGGCAGCAAAGTGGCGCGAGGCGGGCGACGATCATCGCGTGCGCGTGGAGGAAACTGCATGAGTCTTACCGCTGTTCTCGATCGCGCTTTCGCGCCGCTGCAGGCGGCGGTAGCAGCGAAGCGGATCCCCGGCGGGGTGCTGGGTGTCGTCGACCGCGACGGCAACCGTGCCGTCCGCTCGATCGGCTCGGCGCAGCTGGTGCCGGCGGAGCGGGGGATGACTGATAACACCTGGTTCGATCTCGCCTCGCTCACCAAGGTGATCTTCACCACGCCGCGCATCCTGGCGCTGGCCGAGGCGGGCACGATCGATCTCGATGCGCCGCTGACTTCGGTGATCCCCGACTTCCGGCAGTACAACCCGGACAACAGCTGGGAGCGGAAGCTCAGCTTCCGGCAGTGCCTCGGCCACCAGACGCCGTTCCCCGGGGTGGTGCCGATCTACACCTATGGGAACGACCCGAACCTGCTGCGCGCCTGGGTGCTGCAGAACGAATGGCAGGCGGGGCCGCCGGTCTATTCCGACATCAACTTTATCCTCCTCGGCATTGCGCTCGAGCGGCTGAGCGGCAAGCTGATCCGGCAGCAGGACCCGGGTCCTGGCTTCGGCTGGTCAGCCGACCCGCAACTGAGCGCCGCCACCGAGCGGGACGCCTGGCGCGGCCGGGTCATCGTCGGCGAAGTACATGACGAGAACTGCTACGCGCTGCAGGGCTCCGGGCATGCCGGGCTGTTCGGCACGGCCAGCTCGGTGCTCGACTACGCGCAGGGCCTCCTCTCCGGCACCGGCGCCGCGCCCGGCAGCATTGCGCTGATGCGCACTGCGCTGTCGCCGCGCCGCACCCATGGCTGGGAGCGGCCCTATGAAGGCTGGTCGGGTGGCGATCACTGTTCGGCTGAGACCATCGGCCATACCGGTTTCACCGGCACGGGCCTGTGGATCGATTTCGCCACGGGACGGGCCTGGACGCTGCTCACCAACCGCGTGCACCCGACCCGACATTTTGACAGCGGCATCATCGCGCTGCGCCGCGCGGTGGGCGACCTGGTCAACGAGAACTGAGGGGAAGAACCATGCCAGCACCGATCTGGGCCGTGGGACTGATGACCGGCACCGTGCTCGACGGCAATATCGACGTGGCGCTCCTCAAAACCGACGGCGAGAGCATCGAGCGCTTCGGCGCCTATACCCTGGCACCTTATCCGCAGGCTATCCGCGATACGCTCGAAGCGACGCTGGCCGAGGCGCGCAAATGGAATTTCGACGGTCCGGATCCCGCCATCTTCGCCAAGGCGGAAGAGATGCTGACCCGGGCGCAGTCGGCGGCGGTCAAGAACCTGGTGGAGAGCGCCGGGCTCGGCATGGCCGATATCGGCGTCGTCGGCTTTCACGGCCAATCAGTGCTGCATCGCGCGCCGCAGCCGGGGCGGATCGGGGCCACCCGGCAGCTCGGCGATGGCGAACTGATGCACCAGCTGCTCGGGGTGAAGGTCGCCTATGATTTCCGCTCGGCCGACGTGCGGGCCGGCGGGCAGGGCGCGCCGCTCGCCGCGATTTACCACCAGGCGCTGCTGCGCGGGCTCGGGACACATGGCGAGACGGCCGTGCTCAACCTCGGCGGCGTCGCCAACGTCACCTATTGGGATGGCGCCGACCGGCTGGTCGCCTTCGATACCGGCCCGGCCAATGCGCCGCTCAACGATTTCATGAAGGCGCATGGGCTGGGCGAGATGGATCGCGACGGGGCGCTGGCGCGGAGTGGCACCGTCGACGAGGCGCGGCTCACAAAGCTCTTGCAGCACCCCTATCTCGGCGCGCCGCCGCCCAAATCGCTCGACCGCTTCGATTTCACTTCTGCGATGGCCGACGGGCTCGACCCGGCCACCGGCGCGGCGACACTCACCGCCTTCACGGCCGCCGCCGTCGGCAAGGGGCTCGACCTGTTGCCGACGCGACCGACGAAGCTGATCGTTTCGGGTGGCGGGCGGCATAACCCGCTGATGATGGAGATGCTGAAAGCGCGGGCCGGCGTTGAGGCCGCGCCGGCGGAAACCGTCGGCTGGCGCGGCGATGCGATCGAAGCGGAGTGTTTTGCGTTTCTCGCCGTGCGGGTGCTGCGCGGCCTGCCGATCAGTTTTCCGACGACGACCGGGGCGCCGCATCCGCTGCTGGGTGGGCGGTTGGCGGCCTGAGCGGCTCGCCGCTGCCGCCGGTGGCTGTGGACCCCCACCCCTGTCCCCTCCCCGCAAGGGGGAGGGAGACCCAGACACTGACATCGAAGCTCCATCGTCTCCCTCCCCCTTGCGGGGAGGGATCAAGGGTGGGGGTCAGCCCGCACCGGCGCTAGTCTAGAGCCGCTTCTGCAGAAACGTCCGCGTCCGCCCCGGCGGAAAATCCTCGAGCGCACCGAACGGCACGTACCCCGCCCGCTGATAGGTCTTCAGCGCCACCGGGCTGAAGGTGTCGATATAGGCGCTGTGGCAGCCGCGGGCTTTGGCGTCGGCCTCCGCCGCCGCCAGCATGCGGCCGGCGAGGCCGGCGCCGCGCTGATCCTCGGCGACCCACAGCCACTGCACGTAGAGCCAGCCCCAGGCGGTGTAGCCGGAAATGCCGGCGACAATGCTGCCGGCGTCATCACGCACCACGACGGCCAGCGGACGGCGATCCGCCGGGCCGACATCGGCTTCGTTGAAGGCGGTGAGCTGGCCGCTGATGAGTGCGAGGTCCTCGGCGGCCGGCGTTTCGGTGACGCTGATCGCAAGGTAGCTCATTGGCTCAGGGCTCGAACCGTGGACGGCAGGTCGACGCGGAGTTCTGAGGTCACCTCCAGCGTGCGATCGTCGCGGATCGGTGCGCCACCTGGCGTCTGGCGCGCCGCGAGGGTGGCGTCGCGCTGCCGGATCAGGGTGGCGATCTCGTCGGCGTAGAGCCGGAGGATGGCGCTCAGCCAGCGGTTGGTGAGGTAGGAGGGCTGCGGCATCTCAATGTCGAAGCGATCGAGCAGGGCGATGCTCGGTTCGGCATCGAGCCAGCTGTCGCCGACCACCCACTGGTTGACGGTGAACAGCCGCTGCAGCTGGCCATGCGCATCGACGCCAACGGCGATCAGGTGATGCACCGGACCATTCTTGCCGTCGGGACGAACGAAGCAATGAAAGTGGCCGTGCTCGGCCTCGGCCGCCGGGATGTGGCAGTGATAGTACCACTGGCCACCGGAGGCCGGGTCGTAGACGTCGCCGGGTGGGTAGTGGCTCCAGGCGATCACCGGCGCATCGCGCAAGGTGGCGTGCAGCACGTTATCACCGCCTTTGCGCAGCACCTCCTCGCAGAACAGCGCTTCCTGCGCCGCGCGAAGCCGGTCCGCGGCGTCGGCCATCAGAGGCTGCCTGCCGCACAGGGAGCGGCGGCCGCGCACGGGGCCGCGGCAGCACATGGAGCGGCTGCAGCGCAGGGGGCGGCCCCCGCACAAGGCGAAGCTGCGGTGCACGGAGACGAGGCCGCGCAGGGCGATTCAGCTGCGCAGGGGGATGCGGCAGCACAGGGGTTGGCAGCCGCGTCGGCGCCGGCGGTGACCGCCGTGGGGGCCGCGGCGCCGCTGCCGCGGCTGATGTGGTCGGCGGCGACGGCCGCAGTGGCGGCGAGCAGCGCGGCGCCGAACAGCAGGGTGTTACGCGAACCGCTCATTTCTTGAACCCGTCGAGACCGAACACCGGACGCAGCGCGATGCCGACAAAGCTGCCGGCGAAGGCGGCGGCGAACCACACCCAACCATGCAGGCTCCCCGAGGCGATGCCGCTGAACAGCGCGCCGATATTGCAGCCGAACGACAGCCGCGCGCCATAGCCCATCAGCAGGCCGCCAATCACCGCGGCGAGCGCCGACTTGAGCGGCAGGTCGGCCTTGGGGGCGAACTTGCCGGCGAGCCCGGCGGCGAGGGCCGCGCCGAGCAGGATGCCGAAATCCATCACCGAGGTGATGTCGAACAGCACGCTGCGGCTCAGCGCCTGGGCCTGAGCCGGGGCGGTCCAGAACGCCCAGGTTTCGACCGGCACGCCGACCGACTGGGCGAGTTTGGCGCCCCAGAGGCCAAAGCCATAGGTGATCGACCAGGGATGCCCGGCGATCAGCAGCGTGGCGATATTGAGCAGCGCCAGGAGCACCGCGGCGCCGACCAATGGCCACGGCCCCTGCAGCAGGCGCGACAGCCCGCGGGTCTTCGGCTTCGACGCCTGTTCGAGCCCGCCATGGGCGCGGCGTTCGATCAGCACAGTGATGCCGGCGACGGCAGCGAGCCCGGCAAGTGTCACGATGACGGCCAGCGGCGTGCCAAGGCTCGAACCGAGGCTGATGCTGGGGAGCGACGGCTGTGCCAGCCACCAGGGGAGGTGTGCCGTGCCGAGCAGCGCGCCGAAGATGAAGGCAGCGAGCGTCACCAGCATGCGGGCACTGCCGCCGCCGACGGTGAACAGCGTGCCCGAGCCGCAGCCGCCGCCCAGCTGCATGCCGAGCCCGAAAATGGCAGCACCAATGACGACCGAGACACCGACCGGGGCCACGGCGCCGGCCAGCGGACGGCCGAAGGCCGTGCCGAAGGCGAGCAGCGGAATGAAGACGATGGCGGCGATCGCGACCATCAGCATCTGGGCGCGCACGGCGGCGCCGCGCTTTTCGACCACCAGCCGCCGCCAGCCACCGGTGAAGCCGAACGAGGCGTGATAGAGCGTCGCGCCGAGCAATCCGCCGATCAGGAACAGCACGGTCTGGCGCAGATCGACCACCTGCCCGATCACCACGCTGCCGATGACGAACATGGCGAGCGCCACGATCACCGGGCCGCGGTCGAGCTTGGGCCAGCTGAAGGAAGGGGCCGGAGACGCGCTGATGTCTGTCACGGAAGTCTGATCCTGAACGGTCGAAAGTCTACGACCTCTGGTAAAGCGCAGCGCCCGAGATCGCAATCTCGGGCGCCATAAGTGATTGGTCGAAGGGGCGGTTAGGTCTGGTGAATTCCGACCTAACCACCGGTGAACTTGGCCTCTGGCAGAACCCCAGACTCGGTGTCATCCCAGCGAAAGCTGGGACCCAACTCACCGCCCGCACCAGCTGATAGATGGGTCCCAGCTTTCGCTGGGATGACAGCCGGTGGGTGGGCACGACTCCGCACAAGATGCAGCAGGCCGGGTGACACCGTGGGTGGTTCGAACGCCTTAGTTCTGCACCACCACGGGGCGGGCCGGGTCGAGGGTCCACTGCGACATCGAGCCGTCATAGAGGCGCACGCCCTTGAGGCCGGCGACCTCGGAGAGGCCGAACCAGGCGATCGAGGCGAGGTGCCCGGTGTTGCAGAAGGTGATCAGCCCGTCGGTGTCGGTGACGCCGGCCTGCTGCACCAGCGCATCGATCGAGGCCTTGGACGCGAACTTGCCGGCATCCTTGTCCCAGAACTTGTCGAAGTTGAGGTTTACCGCGGTCGGGATGGAGCCGAGCGACTGCACGGTGTTGGTCTTTTCCTTGCCGATGAACTGCGCCACCGAGCGGGCGTCGATCAGGTTGGTGTCGCTGGCGATCGCCTCTTCCACTTCAGCCACTTCGGCGCGCAGCTCCGGCCGCGGCTTGGCGGTGAAGCTGCCGGCCACCGGGGTGACGACGTCGGTCGAGATCGCCTGGCCGGCATCGGCCCAGGCCTTGTAGCCGCCATCGAGCACGGTGACGTTGTCGTGGCCGAGCACCTTAAAAGTCCAGTAGACGCGGGTGGCGCCGCCGAATTCGGCGACATCGCTGCCGGCCGGTACGATCACCACCTGGGTGTCGTCGCTGACGCCGAGCGCCGCGATCTTGGCCGAAATATCCTCGATCTTGGGGAGCAGGCCCGGAGCGCCGTCGATCTTGGCGCGCCAGCCATAGGCGGCGTACTGCGCTTCCACAGCGCCCGGCACGTGGCCGGCGGCATAGGGGGCAGTGCCATCCTTGGGGGTGTCGCGGATGTCGATGATCACCAGGTCGGGCTTGCCGAGCTGGCTGTTGAGCCAGGCGGCGTCGACCAGCGGCTGATCGGTCAGCCGTTCGGCCTGCGCGCTGCCGGCGGCAGCAAGGCCGAGGACGAGCGCCGTAGCGAGGACGTTGAAACGCATTTAAGTATTCTCACTTTGAGCTTGAACTTGTTGGTATCATAATCGCATCGCCCCGTGCGATGCTGCCGACAGGTTTCCAAATTGCAGGGCAAGGCAGGAATTTCCGTCGCCATGCGATGGCCTCGCGGCAATCAATTTCCTTGTGAACCCATAGGCATACGCGCAGGTGCAGGCGATAATGCCGATCAAATCGACGGCTCGTCGTGCCGGAAAACCATTTCATGCGCCCATTGCTCCGCCTGCTTCTCACCTCCCTACTCCTGCTGCTGCCTGCCACAATCGTTCCGGCATTCGCCGAAGACGCGGCTGTCGCAGCGCCTCAATCCCAGGTGCTCTCCTACGAGGGGGATGCGCAGCTCGCCGAGCTGGCCGCCAAGGGCACGACGGTGGTGTTCTTCTATGCCGCCTGGTGCCCGAACTGCCGGGCCACGGTGACCGAACTCAATGCCCGCTGGGACGAGGTGAACCCGGGCCTGACCCTGGTGATTGCCGATTATGACAAGGAGCAGGCGCTGAAGGCCCGCTTCGGCGTCACCTACCAGGATACGTTCGTGCTGCTCGACCAGGACGGCAAGGGCGTGGAGCTGTGGAACAGCGGTGGGGTCAACGGCCTCAACGCCCATACCAGCGCGCTCTGACCGCTGATGCTGGCAACCATCGCGCTCGCCTTCGTCGCGGGCGTCATCACCATTCTCTCGCCCTGCGTGCTGCCGCTGTTGCCGATGATCCTCGCGACGGCGACGCAGGAGGGCAAGGCGCGTCCGATCGGGGTGATCGTCGGCTTCGTCCTCGCCTTTACCGCGGCGACGCTGGCGCTGAGCGCGCTGGTGCGGCTCTTGGGTGTGCCGCCCGACATCAACCGCACGCTGAGTGCCGTGGTCCTCGCCATTCTCGGCCCGGTGCTGGTCATTCCCGGGCTGCAGCTGCAGTTCGAGCGGCTGGCGAGCGGGCTTGCCGGACGGGCGCCCGCCAGCCAGAGCACCGGCTTCGGCGGCGGCGTGGTGGTGGGCGTGGGGCTCGGCCTCGCCTGGAGCCCCTGCGTCGGGCCGATCATGGCGTCGGTGATCACGCTGGCGCTCAACCAGTCGGTGGGTTTTGGAGCTGTTGCGGTGACGCTCGCCTTCTCGCTCGGCACCGCCTTGCCGATGGCGGCGGTGCTGTTGGGCGGCCGGCAACTGGTGCGCCGGCTCGGCTGGTTCCAGAGCCATGCCGCCACCATCCAGCGGATCTTCGGGATCGTGCTGTTGCTGACGGCGCTCGCCATCTGGCTCGGTTGGGACCGCAACGTGCAGATTCTGCTGCTCGAATGGTTCCCGGGGTGGGAAGGGTTGCTGACGAGCTGGGAGCCGCAGGTTTCGGTGAGCTGAGGCCGTTCCGCCATTGGACAGCACAGTTCGTCCCAACAACTCGGTGTCATCCCAGCGAAAGCTGGGACCCATCTACCCGCTGGTGCTGAGGCGCGTTGGGTCCCAGCCTTCGCTGGGATGACAGCCGGTGGGGGAGGCGAGGCGGTGGCCTAACTCGAGCCCTAAGGCAGCGACGACCGTGGCGGCGCCACCGAATTCCGAACGATCAGCTCTGATCGCAGCAGCACACTGTTGCGGTCGGGGCGGTTGCCTTCGAGCAGGCCGAGCAGCATGTCCATGGCGGCCTCGCCGATCCGCAAACGCGGCTGCTTCATGGTGGTGAGCGAGGGGGTGACGAAGCTGGCGAACGAGATGTCGTCGAAGCCCATCACCGAGAACTGGCGCGGCAGGTCGTAGCGGCGGGCATTGAGGGCGATGATCACCCCGAGCGCCGTGGCGTCGTTGATGCACAGAAACGCCGTCGGCAGCACGTCGCGGACGAACATGTGCTCGGTGGCCTGCCGGCCGCTCTCGGTGGTGCCGTCGCCATCGAGGATCAGCAGCGGGTCGATGGCGATGCCGGCGGCTTCGAGCGCCGCGCGATAGCCGCGCTCGCGCAGCTGGTTCACCGCCCGGCTGCTGGAGCGGCCGATGAAGGCGATGCGGCGGTGGCCCTGCGAAATCAGGTGTTCGGCGGCGAGGCGCGAACCCTCGAAATTGTCGACGCCGACGAACGGGATGTCGCTGTCGGGCACCGGCTCGTTGACCGCGACCATCGGCGGCAGCCGGGTTTCCTGGCCAGGCTGGGCATGGCCGTAGGGCAGGTGGCCGGTGAGCAGGATCATCCCGTCGGCCTGGTTGGAACTGATGAAGCGCAGATAGTCGGCCTCGCGCTCGGCATCGTTCTGGGTATTGCCGATCAACACGCCATAGCCGCGCTTGCTGGCTTCGGTCTCGAGCCCGACAAGGATGTTGGAGAAGTTCGGGTCGCCGACATCGGGCGCCAGAATCAGGATCATGTTGGAGCGCCGCATGCGCAGCGAGCGGGCCATGGCGTTGGTGGTGTAGCCGGTGCGGGCGATGGCTTCGTTGACGCGGCGGCGCGTCTCGTCGGCGACCTTGGTGGGCTCGTTGATAGCGCGGCTGACGGTAGCGATGGAAACGCCGGCAATTGCCGCAACGTCTTCAATCGTAGCCAGTTTTTGTTGCTGCACGCGCTGCTCCGTCCACCGCCGGCAGGCGAGGTGGTCCCAAGAATCCCTTATCAGAAGGCGCGGGTTCCGCCAGTCGTCACGTCGTGAGGCTACACCAATGATGCGTCATGTAAACCTTTACATAGGTCATGAAAACCTTTACATCACCGATCACGGAAGCAGAGCCAGGAGGAACCGGCCGCTTCCCGGGGGAGAGCTCATCGATGTCGCACGCCGCTGACGCGTCAGCGCCGCCAATCCTTGCGGCGAGCCGGATTTCGAAGTCGTTCAACGACGTCCCGGTGCTGTTCAGCGTCGATTTCGAGGTTAGACGCGGCGAAGTGCATGCGCTGATCGGCGAGAATGGCGCGGGCAAATCGACCCTCATCAAGATTCTGAGCGGCATCGAGCAGCCGAGCTCCGGCACGGTGATATTCGACGGCAAGCCCGTGGTGCTGCCGCCCAACGGCCAGGCCGAGGCGATGGGGATCGTGCTGATCCACCAGGAGCTCAACCTCGCCGAGCACCTGACCGTCGCCGAGTCGATCTTTCTCGGCCGTGAGATCCGCCGTTTCGGCTTCCTCGATGTGGCAGAGATGCGGGCCAAGGCCCGCTCGATCCTCGAAACGCTGCATGTGCATGTCGATCCCGATACGCGCATCAGCACGCTGTCGGTGGCCGACAAGCAGATGGTCGAGATCGCCAAGGCGATCAGCCGCGATGCACGGGTGCTGATCATGGACGAGCCGACCGCGGTGCTGTCGGTGGGCGAGACGCAGACGCTGTTCGAGCAGATTCGCCGGCTGACGGCGCGCGGCGTCGCCATCATCTTTATCTCGCACAAGCTCGATGAGGTGATGGCGCTCGCCAGGCGCGTCACCGTGCTGCGCGACGGGCAGCTGATCGCCACGGTCGGCACCGAAGTGATGACGCCGGATTCGGCGGCGCAGATGATGGTCGGCCGCGAACTCACCAACCTCTATCCGCCCAAGCACGAGCCGGATGTCGATGCGCCCATCGTGCTATCGGTGCGCAAGCTCGAGGCGCCGGGGGTACGCAACATCTCGTTCGACATGCGGAGGGGCGAAATCCTCGGCTTTGCCGGGCTGATCGGCTCGGGCCGCACCGCGGTGGCCGAGGCGATCGTCGGGCTGGTGCACCGCACCGCGGGCGAAGTGCAGGTCAACGGCAAGCCGGTCAATTTCACCCGGGTGGCGCAATCGGTCAGCGCCGGCCTCGCCTACATGACCAAGGATCGGAAGGGCAAAGGCCTGCTGCTCAATATGGGCCTCAGGCCCAACCTGACGCTGCTGACGCTGGGCAAGCACCTCAAGGCCGGCTTTCTCGATTTTTCCAGCGAGCAGAAGGCGCTCGATCGCGCCGTGCGCCGCTTCGACATCCGGGCGCGCGACCCCTCGGTGGCGGTCGGGCGGCTGTCGGGCGGCAACCAGCAGAAGCTGATGCTGGGCAAGACGATGGAGTCGGAGCCCGACATCATCATCATGGATGAGCCGACGCGCGGCATCGATGTGGGCACCAAGCAGCAGATCTATCACATCATCGCGGCGCTGGCCGCCGAGGGTAAATCGATCATCGTGATCTCGTCGGAAATGCAGGAAGTGATCGGGCTCAGCCACCGCGTGGTGGTGATGCGCGAGGGCCGCATGGCTGGCCTCCTGGAAGGCGCCGAGATCACCGAGGCGGAAATCATGCGGTACGCCGCAGGCATCAAGCAGAGTGGGAATGATGAGCGCATCAGCGCCTGACGCAACGGTGAAGCCGGCAAGCGGCTTTCGCCTCGACCTGAAGACCGTGGGCCCGCTGCTGGCGCTGGCGCTGCTGGTGCTGCTCGGCATCTCGCTCAACGAGAATTTCCTCAGCTACTCCAACCTCACCAACGTTCTGGCGCGTTCGTCGTTCATCGGCATCATCGCCATCGGCGCGACCTTCGTCATCACTTCGGGCGGGCTCGACCTGTCGGTCGGCTCGATGGCGGCGGTGATCGCCGGCATCATGATCATCGTGATGAACTCGCTGATCCCCTCGATGGGCGTCACCTGGGGCGTCGTCCTCTTCGGCATGGCGGCGGGCCTTGTGGTCGGCGGCGGGGCCGGCATCGGCAACGGGCTGATGATCACCCGCGGCCGCATCGAGGCGTTCATCGTGACGCTCGGCACCATGGGCATCTTCCGCTCGCTGGTCACCTTCCTTGCCGATGGCGGGACGCTGTCGCTGAACTTCCAGGTCGCCGACCTCTATCGGCCGGTCTATTACGACGGGCTGTTCGGCGTGCCATGGCCGATCATCGTGTTCGCGCTGGTGGCGATCGGCGGCGAGATCGTCATGCGCCGCACCGCTTTCGGGCGCTACTGCGCGGCGATCGGCTCGAACGAGCAGGTGGCGCGCTATTCCTCGATCAATGTCGATAACGTGCGGCTCTTGACCTACATCCTGCAGGGCGTGCTGGTCGGCGTCGCGGTGCTGCTCTACGTGCCGCGGCTCGGCTCAGCCTCGAGCACCACAGGTGTGCTCTGGGAGCTCGAGGCGATCGCCGCGGTGATCATCGGCGGCACCACGCTCAAGGGCGGCTATGGCCGGATCTGGGGCACCGTGGTCGGCGTCGTGATCCTGGGGCTCATCGGCAACATCCTGAACCTCCAGAGTTTCATCAGCCCCTACCTCAACGGGGCGTTCCAGGGCGTCATCATCATTCTTGCCGTGCTGCTGCAGCGGGGTCGCCGCGCCAGCTAGGCCCAACAGGTTTCACAATGCCCGCAAGGAGCGGGCAGCAACGGGAGGACTACATGAAATTGCTGAAATCCCTCATGGGAGCGGCGGTGATCGCCGGCGCTCTCGGCGGCAGCGCTTTGGCCCAGGACAAGGTCACCATCGGCGTCTCGGTGCCGGCGGCCGACCATGGCTGGACCGGCGGCGTCAACTACTTCGCGCAGCAGGCGATCGAGCGGCTGAAGACCACCTATCCGAATGTCGATTTCGTCTTCGCTTCGGCGCCCGACGCGCCCAAGCAGATCGCCGACATCGAGGATATGGTCTCGACCCGCAACATCGACGCGCTGGTCATCCTGCCGGGTGATCCGGACGCGATGACTTCGGCGATCAAGCAGGTCAAGGACGCCGGCAAGTTCGTCACCGTCGTCGACCGGCAGCTGTCGATCAACGGCGTCGAAAACCTCTATGTCGCCGGAGACAATCCGGGGCTCGGCACCAACTCGGCCGCCTACTTCAAACAAGCGCTGCCGGAAGGCGGCAACATCGTGATCCTCCGCGGCCTGCCGATCCCGATCGACCAGCAGCGCTTCGATGCGTTCGTTGCCGGCATCGAAGGCACCAACATCAAGGTGCTGGACGACGAGTTCGCCAACTGGAACCGCGATGACGGCTTCAAGGTGATGCAGGACTTCCTGACCCGCTTCCCCGACATCAAGGCGGTGTGGGCGCAGGATGACGACATCGCGCTGGGCGCCATCGAGGCGATCAAGCAGGCCGGCCGCGAGAACGACATGTTCATCGTCGGCGGCGCCGGCATGCAGCAGATGCTGCAGCGCGTGGCGGCGGGCGACAAGCTGGTCCCCGTCGATGTCAGCTACAGCCCGGCGATGATCGCCACGGCGATCGAGCTGACCACCTCGCACTTCACCGGCGGCATCCAGGTCGCCGGCCGCTACATCCTCGACTCGACGCTGATCACCAAGGACAATGCCGCCGAGTTCCTCGACGCCGAAAGCCCGTTCTGATCGAACGTTTGAGATGTGTTGGAAGGGGCGCCTCGGCGCCCCTTTTTTTGGAAGTCCGGCGAGTAGTCAACGCCCATGGTCCGTCGCGGAACGGCAACAAGCGGAGGTCGGCGCTGAGAACACCGAGCTCAGAACTGCCAGGCCAACTCCGCCTTGGCGCCGTAGTCGTAGCCGCCTTCGCTGATCACGCCCGAGTAGGAGGCGCCGAAGGTAGCGCCGCCGGGCAGGGCGATATCGAAACCGAGATCGACAACCGCCGCATCGGCTGCCCATGGCACCCCGGCAACGGTGAAGAGTTCGCCACCGGAGAACGCCACGGTGGAGGTCGGCGTCGTGTCGCCAAGGGCGTGGCGCCACCCGAGCGAGCCTCGCAAAGTACCAGTCGCCTCGCCAAGATCGACGCTGGTCGCCGCCCGGAACCCGAGGGTGGTGAAGGTAGCAGCCAGTGCATCGGCCTCGGCCGTCAGCGCACTCGCCCCGCCTGCCTCACTGAAGCCGTCGGTTGAGTGGCTGACATAGGCGGCCGCTGCGTAGGGTTCGAACCAGGCCGGGCCGGCTTCGAACTTGTAGCCGATTTCGCCAAAGACCTGCGCGGTCCGGGAGGCATAGGCGGCGACATCCTCATCGCTGAAGCCGGTGAAGGCGATCGTCCGGTCAGTCACGATCGAGTGTACGGCGTAGTCGGCACCGAGCTTGAAGCCGAGGCCACCGGCTTCAAAACCGGTGTAGATCGCCGCGTCATAGCTCTCGGCCGACGCCGACGAGCCACGTCCCGGAACGTCATGGTTGCCAATACTGTAGCCGCCGAGCAGGCCAAGCCGCCAGCCGTCGGCAATCACGCCGTCGGCGCCGACGAACAATCCGCCGGTCGTGCGACCGAACTCCGCTGCGTTGCCATCGCTGTCGATTGTGCCCACGGCACCGAAGCCGTGGATCCAGAAGTTTGGCGCGTCAGCAGCAGGCAGCGCAAGCAGGCGATCAGTGATCGCCTCGCGCACGAAGCGGCTATCCTCGAGCCCCGCGGTCTTGATCGAGGCATGAAGCTCGCCCGAAAGCTGGTCGAGTGCGGCGCGCTTGGCGCTGTCGCTCTGCAGCGCCAGTTTCTCGGCGATGGTGTTGCCGACGGCAACGCTGTCGAGGCCAGCGCCGGCGGCCTGCTGGTTCGGCGTCTCGCCGGCATTGTTGAACATCGCGGCGTTGATGCGGTCGAGGGAGAGGAGGACGTCGTCGCCAACGTAGTCGAGCGAGGCCGCGAGGAAGGCCGAGTTCACCGTGACACCGGTAAAGGTGCCGTTGACGCCGCCGGCTGCCGTCAGGATCGTGTATTGGGTCGACGCCGCATATTGGCCAGGCGCCGCGATGGCCTGGACCGTGCCGCCGCTGATGGTCGCCGTCCCGACCGCATCGATCAGGTCGGAGGCGCCGGCGGCATTCAGTTCCACCTCGTAGTTCGAGCCGACATTGAAGGTGGTGTTGCCGGGAACATGCAGTGTGCCGATCGAGTTGCCCGGGGCCACCACGCCGCCGGAATTGACGGTCACCGACCCGACGCTGCCGGTGCCGGCGAGCGTGCCGCCGTTGATCGTCGTGCTCGACGCAATTAATCCGTCGACGACAAGTTTTCCGCCATTGATCGTTGTCGGACCGCTATAGCTCTTGACGTTGGTGAAAATGGTAGTGCCGGCCTCGACCGTCACCGACCCTGCGCCCGAAATGCCCGGTGCAAAAGTGTAATCCGATGCGGTGTGATTGAAGACAATGCGATCAGTGCCGGATGCAAACGTGACCCCTAGGGCATCCAGCGTGCCAGGCGCCACCGCCGCCTGACCGGACGCCGCGCCGATATTCAGCACGCCTGTCGAGCCTGCATTGAGGGCCACGATGACCGCGCCGACGACTTTTACGGTGCCGCCGTTCTGGATCGTCAACGTGCCGCTGCCGGAATTGCCGATATAGAGATCAGCAGCATTGTGCCACCGCGAGCCGGCGCCGCTGACCGTTACCGTGCCCGTCGATCCGGATTGGAAACCGATGTAGCCGCCGAGGTTGCGTACCACGCCGCCGCTCTCGATCGTCAGCGTGCCGGTGCCTGCATAACCCGCAAAGAGATGACTGGAACTGGCCCAGGACGAGCCGGCGTCGGTGACCGTCACCGTGCCGGTCGAACCGGAATTGTAACCGATGTAGCCGCTGGAGTCGCTGACCGTGCCGCCCTTCCTGATCGTCAGCTCGCCGGTGCCGGAATTGCCGACATGGAGACCACCTCCATTGGTCCAGGACGAGCCGGCACCATCGACCGTCACCGTGCCGGTCGAGTCGGCTTCGTAACCGATGTGGCCGATCGCGTTGCTGACCGCGCCGCCATTCTGGATCGTCAGCGTGCCGGTGGCGTCATAGCCGACTTCGAGAGTACCGGAATTGGTCCAGGACGAGCCGGCGCCGTCAACGGTAACCGTGCCGGTGGTGCCGGAATCCCTGCCGATGCGGCCGGTGTCATTGCTCACCGCGCCGCCGTTCTGGATCGTCAACGTGCCGGTGCCGGTGCCGGCATGGTCCCTGCCGACAGTGAGAAGACCATCACTGGTCCAGGACGAGCCGGCGCCGGTGACGGTCACCGTGCCGGCGCCGCCAATGGTCGCGTAGTCGTTGCTTACCATGCCACCATTCTGGATCGTCAGCGTGCCGGATCCGCCCCTGCCGATATCGAGATCACCAGAATTGATCCATGACGAGCCGGCGCCATCGACCGTCGCAATGCCAGTCGAGCCGCCGATGCGGCCCAGGTAGCCGTCCGAGTTGCTCACCTTACCGCCGTTCAGGATCGTCAGCGTGCCAGTGCCTTGCTCGCCGACGTCGAGGTCACCAGAATTGGCCCAGGACGAGCCGGCACCGGTGACGGTCACCGTGCCGGTCGTGCCGGAACCGTAACCTATGTAACCGATGACGCTGCTCACCCCGCCGCCGCTCTGGATCGTCAGCGTGCCATCGCCGATGCGGAGACTATTCGCCTGCGCCGCGGCCGCGCCGACCACCGCCGCGTTGGGAGTAGCGGTGTTGATGTTCACGATGTCTGCGCCAGTCGGAACGCCCGTCGACCAGTTCCCAGCGGTGAACCAGTCGGACGAGGCGGCGCCGGTCCAGTCAGCCGCCGTCGCCATGGACGGAAAAACGGCAATCCCCACAAGCGCGGTCGATCTGAGCAGGAACCGCAGTGAGCGCTCGGCTTGCGACATCGGAACGGCCTTTGATGTTTGACGCGCCTGCGTCGAAGTGAATCGGCTCACATACCTTTGAACGAGGCTCATACGGCAAAGAGGCTCTTGCATTGGCGGCGGGTCAGAACGCGACATCGAGGCTGGCTTTGATGGCGTGGTCGCGGGCGTCAGCGGCGATCTGGCCGGCGTAGGCGAGACCAAGCGTGGCGCCGGGGGCCAGGTTCAGGTCGAGGCCGGCTTCGATCACCGCGGTATCGGGCGCGATCGGAACGCCTGATATGAGGAAGCTATCGGAGCCGGCGAAGGCGTGGGTGCTCTCAGGCCTGGTGTCGCCGAAGGCGTGCCGCCAGCCGAGCATGCCGGACAACGTGCCGTCGATGGCGCCGAAGCTGACGCCCTGCTCGACGCGCAGGCCAAGCGTGGTGAAGCTGCTGGCCATGGTGCCGGCCGCCCCCGCAAGGGCGGCGTCGCCACCGGCTTCGGTGAAGCCATCGGTATTGAGGCTGACATAAGCAAGGTTGGCGAAGGGCGAGATGCGGGTCGCGCCGACATCGAAGCCGTAGGCCAGTTCGCCGAAGGCCTGGACGGTGCTGGCGCCGTAGCCGGCGGTCAAGGTTTCGGTGATGCCGGGAATTGCCACACCACGGCTGGTGTCGATGTCGTGACGTGCGTAAGCGAAGCCGCCACGGACGGCGAGCTTGTCCCACTCGACGCCGGCATAGACGCCGAAGTGATAGTTGGTGCTCGAAGCGGTGGAGAACGCTGACCGGCCGTAGCCGGCGAGAAGGCCGATGCGCCAATCGCCGACCGGCGCATCGAGGCCGACCAGCATGCCGCCAGTGGAGCGTTCGAGCCCCTCTGCGTTGCCGTCGCCATCGATATTGCCCCAGGCGCCGAAACCGTCGACCCAGATGGTGGGGCCGGAATGGTCGGGCTCGACCAGCAGCGGGGTTTCGCCGGCGGCATAGGACAGCACCGGGATGTAGCTCGCCCCGGCCATATCGAAAGCCGAGCGCAGGCGGTCGTTCATGGCGTCGCGGACGAAGCGGCTGTCTTCGATAAGTGCGCTCTTCAGGCTGGCGTGGATCTCGCCGGACAGGGCCTCGAAGCTGGTGCGGACGACGTCCTCGTCGCCGGTCAGTGCGATCGAGGTCCAAACCGGATTGCCGCCACCGAGCGTATCGATGGCGGCAGCTGTCGCGACCTGGTTGGGGGTGACGCCGAGTTCGGCAAAGGCGATGTCGTTGCGCTGCAGCGCCAGCGTCACGTCGTTGCCGTCGCCGCCGGCGTAATCGAGGGTGGCATCGAGGAATAACAGGTTCTGGGTGACCGTGCCGAACATGCCGGTGACGGCGCCGGCGCTCTGCTTGTCGATCAGGGTGAAGGGGCCGTTGAAGATGTTCCAGCTCGACGCCGTGGCCGGGGAGAGCAGCAGCTCTAGCGCGGCGCCGCTGATATCGACGGTGCCGGCGACCACCAGCTTGTCGGCTCCGGTCGGCTCGGCCTCGACGCTCAGGGTGCCGTGGTTGACGTAGTTGCCGGCGATGATCTGGGTGCCGATGGAGTTGCCCGGCGCATGCACGCCGCCGGCGGCGATGGTGACGGTGGAGCCGGCGGTGCCGAGCGTGCCGGTGCCGCCCAACTGGCCGCCGCTGCTGACCTGCAGGGTGCCGCCGAGCGCCTGCGCGACGATCAGCTTGCCGCCCGAGACGGTGGTGGTGCCGCTGAACAACGCGCCGTCACCGCTCAGCGTCGTCGTGCCTGTTAGGTGGGTGATCGTGTGGGTGCCAGTACCGGCGCTGGACAGGTTCGCCGAGAAGGTGGTGGTGCCGGTGTGATTGAAGTTGAGGGTGCCAGCGCCATAGCCGAACGTGACGGTCGACGCATCGAGGGTGCCCGCAGCGGTGGCAACGTCGTCAAAGGCGGCACCGATGTTGATGACGCCTTGGCTTCCGTTGAAGGAACCCAAAGAGACGCCGTTCCCCGCCCAGGCGCTGCCGCCATTCGCGAGGGTGAGTTCGCCGCTGCCGCTCCGGCCGACAACGACCTCTGCCTGGTTGTTCCAGGCGGAGCCCACGCCGGTTACGATTACCGCGCCTTTGCCGCCGGCGTCATCCGCGACCGTGCCCCACATGCTGAAGACGCCACCGCCGTTCTCGATCAGCAGCGTGGTGTCGCTGACCGAGGAGTCGCCGACCGTCACCTGGGTTGAGCCCAGGGTGCCGTGGACCCGCACGGTGCCCTGGCCGAGCATCGTGTTCCCCGTGAAGGCGCTGCCGTTACCCGTCAGCGTCCAGGTGCTGGCGCCGGCCTTGTGCAGGTCGAGGCCCTGGTACTGCGTGCCCAGGGTCGACGCGTCGAATGCGGCGTCGACGTGGCCGCCCAGCAGCAACCGGTTGCCCACGCCGGTGCCCATGACATTGCCCGTGATCACACCGCCGGCGCGAAGCTCCAAGGTGTTGGTATCGCCGCTAAAGACGACTGCGTTGCCCGCGGCCCCAGCGTTGACTCCGCCACTGCCTGCCGCGACTGTCCCGTCGACAATGACAGTATTGTGGTCACCCAGCAGCCAGATGCCGTGACCGCCACCTCCGCCGGTTGAGCCGTCGCCGCCATTGCCACCTTTCACCAGACCTCCGGCCCCAACCCGGATCAGCGAGCTAACGGTGCTCCGCAGGGTAATGCCGTTGCCACCGCCGCCACCGCCGCCCCGGTTGCCAACGCCTGGTGCGCCATCGCCGCCATTGCCACCAGATACGCTGACGGCACCGGCGACGGTGATGTTCTGGGAACCGGTATAGATCATGCCGCTGCCGCCGCCGCCGCCACCGCCGCCGCCAGGTGCGCCACCAGGACCAGAGGGTCCGCCGGCCCCACCGCCGCCCGTGGCGCCGCCCTGAATGGCGCCATAGCCGCCGCCGCGACCCCCGCCGGTTCCGGACGTAGGGGATTGGCCCAGGGTGCCTTCCGGTCCACCGAAGCCACCGTGGCCACCGGTACCGCCTTGTCCCGAACCCATGCCAGCGGAACCGCCGGCGCCAGGGGTCATGCCGATGGCGTCTGCGCCATCGCCTCCGGAAACCGGCGTGGTGATGTCGAAACTCGCTGCCGGTGCGGGGGCGACGCCAATCGCCACAAAAAGAGCGATCGACGCCGTACCGAGCAGCAGCGACCCGAAACCTCTGCCGCGCATGGGAACGGCCGGTTGCGCCACCGCATGGAATTCAGCCAATGTTCCCACTCCCTCATCCCGCAAATCGGTCGCACGATGCGGGATGCAGGATTATTTAGGAGGCGGAGCGCGACGGCGTCATCCCTACTAAACAGTGGTGGTGGTCAGGCCGCAGGACGGTTGAACCACAGGCTCATCAAGCCGGCGCGGCTACGTACGCCGAACTTGCGGAAGATGGCGACGACGTGCTGGTGCGTGGTGGATTCGGCGAGGCCGAGCTGATGGGCGACTCGCTTCTCGGTCGCCTCGGTGAGCAGCCGCTGCAGCACTTTGTGTTCGGTGGGGGTCAGCGGCGCGGAGGCGAGCAGCAGGCCATGGCTCAGCATGAGCTGGCGGTGGAACCATTTGATGCCGCGCATTGCGTAGGCGAGCAGTTCGATGGTTTCGTCGGCGACGGGCTGGCTGGCGTAAAAGCCGAAATGCGACTCGCAGTCCTCGTTGAGCGGGAAGCCGACGAATACGGCGTCATAGATGCCGGCGCCGCCATATTGCCGGCGGTAGAAGGATGACTCGAACCATGCGGCCGGCAGTTCGCGGCGCAGCGAATAGGTCCGGAACGCCCCGACATTGCGCATCGGCAGCAGGAAGCACGGATCGATGTCGCGCTCATCCCAGGCCGGCAGCACGTTGAAATGGGCCTGATCCGGGTCGAGGTCGGGATCGGTGGTCTTCACTGGCGCCACCCGCCAGCCGAACAGCGGGTCGTTCGGTCCGCCAACGCGAACAGCGCCGGCCCAGGCGGCGTTCTCTACCCCCGCCAGCCCGACGAGGCTCTGCATCAGGTGAGCGGCGGCAGCCTCTGATTGGCTGACGTCGAAATCCGACAGCTCATCCCAGAGCGCGTGGATCCGTTCGGCATTGGTGCTGTTCACGAAGCGCGCTTCCTCCCTCGCTGGGCTGCAGACAAAAGCACAGATGAGGCGGTCAGTAACCCGCGCCGCGGGCATCAGCGCAGAAAAAACCAAGGCCGAACTGTTGGGCCCGGCCTTGCCGTTGTCTCCCTTGGCGGCCTACACCGGACACGGATGGGTCCCGGCCGCGACGGCGGGGCTGCAGCGCGCTACCTTCCGTCCCACCACGCCAGGTAGTCGGAGGTGAACCTTGATGCCAGTTGGTCGGTGACATTGGGCATGATGATTGCATGTGCGTCGTCGCCGGTGCAGGCCAGTTGGTAGCGCCTGATGACATCCTCGCTCGGTTGCGGAAAGAGCACCGTCAGCGCGTGTGGGTTGAGCAATATCGGGACGCCGGCGTCGCGAAGATCCTCGGCCAGCCTGGTCGCACGGGCCGCGCAGCGCTCGGCGTCGCGTTGGAAGCCAAGGCGGCCGTGGCCGAAGAGCCGGGCCCAGAGCGCCAGTACCGCGTGCCCGTTGCGCGACCCCATGAGGGTGGTGTCATTCGACCTCAGATAAGCCACAGCGGACGCAACGCGCTCGATGTGGCGTCGCTGCGTGACCAGAACGCCGCACGGCATAGTGGTGCCGATCATCTTGTGGCCCGACGTCGATAGCGAGTTGATCCCGTGCCGGAAGCTCGGCTGCAGGCGGTCCGGCACGCCTTCGAGGAATGGCAGCACCATGGCGTTGAGCGCCCCATCGACATGAACGAAACGCCGTTGCGCCGGAAAGCCGCAATCCTCAAGGACCTCTATCGCACCTCCGATGTCGTCATGTGCGCCCTTCACCGTCGTGCCACAGGTCAGCGCCACGATGACGAAGGCGCTGCGCAGGCGGGAGAGTACGCGCCGCAGATCTGGCAATGAAACTTCGCCGGATGGTTCGCACTCGACCGTCTGCGTGGTCATCCTGAGGATGCGGGCCGACTTGGGTATCGAGTAATGGGCTTCCCGCGGATAGACCAGGATGGCATCCGGGAAGGCTTCGCGCGCCAGATAGAGGGCCCAGAAGTTGCCTTCCGTGCCGCTGGCGCCGACAGAGCCCCAGTAGTTGTCGCGATTGTCGCACTGCCACAGCTCCATCAGCCAGTCGACCACCTCGCGTTCGAGGTCGCAGACCTCTGAGCCGTAGTGCGACCCCGCGTAGGGATCGCCGAGATTGTTGACCAGGTAGCCGGCGAAGCGGGATGTCGCGGCCACATCGCCTGCGAGGTTGTAAGGGTAGCCGAGATGGTTGGCATGGGCAGTCTTCAGCCGGCTCTCGATGCGCGCCAGCGTCAGGTGATCCACGACCGGGCGAGGCAGCACTCCGGCATCCTGGGCAATGGCTTCAACGATCATTGCTTCCTCCTTTGCTTGGGCAAAGCTTCGCGGCGTGCTGCGGACAGGACGCTGCTGCATGGTGTTCCGACATTGGCTCTGGTGAGGCTTCGCTGGCCTCGAAGGGGTGCGGCACAACCTCGGAGACGAAGCTGCCGCGCTCCCGGGAATAGACGAGCCGCGTCAGGCGGCCGGCGAACTCGGTGAAGCCGCGCATCGCCGCCTCCTCAATTCGCCGCAGCGGCACGTTTGCCGCCGCCGAGCAGCAGCAGGTCGGCCTTGACCCACAGCACGTGGCAGACGATCAGCACCGTCGGCTGGATGAGGGTGATGACCGGCGCACCGCCGCCGATCTGGTAGGTCAGATCGAGCCCGGCGGCGCTGATGGCAGGGGCACGGCCAACCAGCACGGCGAGGCGGAACGGGTCGGGCCAGCTTTCCGGCCAGAGCGGCGGGGCGACGGAGTCGTCCCCGAACACGGCACTGCCGAGCTTGCCAAGGACGACGAACGCGCCGGTGGCGAGCGCCAGCAGCGGCTGGCCGAGCAGCAGCAGGCTCACCGAGAGCGCCGTCCCGCCGGCTGCCGACAGCAGATCGCCGAGACGGTTCAGTCGCTGGTCCGGCCCGGCGCCATCCTTCCAAGCTCGGTAGTAGACCTCTCCGCCGACGAGGAAGATCAGCGTCGCGATGGTGAAAGCGAGGGCCTGCGGGCTGCCGACGAAGTAGCTGAACAACAGATCTGTGCCGGTCTTCGATGATCCGGCGGCGCTGGCGAACTGCAGGCCGAGCGCCGTGGCGAGTCCGAGCACGTTGCCGACATTGTAGTAGCCGCCCGGGCCCTGCAGACGCGCGGCAAGGGCGCTGATTATGCGCGCTTGCCGCGGCAGGCGGCGGGGCGCGGAGATGTCCTGGGTAACAGTCACGATCTTCTCCCTGCTCGTTGATCGAGCGAGGGAAAGGCTAAGTCGCCGCGCCGGCATCCAAATCGGTGACGCCGCCTAGGGAGACGTGTGTCGAGCGCCCAGTATTGCCCTCGGCAACGCCCTGATTTTGCGAGTCGGGCATAGGTGGTTCCGCCTAACCGCCGCCGCGCTACCTACAACCTCCCGGCCTCGACCGGCGTCAGCAGCCAGGGCTCGGTGCGCAATCGCAGCATCACTTCGATACGGTTGGCGGCGCTGAACTTGCCCAGCACTGCCGAGACCTGGTGCTCGATGGTGCGTGGCGAGCGCGACAGGTGTCGGGCGATATCCTTGTTGGACTTGCCGTCGGCAATCAGCTGCAGCACCTGATGCTCGCTCTGCGTGAGGCCCAATGGGTGCTGCCGCGAACTGGCATAAGGCCCGCGACGCGATTTGGGCATCTCCTCACCCAGACCCAGCCGCTGCGCCAGCCGGCGCGCCAGAGCCGCCGCCTGACGCGCCTCGATAGCCTCGAACATGGCGATCGCCTGGCCAAGCGCCGTACCCGCATCCACTCCGGCGACCTGCATCGAGGCGATACCGGCTTCGTAGGGCAGCCCGAGCCCGGTCCACTCCGCCGCAGCCCGAGCGGGTTGTCCGGCAAGCTCCAGCGCCCATGGCGCCGGCAGCTCGCCCACCCGCGCCGGAACGTCGCCTGGCATCGATGAGCGGCGCCACCAGGCTGCCAGTTCGCCCAGGTCCCATGCCCTCAGCCCACTAAGGTCGATGGCGGTGAGCTCAGTGAGCTGCTGGCGCGCCGCATCCAGGTCTTCCCTAAGCCACGCGGCTTCGACCAGCGCGATGCGTACTGGAAAGATGCGTTGCGGCTCGCCCGTCGGCAGCCCCTCGTCGAGGGCCCGCAGCAAGGCCCGCTCCCCATCGGGCAGGTTCATCCGCATACGCACGCGGCCCAATACGGTGAGCGCCGGCAGATGCATGACCACCGGCAGCCGCTCCATGCCGATAACGCCCTGTGCAATGGTCTCGGCCTCGCGCAATCGGCCCTGTTCCATGCGCAACTGCGCCTGCCGGCCGAGCAGATACTGCGTCGATGAATCGAGGTCGTGCCGTGCGGCGAAGGCAATGCCCTCAGCTAGCAGGCGCTCGGCCAGCTCGAAATCTTTCGACACTACTGCGTGCTCGGCGAAGTTGGTGTAGGCGCGCGCCGCGTGGTCATGGAATCCATGCTGCAGCGCCAGGGACAGACCTTCCTCCATCACCTCGCGCCCGCCGGGACGGGTATCGAACAGCATGGCAGTGCCGACATTGTTGAGCGCGTGCACCCGCGTCTCGACAACGCCGAGTTCGTCGGCGAGGCGAATGGCCCGGCGCCCCCAGTCGATCGCTTCTGCAAACCGATAGTGCAGCATATTGAGCTGCGAGCGCGTGCTGTAAGCCATCGCCAGTTCCGGCCCGGGTCCGGTGCCTTCGACTTCTTCCACCGCGAGGTCAGCGAAGTTGCGCGCCTCTGCCCCTTCACCGCGTCGCCAGTGCAGGCGGGACAGAAGACGGTAATTGAGACTGATCTTGGCGCTGTTGCCGAGTTCGCGCCAGATGGAGATGGCGCGGTGGTGGCTCGCAATGATCGCATTGTAGTCGAACAGTCCGAGGCTCGCCTCGTAGGCCCAGCTTTCGTGCAACTGCGCGGCAACTGCCGGCTCTGCGATGTCGGCATACTCGAGAGCCGTCTGAAGGAACGAGGCCGCCTGCTGGTGAGCGCCCAGCCGCGACGCCTGCGCGGCCGCACGCGGCGCCAGATCCAGCACCCCGGCCCCGTCCTCGGCACCGGCCGCATGGTGCACACGGCGCGCCAGATGCAGCATGCTGTCCTGCCCGGGAAGGGCCGCCAGCGCGGCTTCCACTTTGGTATGCAGCGAACGCTGCAGGCTCGATGACAGGCGATCCAGTGTCGCTCGCCGCGCCAGTTCGTGTCGAAACGAGATATCGCCCTGGGGGTCGCGCCGAAGCAGGCCACGTCCCACTGCCATGTCGACCAGATCTTCGGCATCGGGGCCGAGCAGCGCCTTGATCAGGCCCAGTTCCATGTTCCCGGGGACGATGCTCATCATCTCGAGCACGTCGCGTTCGCCGGGAGTGAGGCGCGCCAGGCGCGACCACACCGCATCGCGGATGGAATCGGGGACGCTGCCTGGCTCGCCCCCTCCGGTCGCCAGCAGTTCGGTCACGAAGAAGGGATTGCCGGCCGTTACCCGGTAGAGGTCATCGCTGGATCGCCCGGCATCGATAGCCAGTTCATGCACAGCTGCAGGCGACAGTGGACCGAGCTTGATCCGGGTAACCGCCGCGGCAGGCAGGTCGCCGAGCACGTAGGACAGCGGATGGGTGGGCCCGATCTCGTCACTACGCGCGGTGAGAACCACCATGGCCCGCAGCAGGCCAATCCGCCGGCCCAGATACTTTACGAGGTCGAGGGTCGCGTTGTCGGCCCAGTGCACGTCCTCGAAGATCAGGATGAGCGGGTCGCCGTCATCCTGCAGTTTGTTGAGCAGGGCCGGGAACAAGCGATCGGGCGGAGCCGATTGCTCCAGCAGGGCGGCGATACCGGTGCCGATCGAGCGGCCCATGTCGTGCAGCGGCCCCAGCGGCCGCGGCGTGAACAGCGCTTCGCACCATCCCCACGCCACCTTGAACTCTCCGGCATGCTGTTCCGCGAACTCTTGCAGCAGCGTCGTCTTGCCGATTCCCGCCTCGCCCTCGATCAACACAGTGCCGCCATGCCCGGCCGCAGTGCGTTCTCTTACCGCACTCAAGACATCAAGCGGGGCCGACCGTTCCAGTAACTTGCTCATTGCTTGCCACGCCGCCGCCCCAAGTCGACAAGTGCGACCTATAACTTTGTTGGCAATGCGGCACCGTTACCGGGGTGCGTCGAATTTCTGTTAAGTCGGCGGGCTCTACGGGCGCTGTCCCGGAAAAACGAAGGCCGGGCTGTTGGCCCGGCCTTATCGTCACATCCCTGAGGTACAGGGAGGATATTGGAGCGGGCGAAGGGATTCGAACCCTCGACCCTAACCTTGGCAAGGTTATGCTCTACCCCTGAGCTACACCCGCACTCCATCGGCTCTTTACGATGCTTCGTTCCCGTGGGAAACTTGGCAGCGCCGAACCGCGCGCCTATATGCCCAATCGAAAGCGGGTTTGCAACCCATAATTCTGGTCTCATCACGCCCGGGAAAAAGCTTGCGTCCGATACCCATCGGGGCGCAAGAAAACCAAGGAAAGACAGGCCTCTCAGTGGCCCGTCGCGGCAGGAAAAGCACAGCATGTCCTTCAACGACCTCAACCCGGCCCTACAAAATTCGGCGGCTCCCGCGGGCGCCCTGATCAAGGATTCGACCGATCGCGCCTTCAAGGCCGACGTGATCGATGCCTCGCTGGAGGCCCCGGTGCTGGTGGATTTCTGGGCGCCGTGGTGTGGCCCGTGCCGTCAGCTGACGCCGAACCTCGAGAAGGTGATCAACGAGAAGGCCGGCAAGATCCGGCTGGTGAAGATCAATATCGACGAGAACCCCGGGGTCGCCGGGCAACTCGGCATCCAGTCGATTCCGGCCGTGTTCGCCTTTGCCGGCGGCCGGCCGGTCGATGCGTTTCTCGGGGCGATCCCCGAAAGCGAAGTGCGGCGCTTTGCCGACAAGGTGATCTCGGGGGCGCCCGCAGGCCAGCCGCAGGCCGGCTCGATCGAAGAAGAGATCGCCAATGCGCTGACCGCCGCCGGCGAGGCGCTGCAGGTCGGGGACCTCAACCAGGCGGCGCAGGTTTATGGCATGGTGCTGCAGCACCAGCCGGAAAATGCTCCGGCAATCGTCGGCATGGCCAAGGTTTTTCTCGCCGCCGGCGAGCCGGACCAGGCGCAGGCGGTGCTCGACACCATGCCGGAAGAGGGGCGCAAGGGCGACGATTACACCTCGACGCTGGCCGCGCTGAAGCTGCTCGGCGAGGCGGCGGAGCTCAGCGAAACCGACGAGCTCGCGGCGCAGCTCGAAAACAACCCTGACGATCACCAGGCGCGGTTCGACCTCGCGGTGAAGTACAATGCCGAGGGCAAGCGCCTCGAAGCCGCCGAAGCGCTGGTGGCGCTGATGCGCCGCGACCGCACCTGGAACGAGGACGGGGCGCGCAAGAAGCTGCTCGAACTGTTCGAAGCCTGGGGCCCCAAGGACCCCGCCACGTTGAAGGGCCGCCGGCTCCTGTCGGCGCTGCTGTTCAGCTGAGCTAGTTGACCCAAGCCGGAGCCGTGACGGCTCCGGCTTTTCTGGACTGCGCGAGGAGCCGGACCGGCTCCAGTTTTTGATTGTCGCGCGGTCGAACCGGAAAAGTCTTACAACTTTTCCTGACTGCGCTCCCGGAGGCGCCCGTGTTGAAGCGACCGAATTCTCCCGCCGATTTGCCCGCCAGCGTGCCGTTGTTCCCGCTGACCGGCGCTCTGCTGCTGCCCTATGCCCGGCGGCCGCTCAATATCTTCGAGCCGCGCTATGTCGAAATGATCGACCATGCGCTGAGGGGCGACCGGCTGATCGGGCTGATCCAGCCGCGCGACACGTCCGAGGAAAGTCCGAAGGGCCGGGCGCCGCTGCAGCGCATCGGCACGGTGGGGCGGATCAGCCATTTCGAGGAAGTCGAGGAAGCCCGCTACTTCGTCATCCTCGAGGGGCTGTGTCGGTTCGAGCTTTTGAAGGAAATGCCGACCATGACGCCGTTCCGGCGCGGCATGATCGCGACGGACGCCTTCGCCTCGGATTTCGACCGCGAGTTCGGCGAGGAGGCAGTGGATCGGCCGCGCTTCCTCAAGATGATGCGCGACTATGCCGAGTTCGGCAATTTCGACCTCAACTGGGACGAGATCGAGAAGACCGGCACCGCCGACCTGGTGAATTTCTGCGCCATGGTCTCGCCCTATGGGGCGGCCGAAAAGCAGGCGCTGCTCGAGGCCGATACGCTCGAGACCCGCGCCGAGACGCTGATCGCCATGGCCGAGTTCGAGATGGCCAAGGGCGACGACCGGGCCTCGCCGCTCAATTGAGCGAGAGAACTCCAGCAGAGGCCGCGACCAATCTCCGCCATGTGGTGGATGTGAAGACGCTCGAAATGCTGGTCTGTCCGCTGACCAAGACCCGGCTGACGCTCTCGGCCGACGGCACCGAGCTGATCTCGGTGGCGGCGCACCTGGCCTTCCCGATCCGCGAAGGCGTGCCGATGCTCAGCCTCGATGAGGCGCGGGAGATCGAGCAGGGCGACATGGGCCGCAACCTGCCGCGGCTGGGCTAGCGCGACTACCGGGGAAGATCACGCGGGCGAACCACGTTCACGCTCACCCACCGACGTCCAGTTTGGGGCTCTGCCTGGCGTGCCAACCGGGCGATGAAATGCTGCACTAGCGAACGACTTGATTCCCGGCCCTCCTTGCTTCATTACAGCCGGCACCGAAAGGGGTATTGCCATGGAAAAGTTCACGAGCCTGACGGGCGTCGCCGCGCCGCTGCCGATCATCAACATCGACACGGACATGATCATTCCCAAGCAGTACCTCAAGACCATCAAGCGCACCGGGCTCGGCACGGCCCTGTTCTCCGAGATGCGCTATAATGAAGATGGCACCGAGAATGAGAGCTTCGTGCTCAACAAGCCGGCCTATCGGCACGCGAAGATCATCGTCGCCGGCGACAATTTCGGCTGCGGCTCGTCACGTGAGCACGCGCCGTGGGCGCTTCTGGATTTCGGCGTGCGCTGCGTGATCTCCACCAGCTTTGCCGACATCTTCTACAATAACTGCTTCAAGAACGGCATCCTGCCGATCGTGGTGACGCCCGAGCAGCTGGCGCTGCTGATGGACGATGCCGAGCGCGGCTCGAACGCCACGATCAGCGTCGACCTCGAGAGCCAGACGATCAAAGGGCCGGACGGCGGTTCGCTGCACTTCGATATCGATCCGTCGCGCAAGCAGACGCTGCTCGAAGGGCTCGACGACATCGCGACGACGCTGAAAGCCGATCCGGCAATATCCGGGTTCGAGAAAAAGATGGGCCAGGACCGGCCCTGGCTCTGAGGCGCCGGCGATGGTCCTCCATATCTCTTCCGGCTCGCCGTTCGAAGCCAGGATCGGCTATTCGCGCGCCGTCGTCGACGGCAACATGGCCTATGTCTCGGGCACCACCGGCTATGACTACAAGACCATGGTCATGCCCGAGGATGCCGGCCAGCAGGCGCGCAACGCCTTTGCCACCATCCAGCAGGCGCTCGAGGAAGCCGGCGGCACCATCAAGGATACGGTGCGCGTCCGCTACTACATCACCGACATGGCGCATTACGACGCGCTGGTCGCGGTGGCCGGCGAGGTGTTCGCCGAGATCCGGCCGGCCGCGACCATGGTGGTGTGCGGGCTGACCCGGCCCGAGATGAAACTCGAGATCGAAGTCACCGCCCGCTTCGGTGCCCACGGGCGCTGAGGCGATGGAGATCAGGCTCAAGCTGAACCCCCTGGGTCGCGACGTGGCGGTGGTGCGCAACGGCTTGCGCGCCTACAACAAGCAGCAGACCGGCGGCATCCGGCATCAGAATGTCGCGCTGCTGCTCTACGATGCGGACGACGAGGCGGTAGGCGGGTTGACCGGCACCGCCGTGCTGGACTGGCTGTTCGTCGAGTGGCTGCACGTGCCGGCCGAGCTGCGTGGCAAGGGCCACGGGCGGGCGCTGATGGCTGAGGCCGAGGTCTTTGCGCGTCAGCGAGGCCTGCTCGGCATGTGGCTCGACACCTTTAGTTTCCAGGCTCGGCCGTTCTACGAAAAGCTCGGCTTTGCCGTGTTCGGCACGCTGGACGATCATCCGGTCGGCGGCGCCCGCTACTTCATGCAAAAGCGCTTCGAGAGCGCATCCATCCGATAACGCGAGACGTAAAGCAAAATGGCCCAGAAACTCTTCCTTCTCCCCGGCGACGGCATCGGCACCGAGATCATGAAGGAGGTCGAGAAGGTGATCGCCTGGCTGAACAGCCAGGGCGAGACGGATTTCACCTTCGACTCGGGCCTTGTCGGTGGGTGCGCCTATGACGCGCATGGCGAGGCGATCTCGGAGGAGGACATGCAGAAGGCGCTCGCCGCCGATGCAGTGATCTTCGGCGCGGTCGGTGGGCCGAAATGGGACAAGGTGCCCTATGAGAAGCGTCCGGAAGCGGGCCTGCTGCGCCTGCGCAAGGACCTGAAACTGTTCGCCAACCTCCGTCCGGCGATCTGCTATCCGGCGCTGGCCGATGCCTCGTCGCTGAAGCGCGAGCTGATCGAGGGCCTCGACATCCTGATCGTGCGCGAGCTGACGGGCGGCGTCTATTTCGGCGAGCCCAAGACCATCACCGATCTCGGCAATGGGCAGAAGCGCGCCATCGATACCCAGGTCTACGAGACCTACGAAATCGACCGGATCGTCCGCGTCGCCATGGACCTCGCCCGCACCCGCAAGAACAAGGTGCATTCGGCCGACAAGAAGAACGTCATGAAGTCGGGCGTGTTGTGGGATGAAGTCGCGCAGGCAGTGGCCAAGGACTATCCGGATGTGGAATTCCACCACATCCTCGCCGACAACGCCGCGATGCAGCTGGTGCGCAACCCCAAGCAGTTCGACGTGATGGTCACCGACAACCTGTTCGGCGATATCCTGTCGGACGCCGCGGCGATGCTCACCGGCTCGCTCGGCATGCTGCCGTCGGCGTCGCTCGGGGCGCCCGACGCGGTGACCGGCAAGCGCAAGGCGCTCTACGAGCCGGTGCATGGCTCGGCCCCCGACATTGCCGGCAAGGGCGTCGCCAACCCGATTGCCATGCTGGCCTCGTTCGCCATGGCGCTGCGCTATTCGTTCAACCTGGTGGCGCTGGCCGACCGGCTGGAAGCCGCCATCTCGAGCGTGCTGGCGGACGGCCTGCGCACCGGCGATATCGCGCAGGACAACCGCAAGACCGTCGGCACCGAAGAGATGGGCGCCGCGATCCTCAAGAAGCTCGCGGCGTAAGAGCACTGGCATTAGTTCGAGAGGGCCCGGTACCCGAGGGGGTGGCGGGCCCTTGTTCATCTTGGCTTCAGGTGCGCTATGATTTCTCCGGCATATCGGGGAGGTCATATTATGACTTACGATCTACGCACGCTGCTGAACCGCGCCGTCGACCATGCTGTCGATTATCGCGCCTCGCTCAACGAACATGCCGGCCGCCCGGACCACAGCTACGCCGAGATGCGCGACCGGCTGGTCGAGCCGGTGCCCGAACAGGGCGCGGCGCCGCTCGATGTGCTCGAGGAGCTGGTCCGGCGCAGTGAAGGCGGGCTGATGCCGATCACCGGGCCGCGGTTCTTCGGCTGGGTGATGGGCGCCTCGCACCCGGCGGGCGTGGCGGCCGACTGGCTGGTCAGCGCCTGGGGGCAGAATGCCGGCTATCACACCCCGACCCCGGCGGCGGCCGCGATGGAAGAGGTGGCGGAGCGCTGGCTGCTCGAGATCCTCGACCTGCCTCGGCAAAGTTCGATCGGCTTTACCACCGGTGCCACTGTCGCCGGCGCCGTGGGGCTCGCCGCGGCGCGCACCCGGGTGTTGCTCGATGCCGGCTGGGACCCCGATGCCGACGGGCTGTTCGGTGCGCCGCCGGTGCACGTGCTGATCGGCGACGACGCGCATTCCTCGATGTTTTCGGCGCTGCAGCTGATCGGCTTCGGCTATCGCCGGCTGATCCGCGTCGCCACCGACGGGCAGGGCCGGATGAGCGTGGCGGCGCTCGACGCGGCGCTGAGGGGCCTGACCGGCCCGAAGATCGTCATCGCGCAGGCCGGGCAGATCAATACCGGGGCCTATGATCGGTTCGACGACATCATCCCGATCGCCCATGCCGCTGGCGCCTGGGTGCATGTCGATGGGGCGTTCGGGCTCTGGGCCCGCGCCACGCCATCCCTCAGGCACCTGACCGATGGCATCGAGGCGGCGGATTCCTGGGTCACCGACGGCCATAAGTGGTTGCAGGTGCCGTACGATTCCGGCTTCGCCATCGTGCGCGACCGCGAGGCGCATCAGCGCGCCATGACGCAGTGGGCAAGCTACCTGCCGACCATCAGCCCGACCGACCGGGTGCCCTCGGCCTTCGTCCCGGAACTGTCACGCCGGGCCCGTGGCACCCCGGTCTGGGCGATGCTGAAGACGCTGGGGCGGCAGGGCGTGGCGGAGCTGGTGGAGCGCCATTGCGCGCTGACCAAGCGGATGGCGAAGCGGCTCGGCGCCGAGCCGGGCATCAACCTCAGGAACGAGGTCACCATCAACCAGCTGATCGTCGATTTCGGCGCAGGCGACGCCGCGACGCGCAAGGCGCTGACCGAGGCGGTGATCGCTGGGGTGCAGGCCGGCGGCGTGTGCTTTGCCTGCGGCGCCGCGTGGCACGGCGATTGGGTGATGCGGATCTCGGTCACCTCAGGCGCCACCACCGAAGCGGATATCGAGCTCTCGGCCGATGCCATCATCGCCGCCTGGCGGGCCGTGCGGGGTTAGCGATGGTTGGGCTTTCGCATCGGGTTGAACAGCACGGAACTGCGCTTGCCATCGAGCGCGTCGAAGATGTCGCCGGGCTCGATCCCCATGTCGCGCAGCAGATGCGGCTGCATCCGGCTGAGGCCAAGCAGCGTGGCGCGTTCCCGGCGCCGCTGTGCCCAGCGGTGCAACAGGCGCCGGATGAAGCCGGCATCGGTATTGTGGCGGATGGCCAGCGGGCTCTCGTCCAGGTCGATGGTCGTCATCGTCATATTCCTCAGCGCGCCCCGCTTTGCACAAAACATATGATGACTTCGGTCGGGAAGATAGCGAGCGCGTGGTGCGGTTCGCGCTTGGATCGAATTGGCAAGCCACAACAACTCCGTAGCCTGGCAGATGGCCGCCGGGGCGAGATGCCGGTATGGGGCGATGGGCCCGAAAACTGCACCGGCGGTACGGTTTTCTGGAGGGACCAGCATGCGTAAAGGCAATGAGACGCGCGAACGCATCCTCGACATCGCCGAAGCAGGGGTGCTCGCCAAGGGGTTTGGCGCGACCTCGATCGATGAGATCATTGCCGAGGCGGGGATCACCAAATCCGGCTTCTTCTATCATTTCCACGACAAGAACGAGTTGGCGCGCGGCCTGCTCGCCCGCCACCGTGGCCGCCTCGGGCAACTGGTCGACGAGATCTTCGGCCGGGCGGCCGAGCTCAGCGACGATCCGCTGCAGCAGCTGCTGATCGGGCTGACGCTGTTCGCCGAGCATATGGCGGCGATGCCCGGCGGGCATCCCGGTTGCCTCGTCGCGACGATGAGCTACCAGGAGCAGCTGTTCAATCGCGAGGTGCGCGCCATGGTCAGCTCGATCGTCGAGGACTGGAACGCCTTCTTCCGATCGATGATCGAGAAGATCGTCGCGGCCTATCCGCTGCGCGAACCGGTGGACCCTGGCCGCATCGCGCGCAACATCACCTGCGCCATCGATGGCGGGATCATCATGAGCAAGTCGCTCGGCGACCCCTCCGTGCTGCCCGAGCAGATGCTGATGGCGCGCAACTATGTGAAGATGCTGTTCCAGCCGGCGGCGCTGCACGCCGTGCCGCGCGAGGCGCTGGCGGCTTGAATCCCCTTGGGGACACCGTGCCTCCGCACACCCCCTCCGAGCTGCGCAAGCTGTCGCTTTGCTCGCAAGCTTCGCTTGCCTCCCCCTCGAGGGGGAGGTGGGCATCAAGTTTGGGGCGTGAGCAGACGATCAGCCCAGCCCGAATGCCTCCGCCAGCAGGCGGAACGAGCGGAGTCTGAGTTCGTAGTCGTACATGGTGGTGGTGACCATCACCTCGTCGGCGCCCGACTCCTCGACCTTGCGCTCGATCGCGGCCTTGACCGTCGACGGCGAGCCGACGATCCAGAGGGGGCGCTGGCCTTCGATGATGCGGGTTTCGTGCGGGGTGTATTGATGCGCCGCCGCTTCCTCGGGCGAGACGAGCTTCCGTATCTGGCCGGAGTGGAACAGCGCCCACATCAGCTCCTGGGAACGGGCGAGGAACTGCGCCTCCTCGTCGGTGGGCGCCACCAGCGCCGAGACGGCGATGATGGCGTGCGGCTTGGGGAAGGCATCGGTCGGGGTAAAGGCGGCCCGATAGGCGGCGAAGGCCGGGCCGGCCGGAGTGGCGCTGAAATGGGCGGCAAAGGAATAGCCGACACCAAGCTGTCCGGCCGCCTGGGCGCTGGCACCGCTCGAGCCGAGCAGGTAGACCGGCGGCAGCTCGACGCGCTCGGGCACCACCATTACCTGGTGGAACGGGTGGTCGGGGGCGAAATTGGCTTCCTCGAAGGCCAGCATCTCGGCCAGTTCCTGGGCGAAATACTCGCCGCCGACCGAACGCAGCGCTTGCAGCGTGCGGCCATCGCTGCCGCCGGCGCGGCCGATGCCGAGATCGATGCGACCGGGGTTGAGGCCATTGAGGGTCCGGTAGGTCTCGACGACGCGCAGCGGCACGTGGTTGGGCAGCATGACGCCGCCCGAGCCGACACGAATGCGCGAGGTGTTGGCGGCGGCAGTGGCGATCAGCACTTCCGGCGAGGAAGAGGCGATCGACGGCATGCCGTGATGCTCGGCATACCAGAGCCGGGTGAAGCCGAGCTCGTCGCCAAGCTTGGCGAGGGCGATGATGTTGCGCAGTGCCTCGGGCGTCGAGGTGCCTTCGGAGACTGGGGCGAGGTCGAGGATCGAGAGGGGGAGGGAAGCCATGAGGGCTTATATCGGTATTTGACGATGGATTGGAAGGGCCGGGCGTGCTGCTCCACCCCACCCAGCTTCGCTAGGCCGCGAGCGGCCAAGCTGCGCTACCCCTCCCCATCAAGGGGAGGGAGACGATGGAACCGAGACTATCAGTCAGTTCTCCCTCCCCCTTGTGGGGAGGGATCAAGGGTGGGGGTGGCCACACGCTCCGAGTGCCGATCATTTGACAGCCACCACCGACGCGCTAGCCTCCCTTGCCGAAGGGAGAGCAACTCATGCCGGGGACCAGCCGCATGGCACCGATCACCGGTACGGTGATCTTCCTGTTCGTGGCGCCCGGAATCGTCGCCGGGCTGATCCCATACTGGATTTCCGGGTGGCAGGTGGGGCCAGCGCTCGGTGGCATCGAGCCGCTGCGCTGGCTCGGCGTGCTGGTGTTGCTGCTGGGAGCGGTGCTGCTGGCCGAGACCTTTGCCCGCTTTGCACTCGTGGGACGTGGCACACCGGCGCCGGTCTATCCGACCGAGACGTTGGTGGTCACCGGCTCATACCGGTTCGTACGCAACCCGATGTATGTGGCGGTGGTGGCGCTGATCCTCGGGCAGGGCCTGCTGTTCGGCAGTCTCGCCGTCCTCGCCTATGGCGCCGCGATCTGGCTGATCGTCCACCTGTTCGTCATCGGCTACGAAGAGCCGACGCTGGCCCGTAGTTTTGGGGCGCAATACGAGCGCTACCGGGCCAATGTCCGGCGCTGGATCCCGCGGCTGACGCCGTGGAACCCGGAGCAGTGACCCGGCCCGGAAAGCCGGACCGGGTCGTGGTCGTTACTCGGCCGCCTCGAGGCCCTTGATCAGTTCCAGCGCCTGGCGTTCGAACAGCCGGCGGTAGATGCCGCCGTCGCGCTTCACCAGCTGCTCGTGCGTGCCTTCCTCAACCACCTTGCCGCCGTCGAACACCAGGAGGCGATCGAGCGCCCGCACGGTCGAGAGCCGGTGAGCGATGACGATGGTGGTGCGGCCGACCATCAGCCGCTCCATCGCCTGCTGGATCAGCAGCTCGCTTTCGCTGTCGAGGCTGGAGGTCGCTTCGTCGAGAATCAGGACGCGCGCATCGGACAGGAAGGTGCGGGCAATGGCGACGCGCTGGCGCTCACCGCCCGAGAGCTTGATGCCGCGTTCGCCCACCAGCGTCTCGTAGCCCTTGGGCAGCCTGGCGATAAAGTCGTGGGCGTTGGCGAGTTTGGCCGCCTCCTCGATCTGGGCCCGGGTGGCGCCGGGCCGGCCATAGGCGATGTTCTCGGCCAGCGAGCGGTGGAACAGCACCGGCTCCTGCTGCACGATGGCGATCTGCTGGCGCAGCGAGGCCTGCTGCACGTCGCGGATGTCGATGCCGTCGATGACGATACGGCCGCCCGAGACGTCGTGCAGGCGCTGGATCAGCTTGACGAAGGTGGTCTTGCCTGAGCCGGAATGGCCGACGAGGCCGACCTTCTCTCCCGGCGCGATATGCACGTCGAGCTGGCGATAGAGCGGCTTCAGATGCACGCCGTAATGGAAGTCGACATGCTCGAAGTCGATGGCGCCGGCCTTGACCAGCATCGGCCTGGCGCCGGGCTTATCCTCGATGCCGAGCTTCTGGTCGTCGAGCGCCACCAGCTCTTCCATGTCGTTGACGGCACGCTGCAGGTTTCGGACGTGCTGGCCGATATCGCGCAGGTACCCCTGCAGCACCAGGAAGGTGGTGATGACGAAGGTCACGTCACCGGCTGTCGCCGCGCCGCTCTGCCAGAGCAGCAGGCCCGAGCCGATGATGGCGCAGCGCAGCACCCAGAGCATGGTGTTCTGGATGGTGCCATTGAGTGTGCCGCGGTTCCAGGTGCGCGAGGTACGTCGGCGCCACTTGTCGACGACGTGGCCGAGGCGAGCCTCCTCGCGGTCCTCGGCGCCAAAGCCCTTGACCACGATATTGCAGCTCACCGCATCGGCGAGCGCGCCGCCCATGCGGGTATCCCAGGCATTGGCAAGGCTGGCGGCCGGCGCGACCCAGAGGGTCGAGAGGCTGACGGTGACGGTGATGTAGATCAGCGAGCCGACACCGATGACGAGACCCATCACCGGCCAGAACAGGCTCAGCATCACTGTGGTGCCGACCAGCATCACCAGCGAAGGCAAGAGCGCCATCATGATCACGTCGTTGAGGCTGTCGAGCGCCCACATGCCGCGAGTGATCTTGCGCACGGTGGAGCCGGCAAAGGAGTTGGCGTGCCAATCCGACGAGAAGCGCTGCACCCGGTGAAAGGCGTTCTGGGCGATATCGCTCATCATGCGCAGGGTGAGCGCGATGATGGTCTGGAACGCCAGCTGGCGGACCAGCACCGAGGCGGCGCCGAGCGCCACGATAACCAGGAAGGCGGTCATCGCGCCGTTCCAGGCGATCTCGTTGGTCGCGGCGCCGCTCGCCACTGCCTCGACCAGCCGACCGGCAAAGAACGGAGTCAGGATGTCGGCGACGGTCTCGATGAAGAACAGGCCCATGATGAGGGCAACGCGCCTGGGCTGCCGGCGCCAGTGGGCGGCGGCGAAGCCGAGCACTTTGCCATAGGCCTGGCCGCGCTGAGTTTTCTTGGAAGAAGCCATGTCGTTCGTCCGGACGCCGCACGAGGCAGCCATCCGGTCCCGGAAAAGAGCAAAACTGGAAAAGAGCCGGAGAGTCCGGCGGCTAGCAAGCGAAGCGTTCTACAGGAGGACCGCGGGCGACCTAACGGTGAAAACCGGAGGTAAGCCCTGCGAGGCGAGGTCGGAATGCTGTCATGTCGCGCCTCCCTGTGGCTGGCCGAAGGAGACGACTCATAGAGAGGTTTTTCAGTTGCGGCAAGCAGGACGGGAAACTGGTGCCGCTAGGGACTGTGTCGCGTCCGGCACCGGTCATCCCCGCGGAAGCGGGGATCTCGGTTTGGCCGCACGCTCCGCAAACGGAGGTTCCCGCTTTCGCGGGAATGACTCCGTGGTGCTGCCCCTTCAAGCTGGCCCACTCTAGACGACGAGCGCGATGGCGACTGGCACGAGGATGATCGCGATGATCAAGGCGATCGCCGGAAAATCGATGAACTTTGCCTTGCTCATGAAAGACATGGGACTCTCCTTCCGCTCTCTCAACGAGCGCGGAAGGAGAACCGTTCCCGGGTCGGCTCAGAACTCGGGTTCGGCGCCGATCGAGTGGATCGACAGGTCGGCGCCGCGGCGCTGCTGCTCGTCGCTGAGGCGGACCGGCGCGACGCGGTTGGACAGCCAGTACAGCACATAGCCGGCGGCGAAAGCATAGACGGAGACGGCGAGTGAGCCGACCAGCTGGGTAACGAACGACACCCCGCCCATGCCGCCCAGCGCTTCGAGCCCGAAAATGCCGGCGGCGATGCCGCCCCACAGGCCACACAGGCCATGCAGCGGCCAGACGCCGAGCACGTCGTCGACCTTCAGCTTCTCCTGGGTCCAGGTGAAGCCCTTGACGAAGATGACGCCCGCCACCGCACCCACGGCGAGTGCCGCCAGCGGGTGGTAGAGGTCGGAGCCGGCGCAGACGGCGACGAGGCCGGCCAGCGCGCCGTTATGGGTGAAGCCCGGATCGTTGCGGCCGATCACTACGGCGGCGATGATGCCACCGACCATGGCCATCAGCGAGTTGATGGCGACGAGCCCGGAGACGCCGGCGACCGACTGCGCCGACATGACGTTGAAGCCGAACCAGCCGATGCAGAGCAGCCAGGTGCCGAGCGCCAGCCACGGGATCGAGGATGGCGCAAACGGCCGGCCGTTCGGGCCGTAGCGGCCGATGCGGGCGCCCATGCGCAACACCGCGGCGAGCGCCAGCCAGCCGCCGAGCGCATGTACCTGGATCGAGCCGGCGAAATCGTGGAAGCGGGCGCCAAAGCTCGATTCAAGCCAGGCCTGGATGCCGTAATTGGCATTCCAGACGATGCCTTCGGAGAACGGATAGATCAGCCCGACGATGACAGCGGCAGCGATCACCTGGGGCCAGAACTTGGCGCGCTCGGCGATGCCGCCGGAGATGATGGCGGGCACCGCCGCGGCGAAGGTGGCGAGAAAGAAGAATTTCACCAGGCTGAAGCCCTGCGGCGCGAAACCGGCCCCGCCGCCCGAGAGCGTTGCGGCATTGTGGAAGAAGGTGACGCCGTAGGCGATGCTGTACCCGATGACGAAATAGGCCAGGGTCGAGAAGGCGAAGTCGACCAGGATCTTGACCAGCGCGTTGACTTGGTTCTTGCCGCGCACCGTCCCCAGCTCGAGGAAGGCGAAGCCGCCATGCATGGCGAACACCAGGATCGCGCCGACCAGCACAAAGAATACGTCGAGCCCTGCGGACTCAGCCATTGAAGCCTCCCAAGCAACACCCGGCTCGCATCCGGGTTAATTCGGGGGCACGGCAATCAAGCCGCGTGCCAGTTGAGCGGGCGGAAAGAGTGCAGCGGTTTCAGTGAGTTACGCCGCCGGGCAAGATGCGCCAGCTTCGCGGGCAGCGAAGTGCTCAAGATTTGGGCGGTCAACGACCCGGCGCTGCCCAGAATCTGGGCAGAGCGGCAATCGCCTGGCGGGGCGGGTGCCGGTCCCGTTTCCGGGCCCGGACGCCGTTGACCGGGGTGTGCAGCCCACGCGGTTTGCGAGTGGGAAGCCTCTGTGGCGGGCCAAGAGGTACGTGAGCTGCACGCCGCGATCAGCGGGAGGTCGAAGAACCGGGCTGGCGCCTGGTTTTTCGGGGTCGGAGAGCCGAGTGCGAGCCCGGCTCTCCGGGGGTGACGCGGGCGAAGGGGAGGAGGTCCTCGTCCGCGTCGTGGATCCAGGTGGTCCGGTTAGTTGTAGGCGCGCTCGCCGTGGCTCGAGAGATCGAGGCCATCGCTTTCGGCCGACTCGGTGACGCGGGCGCCGCCGAACACTGCCTTGACGATGAACATGGCGATCAGCGCCACCACGGCCGACCAGACGATGGCGATCCCGACGCCGGTCAGCTGCTTGACGAACTGGCTCCACATCTCGTAGCCGGCCAGCGGGTAACCCCCGAAGGTCGGGCTGGCGACGAACGCGGTGCCCAGGGCGCCGACGATGCCGCCGACGCCATGGATGCCGAACACGTCGAGCGAGTCGTCGTACTTGAACATCGGCTTCAGCGTCACGACGGCCCACAGGCAGACCACACCGGCGATGGCGCCGAGGACGATCGCACCGATGGTGCCGGCAAAGCCGGCGGCCGGGGTGATGGCGACGAGGCCGGCGACGGCGCCCGAGGCGAAGCCGAGCAGCGAGGCGTGACCGCGGGTGAACTTCTCAGCCAGGCCCCACGCCAGGGCCGCAGCGGCCGGGGCAGTGATGGTGTTGAGGAAGGCCTGGGCGGTGAGGCCGTTGGCTTCGAGGTTCGAGCCGGCGTTGAAGCCGAACCAGCCGAACCAGAGGAGGCCCGCGCCGATGAAGACGAAGGTCAGGTTGTGCGGGGGGATCGGTTCCTTGAGGAAGCCGGTGCGCGGCCCGAGGACGATGGCGGCGACGAGTGCGGCCACACCGGAGTTGATGTGCACCACGGTGCCGCCGGCGAAGTCATAGGCACCGAGGCCGAACAGGTAGCCGGTGCCGGCCCAGACCATGTGGGCGATCGGCAGGTAGGAGAAGGTGAACCAGAGCGCCAGGAACAGCATCACGGCGCCGAATTTCATGCGCTCGGCGATGCCGCCGACGATGAGGGTCGAGGTGATGCAGGCGAAGGTGAGCTGGAACACCACGAACACCAGTTCGGGCAGTTGGAAGCCGGCCGAGAAGGTAGCGGCGGTCGACTCGATCGTTACGCCCGACAGGAACAGCTTGGAGAAATCGCCGATGATGGGCGAGAGGCCGCCTTCGCTGCCGCCAAAGGCCAGCGTGTAGCCGTAGGCCACCCAGAGCAGGGCGATCAGGGCGACGCCACCGAGCACCTGGCTGAGGATCGACAGCACGTTCTTGGCGCGGACCAGGCCGCCGTAGAACAGGGCGAGGCCCGGCACGATCATCACGAAGACGACCATGGTCGAGACCAGCATCCAGGCGGTGTCGCCCTTGTCGATGATCGGAACGACTTCAGCGGCCGGCGCCGCGGCGTCCTGCGCGAAGGCAGGCAGAGCGAGAGCCAGCGAGGCCAGTGCCGCAGCTCCCAGGACTTTTGACAACTTCAAGTCTGTCATTGGGGTTTCTCCAGAGGGTAGCGGCATCAGAGCGCGGCCGCGCCGGTTTCGCCGGTGCGGATGCGGGTGACGGCCAACAGGTCGAGCACGAAGATCTTGCCGTCACCGATGCGGCCCGTCTGGGCGCTCTCGCGGATGGCCGAGACGATGGCGTCGGACTGGGCGTCGTCGACAGCGATCTCGATCTTGAGCTTGGGCAGGAAGTGCACGGCATACTCGGTGCCGCGGTAGATTTCGGAATGGCCCTTCTGCCGGCCATAGCCTTTGACTTCGGTCACGGTCATGCCGTGGACGTCGAGCGAGTTGAGGGCCTGGCGGACCTCCTCCAGGCGCGACGGTTTGATGATTGCGATCACCAGCTTCATGGATGCCCCTTTCGATACGTGTTGGACGGTCTCCAATCGGCTCAAACAGACTCAAGTCGCGTGCCAAACTGCGGCCGCAATCGCCAAGCTTATGATTCTATTAAGGAAAGACGGATGCACCGTGCCTAGCGACGGTGCAGCGGCCTGATCTGCACAAGGCTCATGCACAGAAGTTGGGCAGATTCGGTCAAGGTGCTGACACTTTGTGCAGCACTACGACGCGGCAAAGCATCGCCTTGCGTGGGCCGGCGAGAAGTCCGACATAGCGGGGAAGCGGAGTTCTCCTATGGCCGACAGCTTTGACATCGTGATCGTGGGCGGCGGGCCGGTGGGCCTGACCATGGCGCTTGCGTTGAGCCGCTCGATGAAGGGTCTTCGCGTCGCGCTGCTCGATCGACGGCCGTTCTCGGTGCCCAAGGACCAGCGCGCCTCGGCCATCGCCGCGGGAGTGCGCCGCATCTTCGTTGAGCTGGGCGTGTGGACGGCGATGGCGATCGGTGCCGAGCCGGTCAGACAGATGAAAATCACCGATTCCGGTACCGGCGACATTTCGCGGCCGCTGTTCTTGAGCTTTCTGGGCGACGTGGCGCCGGGCGAGCCGTTCGCCCACCTGGTGCCCAACCAGCTGGTGGCCGAGACCCTGCTCGGCGCGCTGGGCGAGGGCGTCGAGATCATCGCGCCGGTGGAAATCACCGGCTTTGCCGCCGACCCCGGCATGGCGCGGCTGAGCCTTGCCGACGGCCGCACCATCATGGCGCCGCTGGTGATCGCCTCGGACGGGGCGCAATCGGCGCTGCGGCGCATGGCCGGGATCGAGGTGATCTCGCACGATTACCGGCAATCCGGGCTGGTCACCACCATCACGCACGAACTCGACCACGAGGGCACGGCCTATGAGCATTTCCGGCCGGCCGGGCCGTTCGCCAGCCTGCCTCTGCCGGGCCGGCGCTCATCGCTGGTGTGGACCGAGAGCAGTGAGCGGGCGGCTGAGTTGAAGGGTTGGCCGGCGGAAGCGATCGCCGCCGAGATCGAGGCGGTGATGGGCTCGAGCCTCGGGCGCGTGACGCTCGAGGAAGGGCTGCAGGCGTTCCCGCTGCGCTTGCAGATCGCCAAAAGCTTCGTCGCGCCACGGCTGGCGCTGATCGGCGATGCGGCGCATGTGGTGCATCCGGTGGCCGGGCAGGGGCTGAACCTGGGGCTGAAAGACGTGGCGGCGCTGGCCGAAGTGGTGATCGATGCGATCCGGCTCGGGCAGGACCACGGCGCCGCCGACGTGCTCGAGCGCTACCAGCATTGGCGGCGCTTCGACACCGCGCTGATGGCGATGGTGACCGACGGGATGGTGCGACTGTTCTCGAACGATGTCGCGCCGGTGCGGGCGCTGCGCGATTTCGGCATGGGCGTGGTCGACCGGCTGCCGCCGGTCAAGGACCTGTTGATCGCCCGTGCCGCCGGGCTTGATCGGAATGGGCCGAAACTGCTGCGCGGGCTGCAGATTTAGGGGCTGCGTTACTGAACTGCCGGCGCGGGCTGACCCCCACCCCTGTCCCCTCCCGCAAGGGGGAGGGAGACCCTCACATTAACATCGCAGTCTGCGTCTCCCTCCCCCTTGCGGGGAGGGATCAAGGGTGGGGGGCCGCAGCCACCGGTGGGAGCTGGAAGCGTCGGCTACGCCGCCAGGCTGGTGTCGGCGGCGACGCCGAGCATCAGGTTGAGATTCTGCACCGCGGCGCCGGACGCGCCCTTGCCGAGATTGTCGTAGACCGCGACCAGCAACGCCTGGGCCTTCGCATCATTGGCGAAGACGTGCAGCCGCATGCGGTTGGTGTCGTTGTAGAGCTCGGGGTTGAGCTCGGGGCTGCGCTCGAGATCGGACAGCGGCGCGACATCGACGAAGCTCTGCGGGATTGCCGCAAAATGGTCGGCGATGGCGGCATGAAGCTCGGCGCCGGTCGGCACCTTGGCAAGGCTCCAGAGCTGCAGCGGCACCGCGGTGATCATCCCCTGCCGGAAATTGCCGACAGCGGGCTGGAACAGCGGGGTATGCGCCAGCTTGGCGTATTTCTGCAGCTCGGGCAGGTGCTTGTGCTTGAAGGTGAGGCCGTACAGCGCGAACTCATTGGCGTTCTCGCCCTGTGCCTCATAGTCCTCGATCATGGTGCGGCCGCCGCCGGAATAGCCGGAGATGCCGTTGACGGTGACCGGGAAATCGGCCGGCACGAGGCCCGCTTCTACCAGCGGCCGCAGCGTCGCGATGGCGCCCTGCGGCCAGCAGCCGGGGTTGCCGACGCGCGTGGCATTGGCGATGGCGGCAGACTGCACCTTATCCATCTCGGCGAAGCCATAGGCCCAGCCCTCGGCGATGCGGTGCGCGGTCGAGGCATCGATCACCTTGGTGGTGTCGTTCTCGATCAGCGACACGCTTTCCTTGGCCGCATCGTCAGGCAGGCAGAGGATCGCCACATCGGCGAGGTTCAGGAGGCGCTTCCGCTCCTCGAGATCCTTGCGCTTGTCGTGGGCAATGGAGATCACCTCGAGGTCGCGACGACCGGCAAGGCGCTCGCGGATCTGCAGACCCGTGGTACCGGCTTCGCCGTCGATGAAGATTTTCGCGACCATGTGAGACTCCCAATAAAGGGGTTGAATGCGCGGGGACATATAGGGGTTGCCTCTGTCATCTGCAAAGGGTTTGGTGGCGCAAACACCATCATATGAGAGGCCGAAATGACCCCGCACAATCACGCCAAGCCCGGTGACTATGCCGAGGCGGTGCTGCTGCCCGGCGACCCCTTGCGTGCCAAGTGGATCGCCGAGAACTTCTTCGAAGATGCGAGGCTGGTGAACTCGGTGCGCAATTGCCTCGGCTATACCGGCAGCTGGAAGGGCAAGCCCGTTTCGGTGCAGGCGACCGGCATGGGGCAGGCATCGCTGTCGATCTATGTGCACGAGCTGATCAACGTCTACGGCCTGCAGAAGCTGATCCGGGTCGGCACCTGCGGCGGGCTCAATGCCAAGGTGAAGGTGCGTGACCTGATCATCGCGCAGGGTGCGACGACGGATTCGGCGATTGTCCGCGACGCCTTCACGCCGTTCAACTTCGCGCCGATCGCCGATTTCGGGCTGCTGCGCGACAGCGTCGAGCGGGCCGAGAAGGCGGGGATGCGCTACCACGTCGGCAATATGCTCTCGTCCGATATATTCTACCACATCGAGCCCGGCCTCACCGGTTATGGTCGGCTGCCGGCGCATGGCATCCTCGGGGTCGAGATGGAGGCGGCGGCGCTCTATACGCTGGCGGCGCGGTTCGACCGCAAGGCGCTGGCCATCTGCACGATGACCGATTGCCTGATCACCCATGCCGAACTCAGCGCCGAGGACCGGCAGTCGTCGCTCAGGGAGATGATCACCCTGGCGCTCGATACCGCGATCGGCGCATGAGCGTCCTCGGCAAACTCGCCTCGGCGCTGGGCCGCAACGACGAGCAGCCCAATGTCGAGCTGGCGGAGGCGCTGGCGGCAAAACCGGACCCGCTGCCATCGCCGAGCTGGCCGGGGCGCTCGCGACGGGGACGACTGCCGTTTCCAACGACGCCATCAAGGTGCTGTACGAGCTCGGCGCGTTGAAGCCGGAGCTGGTGGCGCCGCACGCCCCTGCGTTCCTCAAGTTGCTTGGCGGCAAGAACAACCGCAATGTCTGGGGCGCCTTGCAGGCGATCGAGACGATCACATCGCTGCAACCCGATGCGGTGCTGGCGCAACTGCCGGCGATCCTCGTTGCGGCGGATAAGGGTTCGGTGATCGCCAAAGACAAGGCGGTGGCGATCCTCGTCAAGCTCGCCGCGGCCGGGCATGGCGGCAAGGCGCTGCCGGTGCTGCTCGAGCGGCTCGACGGCGCGGCGCCGAACCAGTTCCCGATGTACGCCGAACAGGCGCTGCCGGTGATCGACGCGGCGCATCGAGAGGCATTCGTGCGCCTGCTCGAGGCGCGCCTCACCTCGATCGAGGCCAGCGCCAAGCGGACGCGTGTGGAAAAAGTGCTGCGGCGGGCCCGCGCCTGAAGCCTCCGAAAATTGAGGAACGTGCGTCTTCAAAGCGCGATCAAGCGCTTGGCCAAGTCAAGACGCCGCGGCCCGCAGCGGGGTCTGAAGATCGGCTGCCGGAGCCGATCTCGACCTGTCATAAATGTCGCATGGGAGGGAGCCAAACTGGGCGGAACTGAACCGCCGAATTGGCGTTGGGAAGTTAGTTAGGGCATCTGAGGGGAGGCCAGAATGAATACCCACACACTCATCGAACACCGCGATATCCAGAACTGGGTGACGGCGCGTCATGGCAAGCCGGCTTTGCGCCGCGTTCCCGATCCGAACGGGCAGGTGCGGGCGCGGCTGGCGCTGAACTTCGCGCGGCCGGCGGCGCCGACCGAGACGCCGAGCCAGGACGACGGCATGAGCCCCTGCTCATGGACGGCATGGCTGGCCGAGCTCGACCGGCAGCACCTGGCGCTGCGGGTGAGCGACAAGACGGCGTTCGAGTTCGTCGAGCGGCGTGACCTGAACTAGAGCGTTTTCAGGCGGATTTGGCGAGTGAGGTGCCGGCCAGCGGATGGGCCGGCATCGCGTCGGCATGCGGATCGCCAGCCACAGCAACGCGGTCGCGGCCATCGCGCTTGGCGGTGTAGAGCGCCGCATCGGCGCGGCGGCGGAGACCGGAAAGGCTCTCGCCGTCCATGCGCTCGGCGACGCCGAAGCTGGCGGTGCAGCGCACGAAGGGCGGTAGCCCGGCCACCGGCTGTGCGGCAAAACCGGTCCGCAGCGTTTCCGCCAGGAGGCGGGCGACGGCGAGGTTGGCGCCGGGCAGGAATACTCCGAACTCCTCGCCACCCAGCCGGCCGACCACTGCTTTTGGCGGCGCGGTGTCGCGCAGCAGCGTCGCGAAGGCAATGATCACCTGGTCGCCGGTGTCGTGGCCGTAATTGTCGTTGATGGCCTTGAAGGCATCGAGGTCGGCCAGCACCAGCGCCGCCGGCACGCTTGCCTGCTGCAGGCCGGGGGCGGCGCGCTCCTCGAAGCCGCGGCGGTTGTAGACCGAGGACAGCGGATCGGTCTCCGAGCGCGCAGTGATCTCGACCAGCATGTCGCGCACCAGCAGCATCAACATCAGCAGCCCTGTTGCCACCTGGAGGATCGCGCCGAGCGATTGCGAATAGAGGGCATAGGTGGTGGCGAGGTAGGTGTAGGAGCTGTCGCCCGAACCGCCGAGCAGCACGGCGGCAAAGGGCTTTGACAGGAACTGCATGGCGCTCAGGGCGAACAGCGCCACGAGCCCGATATCGATCGGCTGGCGGCGGCGCGAGGCGAGGATGATCCAGGCGGCGCAGGCCTGCATGACGGCATAAGGCGTCTGGTAGATCAGGTTCCGCTCCACCGTATCGTGCGGCAGGGTGTAGCCGAACCAGTTGGCGGCCACCGACACGATGACGATGACGCTGACGCCGGCCCAGGGCAGCGGGCGAGCATAGCGCCGCGCCACGCCCAGGGTCACCGCGGTGACGGCGCCGAGGAAGGCGGCAAAGCCGGCGGTGTAGGCGAACTGCGGATAATCCTGCTGCGGCAGGATGAATTCCGAGGCGATGTAGACAATGCCGAAGACGTAAGCGAGGGAGAAAAACGGCGCGACCTTGTCCGCCCGGTTGGAGACGCCGACCAGGAAGAAGGCCAGCGCAAACAGCGCGGCAATGAATAGGTTGATGGCGAGTATGAAGCCCGCTCCGGCCATGCCCTGCAATCGCGTCCCTAATGATGGAATGACAGTAAGGGTGGCCCCGAAAGAACTGGTTAACAGCATGCCCACAGCACCGTGGCGCGCTGTCGCAGTTTGAGCCACCAGCGCCGTAAAGCCAAGTCCGAACAGGGCGCTCGATGGTGATCGGCACTTGGAACCGGACGGCGCCGCGACCACTTAAGCTATAGCAGTTTTCCCGCTAAGCTCGGGTTCTGAACAAGACCAGAAAGGCATCGAAATGACTCAGGTCCTCACCAAGCACGAGGATATCCGGCTCTGGGCAGCGGCGCGCTCCGGCAATCCGGCCATGGAGGACCGGTCAACCGGTATCGGCGGCCCGCCGGTGTTGCGGATCCTGTTCGACCAGCAGGCGCTGAATGCCGGCGAGAACCAGTATGGCGACCGGCTCGGCGGGCTCGACCTGGTGGCCTGGGACGAATGGTTCGAACATTTCGATGGCCAGAAATACGGGCTGCTGGTCGAGGACGAGCGCCCGGGCGTGCTGGATGACTACTACGAGTTCGTGCCGCGGGACGGCAACCAGCGGGACTGAGCGGCTAATCGACTGAGAGAGACGGCCCCCTCCCATCCTCCCCCATGAAGGGGGAGGTGCTCCGCCGCTTCACCAGGCACAATCGAAGACAGAGCCTCGACTCTTCACCTCCCCCTTCATGGGGGAGGCCGGGAGGGGGCCGTCTGCGGCCTATTGGCCCCGTTCCGCCGCCGCCTCGATGGCTTCCATGTCTTCGTCGGAAAAGCCGAAATGGTGGCCGATCTCGTGCACCAGCACGTGGGTGATGATTTCACCCAGCGTTTCCTCTGTTTCGCTTTCGGCCCAGTAGTCGAGGATGGGGCGGCGGTAGAGCCAGACCTGGTTGGGCAGTTGCCCGGTCTGCGGCGAGGCGCCGCCCTGCGGCAGGCCGATGCCGCGAAACAGCCCGAGAATGTCGAACTCGGTTTCGAGCTCCATCTCGGTCATCGTCTCTTCATCAGGGAATTCGGCCACCATGCAGGGGACGTTCCCGGCCAGCGCCTTGAACTCTCTTGGCAGCGCCTCGAAAGCCGCTGCCGCGATCTCTTCGAAATCGTCGAGGGACGGAGCTGCGCGCTCCGTCCACGGATTGGGGCTTACTGCCACTCGCGAATGTCGACGAAGTGGCCGGTGACCGCCGCGGCTGCCGCCATGGCCGGCGAGACCAGGTGGGTGCGGCCCTTGAAGCCCTGGCGGCCCTCGAAGTTGCGGTTCGAGGTCGAGGCGCAGCGCTCGTGCGGCTTCAGCTTGTCGGGGTTCATGGCAAGGCACATCGAGCAGCCCGGCTCGCGCCACTCGAAACCGGCATCCTTGAAGATCACGTCGAGACCTTCGGCTTCCGCCTGTTCCTTCACGAGGCCCGAACCCGGCACCACCATGGCGTTGACGCCGGCGGCAACCTTGCGGCCGGCCACCACCTTGGCAGCGGCGCGGAGATCCTCGATGCGGCCATTGGTGCAGGAGCCGAGGAAGACGCGCTCGACGGTGATGTCGGTGATTTTGGTGCCCGGCTCGAGGCCCATATACTCGAGCGCCCGCCACTTACTGGCGCGCTTGTTGGCGTCCTGGATGTCGTCGGGATTGGGAACCACGCCATTGACCGAGATCACGTCCTCGGGGCTCGAGCCCCAGGAAACGATCGGCGGGAGCTTCGCCGCGTCGAGGATCACCACCTTGTCGTAATGCGCGTCGGCGTCGGAATAGAGGGTCTTCCAGTACTCGACGGCATGGTCGTAGGCGGCGCCCTTCGGCGCGCGCGGCCGGCCCTTCACGTATTCGAAGGTCTTCTCGTCGGGCGCAATCAGGCCGGCGCGGGCGCCGCCCTCGATGGTCATGTTGCAGACCGTCATGCGGCCTTCCATCGACAGCGCACGGATGGCTTCGCCGGCGAACTCGATGACGTGGCCGGTGCCGCCGGCCGTGCCGATCTCGCCGATGATGGCGAGGATGATGTCCTTGGCGGTGACGCCCTCGGGCAGCTGGCCATCGACACGCACCAGCATGTTCTTGGCCTTCTGCTGGATCAGCGTCTGGGTGGCGAGCACGTGCTCGACTTCCGAAGTGCCGATGCCGTGCGCCAGTGCGCCGAACGCGCCATGCGTCGAGGTGTGGCTGTCGCCGCAGACGATGGTCATGCCGGGCAGGGTGAAGCCCTGCTCGGGGCCGACGATGTGCACGATGCCCTGACGCTTATCGAAGGGATCGTAGTACTCGATGCCGAAATCCTTGGTGTTCTCGGCCAGCGCGGCGATCTGGATGGCGCTTTCCGGGTCAGGATTGGGCAGCGAACGGTCGGTGGTGGGGACGTTGTGGTCGACCACGGCGAGGGTGCGCTCCGGCGCCCGGACCTTGCGGCCGTTCATGCGCAGACCCTCGAAGGCCTGCGGGCTCGTCACCTCGTGGACCAGGTGGCGATCAATGTAAATAAGGCTGGTCCCATCCTCGTTGTTGGAAACAAGGTGATCGTCCCAGATCTTATCGTACAGAGTTCTGCCGGCCATTTTTGCTGGAGGTTCCACTCGGGGGTTAAGGGAGTAACGGGGGGTTCTAAGCCCCGCTCGCGTGTCAGGTCAAGATTGGCAGAGGGCTCAGAGGTTACAAGGGTGCCATGCGAGCGGGTGCATCGGGGAGGCCACGCACGCGGAAGGCGCCCAGCAGCGTGGTGTCGATGCCGATGTGGCGGCGGTTCCAGCGGGCGATGGCGAGCTGCGCCACGGCGCGCGACAGGGCGTTGACCGCGGCGGCGCCGATCAGCCCAAAAACCGGAATCACTGCCAGCTCCAGCAGCAGGCCGACCAGCATGATGGCGCCCCAGATCCGCACGTAATCGCGCTCATGGCCGGTCATCATCATGACGATGCGCGACGGGCCGGTGGCGGCGTCGAACAGCAGGCCAATGCTGAGCAGGATCAGCACCCAGTAGCCGGCAATGGAGTGATCGCCGAACAGCGCAAGGATCTGGTTGCCGAAGACCAGGTAGCCGAGGAACACCGCCAGCGAAAAGGCGAAACCGGCCCAGGCACACAATGCAGTGATCGCCTGCGCCTGCTTCATTTCGCCGGCATGGTAGTGGCGCGACACCATCGGCGCGACCACGAGGGTTATGGCGAACATGAACAGGGTCAGCAGCCCGGCGGTGCGGAAGGCGTTGAAGTAAATGCCGGCGGCCTCGGCGGTGACCAGGAGGCCAATGAAGATGGTGTCCATGTTGAGCGCGGCGGAATCGATCACCGTGCCGATGAGGAACCAGCGGCTCGCCGTGCCATGCTCGCGCCAATAGGGCCGGAGCGTCGCAAAGCCCGGGGCGATCTCGTAGCGCCGGAGACGCGCGAGGGCGTATTGCAGCGCCAGCGCCACGGCCAGCAGCACGGCGGTCAGCAGCAGCGCCTGCCAGCCGGTGAGCGGGGCGTTCAAGGCGAACAGCGCCACGATGGCGAGCGGGGTGAGGACGCGCCACAGGATGTCGCGCGGCGCCAGCGCCGTCCATACTGAGCCCTGCGCCCGGAGCGCCGAAGACCAGTATTCGGCGAAGGCCATGGGCAGGATCAGGGCGGCGGCGGCATAGAGGTGCCAGGTCGCGCCGCCGAACAGGCCGGCCGCCGCCGCCCCGCCAATGGTCAGCGCGGTGAGGACGAGGCCGGCGATGAGCGTCAGCGCGCCACCCGAGCGCAGCGCCGACAAGGCCTTGTCGTGCCTCCCGGCCACATCCTCTTCCGGCCAGTAGCGCAGGACCGCCGTCTGCTGGCCCATCGAGGCGCCGATGGCGAGGATGGTGGCAAGGCTCAGGCCGAAGGCGAAATAGCCGTACTCGGCGGCGCCCATGCTGCGCGAGAGCACCACATACATCAGGTAGGTCAGCCCGGCGGTGGCGACCTTGATCAGCAGCGATGCCAGCGACCGGCTGAGGCCGGTGCGCAGCAGTGCGCGAAGGTCGGAGGGAGCGTTGGACATGGCGGGCCGTCGACGAGAGGGTTCGCGGACTATGGCAGGGGGATGCTCACAAGGTCTTACCGTCATCGTCTTGTGTTGTGGCCACTCGACAACAGCGGCGGCCGGACGCAGAGTCCCGCCACTGGGGGACGGGGAGTCAGGCGATGAATGAGGCGGCAGCTGTCGATACGCGTGCGGCGCTGATCGCGCGGGCAGAGGGCTACCAGTCGTCGGAGCCAAGCTTTGCACGGTTCCTCAGGGCAGTGGCCGAGGCGACCGATCCCGAAGACCTCGCCATGCATCCGGTCGATGTGCTGGAGGCGACGTTCCGCAAATCCTACGGCCGGTTGGGCAAACGCGAGCTCGCCAGCCACAATGTCTATGTGGTGCCGCCGGAACAGCCGGGCGAGCTCGAGATCGTCGAGGTGTTCTCGGCCGATATGCCGTTCATCGTCGATAGCGTGCTGGCGGCGATCCGGGCGCGGGGCGGGGTGATCCGCTTCATCACCCATCCGGTGCTGCAGTTCGATCCGGCGACCTACCGGGTGCTCGACGTGCCGACGCCGGGCAGCCGGCTGGAGAGCTTCCTCCATATCGAGATCGAGCCGCTCGCCGATATCGTGCTGCGCGAGGCGCTGAAGGGCGAAATCGACGATACGCTTACCGATGTCGGCCGGGCGGTCGCCGGCTGGCGGCCGATGCTGGCGCGGGTGAAGAAGGCGATGGCCGACTGGCACGCTCACGCCCCCAAGGCGCCCCCGGCCCAGGTGGCCGAGGCGATGCACTTCCTCGGCTGGCTGGCCGAGCACAATTTCACCTTCCTCGGCATGCGGGAATATAAGCTCGAGCCGGCCACGGAGGTCGATGGCGTCGCGACACCGGCCAGGCTCGTGCCGGTGCATGACAGCGAGCTCGGCATCCTCGAGGACCCGAGCGTGTTGTTCCTGCGCTCGGGGCCCAACTATGTCGAGATGACGGAGCAGCACTTCGCCTTCCTCGCCGAGCCGGCGCCGATCATGGTCAGCAAGGCCAATATCCGCTCGCGGGTGCACCGGCGCGCCTACATGGATTATGTCGGGGTGAAGCTCTACGACCGCGAGGGCGCCATTTCGGGTGAGCTGCGGATCCTCGGGCTCTTCACCTCGATGTCGCTGGCGGCGCCCAATACCGACGTGCCACTGATCAGGAAGAAAATCACCGAGGTGCTGCGCGAAGCCGGGCAGGACCCGCAGAGCCATGCCGGCAAGGCTTTGATGAATGCGCTCGATACGTTTCCGCGCGACGAGCTGTTCCAGATCTCCGAGCCGCAGCTCTACGAGTTCGCGACCATCATCGCTAGCCTCGTCGACCGGCCGCGGGTGCGGGTGCTGAGCCGCATCGACCGCTTCGACAACTTCGTCTCGGTGCTCGTGTTCGTGCCGCGCGACCGCTACGATTCCGACGTCCGGGCGGTGATCGGCAGCTATCTGGCGCAAATCTATGAGGGGCGGGTTTCGGCGTTCTATCCGAGCTTCCCCGAAGGCGAACTGGTCCGGGTGCACTTCATCATCGGGCGCAACGGTGGGGTGACACCGACGCCGAGCCGCGACGAGCTGGAGGCGGGGGTGGCGGAGCGCATCCGCACCTTCGGCGACCGGCTGGTGGCGGCGGCGCAGGATACTGCCGCCATCGCCGACTATCTCGAGGCCTTCCCGCCCGACTATCAGGCGGTGCACTCCGCCGAGGCGGCGCTTGGCGATATCGCGGTGATCCGGCTGCTGCCGGACGAGCGAGCGATTGCGCTCCGGCTCGGGGCCCGCGAGGGCCGCAGCGCCATGGGGCTGAAGGTCTACCACCGCGGCAGCCCGATCGCGCTCAGCGACCGCGTGCCGATGCTGGAGAATTTCGGCTTCCGGGTGATCGACGAGGACACCTTTACGGTCAAGCCGCTGCATGACGCCGAGACCTATGTGCACGACATGCTGCTCGAGGCCGATGACGGGCTCGACCTCGATGACCGGGCGCTGAGCGAAAAGATCGAAACCGCTATTCTCGCGGTATGGCGGCGGGAAGCGGAAAGCGACGGGCTCAACCAGCTGACGCTGAAGGCCGGGCTCGGCTGGGACGATGTCGAGGTGCTGCGGGCGCTGACCCGCTACCTCAAGCAGGTCGGCATCCCCTATTCGCGCGACTACCTCAATTCGGTGATGGCGCGACATGTCGATGTCTCGACGGCGCTGGTGACGCTGTTCCACGCCGAGAACGACCCGCATTTCGCCGGCGACCGCAAGCGCGCCACGGCCGAGGCGCGCGAGATCATCGCGGCAGCGGTGGAAGCCACCACCTCGCTCGACGAGGATCGCATCCTCCGCCGCTACCTCAACCTCACCGAAGCTGTGGTGCGCACCAATGCCTACCAGCGCGACCAGTCGGGAGCGCGGCGGCCGGCGCTGGCGCTGAAGTTCGACTGCGCCAAGGTCGAGGCGCTGCCGGAGCCAAAGCCCTATCGCGAGATCTTCGTCTATTCGCCGCGGGTCGAGGGCCTGCATCTGCGTTTCGGACCGATCGCCCGCGGCGGCTTGCGCTGGTCGGACCGGCCGGAGGATTTCCGCACCGAGGTGCTGGGGCTGGTGAAAGCGCAGCAGGTGAAGAACGCCATTATCGTGCCGGTGGGCGCGAAAGGCGCGTTCGTGCCCAAGCAGACGCCTGTCGGAGCCGATCGCGAGACGGTGCTGCGCGAGGGGACGGTCTGCTACAAGATCTTCGTCTCGACACTGCTCGACGTCACCGACAATCTCGAGGTCGATACCGTGGTGCCGCCACCCGACGTGATCCGGCGCGACGGCGACGATCCGTACCTGGTGGTGGCCGCCGACAAGGGCACGGCGAGCTTTTCCGACACCGCCAACGCCATTGCGGTTGATCGCGATTTCTGGCTCGGCGACGCCTTCGCCTCGGGCGGTTCGGCCGGCTACGACCACAAGAAGATGGGGATCACGGCGCGTGGCGGCTGGGAGGCGGTGAAGCGGCACTTCCGCGAGCTCGACCGCGAAATCCAGACGACGCCGTTCAGCGTGGTCGGTGTCGGCGACATGAGTGGCGACGTGTTCGGCAACGCCATGCTGCTGTCGCCGCAGACGCGGCTGATCGCGGCGTTCGACCATCGCGACATCTTCATCGATCCGGACCCGGATGTGGCGGTGAGCCTTGCCGAACGGCAGCGGCTGTTCGAGCTGCCGCGCTCCAGCTGGCAGGATTACAACCCCGAGCTGTTGTCGAAGGGCGGCGGGGTCTATTCGCGCAGCGTCAAGACGGTGCCGCTATTCGCCGAGGCGCGGAAATCGCTGGGGCTCAACTCCGACGCGGTGACGCCCAACGACGTGATCCGCGCCATCCTCAAGGCGCAGGTCGACCTCTTATGGTTCGGCGGCATCGGCACCTATGTGCGAGCCAGCAGCGAGACCGAGGCGCAGGCGGGCGACAAGGCCAACGATGCGGTGCGCATCGCCGGCGCCGAGATCCGGGCGCTGGTGGTGGGCGAGGGCGCTAACCTCGGAGTGACGCAGCTCGGCCGGGTCGAGTACGCGCTGAAGGGCGGGCGGATCAACACCGATGCGATCGACAATTCGGCCGGGGTGAACTCGTCCGACCTCGAGGTGAACATCAAGATCGCGCTCGGTGCGCTCACTCGCACCGGGCAGCTGACCACGCAGGTGCGCAACGAGTTCCTCGCTTCGATGACCGACGAGGTGGCGGCGCTGTGCCTGAAGAACAATTACCTGCAGACATTGGCGCTGAGCGTTGAGGAAGCGCGCGGGCTCGCGGCTTTCCCCGAGCATGTGGCGCTGATCGAGGGGCTGGAAGCCTCGGGCGAGCTGCACCGGGCGGTGGAGTTCCTGCCCGACAACGCGGCGCTGCGGCATCGGGCGCAGGGCGGCAAGGGGCTGACCCGGCCGGAACTGGCGGTGCTGCTCGCCTATGCCAAGAACGTCGCCAATGCGGACCTGCTGAAGACCGGGGTGCCGGACGATCCGTATCTGGGGCGCGAGCTCTATCGCTATTTCCCCGACCGGCTGATCGAGACTTTTGAGGATACTGTCACCAACCATCGGCTGCGCCGCGAGGTGATCGCCACGGTGCTGTCGAATGCCATGATCAACCGCGGCGGGCCGGGCTTCGTCAACGAGATGATGGCGGCTTCGAGCGCCGATGCCGGGCAGGTGGCGGCGGCCTATGCCGCGGCGCGCGACGTCTATGGCACGCCGGATCTCAACCGCGATATCGACGGGCTCGACGGTACCGTGCCGGGCAAGACCCAGCTGACGCTCTATGCCGAAGTGCAGGCGCTGCTGAAGCGCGAGACGCTGTGGTTTTTGAGGAACGGGCGGTTCGAGCATGGGCTGAGGCCGCTGGTCGATCGCTACCAGGATGGCATCGCCCAGGTACGGGCGATGATCGGCGGGCTGCTCGGCAGCTATCTGGAAAACACCATCGGCGAGCGCACGGCGCGGCTCGAAGCTGCCGGGGTGAAGCGCGAGATGGCGCGGCGCTTCGCCGAATTGCCGGTGCTGTCGCTCGGCACCGATATCGTCCTGGTGGCCGAGCGGACGCGGACGCCGGTGGCCGATACCGCCATCGCCTTTTTCGGCGTGCTCGATACGTTCAAGCTTGGCCGGGTGATCGAAGAGGGCAATGCCATTGTGCTGGGCGACAAGTTCGACCGCATGGCGCTCGACAGGGCGCTCGCCAACTTGCTCAGGGCGCAGCGCGACCTGACGGCCGATGCGCTGGCGACCAATAACGGGGCGGTCGATACCCGGCTCAAGGCCTGGCGCGACGGCCATCCCGAAGCGATCGCCCGGGTGGCCGACGCGGTGCAAGGACTGACCGAGGGCGAGATGACGGTGTCGCGCCTCTCGGTCGCTGCCGGCCTGCTCGGGGACCTGGCAAGGAGCGCCTGAGCTCAGCCGTTGGCGGCTTGCGACGGTGCAGCGAGGACTGACCAGTCGAAATCGCGCGCCCAGGCGTCGAAGGCGTGCCAGCGGACCTCGGGAAAGGCCTGGTGCAGCGCCGGGATATCGACGTCGTAGCCGACGCGGTCGAACCATTCGAACATGATGGCGCTCTCGGGATCCTGCTGCCGCGCCGCGGCGAGAGGGATCTCCTGGTAGTGCACCGGCCGGCCGGTGGCGCGCGCGAGGGTGGCGGCCTGATCGGTGCCGGAGAGCTGGTCGCCGGCGATGTCGAAGCGCTTGCCGAACAGCGAGGCGCCGCGTTCGATCACCGCGGCAACGAAGGCGCCGATATCGGCGACGGCGATCAGCTGGTTGCTGCGCTGGGCCGGCAGCCCGAACGCATAGACGCCGTTGCGCAGCGCTTCGATACCCCATGGCGCCACCACGTTTTCCATGAAGGCGACGGGCGCAACGATGGTGTGGGGGATGCCGAGCGCAGTGATCGCCTGCTCGACGCGATACTTGCTCTCGAAATGCGGGATGCCGGTGGCCTTGTTGGCGTCGGCGACCGAGGAGAACACCAGGTGCCCGACATCGGCTGCCTTGGCGGCCTGGACCGCGGCGATGCCCTGCTCGGTTTCCACTTCGGGGCCATTGCCCCAGAAGCTGGTGACGACGAACATCGCGTCGGCGCCACGAGCGGCGCGCTCGACCGAACCGGGGTCGCTGAAATCGCCGGCAACGATCTCGGCTCCGGCCGCGGCGAGGCGGCGCGCGGCCTCGGTCCCGGGGGTGCGGGTCAGGGCGCGCACCGCGTGACCCTTGCCGAGTAGGGCTCGGGCGACTGAACCGCCCTGCTGGCCGGTAGCGCCGGTAACGAGGATGGTCTTGTTGGTGGTCATTTCGATCTCCGAGTTTGGTCCCGGAGATTTCGGTACTGACGGATTGAGCGACAACGAGCTATAGTCAGGAAACATCGTACCGTTGGGAGCTACAATGGTCGACCTGAACGACGTCGCGATCTTTGCCCGGGTGGTCGAGGCCGGCAGTTTCACCGGCGCCGCCCGGCTGCTCGGGCTGCCCAAGACCAGCGTCAGCCGCCGGGTCGCCGAGCTCGAGCGGCAGGTTGGGGTGCGGTTGCTGCACCGGACCACCCGCAGCCTGAGGCCGACCGATGTCGGGCGGGTCTACTATGAGCAGAGCAGTGCGGCGCTGCGCAGCATCGAGGCGGCCAACGAGCAGCTGGCCGAGGCGCGGGCAGAACCGTCAGGAATCATTCGCGTCTCGGCGCCGGTCGGCTTTGCCGGGTTCTTCCTGATGCAGACGGTGTTCGAGTTCCTCGCTACCTACCCAAAGGCCAGCGTCGAGCTGCTGCTCACCGACGACCGGCTCAATCTCGTCGAAGCCGGCATCGATATCGCTTTCCGCACCGGATCGCTCAGCGACTCGACGCTGGTGGCGCGCAAGCTCGGAGCATCGCACAAGGTGCTGTGCGCCAGTCCCGAGTATCTGGCGAAGCGGGGAGAGCCGAAACTGCCCGCGGACCTCAGGGCGCATGATTGCATCATTGCCGGGTCGGCCATCGCAGGGGCGCAGTGGGTGCTGGAAGGACCCGACGGGACAGAGACGGTTGCGGTCAGCGGCCGCATCGCGGCAAACACCATGGAGATCGCCACGGCGGCGGTGCTCAGGGGTTTTGGGATCGCGCAGTTGCCGGCCTCGGCGGCGGCGCCGTCCATTGCCGACGGTCGGCTGCAACGCGTGCTGCCCGACTATGCGTCGGCGGTGGGCGGCGTTTACGCGCTCTACCCCTCGAGCCGGCACCTGTCGCCGGCGGTCAAGGCTTTCGTCGAACGCGCCGCCGAGCGGCTGGGCCGGGCCGCGGCGCGCGAGGGCTGCGCGCCGGAGGCGTTGGAGCTTTCTGCGGCCAGCTAGACGTGCGCTCCACGATGCCAGCCGCCGCAACGGGCGGCGGTCGACTGGGGTTGGCAAGGCGTAGACCCGCGATGTGTATATTATGGTTCAATCATACACATCGAGGGTGTGATGCGCACCAACATCGACATTGATGACGAGTTGATTGCCGAGGTGATGAAGGTCACCGGGACGACAACGAAAAAGGCGGCCGTCGAAGAGGCGCTGACGCGCGTCGCCAAGACCTACCGGCTGCGCAAGGCAATGGAGTCACTGCGTGGTATCGGTTGGGATGGCGATCTCGACGAGATCCGAGGCGGCTCGACAATTGTTGCCAAGAAGTGATCGTCGTCGACAGTTCGGTGTTTATCGCTGATTTGCGAGACGAAGCAACTCCGGCCACCCGCTTCATGCGCGCCCTTGAGGCCGAACATGAATTGGTCATTGGCGATCTGGTCGCACTCGAAGTGCTGCAGGGTATTGCCAATGAACGCGACGCGGCAGTGCTGGAGAACGCGCTGCTGAACTACGGCCTGACCACGATGCTCGATGAGCCAGTGGCCGTTGCGGCGGCGCGGAACTTTCGTACGCTGCGCCGCCGCGGTATCGCGCTCCGCAAGACGCCAGACCTGATCATCGCGACTTTTTGCATGGTGCACGGCCACCATCTACTGCACCAGGATTGCGACTTCGAGCATTTTGAGAAGCTGCTCGGCCTGCGGGTGTATCGCCCCCACTAGTGCCGGAAGTGCCTCATCCCGGTCATGATCATGGCGATGCCGGCGGCGTCCGCCGCATCGATTACCGCCTGGTCGTTCATCGAGCCGCCGGGCTGGATCACTGCGGTGGCGCCGGCTTCGACCGCCGCCAGCATGCCGTCGGGGAACGGGAAGAAGGCGTCGGAGGCGACGACCGAGTTGGCGGTGAGCGCGCCTTCGATGCCGGCGGCTTCGGCGGCGTCGATGGCCTTCCGATGCGCGACGCGGCTTGAATCGAGCCGGCTCATCTGGCCGGCGCCGATGCCGACAGTGGCGCCGTCCCTGACGTAGATGATGGCGTTCGACTTGACGTGCTTGGCGACTTTCATGGCGATCTTCAGGTCGCGCAGCTCGGCTTCGGTCGGCTGCTTTTTGGTCACCACCTTGAACTCGGTGTCATCGACATTGCGGTCGTCGCGACCCTGCACCAAGAGGCCCCCAGCCAGCGATTTCACCGTCAGGCCGCCGGCCTTGGGGTCGGCAAGCGCGCCGGTCAGCAGCAGGCGGAGGTTCTTCTTCGCCGCAATGATGCGGATCGCCTCCTCGGTGGCGTCGGGCGCGACGATCACCTCGGTGAACACCTTGACGATCTCGGTGGCGGTCGGCCCGTCGATGGTCTGGTTCAACGCCACGATGCCGCCGAAGGCCGAAACCGGGTCGGTGCGGTGGGCCAGCTGATAGGCTTCGATCAGCGTTTTGCCTATGGCGAAGCCGCAGGGGTTGGCGTGCTTGATGATGGCGACGGCCGGCACCGCCGGGTCGAACTCCGACACCAGCTCGAACGCGGCGTCGGTGTCGTTGAGGTTGTTGTAGCTCAGCGCCTTGCCCTGCACCTGGCGGGCGGTAGCGACGCCGGGGCGCTGCTCGCCGGTGGTGTAGAAGGCGGCCCACTGGTGCGGGTTCTCGCCATAGCGCATCACCTCCTTCAGCCGGCCGGCGAAGGAGCGATACGGCATCTCGGCATAGTCGAGGGTTCTGGCGAACCAGCTCGAGATCACCGAGTCATAGGCGGCGGTACGGGCATAGGCCTTGGCGGCAAGACGCTGGCGCAGCTCATAGGGCACGCCGCCCGAGGCGCGGATGTGCTCGAGCACCGCGTCATAGTCGGCGGGGTCGACGATGACGGTGACATAGGCGTGGTTCTTGGCCGCCGAGCGGATCATCGCCGGGCCGCCGATATCGATGTTCTCGATGGCCTCGTCGTAGGAGGCGCCCTTGGCGATGGTTTGCTCGAACGGGTAGAGGTTGACCACCACGAGGTCGATGGCGCCGATCTGGTGCTCGTCCATCGAGGCCTGGTGGGTGGGGTTGTTGCGCACCGAGAGCAGCCCGCCATGCACTTTGGGGTGCAGCGTCTTCACCCGGCCATCCATCATCTCGGGGAAGCCGGTGAGATCGGAGATGTCCCGCACGGCGGCGCCCGTCGAGGCGATGAGCTTGGAGGTGCCGCCGGTCGAAACCAGATCGACGCCCAGCCCGGCCAGCGCCTTGGCGAAATCGGCCATCCCGGTCTTGTCGAAGACACTGAGGAGGGCGCGCTTGATGGGAACAATGGCGTTGGACATGGGGGCTCCGTCACGGTTGAAGGGGGGCCCAGGCGAGCGGCAGCTGTCGTTCGCGTTCCCCGATGGTGGCCCATCTCTTCTCGCCAGTCGCGCGAACGCGGGCCTTATTGCAGAAACGGCCGACGTTGGGAAGGTATTCGGGAAAGATACCCGGTCAGTTCTCCTCGAGGGTAAAAATCCAGCTCACTTCGCTGGCGTCGGAGACGAGCGTATCGAGCACCAGTTGCTTGGTGCGATGGAAGCCGAAATAGGCGGATTGCCGGACGCTGTCCTCGATCCGCATCTCGGCGCCCTCCCAGAGGAAAGTCCAGACCGCGCCAGAGTTGAGGCGCAGGCGGATCAGGTCGTCGGTCAGTTGCACCTCGGTCTGATGGGCGAGGTGGAAGCGGATGGCGGCGGCACCGGAGACCCGGCTGCGATGACGCACGAAGCGATCCTGCCCGACGAGGGTCTTGCCCTCAGCGAGCAGCGTCAGGTGGCGCTCGAGGGTGACGCCGAAGCGCTCGGCATAGCCATGCGAGGTGATGATCAGCGTGTCATCGGCACTGCGCGCCTCGATTTCGCTGGGGCGGCCGAGCTGGATCAGGCGTCCGGCCAATGGACCGGACGGCGCGATCGCTGCGGCCGACTGGGCGTTGATGGTAGGCGCCGAATGGGCGATGCCCTGGCGGAACAGCAGCGCGTCGTCATAGTCGGATGGCGCCGGGCCGCAATTGCAGACCACGAGGTCGCGGCCGTGGCTGAACTCGAAGGCCATGGCGCTGGCATGAGCGTGGGCAGTGAACTCGGGATCGGCGACGAGGCCTGAATCGGCAACGACGATGGAGCGGCCGGCGATCAGGCGGCCATAGCCGCCGGCGGTGCCGGTCTGGCGGGCGCGGGCGGCGCTCTGCGCCTGGATGGCGACGATCAGGTCATGCGGCATCTGGCCGGTGCCGTTGAAATAGGCGGGCTCCCCGGTGCCGAGCGAGATGGCGTCGAGCGCCCGATGCATGCTCTCGGTCAGCTCTTCGAGGTCGCGCGAGGCCTGCTCGTGGTCGCGGCGCAGCGCCAGCTTGATGGTGATGAGCTCGATCAACAGCTGGATCTGGATCTTGGCGGAGCGGGTACGGTGCAGCCCGTCCTCGTCGATCTGGGTGTCGACGAGGTTCAGCACGTGCCGCACCCGCGCCTCGACTTCGGAATTGGGCCGGTCGGAGCACAGCGCCACGCCGACCAGCGCGATGGCGACGAGCAGCGCATCCACCGGATCGGTGGCGAGCAGCGCCCGGATCTTCAGCGACGAGATCTGGGTAGAGAGCGAGCGGGCGATCTGCTGGGTCTGCTCGAGCGAGGCGCCCTCGACGAGCAGGTTGTAGTGCCGCAGCCAGTTCAGCACGCGGCGGGCGGTGAGCGCCGGACTCCAGCTATCGCGGTCGAAATGGCCCTCGCGCCCGATCCAGTCGAGCGTCATGGTGCGGGCGAAGCGACGCTCCTCGTCGGTGCGGGCATCACGGAAATGGCGCAACCAGGCGAAGGCCTGCAGGTCGTCCTGCCAGTCGTCGTGGTCGACTTCGAGCGAAAACGGCGAGACACCGTGCGTGTCGACGAGCTTACTCGCCAGCAGGTAGCGGCCCTGCATCATCTCGAGGATGGTTTCGCGGTCGGTGGGACGGAACTCGGCCAGCGCGCCGATCAGGTCGTCATTGCTCGGGCCGGTCCAGGTCCAGCGGATCAGCGGATTGGTGACGACGTGATCGGCCGCGGACAGCAAGGTGCGGCGTGCGAGGAAACGCAGCGAATGTGCCAAGTCTACGTCCTCACATACGTTTGGCCGGCGGGCTCTGATAGGCCCGCGCGGACGACTTGCCAAGGGCCAGCCAAGTTACCTGGAAGAGGATTGCGTTTCGCTGAATCGCACTCCGCTCCATTCCCTGTTTGCCGCGAGATCGATCCCCGGATCGGGTCCGAGGAGGAAAAGTCTGCAACTTTTCCTGATCTCGCTCTAGCCACGCCGGAAGCGTGCAACGAAGAACCCATCGAGGGTGCCGCCCTTATCCCCAGGAACCAGCATGCCGGGGTGGGTACGGATGAACCCCTCTGGGGTGATGGCCTCGGGGAGGCCGGGCAGTTCGTCGGCGCCGATGGGAGCGGGCACGACGTCGTCGCGGGCAGCGAGCCAGCGGGCCTGCTCCTCGCCTTCGCCGGGTTCGAGCGAGCAGACGCAGTAGACCAGCACGCCACCGGGAGTAAGCCACCCTAGCGCGCGTTCGATGAACCGGCGCTGAAGGGCGACGCGCCCGGCGATATCGGCGGCATTGCGGTGCCAGATCACCTCCGGGTGGCGCCGGAAGGTGCCCGTTGCGGAGCAGGGCGCGTCGAGCAGGATGCCGTCGAACTTCTGGGCGGGCTCCCAACTCAGCGCATCGGCGGTAACGACTTCCGGCGTCATGGCGAGACGCGCAAAATTCTGCGCCATACGGGCGACGCGGTCGGGCTCGTTGTCGATGGCAGTGACGGCGTAGCCGGCATTGACCAGCTGCGCGGTCTTGCCACCGGGGGCGGCGCAGAGGTCGAGGACGCGAGCGCCCGGCTTGAGCTGCAGCAGCCGCGCCGGGATGGCGGCGGCGGCATCCTGCACCCACCAGCGGCCTGCTTCGAAGCCGGGCAGGGCCTCGACCGGGCGGTCGCGCTCGTCGATGCGGACGGTGTCGGCGAGCACCGGGGCGGCGCCGAGCGCCTCGATCAGTTCGGGTTCGACCGACTTGAGCGTCAGATCGAGCGGCGCGCCGTCGAGCAGGGCGTCGGCAAAGTCCTCGAGCGCCTCCTCGCCATAGCTGTCGCGCCACAGCGGGCCGAGGGTTTCGGGGAACAGCGCCTGGTAGGGCAGGTGGCGCAGCGCATGCGCCTCGCCCTGGGCGCGGCGCAGCACGGCGTTCATCAGCTTACCGAGGTGCTGGCTACGGGTGTCGCGCTTGCTGGCCTCGACGGCGAGGAAGATGGCGCTGTGGTCACCCAGTTCGGGCAGGAACACCAGGTGCGCCAAGCTCAATCGAAGGATGGCCTCGAATGGCCCAGATTTCTTCGGGATGCCGCGGTCGAGGAATCTCGCGATCATCAGGTTGAGCTGGCCGTGGCGGCGCAGCGCCACCGTCACCAGCTTGTTGGCCAGCGCCCGGTCGCGACCATCCTCGATCTCGGCGTGCGAAAAGGGGGCGAAGTTCGCCCCCTTGAGTACCTGATCGAGCCGGTCGGCCGCGAGCAGCCTCAGCTTCAGTCCAGGCGGGTGTTTCTGTTTCTTCAACGGCTCAGCCCCAGGGTCCGCGCGAGCTATTGCCATTCTCGCTCGAGCCTGTCGAGGGGACGCGCCAACCGCCGCCGGTATTGCGGGGGACGGTATCGTCGGCCGCGGGTTGCGGCACGGGCCGCCGGCCGGTGCGATCGACCTGCATTTCGCCAGCGAGGCGCTGCAGCTGGGCGATGCGGTTCTCGACGTTGGGGTGGGTCGAGAACAGGTTGTCCATGCGCTGCCCGTTGAGCGGGTTGAAGATGTACATGTGGGCCTGCGCCGGGTTGCGCTCGGCCGGGACGTTGACGGTCTGCCGCGCCAGCTGGCTGATCTTGTTGAGCGCCGAAGCGAGCCCCAGCGGGTCGCCGGAGATCTCGGCGCCGTCCTTGTCGGCCTCGTACTCGCGGGTGCGGCTCACCGCCATCTGCACCAAAGCCGCGGCGATCGGCGCAACGATCACCGCGATCAGCACGCCGATGGGCCCGAGCGGGTTATCGCGCGAATTGCCGCCGCCGAAGAACAGGCCGAACTGCGCCAGCATCGAGATGGCGCCGGCAATGGTGGCGGTCATCGTCATGGTCAGCGTGTCGCGGCTGCGGATATGCGCCAGCTCGTGCGCCACCACCGCCGCGACTTCACGCGGCTCGAGATAGCGCAGCAGCCCGGCCGAGACGGCAACCGCGGCGTTTTGCGGGTTGCGGCCGGTGGCGAAGGCGTTGGGCTGCTCGGTGTTGATGACGTAGAGTTTTGGCATCGGGATGCCGGCGCGCTGCGAGAGCGCCTCGACCGTGTTGTAAAGGTCGGGCTGGGAGCGCGGATCGACTTCGACGGCGTTCTGCATGCGCAGTACCATCTTGTCGGAGTTCCAGTAGGCGAAGAGGTTGGTGAGCGCGGCAATGATGAAGGCGATCCACATGCCGCCGGTGCCGCCGACAAAGTAGCCGACCGCCATGAAGATGGCGGTGAGGACAGCGAGCAGGACCGAAGTGCGGAGGAAGTTGAGCATTGCCGTTAAGTCTTGTACCTCGTGAGCGTCTGAACTGAAATTACATGGGATGGCGTGGGGTTCCCCACAAGGACCATGTCGAAACGGTAACCTGATGGACGAAACCCCACAAGCGAAGCCTCCCCTCAGCCCCGCAGCGCAGCGGGCGCTCGACGAGGCCGCGGCCCGCCGCGCCGAAATCGACGCTAAGGCAGCCGCCGGCAAGCGCGAGAAAGGCGGCCGCGGCGGGCTCGATCCGGCCCGCTACGGCGACTGGGAAATCAAAGGCCTGACCGCGGACTTTTGATCTCGTCGTTCCCGCATGATATACGTGAGGTCGATGTATATCATGGAGTTCCGGATGAAGGTCTCGAAATGGGGAAACAGCTTGGCGGTTCGCATCCCCACGGACGTGGTAGACAGCCTGAATCTCAAGGAGGGCGATGAGATCGAGCTGAGGCCAGTGGAGGGACTGCAGTTCGATGTGATCCGACAGGCAAGTCCCGAGGAAAGGCTTCGGCGGTTGCGTGAACTGATGCGCGGCACACTGCCAGCCGATTTCAAGTTCAATCGCGACGAAGCCAATGAGCGCTGACTTCGTCGATACAAACATTCTCGTCTACTTTGCGGAGGATCAGGAGGCGCGATCGCCGATCGCCGCTCGCATCCTGGCAGCGGGTTGTGTCGCCAGCGTTCAGGTTCTCAACGAGTTCGCCAATGTCGCGACGCGTCGGCTTGGCTATGACTGGGCTCGAACGAGGGAGACGCTGCAGCTGATCCGCAGCTTCCTTGACGTCCGCTCGGTCGACCTTGCAACGCACGAGGCCGCCATCCAGTTGGCCGAACGTCATGCTTTCCACGTCTATGACGCAACGATCATCGCGTCGGCCCTCGAGGCCGGCTGCACCACGCTCTACTCCGAAGATATGCAGCACGGCCAGCTGATCGCCGGCCGCCTGCGTATCGTCAATCCGTTCCGCTAGGCTGCCGCCGGCATCGCGCCGCCGCCGAACAGGCCGATGACGATACCCTGGATCACCAGCACGGCGAGGCCATAGCCGCCATCGATGGCGGTCAGCCGCCAGGGCAGGCCCTGGTAGCGGTGGTTGAGGATCAGGAAGGTGAGCACGAAGCCGGCCCACATGTGCACGCCGGCGAGAATGCCGTTCCACACATCGGTCGAGCCAAACAGCGCCGGGGTGATCAGCGCGATGAAGTAGGCCATCACCAGCTGCACCGCAAAGCCCCAGGCGAAGGGCGTCCAGTCGGCGGGGTTGAGTTGTTCGCGAGTCTTGCCGATGGCGCTCAGCCATTGCTTGCCGAGCACGTTGTACCAGATGGCGCCAAACCCCATGCTAGCGACGGCGGCAACGACGACGGCCAGCCAATTGACGGCGAAATGCATGATCGATCCCCCTCCGCTTAGTGCGGAACCCGAACTTACGGCGATTTGGGGGATTTGGGGAGATGGCCAGCGCACTGGCCACCCCTACACCCGGTGCTTACAGCCCACCCATCTTGCAGATCAGCTTCCACTCGGCCTCGGTGACGGGGCCGACGGAAAGGCGGGAGAGCTTCACCAGCGCCATGTTGGCGAGCTCCGGGGTCTTCTTGATGGTCTCGAGTGTCACCGGCTTGGGCAGTTTCTTCACCGGCAGCACGTCGACGCACTCCCAGACGATGTTGCCCTTCTCGTTCGGCTCGGCGGTGGAATCGGGGTGGGCCAGCGCCACCACCTTGATGATGCCGACGATCTCCTTGCCGATGTTGGAGTGGTAGAAGAACGCCTCGTCGCCGAGCTTCATCGCCTTCATGTTGTTGCGCGCGGTATAGTTGCGCACGCTGTGCCACTCCTCGGGAACGCCGCGCGCCACCACGTCATCGTAGGAATTGACGTCGGGTTCCGATTTCATCAGCCAGTAGGCCATCGCCGCCTCACTTGTTGGTGTTGTTGATCCCGAGGTGCCAGCGCTTGATGGTGATCTGATCGAACACGCCCTTCACCACGAACGGGTCGTGGCTGAAGGTTGCCTGCGCCTCTTCGAGGTTCTCGGCTTCGATCACCACGATCGAGCCGGTCATGTCGCCATTGTCGTCGAGGAACGGGCCGGCCAGCACCAGGCGGCTGCCGAGGCTATCGAGATGCTTCAAATGTTCGGGGCGCACTTCCTGGCGGCGGGCGAGGCCGTTGGGCCGGTCATGCGCGATCAAGGCATAAAGCAAAGTCATTCCTCCCGTTTGAGCGGCCGCGACATGAGGCCGGCTACGATATCTGCAATGGTGGTGGTGCCGCCGAGCAGCAGGTTTACCGCATCGATGAGCGGGGCGTCGATCAGCAGTTGGTCGGCCAGTTGCTTAGCCACCGGGGCGGTGAGCGCCCCCTCGGCGAGGTCGGTGCCGGGGCTCTCGCCGCGGCCGAGGCTCACGCCATAGCGGTAGTTGCGCGACTGGGTCGAGGTGCAGCTCAGCGTCAGGTCGCCGAGGCCTGCGAGGCCGGTGAGGGTCGAGGCGCTGCCACCCATGCGGACGACGAGGCGGGTCAGTTCGGCGAAGGCGCGGGCGAGCAGCGCCGAGCGGGCCGAAGCGCCGAGCCCGGCGCCGTCGACGGCGCCACAGCCGAGCGCGTAAACGTTCTTCAGCGCGCCGGCCAGCTCGACGCCGAGCCGGTCGTCGGCGGCGTAGAGCCGGAAGGTCGGGCCGGCGAGCGCAGCGGCGACCTCCGAGGTCCCCCTGGGGTCGTCGCCGGCGAGGGTGACGGCGGTGGGCCGTCCGGCCGCGACATCGGCGGCAAAGCTCGGGCCGCTCAGCACATAGGGAATGGCGGTGGGGGAGACGTCGGCGAGCACTTCGCTCTGCCGCTTCAGTGAGCCGTGCTCAAGCCCCTTGGCGGTCAGTACCACCGGCAGGTGCGCCAAGGCCGCGGCGATCGGCTTGAGCGCGGCGCGGCTCGCCTGCGCCGGTACGGCGACGATGACGAGGTCGACGTCCGGCAGCGCCAGCGCGCCGGTGATGCGGTCCGACAGCAGTTGGTTGCCCAGGTGCGCGCTGTTGCGGCGGTTGCGGTTGATGTCGTCGATCGCCGTGGGGTCGCGGCCGACCAGCGTCACGCTGCGCCCGGCGATAGCGGCGGCTTGCGCCAGCGCGGTGCCCCAGGCGCCAGCGCCGACGACGGCGACGCGTTCAAGCGCCATGGTTGAGCCCCATATCGGCGCTGTCGAGCGGCCAGCGCGCCTTAGCGGCGACATCGAGCGGATCGGCGGCGCCGAGCGCCAGCCGTTCGGCCCCGGCCCAGGCGACCATGGCACCATTATCGGTGCAGAGCGGGATCGGCGGGATGATCAGCACGGCGCCGGCCTTGTCGGCCGCCTCGCGCAGGGCCGCGCCGATCGCCTGGTTGGCGGCGACCCCGCCGGCAACGACCAGCCGAAGCGGCTGGCCGGGGAGCTCGGCGGCGTATTTTTCGAGCGCCGAGCGGGCGCGAACGGCGACGATTTCGGCCACGGTGCGCTGGAAGCTGGCGCAGATATCGGCGACGTCCTGGTCGGTCAGCGGCGCCTGCTGCTCGGCGGCGAGGCGCACGGCGGTCTTCAAACCGGAGAAGGAGAAGTCGAGCCGATCTTCCTTGAGCAGCGGTTTGGGGAAATTGAAGCGACGCGGGTCGCCGTGCACCGCCAGCTTCTCTACTTCCGGCCCGCCCGGATTGCCGAGCCCGAGGAGCTTGGCCACCTTGTCGAAGGCTTCGCCCAGCGCGTCGTCGATGGTGGTGCCCCAGCGCTCATAGTCGCCGACCCCGCGCACCAGCACGAACTGGCTGTGCCCGCCCGAAACCAGCAGCATCAGGTAAGGGAAGGCGATGCCGTCGGTTAGCCGGGCGGTGAGCGCATGCGCCTCGAGGTGGTTCACCGCGATCAGTGGCTTGCCGAGCGCCGCGGCGATCGCCTTGGCGGTGGTGAGGCCAACCAGCACGCCGCCGATCAAGCCGGGGCCGGCGGTGGCGGCGACGGCGTCGACCTCGCTGAGCTTGATCCCGGCGCTGGCCGCAGCGCGCGCGATGATGTGATCGAGATGGCTGACATGGGCGCGCGCCGCCAGTTCGGGCACCACGCCGCCATAGGGCGCGTGCTCCTCGAGCTGGCTGCGCACGATGTTCGATAGAATGGTCGCATGCCCGCTGGCATCGCGCTCGACGATCGAGGCGGCGGTTTCGTCGCAGCTGGTTTCGATGCCGAGCACTCTCATCAAACTTGTCCGTTACCTGTCTAAGGGGTAAGCCCAGCCCGGCTTTGGCCTACAATAGGTATGAACTGAAATGCAATCGGCGCCGTTCCTCCGCATCGGGACCCGGGGCTCCATGCTGGCGCTGGCCCAGGCGCAGCTGACGCAGCGGCTGCTGGCCGAAGCGCATGGCGTGGCGCTCGAGCGCATCGAGATCCGCGTCATCACCACCAGCGGTGACAGGCTCACCGACCGGCCGCTCAGTGAAGCGGGCGGCAAGGGGCTGTTCTCGCGTGAGATCGAGGCGGCGCTGGCCGCCGGCGAGGTCGATCTCGGGGTGCATTCGAGCAAGGATCTCGGGTCGTGGTTGCCCGATGGCATGGTGCTGGCGGCGTTCCTCGAACGGGAAGACGTGCGCGATGCGTTCGTCTCGCTGAAATACCCAGGCGTCTCCGAGCTGCCGCAGGGAGCAAAGCTCGGCTCGTCCTCGATCCGCCGCGCCGCGCAGATGCTGCGGGTGCGGCCCGACCTCGAGGTGGTGCAGTTCCGCGGCAATGTCGATACGCGGCTAGCGAAGCTCGAAGCCGGGGTGGCGGATGCGACGCTGCTGGCGGTGGCGGGTCTTAACCGGCTGGGTAAGCAGGACAAGATCACCGCCTATCTCGATCCCAGAGAGTTCCTGCCGGCGCCGGCGCAGGGCGCCATCGGCATCGAGATTCGCGAAGCCGATGCGCGGACCGCCGAACTGGTCGGCGTGCTGAACCACTTGCCGACCGCCACCACCATCGCGGCCGAGCGGGCGCTGCTCGCTACGCTCGATGGTTCGTGTCGAACGCCGATCGGGGCGTTTACCGAATTGAATGGGGTTTGGTGCAGGTTGACCGCCGAAATCCTCAGCCCGGACGGCCATGAATTCTATCGCGGCGCGGTTGAAGGTGCGGCAGCGGATGCCGCCAAACTCGGAACGCAACTGGGTGCGACGTTGCTGGAGCAGGCAGGGCCCGAGTTCCAGCGGCAGTTCAAAGGATAGGCTCGACTTGAAAATGCTCGTGACCCGGCCAGACCCCGACGCGAGCGATACCGCCGCAAGGCTCGGTGCGCTCGGGATCGAGGGCGTGCCGTGTCCATTGCTGGTGCACCAGACACTCGAGGTGAGCCTGCCCGAGCCGAAGGGCTTTGCGGGCCTGGTGCTGACCAGCGCCAATGCGCTGCGCGCGCTGGACGAGCGCGGCGTGCTCGCTCGGTACCATCAACTTCCGGTCTACGCAGTGGGCAACCGCACGGCCGCGCTGGCGCGCGACATGGGGTTCGCGACAGTGACCAGCGCCGACGGCGCCTTCGCCGACCTGGTGGAGCTCCTGGCGCATGCGCCGCTGACGGGGCCGCTGTTCTACCCGGCGGCACGCGACATGTCGGCGGATCTGGGCAAATCGCTGGCCTCGTTCGGGCGCATGGTGATCACCGCCGAAATCTACGCCATGAACCCGGTAACGGCACTGCCCGATGGCGTCGCGGAGCGGCTCAGCACCGGCGAGATCGAGGCGGCTCTGTTCTATTCCAAGCGCACCGCGCAGACCTTCGTGCGGCTCACGGAGCGCGGGCTGGAAAAGTCGGCGCGGGCGCGCTTCGGCGTGCTTTGCCTGTCCGAGGCGGTTGCCGCGCCGCTGCTCGATGCCCATTTCGTGCGGGTCGGGCTCTGTGACCATCCCAGCGAGGAGGCAATGATGGGACTTGCCTTGTCGTTCGCCCGCGACCAAAACCCATGATGACCGGAACAAGCAAGGAATTGCCGCATGGCTGAACGCAAGTCGGGGCCCGTCAAGCCGCCGGTCATCGAGCTCACGGCGCGGGAGGCCGAGAAGCCGGCCGCTGCGACGACGACGAGCGGCAAGGCGGCCGAGGCGGCGGAAGAAGCCGCAGCCGAGACACCCCCTGCTGCGGAAGAGCCGGTCCGTCCGATGCCCCCGCCGCCACGTCCGCAGGCGCGCCTTGCCATGCCGTGGAGCGCTATCTCCATTGCTGCAGTCGCCGGCGCGCTGCTCGGCGCGGGGATCGTCTACGGGCTCGGCAACTGGCTGCCGCTGCCAAACCAGCGCCCGGTGATCGCCGATCCCGCGGCGCGGCTCGATGCGACCGACAGCAGCCTCAACGAGATCGAAACCCGGCTCGCCGCCATCGAAGAGCACGCGAAGAGCCGAGAGGTCAGCCTCGACGCCAGCATCGCGCAGCTCGATGGCGGACTGACCGAGATGCGGCAGGCGATCGCCGCCGTGCCGGCGGCCGAACCGGTCGACCTGGCGCCGCTCGAAACCCAGCTCAAGGGCCTCGAGGATCGGGTGACGGCGATCGGCGCCGGCGCCTCCTCGGCCGATGCGACGGCGCTGGCAGAAACGATCAGCAGCATCGAGGCGGGGATCGCCGAGCTTCGCACCCAGTTGACGGCGCTCGACCAGCGGGTGATTGCCACCGACAGCGCGATCAGTGGCCTCAAGGGCGATGTCTCGGCCACGCAGACGGCGATCTCGACGCAGAACCAGACGCTCGGCGGCGCCGATATCGGCCCGGCAGTGCGCCTGCCGCTGATGGTGTCGGGGCTCGAAACCGCCATCGCCAATGGCCGGCCGTTCGCCGCCGAGCTTACCGGCCTCAAGGCGCTGCTGCCCGACCTCGCCGTACCGGGGCCGGTCGAAGCCGCGGCGGCAGAAGGTCTGCCCCGGCCCGATGTGGTGGTGGCGCAGTTCACTGCCGCGGTGCCCAACGTGCTGGCCGGCCGCGCCGCCGTCAGCACCGGCGACATGGGCGAAGATGCGCTCGAATGGATGAAGGGGCTACTGGCCCTCAGGCCGGTTGGCGAAGTGGCGGGTGATGCGCCCGAAGCGATCGTCTCGCGGCTCGAGGCAGCCGTGGGCCGGCATGATTTCAAGGCGGCGGCGGAGCTGTTGGCGCAATTGCCGCCGGCGATGCAGGCCGGTGCCGGCACGTCGGGGGGCGATATCACCAAGCTCGCCGCGGCCGAGGGTTTCGTTGCTGAATTGCGCAACCGGGCGCTGGCGCCGACGGCGGAGGCCAATCCGTGATCCGGCTCGCCTACTGGCTCATCGTCAGCCTCCTGGTCACCGCCGGCATCGCCTGGCTGATCAGCCTGCCGGGGACGCTCACCATCGAGTTCCTGGATTTCCGCATGCAGCCGCGGTTGGGCGTCGCCGCCTTCCTCGCGGTGGCGGGTGTGGTGCTGATCATCCTCGTCTGGGGCATCGTCAAGCGCGTCATCGCGGCGCCCTATTATCTCGCCCGGCAATCGCGCGAACGGCGCAAGGATGCCGGTTACATGGCGCTGTCGGACGGTTTCATCGCGCTGCAGGCCGGCGACGCCAATCGGGCCCGGCAACTGGCGCGCGAAGCGCGCGGCAACCTGCCGCGCAATGCCGCGGCGCAACTGCTCGAGGCGCGCGCCGACCTGGCGCTGGGCGACATGCATTCGGCCCGCGAGCACTACCGGGCGCTGATCACCAATCGCAAGACCGCTCTCGCCGCGCTCTCCGGCCTCTACGACCAGGCGCGCCAGCAGGGCCGGCCCGATGCGGCGCTGACCTTCGCGCAGAAAGCCATCGACATCTCGCCGCAGGCGCCATGGGCCCGCGAGGCGGTGTTCGACGATTTGACCCGCAACGGCCGTTGGGACGATGCCTACCGGATGATCGCCGATGAGCAGGCGGTGACGCGCGAGGAAAAGACCCGCAAGCGCCGCCGCCAGGCGGTGGTTGAAGCGGCGCGGGCGCAACTCGCCGAAGGCACCGACCCGCATGCGGCGCTCGAACATGCGCTCGCCGCGCTGAAGCTGGTGCCGGATTTCGTGCCGGCAGCGCTGATCGCAGCCCGCATCTACTCCAACCGCAACGAAGCCCGCCGGGCGATGAGCCTGCTGCGCCGAGTGTGGCGGGCCACCTCGCATCCCGATATCGCGACGCTGTTCGCCAATTCGGTGCCGGGCGTTTCCGCCGTCGAGCGGCTGAAACGCATCGGGGAACTGATCGATACCCCGCCCCCCAACAAGGCGAGCGCGCTGGTCTTGGCGCGCGCCTCGATCGATGCCTTCGACTGGGTCGGGGCGCGGCAGGCGCTGGCCGGCTACTCCAACGCCAACCCCTCGCAGGCGGTGTGCCTGTTGATGGCGGAGATCGAAGAGGGCCAGTCGGGCGACAAGGGCAAGGCGCGCGACTGGCTGAACCGCGCCGTGCGGGCGCCGCGCGATCCGGTATGGACCGCCGACGGCATCACCGCCGAGGAGTGGGAGCCACTGTCGCCGGTGACCGGCAAGCTCGATGCGTTCGAGTGGCGGGTGCCGACCAGCGCAGTGGCGACGCGCACCGGCACCACCACCCCTATGCTGCCCGAGGGCGCTTCGGCGCCGGCGGCAGCCGAACCGGAAAAGCCGCAGGGCGGGCCGCTGGCGCTGCCCGAGGCCTGATGCTTCGAAACGCTGCGTCAGCGCACTTGCGCGTGACAGGCGTCGCTTGTATTAGACCCCGCACTGGCGCATCGCTCGCGCCGGTCAGGCCGCATTAGCTCAGTCGGTAGAGCATCTCATTCGTAATGAGGGGGTCGCTGGTTCGAATCCGGCATGCGGCACCACCCTTTCACCATCACAGTGCTCTCCAGCCAGCGGTTCGCGCCGGGAGGCCGGGTTATGCGGTCATGCCGGACTGGCCCTGAGCGAGGTCACCTGCCCGAGCTGCAGGAGACCAGTACGCCAAACCGCTTCGTTTGGGCTGCAATGTCGACCAGGGTGAGCGGGGCAGCGCTGCTCGACGTCTGATACGCGATGGAATGCGCATCGAGGAAGCTCATGACGACACTGCCCTTGATAGCGAAGATGCCAAGCGCGTGCCAAACGCCGGCTTACAGCCGGATCGAGCATTGCAGCTTGCTTAGTGGCCGCCCGGCAGGCGACAAGGCCCGGTCATGGAGAGCCCCGATGCTAGCGACGAGCGAGATTGCCAAACTGAAGCGCGAGATCGCCACGCTGCGCGACATTGTCGGGCAGAGCCGGCCAGGGACCAAGAACCCGATGAGTTCGGCGGAACGGCTGTCACTCAAGTCGGAGATCGACCGCTGCATCCTCGAGCTCGATGAGCTCAGGGGCAAGCTCTCGCAGTAGCGATCCAGCGGGGCTTGCCGCAAAGGTGAAGCCGTTCCAGTTCGGAAGCGCTAGTCGTCCTTGACCTCGGTGTCGGGACGGTCGGTGCCTTCCGCGACTTCCTGATGCCAGACGCCGCGGGCGTCTTCATACTCGATGCCATCGGTCGCGCCGGCAACGCGCTGGCGCCGTGCAGCGGCTTCCGCCGCCTCATGCGCCGCGGCATGGCTGCGGAAGGTTTCCGACAGCACGTCGCCCACCTTGTAGGCCCAGCCTCCGTCATGCTGGACGACTTCATACTTTACTGTGCTCATGGCGGCTCTCCTTGAGATGCACTGGCAATGTAGGGTGCGCAGCCTATTGTTACGAGCAGTGGCCGGTCGTTCCGGTTTGCCGCCTCAAATCTCTCGTATTCGCGCGGGATTCATGACGAACGCGCCGAAGCAGCCTATCGTTGCAGACCATCGCGTGCGCCGCGCCTCACTCACCTGAGATGAAAGGGCCTGCCAGTGACTGCCTATCTCTTCCTGTTGCATGTCGCGGGGGCCGTGACGCTGATGCTGTGGGCGGTGCATATGGTGCATACCGGCACCGAACGCGGCTGGCGCCCGGAGATTACCGGGCTGCTCAGGGCGACGGATGGGCCGGTGCGCAGCGCTGCGGTCGGCGCCGGGCTGGGGCTGGCGCTGCAGAGCTCTACTGCCGCGGGGATGCTTGCTGCTGCTTTTGCCTCGCGTGGCATGTTCGCACTGGCAACCGGCCTCGCCATCGTGCTCGGGGCCAATTTCGGTTCGGCGCTGGTGGTGCTGATCCTCAGCCTCGATCTCAGCCTGCTGCCGCCGGTGCTGCTGGTCATGGGTGGGTTGCTGTTCTTCAAGGGCAAGTCACGGCGGGTAAAGCAGAGCGGCCGCGCGCTGGTCGGGCTCGGGCTGATCTTCGTGTCGCTGCAGCTGCTCAGCGAGGCCACGGCGCCACTCGGCGACAGCGCGGTCCTGCCGGCGGTGGTCCAGTATCTCGGCAAGGAGCCGCTGACGGCGCTGCTGGCCGGGGCGGCGATCGCCTGGCTGTTCCATTCTTCGGTGGCGACGATCCTCTTGCTGGTGGTGCTGTCGCAGCACGGGGTGCTGCCGTTCGAGGCGGCCGCGCCATTGCTGCTCGGCGCCAATATCGGCACGGCAATCGGACCGTTCGTCCTGACGCGCAACAGCAGTATCGAAGCCAAACGCCTGATGGCGGGGAACCTGATGACCCGCGTCGCAGGCGCCGTGCTGGCGCTGGCGGTGCTGCTGTTGGGCGGCTCGGTGCTGGCGGCCGGCTTCAGCCCGGTGCAGCAGCTGGTCGGGCTGCACCTCATCTTCAACGTGGCGCTGCTGCTCGTCGGCCTGCCGCTCACCGGCGTGATGGCCCGGCTGATGGAGCGGCTGATCCGCGCGCCGGCAACGACCGATCCGGCGGCGGCCATCGGGGTGCCGCCCAGCTGTCTCGACGAAGCAGCGGTGGGCGATCCCGGCATGGCGCTGGCCTCGACCACCCGTGAGCTGCTGCGTATGGCCGAGATTGTCGGCCGGATGTTCGAGCCGGTGATGGAGATCTACAAGGCCGGCGATGAGGAAAAGATTCGCCAGGCCCGGCTGATGGAGGCGGCGATCGACCAGGCGCAGAGCGACATCAAGCTCTATCTGGCGCGGGTGCAGTTCAATGAGGACAGCAACAGCGCGCGGCGGGGGCAGGATCTCGCGGCCATCGCGGTCAATCTCGAGTATGTCGGTGACGCCATCACCAAGACGCTGCTGCGGCTCGCCGAAGTGCGGCGCGAACAGCGGCTCGCTTTCTCGCCCACCGGCTGGCGCGAGCTGGCGGAGCTGCACAGCCAGGTGGTGGAGAACATGCAGCTGGCACGCAACGTGCTCGTCACCCGCGACCTCAACCAGGCGCGCAAGCTGGTGGTCGAAAAGACCCGGATGCGTGAGGCGGTGGCGGCCAGCCAGCGCCAGCATATGCAGCGGTTGAAGGACGGTACCGAGGCGAGCCTTGCCACCTCCAACCTCCACCTCGAGACGCTGCGCGCCATGAAGACCATCAACTCGCTGATGGCCTCGATCGGCTACCTGGTGCTCGAGGAGGCCGGCGAAGTGCTGGATCACCGGTTGAAGCCAACGGGCTAGAGCGCGCTTTCAGCTCCAGCGCTCAGCCGGTGGGCTGAGGCCCCGGCCCACGACGATAGACGCGCAGCTCGATCACTTCGGGTACATGCCATTCGAGTGACAGCATTACCGGGCGGCCACCCGTATCGTGGTCGACCTGGCGCAGGTGCTGCAGCGGCGCGCCAACCTCAACCTTCAGAAGTTCGGCCAGTTCGGCGTCAGCGTTGACCGGAGCCAGCACGGCCCGGGCGTGATCGACGGTGTGGCCGCGGTCGGCGAGGAGCTTGTAGAGCGAGCCGCCGAAGGCGGCGAGATCGGTGCGTTCATCGGCGATGTCGGTGGCGAGGCTGTCGATCGAGAACACCGCCGGCCGGCCGTCGGCGCTGCGGACGCGACGGATCACCACCACATCCGAACCGGGGGCAAGGTTCAGCGCCGCCACCACGGCGTCATCGGCCCGGACACGCGTAGCGCCGAGCACCTGCTTGGTGACGCTGAGGCCAGTGCTTTCGAGGTATTCGGTGTAGCTGAAATTGGTGTCGAGCGAGTTGCGCAGCCGCGGCCCCTCGGTGACGTAGGTGCCCGAGCCCTGGCGGCGGACGACATAACCATCCTCGATCAGGCCGCGCACTGCCTCGCGCAGGGTGATGCGGCTCACCGAGAACCGGGCGCACAGCGCATCTTCGTTGGGCAGTTTCGAACCAGGCGGAAACTCGCCTTCGATGATCGCGCGCCTCAGCTCGGAGCGGACGACATCGGGCAGCAGCGGGCGCGTTCTGGCTTGCAGCATGGGGATCTCGTAACAGGCGGGCTGGCGACGCAATTGATTAGTCGTCTCATGTTCGGATTGGCCGAGCAACCCGGTTACTGGGGGCGAGCTGAACTGTCGCGGTTGCGAGGAAGCGGACAAATCCGGCATGCTGGCGGCCGGAGCGAACAGCCGGGGTGTGAGCCACGATGAGTTACGATGCGCTGGTGTGGCTGCTGGTGGGGCTGGGGATCGGGGTCACGGCCAGCCTGTTGCTGCTGATCGGCTACTCGACGCTGGAACATGGGCGGCTGAGCCGCCGCTTCCGCAGGGCGCGCACCGCTGCAGCGGCGGTGGCTGCGCCGGTGGAAAAACCCGTCCCGGTCGCGCCGAAGACGTCGCTGCTGGCGCGGCCGGCAGCAAGGATCGAGGTCGCGGCCAAGCCGGTGGCCCAAGGCAAAGCCATGACCGAGGCGAAGCCGGCGGCAGATCCAAAATCGGTGGCGGACGACAAGCCGGCCCGACCGACGCTGGCGGTAGTTCCGGCGCCGGAGCCCAAGCCGGTTGCGGTCGCCGAACCGATGCCCGCTACGCCGGTGCTGGAGGTCAAGCCGGTCGTTGCGCCTTCCTCAGAGCCCGTTGCCGCGCCGCCCAAGCGGCTGCAGAGCGTCGAGGCGATGTTCGCCGAGGCCTTCGCCAATGACCGGCTGACGGTGTCGCCGGAGCCTGACGAGGCAGCGGGCGCTGCTAAGCCCGGGGCCGAAAAACCGCCAGGGTGAGTGCGCCGGCGCCCAACAACAAGCCGCCAAGCAGGCGGCTGTCCCCGGTCGAAATGGGGATGTGCGGCACCCACTGCCGATAGAACGGAAACAGAAGTAACAGGATGGCGACCAGGAGTGCCGCCAGGCCTACGGACCGCATGTTGCCCCTCCGCGATGTGGCGGAAACACAGTGATACAGCCGGTGACGCTTAAATTCCGGTTCGGATAGTATCCGCCTAAACCGTTAACGGAACTCTCTTTATCGAGGGCCGGTAACCGATCACCGGAATCTGAAGTGCCGGTGAGGCAACTCCTCCAGGGGAGCGGCGTTCCTTCAGCAAATGGCGTGGGGCCAACCCCGCGCGGCCAAGGAGACGTCATCATGCAAAAGGCAGAACTCGACCGCCTGCTGGAAAAGACCGTCGCCGATGCGCTCGGCGTGCGTATCCCCACCCACCGGCGCGCGCCGCCGGATAAGGCGAAGCATCATGCCAAGGCGCCACGCCGGCACAGGCAAATGGTGCGGGAACTGCATCCGGCCTGATTGGACTTTCTTCCGGCCTCGTCTAGATTCGCGCCCGCTTGATGGGGAGTCGTGACGATGGAGGGGGTGCCGGCAGCGGAGATCGCGCGATTGCGCGCGCTGGTGATCGGCACCCTGCCGCAGTTCGCGGGCGGCAATTTCGTCCCCCTCACCGAAGGCTGGGACAGTGTCGCGCTCGAGTGTGACGGCTGGATCTTCAAGTTTGCCCGTCATCCCGATGCCGAAGGGCGGCTCAGGCGGGAAGTGGCGCTCCTGGCATTCCTCAAGCCGCGGGTCACCATGCCGTTGCCGCAGATGGTGCTGCATGAAGGGCCAGTGCCGTTCTCACAGCACCTGAAACTGCCCGGCTCATCGCTGGAAAAGCCGCAATACCTTGAGCTCGACGAGGGTCGGCGCAACGCGCTGGCGACCCGCATGGCGCAGCTCTATGCAGAGCTCCACGCGCTGCCGCTCAACCGCATGCAGGCGGTTGGCGCCACAGGCGTCGATCCGTGGATGAGCCCGGACGAGATCCTGGTGCGGACCGAGGCCAAGCTGCCGCGGGGCTACAAGGGTTTCGTGAAGCGCACCATGGCGGCGTACCGCAAGCTCACCATTGAGGGCGACGAACTGGTCTACGGCTATTTCGATGGCCATGGCTGGAACATGGCGTTCGACCATGAGACCGGCATGCTCAACGGCGTGTTCGACTTCGCCGATTCCGGCTTCGGCTCGCGCCACCGCGACCTCAGCTACACGAACTGGATCTCGGCCGACCTGACGCTGAGGATCATCGAGCGCTACGAGGAACTGGCGCGGATCAAGGTCAACCGCGACCTGGTGATGCTCTATTCATCGGCCCTGCGCCTCGCCGAGCTGGCCGAAGAGTTTCTGTCCGACGAGCACGCCGTGACGAACGTCGTCGACTGGGTGGCGGAACTGAAGCAGCTGGGGTTCAGTACCTGACGCTGTGACCGCAACGTGGACGATGGGCTGGGCCGGTCGCCGCGAGCCTGCCTTGCTTGGGGTGATGGATCTTCGAGCTGGTAGCTTCTCTCCCACCCACCGGCTGTCATCCCAGCGAAAGCTGGGACCCATTTCACAGCCTGCGCCGAAGGCGAGTTGGGTTCCAGCTTTCGCTGGGATGACACCGAGTGTGGGGTGATTGCGGTGAATCGACCCCCAGCACGTAACGTTGGAGCACCTCTCCTAGGTGCACCGAGAAAAGCTTTTCCTTCACCCTTGTGCGTGACGGGAAAACATGCGACGAAGCATTCAAGAAAAGCTTTTCCCACATTCGTGAGCCGGCCATCACGTGCCTGCCGCGAAACGACCCGGAAAAGCTTTTCCTCGCCATTCCCCGGGAGGAACCCTGCGTGTCGCGGGGCCGGAGGGCGGCACGGCAAATCGAGGGAGGAAGCCGATGAACCTGAAGAAACTAACGATGGGCGCGGTGGCCATGGCCACGCTGCTCGCGGCGATGCCGATGTCGGCATGGGCCGAAGACCTGCAGATGTGGGAACGTTCAGGCGGCAATGCCGGCATGGTGGACGCGCTGGTCGCTGCCTGGAACGAGAAGAACCCCGATCGCAAGATCGTGCTGACCTACATTCCGCACACCGAAATGGTGCCCAAGCTGGCGCAGTCGATCGCCTCGGGCGAAGTGCCGGACCTGATGGGTCTCGACCTGATCTACGGGCCGCAGTTCGAAGCGGCCGGCCAGCTCGAGGACATCACCAGCTATTTCGCCGACGATGCTTCGATCAAGACCGCCAGCCCTGGCCACATGAAGGTCTCGACCTATGACGGCAAGCTCTATGGCGTGCCGCTCTATGCGGACGTCTCGGCGCTGTTCTGGAACAAGGACCTGTTCAAGAAGGCCGGGCTCGACCCGGAAGTGCCACCCAAGAGCCTCGCCGAGATCCATGACTTCGCCAAGAAGATCACCGGCGTCGAAGAGGGGGCTTATGGCTATTACCTGGCGGGCAACTGCGCCGGCTGCAACATCTTTACCTTCGGCCCGCTGATCTGGGCCTCGGGCGGCACGATCGAGCCGGCCGACGCTGCGGCCGAGCCGCTGACTGGCGACGCGGTGCCCAAGGTGCTCGAATGGGCCCGCATGATGCACAAGGAAGGGTTGATCAACCCGGCCAACCAGGCCGAGAACGGCGAGACTTTCCACCTGCAGTTCGGCTCGGGCAAGGTCGGGATGATGGGTACGGGCAATTTCAACATCACGCTCGCCCGTGAGCAGAACCCCAACATGAACTTCGGCATCACTCTGCTGCCCGGCCTCGAGGCCGGCCAGACGGCATCTTTTGCCGGCGGCGATATCGTCACCGTGCCGAAGGGCTCCAAGCGCGTCACCGACGCGGTCGACTTCATGAAGTTCATCCTGTCGGACGAGGTTCAGGTCGAGGTCTATGCCAAGATGCTGAACATGACGACCCGCGGCGACATGGTGGACAACAAATACTATGCCGAGGAGCCGCTGATCAAAGACGTGGCCAAGGCCATCGATATCGGCGTCACGCCCTATACGCTGAAATTCTTCGAGCTGATCAACTCGCCGCAGGGCCCGTGGCTGCAGATGCTGCAGCGCGTCTACTACACCGATGATCCGATCGATACGATCATCGCCGACGCCAAGCAGCAGATGAAGGATATCGCGGCCGAGTAAGCACGGCCCACATCCTGGCGGTGCTTCGTCCCGGTGAAGCACCGCTCACTTCCCTCTCGCCGAGAACACGAAGCGCCCATGAGCATCTACTCGACCAGATCCAATCGGCTCACGGGCCTTCTCTACCTCGCGCCGGCGCTGGCGTTCGTCGCTGCCTTCACCGCCTGGCCGCTGGGCCAGATGCTTTGGGTGTCGCTCAACTCGTGGTCGCTGATCACGCCGCCGAAGTTCATCGGGCTCAACAATTTCACCAAGGCCTTCAACGACAAGCAGTTCTGGGTGTCGCTGGGCTTCACCCTCAAATATACGCTGCTGATCACCCCGATCCTGATGATCGGTGGCTATGCCATTGCGCTGCTGACGGTGAAGAATACACCGCTCCGCCGCTTCACCCGCGCCGTGGTGTTCGTGCCGGTGGTGATCGGGCTCGGGGCCTCGAGCCTGCTCTGGTACTGGCTGTTCTCTACCGACTACGGCTTCGTCAACCGGCTGCTGCTCGATTTCGGCCTGATCGACAAGGCGGTGATCTGGCTCGGCGTCGATGCCGACCGCTCGAACTGGGCGATCATCGTCTCGGTGGTGTGGAAGGTACTCGGTTTCGGCATGATCCTGTTCGTTGCCGCCATCCAGGCGATCCCGCCCGAAGTATCGGAAGCAGCGATGGTCGATGGCGCGAGCCCGTGGCAGCGGCTGACCCAGGTGACGCTGCCGCTGACGCTGCGGACGGTGCTGTTGGTGACGCTGATCTCGGTGATCGGCTCGCTGCTGGCCTTCGACCAGTTCTACATCATGACCGCCGGGCAGCCGCAGAACCTCACCGCCACCTCGGTGTTCTACGTCTATCTCAACTCGTTCCCCTACCTGAAGCTCGGCTATGGCGCGGCATTGTCGCTGATCCTTGCCGTCATCATTCTCGTCTTCACCATCATCCAGATGCTGCTGACCCGCCGGAGCCATGCCTGATGAGTGCCGATCTCGCCCAGAGCATAGACGAGACGGCCGCCGGCAATGGCGTGCTGGGGCGCCTGTGGCGCAGCCGCACCAAATACCTGGTCGGCGCGGCGTGCCTCTTCATCTGCGTCGTCATGCTGGCGCCGCTCCTCGCCTCGGTGCTGGCCTCGGTGAAATCGACCGCCGAAGCCGCTGCGGTGCCGCCAACTTATGTGCCGCAGAGCTGGAGCCTCGACAGCTACCTGAAGCTCTGGGTCTACCAGGCCGGGCTGCCGGTCTACCTGCTCAATTCCTTCGGCACCGCCTTCATGGCGATCGCCTTCTCGCTGCTGCTCACCGTGCCGCCCGGCTACGCGCTGGCGCGCTTCCCGATCCCGGGCAAGGAGCTGCTGTTCGTCTTCCTGCTCCTGGCGCTGATCATCCCCTACCAGGCGCTGCTGACGCCGATCTTTCTGATGTTCGCGCAGCTGAAGCTCACCAACTCGCTGATCGGCCTCGCCATCATCCACACCGCGATCCAGCTGCCATTCTCGCTCTACATCATGCGCAACGCCTTTGAAGCGGTGCCGATCGAACTGGAGGAAGCGGCGGTGATCGATGGCTGCAACTCGTTCCAGGTGCTGGTCCGCATCTGCTTGCCCTCGGTGGTGCCGGCAATGATCACGGTGGCGCTGTTCGCCTTCATCACCTCGTGGAACGAGTTCCTCGGCGCGCTGGTGATGATGAACCGGCAGGACAGCTTCACCCTGCCGCTGATCCTCGCGGCGGCACGCACCGAAACCAGCCTTGGCGGCACCGACTGGGGCATGCTGCAGGCCGGGGTGACGATCTCGGTTATCCCCTGCGTCGGCATCTACCTGATGTTGCAGAAGTACTATGTTTCGGGCCTCCTCGCGGGAGCCGTGAAGTAGGACCCCGATGACCGACGAGCCAGATCCCTTGTCCAGCCCCCCAGCAAATGAACGCACCGGCCGCCATGGCCCGACCATTCGCGACGTGGCGCGGATTGCCGGCGTGTCGATCGGCACGGCGTCCAAGGCACTGAACTCGAACGGGCGGCTCAGGCAGGAGACGCGCGACAAGGTCACCACGGTGGCGCGCGAGATCGGCTATCGCCCCAACGACATGGCGCAGAGCCTGCACCGCACCCGCTCGATGACCGTAGGGGTGCTTTCCACCGACTCGTTCGGCCGCTTCACGTTGCCGATCTTCCAGGCGCTCGAAGAGGTGTTCGCCGACCGGGGCATCGCCATTTTCATGTGCAATGCCACCGACGACCCTGAACGCGAGCGGCAGCATCTCGATCAATTGCTCGGCAAACGTATCGACGGGCTGGTGGTCACTGCCCGCCGCGCCGACAAGCGGCCGCCGGTCGGCCCGCTGCCTGCCGGGCTGCCGGTGATCTATGTGTTTTCGCAAGCCGACGATCGCGATGCGCTGTGCCTGTTGCCCGACGACGAGGGCGGGGCGCGGCTGGCGGTCAGGCACCTGGGCGAGGTGGGCAAGCGGCGTATTGCACATATCACCGGGCCTGAGCATTTCGAGGCAGTGCAGCTCAGGCGTCGCGGCTACCTCTCGGCGCTGGCCGAGCTCGGGCTCACCGCGCATCCTGAGCTCTATCTCTCGGGCAAATGGACCGAGGCCTGGGGACGCGACGCTGTCGCGGCGCTGTTCGACGGCAAGACCGATCGGCCCGATGCGATCTTTTGTGGCAACGACCTGATTGCCCGCGGCGTCGTCGATGCCTTGCGGGAACGCGGCATCGCGGTGCCGGGTGAAGTGGCGGTGGCCGGCTTCGACAACTGGGATGTGATGACCGCGGCGGCGCGGCCGCCGCTCACCAGCGTCGACATGAACCTTTCGGCGCTCGGCCACGAGGCCGGGCGGCTGCTGATCGAGATGATCGGCGGCGAGACGGTGCGGGGGATCCGCCGGCTGCCGTGCACGCTGGTGGTGCGCGAGTCCACCGGCACAACCAGTTGAATTCAGACACCCGGCCGCTCGCTCGGCGGCTGGGCTACGAGGAGTTGCAATGAGCCAGTATCATCCGGTGCGTTTCGTCGATGTCCGCCTCGAAGGCGAGTTCTGGAAAGAACGGCTCGACACCGTGCTCGCCCGCACCATTCCCAGCCAGCACAAGAAGCTCGTCGAGTATGGCTATCTCAACTCGCTGAAGCTGCCCAACCCGCCGCCGCCGCTGCGCTTTCCGCGCCATGCCAACGGCTTTACCGTGCAGGTGTTCTGGGATTCTGACATCGGCAAGTGGATCGAGGCCGCCGCCTATGCGCTGAGCCACAAGCGCGATGCCGATATCGAGGCAAAGATCGAGGCGATCATCGACGATTTCGAGAAGGCGCAGGCGCCGGACGGCTACCTCAACTGCTGGTATCTGGGGCGCGAGCCGGAGAAGCGCTGGTCGAACATGCGCGACAACCACGAGCTATACAATGCCGGCCACATGCTGGAAGGCGCCATCGCCTATTACGAGACCACCGGCCGGCGCCGCTGGCTCGAGGTGATGGAGCGCTATGTCGAGCATATCCGGACCAATTTCGGCACCGGGCCGGGGCAGAAGCGCGGCTACTGCGGACACCAGGAGATCGAGCTGGCGCTGATCAAGCTCTATCACCTGACCAAGGAAAAGAAGCACCTCGACCTGGCTGCCTACTTCATCAACGAGCGCGGCAATCCCAACCCGCATTACTTCGACGTCGAGCGCGAAGAGCGCGAGAAGAAGGGCTGGGAGTGGCAGCGCTACGTGCAGGGCACGTACGAGTACAGCCAGTCGCACAAGCCGGTCCGCAGCCAGGACAAGGTGGTCGGGCACGCGGTGCGCGCTATGTACATGTACACGGCGATGGCAGATCTGGCGGTCGAGTTGAACGACACGGGCCTCAAGGCGGCGTGCGAGACGCTGTGGAAGGACGTGATGGAGACCAAGATGTATGTGACGGCGGGCCTCGGGCCGTCGGCGCATAACGAGGGCTTCACCTTCGATTTCGACCTGCCCAACCAGACCGCCTATGCCGAGACCTGCGCCTCGGTGGCGCTGATCTTCTGGGCGCAGCGCATGCTGCACCTCGATCTCGACGGCAAATATGCCGATGTGCTGGAGACGGCGCTGTTCAACGGCGCGCTGTCGGGCCTCAGCCGCGACGGCGAGCACTACTTCTACATGAACCCGCTGGAGAGCAACGGCACACCCACCCGCTGGGACTGGCACACCTGCCCGTGCTGCACGATGAATGTCAGCCGGCTGGTCGCTTCGGTCGGCGGCTACTTCGTCTCGACTGCGCCCGACGGCATCGCCTTCCACCTCTATGGCGGCATTTCGACCAAGCTCGATGTCGGCGGTACGGAAGTGGCCGTGCGCGAGGTCTCGAACTATCCGTGGTCGGGCGATATCGCCATCGAGATCGATCCGGCGACGGAGAAGGCGTTCGAGGTGAAGCTTCGCATCCCGGGCTGGTGTAAGGGCGCCACGGCCAGGGTCAATGGCGAGGCGGTGCAGCTCAGCCCGGTCAACGGCTATGCCACCATCAGCCGCAGCTGGACAAAGGGCGACAAGATCAGCCTCGAGCTGCCGATGCCGGTCGAGCGCGTCTATGCCAACCCGCACGTGGTGATGGATGTCGGCCGTGTGGCGCTGACCCGCGGCCCCCTGGTCTACTGCCTCGAGGAAGCCGACAACCCGGGCGGCACGGTGCAGCGTTTCAAGCTGCCACGACAGAGCGAGATCGCGATCAAGCAGTCGAACCTGTTCGACGGCATCATCCAGCTGACGGCCGGCGGCAATGCGGTGGACGAAGCCGAGTTCAAGCCGCTCTACCGCACCAGCCCGCCCAGGGAAGCCCCGGCAACGCTTACCGCATTGCCCTATTACCTCTGGGCCAACCGCGGGCAGGGCTCGATGGTGGTGTGGATCCCGGAGGCTTGAGCGGCACCTAAGCCAGAGCGTGGGGCCCACCCCCACCCTTGATCCCTCCCCACAAGGGGGAGGGAGACGCGTACTGCACGTTCGGTCCTTGCGCCGTCCCTCCCCCTTGTGGGGAGGGTAGCGCAGCTAGGCGAAGCCTTAGCGAAGCTAGGGTGGGGGTGCCCCACGCTCAGATACTGCAGCTTACTCCGCCGCCTGCCCGCCGAACTGCGATTCCAGCAGTGCCCGCTCATAGGCGAGGCGCGAGCTGGCGCGTTGCGGGGCTTCGAAGTGTTCGTCCATGGCGCGGGCGAAGAGTTTTTCGCGCTCTTCCTCGGTCGACATGAAGAACGGGTAGCGGCGCAGCGTCGCCGGCAGCTTGGTGTTCACATAGGCGCCGTATAGCGCCACCGGGAAGGCGAGGCCGGGATAGACCCGCACGTCCGACATTTCCTCGGAGCCGAAGACCCGGCGGTAGAATGCCGTGTGTTCGGGCCGCACCAGCGCCAGGCAGGCATCGGCCTTGAAGAACAGCGACGCCATCACCGCGATCCTGAGCGTCAGGAACGGCAGCGCCGGGTAGGCGAGCGAGGCCTCGTAGTCGGCGGTGAAGCGCGAGGGGTCGATGAAGGTTTCGCCGCGCGCCAGCAGCGGCTCGAGCACGTCCGGGCAACTCTTCATCGACGGGCCGAAAGGATGTTTGGCGCTGACGTGATGCAGCCGGATAGAACTGACCAGCTCGCCGTCGATATGAACACCAAAACTCATACCGTTAGGCGCAGTATCGAGGTCGTCTACCACAATACCGGCATCGTTGAACGGCACGGATTCTTCGCGACGATAGGCTTCGTAGCGCAGGCGATAGATTGGATTGTCGGTGACATCCATACGAACGCGCGAATACTCAACGCGGTCCAGTATCTCCATGAGCGTGCCGGCGAAGCGAGACACCGGAGCAGCCGACGTCGCTGCCGAACCTTCCACGTCCGAACGCATAGGGAACTCCGCAACTTTCAAACAGAGTTTAACCTTTCGTTAGGCATAATAAAATTGCCAAATGCGCACGGCCGCCGCGCCGCCTACGCATAAGCACGGACAGCGCCAGGGCCAGCGCCGAATCCCTCAGATTTCAGAAGAGTTTAGGCGTCTTAACCACGTTTGCGGTTTGTCGTACCAACGGTCAGCACGCGCTCGAGCGTAGCGCGGGCCGCCATGCGGTCGATGAGCTCGGCGACTTCGCGCCGTGGCAGTGGCACACCGAACAGGTAGCCCTGGATCTGGTCGACCTTGGAATGGGTGGCGATCAGGTTGAGCTGCTCTTCGGTCTCGACGCCTTCGGCGGTGACGGTGAGGTTGATGTCCTTGCCGAGCTGGGCGACGTTGGACAGCAGCTTCAGCGAGCGCGGGTTCTCGGCAATGTCCATGACGAAGCTGCGATCGATCTTCAGCTTGGTGAAGGGCAGGGCCTGCAGGTAGCTCAGCGACGAGTAACCGGTGCCGAAATCGTCGAGCGCGATGCCGATGCCTTGCTTCGCCAGCTTGGCGAGGATCTTGGTGGCGGCGGCGCGTTCTTCGATCACTGCGGTCTCGGTGACCTCGATCTCGAGCCGGTGCGGCGCGAGGCCGGAGCTGGTGAGGGCGGTCTTCACCATCCCGGCGACGTCCGCATTGCGGAAGTCGCGGGCCGAGATGTTGACCGACACCGAGACTTCCTCGGGCCAGTTGCGGCATTCGGCCGTAGCGGTCGCCAGCACCCAGCGGCTGATCTCGGAGATGAGGCCGGTTTCCTCGGCGATCGGGATGAACAGCGAGGGCGGGATCGAGCCCAGCTCCGGGTGATGCCAGCGCGCCAGCGCCTCGCAGCTCACCACGCGCCGGGTCTGCAGATCGACGATGGGCTGGAACACCAGCGACAGCGCGCCGTCGGCCACCGTCTGCTTCAGTTCGGCCTTCAGCCGCTGGCGGTAGCGGTAGTCGGTGTCCATCTCGTCGTGGAACACCTGGCTGCGGCCCTTGCCCAGCGCCTTAGCCTTGTAGAGCGCGAGGTCCGCCTTGGTCATCAGGGCGTCGAGATCGTCGCTGCCGTCGGTGAGGGTCACCACACCGACCGAGACGTTGACCGAGAACACCTCGCCCTCGACCTCGAACGGGCCGCGGAAGCCGCCGAGGATCGCTTCGGGGTCGGTAACGGTATCGGAAAGCTGCACGCCGCCCGAGCGATAGACCACGTACTCGTCGCCGCCCAGTCGCGCCACGAGGCTGTCGCGGCCCAAGACGCGGCTCAGCCGCTCGGAGGTCTCGATCAGCACGCGGTCGCCGATCAGGTGGCCCAGGGTATCGTTGACATGCTTGAAGTCGTCGATGTCGACGATCATCAGCATGGCCATGTCGTTGGGGCGCTTGTCGCCGTGGTGGCGCCGGCGCTCGAGGTCGGCCTCGACCTGCTCGGTGAAATAGGCGCGGTTCGGCAGCCCGGTCAGGGTGTCGTAATGCGCCATGTAGTTGATGCGCTCTTCGGCCTTGACGCGCTCGGTGATGTCTTCGAACAGCAGCACGGTCTTGTCGAGGCGCGACGACACGGTGACTTCGCAGAACTGCCCGTCGGAGAGGCGCAGCACCACCTTGCCGCCATCGCCGGCGTCGACCGTATCCATCAGCTGGCTGGCGGAACGCTGCGGGATGGTGCCGCGCGCGGCGGCGGCCGAGATCATCGCAGCGAACGGCCGGCCGGCCCAGTTGCCCGGCATGAAGCTGCCGAACACCAACTCGGCGCGATCGTTGGCGACGGCGATCAGGCCGTTCTCGTCGAGCATGCAGAGGCCGTGCTGCATGGTTTCGAGCGCCGTGTCGAGTTCGGAGGCAAGGCGGGTCGCCTCGATGCGACCATGCACGGCGCGCAGCAGGATGGCGCGGATATTGGCCGAAACCTTGCGCAGCGAGACGACGAAGGCGATCAGCACCACGCTCAGCATGGCGGTATGCAGCGTGCCGTCGAACAGCATGCCGATGGCCATGCCGGCGCCGATCAGGATGACCTGGCTGGTGACCAGCCGGTCGATGGCGAAGTTGCGGCCGGCAACGCCCACCAGCACCGCCACGGTGACCGAGAGCGAGCTCATCTCGGCGAACGGGGTGTTCACCACGAGGAAGCTGTAGCTCATCCAGAAGGCGTAAAGCCCGGCGATGGCGGCGGCGCCGATGGTGGCGCGCAGCTCCCAGTGGGTGGCGGTCGTAACGTCGTCGTCGGCGAGGTCGGCGCGCTCGAAGGCGCGCATATCGATGTCGCGGGCGATGCCGACAATGGCAAAGCCGATGGCGACGGCGAGCAGCACCCAGGAGTTGCCTTCAATACCGGCGACCGCGGCGACCAGCGCCGACGACAGGGCGCCAAGCATCATGACGCGCCGGTCCGCGTAGAGCGACCGGATCATCGATACGTAATCGACAGGCGGCAGTGACTTATGCGCTGGCTCGAACATAGACCTCACCAAGGTGTGATGATTGTGCCCGGCGAGGCGTTAATGCCTGCTTTCGGGGCAGCGAGCGGCCGCCCTTTTGCGTCGTCGCAAAACCCTGTTCCAGCGCAGCAATTGCTCGAATGGTTTATGCTTTGTTGGGTGGATCGATCGCAATCGCTGGATCGTCGCCGGGCTGCTGCGCCGGCGGGTCGCGCAGCGAGGCTCGACCGACGAAGAACATGAACTCGAGCGCTGCCAGTGCCAGCAGCATCAACAGCCCCGTCACGTAGATGGCCTGGCCGCGTGGCACGATGACATCGAATACCGACAGCCACAGCGCCACGCCGATCAGCACGGCGAGGGCGGAGAGGCCGTAGAGCAGCGGGGTCACGAACGGAATGACGTCGAGCTGGCCGTGCTTTTTGTCGCGCAGCTCGCCGCGCAGCGCGACGACGTTGGCGACGATGAACCAGACCCCGAGCAGGGCGCTGCACACCGTCCAGATCGTGGGTTCGGACCAGCCGGCGAGCAGCATCGGCGCCGGCAGCAGTGCGAACAGCACGACAAGGAAGCTGTCGCCGATCAGGAACCACAGATAGCGCCGCTCGGCCGAGGACCAGTTTCGCAGCCCCTGCTGGCGGAAGAAGATGACGAGACCGGAAAAGCCCGCCAGCGTCATGGCGATACCGGCGATGGTGTGGAGGATGTCTTCGTTCATGCGCCGTCCATCCCTGGTTCGAATGCCGTGTTGGTCAGTCGGCGAGCCTGGCCAGAGCCGCCTCGAGCGCCGTGAACGCCTCCGGCCCCAGCTTCTCGCGATATTGCTTTTCGATCAGCCGCTTCACCTTGTTGCGCTCGGCAAAGTCGGCGAGGCCCAGCTCGGTCAAGACGATCCGCTTGGCCCGGCCATCACTGGGGTCGGGCGCACGGCCGACCACCCCTTGCGCCTCGAGCTGATCGACCAGCTGCTGCACCGCCTGTTTGCTCAGCCCCATGCGCTCGGTCAGCAGCGCCTGCGAAATGCCGGAGGGGCCCAGATGCGCCAGCACTTCGCCGGCGGCGCTCTGGTGCCAGGGATAGCCGCGGGCCGCCAGTTCGGCGCGCATGTGGTTGCGCCAGCCCTGTGCTGCCCGCCACAGGGCGAGGCCGATATGATCGATGCTGGCGAGATCATTATCGTCAAGGTGCTTGACCAAATTCCGTCTCGCAGCTAAATCGTCAAGTCGCTTGACTAGCACGGCGCCATGCCGGTCGCCAGCGGGCCCGCGAAAAGGATGCACAGATGATCATCAAGGATAGAGACACCCTCACCGTGCTGCTGGTGGGCAGCACGCACTATGTCGAGATGGCGCCGGGCAAGGAGGCGGCGATCTACTACCGCACCGCCGCCGAGGCGTTCATGGCGCTGCCTGACGGCACGCGGCGCACCGGCCAATGGCGGCTGACCGACACCGGCTACCATGTCGACTGGATCGATGGTCCGAGCGCCGGCTGGCAGATCGATGTCGAGCCGGGCCGCATCGGCTATGTCGATGCCGGCGGGGTCGAGCGTGGCCGCGTCTCGCGCATCGTGCCGGGCGATGCGGCGTCGCTGAGTGTTTGAGCGTTCAAAAGACTGAACCGATCCGGCGTCCCCGATGGGGGCGTCGGAACCCTTTGCCACGGATCGGGCGTTATGCGGCCCCAATCTCCCGACTCGTTGCAAAGAGGAAATGATAATGGTCGAAAAGCTCGAGCCTGCCGCGCGTGAAGCCGCCCTCTTGAAGCTCAACGGCTGGATCTATGATCCGCAGGCCGATGCGATCAGCCATGATTTCAAGTTCAAGAGCTTTTCCGAAGCCTTCTCGTTCATGACCCGGGTGGCGCTCGCCGCTGAGAAGATGGACCACCATCCCGAATGGTCGAACGTTTACAACAAGGTGCGGATCACGCTCACCACCCACTCGGCCGGCGGGCTCACCGAAAAGGACACCAAACTCGCCGAAAAGATCGACCGGCTGATGATCTAGCGTCGGATCAATGGTTGTCGACACCCGCACCGGGTCATTCCCGCGAAAGCGGGAACCTCCGTTTGCGATGCTGGCAAAGAAAACAGAGGTCCCCGCTTTCGCGGGGATGACGCCGGAGCAGGGGGCTTGGCCGGCGCCACCGGCTTGTTCCATGATGGCATGATCGGGAGGCATCGAGATGCGGGCAGTGCGGCTACATGCGCCGGAACGGTTGATCGTCGAGGAGGTGCCGCGGCCGACGCCCGGGCCGCATGACCTCTTGGTCCGCGTCGAAGCCTGCGGCATCTGCGGCTCGGACCGCCACATGTTCCGAGGCGAGTTTCCGACGACCAAGCCGGTGACGCTCGGGCATGAATTCTCCGGCCTTGTCGAGGAAGCCGGGGCGGCGGTCGAGGGGTTCCGCATCGGCACAAGGGTCACCGGCGACCCCAACATTTCCTGCGGAGCCTGCGCCGATTGCCTCGCCGGCCGGCCCAACCTCTGCGCCGGGCTCAGTGCCATTGGCGTCCATCGTGACGGCGGTTTCGCCGAGTATGTGCTGGTCCCTGCCGGGCAGGCCGTGGCGCTGCCGCCGGGGCTCGATCCGCTGCATGGGGCATTCTGCGAGCCGGTCTCGTGTTGCCTGCATGCCATCGATGTGGCGCGCATTGCGCCCGGTGCCTCGGTGGTGATCCTCGGCGGCGGGGTGATCGGTCTGCTGATGGTCGAACTGGCGCTGCTGGCGGGTGCCGGCGCGGTGGTGCTGTCGACCCGACAGGCGCCGCGCCGTGCCCTGGCGCTGCAGCTCGGCGCACATCATGCGGTGGACGCGGGGGCCGATCCGGTGGTGACGATCGCGGCGCTCCTGCCTGGTGGCGCCGATGTGGTGTTTGAGTGCGCCGGGGTGGGGGAGACGGTTCGCCAGTCGGTTGCGGTGGCGCGGCGTGGCGGCACCGTGGTGCTGTTCGGCGTGGTGCCCGAAGGCGAACAGGTGGCGCTGGCGCCGTTCGAGCTCCTCACCAAGGAGTTGAGGCTCGAAAGCGCCTGGCTCAACCCACTGACCCATCCGCGCGCCGCCGAGCTGATCGCCGTCGGCGCCCTGTCGCTCGACCGGCTGATCACCCGCACCATCCGCCTCGACGAGGTGCCGGCGGCGATTGCCGGCACGCCCGGTTTCGGTGAGATCAAGCTGGTGATGGCGGGCCAGGCGTAGCAGCGACCGGCGGAGAAACCGCGCTTTCGACGAAAGTCGGAGCGATTGTCCCGCACCCACATGATTTTGCCGCAGTTTTCCCGGTCTCATTGGGTTGCAGCGGGGCGGCCGATGCCTCATCTTCAAGGCTCTCAGCCGCTTTCAACCAGTTTTGGGGTAACCCCCGCCGGAGATCTTGCCGATGCCGCATAGCACACCCCTGATCTCGACGATCGTTGCGGGTCTGGTGCTGGCATTCATCCTCGGCGCGATCGCCAACCGCCTCCGCATGCCGCCGCTGGTCGGGTACCTCGTGGCCGGCGTGCTGGTCGGGCCGTTCACCCCCGGTTTCGTCGCCGATGCGGAGCTCGCCACCGAGCTCAGCGAGATCGGCGTGATCCTCCTGATGTTCGGCGTGGGCCTGCATTTCTCGCTCAAGGACCTGTTGAGCGTGCGCGCCGTCGCCATACCGGGCGCCATCGTCCAGATCGGCGGCGCTACCATCATGGGGCTGGGTCTTGCGACCCTCCTCGGCTGGGGGCTCGGCGCCGGCCTGCTCTTCGGCCTGGCGCTGTCGGTTGCCTCGACGGTCGTGCTGCTCAAGGCGCTGCAGGACCGGCACATGGTCGACAGCGAAAAGGGCCGCATCGCCGTCGGCTGGCTCATCGTCGAGGATCTCGCGATGGTGCTGGCGCTGGTGCTGATCCCGGCCATTGCCTCGATCAACGGGGTCGAAGGGGCGGCACTGCACGATCCGTTCGTCGATTTCGTCGAGAACATCTTCTCCATCCATCTCGACATCTTCGGCATCCTGGCGGTGACGGTAGTGAAGCTCGCCGCCTTTGTCGGCTTCATGCTGGTGGTGGGGCGCCGGGTGATCCCGTTCATTCTCCATTACACCGCCCATACCGGCAGCCGCGAGCTGTTCCGCCTTGCGGTGCTGGCCATCGCGCTGGGCGTGGCGGCGGGCGCGGCATACCTGTTCGGCGTGTCGCTGGCGCTCGGCGCCTTCTTTGCCGGCATGATCCTTTCCGAAAGCGAACTCAGCCATCGCGCCGCGCAGGAAAGCCTGCCGCTGCGCGACGCCTTCGCGGTGCTGTTCTTCGTCGCGGTCGGTATGCTGTTCGATCCGATGATCCTCGTCACCGATCCGTTGCCGGTGCTGGGGACGGTGTTCATCATCATCTTCGGCAAGTCGGTGCTGGCGTTCCTGATCGTGGTGGCGTTCAAGCGCCCCGTCGGCACGGCGCTGACCATTTCGGCGAGCCTGGCGCAGATCGGCGAGTTCTCGTTCATCCTCGCAGCGCTCGGCGTCGGGCTGGGCATCCTGCCGGTGGAGGGGCGCGACCTGATCCTTGCCGGTTCGATCATCTCGATCATCCTCAACCCGCTGATCTTCTTCGTGCTCGATATGCTTCGTCCGGCGCTCGAGAGCCGGTTTGGCCGGCCGGAGGTGGTTGCCGCCGCGGCGGAACGCACCGAGCCCGACCTGGTGGCGAGCGCGCCGCGCGCCGCCGCCCCGGAAGTGCCGCAGGAGGCCGAGGCGACGCAGGTGCCCACCGGGCAGTCCGGGCACGTCATCATCGTCGGTTTCGGCCGGGTCGGTTCGGTGGTGGGTGAAGCGCTGCTCGAGGCGAAGACGCCGTTCCTCGTGGTCGAAGACGCCGAGGGACGCGTCAACGCGGCGCGGGCGCTGGGCATCGAGGTGGTGGTGGGCAACGCTGCCGCCTCCAAGGTGCTGACCCTCGCCAATGTTGCCGAGGCGATCACGGTGGTGATCGCCATCCCCAATGCCTTCGAGGCCGGGCAGGCGGTCGAGCAGGCGCGCAAGCAAAACCCCAAGGTGCTGATCGTGGCGCGCGCCCATTCCGACGAGGAAGAGACGCACCTGAAGACGCTCGGCGCCGATGTGGTGATCCTGGGCGAGCGCGAGATCGGTCTCGGCATGGTCGATGTGATCAACCGCGACAGCAAGGCGGTGGCCGAGATCACCGCGTCAGACGCTGTCGAGTCGGTGCTGGCGCCGCTGGTCGCCGCAGCCGTTGCGACGACGCCAAAGCTGCCGTCCGACCCGAACCTGCTGGCCGAAGCGATCGAGGCGGCGCAGGCTGAAGTGCAGCACGTCGACAGCGGCCCGGCCGAGCCGCCGGCGCTGGTCTCCGCCTACGGCGAAGAGCCGGACGAGACTGACCCCGAGGCCGTCGACGCCGAGGAAATCGCCGAGCTCGAGGCGCTGGACGCGCCGGTCGAAGACGTCGCGCCCGAAGCGCCGCCCGTATCCGAGCCGGCAGCGCCGCGTCCCGACAGGCCGGCCACCACCCCAGGCTCGCCGTTCAACCCGGAAGTCCCCCCGCCGGTGGCTGAAGAAGAGAAGGCATAGCCCCACGTAGCAGGACGCAATGGTTTGTTCACGCCGGGAGCGCTATAGCCAAGAGTAACGGCCGAGTTGGCGGCCGTTCCGGATTCCGCCCGCGATGATTTCGCAGAAGGCAAAATACGCGCTGAGGGCGCTGGTGGCCCTGACCAAGATCCCGGCCGGCGAGTCGCTGATGATCTCGGAGATTTCGCGTGGCCAGGCGATCCCCAAGAAGTTCCTCGAACAGATCCTCCTGGAGTTGAAGCGCGCCGGCATCGTGATGAGCCGCCGCGGCCGGCTCGGCGGCTATGTGCTGCTGCGGGCGCCCGAGCAGGTAACGTTCGGCGAAGTGCTGCGGCTGATCGACGGGCCGATCGCCCCGCTGCCGTGCCTTTCGAAGATCGCCTATCGCCGCTGCGTCGATTGCGCCGAGGAATCGAGCTGCGAGATCCGCCACGTCTTCGCCCGCGTCACCATCGCCACCCGCGAAGTGCTCGACCGCACCACGCTGGCCGATGCCGTGGTGGCCAACGACGTGCTGGCTTAGGCGCTCCCGCAGCCACCAGCCCATCAGTCCCTGCAACCCGCTTGCGCCCCAGCGCGTTTATTGCTGATCCCGCGACTGAACGCGGTTTCACTTCGCGCAAAGCCATGCTCATCCACAGGGGTGGAATCGAGGTTTGCGCAATGGCGGTGCTGCTGGTAGCCTTCGCAGAGAAAGGTTTTCCGCTTCGTCGCGCCGCCGCAACCTGCGGCTTCCTTGAGAATGCCGACTGACCAGGTAGAGTTACGGTAGTTAATCTTCACCAGGAGGACATGATGAAGAGAACGGCCAGAATTCTCGCGCTTGGCGGCCTCGCCGTGGCGCTCGCCTTCACCGGCGTAATCACTGCCCGCGCCCAGGATCAGACCCTGCTCAACGTCTCGTACGACCCGACGCGCGAACTCTACGCGCAGTTCAACGAGGCGTTTGCCAAGCACTGGAAAGACACCACCGGCGGCAATGTCACCATCGAGCAGAGCCATGGCGGCTCGGGCAAGCAGGCCCAGGCCGTGATCGACGGGCTTTCTGCCGATGTCGTCACCCTGGCGCTGGAAGGCGACATCAACGCCATCGCCGAGAAGTCGGGGCTGATCGACGCCAACTGGCGCTCCGAGTTCGCCAACAACTCGACGCCCTACACCTCGACCATCGTGTTCCTCGTCCGCAAGGGCAACCCGAAGGCGATCAACGACTGGGGCGACCTGGTCAAGGACGGCGTCGAAGTCATCACCCCGAACCCGAAAACCTCGGGTGGGGCGCGCTGGAACTACCTCGCGGCCTGGGCTTACGCCAACAAGGCCTTCGGCGGCGACGAAGCCAAGAACGCCGATTTCATCAAGCAGCTCTATAGCCACGTGCCGGTGCTCGATACCGGCGCCCGCGGCTCGACCGTGACCTTCGCACAGAAGGAACTGGGCGACGTGCTGCTGGCCTGGGAAAACGAAGCGTTCCTGGTGCTCGACGAATTCGGCGCCGACAATTTCGACGTGGTCTATCCGCCGTCGTCGATCCTCGCCGAGCCGCCGGTCGCCATCGTCGACAAGAACGTCGAGGCGCACGGCACCGCCGATCTCGCCAAGGCCTATATCGAATATCTCTACTCACCCGAGGGCCAGACGCTGGCGGCCAAGAACCATTATCGCCCGTCCGACCCGTCCGTCGTCACCGACCAGGCGCTGGTCGAAGCCTTCCCAAAGATCGATCTGATCTCTATTGATGATCCGCTTTTCGGCGGCTGGAAGACGGCGCAGCCCAAGCATTTCGGGGACGGGGGCATCTTTGACCAGGTCTACACCCCTGCGCAGTAATGCAGTGGCAGGGGCGCCTCGCGGCGCCTCCGGAAAGTCATCCCACCCCGCGCGAGCGGGGTGGAGCTTTGTAAAGCCCAGCGTCATCCCGGGGTTCGGGCTGACCTTCGGCTACACCATCCTCTATCTCAGCCTGATCGTCTTGATCCCGATCGCCGGGCTGTTCCTCAAGGCGGCAACGACGCCGCTCGAGCAGATCATCAGGATCGCCACCTCGCCGCGCACCCTCAAGGCGCTGGAGGTGAGCTTCGGCTCGTCGCTGATCGCGGCGCTGGTCAACGTGGTGTTCGGCATCATCGTCGCCTGGGTGCTGGTGCGCTACAAGTTCCCGGGCCGGCGGCTGCTCGACGCCATTGTCGATCTGCCGTTCGCGCTGCCGACGGCGGTGGCGGGCATCGCGCTCTCGACGCTTTATGCCCCCAAGGGCTGGGTCGGCTCGCTGTTCTCCGACAAGGGAGCGCTGTGGCAGTGGTGGCATGGCCAGACCTGGCTGCCGTTCGGGCTCAGTGAGTTGTCGCTCAACTGGAAAATCGCCTACACCCCGACCGGTATCGTCATCGCGCTGATCTTCATCGGCCTGCCGTTCGTGGTGCGTACGGTGCAGCCAGTGCTCGAGGAGTTTGAACAGGAACTCGAGGAAGCCGCCGCGACGCTCGGCGCCAATCGCTGGCAGACCATCACCAGCGTGATCCTGCCGCGGCTCACCCCGGCGCTGCTCACCGGCTTTGCGCTGGCCTTCGCCCGCGCCGTCGGCGAATACGGCTCGGTGATCTTCATCGCCGGCAATCTGCCCAACATCTCGGAGATCGCCCCGGTGCTGATCGTCATCAAGCTCGAGGAGTTCGACCAGGCGGGTGCGGCGGTCATTGCCGGCATCATGCTGATCATCGCCTTCGTCATGCTGCTGGTGATCAACCTGATCCAGGCCTGGGCCCGCCGGAGGTTCGGCAATGTTTGAGCCTGATGTCATCTATGACAGCCGCCGGCTCATCCCCCCCGAGGAGCACACAAGGCCGACGACCGAGCGGGTGTGGATCCGGCGGCTGCTGATCGGTATCGCTGTGGTGTTCATGGCGGCGGTGCTGGTGCTGCCGCTGGTGCTGGTGTTTACCGAAGCCTTCCGCAAAGGCGCCGACACCTATTTCGCGGCGTTCGCCGATCGCCAGTCGCAGCAGGCCATCGTGCTGACGCTGCTGGTGGCGGCGATCGCGGTGCCGCTCAACCTGGTGTTCGGCATTGCCGCCGCCTGGTGCGTCGCCAAATACGAGTTCTGGGGCAAGAGCTTCCTCACCACGCTGATCGACCTGCCGTTCTCGGTGTCGCCGGTGGTCTCGGGCATGGTCTATGTGCTGCTGTTCGGGGCGCAGAGTGCGCTGCATCCGCTGCTCAAGGCCTACAATATCGAGATCATCTTCGCGGTGCCGGGCATCGTGCTCGCGACGATCTTCGTCACCTTCCCGTTCATTGCGCGCGAACTGATCCCCCTGATGCAGGACCAGGGCAATACCGACGAGGAAGCGGCGTTGTCGCTGGGCGCCACCGGCTGGCAGACCTTTACCCGGGTGACGCTCCCCAACATCAAATGGGGGCTGCTCTACGGCGTGCTGCTCTGCAATGCCCGCGCCATGGGCGAATTCGGGGCGGTGTCGGTGGTTTCGGGCCATATCCGCGGCAAGACCACGACCATGCCGCTCGACATCGAAATCCTCTACAACGAGTACAACTTCACCGCCGCCTTCGCCATCGCCTCGCTGCTCGCCATGCTGGCGCTGGTGACGCTGGTGTTCAAAACCATCCTCGAGTACCGCTTCGGCGACGAACTCGCGGGCACTCGCCGACATTAGCGCGACTGAGCAGAAGAAAAGGGCCTCCCAGTTTGGATATCCGCGTCGACACCGTCCGCAAGGAATTCTCGCACTACCCGGCGCTCAACGACGTGTCGCTCGAGGTCAAATCGAGCGAACTGATTGCGCTGCTGGGGCCGTCAGGCTCGGGCAAGACCACGCTGCTGCGGTTGATCGCCGGGCTCGAAATGCCGACCGCCGGCCGCATCTTCTTCGGCGACGAGGATGCGTCATCAAAGACGGTGCAGGAGCGCAATGTCGGCTTCGTGTTCCAGGCCTACGCGCTGTTCCGCAACATGACGGTGCTCGACAATATCTCGTTCGGGCTGAAGGTGCGGCCGCGCGCCACCCGTCCGCCCAAAGCCGAGATCCGCCGTCGCGCCATGGAGCTGCTCGACCTGGTGCAGCTGAGCGGGCTCGAGAAGCGCTTCCCGCAGCAGCTTTCGGGCGGCCAGCGGCAGCGCGTGGCGCTGGCGCGGGCGCTGGCCATCGAGCCGCGCGTGCTGCTGCTCGACGAGCCGTTCGGCGCACTTGACGCCCAGGTGCGCAAGGAACTGCGCAAGTGGCTGCGTGAGATCCATGATCGTACCGGCCACACCACGGTGTTCGTGACGCACGACCAGGAAGAGGCGCTGGAACTGGCCGACCGGCTGGTGGTGATGAGCCAGGGCAAGATCGAGCAGGTCGGCACCCCCGACGATGTCTATGACCGCCCGAACTCGCCCTTCGTCTTCTCGTTCATCGGCGAGTCGAGTTCGCTGCCGGTGACGGTGGAGAACCATGAGCTGTGGGTCGGCGGCCGCGCCATCGGGTTACCGGCGCCCAATGATGCCGTCGGCGAAGCCAGCCTGTTCTTCCGGCCGCATGATGTCGAGCTGGTCGAGGATGGGGTCGGCGCCGCACTCGCCGGCGTCGTCGTCGCCTCGCGCCGGGTCGGCGGCACCCGGCGCGTCGAACTGGAGATCGGCGGATTGCCGGAGCGTGTGGAAATCGATCTGCCATTCGACCACCCGGCCGGCGAAAAGACCCGGATCGCGTTCAGGCCGAAGCGCTGGCGGGTGTTTCCGGCGGCGGCGTGACAGTTACTGTGTCCGGCGCGGGCTGACCCCCACCCCTGTCCCCTCCCCCTCAAACAGGGGGAGGGAGATGCTAGTGCTTTGGTATCCCTCCCCCTTGCGGGAGGGATCAAGGGTGGGGGTCAGCTCGCACTGGCCGTCCGGTTTACCCGCGCCGCCGTCACCATCCAGATCCCGACGCTGACCAGCATCAGCGCGGCAAGGTTCTTCCATTCGAAAATGCTCTCGCCGAGGAACAGGCCGGCAAGCAGCACGCCGAAGATCGGGATGGCGCAGTTGAAGATGGCGACCGAGCCGACGGGATTGTGCTTCAAGAGCACGCTCCACAACGCGAAGGCCGCCGCCGACAACGCCGCGAGATAGGCGAGCAGCAGCGCCGCCTCCAGCCCGAAAGCGCCGAGCTTGCCGCCGAGCGCGAAGCCGGCGATCCCGAGCATGGCGCCGCCGAGCAGCAGTTGCCAGCCGGTCATCACGCCAGCGTCCATGTCGGCGCTCAGCCCCTTACCGTAGACGCCAGCCACCGAGAAGAGCAGCGCCGCGATGACGATGAAGCCTTCCCCGAGGAGGCTCACATGCAGGTCGATGCCGGTTGCCGCGAGGTTCACCGCCACCACACCGGCAAAGCCGAGCAGGCAGCCGAGGATGCGGCGCGGCGTCAGCTTGTCGTTGGCATAGAGGAAATGCGCGATCAGCACCGAAAAGAACGTGCTGGTCGAGGTGGTGATCGACACCTTGACGCCAGTCGAGTGGGCCAGGCCGATGTAGTAGAACAGGTATTGCCCGGCGGTGCTGATGAGCCCGAGCAGCCCCAGCTGCCCGAGCCGGCGCGCCGGCTGCAGGATCGGCTTGCGGGTCAAGGCCGAGTAGGCCAGCAGCATCAGCCCGGCGAGGAAGAACCTCACCCCGGCAAACAGCATCAGCGACGGCGTATCGGAGGCGGAGATGGCAAACAGCCCGTAGCCGATCTTCACCGCCGGCACGGCGCTCCCCCACAACAAGCAGCAGAACAGCGCGATGGCGACGACGATGCGGCGGTCGGAGAAGGGGGAGGGCTGGGTCACCGCCGGGTTGTGAGGGATTTGCCGGGGCAGGGCAAGGGTGACTAACTGATAGAGACGGCCCCCTCCTTAGCCATTCGAGCATAGCTCTCATGGCCTTCTCCCCTCAAATCGCTCCACTGGAGCGATTTGCCCTGTGGGACGGCTCGAAGTCCCCCATGAAGGGGGAGGTGCCGCATCGAGTGGTGGGCACGATCGAAGACAGAGCCTCGAGTCTTCACCTCCCCCTTCATGGGGGAGGCCGGGAGGGGGGCCGTCTGTTTCAGTCAGCGTCCTCACGCCGCCTTGGCAAATTCCTGGCGTGCTTCGCGGATCGCCGGAAAGTGCTCGAAGGCCCAGTCGACCATGGCCGAGAGCGGCACGAGGAAGCTGTGGCCCATGGGGCTGAGCTTGTACTCGACGCTCGGTGGGGTGGTCGGGAACACGGTGCGCTCGATCAGCCCGTCGGCCTGCAGGTCGCGCAGCGTCTGGGTCAGCATGCGCTGGCTGATATCGCTGATCTCGCGCTTCAGCTCGCCGAAGCGGTAGGGGCGGTGGGCCAGCGCGCTGATGATCAACACGCTCCACTTGTCGCCGAGCTGGTCCAGCACGTTGCGCACCGGGCACTGCGAGGGGTCGGAGTACTCGGCCATCATCTGGCTCAGCGGGGCAATCGGGCTAACTGGCATTGGGGTGGTTCCTTCGAGGTAACCAGGGGCGTTGAAACTGCCGTCTTGCGGCAGCTGAGGTAGTTCCTATTGTATACGTAGTCTCAAAAAGAGACAACCTAGGAGACTCCCCATGACTACCTTACCCACCCTGTTCGTCGCCGGCGCTGGCGGCAAGCTGGGCCGTCGCGTCGTCGAGCTGCTGCTGGAGCGCGGCTATGCGGGCAAGATCATCGCCGGTTCGCGCCACCCGGAGAAACTGAACTTCTCAGGCGTCGAGACCCGCAAGGCCGACTATGGCGACGTGCCCGGCTTCATCAAGGCGCTGGATGGCGTCGATCGGCTGCTGCTGATCTCGATCGATGTCCTCGGCCCGAGCCGCACGGCGCTGCAGACCAGCGCGGTCGCCGCGGCCAAGGCCGCCGGGGTCAAGCACATCGTCTACACCTCGATGCCGGCACCCGAACCGGCATCGCCAATCCCGTTCGCGTCCGAGCATTTTGGCACCGAAGAGGCGATCAAGGCCTCCGGCGTCGGCTACACCATCCTGCGGATGAACTGGTACGCCGAGAACCTGTTGAGCTCGCTGCCCTCGGCGCTGCAGTCCGGCAAGTGGTACACCTCGGCCGGTGGCGGCACGCTGGCGCATGTATCACGCGAGGACACCGCACGGGCCGCCGCCGGGGCGTTGCTTACCGGCGATGCCAGCCGCACGCTGACCGTCACTGGGCCGGCCGCGCTGACCTCGCGCGAGATCGCCGCGGTCGCCTCGGAAGTTACCGGCAAGCCAATCGAAGTGGTCGACGTCACCGACGAGCAACTCGCCGCCGGCGCCGTCGCGGCGGGCGTGCCCGAGCCGGTGGTGCATGGCTTTATCGTGCCGTTCGACGCCAACACGCGGCTCGGCCGGGTGGCGCTCACCACCAATGCGGTCGAGACGCTGTGGGGTGAGAAGCCGCAGGGGCTGAAGGCGTTCCTCGAGGCGAACAAGGCGGCGCTGACGCAGACGGCCTGAGCGGAGTGCTCAGCGCGTCCTGCTCCACCCCCACCCAGTTCCGCCAGGCAGCGCGCTGCCTAGCTTCACTACCCTCCCCATCAAGGGGAGGGAGAGCCGACTGCGGCGCTTCGGTTCCGCCCATCCCTCCCCCTTGTGGGGAGGGTAGCGGAGCTAGGCGAAGCCATAACGAAGCTGGGGTGGGGGAAGGCCCGCGCACCAGCCTCAGCCGAACACCACCGTCTTCTTGCCGTTCAGCATCACCCGGTTCTCGAGGTGGAGCTTCACCGCGCGCGCCAGCACCCGGCTTTCGACATCGCGCCCGGCGGCCACCAGGTCGTCGGGGCTCAGCGCGTGGGTCACCCGCGCAGTTTCCTGCTCGATGATCGGGCCCTCGTCGAGCTCCGGCGTCACGTAGTGGGCGGTGGCGCCGATGATCTTGACGCCGCGCTCATGTGCCTGGTGATAGGGCTTGGCACCCTTGAAGCTGGGCAGGAACGAGTGGTGGATGTTGATGATCTGCCCGTAGAGGCGGGTGGCGAACCGGTCGCTCAGGATCTGCATGTAGCGCGCCAGCACCACGAGATCGGCACCGGTTTCCTTGAACAGCGCGATCACCTGGTCTTCCTGCGCTGCCTTGTTGTCCTTGCCGACCGGCAGCAGGTGGAACGGAATGCCCTCATAGTCGGCAGTCTTCCGGCTATCCTCGTGGTTGGAGACGATCGCCACCACCTCGGCATCGAGCCAGCCGACGCGGATCTGGTAGAGCAGGTGCAGGAGGGTGTGGTCGAACTTGGAGACCATCACCAGGATCTTCTTCTTTTTCGCCTCGTCGACCAGCGTGGTGCGCATGCCGAAGCGCTCGATCGCCGGCTTCAGGCCGCGCTCCAGCGCATCGCGATCGACGCCATCGGGGGTGGTAAAGGCCAGCCGCATGAAGAACTGGCCGGTCTCCTTGTCCCAGAACTGGTTCGATTCCGCGATGTTGCAACCGAGGCCCGCCAGTTCCGTGGTCACCGCGGCAACGATCCCCGGCCGATCGGCACAGGAGAGGGTGAGAACGAAATTGGACGACATCTAAAAGCGCTCCGGGAAACAAAGTCGCGGAGCGATGCACGCGGGGGCGCGCGGGGTCAAGGGGTTAGGGCCGGGGAGGGTTACGAGAGGTTGGCGCGCTTGGCGCCCCCTCACCCCAGCCCTCTCCCCAGAGGGGCGAGGGGGCGATGTGGCACTGCCGGTGCAAAGTGCGTCCCCTCTCCCCTCTGGGGAGAGGGTCAGGGTGAGGGGTAGCCAAGCGCGCCGGCGCTTCAGCCCAGCATCCACTCATGCTCCGGCGCATTGTAGAACTTCCAGGTGCGCTTCGGGCCGGCCATGACGTTGAGGTAGTAGATGTCGTAGCCCGCCACCGCCGCCACCGGGTGATAGCCCTTCGGCACCATCACCACGTCGCCGTCTTCGATCAGCATGGTTTCGTCGAGCGAGCGATCGTCGGTGTAGACGCGCTGGAAGCCAAAGCCCTGGGGCTTTGAGAAGCGGTGATAGTAGGTTTCCTCGAGGAAGCTCTGGCGCGGCAGGTCGTCTTCGTCATGCCGGTGCGGCGGGTAGCTCGAGGTATGGCCACCGGGGGTGATCACCTCGACCACCAGCAGCGAATCCGCCGCTGCGGTCTCGGGCAGGATATTGGTGGGGTAGCGGGTATTGGTGCCCTTGCCGCGGGTCAGCTTTTCGACATCGTCAGGGCCGATCACCCGCGGCGGCCGCGCGCCGCGCACCCCGGGGGCGGAGCAGACCGCGACCTCGAGCTGCGTCAGCGCCTCGATGCGCCAGTTGGCGCCCGCCGGAGCGTAGACCGAGTAACCGGGTCCCTCGAACGGGCTCATGCGGCCGCCGACGAGGAAATCCTGGCCATCGACGGTCACATTGGCTCGGCCCGAGATCAGCACGATGCAGACCTCGCGGTCATCACCGCCGCCGCGCGCCACATCGCCGACATTGGGCAGCTTGTGCAGGTCGAACCCGACATAGGTCCAGCCGGCAGTCTCAGGGGTAATGTGGTGGACGTGGCCCTGTTCGGCCGCCGGCCTAGCTTTTAGGTTTGCCATTGGTCTTGTTGAGCTCGTTCTCGAAGTTGATGAAGAAGGTCCAGATGCCATAGGCGAGCGCCGCCAGCGTCAGGATGCCCCAGAACTGGTGGTCCGGGTTCTGGTTGATGAACCACTCAAAGCTGGACCAGGCGGCGATAACCACCACCACGATGACCCGCCGGTACAACGGCTTGAACCACCCCATGGTGAACAGGCCTGGCTTCTTGTTCTCTTGGTTGTCGTCGCTCACGCCGATCCCTCCGGAAAGCCCCGAACCTAGTCTATCGGGCGGCTGTCGCAACTGCTGCGTTCAGCGGTTGGGAAAACCCTGCGTCTCCACCGTGTAGCCGGCCAGCGTCATCACCCGCATCAGCTCCTGATGGCCCACCTGGGCCATACGGAGCGGCGGGTTGGCCTTGGGATCCTGCTCGGCCTCGACCACGAACCAGCCTTCATAGCCATAGTCGGCGAGCTTCTGCACGATGGCAGCGAAATCCAGCGACCCATCGCCCGGCACGGTGAAGGCGCCGAGCGCCACCGCATCGAGGAAACTCTGTTTCGTCCGATCGAGGCCATCGACCACGGCGCGGCGGATATCCTTGACGTGCACATGGCTGATGCGGGCGTGGTGGTTATCGATGGCGCGCAGCACATCGCCACCGGCAAAGGCCAGATGCCCGGCATCGAGCAGCAGCGGGATGCCGGGGCCGGAATAGCGCATGAAGGCGTCGAGCTCCGGCTCGGTCTCGACCACGGCGGCCATATGGTGATGGTAGCTGAGCGGCATACCCTCCGCCGCGCACCACTCGCCGAACTGGGTGAGCTTGTTCGCATAGGCCTTCATCTCGTCGTCGCTCAGCTTCGGCTTGGTCGCCAGCGGCTTCGTCCGGTCGCCCTGGATCGAGCGGCCGACTTCGCCATAGACGATGCAGGGGGCGTCCACTGCCTTGAACAGCTCGATCATCGGCGCGATGCGCCGCTGGTTGGCCATGAGATCCTCATTGACCAGCGTGCCGGAGAACCAGCCGCCGCACAGCGTCACATCCGCCGCCTTGAGGATCGGCAGCATGATGTCGGGATCGTCAGGGAAGCGGCGGCCCTTTTCCATGCCGGTGAAGCCGGCCGAGCGCGATTGCCTGAGGCACTCCTCCAGCGACACATCATCGCTCAGCTCCGGCAGATCGTCGTTCCACCACGCAATGGGGGACATGCCCAGTTTGGCTTTCAGCATTCCAATCCTCTGTCTCAGTCGTCACCCTCCCCCTTGCGGGGAGGGTAGCGTAGCTTGGCGAAGCCTTAGCGAAGCTTGGGTGGGGGGTGCCAAGCGCTCCGAGCGTGGTTCGCCCCCCACCCCACTTGCGCTATGGCTCGGCTTGGCCTCGCCAAGCTTCAGTACCCTCCCCGCAAAGGGGGAGGGAGACTAAAGCCGCTGACCCTTCAGCGCTTCCTCATAATCCTTGCGTGCCGCGTTCACCTGCGGACGTACCGAAACTTCCGGCACCGCCACGTCCCACCAGTGGCCGCCGGCCTCGGTGGAGATCAGCGGGTCGGTGTCGATCACCAGCACGGTGGTGCGCTCGACCTTGTCGGCCTCGGCGAGGGCACTTTCGAGCTCGGCAATCGAGGCGGCTTTGCGCACCCAGGCGCCCATCGACGCGGCGTGCGCGGCGAAGTCGATATCGGGCAGCGTCTCGTGGAAAGTGTCCTTCAACAGGTTGTTGAAGTTGGCGCCGCCGGTCGCCATCTGCAGCCGGTTGATGCAGCCGAAGCCGCGGTTGTCGAGCACCACGATGGTCAGCTTTTTGCCCAGCATCACCGAGGTGGCGATCTCGGAGTTCATCATCATGTAGCTGCCATCGCCGAGCATAACGATGACATCGTCATGCGGCTTGGCGAGCTTCACGCCCAGCCCGCCGGCGATCTCGTAACCCATGGTCGAGTAGCCATATTCCATGTGGTAGCTGCCCGGGGCGCCGGCCGGCCAGAGCTTATGCAGCTCGCCCGGCAGTCCGCCCGAAGCGCAGACCAGCGTCGCGCCCGAACCGCGGGCCCGGTGCACCGCGCCGATCACCTGGGCGTCCGAGGGCAGCGCATTGGTCGGGTCGGTCACCGCCTTGGCCGAAACCAGCCATTTGGCCTTGGCCGCTTTGGCGGTTGCCTGCCACGCGTCGCTCGCGTGCCAGGGCCCTAGTTTACCATCGAGCAGGTCGAGCCCGACTTTGGCGTCGGCGATGAGCGGCATGGCGCGATGCTTATAGGCGTCGAACACCTGGGTGTTCAGCCCGATGATCCTGACATTGTCGGCCTTGAACAGCGCCCACGATCCGGTGGTGAAATCCTGCAGGCGCGAGCCCACCGCCAGCACCAGGTCGGCCTGCTCGGCCAGCAGGTTCGAGGCCGACGACCCCGTTACTCCGACCGATCCCATGTTCAGCGGATGGTCGTGCGGCAGGCTGGATTTGCCGGCATTGGTCTCCATGACCGGCACGCCGTGACGCTCGGCAAAGGCGCGCAGCACTTCCGCTGCCTCGGAGTACAGCACGCCGCCGCCGGCGATGATCACCGGCTTTTCCGCTGTCCTGATCGCAGCCACCGCCGCTTCCAGCTCGTTGACGTCCGGCATCGGCCGGCGCGGCGTCCACACCCGTTCGGCGAAGAACGCTTCGGGATAGTCGTAGGCCTCGGCCTGCACGTCCTGGCAGAGGCTGAGGGTCACCGGGCCGCATTCGGCCGGGTCGGTCAGCACCTGCATGGCGCGGTTCAGTGCCGGGATAATCTGCTCAGGACGTGTGATGCGGTCGAAATAGCGGCTGACCGGGCGGAACACATCATTGGCGCTCACCGTGCCGTCGCCAAAACTCTCCACCTGCTGCAGCACCGGATCGGGGGCGCGGTTGGCGAACACGTCACCGGGCAGCAACAGCACCGGCAGCCGGTTGACATGCGCCAGCGCGGCGGCGGTCACCATATTGGTGGCGCCCGGCCCGATCGAGGAAGTGGCGGCCATGAAGCGGCGGCGGAAGCTCGCCTTGGCGAAGGCAATTGCCGCATGCGCCATGCCCTGCTCGTTATGGGCGCGATAGGTCGGTAGTTCCTCGCGTACCTGGTACAGCGCTTCGCCGAAGCCGGCGACATTGCCATGCCCGAAGATCGCGAACACGCCGCCGAAGATCGGCACCTTGTTGCCGTCGATAATGGTCATCTGCCGCGTCATGAACCGCGCCAGCGCCTGCGCCATGGTGAGGCGGATGGTCTTGTTGGTCATGGTGTCTCTCCCACTTCAGTGCGTGGGGGTGGGCACACGCTCCGGTGCACGATCACTCCCCCCAGATCCCCACCAGCGCCGAAAACCGCGCCGCCATGTCGGCGATCGCCTGGTCATCGGTCATGGTGCCAGCAAACCACGCCTTGGCGGCTTCGCCAAATATGGTGCGGCCGACGGCGAAGCCGCGCACTGTGCGGGCGGAGCGCGCAATGGCAAAGCCGCGCGCCAACTCGTCCTGCGGGGCATCGAGGCCGAGCAGCACGACGCCGCGGCAGAGCGGGTCGTTGGCCTCGATCGCCGTATCGACCGCTTCCCAGGCTGCGGCGCTCGGCTGCGATTCGAGCTTCCACCAGTCGGGCTTCAGCCCGGCGGCATAGAGCTGGCCCACCGCCCGGGCGGTGGTGGTGTCGTCCACCGGCCCGACCTTGGAGGGAATGATCTCGATCAGGATGTCGCGGCCGACCTTGCGGCAGGCATCATGCGCGGCGCGCAGCTTTTCGAGCTGGCCGGCATTGATCCCCGAGGGGTCATCGGGGTGCCAGAAGCACAGCACCTTGAGCGCATGATCCACCGGCCAGTCGACCAGCCGGCTGCCGATATCCTGTGAAAACTCGAACTCGAGCGGGATCGAGCCGGGCAGCTCCACCGGCCGGGCGATCCAGAAGCTCTTGGGCACTTCGAACAGCGCGTCGCGGCCCCATTTGTCATCGAGCAGCATGCCGAAACCAGGCCGGCCATTGGCCACCTGAGCCGCGGCTTTCACTGCCAGCACCTTGAAGGCGGGGATGCGGTCGGTCCTGGCGCCGGCGATATCCTCGATCTGCTTCCGATGATCGATGGCGAAGGCGGTGAGGCGCGGCCAGTGCTGCCGGCGCGTCGTCGCCCAGTGTAGGTGGTTGAGGGTCTCGTCCCTGCGCAGCGCTTTGAACTTGCTGCCGTGCTTCAAAAAGTAATCGAGCTCGGTCCAGCTCGGATATTCAGGCGCACAGAGCAGTCGGGAGACGGCGAAGGCGCCGCAGGCATTGGCCCAGGTGGCGGAGGTCTGGTGGCTTTCGCCTTTCAGCCAGCCGCGCAGGAACCCGCTCATGAAGGCGTCGCCGGCGCCCAGCACATTGTAGATCTCGATCGGAAAACCCTGGCCGACGATGCCCTGTTCGAGGTCGTCGCCGATCGGGCCGTCATAGACGATGCAGCCCTTGGCGCCGCGCTTCAGCACCACGGTGGCGTCGCTCACGGCGCGGATCGCCTTCAGCGCCTCGAGCAGGTCGCTCTCGCCGGCCGCCACCAGCACCTCTTCCTCGGTGCCGACGATCAGGTCGCAATCGGCCAGCACCGGGCGCATCTTGGCCGAGACATAGTCGGATTTCACATAGCGCTCGAAGCCGGCGGCATGGCCGGCGAGGCCCCAGAGGTTGGGACGATAGTCGATATCGAACACCACCTTGCGGCCGGCGGCCTTGGCGATGCGGATGGCCTTGAGCTGCGCAGCCTCGGCATTGGGGGTGGAGAAATGCGTGCCGGTGACGACGATGGCGCTGGCGGAGCGGATGAAATCTGCGTCGATATCGGCTTCGTCGAGCGCCATGTCGGCGCAATCGGTCCGAACGAAGATCATCGGCGAGACGCCTTCGGCCTCGACGGCGAGCAGCACCAGGGCGGTCAATCGCTTGTCGTCGGTGGCGATGCCTGAGGTGTCGACGCCTTCGCGACCGAGCTGTTCCTTGATGAAGCCGCCCATCTGCTCGGCGCCGACGCGGGTGATCAGTGCCGATTTCAGGCCGAGCCGGGCGGTGCCGACAGCGATATTGGCGGGGCAGCCGCCGACCGATTTGGCGAACGAGCCGATATCCTCGAGCCGGCTGCCGATCTGCTGGCCGTAGAGGTCCACCGACGAGCGCCCGATGGTGATGACATCGAGCTTGGCCTCCGGCATGATCTCCCCCGCATGGTCTGACTGGACAGCTTTCAGCGGCCGTTGTATCCCTCGCGCGAATGAAACGTCAATTCCGAAGTTGCTCTTTTCGGAATGAACGTTCCATGTTTGATCCATTTGAACCGGCGCTCCAGGAGCGTGCAGCAAGGAGGCAATCCCGTGGTCAGGTTTGGCATTCTGGGGGCGGGGCGCATCGGCAAGGTGCACGCGGGGACCATCGCCAACTCCAGCCGGGCTGATGTCGCCTATGTGGCGGACGCGATTCCCGATGCTGCTGCAGCGCTGGCCGCGAGCGTCGGGGCGCAGGTTGCCTCGATCGACCAGATCCTCGCATCCGACGTCGAAGCCATCCTCATTGCCACGCCCACCGACACGCATGCCGACCTGATCGAGCAGGCGGCGCGGGCCGGCAAGGCGATCCTCTGCGAGAAACCGGTGTCGCTGTCGGTGGAGCGCATCGAAGCCTGCCTGCCGGTGGTGAAAGCGGCCGGCGTGCCGCTGATGATCGGCTTCAACCGCCGGTTCGATCCGAACTTTGCCGCCGTGCAGCAGCGGATCAAGGGCGGCGAGATCGGCGACGTCGAGATCGTCACCATCATCTCGCGCGATCCGGCGCCGCCGCCGGTCAGTTACATCGAGCGCTCCGGCGGGCTCTACCGCGACATGATGATCCACGATTTCGACATGGCGCGGTTCCTCGTCGGCGAGGATTTCGTCTCGGTGCACGCGCTGGGCAGCGCCCTGGTCGACAAGGCGATCGGCGTTGCCGGCGACGTCGACACCGCGGCGGTGCAGATGCAGACTGCGTCGGGCAAGATCGCGGTGATCACCAATTCGCGCCGCGCCGCTTACGGCTACGACCAGCGCGTCGAGGTGCATGGGTCGAAGGGCATGCTGCGGGCCGGCAACGTCCACATGACGACGCTCGAGCGGGCCGATGGCGCCGGCTTCACCCAGGACGTGATCCAGAACTTCTTCATCGACCGCTATGTCGCGGCCTACGCCGCCGAGGTGAACAGCTTCATCGACGCGATGGCCAGGGGCACGACGCCGACGCCGTCGGGGCATGATGGGCTCATGGCACAAAAACTTGCGGAAGCCGCGACGAAGAGTTCTCAGACGGGCCAAGCGGTTAGGGTCGGCTAGCGTTCGGGCCTGGCTGTTTGTGGCCAGAAGATGAGCCGAAGGGCCGAAGAATCGGCACATTCGCGAACGATAGGGGGTCTGTGGGCGCTTCCAGACAGCCAGACGAGCATACCCGATGGGGGAACATCGGGTATACCGTTCACGGGCTGCGCAAGGGGAGCATAGAATTATGCTGAGTATTCGCGCACGTCTCAGTGCGCCAAGTGCCATGGCCGCGTGCCTGGTGACGCTCATGCTCGCTTCGGGCTGCAGTGCCGGGGGCGTCGTTACGGTGCGCGAAATGATCGGCGACGCCAGCTATTGGCCGCCCGCCTGCAACGCCGATCCATGTGTTCTCACCGGCAATGGCGGTATCACCGATGTGTGGGACCGGCATGTCGACACGAACCTGGCGCGTGGCCGTCGGTTCGTGGTCAAAGGGCTCTGCGCCAGTGCCTGCGAGATCGCGGCGCGACGCGCACACGCCAAGCTGCTTCCCGGCGCCAAGCTCATCGTCCACCAGCCGCGGCCGGCGGTGATCCTGTAGCGCTCGGCGCCGGCATGATGGGGCTTGGCTTACGCCCCCCAAATCCCTAGTGTCCGGGCGCTTTCCTTACAGAATTTGAGTCCCGACATGACCGAGAATGCCTCCGCCCCATTTTCCGGCAAGATTGCCGTTGTCACCGGGGCCGCGCAAGGGATCGGCGAGGCGACGGCGCGGCTGCTGGCCCAGCGTGGCGCGGCCGGCGTGGTACTCGTCGACCGGCAGGCCGACAAGGGCGAGGCGGTTGCGAGGTCGCTGAACGATGCCGGCACCAAGGCGATCTTCGTTGCGGCGGATCTGGCCGATCCGGCAGCGGTGGCTGAGGTCATTCCCGCCGCCGACAAGGCGTTCGGGCGGGTGGATATTCTCGCCAATATCGCCGGCCTCACCGATCGCGGCACCATCCTCGATACCGATATCGCGCTCTACGACCGGATGTTCGCCATCAATGTACGGGCGCCGTTCTTCCTGATGCAGGACGCCATCAAGGTGATGCAGCGCGAAAAGATCGAGGGAACGATCGTCAACATCCTCTCGGTCAACGCCTATATCGGCTCGCCCAACCTCGCCGCTTACAGTGCCTCTAAAGGCGCGCTGATGACGTTGACCAAGAACACCGCCAATGCGGTGAACCTGATGCGCATCCGGGTCAACGGCATCATCCTCGGCTGGGCCGATACGCCGGGCGAGCACGTGACGCTCAAGACCTTCCACGATGCGGCCGACGACTGGCTGGTGAAGGCAGAGGCGTCGCGGCCGTTTGGCAAGCTGATCAAGCCGGAAGACGTGGCCCGCCTCATCGCCTTCCTCGGCGGCGCGGAATCGGCGCCGATGACCGGCTCGTGCGTCGAGTTCGAACAGACCGTGGTCGGCGCCGGCGGCGGCGGGCTCGCGACGGGGTATCCGGTGAAGAAGAACTGAGGCCGGCCGCAGGCTCGGTCGCCAGACGGCCATGTGAGGCACGGAGCTCCCGCAGCCACCAGATGTCATCCCAGCGAAAGCTGGGACCCATCTATCCTCTGGCACGGGCTGCGAGTTGGGTCCCAGCTTTCGCTGGGATGACAGCCGGTGAGGAGGAGAGGTGGTGCCCTCCCAGACCTCCTGCTTCCAGCAAGGGGGGAGATGGCCGAGAGGCCGGCGTTACTTCTCACCCCGCCGGCTGGCCACCGCGACGGTCAAGGTCATCGCCAGCGCCATGGTCGCCGCCATCGAGCGGAAGCCCTCGAAATCCGCTTCGACGATCTCCAGCCAGGCGTCGGCGATCGGGGCGATCGGTGAGAAGATCGAGTCGGTGATCGACACCACCTTGGCGTGACGCGCCTTCGCCGCATGGGCGAGGTTCACCGTCTCGCTGGCATAGGGGGTGAAGCTGATGGCGAGCACCGCATCGCGGGGCGAGATGAAGCCGATCTGTTCGGCGCCCAGCCCGGCAATGCCATCGACCAGCAGGTTGCGGATCCCTAGCTTGCCCATGGCATAGGCCATGTAGCTGGTGATCGGGAACGAGCGGCGGAGACCGACGAGGTAGATCGTCTCGGCCTTGGCGAGGATCTCGACCGCCGCATCGAGGGTTTCGGGGTCGAGCTTGAGGCGGAGGTCGGCAACCGAGCGCTCGGCCGCGTCGGCAAAGCCCTGCAGCAACAGGCCGCTCTTCGATGAGCCGCCATGCTCCCGCAGCTGCTTCAGCCGCTCCTCGTAACTCGGCACGCGATCGCGCAGGCGGGCCCGGAACACTTCCTGCAGGTCGGAAAAGCCTTGATAGCCAAGGGCCTGGCTGAAGCGCACCAGGGTCGAGGGTTGCACGCCGGAGCGCTGCGCGACGCTGGCCGCGGTGCCGAAGGCGATGTCGTCGGGGTTGTCGAGAGCGAAGCTCGCCACCTGGGTCAGCCGGCGTGGCAAGGTGGGCGCGCGGGCAGCGATCAGCGCGCGCAGCGCGGGAAAATCCCGCGGCACGGCATCGTCCAGCTTGATATCCCCGTCGTCCATTCCGGCCTCATAGCGGGTGCCGTCGCAAAGTCCAACAAAAGCACGGCCAAAGTCCATGAACTTCTGCCGGCGCCAGCAGGGTTTTCCAACGTTCCTGGTTTGAACACTGCCGAATTTGGAACACGCCGTGCTTGACGATCCACCGTAGAATGGAATAAACATTCCATCAACAGGGAATGCAGCACTAGACGTTCCATTCAACGAGAACGGGCTGCAGCTAAGGTCGGGGAGGACCGAAGCACATGGCGGCCATGCTGCTCGAAGCCAAGGGCATATCGAAGTATTTCGGCGCCATCACGGCGCTGCGCGACGTGAACTTTCACGTGGCGCCAGGTGAGGTGCTTGGCGTGGTCGGCGACAATGGCGCCGGCAAATCCACGCTGATGAAGATCCTCTCTGGCCTGTTCACCCCATCGGAGGGTGAGCTGGTGTTCAACGGCGCGCCGGTGAAGTTCTCCAGCCCCAAGGACGCCCAGAAGCTCGGCATCGAGATGGTCTACCAGGACTTCGCGCTCGCCGGGAACATGCCGATCTACGAGAACATTTATCTCGGCCGGGAGCCCGGCACCAAGTTCGGGCCGCTGACCATCGTCGACCACAAGCGGTCGCGGCAGATGGCGACCGATCACCTCGACCGGCTGCACATTCACGTCAAATCGGTGGAGCAGAACACCGAGGATCTCTCGGGCGGGCAGCGGCAGGCCGTCGCCATTGCCCGCGCCACTGCGTTCGACGCCAAGCTGGTGATCATGGACGAACCGACCGCAGCGCTCGCCATCAAGGAAGTGGGCAAGGTGCTCGACCTGGTGCGCTCGCTCAAGGAGCACGGGGTGGCGGTGATCATCATCTCGCACCGCATGGACGATATCTTTTACTGCTGCGACCGGGTGATGGCGCTCTACCAGGGCACCAATTTCGCCGAGGCGGAGCTGACGCAGACCTCGCGCAACGAGGTCATCGGCTGGATCATGGGCACCAAGGGTCACACCGCGACCCTCGCCCATGACAACATGCATTGAGGGGGATCATGCTTCACACGTCCCCCACCCACGGTGTCATTCCCGCGAAAGCGGGAACCTCCGTTTGCGATCTTGCCACGGGCACCAAAACAGAGGTCCCCGCTTTCGCGGGGATGACCCAGCGGACAGCTGGTCGTTCAGTGGGAGCGGCGTCATGAGCGACACTCCCGCCACCAAAGCCGGCTTCTCGCTGCGCGGCCCCGGCATGTCGAAATTTCTCGAGGTCTACGGCATCATCCTCGTCGTCGTGGTGATGATGCTGGTGCTCGCCGTCATCAAGCCAGAGGTGTTCCTCTCGGCACAGAACCTCACCAATATCCTGAAACAGAATGCCTCTTTGGCGCTCCTGGCGCTCGGCATGTATGTGGTGATCGTCACCGCCGGCATCGATCTGAGCGTCGGCTCGATCATGGGTCTCTCGATGGTCTGCCTGGCGGTTGCCTCGAAGGCCGGGGTGCCGTGGCCGATCGTCCTGTTGATCGGGCCCGCCATCGGGCTGCTCGTCGGCTGGGTGAACGGTGTCGGCCTCACCGTGCTGAAGCTGCCGCACCCGTTCATCATGACGCTGGGCACGCTGAACGTGGCGCGCGGCCTCACTTACCTGATCTCCAATGGCGCGCCGATTTCGGGCCTGCAGCCGGAGGTGCGCTTTATCGGGCAGGCCTATTTCGGCTTCGGCATGGCGCCGCCGGCGGGCATTCCGGCCAGCATGCTCCTCGTGGCGGTCTGCGCGATTGGGCTGTGGTTCTTCCTCGAGAAGACCAATATGGGCCGGCACATCTTCGCCATCGGCGGCAATCCGCACGCGGCGCGGGTCTCGGGCATCAATGTCGATCGCACCCTGGTGGTGGTCTACATGATCTCGGGCTTCATGGCCGGGCTGTCGGGCCTGCTGCTCGCCGGGCGCACCGATAGCGGCTTCCCCAATGCCGGCATCGGTATCGAGCTCGATGCGATCGCGGCAGTGATCATCGGCGGCGCCTCGTTTTTCGGCGGGCGCGGCACGGTGCTCGGGGTGCTGGCGGGCGTCTTGATCATGGGCATCCTGCGCAATGGGCTCAACATCAACAATGTCTCGGCGTTCTGGCAGCAGATCCTGATCGGTCTGGTGATCATCATCGCCGTCTATATCGACGTGCTACGGCGGCGCGCTGCCGTCCGTCGCTAGGAGGAACTTGGCGCCGGCCGTGTCTCCCGGCCGGCGTCCAAAGGGAACGGGGACATCAATGGTTCAGGGAGGACCAAACCCATGAAAAAACTGCTGCTTACGGGTGTTGCGCTGAGTGCGCTGCTCGCCATGGCCGGTTCGGCCAATGCCGCCTACGTCTTGGGCATGAAGGGCCCGGGCGCCGGCAATCCGTTCTGGGCGGCGGTGGAAGCCGGCGCCAAGGCCAAAGCCGCCGAGCTGGGTGTCGAAGTGATCGTCGTGGCGCCGCCGGCCGAGTCCGATGTGCAGGCGCAGATCACCCAGATCGAAGACCTGATCGCCCAGAAGGTGGACGGCATCGCATTGGCGCCGACCGATCCGAACGCGCTCGCTCCGGTGGTGGATGCGGCCAAGGCCGCCGGCATCCCGGTGGTGTTCGTCGATACCCGCGGCACCAATGAGGGCGTTACCTTCATCGGCACCAACAACGAAGTGGGCGCCGCTCTTGCCGCCGATTTCATGTGCAAGAACCTGCCTGCCGGCTCGGACGTGGCGATCCTCCAGGGCCTCGTCAGCCAGTCGACCGGCCAGGCGCGCGCCGAGGGCTCGAAGAAGGGCCTCGAGGCTTGCGGCCTCAAAGTGGTGGCTGAGCAGACCGCGGAGTGGGACCGCGCCAAGGGCCTGTCGGTGACCGAGAACATCCTCGCCGGCAACCCCAACATCAAGGGCATCTTCGGCTCGAACGACAACATGGCGCTGGGCGCCGTGGAAGCACTGAAGGCGGCGGCCAAGCTCGCCGATGTGATGGTGGTCGGCTTCGACGCCAACCCGGACGCTGCGGCCTCGATCCTTGCCGGCGAGATGACCGCCTCGGTGGCCCAGGCCCCCGGCAATATGGGCGGCTTCGGCATCCAGGCGCTGGTCGACCTCAAGGCCGGCAAGACACTCGAGCCGTGGATCGACACCGGCACGGTGCTGGTCACCAAGGACAATGCCGCGGACTACAAGTAAGCTCTCCTCCAGAGCGCCTGGCGCCCGGGGTCCGCAAGGGCTTCGGGCGTTTTTCTTGGGGGTGGGCAGGGTGTCTGTGGCCCACCCCCACCCTAGCTTCGCCTAGCTGCTCTACCCTCCCCACAAGGGGGAGGGAGGGCGCGAGAACCGAGAGTGCAGTAGACGTCTCCCTCCCCACAGGGCGCTACCGCGTCCCCTTGTGGGGAGGGATCAAGGGTGGGGGTGGCCCCACGCACGGAGTGAAGAATGACCAGCATCGGCGTCGGCCTGATCGGTACGGGCTATATGGGCAAGTGCCATGCGCTGGCCTGGAACGGGGTGAAACCGGTGTTCGGCGATGGGCCGAAGCCGCGGCTGGTGCATCTGGCGGAGGTGTCGCCGGAGCTGGCGGCGCGGCGGGCCGAGGAGTTCGGGTTCGAGAAATCCACCTCGGACTGGCGGGCGCTGATCGCCGACCCGGAGGTCGAAGTGGTGTCGGTGACGACGCCCAACGCCTTTCATGCCGAGATGGCGATCGCGGCGCTCGAGGCCGGCAAGCACGTCTGGTGCGAGAAGCCGATGGCAGTAGGGTTTGCCGAGGCGGAGCGGATGGTCGCGGCGGCGCGGGCGTCGGGTAAGGTCACGGCGCTCGGCTACAACTACATCCAGAACCCGGTGATCCGGCACATCAGAAAGCTGCTCGAGGCGGGCGCCATCGGCACGGTGAGCCATGTGCGCTTCGAGATGGACGAGGACTTCATGGCCGACCCCGAGGCGCTGTTCTACTGGAAGAGCGAGGCCTCGTCCGGCTATGGCGCGCTCGACGATTTCGGTGTCCACCCGCTGAGCCTGATGCAGTTCCTGTTCGGCGGCGTTGCGCGGGTGATGGCGCAGCTTTCCATGCCCTATGCCGACCGGCCGAGCCGGGATGGCGGGCGGCGGAAGGTCGAGACCTGGGATATTGCTTCGGTGCTGCTGGAGCTCAGGAACGGCGCGTCCGGGGTGATGGCGCTCGATCGTTCGGCCTGGGGGCGGAAGGGCCGGATCGCGGTGCAGATCTTTGGTTCGAACGGCACCATCGCCTACGACCAGGAGCGCATGAACGAGTTCCAGCTGTTTCAAGCCAGTGATCCTGCAGCGGAGCAGGGTTTTCGCACCATCCTCACCGCGCCGGTGCATGCGCCCTATGACCGGTTCATTCCGGCACCGGGGCATGGACTGGGATTCAACGAGCTGAAGATCATCGAGTGCCACGAGCTGCTGAAGGCCATCGGCGGCGACACCGGGGGGCAGATCGTCGGGTTCGACAAAGGGCTCGAAATCGAGCGGGCGGTGCATGCGATGGCGCAGTCGCACCGCGAGGGGCGGTGGGTGGCGGTCTGACCGGGATAGCGCGGCTATCGCCTTCTCCCCTTGTGGGAGAAGGTGCCCGAAGGGCGGATGAGGGGTATCTCTCCGCGCGCTCAGTCGCTCGTCGCTACGCTCCGATCGCGCAGCCCTTGGCTGCGGGACCCCTCATCCGGCCTTCGGCCACCTTCTCCCACAAGGGGAGAAGGCCTGACTGCGAGATTGAGTCCCGAGGCCGCAGTCACGGCGGCCCCGGGGAGCCTGAGGGCGTGCAGCGGCCTCAGGCGGTGGCGAGGGTCGCGGTGCGGTTGCGGCTTTCGACCCAGTAGATGAACACCGAGGCGGCGACGATCAGCGCCGCGCCGGGCCAGAACCAGACCGACGGCACCTGGCCGAGGGCGATCCAGCCGACCAGGGCGCTGAGCGGCACCTTGAGGTCGGCGAAGGGCTGCAGATACGTCGCGTCGGCCGCCCGGTAGGCGAAGGCCATCAGGTATTGCGCCACGCCGGTGAGCACGCCGAGCAGCAACAGCAGCCAGAGGCCATCGCCGCTGGGGAGAGCGAATGGAAAGCCGGTGGCGAGGCCGGCCGGCAGCACCGTCGGCGCCAGCCAGCCGAGTGCGTTGACGGCGAGCAGGATCAGCAGGTGGTTCGGGGTGACCAGCACCAGCAACGAGATGGTCAGCGTTTCCGGGCTCTCGCCCTTCAGCGTCAGGTACTTGGTCAAGACGTCCGTGGTGGCCCAGAGCGCCGCGGCGACGATCGGGATCAGGGTGTGCCAGCCGAGGCTTTCGCTGCCGATACCGGAGACGATGATGGCGCCGGTGAAGCCGACCAGCGCCGCGACGAGACGGGCGGCTGAGGCACGCTCGCCAAGAAAGACGGTCGAACCGAGGATGATGAACAGCGGGCCGGCGGCGAGGAGGGTCACCATCTGCCAGATCGGTACGCCCGAGGCGAAACCATAGACGAAGACATGCGCGCCGAGCGCCGAGACGAAGGCGCGGATCTCGTGCGCCAGCGGGTGGCTGGTGCGGAGCTTGTCGATGCCGATGCGGAAGATCAGCGGCAGGCTGAGCACGCCGGCGATCAGGTATTGCCAGAACACCATGCCGGTCGAGGCCATGCCGAAGCCGCCATATTCGACCGGGGTGGGCAGGACGGATTGCAGCACGTTGGAGCCGGCGAACGCGAAGGCGGCAACCAGCATGAAGGTGGCGCCGCTTGCAGCGGCGGACTTGGTAGTCGAGGAAACCTGGCTCATCGATCGATCCTTTCCGTAGCCTGTTTCCTCAGGGTTACGGGGAATCGCGATGGGGAATGGCGACGCGGAAACCCTCCGAAATGAGGGGCCGCGCCGGCAGAGCCAGCGTAAATCCCGTTCTCTTTCATCCGGACTATACCGTCGGCTCCGGAGTTACACCGGATCTGCTGACCCCTGTGGGGTGAACCACAAGGCGCTCGCGGGCTTTGGGCTTTCGACCCATCTACCGCCGGTGGGGAATTGCACCCCGCCCTGAGAACTTGCCGGCCGATTGCTCGGCTGACAGAGGCTCACATAGACCTCACGGGGCGTCGGCGCAAGCAGGCACAAAGACGAAACTGGGGGCGCACGCGCTCGGCGCCGAGTGGAGGTGCCCCCTCTCCCTCGGGGGCGCTCTCGCGCCCCCTTAGAGGGGAGAGGGTAGTGGAGCTCGGACCGAAGGTCCGTAGCGGAACTTGGGTGAGGGGTTCAGTTTCTCAGCGAGCGCGCGTTGCGACGCTTCACCCCTCAACCGGCCTTCGGCCACCTTCTCCCCTGAGGGGAGAAGGGAGGGTCGCCTTTACGTCGTCAGGCTCGCTTCACCTTGCTGCTGCCGCGCAGGCCGATGATCGTCGCGGCGACGACGCCGAGCGCCACGACGCCGATGATAATGGTGGCGAGCGCGTTGACGTCGGGGGAGACGCCGAGCTTGATCTTGGAAAAGATCACCATGGGCAGGGTCGACGAGCCGGGGCCGGAGACGAAGCTCGCGATCACCAGGTCGTCGAGCGACAGGGTGAAGCCGAGCAGCCAGCCGGAGACCAGAGCCGGGGCGATGATCGGCAGGGTGATGTCGAAGAACACCCGAAACGGCGTCGCGCCGAGGTCCATCGCCGCTTCCTCGAGGCTCAAGTCGAGATCGGAGAGGCGGGACTGCACCACCACGGTGATGTAGGCCATGCAGAAGGTGGTGTGGGCGATGATGATGGTGACGATGCCGCGGCCGGCCGGCCAGCCGAGCGTCGATTCCATGCCGACGAACAAGAGCAGCAGCGCGAGGCCGGTGATCACATCCGGCATCACCAGCGGGGCCGAGACGGTGCCGGCGAGCACGGTGCGGCCGCGGAAGCGCTTGAAGCGCACCAAGGCCACGGCGCAAAGGGTGCCAAGCACCAGGGCGAAGCTGGCGGAGAAGAACGCGATGCGCAGGCTCAGCCAGGCGGCGCCCAGCATCTGCTCGTCGGCGAACAGTTCGCCATACCATTTGGTCGAAAAGCCCGACCAGACGGTGACCAGCTTGCTCTCGTTGAACGAGAACACCACCAGCGAGATGATCGGCAGATAGAGGAAGGCAAAACCGAGGGTTGCCGCGATGGGAAGGAACCAGCCGCGCCGCATCTACTTGCCCTTCTCGACCACGGCATCCTGCGCCTTCTGCAGCAGCAGGATGGGAATGACGACGACCACCAGCATGGCGACGGCGACTGCCGCAGCGCGCGGCCAGTTGGTGGCGCCGAAGAACTCGTCCCACAGCACGCGGCCGATCATCAGCGTTTCCGGACCGCCGAGCAGCGAGGGAATGACGAACTCGCCGATCGCCGGGATGAACACCAGCATGGAGCCGGCGATGATGCCGGGCAGCGACAGCGGCAGGGTGACCGACAGGAAGGTCTGCCACGGGCGCGAGCCGAGATCGGCCGAGGCCTCGAGCAGTGACGCGTCGAGCTTCACCAGCGTCGTATAGAGCGGCAGGATCATGAACGGCAGGTAGGTGTAGACGATGCCGACATAGACGGCGAAATCGGTCTGCATCATCACCAGCGGCTCGATGCCGAATACGGCGAGGATCTGGTTGATCACGCCGTTGCCGCGCATGAAGCCACTGAGCGCATAGACGCGCAGCAGGAACGAGGTCCAGAACGGCAGGATCACCAGCATCAACAGGATGTTGCGCCATTTGTCCGGGGCGCGGGCGATGGCATAGGCCATCGGGTAGCCGATGAAGAGAGTGATGATCGTGGCGATCAGCGCGATGCGGATCGAGCTCAGGTAAGCCGCGACATAGAGCGGATCGGTGAAGAGTTTCAGGTAATTGGAAAGGTGCAGCGTCAGCTGCACGGTGCCGCCTTCGGTGGTGAGCAGCGGCGAATAGGGCGGGCGGCCAAACTGCTTGGTGGCGAGCGAGATGCCGAACACCACGAACAGCGGGACGAGGAAGAACACGGTCAGCCAGATCGCCGGCGCAGCGATTACCAGGGTGCGGCCGGAAATGCCGACATCGCGCAGCCGGCGCTCCAGCCCGCTCCAGGGCCGCAGGCGGCGCGGCGGCGGCAGCTGGTTGCCGGTGAGGGTCATGGGTGAAGGTCCCCTTCGCGGTTGCGCAATGCGCACCGCGTCATCCCCGCGGAAGCTGGGATCTTCGTTTGGCCGCGACCACCGCAAACAGAGGTTCCCGCTTTCGCGGGAATGACTCCGTGGGGGTGGCAAAGCTGGAACCCTGCCCCGCTCATACCGTCAGCACCGAGCCGGAGCTGTCGCCCCAGGTGACGTAGACCTGCTCTTCCCAAGTGATGGCGTCAGGGTTGCCGCGGGCCGTGTTGGTCTGGCTGACTCGGATGCGTTTGCCGCTGTCGAGCAGCAACTGGTAGACGCTCATATCGCCCAGATAGCCGATATCCTCGACCACGCCCTTGGTGACGTTGGCGCCGTTCAGCGCCTCGGGCTTCTCGCGGCTCAGCGTCATCTTCTCGGGGCGGATGGCCCACCACAGGATCTGGTCGGGAGCGCAGTCGACGCCGTGGCCGACATAGATGTCGCAACCAAGCTCAGGCGAGCGGATGCGGACATGGTCCGGCTCATCCTCGGTGACGATGCCCTCGACCATGTTGGCCGAGCCGATGAAGCTCGCGACGAAGCGCGAGTTGGGGAATTCGTAGATGTCGTGCGGTTCGCCGATCATGGCGATCTCGCCCTGGTTCATCACCCCGATACGGGTGGCCAGCGTCATCGCCTCTTCCTGGTCGTGGGTGACGACGATGAAGGTGACGCCGAGCGATTCCTGGATCTTGACCAGTTCGAACTGGGTTTCCTCGCGCAGCTTCTTGTCGAGCGCGCCGAGCGGCTCGTCGAGCAGGAGGAGTTTTGGCCGCTTGGCCAGCGAGCGGGCGAGGGCGACGCGTTGGCGCTGGCCGCCCGACAGCTGGTTCGGCTTGCGCTTGCCGTAATCCTGGAGTTTCACGAGGCTCAAGAGCTCGGCGACGCGATCGGCGATCTCGCTGCGCGGCATGTTATCGCGCTTCAGGCCATAGGCGATGTTCTGCTCGACGTTCATATGCGGGAACAGCGCGTAGGACTGGAACATCATGTTGACCGGCCGCTGGTAGGGCGGCACGGCGGTCATGTCCTGGCCGTCGATTTCGATGGTGCCGGAGGTCGGCTGCTCGAAGCCGGCCAGCATGCGCAGCAGCGTCGATTTGCCCGAGCCCGAGCCGCCGAGCAGGCAGAACAGCTCGGATTTGTAGATATCGAGCGACACTTCATGCACCGCCGAGACGTCGCCGAACTTCTTCGAGACGTTGCGAATGCGCACAAACGGCTTGGCCGACGGATCGCGCCAGGGGCGCGTGTCGATGGCGAGCTGCGGCTTCTTGGCCATGCGGCACCTGATGAGGAAGGGGGCGGTTGTGGGACCGCCCCCTGAAGGAGATTACAGACCGGTTTTGATGCGGGTCCAGGTCCGGGTCAAGACCTCTTCGAACTCAGGCGAGTGCGCCTTCATCACGAAGGCCTTGGCGATAGTCTCGGCCGGCGGATAGATGCCCGGATTCGACTTCACTTCCTCGTTTACGAACTCCAGCGCGGGCAGGTTCGGGTTGGCGTAGAACACGTAGTTGGTGATCGCCGCCACGACCTTGGGCTCAAGGATGTAGTTGATGAACTTCAGGGCGTTATCCGGGTGCGGTGCGTCGACCGGGATGGCGAGGAAGTCGAACAGTGTCGCGGCGCCTTCCTTGGGGATCAGGTACTTGACCTCGTTGCCCTGGGCGGCCTGTGCGGCAGCGTCGGACGCAATGAAGATGTCGCCCGAATAGCCGAGCGCCAGGCAGATTTCGCCGTTGCCGAGATCGTCGATGTACTGGCTCGAGTGGAAGTAGCGGATCGACGGCTTGATGCTGGTCAGCAGCGCTTCGGCCTTGGCCAGGTCTTCCTCGCTCTCGGAGTTCGGGTCGAGGCCGAGATAGTGCAGCGCAATGCCGGTGACTTCCGACGGGCTGTCGAGCACGGCGACGCCGCAATCCTTGAGCTTGGCGACCACCTCGGGCTTGAACAGCAGGTCCCAGCTATCGATCGGCGCTCCGTCACCGAGCGCCGCCTGCACCTTGGCGACGTTGTAGCCGAGCCCGATGGTGTTGATCATATAGGGCACGCCGTGGGCGTTGTCCGGATCCTGCGAGGCGGCGGTCGCCATCACGGCCGGGTCGAGGTTGCCGAGGTTGGTCAGCTTCGACTTGTCGAGCGGCAGGATCAGGCCGGCCTTGATCTGGCGCTCGAGGAAATTGCCCGAGGGCACGACGATGTCGTAGCCGGAATTGCCGGCGAGGAGCTTGGCGTCGACGATCTCGTTATTGTCGTAGACGTCGTAGTTCACCTTGATGCCCGTTTCGGCTTCGAAATTGGCGATGGTGTCTTCGGCAATGTAGTCGGACCAGTTGTAGATGTTGACGACATTGTCCTGTGCCAGGGCCGGCGCTGCGATGAGCAGCGCTCCCAGGGCAACGGTAATTTTGGCGATGAGCATCGGTTTGTGCATGGTGGTCTCTCCTTGATCAGTACCGCGGGTGGCCAGCGGTCATTGCCTCATAGTCCGGACGCGTGCGGGCGCCGGTTGACGGATCGTGGGCGCAAGGCCCGGCGAATAGCGATGTATTGGTGCGGATGTCGTGTTCTGTCGCGCGATCGAACTGAAAAGTCTCAGAACTTTTCCTGATCTCACTCTAAGGTGACGACTATGTCGGGGAGCGGGTGCGCGGGAGGGTAGGCCAAGCAGCGCGGGTGTCGCGCCGGGAGAATTCGGGTTCGCAATGTGCCCGGAGCCGGGCGCCCATCGATCCGGCGGAGGCTCCGGATCAACAATGACGGTAAGCAGTGACGTGACCCCTCGCGACAGGCCTTCCAGCCGGGCTGAAACCTAGTGGCAAATCCGACGTCGGGCAAGGGTCTTAGGGGCATCGGAGCCCCGCGCGGCGGGCCACAAAGTCGGGATGCGACGCGCCGCCACAGGGACGGGATTGGCGCCCGGGGCCGGGGAGTTGAACTCGGGCGGTTTTCGGTTCAAGGGAAGGGCAAAAGTCCTTTCCGAAAGAGCAAGCCTCGTGAGCCTCAAGAAGCACCTGTCCATCTCGCCCGCGGTCAAGAAGGCGCTCGACGCCGGCCAGCCGGTGGTGGCGCTCGAATCCACCATCATCACGCATGGCATGCCCTACCCGCAGAATCTCGAGATGGCGCAGAATGTCGAGGCGGTGATCGAAAAGCACGGCGCGGTGCCGGCAACGATCGCCATCATGGACGGCAAGTTCAAGGTCGGCGTCACGGCCAAGGATCTCGAGCGACTGGCGCAGACCGGCGGCAAGGCTGCCAAGGCGTCGCGCCGCGACGTGGCGGCATTGCTGGCATCGGGCGAGGTGGCGGGCACGACGGTGGCAACGACGATGATGGCGGCGGAAGCCGCCGGCATCCAGGTGTTCGCCACCGGCGGCATTGGCGGCGTGCATCGCGGCGCCGAGACCACCTTCGATATCTCGGCCGATCTCGAGGAGCTCGGCCGCACCCAGGTGGCGGTGGTGTGCGCCGGGGCCAAGTCGATCCTCGATATTCCCAAGACCCTGGAAGTGCTGGAGAGCAAGGGCGTGCCGGTGCTGGGTTTCCAGACTGCGGATTTCCCGGCGTTCTGGGCCCGCCAGTCGGGCGGCAAGGTCGATCATCGGGTGGAAAGCGGCAAGGACGCGGCCAAGGTGATCGCGCTGCAGTTCGCGCTCGGGCTGGGCGGCGTGCTGGTCGCCAACCCGATCCCCGAGAGCGCGGCGCTCGACAAGGATGAGATCGAGGGCCGGATCAACGAGGCGATCAAGGGCGCCGAAAAGGAAGGGGTGAGCCGCAAGGAGCTGACGCCGTTCCTGCTGAAGCGCATCTTCGAATTGACCGACGGCAAGAGTCTGGTCGCCAATATCGCGCTGGTCGAGAACAATGCGCGCGTCGCGGCCGAAATCGCGGTGGCGCTGGCCAAGCTCAACAAATGAGCGACAGCACCGGCCGGGTCATCGTCATCGGCGATGTGATGACCGATGTCATCGTGATCCCGGAGGGCCCGCTGGTGCGCGGCTCGGACCGGCGCGCGCAGATCACCCAGCGCCCGGGCGGCTCGGGCGCCAACCAGGCGGTGTGGCTGGGGTCGATGGGTACGCCGGTCAGCTTTGTCGCCCGCGTCGGGGCGCGCGACAAGCCGCATCTCGAGGCGTATCTGCGGGGTTTCCATGTCGATCCGGTGCTGATCGCCGATCCGGTCAAGCCGTCGGGCATCCTGGTGGTCATCGTCGATGCGGGCGGCGAGCGGAGTTTCCTCACCGATCGCGGGGCGAACCTCGATCTGTCGCATTCCGATATGCCGGTGTGGCTGCTCGAAGAGACGCGCTACGTGCTGGTTTCCGGCTATTCGCTGTTTGCGGAAAAGCCGCGCCATGCGGCGCGCTGGATGGCCGGCGAGGCGCAATCGCGCGGCATCCCGGTGGCGGTGGATGCGGCGTCCGTGGGGTTTGTCGAGGAGGTCGGGGCCGACAAGTTCCTCGAGTGGACCAAGGGGTTCTCGACGCTGTTCGCCAATGCCGACGAGGCGGTGGCGCTGGCCGGCAGCGACGATCTCGAGACGCAGATGCGGGTACTCGGGCCGAACTACGGGCGGGTGGTGGTCAAGCTCGGAGCTGGCGGCGCGGCAGTGGGTGATGCCTCGGGCGTCAAGCTGAAGCTGCCGGCGCCGGCAGTGAAGGTGGTCGATACGACCGGAGCGGGCGATGCGTTCGCCGCGGCGTTCGTTTCGGCGGAATTGCGCGGCGTCGATCTCGAGACCTGCCTGAGGCGGGGGATCGAGGCGGGGTCGGCGGCGGTGACCAAGGTGGGTGGGCAGCCGGACTAGGGTGTTGCGGTTCATGCCGATGGGCTGGTGGCTGTGGACCCCCACCCCTGTCCCCTCCCCCTAAACAAGGGGAGGGAGACCCTCCCACCGGAATCGAGGCTGACGTCTCCCTCCCCCTTCTTGAGGGGGAGGGGACAGGGGTGGGGGTCCGCTCGCACCGGCCTGTGCAGCTACTCCACTTCCATCCCGCACCAATCCAGCGGCTCCTGCACATATTTGCCGCGCGTGCCTTCGATGTCGCCGAGTTCGGCGATCAGATGCGAGCGGACGTCATCCACCGTGGCGTGCGGGGCGGTGAGGCCGCAGCCGCGGGCGAGCTGGTACTGCGCGTTGTCGATCGCGGCGACTTCCTTGCCGGCTTCGGTGATGCGCTTCAATAGCCGCAGCAGGTGGCCGTCGGGAGCGAAGTAGAGCCGGCCTTCCCGAGTGAGGGCGGGGCCGGTGGCGCCCTCGGCCACGTTGGGCGAGACCATCTCGGAATAGATGAAGGCAAGGCTGCCGTCGGGGCGGTAGCACGAGGTGTCGGTCTGGGTGGCGATGGCATCGATCAGCCAGGTCTGCACCAGCACCGAGGGGGCGTCGTCGCCGCCATCGTGGAACTCGAAATGGTCGGCATAGCCGCCATCGAAATTGCGGCGCCAACCGGTCCAGTCGTTCGGGGCGGTTTCCAGCAGCTTCGAGCAGGCGTCCCAGGCGGCGCGCACTTCGTCGATCTGCGGTTCGGCGGCTTGTAGTGCGGGCGTGAGCAGCAGGGTCAGGGCGAAGAGCAGTCGGCGCATGGAAATCTCCGTTTGGCGCGACGCTAAAGCATTTCACGGACGAACTGCACCACCCACGGTGTCATCCCCGCGAACGCGGGGATCTCCGTTTGCGATGGTGCAACGGCCAAGAGAACAGAGGTTCCCGCTTTCGCGGGGAATGACCCCGGTGGGTGGGTCAGCAGTCAGGCTCAAGGCCTATGCCCGTTACTCCTCGCGCAGGAAGCTCGCGGGGCGGGTGGAAAGCGCCGACCAGGTGGTGAGCATGCCGACGGCGATGGCGAGCGCGATGGTGCCCGCAGTGACCCAGAGCAGCAGCGACGGATCGGCCCAGAAGTCGATCTCCAGCACGAACTCGACAAAGGCCCAGGTGCCAGCGAGGCCAAGCAACGCCGCGAGCACCGCGGCGAGGAGGCCGAGCAGGCCGTATTCGACGAGGTAGGCGCGCAGCACGTCGCCGCGGGTGGCGCCGAGCACCTTCATCACCACGGCGTCGGATTCGCGTTGCTTCCGGCCGGCGGCCATGGCGCCGGCGAGCACCAGCACGCCGCTGACCACCGCGAGGCCGCCGATCACCTCGACCGCGGTGGTGACATTGGCGAGGATGGCGGCAAAGGTTTCGAGCGCCTCGCCGACCGGCAGGAACAACAGCTCGGGGAAGCCGGCGACGAGGCGCTGCTGCACCGCCGTTTCCTCGCCCGGCACGGCCTTGAGCAGCCCTAGATAGCTCAGCGGGAAATCGGCGAAGGCGTTGGGCGACAGCACGAAGCCGAAGTTCACACTGCCCGAGCGCCAGGCGTAATCGCGGAAGCTGCCGATCTTGGCCTTCACCTCTTCGCCGAAGACGCGGAAGGTGAGGACGTCGCCGAGCTTCAGGCCGAGCGGTTCCTTGAGGCGCTGGAACACCGAGACCTCCGGCGTGCCGATGAAGTTGGGCGGCCACCAGCTGCCCTCGGTGATGGTCGATTGGTCGGGCAGGGTGTCGGAAGCGGAGAGCGGGATTTCACCCTCGAGCACGAAGGCGAATTCGGCCGGCGGCTTGCGGTTGAGCTCAGCGATCGGCGTGTCGTTGATCGCTTCGATGGCGCCGGTGACCATCGGCAGCGAGGCGAAGCTCTCGACCGATTTGTCGCCCACCGAGAACTCTTTCAGTGCGTCCACCTCGTCCTCGAACAGGTCCATGAAGACGAAGCTCGGGGCGTTGGGGATCGACTCGCGGGCGAGCTGGTGGCGGAGGTTCCCGTCGATCAGCGCAATGAGCAGCAGCAAGGCGAGGCCGAGCCCGAGCGACAGGATGACCACCGGGGCCGGGGCGCCGGGGCGCCAGATCGACTTGATAGCGTTGCGGAGCGCGGCGTTCCCGAGCGGCGGGATCAGCTTCAGGCCGCGTTGCAGCAGCCAGGCGGCGCCGCGCAGCACGAGGAAGGCGCCGAGGACGCCAATGGCGTACCACAGCACCAGCAGCGGGCGGCCGGTGGTGAGGGCGGCCAGCGCATAGATGCCGGCGGCGGCGACGCCGAGCGGCAGCCACAGGCCGGGCTTCAGCACATCGCGCCAATCGAGCCCGCCTTCGACGGCCGAGCCGGCGGAACGGAACAGCAGTGCTGGTTTCAGCTTCTCGGCGCGGCGCAGCGGCAGGTAGCCGAAAGCGAAGCCGGTGAGGGCGCCGAAGCCGGCGGCGGTCCACAGCGTAACAATGTCGACCACCGGCGGCAGCCCGAGGCCGAGCAGGCCACCGAGAATGGGCAGCAGCACCATGGTGAGGAGCGTGCCGAGCAAGAGGCCCAGAACGATGCCGGCGAGGGTGAGCAGCATCACCTGGGTCAGGAAGTGGACGAGGATGCGCGGACCGGTGGCGCCGAGCGCCTTCATGGTGGCGATGGAACGCTGGCGTTCGGTGACATAGGCCGAAATCGCGTTGGAGACGCCGAGCCCGCCGACCAGCAGCGAGGACAGCCCGACGATGGTGAGGAAGCGGGCGAACATGTCGAAGAAGCGCGCGAGATCGGCCGTGGCGTCCTTGGGTCCGGCGAGCTTCCAGCCGGCTTTGGGGAAGCTGGTCTCGATCGATTGCATCGCGGCATCGGGATCGGTGCCATTGAGCAGGATCTTGTAGCGGTAGCTGGCGAGGACGCCGGGCGCCAGGATGCCGGTGGCGTTGAGCGCATCGACCGACATCAGCACGGGGAGGCCGAACTGCAGGCCGGCGGTGATGCGGTCGGGCTCGGTGCCGATAATGCCGGTGAGGGTAAACGTGGCATCGCTGATGGTGAGCTGGTCGCCAAGCTTCAGGCCCAGGCGATCGAGCAGCAACTGATCGGCGACGAGACCGAAGCTGCCGTCGGCGCGAGGGGCGAGGAGCGAGGGCAGCGGGGCGTCGGTATCCTTGACGGTGACGCTGCCGATCAGCGGATAGTTGGCATCGACGGCGCGGATGGCGAGGAAGCTGTTCTGCTCGCCCGCATCGGCGCGGCCCATCACCTCGACGACTTCGCCGAGCTTGCCGAGCCCTGCGAAAGCCTGCCGCTCCTCCGGGTTGGCGGCGCGATAGGAGAGCTGGGCCTCGATATCGCCCCCCAGCAGGGTGCGGGCATCGCGCAGCAGCGCCGATTGCAGCGCCGCGCCGACCGAGCCGACAAGGGTGATGGTGCCGACGCCGAGCGCCAGGCAGGCAAGCAGGATGGTGAAACGGCGGAGGTCGCCGCGCAGGTCTTTCAGCGCCACCCGCAGCCAGCCGCGCAGGGTCGCGGCCGCAGTGTTCACGCCGGCACCCGCTCGCTGAGATGGCCCTCGTTCATGCGCAACTGGCGGTCGGCCTTCCTGGCCAGCGAGGGATCGTGGGTGATCAACAGGATGGCGGTGCCGCGCTCGCGGGCGATGCCGAACATCAGCTCGATGACATGGGCGCCGGTTTCCTGATCGAGGTTGCCGGTGGGCTCGTCCGCCAGCAGCAGTTTGGGGTTGCCGACGATGGCGCGGGCGAGGCCGACCCGCTGCTGCTCGCCGCCTGAAAGGGCGCTCGGCAGATGGGTCAGGCGGCCGGCGAGGCCGACATCGCCGAGCGCGGCAGCGGCGCGGCTCTGGATTTCGGCCCAGGGCAGCGACGGCTCGGCGATCTCGAGGGTAAGGGCAACATTCTCGAGCGCGGTCAGCGACGGGATGAGGTGGAAGTTCTGGAACAGGATGCCCAGCGCATTGCGCCGGAAGATGGCGAGCTGGTCTTCATTGAGCCTGGCGATATCGGTGCCGGCGACGGTGATGGCGCCCGAACTCGCCTGTTCGAGGCCGGACAGCACCATCAGCAGCGAGGTCTTGCCGCTACCCGACGGGCCGACGATCGCTGTCACTTCGCCGGCGGCGAGGCTGAGGTCGACATCCCTAAGGATGTGCAGCGAAGTGGCGCCGCTCTTCAGATGCAGGTTGATGCCTTTGGCATCGACGACGGGAGCGGGCATGGGACGGCCGGTTTGCTGGTATTCACAAGCACATAGTGTGTCGCCGCTGCCGTTCAATGGAAAGGCCTGGCGAGGGACTAATCCATGGCGCGGCCTTCGGGTTCCGGCGGTGCCGCAGCTGTGACGAGGTTTGCGCCGCCATCTTAACCGTAGCGCGCGACGAGGGCTTGGGCGGGGCGGCGGGAATGCTATGGCAGAGGGTAAACGAAAGGTTACCCGGATGGCTGGCAAGCTCTACTCGGTCCAGTACCTGCGCGGCCTCGCGGCATTGCTGGTGGTGATCGCGCATGCCTCGGCCCATCCGCTGGCAGACCCGACCTACCTGCAACTGCGGCTGGGCCAGTTCGGGGTCTATCTGTTCTTCGTGATCAGCGGCTTCATCATGGTGGCGATCTCGGGTTCGGGGCCGTTCTCGGCGCTGGAATTCCTGAAGCGCCGGGCGATCCGCATCGTGCCGCTGTACTGGATCTTCACCACGCTCGCGGCGCTGCTGGCGCTGCTGGTGCCGACGCTGTTCAAGAGCACGGTGTTCACGTTGCCGCACTATGTGCAGTCGATGCTGTTCATCCCGCACGAGGCGCCGGGGCGTGGCGGCACCAGCCCATTGCTGAGCCTGGGTTGGACGCTGAACTACGAGGTGTTCTTCTACCTGGCATTCGCGCTGCTGGCCGCGCTGGCGGCAACCGGACGGGTGCTGACGCTGACGATCGCATTCGTGGTGCTCTACGTGACCGGCGCGACGCTCAAGCCGACCGATCCGCTGCTCAGCTTCTACATGACCCATGCGGTGCTGGCCTTCGTTGCCGGCGCCTGGGTGGGCCTCGGACAGATCAAGGGCGTGTTCGCGCGGTTGCCGAGCCCGGCGATGCTGGGGCTGGTGGGGTTGGCCGTCGTTGCGACGGTCATGGCGTTCGGGCTCGACCAGACTCCCCATGAGACGGCGCCGGTCTTCGTGGCGCTGGTCATCCTGGCGGTGGCGCTGCTGGTGCTGGGGCTGGTGCGCGAGGCGGTACTACCGCGCAGCGCCTGGCTGGAGAGGCTCGGAGATGCCTCTTACGCCACCTACCTGGTGCACATGTTCGTGGTCGGGGCGGTCGTCGGGGTCGGAACGCGCCTGCTGCCGGATGGTCCGCTCAGCTATTTCGGCATGGTCGCCGCAGCGATCGGCCTGGCGCTGCTCGCCGGAGTGATCGTCCACGAACGCATCGAAAAGCCGCTGCTGCGGATGCTGCACAAGCGGCCGGCGGCAGTGCGCGCGGCGGTGCCGGCGCAGTAGCGCCGGCCGCCAGCTCGGGTGGCTCAGTACTCGGTCATCGCGAGAAGGAACCAGGCGGCGTGCGGGAGCCATTGCTCGCTCCAGCGCCAGGATTGGAACGGGTCCTCGGTCTCGCAGAAGCCGATATCGGTTTCGTCTGAAAGCGAGGAGGTGATGCCGTTGCAGATGCCGCCATCGGCATTGGGGAACTTGGCGGGTCCGTAAATCGCCCAGTTGCGGCCAAAACCCTGCAGCATCGAGGCGTGGTAGGGGTTGAGGCCGAGGATCCAGTCCAGCGTCCGCTGCGACTGCACGCGCGCAAGCTCGGCGGCTTCGGCATCGACATGCGGCATGGCGCGGCGCAGCGCGTAGGCGAGGCTGCCGAGGCGGGCGTTCTCGCCCTGCCACCAATAGCCGCTGTCATTTCCGTGCGGGTAGAAGAACTGGGTGCCGATCTCGCCATCGCTGCGCTTCACCAGCTGGCGCGGGTAGGCGAAGGGGTTTGCCACCTCGGCAGTGATCTTGGCGAGCTGGCGGACCACCTTGCCGAGCGCGGCGGAGACGCGCGGCCGATCGGCCTCGGGGGCGATGGCGAGGTAATCCACCAAGGCGGCAATCGGCAGGCCTTCGTCGGAGGCGTGGAAGAACGGCCGGGTGTCGTTGTCGGCGCGCCACCAGCCATCATAGCCATGGCCGCCGGTCAGGCGGTCGAGCAGGCTCGTGGCGCGTTCGCCGGCCTTCACCAGGTATTCGGGCTTGTGGGTGGAGCGGCTGAGTTCGGTGGCGGCGAGCAGCGCGCAGTAATCGTCGATGATGTTTTCCTCGCCATTGTCGAGGTATGCGAGGTTGTGCACCTCGAGGTGGGCGAAGGCGCGCTCGGCGGTCGCCAGATACTCAGCGGCGGTGAATTCGCCGTCCTGTCTGAGCCGCGCGGCACGGGCGAGGGCGGCGATGGCCATGCCGCCGCCCTGCCGGTAGCCGGCTTCCCAGCTGTCGTGCTTATGGCCCTTCTGGGTGGAGTAGGAGCAGATCTCGCGCTGCGCCGTATCGCCCGACCAGCGGTCGAACACCGTCATGTAGAACATGCCCGCGGGGTCGCACATGCGCACCAAGAAATCGGCGCCCCACAGCGCTTCCATACGGAAGGCGGCGTGGAGGTTGGTATCGAGATGCGGGCAGATCGCCGCCTTCGACAGCGCCCAGACCACCAGCGGGGTCTGCTGCGGGTTCATGAAGTTGGCGTAGCTCAGATGGCTCAGATATTTCGACACGTCGCCCGAGGCGTCGTACCAGCCGCCATGCACGTCGACACGGGCGTTGCGCTTGTTGCCGATGAAGGCGATGGCGCGGTCGGCGCCGAGGTAAGGCTCCGCCGTGCGCTGGCTCCGGAAATAGCCGAGCAGCGCACTAGAGAAGCGCTCGGCGTAGAGCTGTTCGGCGATTTCGAACGGCTCCGAGACGAGGCGGGCGCCGGCGGCATCGAGGGCTTCGAGCAGGAAACGGCCGGTGCCGGTGAAGGCGGTGAACTCGGCGCTTTGCCAGCGCTGGGTCTTCCAGCGGTCGACGCCGGCGGCCGCGTCGGGCGTCGTCTCGAAGACGAGCTCGCCGGTCGCTGCGTCACGCAGGCGGAGCGCAGTGAAGCCGGGGCCGTCGCCGAGCGCCAGGACGGCGAATTTCGGGCCGGCGGCTTCGTAGCCGACCTGGTTGGTGGCGATGGCGCGGCTCGAAAACAGCTGAGGGTATTGGGCGTTGATCGCCAGGAGCTGGTTCATCCTTGGGGGTCCGGTCAGGTCAGAGGTGGTGGCAGCGGGCCATGTGGCTGTCGCCGACGGGTGTGGGGTCGGGCATGATTTCGCGGCAGATGTCGGTGGCGCGCGGGCAGCGCGGCGCAAACGGGCAGCCACGGCTTTCGGCGGTCCAGAGCGGGATATCGGCCGCACGACGGACCGCGGCGCCGGTGATCTTGTGCTTGGGGTTGGGCACCGCCGCGATCAGCAGCTGGGTATAGGGGTGGCGGGGGTGATCGGTGATCGCCTCGCTCGGCCCCTGTTCGACCAGGTGCCCGGCATACATCACGGCGGTTTCCTCGGCGAAGTAGCGGGCGGTGGCGATGTCGTGGGTGATGTAGAGCGCGGCGAGGTTTTTCTCGCGCTTCAAGTCTTCGAGCAGGTTGAGGATCCCCAGGCGAACCGAGACGTCGAGCATCGAGGTGGGCTCGTCGGCCAGCAGCACGGTGGGGTTGACCGACAGGGCACGGGCGATGGCGACGCGCTGGCGCTGGCCGCCGGAGAGTTCGTGCGGGCGGCGCTTCAGATACTCCGGAGCGGGGACGAGACCGACCTGAGTGAGGAGGGCTTCGCTCTCGGCCCGCACCTCTTTGCTGCTGAGCTCGGGGCGGTGGAGGCGGAGCGGCCGCTCGAGGATATAGCCGATGGTCTGGGTGGGGTTCAGCGAGCCGAATGGATCCTGGAAGATCATCTGCACTTCGGCGCGATAGTCGGTCAGCGCCTTGCCGCTGAGTTTTCCCACATCGGTGCCGCGGAAGCTGATCTCGCCGGCGGCTGGCTCGTAGACCCGGGCCAGCATGCGGGCGCAGGTGGATTTGCCGGAGCCGGATTCGCCGACCAGCGCCAAGGCGCGGCCGGGGGTGAGCTGGAGCGAAATGCCGCTCAGCGCCCGCAGCGTCGTGCGTTTGCCGACGAGACCGCCAAGCACGAAGCGCATGTCGACATCGCGCATCTCGAGGATGGGCGCTTGGCTCATGACAGCAGATGGCATGCTGCTTCTCCTCCGGTGGCGGGCGTGGGGCGGAGTTCGGGGGCAAGGCGCACGCAGACCGGGATGGCTTCGCCACAACGGGGCGAGAAGCGGCACCCCTCGGGCAGGGCGCTGAGGCTGGGCGGCGAGCCGGCAATGCCCTCGAGGCGGACGCGCGGCCCGCTGAGCGGCGGGAAGGAGCGGCCGAGCGCCCTGGTATAGGGGTGCTGCGGGGCGGTGAGGATAGCGCTAGCCGGCGCCACTTCCACCAGCTCGCCGGCATACATCACGCCGATGCGGTCGCAGAACTCGATCATCAACCCGAGGTCGTGGGTGATGAACAGCACCGAAAAGCCGAAGCGGGCCTTGAGCTCGCAGATCTGCTCGATGATGTCGCGCTGCACCACCACGTCGAGCGCGGTGGTGGGCTCATCCATGATGATCAGCTTGGGCTCGAGCGCCAGCGCCATGGCGATGCAGATGCGCTGGCGCATGCCGCCCGAGAACTGGTGCGGATAATCGTCGAGACGGCGCGGGCTGATGCCGACCAGCTCGAACAGTTCGGCGGCGCGGGCCAGGGTTTCGGCGCGGCTGGCTTTCGGCCGGTGCGCGAGGATGGCGTCCTCGATCTGCTCGGAGACCTTGATCACCGGGTTGAGCGCATTCATCGCCGACTGGAAGACGAAGCTGACTTCGCTCCAGCGATAACGGCGCAACCGCTCGGCCGAAAAGCTCAGCACGTCTTCGCCCATGAAACGCACGGCGCCGCCCGAGACGAGGCCGGGCAGCCGGGTAAGCCGGGCCAATGCGAAGGCGACGGTGGATTTGCCGCAGCCGCTTTCCCCGGCGAGCCCGAAAGCTTCACCGGGGCGGATGTCGAAGTCGATGCCGTTGACGGCGCGCGACACGGTGTTGGCGCCGACATAGTCGACGGTGAGGTTGCGGACCTCGATGAGGGGTGCGTCAGACAAAGTCGGCACTCCGGTTGCGGCGCCGGAGGAAGCGGCGGATGGGGCCGATACGGCGGGTGGCGGCGAGCTGCGGGTTGGTGATCTCGTCGACGGCGAAGTTGACCATGACGAGCGCCGCGCCGGTCAGCATGATGGCGATGGCAGGCGGCCAGATCTCGTACCAGGCGCCGGTCTGCAGCGCCTGCGCCCGCATGGCCCAGTAGAGCATGGTGCCCCAGGTCACCGAGTTGGGACTGCCCAGCCCGATGAACTCCAGCGCCGCCTCAGCGAGGATGCCGTAAATGGTGGCGAGCACGAACCCACCGACCACGAACGAGCTCATGTTGGGCAGAATCTCGCGCACGATGATCCGCCATTTCTTTTCGCCCATCAGCTCGGCGGCGAGCACGAATTCCCGGTTCTTCAGCGCCAGGGTCTGGGTGCGGATGGTGCGCGCACTCCAGCCCCACCCGGTCAAGGCAAGGACGAGGCCGATTACGGTCGGCGACGCCTCCTCGATGAAACTGGCGAGGACGATGATCAGCGGCAGCGCCGGCAGCACCAGCGAGACGTTGACGAAGAAGGTCAGCACCTCGTCGGTCTTGCCGCCGAAATAGCCGGCGGAAATGCCGACCGCGAGGCCGATCAGGGTGGCCGAGAAGCCGGCGATGAAGCCGACGGTGAGGCTGGCGCGGCTGCCTTCGAGCAACTGGCTGAAATTGTCCTTGCCCTGGCGCGAGGTGCCGAGGAAGTGCTCGACCCCCGGCTGCACGTGCGGCTTACCGGCGCGGCGATAGGGGTCATAGGGGGTGATCAGCGGCGCCAGCAGCGCCAGGATCATGAAGATGGCGAGAATGGCGAGCCCGAACAGGCCCTTCTTGTTGGTGACGAACAGCTGGGCCCAGCCGGGGAGTCTGGCGAGGAGGCGCGAGCGCGGCTTGAGGCCGAGCTCGGCCATCAGCTCGCGCTGGGTGGGGGCGGTGAGCTCGGCGCGCGGTGGCGTGGTGGTAATGGCGGGGAGGATGTCGGTCATGGGGAGACCTCCAACAGCCAGGCCGGTGCGAGGGGGGGCAGCTTGCACAGAGCCATCATCATGCCCTCCCTGCCGAACGGAGACGGGGGTCGAGGATGACGTTAAGGACGTCGGAGGCGAGGTTGGCGACGAGCACGCTCATGGTCAGCAGGATCAGTTGCGCCTGGATGAAGGAGTAATCACGGGTCTGGATGGCGTTGAGGGTGAACTTGCCGAGCCCGGGATAGTTGAACACCACCTCGGTGATGAAGGCGCCGCCCAGCACAAAGCCGATCGACAGCGCCAGCGAGGTGATCTGCGGCAGGATGGCGTTGCGCGCTACATAGCGGTTGCGGATGCGCCGGTCGGATAGGCCCTTGGCCTTGGCGAGCAGCACAAAATCCTCGTTGAGCAGGTTGATCATGGTGTTGCGCATGCCCAGGTGCCAGGCGCCGAAGCTGACGATGACGATCGAGGCGACTGGCAGCACGGCATGCCAGGCGACGCTCAGCAGCGTTTCGAGGTTGAAGCCGGGGGTGAGGTTCATTTCGTGGGCCCGGCCGAGCGGGAAGATCGGCCACTGCATGGTGAAAGCGTACCAGAGCAGCAGCGCCACGACCGCCGGGGTGAAGGCGTTGAGCATCACGTTGATCGGAGTGAAGAAGGTGTCGAAGAAGCCGCCACGGCGCCAGGCCGACCAGATGCCCATGGTGATACCGATGCCGAAGGAGAGGGTGGTAGCGGCGCCGACGAGGACCAGGGTCCAGCCAGCGGCGTAGAATAGGAGGCTCGCCGTCGGCTCGGGGAAATTGACCGTCGAGATGCCGAAATCTAAATGCGCGAGGCGCCAGAGATATTGCAGGTACTGGTCCCACAGCGAACCCGAAAAGCCATAGGTCTTGCGGATGGCGTCGATCTGGTCGGGCCGAAGCTTGCCGCGCAGTGACAACAGGATGCGGGTCGCCGGATCGCCCGGCATCAGCCGCGGGATCAGGAAATTGAGGGTGATCGCGACGAAGAACGCCCCGAAATAGAAGCCCAGTCTGCGGAGGAGGAAGGCCATTCCTGTTCCTGTCTGCCTGCACCGGCGTCATTCCCGCGAAGGCGGGAACCTAGCCTGGCCACTTGCACCGTGTCTGCGGCACCATCCCACTGGGTTCCCGCCTGCGCGGGAATGACGCCGGTGGGGATGCGCAGTCGAGAGGGATGGCCCGGCGTCATGCAGGGCCATCCGAGATCAGCTTACTTCGCCACCGGCGTCAGGCTCAGCAGCACCTTGACGCGTTCGTGGATGCCGGCGGGGTTGTTGGGGCGGGCCCAGGCGTTGGACTCGTCCGGCCAGCCGGTGAAGTTGCGGGTCGAATACTCGTACCAGGCGGGGTTCGAGAACAGCGTGATCACCGGCAGGTTCTCGGCCACCTGCTTCATCACCGAGGTGATCTTTTCCTTTTGCACCGCGACGTCGGCAGTGGCGCTGATGGCGGCAAGATCAGCCTCGATGCCAGGGATCTTCATCTGGTGCATGGCTTGCTCGTTGAGCGTGCCGGGCACCATCGAGCGCGGGTTGAACATCGAATAATAGGTGAACCAGGGGGTCGAGCTCAGGTTGGTCCACATGATGTAGACGTCGAAATTGCCGGTCGGGATGTTGTCGAACCAGGCGCCTTCCTCGGGTGTCTCCATCTCGCCGTTGATGCCGATATCCTGCAGGTTTTCCGAGACGGTCTGCAGGGTGTTCACCCAGTCGTCCCAGCCGGCCGGCACCGCCATCTTGAAGGCGATCGGGGTGCCGTCGGGGTTGTCGCGCCAGCCATCGCCATCCTTGTCGACGAAGCCCGCGTCATCGAGCACTTTCTTGGCCGCTTCAGGATCATAGGTCATCAGGTACTGGTAGGGCGCCAGCGCCGCGGTATCGATCCAGTCCTTGTAGAACATGCCCTCGCCGATCGGGTACTCGGCCGGCGTGGTGAGCCCGAAAGTGGCGATGTCGACCAGCGTGCCGCGGTCGATGGCCATCGACATGGCCTTGCGGAACTCGAGGTTGTTGAACGGCGCCTTGGTGGTGTTGAGCTGGAGGTTGGTGCCGGCGTCGGGCGGCAGCCAATAGTGGTTGTCCGGGCTCTTCGATGCGTAAGTGATCTCGGGATCGGTGATGCCGTCGGTGGCCCAGTCGAGATCGCCATTGGTGATGGCGGCGATGACCTGCAGGTTGTCGGAAAGCTGCGGGTATTCGATGCAGTCGACCTTCACCTCGGCGGCTTCGCGATAGAGCGGGTTCTTGCAGAGCTTGAAGGCGTTGCGCGAGAAATCGCGTACCTCGGTGAAGGGACCAGTCGCCACCACCTTGGGGTTGGCGTAGTTCACCGGGTCGGCAATGTCCTTCCAGACATGCTCGGGCAGCGGGAAGACCGGGCCGATATTGAGGCGCGCCAGCGAGTCGGCGGTCTTCAGCTCGAAGCGGACGGTGTGGTCGTCGACCGCCACCACGTCGACGATCGAGCCGGTGTCCTTTTCGGCATTGTAGATGTCATAGCCGATGGGGAAATCGAGATGCGCCTTGGCGTAGTTGAAGGTGAAGACCACGTCGGCGGCGCTGAACGGCTCGCCGTCGGACCACTTGACGCCCTCGCGCAGGTGGTAGGTGACGCTCTTCAGGTCGGCGCCGACTTCATATGAGGTGGCGAGCGCCGGAAAATCGTTGTCCGGGTGCCAGACATTGTCGATCCACAGCGGCTCATAGGCGAAATCCTGCACGTAAGCGTGCGGGCCGGTGAGGTTGTAGGGGTTGTAGTTCTCGACATGCGCGTCGGTATGGACCGGAGCGATGCGGATGATCACTTCCGCGTCGGCCGTTGTCGCGAAGGCGGCGGCAGTGAGCGCGGTGGTGGCGAGAAGGGTCAGTAAACGCAGTCGGTGCATGGCTTTGTCTCTCCCTGTGAGATCGATCCCATATCGATCAGCCGTTTGCAGTCGAAGAAGCTCCTGAGGCGTAGTTCTAGTTTTGTCGCGAGATCCTGATCTCGCTCTGGTCAACTGGCAGTCAGCGCCGGCGCAACCGTGCGGGCCGTCGGCGAAAGGCTCCGGGCCGGGCCGACGCTCTGGCGCATGATCAGCTCGGTGGGGATGGTGATGACAGGTGCAGCCGGCGGTTCGCCATCGAGGATGGAGAGCAGCAGGCGCGTAGCGACGCGGCCGGCCTCGTCGACCGGCTGGCGCACCGTGGTGAGCCCGGGGGTCAGATGCCGGGCGTGGAAATTGTCGTCGAAGCCGAGCAGCGAGATCTCCTCGGGGACCCGCTTGCCGGCGGCCTTCAGCGCCAGCAGCGCGCCGGCCGCGACGTCGTCGTCGCCGGCGAAAATGGCGGTGGTCTCGGGGCGCTCGACCAGCAGCCGGGCGGACGCCTGTTGGCCGAAGGTTTCGGAGAAGCTGCCATGCTCGACATAGATATCGTCGCGGGCAAGCCCGAAGCCGGCCAGTGCCGCGTCGATGCCGCTGAGACGCTCGTGCGTGTCGCGATAGATCGTGCCGCCGGAGAGATAGGCGATGTGGCGGTGGCCCTGGTCGAGCAGCAGCCGCATGCCGGCTTCAGCACCGGTGGCGTTGTCGATGGTGACGCGGGCGCGGGCCGGTGGGCACTCGTTGCCGCCAACGGTGACCACCGGGGTCTTCGAGCGGGCGATGATCTCCAGCACGTCGTCGCGCAGGGCGTTTTCGAGATAGAGGATCAGTCCATCGCAGGCGCGATCAAGCAACTCGATGATGGCGTGCGCCTCCTCATCGCGATCGGCATAACCGGACGCGACGATGATGCTCTTGCCGGCGCTGCGAGCGGTTTCCTGCATACCGCCGATCATCTGGGCATAGAACGGGCTCGAGACGTTGACGACGACGCCGCCGATAATGTCGGATCGGTTGGAGCGCAGGCCCCTCGCCATGGTATTGGGGCGATAGCCGAGTTCCTGGATGGCCGCTTCGACGGCCTTGCGGGCTTCGTCCGAGACATAACCGTTGCCGGCGATCAGCCGTGAAACGGTGGATCGCGAAACGCCGGCTTTCTTCGAGACGTCGGTAATCGTCGCCATGGGAACTCGACATGAGATCGATCCCACATATCAGCGTGATGCGGCAGGTGTTGTCAACGGGGTGCGGTGAGCTGACCGGAATCCGGTAGACATGTTCAGTTGCCATTCAGTCGGCGCAACTCAGGATAACCTTGTTCAATCAATAGTTTAGTCCGGGAGAATTGCTGTGCGCCGTGCCATTATCCTCGCGCTTTCCGTTATTGCGATCTCGAGCCTCACCGGCCATGCCATGGCCTTCCAGACCGGCACCATCTACGTGACCAAGGACGGCGAATGGATGTGCATCGACCGCTGGGGCAAATGAGATTCCGCCCAGTTCCAGCGGTGGCTGGACGGTGGTCACGCCGCCGCGCAAAGTCGGGGGCGATTGCAACAACCACTACGTGGTGCAGACCGGCACGACGCTCGGCGCCTCCGTCGACCTGGCCTCGCCGCTGCTGCAGGACCCGACCGTGCGGGCCGACAAGGGCATCAGCGAAAAAGGCATCAAGTAACCTCGCCGGGGCAACCGAGAGGAGATCCGTCCTCCTGGTTGCTTCACGACGCGGTCTGCGGCCTGATGGCGGCCTCGAGCAGTTACCGTTCGTTGAATCGGTGAATGCTCTGAGTCTTTGATTAGTCGCGCTTTCGAACCGGAAGAGTCTGCAACTTTTCCTGAAAGCACTCCAGGGTCCCAGCGAGGGAGCGATGGCCGACTTAACGACGAGATCGCTCGATTCCGCCACCTGGCCAGCTTTCGCCGCGCTGGTGGAGCGGCACAATGGCGTCTGGGGCGGTTGCTGGTGCATGGCGTTTCACCCGGAGGGCACCGGCAATCACAAGCCGCCGGGGCAGAACCGGACCGAGAAGGAAGCGCGGGTGCATCGCGGCGAGGCGCATGCAGCGCTGGTGTTCGACAGCGAGATCTGCGTGGGCTGGTGCCAGTTCGGCTCGCCCGCCGAATTGCCGCGCATCAAGGCGCGGCGCGCCTACGAAGCGGAACCGGCGCCGGCGGCGGACTGGCGGATCACCTGCCTGTTCGTCGACAAATCCTACCGGCGCCAGGGTGTGGCGGCTGCCGCGCTGGCCGGCGCCCTCGGCGAGATCAGCCGGCTGGGCGGCGGCCTGGTCGAGAGCTTTCCCGAAGACGCCGAGGGACGCTCGGTCTCTTCGTCCTTTCTCCACAACGGCACGCTGGCCATGTTCGAGCAGGCAGGCTTCGTGCGGCAGCGTCGGCTGGGGAAGGACCGCTGGCTGGTGACGGCGGTACAGCCAGCCGGTTGGGCGCTAACACAAGCACGAATGGGTTGAAATCGAAGTGGTGGAGCTGAGCGGTCTGCAGAAACCAAACTGCATCAAGGGCCTCGGCTGGCTAACCGTCCTGAGACCACTCATTGAATGATAACGGACTTTTCTGCCTGTTGGCTAACGCAAAAGTCCCGGTGCGATACAGATTGGCGGCGGGATTGCTTGCCTCGCGTAGCCGGCGGCCGCTTCGCGCGATGTGTGGACCTACTGCTCGTCGTGCGTGAGACCAGAGTCCTGACGGTTCAGCAGGCTTTCTCGATATCGGGCAACGCCCAGCTCTTGTCGTAGAGCGGCTGGGCCACAGAACCGAAGGTCGGAAACCGGCTCGGCCCCTCGACCCGTCGCGATCGAGTTCTTCTCTCGGCCGATCGGCATCGTCGGGCCAAAGCCTTCGCGCATCGGCCCTCACAAGTGCAGCGGTATCGTGATGGCATCCCAGCGCAAAACGCTCTGTCCCCGGCGAAAATATGCAACTATCTGGCTAATTTCCAAGCAATATCAAGCGCCACAGACGGAATTACTTATATATAGATACATTTGTAGATAGTTCGAAATATTGGCGTCCCGAACTGTTCATATGCAGCTTTGCCATTACTTTCTCGTTTACATGTATCGGCCGGTTCTGCCGGTTAGGAGGAGAGTAATATGCGAAGCAACATGTCAGCATTTTTGACGGCAGCGGTTCTCGTTGTCGGGATTGGTATTGCTCCTGCTAGTGCCGCCGGCGTTCTGGGAGGCGTTCTGGGTGGCGGCGGCAGCGACGGGGGGTTGGTGACGATCGAGGAGGGCGAGGCGGGCAACGACTCGTTGGTCAACGTCGGCATCGGCGGTGAAAACAACAACGTGCTCGACGTCAACCTGGGTGCCAACGACCCGCTGGCCAATGCGAACGTTTCTGCTGGGCTGACGGATAGCGGGCTCGTCGCCAGCACATCAGTCACCCTCGACCTGGGTGGCCTTGGACTCGATCTTGATATCGACATCGGCATTCCGGGCCCTGGTGGGCTGGGCGGGCCAGGAGGCGCTGGTGGACCTGGCGGCGGTGGCTACGTCCTGGTCGGCAGTCTCGGCGGCGGTTCATTCGTCATCAAGTGCTCAGTGAACGACGCGCGTAACCTTCTGCAGGTTGCCGCGAACGGCAAGATCAGCAACGCCGAGATCAAGGCTTGGGCCCGGGCGACCGGTGTGCAGATCGTGCCTATCAAGCTTTGCCCGACTGCCAAGCGCCAGGTTGCCCAGATCTTCGCCCGTAGCAGCAAGGTCAATACCCTGCAGGGCGCGGTCGTGAACGACGCACTGATTATGGCCACGCTTAGCCGTAGCGGATACGACGCCAGCGATGTGGTCGCTGTCCAGCGTCGCAATACGCAACTGATTGTGTACGTGTTCTGACAACGACGGAGCTGGAACGAAAGCCTGAGTTCCCGCGTTCTCAACGTGACCTTTCTGGTCCACAGACCCCACGCCCTCGGGGACCTGTAGCCGCTCCGCCACCCGCGGGGCGGCTTTCTTCCTTGTGGGGGTCTGGGAACATGCAAATGAGCACCGAAAGTTTGTTGATCATACTCCTCGTCGGCCTGGTCGCTGGGTGGCTGGCCGGCCTGATCGTGAAGGGTTCTGGACTTGGCTTAATCGGCGACATGGCCGTCGGTATTGTCGGAGCATTGATCGGTAGCTGGCTGCTCCCGCAACTTGGCATCGCCTTGGGATCCGGCGTGGTCGCAGCCATAGTGAGTGCGACTATCGGCGCAGTCATCCTTCTCGTCATCATCGGCCTCGTGCGGCGCGGCAGTGGCGGTGGACTGTTTCGACGACGCTAGCCTTTGTGGGTTCGCAACGTCCGCTTCAGAGAACGCCTGCTGAACAGTACATTGGCTAACCGAGAGAGAGGTTAGCCAAAAGCGGCCGCTAACTGTTTGATATCAATAACCGTGAAGATCGAAGTGGTGGAGCTGAGCGGAATCGAACCGCTGGCCTCATCATTGCGAACGATGCGCTCTCCCAACTGAGCTACAGCCCCGCTTCGATGGCGCGCTTATTAGCCAATCCGCGCGCCGAGGACCAGTCCTTTTTTCAGGCGACGAGACGCTGGGCGACGAGGCTCCGGGCGGTGGCGACGGCGGCGTCGGGCCCGGGGATGGTGGGGCGGGCGAGCAGAAGGCGGCCGCTATTGCCGTCGACGCGCCTGACGTGGCCGAGTTCGGCGGTGTTGGAGCCGATCTGCGGATCGAACAGGCCGATCAGCCGAACCACCCAGTTGGGCAGCTCGAAGCGCGGGGCGCGGCCGGCGACCTGGGGCAGCGCGGCGCGGAGCGCGGTGGCCAGCTCGAACAGGCTCATCTCGCGGTCGGCGAGGATGTGACGTTTGCCACCCGCGGTTGGCGCGGTCATGGCCGCCACCTGGGCGGCGGCGACGTCGCGGACGTCGATGATGGAAAAGCTCATCTTCGGCGCGGCCGGGATGGAGCCGTTGAGCAGCCGCTGCACCAACAGGCCCGAGGTGCCGACATCCTCGTCGAGCAGCGGGCCGAGGATGGCGCCGGGATTGATGGTGGCGAGCCGGTCGCGCGCGCCGAAGCGATCGGCGACAGCCCAGGCCTCGCGTTCGGCGCGCAGCTTCGATTCGGCGTAGGCGCTGACCTTGGGACTATCGGGATTGGTCCAGTCGGCAGTGGTGAAGGTGCGGCTGTAGTCGTCATGGCCATAGGCGATGGCGGCGATCGAAGAGGTGACGACGACGCGCTCGACGCCGGCGGTGAAGGCGGCAGTGACGGCGCGCCGGGTGCCTTCGACGGCAGGACGGATCAGGTCGTTCTTGTCCCTGGGCATTTCGAGCACGAAGGGCGAGGCGACGTGCTGCAGGTAGCGCACGCCGGACATCGCTTCTGCCCAACCCTTGTCGGCGAGGAGGTCGAGGGCGACAAACTCCAGCCGCGCAGTGTCGGCGCCATGGGCAGCGAGGGTTTTCCTCACCTTTTCGGCCCGCTCGAGGCTGCGCAGCGAGCCGCGGACGGTGTAGCCTTGGGCGAGGAGCTGCAGGGCGACATGGCCGCCGAGAAAACCGGAAATGCCGGTGACGAGGACGCGGTCAGGCTGGTCGGACATTTGGGGTATCCCTCCGTTGAACTGAACGATATGTACGAATATCGTTCAGTTCGTTCAAGATATCGACGAAGGAAAATCGGCGTGGCGGAGATCGACAAGCGGGAGCAGATCCTTTCGGCGGCGCGGCGGCTGATCCTCAGGCAAGGATTGCGCGCCACCTCGATGGAGGCGATTGCGGCCGAGGCACGAGTGGCCAAGCCCACGCTCTACAAATATTTCGGCGACAAGAACGCGGTGTTCGAGGCGATCGTCGCCGAGCTGATGGTGGAGTTGCACGAGCGGTTCGTGGCGGCGCTCACCGGCGAGGGCACAGTGGTGGCCCGGCTGGCAGCGGCGCTGTCGGCCAAATACGAGGCGATCGATCGGCTGCTGGGGCAATCGCCGTACGCCGACGAACTCTACGACGAGCACGAAAAGGTACGGCCCGAGGTGCGGGCGACCGAGGACGTGATCGACGCGATGGTGGCTGAGGAACTGCGGAAAGCGGGGGCTGGACAGCCCGAACTACTGACCCGGCTGCTGCTCGATGCAGCCTGGGGGATCAAGCGGAAGGCGCGGGGCCCAGGGGAAGCGGGGCCGGGGATTCGGCTGCTGGTGGAGCGGCTGGTGGGGCCGGAGGTGCGAGGGTAGGGGGCGCGGAGAGTCTGTGCCCGAAACGTCCCCCCTCTTGCGATTTCTAAGGCTTAGCGACGGGCGCTAAGCCCAAGAAATCGCTTTCTCCCCCGCAAGGGGGAGATGAGGAGAGATCGAGCCTGGATCAGACGGTGGCCCAGGCGCCGGTTTTTTCGCTTTTGAACACCGCGTCGATGACCTTCATCGATTTGATGGAGTCCTCGACGCCCCATTCGAGCGATTTGTTGTCGAGGATGGCGCGGCAGAAGGCGTTGGCCTGCTCGGTGTACTGGTCGCAGGGCGGGATGATTTCGCGGCGGCTGAGGTGGCCATCGGGCGAATAGCCGTTGTCGATGATGATGGCGGTGGCGGTGTCGGCCGGGGCGTTGAACGGGATCACCAGTTCGACGCGGCCCTTGGTGCCGATCAGCTCGAGCGACTGGTGATTGACCGACTGGGTGGAGCAGACGAAGCTTGCCTGCTTGCCGCCGCCGAAATCGAGGATCACCGAGGCGAGGCGGTCGGTCTTCATCACCGGGTCGCGGTCGACCAGCGACACGGCGCGCTGTGGCTCGGCCTCGAACAGGAAGCGCGAACCGGTGATCGGATAGCAGCCGACATCGTAGATGCCGCCGCCGCCGATATCGGCCTGGTTGCGCACATTGCTGGGGTCGGTGAGGAAATACTCGAAGATGCCGCGCACGGTGCGGAGTTCGCCGAGCTCGCCAGAACGGGCGATGTCGCGGGCGCGGAGCCACTGCGGGTGATGGCGGACCATGAAGGCTTCATGAAAGACAATGTTCTTGGGCAGTTGCCGGAGTTGCTCGGCCTCTTTGGCGTTGAGCGCGATCGGCTTTTCGCACAGCACGTGCTTGCCGGCTTTCGCCGCGGCCAGGGTCATCGGCACGTGCAGGTGGTTGGGCAGCGGATTGTAGATGGCGTCGACGTTGGGGTCGGCGAACAAAGCTTCGTAGCTGCCATGCGCCTTGGCCTTGCCGGTCAAACCGAGTTCGGCGATGTACGCTTCGGCCTTCGCCACGTCGCGCGAGGCGACGGCGACCACTTCGCTCAGCGGCGACTTCATGATCGCCGGGGTGACCTTCTTCAGCCCGATATTGGCGGTGCTGAGGATGCCCCAGCGAATCTTCTTTTCAGCCATGATGTGTCTCCCTCAAGTTGCCCTATTGGTAGCGGATGGACAGCGTCGCTGCCATAAGACTTCCGCGAGTTTTGGCGCTGCAAACAAGGAGGAACCCGATGACGCTGACCTATCTGCAGACCGTACCGATCCTCCGCTCGTTCGATGAGATCAAGGCGCGGGAGTTCTATGTCGACTGGCTGGGCTTCACGGTGGATTGGGAGCATCGGTTCGAGCCGGGAATGCCGCTCTATATGCAGGTGAGCCGGGATGGCATCGTGCTGCACCTCTCCGAGCACCATGGTGACGGCTCGCCCGGCGTGCATGTACGGGTGAACTGCACCGGGGTCGCCGAGCTGCAGGCGGAGCTGATCGCCAAGCGCTACAAGAACAACCGGCCTGGGCTGGAGCGGCCTGAATGGGGCGGGCTCGAATGCACGGTGATCGATCCGGTCGGTAACCGAATCACGTTCGCCGAGGCGGATGGCGCCTGATCGAGCCGTTGTCGCGAGGCGGCGACAGGCATAGGCTGTTTGCCAGTTTGGCAGGGGGCCCAAGGGAGGTTCCGATGAGGAGACGTGGCATTCTGCTGCTGGTTGCGGCGTTCGGCATAGCGATGCCGGTGCTGCCGGCGCTGGCGCACCATGGCTGGGCGTGGACCGAGGAGGGGTTCTTCGAACTCACCGGGACGGTCAAATCGGTGTTCGTCGGCAACCCGCACGCGACGCTCGACCTCGAGGTCGAGGGCGTGGTGTGGCGGGTGGAACTGGCGCCGCCGGGACCGACCATGGCCTCAGGGTTCACCGAGGATACGGTGAAGCCGGGCGATGAGGTGGTGGCGCTGGGCAATCGGTCGCTCGATCCGAACGAGAAGCGGATGAAGGCGGTGCGCATCACCGTGGGCGGCAAGGCCTACGATATCTATCCCACCCGTGTGCCGGCCAACTAGGTGGAGACGCTGCTCGGCAGTATCGAGCAGCTGGCGCTGATCAAGGCGCTGAAGACCTCGTTTTTTGCCTATCCGGTGGTCAACGCGCTGCACATCCTGGCGGTGGGCGGGCTGGTGACCAGCGTGATCCTGATGGATCTCAGGGTGATCGGGGTGATCCGGAGCATCGACGAGCAGCCGTTCGTGCGGCTGCTGCGGCGGGTGGCGCTGGGTGGCTTCGGGCTGGCGGTGCTGACCGGGGCGCTGATGTTCGCGGTGCGAGCGACGGACTATGCCGGGATGCCGCTGTTCTGGATCAAGCTCGGGCTGATCTTTGTCGCGGGCCTGAACTTCGTGGCGTTCAGCCTGCTGAGGGTCGAGGGGGCCAGGCGGGTCCTGGCGGGGGTGTCGATCGTCTTATGGCCGACGGTGCTGCTGGTGGGGCGGTTCCTGGGGTTTGTGCTCTGAGGCTCAGCCGAGCAGCAGTTTTAGGGCGATGGCCCACATCACCAGCGCGATGACGGCTTCGAGCAGGCGCCAGGCCTCGGGCCTGGCGAAAAGCGGGCGCAGCCAGATGGCGCCATAGCCCAAGGCGAAGAAGAACAGGAACGAGCCGAGGATGGCGCCCAAGGCGAACCAGACCTCGGCGCCGGCGAACTGGGTCGACACCGTGCCGAGCAGCACCACGGTATCGAGGTAGACGTGCGGGTTGAGCCAGGTGATGGCGAGGCAGGCCAGCAGCGTCGCCGCGAGACCGCGTGGACCGGCCGAGGCGCCGACGCTCAGCGCATTGCCGGCCCGGAGCGCCGAGAGCAGGCTCCTTGCCCCGTACCAGACGAGGAAGGCGGCGCCACCGTAGCGCATCACCGGATCGAGCCAGGGCAGCCAGCTCGCGACCTTGCCGAAGCTGGTGACACCAAGGGTGATGAGCACCGCATCGGACAAGGCGCAGGCAAGGCTGACGGCGAAGACGTGCTCATTGCGCAGGCCCTGTCGCAGCACGAAGGCGTTCTGCGCGCCGATGGCGACAATCAGGCTGAGGCCCATGCTCAAGCCGGCGAAGAAGATTGGGAGATTCATGGAGGTGCCGTAGGTGGCGCGGCTGGCTCAATCCAGTTAACTTTCATCACCTGGAATTAGCGGAACTAAGCCGATGATCGATTATCCCGCGGCGCAGGCGGTGGCTCTGGTGGTGGAGACAGGCAGCTTCGAGCGGGCGGCGCGGGCGTTGAGCGTAACGCCGTCGGCGGTGTCGCAACGGGTGAAGCAGCTCGAGGAGCGGCTGGGGGTGGTGCTGATCGAGCGCGGCAACCCGTGCACGGCGACCGAGAAGGGCGCCTGGCTCTGCCGGCATATCGAGCATGTCGGGATACTCGAGAGCGAATTGATGCAGCAGATGCCAGGGCTCCGGGGTGAGGCCGAGCGGCGGGTGACGATCAGCATCGCGGCGAACGCGGACAGCGTCGGGACTTGGTTCCTCGGGGCGATCGCGCCGTTTACGCGCGGCAGTGAGCACCTCGTCAACATCGCCATCGACGATGAGGGGCACACGGCAGAGTGGTTGGAGCGCGGCCGGGTGCTGGCGGCGGTGACCTCGTTCGGCGACCCGGTGCGAGGCTGTCGGGTTACCCCACTGGGCGCGCTGCGGTACCAGGCCACGGCGAGCCCGGAGTTTTGCGCGCGCTACTTCGCCGATGGGGTGACGGCGGCGTCGCTGGCGAAGGCGCCGGCGCTGACCTTCAACCACAAGGACCGGTTGCAGCAGGATTGGGTGCGGCTGGCGACGGGCGAGGTGGTGGCGTTTCCGACGCATTGGCTGCCCTCGACGCAGGGCTTTGTCGACGCCTGTGTCCTGGGGATCGGCTGGGCCCTCAACCCGGTGTCGCTAGTGGCGGACCATTTGAGCGCCGGCCGGCTGGTGGAAATCGCACCGCGGGCGACGCTGGATGTGCCGCTCTACTGGCAGGTGAGCCGGTTCGCGGCGGATCGGCTGCCGGAGCTGACACGAAGCGTCGTGGCGGCTGGGCGGCAGGAGTTGGTGCAGTGAGCGTGGTCCGCCGGCTTCGGCTTATGCGACCTGTCCCGCGGCCCAGCCGGAGGCCCAGGCCCACTGGAAATTGTAGCCGCCGAGCCAGCCGGTGACATCGACGGCTTCGCCGATGAAATAGAGCCCGGGGACGTTGCGCGCCTGCATGGTGGTCGAGTCGAGGCCGTCGGTGTCGATGCCGCCCAGCGTCACTTCGGCGGTGCGGTAGCCTTCCGAGCCGGTGGGCTTGATGGTCCAGCGCCGAAGCGAGTCCTCGATCTTCTGAAAACTCTTGTCGCTCATGTCGCCCATCATGGTGGTGACGCCGATCTCTTCGGCCAGCATCTGGGCGAGGCGCTTGGCGAGGTGCTGCGACAAGACGGTCTGTAGCTGCAGTTTTGGCGAGGTGCTGCGCGCCTCGCGGAGGATCTCGCCGAGGTTGCCATTGGGGAACAGGTCGATGACGATGGCGTCGCCCTCACGCCAGTAGCTCGAGATCTGGAGGATCGCCGGACCCGAGAGGCCGCGATGGGTGAAGAGCATGGCTTCGTCAAAGCTCTTCTTCCCCACCGAAATGCGGGTGGGGTCGACGGCGATGCCGCTCAGCGGCGCGAGGCGCTCGAGGATGCGCGGCTCGAAGGTCAGCGGCACCAGGGCAGGGCGGGTCTCGGTGACCTGCAGGCCGAACTGGGTGGCGAGCTGATAGGCAAGACCAGTGGCGCCCATCTTGGGGATGGATTTGCCGCCGGTGGCGACGACCATCGCTTTGGCGATCAGCGTTTCGTTCGCGGTCATCACGGTGAAGCTGCCGTCGGCGTGGCTGACGCCGTCGATCTCGGTGTCGAGCAGCAGGTTACCCCTGGCCTTTTTCAGCTCGCTGAGCAGCAGGTTGACGATCTGCTGGCTCGAGCCATCGCAGAACAGCTGGCCCAGGGTCTTTTCGTGGAACGGGATGGCGTACTGGTCGACCAGCGCGATGAAGTGTTCCGGCGTGTAGCGCGACAGGGCGGAGAAGGCGTAGCGCGGGTTGCTGGAAAGGAAGCGGTCGCGGCCGGCTTTCACCGTAGCGTTGATATTGGTGAAGTTGCAGCGCCCGCCGCCGGAGATGCGGATCTTCTCGCCGGCATTCTTGGCGTGGTCGATCACCAGCACCGAGCGGCCGCGCTTGCCGGCTTCGATGCCGGCCATGAGGCCAGCCGCGCCGGCGCCGAGGATGATCACGTCGTAAGTTTGCATGGGGTGGGGATGGCGGTTTTCCGCGGGCGATGCAAGGGGGACCCAGTCGTGGCAATCAAACTCGATGTCATCCCAGCGAAAGCTGGGACCCAACTCGCAGCCGGAACCAGCGGATAGGTGGACGATGTCCGTGGGTCTGGCCGCCCCCTCCACCATGCTGCGCATGGTCCCCCTCCCCCGCCACGCGGGGGAGGATGAGCGTAGGCGATGTCCTATAGGTGATTGACTATTTGCGATTTCGGCGTAGAAACGCGGCGCCGGACAAGAGGATCGGGTTGCGGGATGCGCAAGACCCACATCACAATGACCAAAGCGGAGACCAAGGGTCTTCGTGGTGTCGTTGTTTCGGCGACCAAAACCACCAAAACCCCCTGAGCCGATCCCCGGGCAACTCCCGCCGGGGAGCGGCCGGATGCCATGTGCCGCGGACCGAGCCGGTCCAGCGCGGGGGAAATGAAGGCAAAGAGGACTTTCCAAAATGGGTTATCGCGTCGCCGTCGTCGGGGCCACAGGCAATGTGGGCCGGGAAATGCTCAACATCCTCGCCGAGCGGAAGTTTCCCGCCTCGGAAGTGATCGCCTTGGCCTCCGCCCGCTCGCAGGGCCAGGAGATCAGTTTTGGCGACAAGCGGCTCAAGGTACAGAACCTCGAGCATTTCGATTTCAAGGGCGTCGATTTCGCGCTGATGAGCGCCGGCTCGGCCATCGCCAAGGAGTATGGCGAAAGGATCGGGGCGACCGGCTGCATCGTCGTCGATAATTCGAGCTTCTGGCGCTACCACGGCGACGTGCCGCTGGTGGTGCCGGAGGTCAATGCGCATGTGCTCGACGCCTATATGGCGCGCAACGACCGCAAGAACATCATCGCCAACCCGAACTGCTCGACGGCGCAACTGGTGGTGGCGCTGAAGCCGCTGCATGACCTTGCGACGATCAAGCGGGTGGTAGTCGCGACTTACCAGTCCGTTTCGGGCGCCGGCAAGGAGGGCGTCGACGAGCTGTGGGACCAGACCAAGGGCGTGTTCGTCAACGACAAGCCCGAGCCCAGAAAGTTCACCAAGCAGATCGCCTTCAACGTCATTCCACACATCGATGTGTTCATGGAGGATGGCTATACGAAGGAAGAGTGGAAAATGGTGGCCGAGACCAAGAAGATCCTCGACCCCAAGATCAAGCTCACCGCGACCTGCGTGCGCGTGCCGGTGTTCGTCGGCCACTCCGAGGCAGTGAACCTCGAATTCGCCAACCCGATTTCGGCTGACGAGGCGCGCGAAGCACTGCGCGAGGCGCCGGGGATTTCGGTGATCGACAAGCGCGAGGCCGGCGGCTACGCCACGCCAGTGGAGGCGGCAGGCGAGTACGACACCTATGTCAGCCGCATCCGCGAAGATGTGACGGTCGAGAACGGCCTGAGCCTCTGGGTGGTGAGCGACAACCTCAGGAAGGGCGCGGCGCTCAACACCGTGCAGATCCTCGAGACGCTGGTCGAGCGCAAGCTCGTGGAGAAGAAGGCGGCTTAGGCTGCTAGCCGGGGCTGTCGCTCCTTGCTTCGCGTCGGATCGGCGATGCTGCCGCATCGCATACCCCTCATCCGGCGCTGCGCGCCACCTTCTCCCTCAAGGGGAGAAGGCACCCGACTGAGAGTCCTCGTTTCCATCGCCTTCTCCCCTTGAGGGAGAAGGTGCCCGAAGGGCGGATGAGGGGTATCACATCGCATGGCGATGTGCGGTCCGAGCAGTAGCGAGGAACGCCATAACCGCCGCAGGAACCGTCCGATGCCCATCCGTCATATCGTTCTCGCCCTTTCGGTCGCCGTCGTCTGGGGGCTGAGTTTTGTCGCCATCCGGTGGGGCGTTGACGAGGTGGCGCCGCTGCTGCTGACGGCGGTGCGCTACATCTTTGCGGCGCTGCCGGCGGTGTTTTTCGTCAAGCGTCCGGCGGTGGGGTGGCCGCTGCTGATCGGCTATGGCCTCGCCATCGGCGTCGGGCAGTTCGGGCTGCTGTTCCTTGCCATCAAGCTCGGCATGCCGGCGGGTCTGAGCTCGCTGGTGATACAGCTGCAGGTGTTCTTCACGATCTTTCTCGCCTTCGCCTTCTTCGGCGAGCGGCCTGGCCTCGCGCAACTGGGCGGGGCGGCGGTGGCGCTGGTGGGCATCGGGGTGATCGCGGTCGACCGGCTCGAGGGGGCGGCTTTGCTGCCGCTGCTCCTGACTATCGCCGCGGCCGGCTGCTGGGGCCTCGGCAACATGGTGGGGAAGGCGGCGGGACGGATCGACATGCTGGGGTTCGTGGTGTGGTCGGCGCTGATCCCGCCGATCCCGCTGCTGCTGGCCTCGCTGCTGCTCGACGGGCCAGGGGCAGTCCCGCTGGCGCTGTCGCACCTGACCATCAAGGGGATCGGCTCGATCGCCTTCATGGCCTATATCGCGACGCTGTTCGGCTTCGGCGCCTGGGCCTGGCTCCTGAGCCGCTACAATACCGGGCAGGTGGCGCCGTTTGCGCTGTTCGTGCCGGTGGCGGGGATCGCCAGCGCGGCGCTGTTCCTCGGCGAGGCGATCACCGGGGTGGAGATCATCGGCAGCGTGCTGGTGTTTGCCGGGCTGCTGATCAACGTGTTCGGGCCGCGGTTGTTCAAGCGGGCGCCGGCATGATCACGCTGCGGCAGGCGAGGGAGGCGGATGCGGCTGATATTGCGGCGCTGTTCGCGACGTCGCGGCGGCTGCTGACCTTCCTGCCGGACCTCCACACCGTCGAGGAGGACCGGGTCTATGTCCGCGACAAGGTGCTGCGCGACTTCCGAGTGACGGTGGCGGAGCGAGATGGGGCGATCGTCGGCTTCATGGCCGAGCTCGAAGGCTGGATCGAGCATCTCTATGTGGATGCGGCACAGCTGCGCTCCGGCGTCGGGTCGGTGCTGATCGCCGATGCGCAATCGCGCAACGAGGACCTGCAGCTATGGTGCTTCGCCAATAACCTGCGCGGCCGGGCGTTCTATGAGCGGATGGGGTTCGAGGCGGTGAAATTTACCGATGGCGCGCGCAATGAGGCGCGGGCGCCGGATATTCTGTATCGGTGGGAGCGGGAGTTTGGCAGCGGGTGAGGGGTGCTGCGCGTGGCCCCCCTCCACCACCCTTCAAGCGATCACACGTCCGGCCGGTAGAAGTCGCCGTCGTCGTTCATGACCCAGAGTTCGCCGGTCGAAATGTCGAACCAGGCGCCGTGGATAGCGAGTTTGCCTTCGTCCTCGAGGCGCTTCACATAGGGAAAGGTGCGAAGGTTGTTGATCGAGTTGCGGATCGAGAAGCGCTCCAGCATGGTCTGGCGCTCCTTGTTGGTCAGCAGGGTGTATTTCGCGACCTCGTCGGAGACCGGGGCCAGCATGGCCATCCACTTGCCGATGAAATCGCCCTGCGCCAGCGGGCCGGTATCGGGGGCGAGGGCCGCCTTGATGCCACCGCAGCGGCCATGACCCATCACCACGATGTTGGAGATTTCGAGCGCGGCGACGGCGAACTCGATCGCTGCCGAGGTGCCGTGCTGCCCGCCATCAGGCTGGAATGTCGGCACCAGATTGGCGACGTTACGCAAGACGAACATCTCGCCCGGTCCGGCCGAAAAGATCGTCTCAGGTGCTGCGCGACTGTCGCAGCAGGCGATGATCATGGTGGTCGGGGATTGCCCCTGATCAGCCAATTCCCGGTAACGGCCCTGTTCGGGGTCGTAACGGTCGGACATGAACGACTTGTAGCCGTCGAGCAAAAATGCTGGAAACCGATCCATACCGCAGCGGATTAGCGGTAAGTGGACGCAATTTCAATCGCCCGGGGCAAAGAGGGCGAGCAAAAGGAGTAGTGCATGTTGATCTATCGGTTCCTCTCGGGGGAGGACGATTCCGCCTTCTGCCATAAGGTTACCAAGGCTTTGAGCGATGGCTGGGTGCTGCACGGTTCTGCCAGCTATGCGTATGACGCAATGAACAAGAAGATGGTCTGCGGCCAGGCGGTGACCAAAGTGGTCAGCGACCAACCCTATGACCCGGACAAGAAACTGGTCGACTACGTCTAGTCGTTTTTGATTATCGCGTTTCCGACGTGGGAATGTCGGAAGTGCTCTAGATCTCGCCGTTCAGGTGGATGCGCCGCAGGGCCTCCATCTGGGCGGCAACGGCTCCCGGTCCGCCGCGATCGCGGGCCTCGCCGGTCGCCGCCATTTGCGGATCAACCGGCTGGTACTTGCGGCTCCAGCGGCTGATCTCGGCCACGATCGGCAACAGCTCGATTCCCATCTCGGTCAGCGAATAGATCGCCTTCAGCTTGTGGGCGGGATCGCCGGCGCGCGTCAGCACGCCCGCATCGACGAGCTTCACCAGCCGGTCGGCAAGGATGTTGGTGGAGATACCCTCATCGGAGGCGAGGAACTCGCGGAAGTGCCGCTTTCCCGCAAACATCATGTCGCGGACGATCAAGAGACTCCATTTGTCGCCGAACACCTCGAGACCGAGGTTGATCGGGCAGCCGGAACGGTGGGGAGACGCCTCGGGGTTTTCCATGCTTGCAAAATACAATCATTGGTTGTAAAACGCAATCGCTTGCAAAATGCAATCGTTGGAGGAAGAGATGGCGACGTTCGTGATCGTGCATGGGGCCTGGACGGGAAGCTGGTCATGGGTGCGTGTGATCGACCGGCTGCGGGCGCGGGGTCACAAGGTGCATGCGCCGACGCTGAGCGGGCTCGCCGAACGTTCGCATCTTAACCAGCTGCCGATCACCCTGAGCACCCATATCGACGACATCGTCAACGAGGCGCTGTGGAATGATCTCGATGGCATCGTGCTGGTGGCGCACTCCTATGGCGGGATCGTTGCGACCGGAGCAGTGGAGCGGCTCGGCAAGAAAGTGCGCTCGATTGTCTATCTCGATGCCTTCGTGCCCGAGGACGGACAGGGGTTCACCGATTTCGCACCGGGCTGGGAACTGAGCGGTCAACTCACCGAGTCGCCGCCCTCTTCGCCGGGCGACTACCTCGACGAGGCGGATCGCGCCTGGGTGGAGAGCAAGGCTTCGCCGCAGCCGACCGCGACGCTGACCGAGCGGCTGAAGGTCACAGGCGCCTACAAGGCGGTGCCCAGGAAGACCTATATCGTCGCCACCGGCTGGAACGGTTTCCAGGGCATCGCGGATGGGTTCCGCAATCAGCCCGAATGGACGGTTCGCGAGGTCAAATGCGGCCACGATGTGCCCGTCGACAAGCCGGAGGAACTCAGCGGACTGCTCGAGGAGGCGGCAAGATGAATGTACATATCGACAGCTTTACCGAGGCGTTCCTCGGCGACGGGGCGTTCGTGCCGACTGTCGCCGACGCGGTGGTGGGGCCAAGCCGGATCGCCGGACGCGGGCTGTTCAGCAGCCGGGCGCGCAAGGCCGGGGAGCTGCTGGCCGAACTCGATGGACAACTGGTCGAGTGGGAGCGGTTCCCTGAGGTGCTCGAGACGCTGGAATGGAACGCGGTGACGCCGGAGCTGCTGCTGGTCCGGCCGTTGAGGACCAGCTACGGGCTGATCAACCATTCGTCCGACCCCAATGTGGTGATCGACCCGGACGGGCGGCACATGCGCTGCGGCCGGGCGGTGGAACTGGGCGAGGAATTCACCATGGATTATTTCGCGCAGCCGGTGCCGGAGGCCTATCTGGCGCTGCCGGAGGCGAGGGTGCTGCGGGGAGAGCTGTAGCGGGTGTGTGGCCTAAACCGAACATGAACGATGGGTTCAAGGCGGGTTCGGGCAGGCGGGGCTAGAAGGGGACAACAAACGCGCTGGGATGCGCCAGGTTTTTGAGGTCCCGAAATGCAGATCAAGCTGATTGTCGCCGCCGCCGCACTTGCCGCCCTGGCGCTGCCGCTCGCGGTGTTCGCCAGCCAGCCGCAGGACGGGACTGTCAAGCCGGCGCCGTCGCTGGCCAAGGCGCAGATTCTGTCGATGCTGATGCTCGATCCGCGCGAAACCGGCGCCGAGTTCACGGTGAAGCTGCCCGAGGGCTATGCAACGCTGGACGTGGATGCGGACCCGTTCGTAACGAACTGAGCTTTTCGCTGCTCCAACCCCATACTCGGTGTCACCCCCGCGAAAGTGGGGGCTTCTGTTTTCTGAGCGTGCCGAGAACTCCGCAAACGGAGGTTCCCGCTTTCGCGGGAATGACCCGGTGGGTGGGACGGATCCCGGGGACATCCCCCCTCAGAGAATCCCCTTCAACCTCACATGCTGCAGCAGCATGATGGTTTTGGCGTCGGCGATTTCGCCTGATGCGATCATCTCGAGCGCGGCGTCGATGCCGAGTTCCAGCACTTCGATATCTTCGCCTTCATGCTCGAGGCCGCCGCCGGCCGAGACTTTTGAGTCCGCGTCGTATTCGGCGAGGAACAGCGAGAGCTTCTCGGTGACCGAGCCGGGGCTCATGTAAGCGCTCATCACCAGCTCGACGTCGTGGACGCGGTAGCCGGATTCTTCCTCGGCCTCCTTCTTCGCGGTGGTCACCGGGTGGTCGCCGTCGAGCTTGCCGGCCACGACCTCGATGAGCCAGCCCAGGTCGCCACGCGTACCCAGGTCGCCACGCGTACCCGGGTCGCCACGCGTAGCGTGTTCGCCATGGGCGAAGACCGGGAAGCGGAATTGCCGGGTGAGGATGACGGTGCGCTGGGCGCGGTTGTAGAGCAGCACCCCGGCGCCATCGCCGCGATCGTAGGTTTCGCGCTCCTGGCGCTGCCATTCGCCATTGCGGCGCTTGAGCTCGATGGTGGTTTTCTTCACCAGGCCCCAGTTTTTCGACAGCACCTGTTCGCCGAGCACCCGTACTTTTTCGTTCACGTCATCTCTCCTCCGGGAACCGGCACAAAGATCATGCGTTGCTGAACCGATTGTGAATAGCGGCTTCAGCGCCGGGCCAAGTGAAGGCAGCTAGAAGTCTCGTCAAGCAGCGGAAACCGGATACCGGTCGCCCGCAACAGGGACGAAAGAGATGGGCAGACTCGCAGCAGGAACCGTCATTGCACTCGCGATCCTCGCGATGCAGGGCAACCTGGTGCCGGATGTCCTGGCCGAAGACAGCCAAAGGCTGATCGCTTCGACCACGCTTTCGTCCGCCACCCCGGTGGCGTCCGGACCCAGCAGCGAGCGAGTGCTGAGCCTGTTGCTCACGCTCGAGGCGCTGCGGGCCGCGCCCGAGGTGCTCGGCTCCCCACGCCGCTAGAGATGCGCTCAGCGCATAACAGAACCAAAGTGCAATGCTCGGCATAAGCAGAGCCTTTGACCTCCGGGCAAAGCGCCGCTAGAAGTCTCGAACCATTCCAAACTGGAGCGCCCGGCCTTCTCGGCGGGCGAGGCGCGAGACTAGCATGGCTCCCTCTTCACGGCCGCTTTCGCCGCATCTTTCGATCTACCGCTTCACGCTCACCATGACGATGTCGATCGTGCACCGCGCGACCGGCATTGCGCTCTATGGCGGCACCCTGCTGTTGGTGCTGTGGCTGGTGGGGGCGGCGGTCGGCGGCGGCTTCTTCGATTTCGTCACCTGGCTGTTCGGCATGTGGCTCGGCCAGCTGGTGCTGTTCGGCTACACCTGGGTGCTGTTCCACCACATGTTTGGCGGCATCCGGCACTTCGTCTGGGATACCGCCAAGGCGATGGACGCAAACGGCCGTGAGCTGGCGGTGCGGATCCAGCTCGGGGCCTCGATCCTCGTGACACTGATCGTCTGGGCAATCTTCGTGTGGTTCAAATGAGCGTTCTCGGCAAACCCACGCGGGCGCAGATTCAGAACCCGGCGACGCGCTACGGCAAGGCCAAGGCCTCGACCCGGCATTTCATCACCCAGCGCATCACCGGCGCGATCAACATCGTATTCTCGATCTTCATCATCTGGTTCGTGGTCAGCCTCGCCAGCCGGGCGCCGGCCGAGATGATCGAGCTGGCGCGCAACCCGTTCGTCGCCATCGGGCTGGCGCTGCTGGTGGTCAACGTCTCGATCCATATGCGCAACGGCATGCGCGATACGATCGAGGATTATTTCGACAAGGGCGAACATGGCTGGGCGATGCTCGCCAATAACCTGTTCGTCGGTTTCTTCTTCGTGGTGGCGCTGGGCGCCATCGCCAAGCTCGTCTTCTGGGGTTAGTCCGCATGGCCGCTTACGAGATCATCGACCACGAATTCGACGTGGTCATTGTCGGTGCTGGCGGCGCCGGGCTGCGCGCGACGCTGGGCATGGCCGAGCAGGGGCTCAACACCGCCTGCATCACCAAGGTGTTCCCGACCCGCTCGCACACCGTGGCGGCACAGGGCGGCATCGCCGCGTCGCTGGGCAATATGGGCCCCGACAGCTGGCAGTGGCACATGTATGACACCGTCAAGGGGTCGGATTGGCTGGGCGACAACGACGCCATGGAGTACCTGGCGCGCGAGGCGCCGGCGGCGATCTACGAACTCGAGCACTATGGCGTGCCGTTCTCGCGCACCGAAAAGGGCACCATCTACCAGCGGCCGTTCGGCGGCCATATGACGGAATTCGGCGATGGCCCGCCGGTGCAGCGCACCTGCGCCGCGGCCGACCGCACCGGGCACGCCATTCTCCACACGCTTTATGGGCAGAGCCTCAGGAACAACGCGCAGTTCTTCATCGAGTATTTTGCGCTCGACCTGATCATGGGCGCCGATGGCTCGTGCCAGGGCGTGATGGCCTGGAAGCTCGATGACGGCACGCTGCATCGGTTCCGCGCCAAGCTGGTGGTGCTGGCGACCGGCGGTTATGGCCGGGCCTACTTCTCGGCGACCTCGGCCCATACCTGCACCGGCGACGGCAACGGCATGGTGGCGCGGGCCGGGCTGCCGCTGCAGGACATGGAGTTCGTGCAGTTCCACCCCACCGGGGTCTATGGCGCGGGTGTGCTGATCACTGAAGGGGCGCGCGGCGAGGGCGGCTATCTCACCAATTCCGAGGGTGAGCGCTTCATGGAGCGCTATGCGCCCAACGCCAAGGACCTGGCGAGCCGCGACGTCGTGAGCCGCTGCATGACCATCGAAATCCGCGAAGGGCGCGGCGTCGGGCCGAAGAAGGACCACATCTTCCTCCATCTCGACCATCTTGACCCGAAAGTCCTGCACGAGCGGCTCCCGGGGATCACGGAATCGGCCAAGATATTCGCCGGCGTCGACCTGACGCGCGAGCCGATCCCGGTGCTGCCGACGGTGCATTACAATATGGGCGGCATCCCCGCGAACTATCACGGCGAGGTGCTGAACCCGACCGAGGGCGATCCGGACCGCGTGGTGCCGGGGCTGATGGCGGCGGGCGAAGCGGCCTGCGCCTCGGTGCACGGCGCCAACCGGCTCGGCTCGAACTCGCTGACCGACCTCGTGGTGTTCGGCCGGGCCGCAGCGCTCCGCGCCGCCAAGGTGGTCGACAAGGGGTCGATGGTACCGGCGATCGTCGCATCGGAAGACGAGCGCATCCTCGCCCGCTTCGACCGGCTGCGGCATGCCAATGGGTCGTCGCCGACGGCCGAAGTGCGCGACAAGATGCAGCGCATCATGCAGGAAGACGCGGCGGTGTTCCGCACCTCGGAATCGCTGAAGTCGGGCGTCGAACGCATTACCGCGCTCTATGGCGAACTCAGCGACCTCAAGGTTTCCGACCGCTCGATGATCTGGAACTCGGACCTGGTGGAAACGCTGGAACTCGAGAACCTGATGGCCTGTGCCGCGACCACGGTGGTCTCGGCCGAAGCCCGGCACGAAAGCCGTGGCGCCCACGCGCACGAGGATTTCCCGAACCGCGACGATGTGAACTGGCGCAAGCACACGCTGAGCTGGATCAATGATGCGGGCAAGGTGGACCTCGGCTATCGGCCGGTCCACGTCGACCCGCTGACGCCGGAGAGCGAGGGCGGGATCAGTTTGAAGAAGATCGCGCCGAAGGCCCGAGTGTACTGAAGTGAGGCGGCGGGCGCGTGCGATAGCTCTGCTGGCAGCGCTCCCGCTTGTGGCCATCTTGTCGATGACGGCTCAAGCTGGTGACCGGAAGGCCACCGATGGCGAGATAAAGGCACTTCTGCAGGGTTGTTGGCATAAGGGTAACTCCCTGCTCTGCTTCGAGCGGACCGGGCGATTCACCGAGCGAGTTTCTGGTGGTGCCGAGGGAGGCTGGGCCTATCTCGGGTCCTACAGGGTTGCGGCAGGAAAGCTGCGCCTCAACAATATGCGCGGCGACGGTCCGATAACCGCCAATCGCCAGATGATTTGCGATGTGTTGATGCGTCCGAGGGTTTCATTTCGACTGATCAACTGCGCCAGATCCGATAGGGGTGGTCGCGCGGTCGATGACCCCTACAGTTATTTGCCAGCGCAGTTCGGCTATCTCTTCTTGTCGGAGACGATATCCGAATGACCGCTGCAGCTGGCTCTTCAGGCACGCCACTGCCGCAGAAGCTGGGGCTCAAGGCTGGGCCGCGGGCGCTGTCCGGGGTGCTGTGCATTGCTCTGCCGGCAGCGTTACTAGCCGTATCGGCATGCTCATCAACGCCAGTCTCGCCCCATGGCGACAAGCCGCTGGTACCTGTGGTGGCAACGGATGTCGGCCTGGAACTGGCGATGGCTGATTGCTGGCACGGCGAGACGAAGGCATTCTGCCTTCTCGGAAACGGATCGATGTACGGACCACCCTCGCTGGGTGTCGACCCGAAGTGGCGCGCCACCTATCGCGTGTCGAAGGGGCGCTTCTATGCCAAGGTCGGAACCGGGTCTTGGGCATGGGCGGCGGCCGGCGCACTCGACTGCAAGATTTCGTTCGAGGATTCCAACCACCTCGTGCTGACGGAGTGCACGGGTGGGCTAGAGGATGGCCGGTTCGAAAGGGCAAACAACATCGACTGGTCCAAGACAGGGTCTGTCGTATGACGCCCGGAGTGGACACATCGTCAGGCTATTCCGGCACGCCGCTGCCGCAGAAACTCGGCCTGAAGGATGGGCAGCGGGCGCTGTTTCTCGGGCTGCCGGATGAGCTCGGTGAGCTGGCGGTGGCGCGAGAGTTTGCCGAAGTGCGCGTGTCCGAGTGGGACGCTTGGCGCGGCAGCACGGGCTGGAACTTCGTCCATGGTTTCACTGCGTCGCGCGGCGTGCTCGAGGACAATGCGCGGCCGCTGCTGGAGGCCATCACCCGCGATGGGGTGATCTGGATTTCGTGGCCGAAGAAGGCCTCAAAGGTGCCGACCGATATCACCGAGGATGTGATCCGGGAGGTGGTGCTGCCGATCGGACTGGTCGATATCAAGGTGGCGGCGGTCAGCGAAATCTGGTCGGGTTTGAAACTGATGATCCGCAAAGAATTGCGGTGAGAGAGACGGGGCGAATGATGAAGCGGGTTTTGGTGGCGCTCTTGGCGCTGGGGATGCTGTCAGGTGTGGCGCAGGCCGCGCCGACCGAGGCGCAGAAGGCCGATTTCTATGAGACCTGCATGGGCATCGCTTCGGACGATGCGCTCTGTTCGTGCAAGGCGGACGCGGCGATGACGCTGATCGACGAGGAATTCATGGCCATGGTGATCGCCTCGATGAAGGGCAAATCGCCACCGGAAGGCCAGTATGCGGCGTATAACACCTATGTCGCCAAATCGAACCAGATCTGCAAGCCGAACTACTGACCAACAAAGAGGTACCGCCCGTGTCGCTCATCCCCATGAAAGCCCTCGGACTTGTTGCCGGCGCGTTCGCGACGCTCTGGCTTACCGGCTGCGGCGGGCTGTCGGCGGATGCGCAGGCGGTGGCCGATGCCTGCTCGAAGGTGCCGGGCGCCACGGCGGAAAGCTGCCAGTGCTATGCCAAGGAATTGTCGAGCAAGCTGAAGCCGGAGCTGATGAAGCTCGCGACTTATGCCCAGACCGATCCCGGAAAACTGTTTGATCCCGCAGTGATCGGCAATGTGAGCGCCAATGACGTGATGGCGGTGACCAACACGTCAGCCGCGGCGCTCAAGACGTGCAAAGTTGTAGGGTAACACCATGGCTGAACTGACGCTCCCCAAGAACTCGCGGATCATGCCGGGCAAGACCTGGTCGAAACCCGCTGGAGCGACGCGGCTCAAGGAATACCGCGTGTACCGGTATGATCCGGACAGTGGCGAGAACCCGCGGCTCGACACCTATTTCGTCGATCTAGATGATTGCGGGCCGATGGTGCTCGATGGGCTGTTGTGGATCAAGAACAAGGTCGACCCGACGCTGACGCTGCGCCGCTCCTGCCGCGAGGGCATCTGCGGCTCGTGCTCGATGAATATCGGTGGCGCCAATACGCTGGCCTGCACCAAGGGCATGGACGATTTCGCCGGTCACATCAGCGTCTACCCGCTGCCGCATATGCCCGTCATCAAGGACCTGGTGCCGGATCTCACTACCTTCTACGACCAGCACCGTTCGATCGAGCCGTGGCTGAAGACCACGACGCCGACACCGGAAAAGGAGTGGCTGCAGAGCCGCGACGACCGCGCCAAGCTCGATGGCCTCTACGAATGCATCCTCTGTGCCTGCTGCTCGACCTCGTGCCCGTCCTACTGGTGGAACGGCGAGAAGTATCTCGGCCCCGCCGTGCTGCTGCAGGCCTATCGCTGGCTGATCGACAGCCGCGACGAGGCCACCGAAGAGCGGCTCGACAACCTCGAGGATCCGTTCAAGCTCTATCGCTGCCACACCATCATGAACTGCGCCAAGGTCTGCCCGAAGGGCCTGAACCCGGCCAAGGCAATTGCCGAGATCAAGCAGATGATGGTGACGCGGGAGTTCGCGTAAGGCGGAACAGGCCTGGGAGTCGCATAAGCTGTACGAGATCGTCGCCGAGCTCGAAGACCCGTCCGTTGCCCGCGTGCTGATCGCGGCGCTGAAGGCGCATGGCTTTCATCCCAAGGAAGGTGGCGAGCACGGCTTGCCGGGGCTGGCGGGAGTGTATGGGCCCAAGGGGATTCCGATCGAATTGCCGCAGGACGAGGCGGCGGATGGCAAGATCCTCGCCGAGGCGCTCGTTGCGGAGATGGTGAAGCGGTAGGCCGACGGCCGGTGCGTGGGGCCCCCCCTCCCAGCCTCCCCCACAAGGGGGGAGGTGCCTGCCGGTGTACTTGGCGCGATTGAGCCACATCCTCGACTCTTCACCTCCCCCTTGATGGGGGAGGCCGGGAGGGGGTGGGGCAGGAGGCGTCCGTTCCCTAACTCCGCCACATTAATCGCTGCATAGGGGAAGCGGGGCTTTGGCGGTTGACGGCTTTGCCGTTCAGGCTGTATCGCCGGTCACCAATTCTTAACCATCTGGCGGAGCTGAGCCGATGATGAGTTCGAGACGCGCAGGCGTTTCCATTGCCGTACTGGGTGCATTGTCGCTCGTGTTGAGCGGCTGCGCCTCGAGCGGCGTGACCACGACCAGCATCGCGTCGACCGAAACCATCACGCCGATCCAGAACTCGTCGGTGGCAAGTTCGGACCTCAACGCCTTGCCGGGCAGCACGGTGCAGCAGGCCTCGCTCGGCCAGCCCGCGCCGCTGACCCCGGGCCAGCCGGCGCCGGGTCAACTTGGGCAGCCGGCCAATGCCGATGGTTCGCTCGCGACGCTTGGCTCGGTGCCGCAGGCATCGGGGCGTGATCTTTCCACCGGGCTGACGGTCGAAAAGCTGCTGGGTGGCTGGACCGTGGTGTCAGGCGCCGAGCAGTGCAAGCTCAACCTGACCCAGACGGCGAAATCCGGCACCTCGCGTTACCGCGCTTCGACGCCGGGTTGCGGGCTCAACGGCCTCAAGGTCGTGGCGAGCTGGCAACTGGTGGGCAACCAGGTGCAGCTGTTCGACGAAAATGGCGATATCATCGCTTCGCTGATCCTCAGCGGCAGCCAGTTCATCGGCACCCTGGCAGGCGGCCAGGGCATCACGATGGTTGGCTGACTTTGGCCAGAAGTCTGTGTGGTCGCGCGCTCGAACCGCCAAAGCGTAGTCGCTTTGGCTGAGCGCGCTCGTCGGCGGGGGCCCGCGAGCGCACCAGTCACCGACAAACTGAACGCGCTGACTAAGGCCGGCGCGCTCACTCCTGATCCATTGCAGTTCAAGGCAGCGGCAGCGCTCGATCGCGTGGCGACCGAGCTCGCAGCGCAGCACGCTTCGCGCGGCTTTCTGAGCGGGCTGTTCGGCGGACCGGTGCCGGTGCGCGGCGCCTATCTCGTCGGGCAGGTCGGACGCGGCAAGACCATGCTGATGGACCTGTTCTTCGCGCTGGCGCCGACCGAAAAGAAGCGGCGGGTGCATTTCCATGAGTTCATGGACGAGATGCACGAAGCGATCGCGGCATTCCGCAAATCCAGCAAGGGCAAATCCGAGAGCGCCGACCCGGTGGCGGCGGTGGTAAAGCCGCTGCTCGAGGAGGTGCGGCTGCTCTGTCTCGACGAGTTCCAGGTGCAGGACATCACCAATGCGATGCTGCTGGGACGGCTGTTCGACAAGCTGTTCGCCGGCGGGGTGACGATTGTTGCGACCTCGAACACCCGGCCGGACGATCTCTACGAGAACGGTCTCAACCGGCAGCTGGTGCTGCCGTTCATTGCCGAATTGAAGCAGCATGCCGAGATCGTCGAGCTCGACGGGCCGACCGACTACCGGCGGCTGAAGTTCGAGGGCGAGGTGGTGTACCAGTTTGGCGTCGGGGCCGAGGTGGACGCCGCGATGGACCGGCTGTGGCTGAAGCTCACCGGTGGGGCGCCCGGCGAGCCGGCGGAGCTCCATTCGCTGGGCCGGACCATTCCGGTGCCGCGGGCGGCGATGGGGGCGGCGCGGTTTGAATTCACGGAGTTGTGCGACAAGCCGTTGGGCGCACGGGACTATCTCAAGCTCAGCCATGCGTATGAAGCGGTGATGATCGATCACGTGCCGCAGTTCGACCGGCTGCGCTCGAACGCGGCCAAGCGCTTCATCCTCCTGGTCGATACCCTCTACGATCGTGGCGCCAAGCTCGCGGCGAGCTTTGCCGCACCGCTCGACGAGCTGGGCCAGGACGACAAGACCCGTGCCGAGTTCGCGCGCTGCGTGTCGCGGCTGATCGAGATGCAATCGGCGGACTACCTCGGCGCGCCGCATCGGGGTGAAGCGGTTCAATCTGCCTAGCAAATAGGCAAGCCATGCAATCGCTGCAGATCGGCCCGCTAGGACCTACGGCTGACTTGCCCCCGTCACCCTCTAGGGTTAATAGGAGCGCGCAATTTCCAGCATAAGCAAAACGGGGTTCGGTGGATGGCGCGCAAGAAGATCGCTCTGATCGGTGCGGGACAGATTGGCGGCACTTTGGCGCTGCTCGCAGCAACCAAAGAACTGGGCGATGTAATCCTGTTCGACGTGGTCGACGGCGTACCGCAGGGCAAGGCCCTGGACCTCAGCCAGTCCGGCCCGGTGGAAGGCTTCAATTCGACGCTCAAGGGCACTTCCGAATACAAGGACATCGTCGGTGCCGACGTGGTGATCGTCACCGCCGGCGTGCCGCGCAAGCCCGGCATGAGCCGCGACGACCTGCTCGAGATCAACCTCAAGGTGATGGAGCAGGTGGGCGCCGGCATCGCGAAATACGCGCCGGAAGCGTTCGTCATCTGCATCACCAACCCGCTCGACGCCATGGTGTGGGCGCTGCAGAAGTTCTCTGGCCTGCCGGCGAACCGCGTGGTCGGCATGGCCGGCGTGCTCGACTCGGCGCGCTTCCGTCACTTCATCGCCGACGAGCTCAAGGTTTCGGTGCAGGACGTCACGGCGTTCGTGCTGGGCGGCCATGGCGACACGATGGTGCCGCTGCCGCGCTACTCGACCGTTGGCGGCATTCCGCTCCCCGACATCGTCAAGATGGGCTGGATGAGCAAGGAAAAGCTCGAGCAGATCATCCAGCGTACGCGTGACGGCGGCGCCGAGATCGTTGGCCTCTTGAAGACCGGTTCGGCCTTCTATGCTCCGGCCGCGTCGGCGATCGAGATGGCCGAGAGTTACCTCAAGGACAAGAAGCGCATCCTGCCCTGCGCCGCCTTCCTCAAGGGCGAATATGGCGTCAAGGGCACCTATGTCGGCGTGCCGGTGCTGATCGGCGCCGGCGGGGCGGAGAAGATCGTCGAGATCTCCCTTACCGGCTCCGAGCAGAAGGCGTTCGACAAGTCGGTCGCCGCAGTGAACGGCCTCGTCGAGGCGTGCAAGAAGATCGCGCCGAAGCTGGCGTAGTTTGTGCGGGGCCGGCTCAGTCGGCCCCCCACCCGGTGCTCCCTGCAACGGCGCGGGGACTTCAAACCCACTCCACCATTCCTGAGCATCCCGCGAGGCGGGGGACGACCCGGCGGGTGGGAAAGCTTCCGACACAAGGCGGTAGGTAGACATGAACATCCACGAACACCAGGCCAAGGCGCTGCTGAAGACCTACGGGTTGCCGGTGGCCGACGGGGTGGCGATCTTTACGCCGCACGAGGCGGAAGCCGCGGCGCTGGAACTGCCCGGACCGCTCTATGTGGTGAAGTCGCAGATCCACGCCGGCGGACGCGGCAAGGGCAAGTTCAAGGAACTGCCGGCCGATGCCAAGGGTGGCGTGCGGCTGGCGAAGTCGGCTGCGGACGTCGCTGCCAACGCCAAGGAAATGCTGGGCAATACGCTCGTCACCAAGCAGACCGGTCCGGCCGGCAAGCAGGTCAACCGGCTCTATATCGAAGATGGCGCCGATATCGCGCGCGAGCTCTACTGCTCGCTGCTGGTCGATCGGTCCACCGGCCGGGTGTCGTTCGTCGTCTCCACTGAAGGCGGCATGGACATCGAAGCGGTGGCGCACGATACGCCCGAAAAGATCATCGCGGTCGATATCGACCCGACGGTCGGCGTCACTGCCAAGGACGTCGCCGAGATCGTCGCGGCGCTGAAGCTCGATGGGTCGGCGGCGGACGACGCCAAGTCGGTGTTTCCGGCGCTCTACAAGGCGTTCGTCGAGACCGACATGTCGCTGCTCGAAGTGAACCCGCTGATCGTCATGGCCAACGGGCACCTGCGCGTGCTCGACGCCAAGGTGAGCTTCGACAACAATGCTTCGTTCCGGCACGCCGAACTGGCCCCGTTGCGCGACCTCACCGAAGAGGACGCCAAGGAGATCGAGGCGTCGAAGTTCGACCTCGCCTATGTGGCGCTCGATGGCAATATCGGCTGCATGGTCAACGGCGCCGGCCTCGCCATGGCGACGATGGATATCATCAAGCTCTATGGCGCCGAGCCCGCCAACTTCCTCGATGTGGGCGGCGGCGCCTCCAAGGAGAAGGTGACGGCGGCGTTCAAGATCATCACCGCCGATCCGGCCGTCAAAGGCATCCTGGTCAACATCTTCGGCGGCATCATGCGCTGCGATATCATCGCCGAAGGCGTGATCGCCGCGGTGAAGGAAGTCGGCCTCAAGGTGCCGCTGGTGGTTCGCCTCGAAGGCACCAACGTCAAGGAAGGCAAGGCCATCCTCAACTCATCCGGCCTCGATGTGATCTCGGCCGACGACCTCGATGACGCGGCGCAGAAGATCGTCGCCGCCGTGAAGGGTCGCGACTGACACCGATGAGCACGGCGGTCGACACATCGCTGGTTCGAGAAATCGGACAGGATCAGACCAAGATGGTCTGGGCGCTGCTGGGTGCAATTCTGTTCGTTGCCGCTGGGTACTGGCTGGTGACGGGTGACTTCTCGAACACCCGGCGCGGAGCGATGGCGCCGTTTATCGGCTGGGCGTCGATAATCTTCTTTGGGGCCTGCGCTCTAGTTGGCTTATGGCGCCTATTGAGGCCTGTCGCACCCGTTACGCTGTCGTCGAGCGGGATACGGTTCATCCTTGTGAGCCCTGACGTCGTGCCTTGGACAGGCGTCAGCAATGTGAGCGAGAAGCGCGTTTACGGGCAGAAGTATGTCAGGCTCGCGCTTGACCCCGCTGTTGCGAAAGGCCTGCCGCTGACCCTTGCGACGCGACTCGTCCGTGCTGGAAGGCGGTTGTCCGATCTGACGATCGGGGCGCAGACGTTGAAGATCACGCACGATGAGCTGCTGAGGCTAATACGTGCATACGTGGGGGCGCACGGCGGCAAGACCGTGCCAGCGTTCCCGAAATCCCAATCCACTGGCCTTGCGGCGCAGTCGTAGATAAACCGGAGCAGTCGTCCCCCGATGTCCATTCTCGTCAACAAAGACACTCGCGTTCTGGTGCAGGGGCTGACCGGCAAGACCGGCACGTTCCATACCGAGCAGGCGCTGGCCTATTACGGCACCAAGATGGTGGGCGGCGTGAACCCCAAGAAGGCCGGTGAAGTGTGGACCTCGGGGCTCGATGCCTCGGCCACGCTGCCGGTGTTCGCTTCGGTCGCCGAAGGCAAGGAGCGCACCGGCGCCACCGCTTCGGTGGTCTACGTGCCGCCGCCGGGCGCCGCCGACGCCATCATCGAGGCGATCGATGCCGAGATCCCGCTGATCGTCTGCATCACCGAGGGCATCCCGGTGCTCGACATGGTGCGGGTGAAGGCGCGGCTCGACAAATCCAAGTCCCGGCTGCTCGGACCCAACTGCCCGGGCGTCTTGACGCCGGAAGAGTGCAAGATCGGCATCATGCCGGGCTCGATCTTTTCCAAGGGCTCGGTGGGCATTGTTTCCCGCTCCGGTACGCTTACCTATGAAGCGGTGTTCCAGACCACCAATGCCGGGCTCGGCCAGACCACTGCGGTTGGTATCGGCGGCGATCCGGTCAAGGGCACCGAGTTCATCGATATGCTCGAGATGTTCCTCGCCGACGAAGCCACCAAATCCATCATCATGATCGGCGAAATCGGCGGTTCCGCCGAGGAAGATGCCGCGCAGTTCCTGATCGACGAGGCCAAGAAGGGTCGCAAGAAGCCGATGGCCGGCTTCATCGCCGGGCGCACCGCTCCGGCCGGCCGGACCATGGGCCATGCCGGCGCCGTGATTTCGGGCGGCAAGGGGGGCGCCGAAGACAAGATTTCGGCAATGGAACGCGCGGGCATAAAGGTGTCGCAGTCGCCTGCGAGGATTGGCCAAACCCTAGCCGACGTACTAAAAGGCTGAGGCGAGGGTGGACTGAAGACGGGGCGCGGGTGGTTTCCCGCGCCTTAACGTCAAACAAAGAAGTTGCGGGCAGGTTGGCCCGCGACGCAAAAAGGGCCCGGTCGAGCATTTCCCGGGCGTTTGAGAAGGATGGCGGGGTTCACGCCTCGCGACGCTGGACATGACCCGACAAGAAAAGAACGAACAGTTCTTGCTCTCTTCTTTCCTCTATGGCGGCAACGCCGATTACATCGAAGGGCTGTACGCCCGCTACAAGGCCGATCCGGCCTCGATCGATCCGACCTGGGCGTCGTATTTCGATCGGCTCGAGGATGCTCCCGCCGATATCGACAAGAATGCCGAAGGCCCGAGCTGGCAGCGCCAGGATTGGCCGCAGTCGGCCAATGGCGAGCTGGTTTCGGCGCTCGACGGCAACTGGGGCGAGATCCAGGTCAAGGTGCAGAAGGCGGTGGTCGAGAAGGCCAAGGTCGCCGGCGCACCGGCGCCGACCGCCATCGACGTGCTGCAGGCGACACGCGACTCGATCCACGCCATCATGATGATCCGCGCCTACCGCATGCGCGGGCATCTGCACGCCGATCTCGACCCGTTGAAGATGAAGGCCGACGATCCGGCACCCGAGCTCGATCCCCAAACCTACGGCTTCACCGAGGCCGATTACGGCCGCAAGATCTTCATCGACAACTATCTGGGCCTCGAATACGCGACGGTTCCCCAGATGCTGGAGATCCTGAAGCGGACCTATTGCTCGACCGTCGGCGTCGAGTTCATGCACATCTCCGATCCCGAAGCCAAGCAGTGGATCCAGGAGCGCATGGAAGGGCCGGACAAGGAGATCAAGTTCACGCCCGAGGGCAAGAAGGCGATCCTCAACAAGCTGGTCGAAGCCGAGGGGTTCGAGAAGTTCCTCGACGTCAAGTTCACCGGCACCAAGCGCTTCGGCCTCGATGGCTCGGAAGCGCTGATCCCGGCGCTCGAGCAGATCATCAAGCGCGGCGGTTCGCTGGGCGTGAAGGATATCGTGCTCGGCATGGCGCATCGCGGCCGGCTGAACGTCCTGACCCAGGTGCTGGCGAAGCCGCATCGGGCGCTGTTCCACGAGTTCAAGGGCGGGGCCTTCTACCCCGAGGAAGTAGAAGGCTCGGGCGACGTGAAGTACCATCTGGGTGCTTCAGCGGACCGCGAGTTCGACGGCAATAACGTGCATCTCAGCCTCACCGCCAACCCGTCGCATCTCGAGATCGTCGATCCGGTGGTGCTGGGCAAGGCGCGCGCCAAGCAGGACCAGCGTTCGGCGGTCGATGGGCGGTTCATCGCCGATACGCGCCAGACCGATCGCTCGGTGGTGCTGCCGCTGCTGCTGCATGGTGATGCGGCGTTTGCCGGCCAGGGCGTGATTGCCGAATGCCTCGGCCTCAGCGGGCTGAAGGGTCACCGCACCGGCGGCTCGATCCACGTGGTGATCAATAACCAGATCGGCTTCACCACGTCGCCGATGTATTCGCGCTCCTCGCCGTACCCGACCGACGTCGCCAAGATGATCGAGGCGCCGGTGTTCCACGTGAACGGCGATGACCCGGAAGCGGTGGTCTATGTGGCCAAGGTCGCCACCGAGTTCCGGCAGCGCTTCGCGCGGCCGGTGGTGATCGACATCTTCTGCTATCGCCGCTTCGGCCATAACGAAGGCGACGAGCCGAGCTTCACCCAGCCGCTGATGTATTCCAAGATCCGCAGCCACGAGACGACGCTCGATATCTATTCGAAGCGCCTCGCCGCGGAGGGCGTGCTGTCGGCCGATGACGTCGACAAGATGAAGGCCGACTGGCGGGCGCATCTCGAGCGCGAGTTCGAGGCCGGGCAGGATTTCCGCCCGAACAAGACAGACTGGCTCGATGGCGTGTGGAAGGACCTGAAGCGCGCCGACGTCGAGGGCCCGCGCCGCGGCGACACCGGGGTGGACATCCCCGATCTGGTCAATCTGGGCCAGAAGCTGTCAACGGTTCCGGCCGGCTTCAACGCCCACAAGACAGTGAAGCGGTTCATGGACAACCGGCTCGCCTCGATCGAGTCGGGCGAAGGCATCGACTGGGCGACCGGCGAAGCGCTGGCCTATGCGACGCTGCTCGAGGAGGGCCACCCGGTACGGCTCTCGGGGCAGGACGTGGAGCGCGGCACGTTCAGCCAGCGCCACTCGGTGCTGTACGATCAGGACAAGGACGAGACCTACACGCCGCTCAACAACATCGCCGAGCTGCAGGCCCGCTACGAGGTCGTCAACTCGATGCTCTCGGAAGAGGCGGTGCTCGGCTTCGAGTATGGCTATTCGCTGGCCGAACCGAAAACGCTGACGCTGTGGGAAGCCCAGTTCGGCGACTTTGCCAACGGTGCGCAGGTGGTGGTCGACCAGTTCATCTCGTCGGGCGAGCGCAAGTGGTTCCGCATGAGCGGCCTCGTGATGCTGTTGCCGCATGGCTATGAAGGCCAGGGGCCGGAGCACTCGTCGGCCCGCCTCGAGCGCTACCTGCAGAGCTGCGCCGAAGACAATATGCAGGTCGCCAACTGCACGACGCCAGCCAACTACTTCCACATCCTGCGCCGCCAGATGAAGCGCGACTTCCGCAAGCCTTTGGTGCTGATGACGCCCAAGAGCCTGTTGCGCCACAAGAAGGCGGTGTCGGGGCTGGTCGAGTTCGGGCCGGAATCGACGTTCCATCGCCTCTTGTGGGACGATGCGGAAGCGCCGGGCGTGCCCAAGACGACGATCAAGCTGGCGCCGGACGAGGAGATCCGCAAGGTGATCCTGTGCACCGGCAAGGTCTACTACGACCTGCTCGAGGATCGCGAGAAGCGCGGCATCAACGACGTGTACCTGCTCCGTCTCGAGCAGCTCTACCCGTTCCCGGCCAAGGCACTGCTCGACGAACTCAACCGGTTCAAGAACGCCGAGATCGTCTGGTGCCAGGAAGAGCCCAAGAATATGGGCGCCTGGGCGTTCGTGCAGCCCTATATCGACTGGGTGATGGACCAGATGGGTCGCCCGGGCGACCGGCCGCACTATGTCGGCCGCGCTGCCTCGGCGGCGACGGCCACCGGCCTGATGCGCACGCACCTGCAGCAGCTGCAGGCCTTCCTCGAAGAAGCGTTCGCCAAGTAGAATCGCCCGCCTAGACGCGGCAAGAAAACTGAAGGACCAAACTGATGGCGACTGACATCCGGGTGCCCACGCTGGGCGAGAGCGTCACCGAGGCGACGATCGGCCAGTGGTTCAAGAAGGTGGGCGACACTGTCGCCGCCGATGAGCCGGTGGTGGAGCTCGAGACCGACAAGGTGACCATCGAGGTACCGGCCCCGGCCGCCGGCGTGCTCGAAACCATCACCGCCAATCCGGGCGATACGGTCAATGTCGGGGCGCTGATCGGGGCGATCGCCGCTGCTGGGTCTGCTGTGGCCGCCGCTGCACCGGCCGCTGTGGCCAAGCCCGCTGACGTGCCGCAGCCGGCCGCAGTCGCCGCCGAGCCGGCGCCGAAGCCCGCCAATGGCAACGGCTCCGCCGTGCCGCCGGCGCCGAGCGCCGCAAAGCTGATGGCGGAAGCCGGGCTCACCGACGCCGATGTCAGTGGTTCGGGCCGTCGTGGCCAGATCCTCAAGGAAGATGTGCTGGCGGCGGCGGCCAAGCCCGCTTCTGCACCTGCCGCATCAGTGGCTGCGGCGCCCGTCGCCGCCACGCCGAAGCCGGCTCCTGCGCCGGTTGCAGCGCCCGCACCTGCGCCGGCGCCGGCTCCCAAGGCCGCCGAGCCGGCGCCTGCTCCGGTCCCGGCGCAGCCGCGTGGTCCGGTTAACGCCAATGACGATGTGCGCGAAGAGCGGGTGAAGATGACCCGGCTGCGTCAGACCATCGCGCGGCGTTTGAAGGAAGCGCAGAACAACGCCGCCATGCTCACCACCTTCAACGAGGTGGACATGAAGCCGGTGATGGACTTGCGCAATTCCTACAAGGAGCTGTTCGAGAAAAAGCACGGCGTGAAGCTCGGCTTCATGGGCTTTTTCACCAAGGCGGTGACGCACGCGCTGAAGGAAATCCCGGCGGTCAATGCCGAGATCGACGGCGACGACCTGGTGTACAAGAACTACGCCCATATCGGCGTGGCGGTGGGGACCGATAAGGGCCTCGTGGTGCCGGTGGTGCGCGACGCCGATCAGCTGTCGATCGCCGGCATCGAGAAGGATATCGCCCGGCTCGGCAAGCTCGCCCGTGACGGGCAGCTCTCGATGGCCGACATGCAGGGCGGCACCTTCACCATCTCGAATGGCGGCGTCTACGGCTCGCTGATGTCGACGCCGATCCTCAATGCTCCGCAGTCGGGTATTCTGGGCATGCACAAGATCCAGGAGCGGCCGGTGGTGGTCGGCGGCGAGATCGTCATCCGTCCGATGATGTATCTGGCGCTGAGCTATGATCACCGTATCGTCGACGGCAAGGAAGCGGTGACCTTCCTCGTCCGCGTCAAGGAGAGCCTCGAGGCGCCGGAACGGCTGGTGCTGGATCTCTGATCCGGCGGCAGTCAGCGCAGATGTTCAGGGGCTCGCTTCGGCGGGCCCCTTTGCTTTTGGAACAAAGCCACGCAGGAGTGGGGTGCGGCTGAGCGCCAGAACGGCGACGATGTGGGCCGGGATCAGGAAGGTAACGACCTGTCCGCCCATCAGCATAACGTAGTACATCGGCATGCTGTCTGGATATGGCGATGGCCCCTGCAACAGGATCGATACCAGCGTCACGAGGGTGAAGCCGATCACGAGGACATTCAGCGACAACACCCCGTCTGACAGCGGTCGGTTCCGGCCGCGCCAGGCCAGAACGACCAGCACGATCGAGTTGGCCAAGGCGAACGCCACAAGCACGGCGGTGATGGGGAGAAGTGAGTCGAAGTCAAAAGAAGGCGCGCCGTAGCCCATGGCGTAGCTGAAGCCGACAAGCATGACGCAGGTGAGGGCAATGACCACGACGAACAGGGCAAGCCCCGAAAGAATGCGCACCATGACTGCCCCCCCAGCACTGGACGGAGGCTGCACCGGTACGTGGCATGCCACAAGTGGCGTTGTGCGGATGCGGGTGGAGAGTGGTGGCGAGCACGCCGCCCGAGCTTCTGGAGCGTTTCACCGTTTCAATGAAGCGCCGAAACGCTCCAGGTCATTGATTTTGCCGCGCTTTCGAACCGGAAAAGTCTGCAGCTTTTCCTGAAAGCGCTCTAGAAGCTGACGGCCAGGGTTGCCTTGGCGCCGTGGTTCTCGGTTTCGCTCGAGATTTGGCCGAGATAGGACAGGGCCACGGTGGCCGTGTCGTTGAGGGCGAGATCGAGGCCGGCTTCGATCACGACGCTGTCGCTGGCGATCGGTGCGCCGGCGATGGTGAAGGCGTCACCCGCCGCGAAAGCCTGAGTTACAGTAGGGGTGAGATCGCCGAAGGCGTGGCGCCAGCCGAGCATGCCGAGCAGGGTTGCGTCGATGCTTCCCAGTTCGAATGCGAGTTCTGCCCGCGCCCCGAGGGTGGCGAAGGTGATGCCGGTGGAGCTGCCCGCAACCGTCAACGCGGCGGGGCCGCCCTCTTCGGTGTAGCCGTCGGTGGTGAGGTTCACATGCGCCAGGTTGACGAAGGGCTCGAGCCGGGCGCCGTCAGTCTCGATCGCGTAGGCGAGCTCGCCGAAGGCCTGGAGGGTCTGGGCGCCGTAGGCGGCGCTGAGGCTGTCATCGAGCCAGGGGATGGCGACAAGACGCTGGGTGGAGAGGTCCGCCAGGGTATAGGCGAGCCCGGTGCGCAGCGCGAGAGCGCCCCAGGCGGTGCCGCCGTAGAGGCCGAGGTGGTAGCTGTCGCTCGAGCCGGAGGAGGAGCGATCCTCTACTTCGAAGCCGGAGCGGCTGTAGCCGGCGAGGAGGCCGACCCGCCAGTCGCCGAGCAGGCCGTCGGTGCCGACCAGCAGGCCGCCGATATCATGATCGCGTGCGGCGGCGTTGCCATCTCCGCCGGCCGTACCGGAGGAGGAGAAGCCATAGGCCCAGACCGTCGGGCCGGCCGGCTCCGGAGAGGGCAGCATGGGCTCGGTGCTGGGCGCGTAGCCCATCAGCGGCACGTAGTCGTCAGAAGGGCCAGTCGGGCTGGTGCGAAGGCGCTGGCCCATGGCGTCACGGATGAAGCGGCTGTTTTCGATAAGCGCTCCCTGCAGGGTCGCGCCGATCTCACCCGATAGGGCGTCGAAGCTCGCCTGGATCAGGGCGTCATCGTCGGGCAGCAGAGCGATGGCGTCGTAGAGCGGGTTGGCGGCAAAGATGCCGATGCTGTCGATGGCCTGGGCGGTGGCGGTCTGGTTGCGGGTCGCTGCCGACGATACGAAGTCGATATCGTTGCGGCCCAGTTCGAGTGCCACCATGTCGGCGTCGTAGTCATAGATGAGGCGGGGCGTCAGAAAGGCATAGATCGACTCGACCTCGGCAAACGCTCCGGTGAGCTCGCCTCCAGTGGTCAGGATGATGCGGGTCGTGCGGAGGAAGTCGCCAGCCCCACCGATATGGGCGACGGTCCCGCCATTGATGGTGACGTTGCCGGTAACGGCGACAAGGTCGCTTGCGCTGCTCAAGGGATCGACCTCGACGTCAAAGGACGAGCCAGCCGCGAACACCAGGTCTCCGTCGACATGAAGCGTGCCGATGGAGTTGCCGGGCGCCAGCGTGCCGCCACTGGCGATCGTGGTGTTGCCGACCGTGCCGGTACCTCCGAGCGATGCGCCGTCGAGGATGTTCACGGCGCCGTCGACCTGGCCGTTCACGGTCAAGAGGCCAGTGTTCATGGTGACCTGGTCGGCGGTGATCGAATGAGTGGCGCCCACGGTGACGCCGCTGGCGACGTGGAGCGACACGTTGTCCGCAGTGAGCGAGTAGATGTTCAGGGCCAGGCTGTTGGCCAGGGTGAAGTCGCCGGTGATGGTCGCGCTGTTCAGCAAGCCGATGCGGTTGGCGGTGTTACTCAGGATGACGTCATCGCCGCCGTTGAGGTTGAGTGTCCCCGCCTCGACGATGCCGATCTGGCTGATCATCCCGCCGGCGCTGAGCGATACGACGCCTAAGTCACCGTTCAGCACGCCCACGAGCAGGGCGTTGGCGTCGGTGAGCGCGATAGCTGAACCCGCGGCGACGATCTGGCCGCCGAAGTCGTTGCCGCTGTTGGTCAAGGTGATGGTGCCGGTGCCCGCGACGATGGTCGTTTGTCCGGCTACCGAGACTGCGCCGCTCTGGGTGACGGACTGATTGCCGCTGCTGACGGTCAGCTCCGGGTACGGGCCCGGCGCCACAACGTATTGCGCTTGCGCCGGCAGCGGGGAGCAGAGGCCTGCAATGGTGCCGGAAAGCGCAAGCAGCGCGGCACGTGCTGCCGTACTGTCGTCGGTCGCCCTAGTCCACAAACCCACGCCCGCCCCCGGAACCCTCGTCAGTCGCCCCGCAATTTCTCGCAGGCGACTGTTGTAGAACTATTTGAACCAGGAGCAGGCTTGTCGAGAATCCTCAACGGAATCAAGCGGTACTTTCCTTCAGCACCTTCAGCTTCGGCTTTTCCTTGCGGGTGAACAGGAACACCCCGCCCAGCACCAGGGCCGTACCGATCGCGTGGTAGGGCGTGAAGGCTTCGCCGAGGACGGAGATGGCGAGGCCGACGGTGACCACCGGCGAGACGTTGCCGATGATGGCGGTGCGCTCGGGGCCGATCAGTGCGATGGCGCCCGAGATGCAATAGGCCGGCAGCACGGTCGACACCGTGCCGATGGCCAGCATCAACAGGAACCCGTTGCCGGTGACCGCAAGGTCGGTGACCGGATGGGTGAAGAGGAAATGCGCGATCACCGCCGGGCCGGCGCCGCTCATGGCGATGGAGGTGAAGAGCTGCGGGCCGAGTTTGTCGATCAATGGCTTGGCCATGATCTGGTACGCCGCGTAGGCGATGGCCGAGCCGAACACCAAGGCGGCGCCGAGCAGCACGTTATCGCCCTCGATCCTGAGGTCATGCCAGAAGATGACGCCGATGCCGAGGTAGGAGACGAGCAGCGCCACGACCATCGGCAGGGTGATTTTGCGCTTGAAGAAGATCGCGCCGAACAGCACGACGAAGAACGGATAGGTGAGGAGGATCAGCCGGTCGAACTGCGCGGTGATGTATTCGAGCGCCGAGAAATCGAGGTAGCTCGCGAGGTAATAGCCGATGACGCCGACGCCGAGGGTCTGCGCCAGCACCGGCCAGGTGAGCACCGGCGGGGCGCCTGGGGGTTGCTGGGCCAGCTTCTTGCGGTAGCCGAGGATGCCGACAGTCAAAAAGATCGGCACGGCGACGATCATCCGCCAGGTGAGCGTCGTCACCGAGTCGATGCCCTCCAGCAAAGCCAGCTTGATGACGATGCCCTTGGTGGCGAAGAACGCAGCGCCGGCGAGCGCCAGCACAATGCCGGCCCAGGCGAATTGCCGGAAGCCGCGATGGGCGGTGGATGGAGGTGACGCAGTCTCGGGAGACATTTGGCGGGTCCAGTTCTGGCCCCTGCCATCAGATCACCGGGTTACCGCGCCTGATGGCGGGGCCGGTGAGCAAACGAGGGTCAAACAGCCGTCGCGTCCCGGTCCCCGGAGGGGATGAGGCAGGTTTTGCCAATAATTAGGATGCAAGCGGTCATGGGCGGATAGGTACGCTCGGGCATGGCGGCTGTAAAGTGGCCGGTTGGGTGAACGGTGCGTTCGACCGCCGATTGCGGTTTTGCGAGGCATGGCTGATGCTTGGCGCCATGAGACGTGCTCCCGATATCGCCGCGGCAGTGGCGGAAGCCTACCGCCTGTTCCCCGACAATGGCCTGGGCGGACCGCTGCAGGTCTGCACCTGTGGGGTGTGCATGTCCGTGGCTATGAAGGCCGAGATCGAGAAGACGTCACGCGAGCGACTGAGCGTGGAGCAGATCTCGGAGTATCTCAACTCGGCCCATGAGGCGAGCGGGGCGCTGGCCAGCCAGCAAATGCGCTGGCTGCTGCCGCGTCTGCTCGAATGCTGCGCCGAGGGGCCGTGGCCGTACTGGAACACGGAGCACACGTTCACAAAGCTCAACGAAGCGGGACTGCCCGACTGGCCCGAGGCGGAGCGGTTGGCGGTTCGCAGGGTCTTTCTGGGCCTGCTGGCTGCGAGTTTCGGCGGGCTTCCGGGAGGAGATGAACCCGGCGTGCTGATCGAGGCGTTTGTCAGGGCGGGAGAGCCGATCGGACCGTATCTCGAGCTGTGGGAGGGCGATCGGTCGGAGCCGGCGAGCGTGGCACTGGCGGAGTTCATCAACTGGCAGCTGACCTGGGCCAAAGGTGAGCGCTACCTGCGATCGAGCGAGTCGTGGTCGAGCAAGGCCGACAATGACCTGTTCATTGCTTGGCTTGTACAGCCGGAAACGGTGATCCGCTTGCAGGAAGCGTTCTTTTCGGCGAGCAGTACGGCAAAGGCGGAAGTCCTGTCGCTTGCGCACGACGTCATAGCGACACCGGGGCGCTGAGGCCGGGCTCAGGCCCGCGGATGGGCGGCGCGATAACTCTCGAGCAGGCGCTCGGTGTCGACCGCGGTGTAGATCTGGGTGGTCGAGAGCGAGGCATGGCCCAGGAGCTCCTGGATGGCACGTAGGTCGCCGCCTTTGCCGAGAAGGTGAGTGGCAAAGCTGTGGCGGAGCGCGTGCGGCGTCGCCGATGGGGGCAGGCCGAGGGCGCCGCGCAGCTGCTGCATGCGCAGCTGGATCAGCCGCGGCGACAGCGGCCCGCCCTTCTTGCCGCGGAAGATCGGCTCGTCCGGACCGGGGTGGAACGGCGTGAGCCCGAGATAGGTGTCGATGGCCTGGCGCACCGCGGCGATCAACGGCACCAGCCGGGTCTTGCCACCCTTGCCGGTGACGCGCAGCGCGCTCGCCTCAAGATCGGCGCGGGAGACGGCGAGGGCTTCCGAGATACGGAGGCCCGCGCCATAGCAGAGCGAGATCACCGCCATGTCGCGGGCCGCGACCCAGGGGGTGTCCTCGAGCTCATCGGTGGTGCGGATGGTAGCCTTGGCCTCCAGCACGGTCAGCGCCTTGGGCAGCGAGCGCGGCTGCTTTGGGGTGCGGATGGTGTTCAGCGCTTCGCTCGCCAGAATGCCTTCACGCTCGAGGAAACCGAAGAAGCTCTTGATGGCGCTGAGCGCCCGGGCCAGCGAGCGCGAGCCGAGGCTCTCGCTGCGGCGGGCGGCGAGGAAGGCGCGGATATCGGCGGCGCGGAGCTCTTTCAGCGTCTGCAGCGTGACCTCGCCGCCGGTATGGGCGCTCAGGAAGCTGACGAACTGGCCGAGGTCGCGCAGATAAGCCTCAAGCGTCAACGGCGCGAGACGCCTGATGGCGCCGAGATCGCGCTGCCAATTGGCGATATGGGCGGCAAGGCCGGCGTCGGCGAACATGGCGTAGGACATGCTGCAAGGGTAAGCGCGGGCGGTTAGGATTCGGCAAACGCAGTTGGGTGTTGCAGATCTGCATCATCCACCCTCCGAACCCCCGGGTACCCAACACGCGGGCGTGAGGTGCCCTTTGCCTGCCTTATTTCGCGGGCTATCGGGGCGGCATGCATCGGTTGACTGCCATATTGGCGCTCTGCGTCGCGCTGCTCGCGCTGTTGAGCCCCAGCTTCGCGGCTGGGGTCTGCATTGCCAATAGCGGGCTGCCGACCGTGAGCGCCAGCCACGATGGCGGGCCGGCGCATCTGCCGAACCCCTGCGAGATGCAGGGCGGCAAACGGGTGATGCCGCCGCAGCCGGAACTGAGCCGGCGGGTTGTCGAAGTGCCTCGGGCGACCGTGGCGCAATGGGCCTTCGGGCTGGCCGACCAGCCGATGCGGCAAGGTCGCTCGCCCGTGGCAGAACTGCCGCCGCCTCGGCTGGGTTGAATCCCCCCACATCGCCATCCTCCTGACAACGCGGCCGCCTCCCGGCCGCTAAACGAGACATTTCAAATGACTGACCTGATCATCGGCCGCCGGGCGCTGCTCGCCGGGGCGGCGAGCTTTGCAGCCCTCGCCCTCGCCGGCTGCGCCACCTCCGGCGCGCCCCGGCTGGAAACCGAAACCGTCCGCATTCCGGACGACGTGCTCGCCATGTATGCGGCGCAGCCGAACGAGCGCTTCCCGATCCCGGCCGCCCGCATGGACCTGATCGAACCGCAGTTCTGGCGGCAGGTGGTGGACGATCCGACGGGCGAGCGGCCCGGCACCGTGGTGGTCGATACGGCGCACCGCTTCCTCTACCTGGTGCAGGAAAACGGCAAGGCGATGCGCTACGGGGTCGGCATCGGCCGTGACGGCTTCACCTGGTCGGGACGCGGCGTGATCCAGTATAAGCGCGAATGGCCGACCTGGACGCCGCCGAGCGAGATGATCGACCGGCAGCCCGAGCTCGAGCCCTATCGGCGCGGCATGGCGCCAAGCCTCGAAAACCCGCTCGGGGCGCGTGCGCTCTACATCTTCAAGGATGGGCGCGACACCATTTACCGGCTGCACGGCGCGACCGACGAGCGGACCATCGGCAAGGCGATCTCGTCGGGCTGCGTGCGGCTGCTCAACCAGGACGTGATCGATCTGTATCAGCGGGTGCCGAGTGGGTCGCCGATTCTGGTGATGTGACCTCCCCAGCGGTGTCATTCCCGCGCAGGCGGGACTTGCCACCAGACAGCGCCGCAAACTCGGTGTCATCCCGGCGAAAGCCGGGACCCACTGCTCTGAGGGTAGGCAGGCACAAGCCTTGCCGGTCCATCACCGAAAGGTCGGATGGTTCTATGCGGGTGGATAGGGCTGTGCACTGGGTCCCGGCGTTCGCCGGGATGACGGCCGGTGGGTGGGCACGATCATAGCTTAGCGCATGTGCGCCTGCGGGGATGACGGCAGTGATTGGGCGACCAGGCGCGGGGCTGGAGGCCCGGCGCCCCTAGTGCTTCAGCGCTTCGGCCAGTGAGTTCTGTACATAGGCCATGGGTTCCGACCATCTCGGGTCGCCCCAGCGCTGCTGCATCTCGGATTCAGAGACCTCCTCGACGCGCTGCTGCAGCCACCAGATATTGCCGAGCGGGTCGCGGACACGGGCGACGCGGTCGCCGAAGGCGAGCAGCGTCGGCTTGGTGACTTCGGTGGCGCCGGCTTCGAGCGCCTTGGCGAAGCCCTTGCGCGCATCGGGAACGTAGAGCCGGATGAAGGCCGGCATGGCCGCGAGGCCGGCCGGGGCGTCGAAGGCCATCACGACGGCGTCACCGATGCGGATCTCAGCGTGGCCGATGCTGCCATCCTCGTTGGCCATACGGCTGAGTTCGACCCCGTCGAAGGCGGCGACGAGGAAATCGATCAGCTGCGGGGTGTCGCTGGAAATGATCCACGGCGTGACGGTGGTGTAGCCTTCGGGAATCGTGCTGGGCATGGGACGCTCCTCGTGTGGTTGGGCACGGGTAATTGAACCGAGACTGCTGACAGAACGCGGCAGCAGCGTAAGAGTTTGGCGAAGGCACTTGCAATTCCCATCTCAGCCGTGAACAAAGCGAGCACAGATGGAAAAGTCCCCCGACATCGTGGCGGTGATGGTGAGCGTGTCGGTCGATGGACCGTACAGCTACCGCGTGCCCTATGGGATGGAGGTGCAGCGCGGCTCGATCGTCGCGGTGCCGCTGGTCGGGCGGCTGACGCTGGGCGTGGTCTGGGGGCTGCCCAAGGACAATTACGCGCATAACCGGCTGAAGGACATCGCCCAGGTCTTCGACACGCCGCCGCTCAGTGAAGAGCTGCTGAAGACGGTCGACTGGGTGTCGAAATACACCCTGGCGGCGCCGGGGCTGGTGCTCAGGAGCGTCTTGCGTTCGACCGAGGCGCTGGAGCCGGAGCGGCCGATCACCGCCTTCCGGCTGACTGGCGTCGAACCCGACAAGCGCACCAAATCGCGCGACAAGGTGCTCGACCTGCTGCTCGATGGGCAGGCCTGGGCCAAATCGGCGATCATCGGCGAGGCCGGGGTTTCGGCCTCGGTGGTCGAGGGGCTGGAGAAGGCCGGGGCGCTCGAGCGGGTCGAGATGGCGCCGCCACCGATCGCACTGCCGCCCGACCCGGACGCGGCGCCGCCGACGTTGAACGAGGAGCAGGCGGCAGCAATGGCGCAGATCCGCGAGATCGATGTCGGCGGTTTCGGGGTGGCGCTGCTCGACGGGGTGACCGGCGGCGGCAAGACCGAAGTGTTCTTCGAGGCGGTGGCCGATACGCTCAGGGCCGGCCGGCAGGCGCTGGTGCTGCTGCCGGAAATCGCGCTGACCTCGACTTTTGTCGAGCGGTTCTCCAAACGCTTCGGCACCAAGCCGGCCGAGTGGCATTCGGATATGACGCCGGCACAGCGGGCGCGGACCTGGCGCTCGGTACTGAACGGCGACGTGCGGGTGGTGCTGGGAGCACGTTCGGCGCTGTTCCTGCCGTTCCGCGAGCTCGGCCTGGTGGTGCTCGACGAGGAACATGACGGGGCGTTCAAGCAGTATGACGGGGTGAATTACCACGCCCGCGACATGGCGGTGGTGCGGGCGCGGTTTGCCGAGGCGCGGGTGATCCTGAGCTCAGCGACGCCGTCGGTGGAGAGCCGGAACAATGCCAACCAGGGGCGCTACAAGCATGTGCTGCTGACCTCGCGCTTCGCCGAGGCGGGGATGCCGGACATCGCGCCGATCGACATGCGCGAGGAGCCGCCGGAGAAAGGGCAGTGGATCGCCCCGAAGCTGGCGCGCGAGGTGTTCGCGACGCTCGACCGGGGCGAGCAGGCGCTGTTGTTCCTCAATCGACGCGGCTATGCGCCGCTGACGCTGTGCAAGGCGTGCGGGCATCAGTACCAGTGCCCGGATTGCTCGGCCTGGCTGGTCGAGCATCGCTTCCGCGGCGTCCTGATGTGCCACCATTGCGGGCATGAGCAGCGGGTGCCCAAGGCGTGCACCGAGTGCGGGGCGGTCGACTCGCTGACACCGATCGGGCCGGGGATCGAGCGGGTGGCCGAAGAGGCGGCGGAGCGCTTCCCGGGCGCGCGCATGGTGATCCTCAGCTCCGACATGGGCTCGAACCAGCAGCTCAAGGAGCGCTTTGCCGAGATCGAGCGCGGCGAATACGACCTGGTGGTGGGCACGCAGCTGGTGGCCAAGGGGCACCATTTCGAAAAGCTGACTTTGGTCGGGGTGCTCGATGCCGATCTCGGGCTCGACCGCGGCGACCCGCGCGCGGCGGAGCGGACCTTCCAGATCCTGACGCAGGTAACGGGGCGCGCCGGCCGCGCCAACCGGGCCGGCAAGGCGTTCCTCCAGACCTATCATCCGGATCACCCGGTGATGAAGGCGATGGTCAAAGGCGATCGCGAGGCGTTCTACAAGCATGAACTCTTGGCGCGCGAGGCGGGTGGGCTGCCGCCGTTCGGCCGGCTGGCGGCGCTGATCGTTTCGGCCAACGAGCACGACCCGGCCTTCGCCTATGCCAAGCAGCTGCTGAGCGTCGCGCCACTGGCGGAAGGGCTGAAGCTGTTCGGCCCAGCCGACGCGCCGATCTCGATGATCCGCGGCAGGCACCGGGTGCGGCTCTTGGCGCAATCCGGCAAGGATTTTGATCTTAGCGGTTACGTGCGGTTCTGGCTGGAGCAGGCGCCCAAGACCACGGGGAACCTCAGGGTGCAGGTGGATATCGATCCGCAGTCGTTCCTCTAGCGCCGGCAGAAAGGCCCCCTCACCCGCCGCTCCGCGGCGACCTCTCCCTCAGGGGAGAGGTCCGTCAGGATCTTTTGCGATCGTGCGAACGGCCTGCAGGTCGTCTCACGGGCAGCCGCGATCCTCGTCTTGGGCGCCGGCTAGTCGATATCTGGCGGCTCGGGGCCGCTGTCCGTCGATGATGACGAAGAGGACGGCTCCTCCGGGGGCGGCTTTGGCGGCGGCGCGCCCAGCCGGAACTCGACTACCGTTGTTTTGGGTTGCTCGCCGGACTGGGCGGGGGCGGTGCCCATGATCCTGACGAACTTCGCGCCGTTCTCGGCCTCCTTGCTCTTTTTTCGGAGTTCGTCCTCGCGGCGCCTCACCTCATCGATCATTTCGCCGACGCGAACGCTGACGCGCCATCGCCCCTTGGCCGAACGCTTGAGCAGCGCACCGGCCAACCGTCGCGAGCCATCGGAGATGGTGCCGATTTCCTCATCCTGCTCGGCCGTCAGCGTGAAATGCGCACGCAGGAAGCTACGGATGTCGCGCGCCGCTTCACCGAGCACTTCGGCGTAGTCCGGTTCCTCGGGCGACGGAATCATGGCGTTCAGCGAGGCCTCGCTCAGCAGCGGCAGCCCGCTCGCTGCGGCGCGGCGCAAGGTCTCGGCCAGTGCGCTGCGGCTTAATCCCGCAAAACACGCCGCCGATCCGGCGGCGATCACCCAACGACGATTGAGTGGCATGATCCACACCTCACAACGGACGTCAGCAGGTGAAAAAATACGCCTCGCCCAACGGTGACACAAGGGACACCTTCCCTGCCGGCACCGGTCGTTGTCGACGATCGACCAGCGCCAGTGAACGGGGGAGGATCAGCGAGGCCCGCCCCTGCGACAAAACTCCCCGAAAGACTCGTGTTCCGGTGCCTTGCGGGTGCCGATCTCGCATGTTAGAGGGGGCGCGAAATCCGGGGGGCTATCAGCTTTTCCCGGCGAACAATCATAAGCGAAAGCAGCCTCCGGCGCCTCTATCGGCCGGATTCGGGTTGCGCAGCACGAGGGTGACGGGGCATTGGCAGCGCAGAATTCAGTGCTTACCCAGATCGCGCGGCCATATGCGTCGGCGCTCTACGATCTCGCCGCAGCCGACGGTTCCGTCGCAGCGGTCGAGCAGGGGCTGGTAAATCTGCTTGCCCTGGCTGAACAGAGCCCGGATTTTGCCCGGTTCCTTCGCTCCCCGGTGATCAACACCGAAGAGAAGGCGCAGGCCATCCATGCCGTGCTGGAGCGCGCCAAGGCGCACACCACGGTCGGCAATTTTGTCCGGGTGGTGGCCCGCAATGGCCGGCTGTTCGCGCTGCCCGAGATCATCAAGGCGTTCCGCGAGCGCGCCGCTGGCGCCCGTGGCGAAGTCAATGCCGACGTGACCTCGGCGACGCCGCTCACCGCGGCCCAGGTCAAGACGCTGGCCGATACGCTCAAGGCGAAGATCGGCAAGTCCGTCACGCTCAACCAACATGTCGATCCCAGCCTGATCGGTGGCCTCGTGGTCAAGGTCGGTAGCCAGATGATCGACAGCTCACTCAAAACCAAGCTCACGGCGATGAAGATCGCGATGAAAGAGGTCGGATAATGGATATCAAAGCCGCGGAAATCTCTGCGATCCTCAAAGAGCAGATTCAGAACTTCGGCCAGGAAGCGGAAGTTTCCGAAGTCGGTCAGGTTCTGTCGGTTGGCGACGGTATCGCCCGCGTCTACGGCCTCGACAACGTGCAGGCCGGTGAGCTCGTCGAGTTCCCGGGCGGCATCAAGGGCATGGCGCTGAACCTCGAAACCGACAATGTCGGCGTCGTGCTGTTCGGCAATGACCGCGGCATCAAGGAAGGCGACGTCGCCAAGCGTACCGGCGCCATCGTCGATACCCCGGTGGGCAAGGAGCTGCTCGGCCGCGTGGTCGACGCGCTCGGCAACCCGATCGACGGCAAGGGCCCGCTCAAGGCCAAGGAACGCCGCCGCGTCGACGTGAAGGCCCCGGGCATCCTGCCGCGCAAGTCCGTGCACGAGCCGATGTCGACCGGCCTCAAGGCCATCGACGCGCTGATCCCGATCGGCCGCGGCCAGCGCGAGCTGATCATTGGCGATCGCCAGACCGGCAAGACCGCCGTCATTCTCGACACCTTCCTGAACCAGAAGCCGGCGCATGCCGCCAACGCTTCGGAGACGGACAAGCTCTATTGCATCTACGTCGCCGTCGGGCAGAAGCGCTCGACCGTGGCGCAGTTCGTCAAGGTGCTCGAAGACGCCGGCGCCATGGAATACTCGATCGTCATCGCGGCGACCGCGTCCGATCCGGCGCCGATGCAGTTCCTCGCGCCGATGACCGGCGCCGCCATCGGCGAGTATTTCCGCGACAACGGCATGCATGCCGTGATCGCGTTCGACGATCTCACCAAGCAGGCCGTGGCCTACCGCCAGATGTCGCTGCTGCTGCGCCGTCCGCCGGGCCGCGAAGCTTACCCGGGCGACGTGTTCTACCTGCACTCGCGTCTGCTCGAGCGCGCCGCCAAGCTCAACGAAGAGCATGGTTCGGGCTCGCTCACCGCGCTGCCGGTGATTGAGACCCAGGCGAACGACGTGTCGGCCTACATCCCGACCAACGTGATTTCGATCACCGACGGCCAGATCTTCCTCGAGACGAACCTGTTCTTCCAGGGCATCCGTCCGGCGGTGAACGTCGGTATCTCGGTGAGCCGCGTGGGTGGTAACGCCCAGATCAAGGCGATGAAGCAGGTTGCCGGTTCGCTGAAGGGCGAGCTCTCGCAGTATCGCGAGATGGCCGCGTTCGCGCAGTTCGGTTCCGACCTCGATGCCGCCACGCAGCGCCTGCTCAACCGCGGCGCCCGCCTGACGGAGTTGCTGAAGCAGCCGCAGTTCGCGCCGCTGAAGCCGGAAGAAGAAGTCGCGGTGATCTTTGCCGGCGGCCAGGGCTACCTGGACGACCTGCCGGTGTCGAAGGTCGGCGAGTTCGAGGCGGGCCTCTTGAGCTACCTCCGCTCCAAGGGTGCGGATGTGCTGGCGGCGATCGCCAAGGAGAAGGCGCTGTCGGATGATCTGCGCGCCAAGCTCAAGGCCGCCATCGACGCGTTCAAGAAGACGTTCTCGTAAGCCCTTTCAGAATAACGCGGGGTCCGGTTCGGGCCTCGCTATGGGAGTAGAGCGGCCCGATGCCCTCGCTAAAGGACCTTAAGAACCGGATCGCCTCGGTCAAATCGACCCAGAAGATCACCAAGGCCATGCAGATGGTGGCAGCGGCGAAGCTTCGCCGCGCACAGGAAGCAGCCGAGGCGGCGCGTCCCTATGCCGAGCGCATGGGCAACGTGCTCGCGGCGCTGGGAGCAGCCTATGCCGGTCGTGCGGATGCTCCGGCACTGCTCGCCGGCAACGGCCGTGACCAGGTGCACCTCTTGGTCGTTGCGACCGGTGAGCGTGGCCTTGCCGGCGGCTTCAACTCGTCGATCGCCCGTCTCGCCCGTGAAACGGCGCAGAAGCTGATCGGCGAAGGCAAGACAGTGAAGATCCTCACCGTCGGCCGCAAGGGCAACGACATCCTGAAGCGGACGCTGGGCGACAAGATCGTCGAGACGATCTCGTTCCGCGAAGTGCGGACGCTGGGCTATGTCAACGCCGCGACCGTCGGCGAGAAGCTCTTGGCGATGTACGCGGCGGGTGAGTTCGACGTAGCGACGCTGTTCTACGCACGCTTCCGTTCGGTGATCGCGCAGATTCCGACGGCGCACCAGCTGATCCCGGCAAAGTTCGACGCGCCGGCCGCCGATGCGGCGGACACGCTGAACTACGAGTACGAGCCGGACGAGGAAGCGATCCTCGAGGACCTGCTGCCGCGCAACATCTCGGTACAGATCTTCCGGGCATTGCTCGAGAACAACGCATCGTTCTTCGGGGCGCAGATGAGCGCCATGGACAATGCGACGCGCAACGCCGGCGAAATGATCAAGAAGCTGACGCTGGTCTACAACCGGCAGCGCCAGGCCCAGATCACCAAAGAACTCATCGAAATCATTTCGGGCGCGGAAGCGCTCTAGCAGGAACGAGGTAAATCATGGCCCGCGCAGCAACTGCAGCAAAAGCCCCGGCGACCGACAAGGCTCCCGCCGCCAAGAAAGCCCCGGCCGTCCGCAAGGCCGCTTCGACCCCGGTGGTCGCGACTTCCGGCAAGCCGGTCGGCCGCGTTTCGCAGGTGATCGGCGCCGTGGTGGACGTGACCTTCGATGGTCACCTGCCGGCGATCCTGAACGCGCTCGAGACCGACAATAATGGCAGCCGCCTGGTGCTCGAAGTGGCGCAGCACCTCGGCGAGAACGCCGTGCGCACCATCGCCATGGACACTACTGAAGGCTTGGTCCGCGGCGCGCCCGTCGTCGATACCGGCGAGCCGATCTCGGTGCCGGTTGGCGACGAGACGCTGGGCCGCATCATGAACGTGATCGGCGAGCCGGTGGACGAAGCCGGCCCGGTGCAGACCAGGGCCCGCCGCGCCATCCACCAGGAAGCGCCGTCGTTCACCGAGCAGGCCTCGGAAGCACAGATCCTCGTCACCGGCATCAAGGTCGTGGACCTGATCGCCCCCTACGCGCGCGGCGGCAAGATCGGCCTGTTCGGCGGCGCCGGTGTGGGCAAGACCGTGCTGATCCAGGAACTGATCAACAACGTCGCCAAGGCGCACGGTGGTTACTCGGTGTTCGCCGGCGTGGGTGAGCGCACCCGCGAGGGCAACGACCTCTACCACGAAATGATCGAATCGGGCGTGAACAAGGACCCGCATGAGAACAACGGCTCGACCGCCGGTTCGAAATGCGCCCTGGTGTTCGGCCAGATGAACGAGCCGCCGGGCGCCCGTGCCCGCGTGGCGCTCTCGGGCCTCACCGTCGCCGAGCACTTCCGCGACCAGGGCCAGGACGTGTTGTTCTTCATCGACAACATCTTCCGCTTCACCCAGGCGGGCGCCGAAATGTCGGCACTGCTCGGCCGTATTCCTTCGGCGGTGGGTTACCAGCCGACGCTCGCCACTGACATGGGCGCACTGCAGGAACGCATCACCACCACCAACAAGGGCTCGATCACTTCGGTGCAGGCGATTTACGTGCCGGCCGACGACTTGACCGACCCGGCGCCGGCGACCTCGTTCGCCCACCTCGACTCGACGACGACGCTGAACCGCGCCATCTCCGAGAAGGGCATCTACCCGGCCGTGGATCCGCTGGACTCCACCTCGCGCATGCTGTCGGCCAACATCGTTGGCGAAGATCACTACAACACCGCCCGCGAAGTGCAGCAGATTCTGCAGCGTTACAAGGCGCTCCAGGACATCATCGCGATCCTGGGCATGGACGAGCTTTCCGAAGAGGACAAGCTGACCGTGGCGCGCGCCCGCAAGATCGAGCGCTTCATGAGCCAGCCGTTCTTCGTGGCCGAGGCCTTCACCGGTACTCCGGGCATTTTCGTGGCGCTCGAAGACACCATCAAGGGCTTCAAGGGCCTCGTCGAAGGCAAGTACGACCACCTCCCGGAGGCTGCCTTCTACATGGTCGGCACCATCGAGGATGCGGTCAAGAAGGCCCAGAAGCTGGCCGCTGCGGCTTAAGCTTATCTGACGAACTCGGGTTCGCCTCAGGGCGGACCCAGCTCAACCCAAAGGCAGGACCATGGCCGAAGGCACCAAACTCGAAATCGTCTCGCCCGAGCGGCTGCTGCTGTCGGAGACCGTGAAGTCGGTGACCGTGCCGGGCGCCGATGGCTATTTCACCGTGCTGGGCGACCACGCGCCGCTGATGACCACGCTGAAGCCGGGCTTCGTGACCGTCGTTCGCAATGACGGGATCAGCCACGTCTACTACGTGCGTGGCGGCTTTGCCGACATCTCGCCCGAGGGGCTGACCATCCTCGCCGAAGAGGCGCAGGATATCGCCGAATTCGACCGCGCGAAGATCGAAGGGTTGATCGCCGCCGGGCTCACCGCCCAGCAGGCGGCGAACACCGCCGACGAAGAAATGCGCCTGCAGGCGGAAATCGACGGCTGGCGCAACCTGCTGCTCGACGCTGCGGTCGGGACCAGCACCGCACACTGAGCGGACGGCAGATACGGAATTCGAAACGGGCGCCCTGCGGGGCGCCCGTTTTGCTTTTGGGGGCACGATCTTCCGACTGCATGTTCTCAGTTCGCCGATGGCGCAGTCGGCGCACCCTCTCCCGTTTACGGGGGAGGGGGGACCAGCCGAAAGGCTGGTGGGAGGGGGGTGCCCACGCACAAATGGTGGGCGGACGGGGCTAGGCCAGTGTTCGGGGCTCCCCCCTCCCACCACGCTGTCGCGTGGTTCCCCCTCCCCCGCAAGCGGGAGAGGGTTCCTGACTGCACGATGCGGTGGAGGTCCAACGGCAGAGATCGCCTAAATACGCAACCGGAAGCAATTCACCATCCCTTAAGGCAAACTGCGTAATTGTCGATATCGGGAATGCAGCAAGACTAACCGCGCCGGGGCCAGGACAGCCGCGGCCAGTTGTGGAGCCGCGCCCAATTGATCCCCAGCAAAACGAGGCCGTTCACCGGAAGCAATTCCGGACGCGCTCAGTCATTGCCGCAAGTCGTCCACGACGTCGTCCACTCCAGAAGCAGAGCGAGCGCAGACCAATGAAGATCCGGACCCGCCTTTTCCTTATCGTTGCCGTGATGGGCCTGGTGGTCTCAGCGATCGGCGGCCTCGCCATGTATGTGACGGCGTCGTTCACCGAGCGCACCGAGCAGCTCGAAGCGGCATCGCAGCGGGCCTTCAACGGCGAGCACCTCAACCGCCTGGTGACGGCGGTGGTGATGGATGCGCGCGGCATCTATGCCTCGCCCAATGTCGAGAAGGCGGCGCCGTTTGCCGAGGGGCTGCTGAAGTCGCTCGACAAGATCGATGCGCACCTTGCCGAGTGGCAGCCGCTGGTGCCGGCAGCCGATCGGGCGGCGTTCGACCAGGTGGTGGCGCGGACGGCGGAGTTCCGGCAGTTCCGCGCCGAGACGGCACGACTGGCGACGATCGATCCGGCCCAGGCCAATGCGCAGGGCAATAACGACGCCAACCGCGCCAACCGCAAGGCCTACCAGGCCGAGATCGATGCCGTGGTGGAGAACGACCAGGCGCAGTTCGAGGCGATCAAGGCCGAGATCGGCGGTTTCGAGGCGCTGATCCTGCCGGTGGTGGCAGGTGCAACGCTGCTCGGGCTGCTCGCCGGCGTCGGCGCGGCGCTCTATGTCGGCACGCGCTATGTGTCGAACCCATTGACCCGGGTGACCGAGACGATGGCGCGGATCGCCGAGGGCGACTTTGCGACCGAGGTGCCCTATGCGGGCGAAAAGAACGAGATCGGCCAGATGGCGGCCGCGGTGCAGGTGTTCAAGGAGAACGGCATCCGCGTCGCCGAAATGAATGAAGACGAACGCACCCGGCACGAGAAGGCGGCGGAGCGCGCCCAGATGATGCTGGCCTTCCAGAACGCCTTCGATGGGGTGGTGGCGGCGACGCTCAAGGGCGACCTGTCGCGACGCATCGACGCGCATTTCGCCGATGCCGATATCGAGCGCATCGCCAACAACTTCAACGGGCTGATGGATACGGTGGCGAGCGGGTTGAACGAAGCCGGCGACGTGCTCGAGGCGCTGGCCGAGGCCGACCTGACGCGGCGGATGAACGGCGCCTATGAGGGCGAGTTCGCGCGACTGAAGCACAACACCAACACGGTGGCCGAAAAGCTCACCGATATCGTGACGCAGCTGAAAAAGACCTCGTTCGACCTGAAGACGGCGACCGGCGAGATCCTCTCGGGCGCCAACGATCTGAGCGAGCGCACCACCAAGCAGGCGGCGACGATCGAGGAGACGTCAGCTGCGATGGAACAGCTGGCAACCACGGTGCTGGCCAATGCACAGCGCGCCGCCGGCGCCTCGGAAAATGCCGCAGAGGTGACGACGACGGCGGAAGCCGGCGGCGCGGTGATGCTCAACGCCAATGCGGCGATGGGGCGGATCACCGAGAGCTCGGCGAAGATTTCCAACATTATCGGGCTGATCGACGACATCGCCTTCCAGACGAACCTGCTGGCGCTCAACGCCTCGGTGGAAGCGGCGCGTGCCGGCGACGCCGGCAAGGGCTTTGCGGTGGTGGCGGTGGAAGTGCGGCGACTGGCGCAGTCGGCGGCCAGCGCCTCGGCGGAAGTGAAGGCGCTGATCGAGCAGTCGGCGAACCAGGTGCAGGGTGGCTCCAAGCTGGTGGCGGAAGCGGCGGCCAAGCTCGAGCAGATGCTGGTGGCGGTGCGCGGCAACCGCGAGCTCTTGGAAGGTATCGCGCGGGACAGCCGCGAGCAGGCTGCGGCGATCGAGGAGGTCAACACCGCGGTCCGGCAGATGGACGAGATGACCCAGCATAATGCGGCGCTGGTCGAAGAAACCAACGCGGCGATCGAACAGACCGAGGCGCAGGCCAGCGAGCTCGACCGGATCGTTGCGGTGTTCACCGTCGACGGCCAGGCCGAGGCGGCCTCGCCCGTGGTGGAACTGCAGCCGCAGCGCGGGATCAAGGCACTGGAACAGCGGGTGGAGGCAGCGGCGAAGACTTACCTCAGCCGTGGCAACACTGCGATCAAGGCCGACGACTGGGCAGAATTTTAGCTTCAGGTCGGGTTTTCAACTACGCATTAACCATCAGAGAGCACCCTTTGTTCACATCGGGACGCACGCCGGCCGCGTGTGTCCTCTGGGCCGCCAGAAGGCGGTGGCGTCGGCCGACGGAACTTCAGAATGAAGCACAAGGGTACTGCCGGCGCGTCGACGACGCCGGAAACCCGCGCCCAGGCGGCGTCGGGAAGTGGCGTGCGGCTCAGGACCCTGGTGTTCGGGTTGGTCGCGGCGCTGGTGCTGATCGGCGGTGTGGTCGCGGGGGCGAGCCTTTACGTCTCCACCGGCTTCAAGGCATCGGGCCATAGCAGTGAGACGCTGATGAGCTCGATGCGGGCTCACATGACCGCCGACATGCTGCACGACAGCATGCGCGGGCTGGTATACCGCAGCCTCTACGCGGTGATTTCCGGCGATATCACCATGGTCCAGGACACTTATGTCGACGTAAAGACCTATGGCGACTCGTTCCGGGCGGCGATCGCGTCACAGGCCGGCCTTGACGTGCCGACCGACGTTCGCAAGGCGCTCGACAACCTCGCGGGCCCCCTCGACGCCTACATCAACGCGGCGACGGCGCTGGTGGAAAAGGCCACTGAGTTCGACGTTGCCGGCGCAACGACCGATCTTGCCGCGTTCGACCAGAGCTTCGAGGTGCTCGAAGGCGAGATGTCCCAGGTGTCCGATGCGATCGAGGCAGCCAATGTGGCGCAGCTCGGGGCGGCCCAGCAGAATGGCCAGCTTTCCGACATCGCGACCTGGGGCGGGCTGGCCCTGATCGTCGGGCTGGCGGTCGCCACGATGCTGCTGGCGCAGCGGTTCGTGGCCAAGCCCCTGGCGCGGATGACCGAAGGGTTCCGCCGGCTGTCGGAGGGCGACCTCGAGGTTGCTGTCGATGACAATAACAGGATTGCCGAGGTCAACGGCCTCGGCCGGGTGCTCGGCATCTTCCGCGAGGCGCTGCGTAGCCGCGATGTGCTGGCCGGCGAGGCGGCGGCGACTGCCCGGGTGACGGTGGCGCGCGCCGATGCGGCGGCGGCGCTCAACCAGGAGATCGGCGACGTGGTGGGGGCTGCACTGGAGGGCGATTTCAGCCGTAGGGTCGGCACCGACTTCACCGACCAGGATCTGAGGACATTGGCTGAGGGTGTCAACCAGCTGGTCGAGACGGTCGATGCCTCAATCGGCGAGACCGCAGAGGTGCTCGGGGCGCTGGCGCAGGCCGACCTGACGCGGCGCATGGAGGGCAATTATGCGGGATCGCTGAAGAAGCTGATGGACGACACCAACGCGGTCGGCGACCGGCTGACCGAGGTGGTGACCAACCTCCGCTCGACCTCGCGTTCGCTCAAGGTGGCGACGGGCGAGATCCTGTCGGGCGCCAATGATCTGAGCGAGCGCACCACCAAGCAGGCAGCGACGATCGAAGAGACCTCGGCGGCGATGGAGCAACTGGCGGTAACGGTGCTCGAAAATGCCAAGCGGGCGGAATCGGCGAGCAGCAATGCGGCCGATGTCTCGCGGACGGCCGAGCAGGGCGGCGCAGTGATGCGCGAGGCCGAGGCGGCGATGGAGCGGATCACCCAGTCGTCGGCCAAGATCTCCAACATCATCGGGCTGATCGACGACATCGCCTTCCAGACCAACCTGCTGGCGCTCAACGCCTCAGTGGAAGCGGCGCGCGCCGGCGACGCCGGCAAGGGCTTTGCGGTGGTGGCTGTGGAAGTGCGGCGGCTGGCGCAATCGGCTGCGAGCGCCTCATCGGAGGTGAAGGCGCTGATCGAGCAATCGGGCACGGAAGTCGCCGGCGGCTCGAAGCTGGTGGCGGAAGCGGCAGCAAAGCTCGGGGTGATGCTCGAGGGGGCACGCACCAACTATGAACTGCTGCAGGGGATCGCCGGCGAGAGCCGGGCGCAGGCCTCATCGATCGAGGAGGTGAACGTTGCGGTGCGGACACTCGACGAGATGACGCAGCACAATGCGGCGCTGGTTGAGCAGACCAATGCCGCGATCGAGCAGACCGAGTCGCAGGCGGGCGAGCTGGACCGGATCGTCGATATCTTCACCGTCGCCGAGGCTGGCGCGGCGCCGGCCGTGCCGCGGAAAGCGGCGCGGCAGGTCTATCTGAGCCAGGGCAACGCTGCGATCAGCAGCGACTGGAACGAGTTCTAACGCGTTTCACGGATGAGCTGGACCACCGCCTCGCCCACCCACCGGCGGTCATCCCAGCGAAAGCTGGGACCCATTTCTCCACCTGCGCGGGCTGTGAGTTGGGTCCCAGCTTTCGCTGGGATGACACCGAGTAGGTGGTGAGAATGGTGCATCCCCCACCGAGGAATGGGGTTCATGCCAACGGCCAACAGCTACTCCTGTCAGCGAAAGGGCGCCATCTGGCCCCCTTTTTCGTTGCAGCAGCGACAATGGTCGCGAAATAGGCATAACTGCCTATATGAGCAATAACTGCTCACAGAAGCGCGAAGGCGCACACCTCATGGTGTACCGCGCGTTAATACGCATGCCCGGCTTGGAGGTTCTTCAAGCGGATATGCGCTGAAATCACGCCGGATCCGCAGAAGCGGTTTTTGGGGGCAGAAGTCATGGGTCAGTCTATTTTCGCCGGGTTTACCGGCAACTCGCATTCGGATGATCGCAGCAAGGTCGCGGCGATCCTGCGCAGCCAGGCGGTGATCGAGTTCAAGCTCGACGGCACCATCATCACGGCGAACGCCAATTTCCTCGGTGCGACGGGGTATGCGCTGGAGGAGATCCAGGGCAAGCACCACCGGATGTTCGTCGATCCGGTGCAGGCGCAGGGGCCGGACTATGCCGAATTCTGGCGCTCGCTGGGGGCGGGGCAGTTCCAGTCCGGCGAGTATCGCCGCTTCGGCAAGGGTGGCCGGGAGATCTGGCTGCAGGCGAGCTACAACCCGATCCTCGACAAGGCGGGCAAGCCGATCAAGGTGATCAAGTTCGCCTCCGACATTACCGAGCAGAAGAACCGCGCAGCCGACATGGCGGGGCAGGTGGCGGCGATCAGCCGGTCGCAGGCGGTGATCGAGTTCAAGCTCGATGGCACCATCATCAGCGCCAACGAGAACTTCCTTGCGACGCTGGGTTACCGGCTCGAGGAAATCCAGGGGCGGCACCACCGGATGTTCGTCGAGCCCAGCTACGGCGCCAGCGCCGAGTATGAGCAGTTCTGGGCCCGGCTGCGTGGCGGCGAGTTCATCGCGTCGGAGTTCAAGCGCTTCGGCAAGGGCGGCAAGGAGGTGTGGATCATGGCCTCCTACAACCCGGTATTCGATGCCGCCGGCAAGCCGATGAAGGTAGTGAAGTTTGCGTCCGACATCACCGAGCGCAAGAAATCCGAGGCGATCATCGAGCTGCTCAAAACCTCGCTGGCGCGGATGGCCGATGGCGACCTGGGTGGGCGGGTGGATACCCAGTTTACCGGCCAGTACGAGGGGCTGCGGCAGGCATTCAACGCTTCGCTGGAGCGGATCACCGAGATCGTCACCTCGCTGCAGACCACATCGCGGGCGCTGAAAACGGCGACCGGCGAAATCCTGTCGGGCGCCAACGATCTCTCGGAACGTACCACCAAGCAGGCGGCAACGATCGAGGAGACCTCGGCTTCGATGGAGCAACTGGCCTCGACCGTCACCGAGAATGCCAAGCGGGCGGCCGACGCCTCGATCAAGGCGCAGGACGTCAGCAAGACGGCGACCGAAGGCGGCGCGGTGATGGAGAAGGCGACCGCGGCGATGGAGCGGATCACCACCTCGTCGGGCAAGATCTCCAATATTATCGGGATGATCGACGACATCGCCTTCCAGACCAACCTGCTGGCGCTCAACGCTTCGGTCGAGGCGGCCCGCGCCGGCGATGCCGGCAAGGGTTTTGCGGTGGTGGCGGTGGAAGTGCGGCGGCTGGCGCAATCGGCGGCGAGCGCCTCATCGGAGGTGAAGGCGCTGATCGAGCAGTCGGGCACCGAGGTCGCGGGCGGCTCGAAGCTGGTGGCCGAGGCGGCGCAGAAGCTGGTCGCCATGCTGGAGACGGCGCGCGAAAGCTCGAACCTGATCGAGGGTATCGCCACGGCGAGCCGCGAACAGGCGGGCGCCATCGAGGAGGTGAGCTCGGCGGTGCGGGTGCTCGATGAGATGACACAGCAGAATGCCGCGCTGGTGGAACAGACCAATGCGGCGATCGAGCAGACCGAGGGGCAGGCGACCGAACTCGACAAGATCGTCGACGTGTTCTCGATCGAGGACAGCGGGGCGATGTCGATACCAGCCGAGCCGCGCCCCGGCAGCGTCAAGGCTCTGCAGCAGAAGGTGAAGGCGGCGGCCCGCAGTTATCTCAGCGAGGGCAATGCGGCAGTGGCGAAGGACTGGGCGGAGTTCTGACGCGCCCCAGCGGCGCTGATCGTGGACCCCGGCCACTGGCCGGGGTCTCGTTTCTGAGCCGAGGGTGTTGCCTAATATATTGGCATCGGGGCCATCGTGGTTGACCGTTCTTTAACGGCGGACTGCGCTGAATACACGAGAAAGCACTATTCGGCAGGAGCCGTCCCCGCATGCGTATTCGTTCCCTCTCCCTCAAGGTTGCGCTGCTCGGTGGCGCGGCCCTCACGACCGTGTTCGCCATCGGCATGACGCTCCTGGTGCAGCAGGTCGGCGGCACCATGGAGGCGCAGACACGCCAGCTGCAGTCGGAAACCACCCAGGGAATCGCGGCGCAGGTTTCTACCGACCTACTGCGCGGCGAGCGGGCGGCCGAAGGGATCGTCACGGCACTGCAGGGGCTGCACAGCGCAGGGATCAAGGATCGCGCAGTATACGACGCGACCATCCGGCAGTTCCTCGAGCGCAATCCAGGGCTGCTCGGCGCCTGGTCGGGCTGGGAGCCCAATGCACTCGACGGCAACGATGCCGCCGCGGTGAACAAGCCCGGGCACGACGCGACCGGCCGCTACATCCCGTACTGGAACCGCGGTTCGGGTTCGGTGGTGCTGGAAGCGCTGACCGGCTACGACCAGCCCGGCGCCGGCGACTATTACCTGCAGCCCAAGGCGCTGGGGCGCGCCGTCGCCATCGAGCCCTACAACTACACGGTGGCCGGCAAGGACATGCTGATCATGTCGTTCGGGGCGCCGATCATGGATGGCGCAACCTATCTCGGTACTGGTGGCGTCGACCTGTCGCTGAGCGACATCAACACCCGGATGGCCGAGCTGAAGCCGTTCGGTACCGGCAATGTCGCGGTGATTTCGGCCAAGGGCATCGTCGTCGCGCACCCCGACCAGCAGATGATCGGCAAGACGCTCGACGCAGCCGATCCGATGGGCAGTATCGTCACCGCGGCGCTGGCCGACAATATGGCCAAGGAAGCCGACAATGCCGACGTCAGGCAGACGGCGGCGCCGTTCAGCGTCGGCGGCACCGAGGACCGCTGGGTGGTGGTGACGAGCGTGCCGCTGGCGACGCTGCAGGCGGCGGTGAACGAAGGCCGCACCACGATTATCCTGCTTTCAGCAATCTGCGTGCTGGCCGCCTGTGCGATCCTGTTCGGGCTGATCCGCCAGCTGGTGGGCGTGCCGCTCGGGGCGATGGGCCGCACCGTCAAGGTGATGGCGGAAGGCGATTACTCGGTCACTGTCCAGGGGACCGATCGTGTCGACGAGGTGGGCACGCTGGCGCGGGCGGTGGAAGTGTTCCGCGAGAACGGCAAGAAAGTCGCCGAAATGACCGAAGCCGAAGCGGTGCGCATCATCCGCGACCAGGAAGCGCGGGTGAAGATGATGGCCGAGCTGCAGCAGGCGTTCGGCGGCGTGGTGGACGCGGCGATCGACGGTGACTTTTCGAAGCGCGTCGCGGCGGAGTTCCCCGATGCAGAACTGAACACGCTCGCCGGCAGCGTCAACTCGCTGGTCGAGACGGTGGACCGCGGGCTGAGCGAGACCGGCGAAGTGCTGTCGGCGCTGGCACAGACCGACCTGACGCAGCGTGTGCACGGCCAGTATGGCGGCGCCTTCGCGCGGCTGAAGGACGATACCAACGCGGTGGCCGAGCGGCTGACCGAGATCGTCGGGCAGTTGAAGGGCACCTCGCGCTCGCTGAAGACGGCGACCGGCGAGATCCTCTCCGGCGCCAATGACCTCAGCGAACGCACCACCAAGCAGGCGGCGACGATCGAGGAGACCTCGGCGGCAATGGAGCAGCTGGCCTCGACCGTTACGGCCAACGCGCAGAATGCGCAGCAGGCCAGCCAGGCCTCCGGGCGGGTGACGCTGGCGGCCGAGCAGGGCGGCGGCGTGATGCAAGAAGCCAATGCGGCAATGGAGCGGATCACCAGCTCATCGGGCAAGATCTCGAACATCATCGGGATGATCGACGATATCGCCTTCCAGACCAACCTTCTGGCGCTCAACGCCTCGGTGGAAGCGGCGCGCGCCGGCGATGCCGGCAAAGGGTTTGCCGTGGTGGCCGTCGAAGTGCGGCGCCTGGCGCAATCGGCAGCCGGAGCCTCCAGCGAAGTGAAGGCGTTGATCGAGCAGTCGGGCGGCGAAGTGAAGGCCGGCTCGCGGCTGGTGGCGGAAGCGGCCGAAAAGCTCGAGGCGATCCTTGTCGCGGCGCGCTCGTCGAACCAGCTGATGGAAAAGATTGCCCGCGACAGCCACGAACAGGCTTCGGCGATCGAAGAGGTCAACACCGCCGTGCGGCAGATGGACGAGATGACCCAGCACAACGCGGCGCTGGTCGAGGAAACCAACGCGGCGATCGAGCAGACCGAGGCACAGGCGACGGAGCTCGACCGCATCGTCGAGGTGTTCCAGGTGGCGGAGCAGGCGCATGGCGGGATGCGGCGGGCGGCTTAGGGGCGGCGCGGCCCCACCCCGCCCAGCTCCGCTAGGCCGCTGCCGCGGCCAGCTGCGCTACCCTCCCCATCAAGGGGAGGGAGACGCTAGAGCCGAGAACTCACAGTCAGATCTCCCTCCCCCTTGTGGGGAGGGATCAAGGGTGGGGGTGGCCCCACGCACCGAGTCTTAAGCCAACGCCGCCGCCACCAGGGCCCGCGCGTGTAGATCCGTCGTGTCATAGGTCGGCAGCGGGCTGACGCTGTCGTCGATCAGCATGCAGATTTCGGTGCAGCCGAGGATCACTGCTTCGGCGCCGCGGGCCTGCAAGCGGGTGATGGCGTCGACATAGGTGCGGCGGGACTCCTCGCGGACGATGCCGAGGCAGAGTTCCTCGTAGATGATGCCGTTGAGGTTGGTGATGCCGATATCGGGTACCAGCACCTCGAGGCCGCGCTGCTCCAGCCCGTCGATGTAGAAGCGCTTCTCCATGGTGAAGCGGGTGCCGAGCAGGCCGACCTTGCCGATGCCGTCGGCAAGGAGGGCGTCGGCAGTGGGCGCCGCGATATGGACGAAGGGTACGCTGAGCGCCGCGACGATCTGCGGGGCGCAGATATGCATGGTGTTGGTGGCAAGCCCGATGACCCCGGCGCCCTGGGCTTCGAGCGAGCGGGCAATGCCGGCGAGGATTTCACCGGCGCCGTCCCAGTTGCCGGCGCGCTGCATCGCCTCGATCGGGGCGAAGTCGACCGAATGGACGATGACCGGCGCCGAGTGCAGGCCACCCAGCCGGGCCGCCGTCTCGCGGTTCAGGATCGCGTAGTAGTGAGCGGTGGATTCCCAGCTCATGCCGCCGATGAGGCCGATGGTTTTCATGGGCAACAGATGGCGTGGTTTGTGGAGCCTTGCAAGCCGGTCCCGAATAGCGCCTCTACTGGCTCCGCACACCCCTCCCCAACCCTCCCCGTCAAGGGGAGGGTGCCGGCCGGTGGTTGCGGCACTTACGTGGTCCCGAACTCGATGGGCACCTCCCCCTTGACGGGGGAGGTTGGGAGGGGGTGTGCAGCGCGCGGAGGCGGCGACGTATTCCCGGAGCTTTCAGGCCACCTTGCCTACCCCCGCACGCCCGCGGGCACATGCTTGAAGGCCTCGACGATCTTCAAATACGCGTCGCGCTTGAACGGGACGATGAGGTCCGGCAGGGCTTCGAGCTTTTCCCAGCGCCACTTGTCGAACTCGGCGGGGTGGCCGTTATCGGGGCTGGTAACGTCGATGTCGCTGTCCTTGCCGGTGAAGCGGAAGGCGAACCAGCGCTGCCGCTGGCCGCGATACTTGCCCTTGAGCGCGATGCCGAGCGCTTCGTCGGGCAGGTCGTAGTAGATCCATTCCGGCGCCTCGGCGATCAGCTCGGCGGTCTTGATCGAGGTTTCCTCGAACAGCTCGCGCCAGGCCGCTTCGATCGGGGTCTCGCCCTTGTCGATGCCACCCTGCGGCATCTGCCAGGGAGCGTTGACCTCGGTGCGATCGGCGGAGCCATCGGCCATGCGGCGACCGATGAACACCAGTCCCTCGGCGTTGAACACGGCGGTACCGACGCAATCGCGGTAGGGCATGTCTTCGCGCTTTGGCCTGTCAGAGGGCTTGGGCATTAGCTCGGTTCTCCCGCCATCAGGGCGCTGGCCGGCACGATCTCGATCCCGCGCTCGCCAAGGTCCCTGGCCCACTCGGTAACCGCTTCGACAGAAACCGGCAAGGCGGAGATGATGCCGATGGCGTAGCCCTTGTCGCGGGCCTGCTGTTCGAGGTCGGAGAGGGCAGCGAGGATCGGGGCGCGCGCCGGATTGGCATCGATCATGGTGTTGACCCGGCCGAAGGGGACGCGGTTGGCGCGGGCCAGCTGCGGGGCGAGCGAGCGGTTGGATGAGCCATCATCGAGATAACCGAGCCCACGCGCTCCGAGCTCCTCCATCATCGGGCCGAAATCGGCGCCCGAGGCAGTGAAGCGAGCACCCATATTGTTGATCAGCCCGACATAGCCGGGGAAGCTGCTCATCACCTTGAACAGCTTCGAAAGATTGTCGCGCGGCGCCTGGCCGGTGAGCAGGGTATCCGGCCCCGGGTCGTTCTCGGGGTAGTCGAACGGCTCGAGCGGCACCTCGAGGAACAGCTCATGGCCCTCGGCGCGGGCGGCTCCGACGGTGCGCTCGAGGGTCTTGCCATAGGGGGCGAAGGCGAGGGTCACTTCTTCGGGCAGCTTGCTGATGGCGTCGAGCGTGCCTTCGGTGTTGAGGCCGAGGCCGGAGACGACGATGGCGATCAAAGGCTTGCCGCCCGAGGTGGCGGGCGTGTCGGACGGACGCGAATAGACATCGAAGGGGCGGATGCCGGTGCCCGAAATGCGCGGGATGGCGCCGAACTCGGTTTCCTCGAGCATTTCGGGGTCAAGCGCCGCGGGATCGATCAGCGAGGTATCGGCCGGCGCCGGCACCGCCTCGCCGGGCGCCACCGGGTACATCTCGGGGTCGGCGGTGATGGTGACTTCGCCCGGCGGCATGGCGACGGCGCCGGCGACGCTGTTGGCGGGGTTGCTGCCGGCGATATCGACGGTGGCGCTGGGGCGTCCGCCCTCAGGGTCATCGACCAGCATGATGCGGGCAGTGACGCCGACGGCGATCAGCGCGACAAGGCCAAGGGCGATGCGGGTAACCGGGATGTGGCGGCGCGGCAGAGCGCTGCCGGCGGACGCGTCGGCCTTGGCTTGCCTCGCCTTGCGGCGAACGAGGGGCGCGCTGAGGTCGGTCATCGGGTCTGGCCTTCATCCCATGGTGCGGACGGTTGCGTAGCCGAACCTAGCCACGCCCCGGCGGGAAGCGAACGGGGCGGCGAATCGCCACCCCGCATCAGGCTCATTGTGTGACCGGCAAAGGGTAAGGAAGCGTTAACCCTGCCGCTTGAGGTCTCGTTAACCAGCCGCCTTGGGCGGGAAGGCTTCGTTGGTCTCGAGGCCGTCGATCAGCTTGATGGCGTATTGCAGCTGATTGTCCTTTTCCTTCTCGGCGGGGACGTAGACCGAAGAGCCGACCGTGGCCTTCTCCTCGGTGCCGCCACCGATTTCGCCTGGCAGCGCGGCCTCGCCGATGATCTCGTCGCGACCCTTGAACTCCTCGGGGACATCCTGGGTGATGAGGATGTCGGGCTGGATGCCGGAGGCCTGGATCGAGCGATTGTTCGGGGTGTAGTAGCGCGCCGTGGTCAACCGCATGGCGCCATCGGCGCCGAGCGGAATGATCGACTGCACCGAGCCCTTGCCGAACGAGCGGGTGCCCACGACCGTGGCGCGCTTGTGGTCCTGCAGCGCGCCGGCGACGATCTCGGCAGCAGAGGCGGAGCCGCCATTGATCAGCACCACCATCGGCACGTCGGCCAGCTTCTGGTCGAGCGCATCGGGCTTGGCGTCGTAGCGGGCGCTTTCCTGCTCGATGCGGCCGCGGGTCAGCACCACGGCGCCCTGCTTGAGGAAGGCGTCGGAGACGAACACCGCCTGGTCGACGAGGCCGCCCGGGTTGTTGCGCAGATCAAGGATGATGCCCTTGGGCGCCTTGCCGTCGGCGGCCTTGTAGATGTCGTCGATGGCCTTCTGCACGCCGACAAAGGCCTGCTCGGAGAAGCGGGCGAGACGGATGACGCCGACATCGCCTTCCATGGTCATGCGGGCGGCGCGAGTGGCGATGACGTCGCGGGTCAGTTCGAACTTCAGCGGCTCGGTGACGCCTTCGCGCACCACGGTGACGGTGATCTTGGTTCCGACCTGGCCGCGCATCTTCTCGACCGCCTGGTCGAGGGTCAGGCCCTGCACCTGGGTGCCGTCGAGCTCGACGATGAAATCGTTGGCGAGGATGCCGGCCTTGGCGGCCGGGGTATCGTCGATCGGCGAGACGACCTTGATCACCCCGTCTTCCATCTGCACTTCGATGCCGAGGCCGCCGAACTGGCCGGAGGTATCCTCCTGCACGTCGGAATATTCGACCGGCTCCATATAGCCCGAATGGGGATCGAGCGAGGTCAGCATGCCCTGCAGCGCCGCGTGAATGAGTTTGCGCTCATCGGGAGCTTCGACATACTCGGCGCGGATGCGGTCGAACACTTCGCCGAACAGGTCGAGATCGGAATAGACCTCGTCGGTGGTGCGCGGGGTACTGGCGGGAGCCGCGGCGTCGACGGCCGGCGTCTGGTCCTGCGCAATCAGCGGTGCACAGGCGAGGCCGAGCGTGAACACGGCAGCCATCGAAGCGACTATGCGGAGGGGCGTCAAGCGCATCAAATTCTATCCACTCTGGGTTGGAACAGAAGCCACCGACCACCATCCCGTGGGGTCGACGGGCTCGTTGTTCTTTCGCATTTCAATATAGAGGGTCGGACGGGAGACACCAGCACTGGTCGCGACGGTACGGCCAATTGTCTGTGATCCCATGGTGCCGACGGGTTCTCCCATCATCACGAACTGGCCGATCTGCACATCGACCTTGGCGAGGCCCGCCAGCAGGATGGTGTAATCCTGACCGGCATTGAGGATGACGATTTGGCCATAATTGAGGTAGTCGCCCTGGAACATCACCCAGCCATCGGCCGGTGAGACCACCTGGGCGTCGGCGCGGGTGACGACCGAGAGGCCGCGCGAGATGCCGCCGAAGCCGTCACCGGCGCCATAATCGATCACCGTGACGCCGCTTGAGGGCATGGTGAGGAAGCCCTTGGCCTGGGCGAACGGCACTGCCGGCTCGCTGCGATCGGTGTTGGCGAGGGCGAGGCGGACGGTGTCCTTGTCGAGCGTCGGGGTGCTGCCGCCGGCGTTCGCAGTGGCGGTCGCCTGGGCAGCAGTGGCGACGGCAGCGGCGCGCTTCTGCAGGTCGTCGATCAGTTGCTTCAGCGAGGTGGCCTTGTCGGCCAGCGCCTGCGCCTCTGCCTCTTCGGCGGCGAGCGCCGTGGTGGCGCGGTTCTCGTTCTCCTTGCGCGCGGCGATCAGCGTGCCGATGCGCAGCTGCTCTTCCTCGAGGATCTGCAGGTTCGCCTCGAGCTTGCCCTGCTGCTCGAGTGCATCGGCCTTGATCTTGCCGAGCTCGCTGAGGTCGGCCATCACGGTGTCGGCCTTCTTCTGCAGCTCTGGCATGATGGCGGAGAGCAGGATGGCGGAGCGGGCGGAGCCGAGTGCATCGGACGGATTGACGATCAGCGCCGGGGGCGGGTTGCGCGAAATCCGCTCGAGCGCGGCGAGGACGTTGGAGATATTCTCGTCGGCGCCGTCGAGGCGACCGCGGACTTCGAGTTCCTCAACGATCAGTTCGCCGAGCTTGTCCTCGAGCGCGACGATATCGGTTTCGGCGCGCTTCACCCGCTCGGCCGCGGCGATCAGCGCGGCGTTCTGCTTGGTGCGATCGCCCTGCATGTCGGCGATCTCTTTTTTCAGAGCGTCGGCGCGCTCCTTGGTGACGGAGATCGAGGCCTCGATGTCGTCGAGGGCCTGCTGCTGAGCGGCCATCTCGGGATCGGCGGGCGCGCCTGATGTCGCCATGGTGGGCGCCGCGGCATCGACGGCGGGGCGGAGGTTGAGGTCGGGGGCAGCGGTCCCGCCGGGGGGCGGCGCGTCGGCAGGCGTTGTATCGGCAGGAGCGGTGGCCGGCGCAGTCGCTTCGGCAGGGGCGGCAGCGGGGGCCGTGGCATCCGGCGCGGCGACGGGAGCTTCCGGCGTCGCCTGTTGGGCGAGCGCGGCGGTGGCAAGCGCCAGCGCCAAAGCGGCGCCCGCAGCGATTGCACGTCTCGACCAGCCCGTTGCCGGCATCAAACTTCCTGGTTCACCCGAATCATGATCACGCGACCATAGCGCAGAGCCCGATAGTCCGGGGGTTTGTCTTTTGGATGGCGGGGGCGGAAAGTTCAGCCCGCGGCGAGCAGGCCCAGCTCCGCATCGGTCGCGCCGGGGCCGTACTTGTCTTTGGGAGGCCAGGGGCGTCCGCCCCAATGCGGCTCGAAAACGAAGCTGGAACGCGTCCGCCCTGCCGGCAGCGCACCGTTGCCGGCGCCGCGGGCATAGTCGTAGTAGGCCTTGACCACTTCCTCACTGCTTACTTGCTGAGCTGCCGGATGCGCCAGGCAGGCGGCGCGCCAGCGGCTGACGCGCTCGAAGCCTTCGGCAGGCAGCTCGAAACCCTCGAAATAGGCGAGGAAGGAGAACCGCACGAACATCGGGGTGAAGACTGCCTCGGCGAGCCCGAAGCGCTCGAACAGGAAGGTTCCGCCGGGATTGTGGCTCGCAAGGAGCGCTTCGAGGCGACGATACTGGGTGAGGACGGCGTCGTGCAGCGCCCCGCGCCGATCTTTGTCCTGGTTCATCACCAGGCGGTAGCCGCTCGAGGTAAAATCGCCTTCCAGGGCGATCAGCATGTTTTCTACCGCCCGCTCATAGGGCGTGGCGCGGGCGATCGGCGTCTCGGCGAACGTCTCGTCGAGATAGCGGAGGATGACGAGACTTTCCTTCAGCACGCCGTCAGCGGTTTCGAGGATCGGCAACGCCGTGCTGCCGCCGCTCAATTGCAGCAGTTCGGGTGGACGCGGACGGGTGATGTCGACGACCGAGAAGGTAACGGCGTCACGCTGGCCTTTGAGGGCCAGCAGGATTTCCAGCCGCTGCGAGAACGGGCAGACCGGGATGTGATGGACGATCGGTTTCTGCATGCTTGCCCCGAGCTTCGACGTCTCCAGATGGCACGCCCCTCGAGCGACGGCAACCGGGGTCACTCGCGGTGGTATGGATGTCCCGAGAGGATGGTGGTGGTGCGATAGAGCTGCTCGGCCAGCATGATGCGAACCAGCTGGTGCGGCCAGGTGAGCGGGGAGAAGCTGAGCGTCAGGTCGGCTTCGCGCACGAAAGCGGGGTCGAGCCCGTCGGCGCCGCCGATGATGAAGCTGACGGCCGGGCGGCCGTCGTCGCGCCAGCGGGCAAGCTGATTGGCGAAGGCAGCCGACTGCATGGTCTTGCCGTGCTCGTCGAGTGCGATGCGAATGCCTTCGGGGAGGGCGGAGCGGAGGGTCGTCGCTTCGTCGGCCTTGCGGCCCTCAGTGGTGGCGGCGCGGGACTCGGCGAATTCGAGCACGTCGAACCCGGTCAGCGCGAGCGGCTTGCCCGCGGCTTTGGCGCGATCGAGATAGCGCGCGACCAGCTCACGCTCGGGGCCCTGCTTCATCCGGCCGATGGCGGCGATGGCGATGCGCAAGGCTGAGGTGCCGACGGACTAGCGGCCGTCGGCAGCGAAATCGGCCGCCCACATCTTCTCGATGTTGTAGAACTCGCGCACTTCGGGCCGGAAGATGTGAACGATGACGTCACCGGCATCGACCAGCACCCAGTCGGCGTGCGGCAGTCCTTCGATCCGCGGTTTGCCGAAGCCATGCTCGCGCAGCACCTTGACCAGTTGGTCGGCGACGGCGCTGACGTGACGGTTCGACCGGCCGGAGGTCACCACCATATGGTCGGTGAGCGACGACTTGCCGGTGATGTCGATGGCAACGGTCTGCTCTGCCTTGGCGTCGTCAAGGCTCTGCAGCACCAGATCGATCATGTGGGGTTCCGGGGCCTCGGCCACCGGTGCGGTTTCGGTCTTCTTTTTGGGCGATGCCATCAAATGGCCTCAGCCCATGCAACACGAGCACGGTTCATGCGTGTTTCAGCTGTCCTTGGTTGTTGGGTCGAAAGGCTAGCGCAAGCGTAGCTATCAATCCTGTCCCATCCTGAGTGGCGAATAACCACTACTCCTTCAATATGACGCTTCGTTTGGCGTTCTGCAAGGCGGCCGGGTTCAATCATTTGACTGAAGCTTTGCTGCGCGCCCGGATGGCGCTCGAAGACTGCGGCGAAGTGATGCCGTGCAGATACACCCAGGCGGGCGGTTCGCTGGTGGCAAGCGCCTCGGCAGCCGCTTCGGGCAGGCGGTGCTTTTTGAGCGCGATCGCCGCCTTGCTCACCGTAGCGCGGAAGGTCGAGCCGGGTCGGGCGTAGACAGCGATCGGCAAGAGCGCGGCGATATCCTGCCAGCGCTCCCAGCGATCGAACTGGCTGAGGTTGTCGGCGCCCATGATCCAGACGAAGCGGGTATCGGGGCAGGCGGCGACCAGCCACTCGAGCGTATCGACGGTAAAATGGAAGCGGTGCGCAGCCTCGACGCCGGTGGCGTAGATGCGCGGGTTGGCGGTGAGCGCGCGTGCCGCACGAACCCGGGCCTCGAGCGGCGCGAGCTCGGAATGGTCCTTCAGCGGGTTGCCGGGGGAGACCAGCAGCCAAACCGCATCGAGACCGAGCCGCTTCAGGCACTGCTCGGCGACGAGCCGGTGGCCCTCGTGGATCGGGTTGAAGCTGCCGCCGAACAGCCCGATGCGCAGGCCCGAGCCGAAGGGCGGGAGGGCGGTGATGTCGCTCATGGCCCGGGGAGGGGGGCTCCCCCCCTCCCAACCTCCCCCGCAAGGGGGGAGGTGCCGTTCCGTGCCTGGGGCACGATCCAGCCAAGACCACACATGGGCACCCTCCCCCTTGCGGGGAGGGTTGGGGAGGGGGGTGCAAAGTGCGCGAGGTTCAAGGCCGGGTCTGCCCCGTGCCTTCAACCAGGTACTTGAAGCTCGTCAGCTGTTCGACGCCGACCGGCCCGCGGGCGTGGAACTTGCCGGTGGCGATGCCGATCTCGCCGCCGAAGCCGAACTCGCCGCCATCGGCAAACTGGGTCGAGGCATTGTGGAGCAGGATCGCGCTGTCGATCTCGTTGAACCAGCGGGCGACCGAGGCAGGGTCTTCGGTGATGATCGCCTCGGTGTGGTGCGAGGAATATTTGCCGATATGGGCGATAGCCTCGCCGACATCGGCGACCACCTTCACCGAAATGATGGCGTCCTCGTATTCGGTGTGCCAGTCCTGTTCGGTGGCGGCGATCGCCTCGGGGACCAGCGCCATGACGGTCGCGTCGCCGCGGATCTCGCAGCCCTTGGCGATGAGCGCCGCGATCACCGGCTTGAGGTGCGTCGCTACCACATCGCGATGCAGCAGCAGCGTTTCGGTGGCGCCGCAAACGCCGGTGCGCCGCATCTTGGCATTGAGGGTGACGTCGATCGCCATCGGCAGTTCGGCGGATTTGTCGATATAGGTGTGGCAGATGCCCTCGAGATGGGCGAAGACCGGGACGCGCGCCTCCGACTGGACGCGGGCGACCAGCGTCTTGCCGCCGCGCGGCACGATCACGTCGATGGCGCCGCCGAGCCCGGCCAGCATTTCGCCAACCGCGGCGCGATCGGTGGTGGGGACGATCTGGATCGCGTCGGCTGGCAGGCCTGCGGCCTTGAGCCCGGCGACCAGGCAGGCATGGATGGCGCGCGACGAGTTCACGCTGTCCGAGCCACCGCGGAGGATCACCGCATTGCCGGCCTTCAGCGTCAGCGCGCCGGCATCGGCGGTGACGTTGGGGCGGCTCTCGAAGATAACGCCGATGACGCCGAGCGGGGTGGCGACGCGGCGGATGGTCATGCCGTTGGGGCGGGTCCATTCGGCCAGCACGCGGCCGACCGGATCGGGCAGCTCGGCAATGGTGCGGAGGCCCTCGATCATCTGGTCGATGCGCTTGTCGTTGAGCTGCAGCCGGTCGAGGAAGGCCTTGGAGATGCCCTTGCCCTCGGCAGCGCGCATATCGAGCGCATTGGCCGAGAGGATGTCGTCGCGGCGATCGTCGATGGCGTCGGCGGCGGCGTGCAGCGCCTTCACCTTGCTCTCGGGACTGGCGAAGGCCAGCACGGCGGCGGCAGCGCGGGCGCGCCGGCCGAGCTCAAGCATGACGGTGGAGAGGTCGTTGGCGACAGCTTCTACGGCGCTCATCAGACTTTGGCCTCCAGGCCCATCAGCACCACCATGTTGTCACGGTGGATGAGTTCCGACCGCGTGCCGATGCCGAGCAGCTCGGCGACGACACGGGAGTTCTTGCCCTTCACCAGGTCGGCTTCCTCGCGACCCATTCCGGCAAGGCCGCGGGCGATCTCGCGTCCATCGGGGCCGAGGATGGCGACGGCGTCGCCGCGGCCGAACTCACCGGTGACCCGGGTGACGCCGATCGGCAACAGGCTCTTGCCATCGAGTAGCGCGCGGGCGGCGCCGGCATCGACATGGATGGCGCCGAGCAGCTCGAGATGGCCCATGATCCAGCGCTTGCGCGCCTGGGCCCGACTTTCGGCGGGGGCGAACAGGGTGTGGCGCGCGCCTTCGGTCAGGGCGCGGAGCGGGTGATCCGCGGTGCCTTTGGCGATGATCATGGCGGTGCCGGCCTGGGTGGCGATCTTGCCGGCCTCGACCTTGGTGGTCATGCCGCCGCGGCTCAAATGGCTGGCGGCGCCGCCGGCCATGGCGTCGATCTCGGGCGTGATCGCGGCGACGAAGCCGAGATGCTCGGCGTCCGGGTCCTTGCTCGGCGGCGCGGTATAGAGCCCATCGACATCGGAGAGCAGGATCAGGCAGTCGGCCTCGATCATGGTGGCGACGCGGGCCGAGAGGCGATCATTGTCGCCATAGCGGATCTCGGCGGTGGCGACGGAATCGTTCTCGTTGATGATCGGAATGGCGCCCAGCCCGAGCAATGTCGAGATGGTGGTGCGGGCGTTGAGGAAGTAACGCCGTTCCTCGGTGATGTTGGGGGTGAGGAGGATCTGGCCGGTGACGATCTGGTGCTCGGCGAGCGCCGCGGCCCAGGCCTGGCTGAGGGCGATCTGCCCGGCGCTGGCGGCGGCCTGGCTCTGCTCGAGCGGCAGGTTGCGGGCATCGAGGTTGAGCAGCCGCCGGCCGAGCGCGATGGCGCCCGAGGAGACGATCACCAGCGACACGCCCTGCGCTTTCAGCGCGGCGAGGTCGGCGGCAAGCGACGCCAGCCAGGCGGCACGGAGCTTGCCGGTCGCACCGTCGACCAGGAGCGCCGAGCCGATCTTGATGGTGATGCGCCGATAGGGCGCCAGCGCGTTCTGCATCACGGCACCCAGGTGGGCTCGGCTTTGCGGCGTTCGAGTTCGTCGCGCTCGGCCTTGTCGGCATCCATCTGCGCGATGATGCGGTAGAGCACCTTGTCGACGCCCTCGCCGGTGACGCCGGAGCAGGTGAAGACCTCGGCCTTGCTGGCGCGCTTCAGCACCTTGACCTTTTCCTTCAACGCGTCGGGGTCGATCGCGTCGATCTTGTTGAGGACCACGATCTCCGGCTTTTCAGCCAGTTCCTCGGCATAAGCGGCGAGCTCGCCGCGGATGGTCTTGTAGGCGGTCTTTACATCCTCCTGCGTGCCGTCGATCAGGTGGACGAGGATGGCGCAGCGTTCGACATGGCCGAGGAAGCGGTCGCCCAGCCCCTGGCCCTCATGCGCGCCCTCGATCAGGCCCGGAATATCGGCCAGCACCAGGTCGCGCTCGCCGATGCTGACGACGCCCAGGTTGGGATGGAGCGTGGTGAAGGGATAGTCGGCGATCTTCGGCTTGGCCGCCGAAACCGCGGCGAGGAAGGTCGACTTGCCGGCATTGGGCAGGCCGACAAGCCCGGCATCGGCGATCAGCTTCAGCCGCAGCCAGATCCATTTCTCGGTACCGACGAGGCCGGGATTGGCGCGGCGCGGCGCCTGGTTGGCACTGGTCTTGAAGTGGGCGTTGCCGAAGCCGCCATTGCCGCCTTCGAGCAGGACCAGCTCCTGGCCGACCTCGGTGAAATCGGCGATCAGCGTCTCGCCGTCCTCTTCGAACACCTGGGTGCCGACCGGCACCTTGAGGATCGCGTCGCCGCCCTTGGCGCCATGCCGGTCCTTGCCCATGCCATGGGTGCCGGTCTCGGCCTTGAAATGCTGCTGGAAGCGATAGTCGATCAGCGTGTTGAGGCCATCGACGCAGCGGATGATGACATCACCGCCACGTCCGCCATTGCCGCCGTTCGGGCCGCCGAACTCGACGAATTTCTCGCGCAGGAACGATACCGCGCCGGCACCGCCATTGCCGGAGCGCACGAAGACCTTTGCTTGGTCGAGGAATTTCATCTGGTACTTTCTCGGGCGGCCTGCCGGTGGGCCATCCAGGCGGTGCGTGTCAGTTCGGTGTCGATATGGCGCACCTCCTCTCCGCGCGCAAGGCAAAGGCGCGATGAGGTGCCGATCTCGACGAATCCGACCTTCTTCTGGATGGCCAGCGAGGCCTTGTTGAAGTGGAACACCCCTGAGGCCAGCGTGGGCGCCGTGGTGGTTTCGAAATACCAGTCGAGGCTCGCGCGCACTGCCTCGCTCATCAGCCCGCGGTTCCAGAATGGCTGCGCCAGCCAGTAGCCGATCACCGTGCCCTCGATGTCGCGGTGGAAGCCGACATTGCCGATTACCCCCTCGCCATCGAGGTCGATCATGAAGCCGGTTTCACCGGCCGGGGTGTCGGGCCGCCAGGTCCTGAGCCACGCCTTGGCATCGGCCAGCCGATAGGGGTAGGGCACGCGGCTCAAATTGCCGGCGACCGCGAAGTTGTCGAGAAAGCGGGCGATGCGCGAGGCATCGTCCAGCACCGGCTGTCGGAGGGTGAGGCGCGGCGTCCGGAGCGTTACGTCCATATCAGGTCAGCTCCACTTGGGCTGTTCGAGTTCGAAGAACACGATCGGCTGGTCCTTCAGCGTGCCGGCGGGGTCGGTGCCTTCGCCGGTGCGGATGAAGCCGGCTTTCGTCAGAACATTGAGCGAGCCGTCGTTGCTGGCAAGCGCCCGCGCCCTGAGGCGTGGGAACAGGCGCGTGCCGAAGGCGGCCTCGACCAGACCCTTCACCGCCTCGCTCATGATGCCGCGGCCCCAGTAGGGCTCGCCCAGCCAATAGCCGAGCTCGGGCAGCTGGCCCTCGTGGAAGGTGAAGCCGACCACGCCGATGAACTGGTCATTGAGCGTAATGGCATAAGGCCGTTCGTCGGGCCGCTGGGCGATGATCTCGATGAAGCCGATGCCGTCGGCCCTTGTATAGGGGTGCGGCAGGCGCGACAGCCTGTCGGCGATCGCCTTGTTGTCGGCGAGCTTGACGAGATCGGGCACATCGCCGCGGATCGGGGCGCGCAGCACCAGGCGCGGGGTTTCGATGCGATGCGGGAGCGCATCGCGCTGGCGGCGGGCTGCCAGTTTCGCGGTGGCCTCGGCCAATGCCCTGGCCTGGGCGACGGGGCCCATCAGCTGGGTCCGCCGCCGGGGCACATAGTCGTCGTCATCCTCGAGCGTTGTCATCACGCGATCCTCCGCGTCAGATCCACCGACGCCATCCGGTTCTCGGTCCAAACGATCACCTCCCCGTCGCGCAGCGCCCGATAGCGCAGGCCTCGACTGCAAAGGTGCCGGACGGCCCGTTCGGCCGCAGCGGTTTCGGGATGCGGCGAGCGGTAATGCGGCACGATGGCGTGGTCGATCAGCCCGAGGCCGTCCCAGATGGTTTCACGGTCGTAGCCCTTGGGCGCCTCGTCGGGGTCATCGATCAGGTGAATGCCTTCGAGGCTCGGCGCCGCCACCACGGCGCCGGCCGAGAAACCGCCATAGACGATCTCGTCATTGTCGAGCATGTCGACAATCACGTCATCGAATCCCGACTGCTTCATGGCGCGGCGCAGCACAAATGCATTGCCGCCGGTGACCCAGACCAGATCGAACTGGCTGAGCCGGGCGCGCAGTCCTTCGGGATCGCCGAAATACTGGCGCAGGTCGAGCGGCGTGGCGACGATGCCGAGCGAGCCCAGCTCCGAGACCGGGTCATAGGCCTCGTTGCGATAGAGCTCGCGCGCCGCAGGGGAGATGTTGTCGAGCGCGTTCTCGATGATGGCGGCGTGCCGGCCATTGCCGAGGAGCGCGAGGAGCGAACCGGCGCGGTCGCCGATCCGATAGGAGCTCAGATACAGTCTCATTTTCAGCCGCCCTCACGACGAAAAAGACAAAAAGGGAACCGGATTCCGGCTCCCCTTGGATCTTGTCGCGCGGTCGACTGCCTAGTCGCCTTGCCGGGGAGCTGGTCTCCGGCAGGGGTTGCTAGGCCTCACCGGGTTATTCTGCTGCTTCTGCTGCCGGGAGTACCGACACGTAGACTTTGGCGTTGGCGCGGGTTTTGAACGCCACGGTGCCGGGAATAAGGGCGTAAATGGTATGGTCGATGCCCATACCGACGCCGGTGCCCGGGTGCCACTTGGTGCCGCGTTGACGGATGATGATGTTGCCGCCGATCACAGCTTCGCCGCCGAACTTCTTGACGCCAAGACGTCGGCCAGCCGTATCGCGACCATTGCGGGAGGAACCGCCTGCCTTCTTATGTGCCATCGGTTAGACTCCTTATTCCTTGTCAGCCTTGGGAGCGGCCTTCTTGGCCGCCGGCTTCTTGTCTGCAGCGGGCTTTTCGGCCTTGGGCGCAGCTTCCTTTTTGGGAGCAGCAGCCTTCTTGGCCGGAGCCTTGGTCTCGGTCGCCTCAGCAGCCGGAGCTGCCTTGGTCGTCGCTTTCTTGGCCGGGGCCTTCTTTGCGGCGGCCGGCTTGGCGGCGGCCTTCGGGGCCTCGGTCACGTTGGCCGAAGCCGCCGCGGCGGCAGCGCGCTTTTCGGCGCGGGCCTTGGCAATCTCGTCGACCTTGGTGGTCGGCTTTGCGCCGCCGGTCAGGATCTCGGTGATGCGCACGGTCGACAGACGCTGACGATGGCCGTTGCGGCGATCGTAGTGCTGGCGGCGCTCCTTCTTCAGGATGATGATGGTGCGCTCTTTTTCGGTGGCGATGAACTGGCCTGCAACCAGGGCGCCTTCCACGAGCGGCGCGCCAACGGTGACCGCGTCGCCGTCGCCAACCATCAGGACCTGGTCAAAGGTGACCACGTCGCCCGGCTGAGCGTCGATCTTCTCGATCTTCACCACGTCATTGGCGGCAACCTTGTACTGCTTGCCGCCGGTCTTGATCACTGCAAACGTCATTGTCGTCCCGGGGAACTCCCGGACCTCTTCGTTATCGCGCCCTGTGGCGCCGCAGGCGATGCCTGATCCTGCGGGCTTCGAGATAGGCTGCCGATAGCGATATCGGCGGCGGCCTCGGACAGCGGTTGAACAAATCAAAAATGCGCGCAGCAAACGCCGCACGCAATTCGAGCGGCCTTATCGTCAAGAATCCAACCGGAGTCAAGGCCGCGCAGGCCGGTTCCTTTAGGGCTCAGTACCAGGCGGCAAGCCGAACTTCTGCGGCATCGCCGACCAGTTCGGCGAGCTTGGCCGGATCACCACCCTGGTAGTGATAGGGATAGACGATGCCGGGCCGGAAGGCGGCGACCGCCGCAGCGACCTGCTCGAGGCTCATGGTATAGGGCAGGTTCATCGGCAGGAACGCGACGTCGATACCGGTCAAGGCCCGCATTTCCGGCGTGTCCTCGGTATCGCCGGCGACATAGACGCGCTTATCGCCGAAGCCGATGACATAACCGTTGCCGACGCCCTCGGGGTGGTAGCGCTTACGGTTCTCGGTGGTGTTGTAGGCGGCGACGACCTCGATCGGCAGTCCGGCGATCTCGCCGGTGGCGCCGTTCGGCAAGGCAGTGGCGCGCGGCTTCAGCGGGCCGGGCAGGCGGGCCAGCACCTCTTCGGAGGTGAGGATCGGGGCAGTGTCGCCGGCGATGGCGTTGAGCGTTGCAATATCGAAATGGTCGCCATGGCCATGGGTGATGAGGATGCCGGTCGGCGGCGGCAGGCCCTCATAGAGCGCCGGACCGTTGGTCGGATCGATGTAGAGCGTCTCGGCGCCGAAGCTCAGCACGAGGCTCGCATGGCGGATCGGGTAGATGGCCACGTCGCCCGCCGAGGTCACGAGGCTATCGGGGGTTGCGGCGAGCGCCGGGCGGATGGCGGCGGCGAGCGGCAGGGCGGCAAGCCCCAGCATGGTGGCACGGCGGTTCAGCATGGTCACTCCGGGGGCGTTGATTTCTAGTGCGGGCGGATGGCGATCAGGCGTTGGCGCAGTTCATCGGCGGTGGCGGCTTCGGTCGCGAGGACGCGCGGCTTGTGCTCGGCTTGCCAGCGCTGCAGCGTCCAGTCGGGTGCGTCGGCGGCGATGGCGATCGCCGGCAGGTAGGCATCGGCCTCGTGCAGCTCCTCCTCGAGCATGGCGGCGATCGGGGCGCGACGGTACTCATCGCCCTCGAAGGCGTCGAGCAGGTCGCGCTCGAATGGCGTCAGCCCCAACAGCAGCAGCCCCTCCGCCGCTCCACCCGGCGTGCGCAGCAGCGCCGGATAGACGCGGCCGGGATAGTGCACGGCGCGAAAGCCCGGGGCGCGGGCCGCATGCACCGCTTCGGGCGGCAGCATGCGGCCGAGCACCGCCGAGCGCAGTTCGGGGTCACACAGCGTGCCATAGACGAAGAGCGGAAGAGTCATGCAGCGAGCGAGCCAAAGAGTGTTGCAGCCTCGATCATGCTATGCCATAAGCCCGCCCGTCTCGACCAGCCGCGGTAACGCGTGTTCGACCTCGCGGAGAGGTGGCAGAGTGGTCGATTGCACCGCACTCGAAATGCGGCATGGGGGCAACTCCATCGGGGGTTCAAATCCCTCCCTCTCCGCCATTCCTCTCGTTCCGTGCGGCGATCGCACAGCGCGGGACGAGCGATCGGGCGAGCTGCTCTCCACCGCGATGCCCCCGAAACTGGCCCAGCTTGGTACGTGCCTAACCGGGCCACCACGAGAGCTTCTGCAGGCAGGCCTAGAGATCGTCGCGAATACAGGCCTTCAGATGGCCCGGTCCGACCGTCTCGAGTGGCGGCACCGCCGCTGCGCATGCGTCGATGGCATATGGACAGCGCGTTCGGAACACGCAGCCGGAAGGTGGGTTGGCAGGGCTGGGGATGTCGCCGGTGAGCAATTGTCGCTGCCGCCTGTCGCCCGGCACCGGCGACGGGATCGCCGAGAGCAGAGCCCGCGTGTAGGGGTGGCGCGGATGGGCGTAAAGCTCGGCGCTCGGGGCGACCTCCATGATCCGGCCGAGATAGAGCACGATGACCGTGTCGCAGATGTACTCGACCACGGCCAGGTCATGCGAGATGAACAGCATGGTGAGGCCAAGCCGCTGCTGCAGATCGCGCAGCAGGTTGACGATCTGCGCCTGGATCGAGACGTCGAGCGCCGAGACCGGCTCGTCGGCCACGATCAGTTGCGGCTCGAGCGCCAGGGCCCGGGCGATGCCGATGCGCTGGCGCTGGCCGCCGGAGAATTCATGGGCATAGCGGTTGAAGGCGTCGGCAGGGAGCTCGACGGCAGCCAGCGCCCTATGGGCGCGCGCGCTTCGTTCCTCGCGGCTAAGCCCGCCCTGGATTTCCAGCCCCTCGGTGAGGATCTGCCCGATGGTCATGCGGGGCGACAGGCTCGCGAACGGGTCCTGGAAAATATACTGCATGAAGCGGCGCTGCTTGCGCAGCTCGGCGGCCGAGAGTTTTGTCAGATCGGTACCGTTGAAGCGGACCTCGCCGGAGGTCGGCTCGACCAGCCGCAGGATCGAGCGGCCGATCGTCGTCTTGCCGCTGCCCGACTCGCCGACCAGACCCACCACGCTGCCGCGCGGCACGTCGAACGACACGTCCTCGAGCGCCCGCACGACCGGGCCGCGGGAGAAGGCAGAGGGCTTGAAGTGTTTGGTCAGGCCGCGAACCGAGAGCAGGGGGGCATCCATGGTGCTCAGAGCTCCTGCCAGCGAATGCAGCGGCTTGCCTGGTCGTTGCCGGTATCGAGAAGGGACGGCACTGCGGCGCGGCACGCCTCGATCGCGTAGCTGCAACGCGGGGCAAACGAGCAGCCCTGCGGCAGTCGGGCGAGGCTCGGCACGGTGCCGGGAATGGTGGGAAGCGGGGTGCCGGCCTGCTTGAGCTGGGTGGCCTCGCCGAGCCTGGGGACCGAGCGCATCAGCCCGATGGTGTAGGGATGCCGGGGGTGGGCGAACACATCGGCGACGCGGCCGGTTTCCACGACGCGCCCCGCGTACATCACCGCGACGCGGTCGGCGATCTCGGCGACAACGCCCAGATTATGGGTGACGAAGAGGATGCCCATGCCGCGCTGCGCCTGCAGCTGCTGCAGCAGGTCGAGCATCTGCGCCTGGATGGTGACATCGAGTGCCGTCGTCGGCTCGTCGGCGATCAGCAGCGCCGGATCGCAGGCGAGCGCCATGGCAATGGTGGCGCGCTGCCGCATGCCGCCCGAAAGTTCGTGCGGATATTGCTTGGCCCGGCGCGCCGGATCGGGGATGCCGACATCGGCGAGGAGTTGCACCGCCGCCGCCGCCGCGTCCTTATGCGATTTGCCCAGGTGGATGCGGATGGGTTCGGCGATCTGCTCGCCTACCGTGTAGACCGGATTGAGGCTGGTCATCGGCTCCTGAAAGATCATGCCGACATCGTTGCCGCGCACCTGGCGCAGCGCGTCAGCGTCGAGCTGCGCGAGGTCGCGGACCACTCCGGATTTGCCGCGGAAGCCGACGCTGCCCTTCGCCACCCGCCCGATGCGGGGCAGGAGGCGGAGAACGGAGAGGCTGGTGACCGACTTGCCCGAGCCGGATTCCCCGACCAGCGCCACCGTCTCGCCCGCGGCGATGGCCAGGTCGAGATCCTGCACCACCGCGACGTCCTTACCGGAAATGCGGTAGACCGTGGTGAGGCCGGAAATGTCGAGGATCGGCTCGGGCATCGCGGTCAGAGCAGGCCGGTCGACTTGAGGATCGCATCGATCCTCATCGTCTCTTCGGAATTGAGCATGCGCTGCGGCCGCGCCATGACGTTGGTCGAGATGATGCCGAGCTGCCGCATGGCGGTCTTGAAGGCGCCGACCCCGGCCGACCCGGCGCTGGTCCGCGGCTGCGCGATCCAGACGATCTCGAACAGCCGGCAAAGCCGCTCCTGCTCCCGGCGCACGGCCTCGTGGTCGCCCGCCTGGAACAGGTTCCAGAGCTTGACGTAGCCGTGCGGATCGACATTGGCGAGGCCGGGGACGACGCCATGCGCGCCCATGCCCAGGACATTGTCGACGACGATCTCGGAGCCGGTCATGGCGAAGAAATCCGGCCGGTCCGCCATGTCGAGCATGACATAGCGAAGGTTGCCGTCATCGGCGCTCGAGTCCTTGACCCCGGCAATGGTGCCCTCGCGACCCAGCGTCACCGTGGTGTTGCGCTCGAGCTTCAGATGCACGCAGACCGGGATGTCGTAGGCGACCAGCGGCACGTCGACGGCGTCGCGGATGTAGCGGAAATGGTCGATGGTCTCGGCCTGGTTGGTGCGGGCGTAGAACGGCGCCGTCACCACCAGCGCGTCGGCGCCCGCCGCCTTGGCGATCCGCGCATGCTCGATCACCCGGTCGGTGGTCGGGTCGATGACGCCGACGAAGATCGGCAGGCGGCCGTTGTTCACCTTGACCGCATGTTCGATGATTTTCGTGCGCTCGGCAGCAGCGTGGAACACCACTTCGCTGGTCGATCCCAGAACGAAGAGACCGTGCACACCCCCATCGATGAGGTTCTCGATCACCCGGGTGAAGGAGGGATAGTCGACCTCGAAAGTCTCGGTCAGCGGAGTGACGACGGGAGGGACGACGCCAGTGAACTTGGGCATTTGTGGGCTTTCTCGAAGAGTATCAGTTGAGGTCGGAGCGGGGGTCGAACGCGTCGCGCAGTCCATCGCCGATGAAGTTGATGGCCAGTACCGCAAGCACCAGGGCGGCGCCGGGGAACATCCACTGCCAGACGTACTGCTCAAGCACGACTGTCGAGCGGGCGGCGTTGAGCATGTTGCCCCAGCTGGCTTCGGGCGGCGGGATGCCGAGGCCGAGGAAGGAGAGGCCAGCCTCGAGCAGGATGGCACTGGCAATCTGCAGCGTGGCGTAGACGACGAGGATGTCGATGCAATTGGGCAGGCCATGCCGGAATAAGAGGTGCCAGAGGTTGGCGCCCATGCCGCGTGCGGCGACAACGAAATCACGTTCGCGCAGCTCCAGCAGCCGCGCCCGCACCATGCGCGAGAGCACCGGCCAGGACAGCAGCGAGATGACGAAGATGGTGGGCACGATGCCGGTACCGGCGATCGAAGCGAGCACCAGGAGCAGGATCACCGGCGGCAGCGTCATGGCCAGATCGACCAGCCGCATGGTCGAGCCATCGGTGATGCGGCCGCCAAACGCGGCGAGCGCGCCCACGAGGAAGCCGATGACCAGCGAAATAGCAACCGAGACGCCGGCGACCAGCAAGGAAATCCGCCCGCCCTGCAGCAGTCTCGCCAGCACATCGCGGCCGACGCCGTCGGTGCCGAACCAATGCGCCGCGCTCGGCCCCTTGTTGAGGGCCCGCAGGTCGATGTCGTTGGGGGCGTGAGGCCACCAGAGATCATAAGTCAGCACAGCGATGAGCACGGGCAACAGGATCAGCAGCCCGGCGACTGCCGCGCCGTTGCCGACGAAACGCGACAGCGATCGGGCCAGCGGGCCATTGCTGCGGGGGAGAGCGATGGCAACCATCTCACGCCACCTGGATGCGCGGATCGACCGCGGCGTAGGTGATGTCGGTCAGCAGGTTGACCAGGATGACACAGGCGCCGATCACCAGTGTTGCGCCCATGATCACCGGATAGTCGCGAGTCTCGACGGCATTGACCATAAGCAGGCCCATGCCGGGCCAGTTGAAGACGCTTTCGATGAAGATCGCGCCGCCAATGGCCATGCCGATGGTCGAGCCGATCAGCGTGATTACCGGCAGCAGCGCATTGCGCAGCGCGTGTTTCACGATGACGAAGAACTCGCGGACGCCCTTGGCTCGGGCCGTGCGCACGTAGTCCTGGTTCAGCACTTCGAGCATCGAGGCGCGCATGTAGCGCATGATCAGCGCCGCCTGGCCGATCGACAGCAGCACGGCGGGCAGGATCAGGTGAGCGAGGAGATCGCCGAGGGAGAACGGTACGCCGGGGGTGAGCATGCCGCCAGACGGCGCGACGCGGAACTGCACCGAGAAGACATAGAGCCCGAGCAACGCAGTGAGAAATGCCGGGCTGGAGATGCCGACGAAGGCGGCGACCGAGAGCCCGATATCGGTCGTCGAATTGCGGCGCACCGCACCGATGATGCCGGTAGCGATGCCGAAAACAATCGAGAGGACCAGACCGGTGGCCATCAGCAGCAGGGTCGGGCCGATGCGCTCGAACACCAGTTCGAGCACGCGGACGCCGCTGCGCTGGATCGAGTAGCCGAGATCGCCGGTGGCTGCTGCTCCCAGCCAAGCCAGGTACTGGACCGGCAGCGGCTGGTCGAGGCCGAGGCGGGCCCGGATCGCCGCCATTTCGGCCTGCGACACCGAGACGTTGGGATCGATATAGGCATCGATCGGATCGCCGGGCGCCAGGCGCAGCAGCACGAACACCAGGACGCTCAGCGCGATGAGCATCATGAGGCCGAGCGCAAGGCGGCGCAGGATGAAGGTGAGCATGGGCAATTTCACGCGGATTGCGGGGGGGAGGGCAGGCGGAGCCGCCCTCCTGTCACGTCGGGAGCGCGCGGCTATTGAGCGTTGCCCAGATCCCACTTCTCGGGATCGGCATCGAACGGACCGCCGCCCGGGGCCGGGGTCCAGACGAAGTGCTCGAGGCTGGTCGAGGCAACGCCATAGCGGTTGGCGACCCACATGGTGGCCCAGGGCAGGTTGGCGTTCATCGCCTGGCAGACCGTCTGGTAGCGGGCGTCGCGCTTGGTGGCATCGGTCTCGCCAAGCGCGGCGTCGAAGGCTGCACTGACCTCGGGCATGCGGATACGCAGCGCATTGGTGCCGGCCGGCGGGATCATCGATTCGTTGAGGCCCACATTGATGTTGGACGGCTCCGGCCCATCCTGCAGGCCGGCGTAGATCAGCGGGAAGTCGGCAAAGTTCGGTTCGGCGGCGAGTACCGCGGCGTTATAGGTCGGCGAGTCCACGGCACGCGGCACGATGTTGATCCCGACCTGCGCCAGCATGGCCTGGATCGCCGCGAGGACGTTCGTCGACAGCGGATTGTTGTAATAGGTCAGGATGGTGATCGGCTTGTCGCCATTGATCTCGGCCCAGCCCGCTTCGGCCAGCAGCGCCTTGGCCTTCTCCGGGTCGTAGGCATAGGGCTCGATTCCAGCCGGCACGAACTGTTCGGCGACATAGCCGCAGTTCGCTTCGGTTGCCGCGCCGTTGTAGAGGCTCTCGATGATCGCCTTACGGTCGATCGCGTACATCACCGCCTGGCGAACCTTGAGATCCTTCCAGAACGGCACCTCCTGGTTGAAGCCGACATAGTTGACGACGAAACTCGGGCCCTCGATCACCCTGAACTGGTCATTGCCGCTGAAGGTCGCGACGTCATCTGCCTCGACGTAAGTGAACTGGATCTCCCCGGCGCGCAGCGCCGCGACGGCGGCTGCCGAGTTCTCGAAGTAGCGGTTGATCAGCTTGTCCACGGCCGGCCTGCCGCCGCGGTAATCCTCGTCGGCGACGACCTCGACATACTGGTCGGTCACGTATTTTTCGAACTTGAAGGCCCCGGTGCCGACCGGCGTCGTCGACCACCAGGTGCTCTTGGCGAGATCGGCCGGCGGGACTTTGCCCAGCGCATGCTCGGGCAGCATCATGATCTTGGTGAGCGTATCGAGCAGCCCGGCATTGGGGGCGCTCAGCGTCAGCACCACGGTGCGGTCATCAGGCGTCGCGATGCTTTCGATGGCGCCGAGACGCGCCGCGAACACACTGCCGGTGTCACCGTTCTTGGCTGCCTCCAACGTGAATTTCACATCAGTCGAGGTGAAGGCCTCGCCGTCGTGCCAGGTCTCGCTGGTCAGCTTGAAGCTGTAGGTCTTCTGATCGGCGCTGATCTCGAAGCTCTCCGCCAGGTCGCCGACGATCGCCGTCAGGTCGGCGTTGTAGATGACCAGCGGCTCATAATAGACGCTGAGCCAGGTGAGGCCGGCGGTCGCGGCGAGTGGATTGAAGTTGCCCGGAAAACCACCCGGGCCGACGTCGAAGCCGCCGCTGATGGTCTTGCCGGTCTCTGCCAGGGCTGGCAGCGCCAGCATAGGGGCGAGCAGTGTCGTCGTCAGCACGAGTGCTGACCTCAAAGTCCTCAGTCTCATGGTCGTCCTCCCAGTTGTCCCTATTCTAACGAGCGGTCTCGCCGTTCTTGGCGATGACCCCCAGAATGCCGTGATAGTGGTGATCGAGCCGCGCCCGCGCCGCCTCGACGTCCCGGGCTGCCACCGCCTCGACGATGTCGTGGTGGTCCTTCCAGGTGGCGAGCGGGTTGGGATTGTCGAGGTTGACGAAGTCCGAGGCCTTGTAGAAGGCTAGCCAGAACACATCGATCAGCTTGCTCAGCATCTGGTTGCCCTGGCAGCGGAACAACAGCAGATGGAAAGCCTTGTCTTCGTCGGCGAAGCTTTCGTGGTGCTCGGCCCGAACGCGCATCCGATCGGTCACCGCCCGCAGCTCGGCGAGGTCGTCCTCGCCGATCATCTCGACCGTCTTCTCGATCAGCGCCACTTCGAGCACGCGTCGGATCTCGACGAGTTCGCCGACTTCGCGCAGCGAGCCTCGCAAGCCATAGGCGAGGTGCTCGAGCAGCGGGTCGAACGAGAAGGCCCTGACAAACACCCCGATACCGCGCCGCGTCTCGAGGATGCCGACCGATTCCAGCGCCTTGATCGCCTCGCGCACCGAGTTGCGGCTGACCGCCAGCTGCTGGGCGAGGAAGCTCTCGGGGGGAAGCGGATCGCCACCGCGCAGCCGGTTCTCGTCGATATAGGCCTTGAGGCTCTCCTGCACCGAGGCGTGCAGCGTTTGTGGCTTGGTCAGCGGCTGTAGCGACTTCGTTTCGATCATGGTGGCTGGTCAATCCCGTCTTCGTTGATTGCTTGATATCAACTTGTAGGATATCCATCAAGACATATTGGATGTCCTATGAGTGGCGACGATGAACAAGCTGGAACGGCGTGACGCGCCTTGGGGCAAAATTCGCGGCAACTGGGCGACCTTGCTGCTGCCGATCGACAGCGACGACAGCATCGATTTCGTGCGGCTGGGCACAGAGATCGACGTCTTGATCGCCGCCCAGGTCGACGGGATCTACTCCAACGGCACGGCGGGCGAGTTCCACAACCAGACGGAAGCGGAGTTCGATGCCATCCAGCAGCTGCTGGCGCGAAGCTGCAGGGCCGCCGGCATGCCCTTCGTCATCGGCGCATGCCAGCCCGACCCGCGCCTGGCGCTTGACCGGGTGCGGCGGGCTGCGGCGCTGGCGCCGGATGGCATCCAGGTGATCCTGCCCGACTGGTGGCCGCTGTCGAACGCCGAGGCCGTCGACTTTCTCGTGATGGCTGCCGAGGCGGCCGGCGCCATCCCGCTCATCCTCTACAACCCGCCACACGCCAAGCGCGTGCTGGGGCCAGCGGAACTGGCCGCCATCCTCGAGCAGGTCCCGCAAGTGGTCGGCGTCAAGCTTGGTGACGGCGACGCAGACTGGTACGCCGAGGCTCGGCAGCACCTCGCCGACTGGGCCCTTTACGTGCCCGGCCACCACCTCGCGACCGGCGTGCGCGAGGGTGTCGCCGCCGGCGCCTTCTCCAACGTCGCCTGCCTAAGCCCCTCGGGCGCTCAGCGCTGGACGGAGCTGATGCTCACCGACCCGGAGGCGGCCCGCGATATCGAACGCCGCCTCTGCAGCTTCATGGACGACCACATCGTCCCGTTCCGCCGCGACCATGGCTACTCCAACGCCGCGCTCGACAAGCTGCTGGCTGCCGTCGGGAACTGGGCCCCAGTCGGCACGCGGCTCCGCCGCCCCTATCGCTGGATCGACGACGGCTGGACCGAGCAACTGCGCCAGGCGGCCCGTTCGCTGGTGCCCGAAATCATGGGAGCCCCGTAGTGTTTGCCATAGGCGACCGACGCCCAGCGCTCGGCACTATGCCCCCTCAATTCAGCGCACATCCGGGATCACGCCGCGCGCCAGTTCGGCACGCATTTTGGCAGCGTAGGTTCGCCCGACACGGATTTCGCTGCCGCCGACCAGTTCTACGATCAAGGTCGAAAACTGCGCGGTCCGCAAGCGAACGATGGCATCCCTGCGGATGATCGCACCGCGATGCACGCGTACGAAGATTCTCGGCGGCAGCCGCCGTTCCAGCGATGTCAGGCTCTCCTGATGCAGGTGGCTGTCCCCGTCGCTGAAGATGCGGACATAGTCGCGCTCGGCAACGATGTGCGTGACGTTGTGCAAGGCAAGGCGCCGATAGTCGCCGCGCGAGCGCACCCAGAAATCCGGCCCGGCACCTTCGGTCTGCTGCAGTGCGTGCCGCAGGGCCCTGATCACTTCCTGAAGCTCGCCAACCCGTTCCTCGTTTGAGCTGGCCCGCAGCCGGGCGCAGGCCCGCGCGACTGCCAGCTGCAAACGCGCCGGTTCGAGCGGCTTGGTTACATAATCGATGGCATGCGCGTCGAAGGCACGCTGGGCCTGATGGTCGAAGGCGGTCACGAATATCGTTGCCGGCGCCGCCGGACCAAGCCGCTCCAGCAGGTCGAAGCCGGTGCCGCCCGGCAGCTGAATATCGAGCGTGATGACATCGGGGCGCAATCGCTCGATCAGCATGCCGGCCTCGGCGAGATTGGCCGCTTCGCCCGCGACATAGACGTCCGCCATTGCCGCCAGGGCACGCCGGATCCGGCCGCGTGCGAGCGGCTCGTCGTCGATAATCAGCACCGAAAATCCACTCATTCGTAACGTAGCGGCAGCTCGACGACCGCCTCCCATTTCCCTTGACCATCATAGCCCGCGGTGCATCGCCCCCGAGCGCCGAACCGGGCAGCAAGCCGTTCGTTGACATTGGCCAGCCCGATCCCGGTCGAGGGAGGTTCCGTCGTTGCGCGATCGGGAGCGACATCGTTGGTGACCACCAACCTGAGGTCTTCATTCATCGCCGCGGCTTCGATGCGAATCAACATCGGCGCGCTCGCCTGCCCCACGCCGTGCTTGATGGCGTTCTCGACCAGAGGCTGGAGGATCAGGCTGGGTACGAGCGCGCCGTTCAATTCGATGGGCACATCCACTGCGAAATTCAGCCGATCGGAAAAGCGTTCGCGTTCGATCGCCAGATAGTCCTGCTGCAGCGCCAGTTCGCGATCCAGGCGAACATCGCTGAGCGGATCGAGGGTCAGCGTCGTCCGCAGAAATTCCGACAGGACGACGACCATCCGCTTGGCCTCGTTTGGCATGCCTTCTTCGATCAACGCCGCAATGGAGTTGAAGGTGTTGAACAGGAAATGCGGATTGATCTGATAGCGCAGCGCCCGCATCTGGGCTTTGAGCGCCTCTTCCCGGATTGCCGCAAGCCGCTGCTCCTGCTGGCGCACTTCGTGACTGTAGAGCATCGCCACATAGAGGCACGCCCAGCCAAACAGGAACGAGCTGTTTTCGATCAGGCTGTAGACAAAATCGCGTGGCGCGAAAGCCGGCTTCTGCGGCCACAAGTACCAGGATGCAATGAGGAAATCGATGCTGGCGGAAAACGGTGAGCAGAGCAGCGTGAGCACGAAGCACAGGATGGCCTTGTGCAGGAAGGACAAATTGCGCCAGCGCAGCAGCAGCGCCGAAATGGCGAAGGTGATGACGATGCTGGCGGTGATCCAGACCAGCTTTCCCGGCGCCGATACCCATGCGTCGACACCGACAAAGTGCCAGAGCAGGCTGGCGATCAGGAAGACCGAGGCCCAGTAGACCACCCCGAGCTGTCGGGTCATCCGGCGCAGCTCGATCCGCGCATCTGCGTCTTCGGTCAACGCGCTTTGGCCATCGGCACTCATCGCATGAGTTATTTGCATATTGCCGCGTCAAGTCGAGTGCCGCTCGTAGCGATTAGAAGCCGTTCGCAGATTTCTCGCGCCACTGAGGGCCGGATCGCAGCCGGTCGCCGAAATCTTCTTTCGGGACGGGAGATCCGATGATCGCCTGTTATCTCAACACCACAGGATGAACATGATGAAGCGTTTCGGCGATATGCGCTGGGTTGGGCAAATGCTGTTGATCGCCCTTGTCTGGTGCCTGTCGCCGGCGTTGGCGCAGGCGCAGCATTATCCCTGCAACGGCCCCGGGCCGGGGGAGCGGCTGGTGGGGATGGCCCCCAATGGCCCCGGCGTCGCCCCGACACCTCTATGTGCTCGCGATGACAGCGGCGCAGCCCCGGAGCAACCCTCGGCGCCCAGCGATGGCAGCTTTGCGGCGATCGCCTGGCATGTCGACGCCGCCGATGTGTGGGTCGACGGCAATTACAGCGGCGCGAACAATATCGGCGAGCAAGGTGCGCTCGACGCGTGCAACAGGGTGATGGGTGGCGGCTGTACGTCGGGCGGCACCTGGTCGAACTCATCGATCGCGATCATCCGCGACAAAGAGGGATACTTCTACAGGGGCTGGCTCGGTGAGGGCGGCGCCGATCGCGATCAGGTGATGGCTGAATGTTCGGCCAAGCAGCTGCTGCCATGCGAGGTTTTCGCAACGATCCGCGCCAGTACCAACCAGCGTTTCCCTGGCGCCAATGCGCGCAAGTATTTCGCCGCGTCCGCATGGGTCGTCGGTGGTGCCGACGACGGCTACAACGCCAAACTCTACGTCGCGAGCGGCTACCGTAGTGCCGATGCCGCGAGCGCCGCGGCGATCGAGGCGTGCAGCGCCGACACGTCGCTGCCGTGCGAAACCAACGCGCTGACCGGCAACGGCTTCATCCAGGCGTATCGCCTGGGCGGCAACAACGACAGCGCGACCACCGAGACGTCGGCCCGGCGCGCCAAGCAAGCGGCGCAGACGAACTGCAAGAAGCAGCAGAGCGCGAGCTGCGATCTGCAGGCGCTGTTCGACAGCCGCAAGGCGGGGCTGTTCGTGCACGATTTCGATACAGGCAAGACGACGCGCTAGGCGCGGGTCAATGAGCCGGTCTCTCGCATTCTTGCTCGCGGTGACGTTGGCCGGCACGGCCGGTTCACAAGAGGCGTCCCGAGACTCCTCGTCTGCAGTTACGCCTGAGCGGATCTCCTATGTCGGCACCGGCAATGGTTGGAGCGGCGGTCGGACCGAATGGTCGATCGATCGTTCGGGGCGGGGGTCTTACCGCACGACTGTCCGGATCGAGGCGGAAGGCCAGTTCAACGCCGGACCAGAAGGTTTTGCGCGCATCCGCGCGATACTGCAGCCGCTCGAGGCGCTGCGCGAATTGCCCTGTGACGGAGCGGTAACGGACCAGGGGACGGGAGCGCTGAGCTGGCAACGCGGCGATCGGACAAGCTCGCTGCGTTTCGATTTCGGCTGCAATTTTCGTCAGCCCGACGCTGCCCGGACGTGGCTGGGCCGGGCGAGCGACATGGTGCGGGAATGGGCCCTGGCGAAGGGGCCACGCGGCTGACGCCGCCAAGGAGAAGCATGCAATGAAGCGTTTTCGTCCGTTCCAATACGTCGTCCTGTTCGGGCTGGCCGTAACAAGCGCGGTCGCCGCCCAGGCGGTCGAAACGGGACAGCTCGACGGCATCGTCGACGAGCAGATGAACTACCTGCAGTTCCGCACCGCCATACTCGGCGCGACGTGGACACCACTCGTCGACCCGCAATGCGATGCCAATGTCTACGGCCGTCCTGGCGGCCCGAAAGACGACACCAATATCTGCCGGCAGCTGCCCGAGCTCGAATCCTGTTCAGGCGACGGCTATTGCAGCATGTACTTCGTCCACGAGCCGTCCGGCAGGAAGGTGCAGGTCGTCACCTATGGCGATTACGCGCGCTGGGAGCTGCCCGGCGGCCAATCGGATCTGGCCGTGATCGAGTGGAGCTATCAATGAGCCGCCGCGCTACGGCGCATGCGTCGGACACGGACGCCGGCGAGCAGCGTCGGGCGGGGAACAGGGTGGGCGGCACTGCAAGGCCACAGCCCGGGGTCGGGCTGCGACGACGACGCCTGTGGCGGTCAGCCCGGGATGGGGCCGATCGGCCAATCACCGAGGGTTTGCTCGATCTCTCCGGCTTCGGACGGGCACATGAGAAAGAGGGTGAAGGCCTTCTCGCCTTCGGCATACCAGTCGGCGCCACGCACATCCGGCTCGACACCCTCCGAATAGCAGAGCGCAGCCTTGCTGCCATCGAGGGCGATCAGGATGCCCCAGTTGACGTCGCCACCGCTGGCCGGGTCGTAACTGCGGACATAAAGCCGCTGCCCCACCTTGATGACAGGCGTGGTGACCGCATCGGTGACATACACCTGGTCGCGCACCGGGCCCGCTGGTGCGGCAGCTTCGATCGCGGCGCGCACCAGGGGATGCTCGAGAAAGCTCACGCCCTCGACTTTGTCGAAGACATACTTGCCGACATAGACGCCGAGATCGGGCGCGACCTCGTTCGGGGCGGCGGCGGCCGGCACGGTCGTCATCAGGCCTAGCGAGAGGAGAACGGAAAGAATGCTGATGGTACGCATGGTACTCCGGGAGAAGCTGGAGAGTTGGGCTGAACTGCAAGATGCTGCAGGCAAACGCAGGGGTTGCCCGTGAACGCGTCGTCCGCCAAGATTGCCGAAAAGGTCATTATGCGCAAATACTTCGTGCTGGTCTGCGGTTTGTTTTTGCTTGCATCGCAGGTCGGTGCAATGGCGCAAAGCCCGGTGCCGAAGCCGACGGACGGCTATGACTGGGCGATCCGGATCGACGAAGAGGATCGGACGCGTCCGGCCATTCTGGCCTATGAGGTAGCGGATACCGACGATCAGCCGCTGAACTTCTCCTGCGAGGAGGGCGGTGGGCGCATCTTCGCGGGGATCGCCGGCGTCCCCGGCGACCTGACCGAGATCACGCTGGTTTCGGGCAATCAGACGCTGCAACTCGCCGGCAAGACCGATCAAGATGAAATGCCGTCCTTCACATCGAACGGCATCGCCGGCGATTCCTTGTTCATCAAGGCCTTTGCCGCCAATGGTTGGCTTCGCATGACCGCCGGCGGGCATGAAACCGATATGGCGGGCAGCCTTCGAGGCGCGAAAGCGATCTCGGCTTTCGTGGCCCATTGCAACCGGCCGCATTAGAGCGATTGGGGAGCGGCGAGACGGCGGATTTCGTCGCCAACTGACGAAGTGCGGGCTTACCTGCGCGGTCGCCTCACCGCCTGACGCCCAGCCGCGCCATCTTTTCGTTGAGGGGGCGGCGCGGCGCCTGCGTCGGGTGCAAGCCTGCGCCGCTGCTTCTCGGCTTCGTGCTCGGCCCGCCGCTGGAAGAGAACCTGCGCCGCGCCATGATCATCTCGAAGGGCGACCCGCTGGTGTTCGTCGAGCGACCGATCTCGGCGGTGCTGCTGGCCCATGGCGCTGGCCGCGGTGATCGTCGCGCTGCTGCCGGCGACCCGGCGGAAGCGCAAGGAAGTGTTCGTCGAGGAGGATTAGGCGCAGCGCTAAGCCTCCCGCCGGGGCCTTACATTTTCCGCACCGGCAGCTGACACTTCCCGGATCAGCCATGCGCACAGCATTCGTCAGCGTCCTGATAGCCGTCGTCGCCCTCGCTGCTGGATCGGCGTCGGCACAGAGCAGCTACACGCCGCTCGACCTCGATGCCTGCGAGGTGCTGAAGGTCTACGAGGAAGCGGGTGGCGCGGACCTCCGCTGCCCGGGGCATGGCGGGTTCGACGTCTTCGTCTCGGAAGGCGATGCGCGGATGGATGTCGATTTCGGCGTGCGCAACGAGGCGTTCGAGACCTTCTCGGCCTTCAACAGCGTCGGCAAGACGGTGGAATGGCTGGAGGACGAGGACGGTGTCCAGGCAGCGGTGCTTCGCTTCCTGATCGACGTCGATGGCCGCAGCGCCGAAGCGCTGGTGGTCAGCAAGGTCGGGCTGCGGGAGGCGCCGGGCTGCGTTGTCGCCATAGTGGATGCCGCCGCCGAACAGGCCAACGGAACGGCGCGGGGCCTCGGGGCGATGGCGAAGTTCTTCGATTGCGACAGCGACGGGGTGATGATCGTGCCGGGCGCCCGCGGTCTCGTTGCCGATTTCAGCGGCGCCAACCAATGAAAACCGGCGCGAAGGTGGTCTGGCGAAGGACGGGTGATTTCGGTCGGCAGAGCCCGCCGAGAGAGGCGGTAACACGCGTCCACAGCTCCGAACCTGGATGACGGGATGAGTAAGCCGGTGCGGCGCTCAACCCGGAGATTGAGCGCCGCAGTTATGAGCTATTCGGCCGGCAGGTACTGGTTGCTGAAGTAAGTCGAGAAGTCAGGCTTGTCTGCCAGCACCACCCCGTTGCCGTCGCGCAGGATGCCGGCGGTGAAGAGGTACTGGCCGATGGCTTCCATTTTGGCGGGCGCGATGGCGCCAATCACGCCATCGGCGCTCTGCAGATAGTGCCCGTCGATCAAGGCCTGCAGCGAGGCGCGGATCAGCGCCCGATCGGTCAGGACGTCGCTATTGGCGGCAATGAGGATGTCGGCGGCTTCGTCCGGATGCTCGACCGCGTAAGCGTAGCCGCGCTCGGTGGCGCTGATGAAAGCCGTGGCGGTCTCCGGATTTGCATCGAGATACGCCTCGCTGGAGCCGATCAGGGTGGTGTGCTGGTCGGGGACGCCGAAATCGGCATAGCGGAAGGCGCGCTGGGCCTTGCCGTCGAGTTCGGCCTTGACCCCCTCCCAGGTGTAGACTTCGAGGGTGAAATCCACCGCGCCATTGGCCAGCGCCTCATAAGCAGAGGTCCCCAGCGTCACGGTTTCGAACGTGCCCTCGCCGCCATCCGCACGGATCATCGAGGTGATCAGGGCATTCTCCCAGGCGCTGCCGAAGCCGCCATAGGTCAGGCCATCGAGATCCCGTGGGCGCTGGATGTCGGCGCGGTCGGCGTTGAACACCAGCCGGCCGGTCTCGGTCTGGGTAACGGCGTAGACGCCCTTCAGGTCGGCGCCGGCGGCGCGCTGGGTCATGAAGCCGATGGAACCGACAATGCCGAAATCGGCGACATGGTTGGCCACCAGCGCGCCGGCGGAGGTGTCGGTGTAAGGCAGGATTTCGACGTCGAGCCCGGCCTCGGCATAGTAGCCGAGCTCACGCGCCACATAGAGCCCGATGTGGTTGGTATTGGGGGTCCAATCGAGGGCCATGGTGACGTGCTGCTGCGCGGCGACCGGGCTGGCGGCGAGGCCAATGAGGCAGGCGGCGGCGAGCGCCAGGTGGCGGAGGTTCATCGTTCAAGTCCTTTGGGTTGGGGCGGAGAGGAGCAGATCGAGGATGCCGGCCTCGATGGCGGCGACCGCCGCGCCGGTACGGCGGGGGCGCGGCAGGGGCACGGCAACTTCAGCGATGACGCGGCCAGGGCGGGCCGACAGCACATAGATGCGGTCGGACAGCAGCACCGCTTCGCGCACGTCATGGGTAACGAGGAGGGTGGTCCAGCCGTGGCGGCTCCACATGGTTTCGAGCCAGCGTTGCATATCGGCGCGGGTGAGAGCATCGAGCGCGCCGAACGGCTCGTCGAGCAGCAGCATGTCCTTGTCCTGCACCACGGTACGGAGCAGCGCCGCGCGCTGGCGCATGCCGCCGGAGAGCTGGGCAGGATAGTGGTGCTCGAAGCCGGAAAGGCCGAACTCGGCGAACAGTGGCGCCACGCGCCGGCGCGCCGCGGTGCGCCCGATGCCCTGCACCTCGAGGCCCAATGTCGTGTTGTCGATGATCCGCCGCCAATCCATCAAGGCGTCGCGCTGCGGCATGAAGGCGAAAGGGCGGTGGTCGGGCTGAAGCGGGGCGCCATCGAACAGCATGGCGCCGGTGTCGGGGCGCAAGGCCCCGGTCAACAGCTTGAAGATGGTGGATTTACCCGAACCGGATGGGCCGAGAATGGAAACGAACTCGCCTTTGCCAACGGCGATGGACAGCTCGCCCAACACCTGGAGATCGCCGAAGGCTTTAGCGATGCCGCGCAGTTCGAGGCGCGCGGCGCTCATAGGCTTTCGCTCCCGGAGAGGCGCAGCCAGGGCATCGACAGGCGCTGGATCAGAACGGTCGCTCCGAACAGGAGCAGCGTCAAGGTGGCGCTGACCGTGACGGCGGCCAGCACGAGGTCGGGGCGGAAGTTGTTCTTGGCGTTGAGGATATAGATGCCAAGCCCTTTGGCCGCGCCGGCATACTCGGAGAAGATCGCGCCGACCACGGCATAGGTGATGGAGATCCTGAGGCCGGCGAAGAAGAAGGGCAGGGCCGAGGGCAGGCGGGCGATGAGGAAGATGCGCCAGCGTGGCGCACCCATCGAGGCCACCAGTTGCTCGATCTCGTCGGCGGTGGCGGCATAGCCCTGCACCAGCGCGATCAGCATTGGAAAGAAGGTGACCAGCGCCACCAGCATTATCTTGGGCGCGAGGCCGAAGCCGAACCACAGCACCACCAGCGGCGCGATGGCGATCATCGGCAGGGTCTGGCTGATGACAAAGACCGGCAGCAGGGCGCGCCGCAGCGGCCGGAAGAAGTCGATCAGCACCGAAAAGGCGAAGGCGGCCGAGACCGAGCAGGCAAAGCCGAGGAGGGTGGCGGTGAGGGTGGGGAGCGTGTTGTCCCACAGTGCCCGATGCTGCAGTGCGGCCTGCATCAGCACCCGGGAGGGCGAGGGCAGTGTGGTCGGTGGGATCCCCGAAAACTGGGCATAGGCCTCCCAGAGGAGGATCAGGCCGCCGACCGAGAGCAGGGCAGGCCACAGGCGGCTGAAGGCTGTTGCGGCGCGTGCCGCGACCGGGCGGATGAAAGGCATCGACATGGACCTTGAAGGAAAAGCAGACGTGCCTTAGCGGGCGGTCGGGCTGTTCGCGGAAACGGTCAGGTCGATGGTGACGTGTCCTTCGGGCGGCCCGAACCGGCAGAAGGCCTCGGCCAGCGTCGCAAACACCGGACCGGCATCGCCGCGCAGCACCGAGCAGAAGTGCTTGGAGCGATCGAACACACCTGAGCTCTTCAGGAAGTCGATGCAGCCATAGATCTCGTCCATGTGCTGGCCGGTGCCCATCACGTAAAGCGAGAACTGGGCGGCTATGGATTGGCCGGTTGCGGCTGCCGAGGCGACAGCCGCATGGGCGGTCGCCTGGCGGACGGCCAGCGGTTCGAGCGGATCGGCGAGCGCGTTGGTGTTGCAGATCGCCTCATCGGGCTCACCAGGACAGCCGCGTGAAATGGCGGCTGAGAAGGTGACATGCTTGCCGGCCTGCGCCGCTGCGACGAAGAGGTCGCGCATGGCCGGAAACAACACCTCCGGCGGCCCGACCAGGAGGGTCGAGAGATCGTCGGTCTCGATGCGCAGCCGGTCCCGATAGGGATCGAGCGCGCCAAGCGCCGACAGGATGACGCCGACGAAATCGTCGGCCATGGGATAAAGGGAAATCTGTGCGCCGGAAAACATCGCCCGCCTCGCTCCGCTGGTATTACCCAGATCAGCTTTAGGGTCCGCGCACTTAGCGTGCAGCATCTCAGCCCCGGCAATACGGAGCACCCCTGTGGATGGCGTTGCTTAGACCACGGTTGGGTCGGCTCTGGAAGAGGTGGCTTTCGGATTTGGGTTGATTGGCGCTGGCGTGCCCATCATTGGCCGGACGCAGTATGCACCGGGTTGACGCGGGCCGGCTTCGTACTCGCTAGGTTCGGCTAGCGCATGCTGCGACCGCGGAAGATCGCCTTGTCGATAACGGCATGGACGCCGAAGTTGCCGTCCGCAACCTGGGTCACGCCGAAATCGACGGCGAGCGACATGATGGTCAGCGCCTCGTCTTCGTTCAGTCCGTAGACGTCCATCAGGAACCGGCGCGTCTGCCGGAAGGCGTTGCGCAGCGCCAGGTCCACGGTCGACTTCTGATAGACCTCAGCCTGGGCATTGCGACCGAGATCGCGCAGGTAGTTGAGGTGGCTGAAACTCTGGATCACCCAACTGTCGGGGGTCTCGATCAACGGCGCCTTGAGCCCGGTGACACAGGCCGCTGCGTCGGCGGCTCCAGCCTTGTGGAGGCGGATGCGGATGTCACCGGTCAGCGAGCATTCAAGCCCAGTGCCGTTGATCTCGCCGTCGGACAGGGCGAAGTGCCCGTCGCCCATCGAGAGCAGGCCGCCCTCCACCGATACCGGCAGGTAGATCCGGGACCCCTTGCCGGCGCGCCAATTGTCGATATTGCCGCCGAAATAGCTCGGCGGGATAGAATCGACGAGTTCGGACTCCCGCGGCGCCAGCGCCACGAAGCCGAAATGCAGGCGCGCCGGAATGGCGATACCTTCGAGCACGGCGCGATGCTCGACCAGAGTGTGATCGACCGGTACGCCGGGGTAATCCATGGTCTTGTGCACGACGCCGAACGGATCGGCCTGCGGCTGCCACACGTAGCTGTAGAGCGGACGAGCCTCTTGGGGGCGCTCGAGATCGATCTCGAAGATGGTGACGGTCTCGCGCTTCGCCCGGTCGAGCAGATCACCATACTGGTACCCCCACCAGGCCGAGGCGTTCGAGGCGAAGGCCTTGCCGGTGTGCAGCGGATTGCCGCTGGGCCGGGGCCGGATGTCGATGATTTCAACCTCGATCACGTCGCCGGGCTCCGCCCCGCGCACGTAGATGGGGCCGGTGCAGATATGCACCCCGAACCCTTCGCCCGCGCCGCGCCCGAACACCGAGGCGTTCATCGGTCCGGCTCCGCGCCGGTCGATGTTCTTGCCTTCACTCGTCCAGCCGAAGACGCTTTCGGCGCCAGCATCCCCCGCCACCATCCGATCCCAGTCGTCGCCGGAATGCTGGGTGAGCGTCTCGATCGTGACGGTGGCTCCCGGCTCAACCCGCAGCACCGGTGGCAGCGTGCGACTTACATAGCCCCAGTGTACCGTGTCGGCGGTCGCCGGCAGGTGATGCCGATCACCGGGCCACGGCTCAGGCGCGGGCCTCGTTGCCTCCTGCGGCCCGGCCGGCGGAGTTTTCGCGGGCGGTACAGGCTGGTGCGTCGTCGGCCTGCCACGCTGGGAGTAGCCGTCATCGACCGGCACGGCGGCGCGGCGCATCTCCGTGGGGGTCATGCGGAAAGCCGTGCTGAAGGCGCGGCTGAAATGCGCCTGATCCCGAAAACCCCAGCGCTGGCCGATGGCGGCAACGCTTTCGCGTGCGTGGTTCGGATCGAGCAGGTCCACCTTGCAGCGCTGCAGCCGCAACTGCCGTACATGGTCGGAGAAATTCTCGCCCCGCCCTTCGAACAGCCGCTGCAGGTAGCGTGCCGACATCCCCTCCTGGCGGGCGATATCGGTGAGCCCGAGATCGGCGTTGGTGAGCTGGCTGTCGATCGCGGCCGAGACTCTTCGGAAATGCGCCGCCTGCACCTGGGTCAGCCCGCCGTCCGGGGCGTTTGCCTCACCGAGCAAGGCGCTTGCCACCAGTTCGGTGAGCGCGATCTCGCCGGCGGCCAGATCGGCCTGGCCGAGATTCTCAATATCAGCGGCCAGCGTCCGCAACAGCGGCCGAGCCGCGGCGGCCGCCACCGTGCGGCCCAGCACGACCGGCAGCCGCACCGGCACGCGGCCCAGCCGCGCCGCGAGGGGCCCGCGTTGCAGCCGCAGCAAGACGGCACGGAAATCGGTACGCCAGTGCATCTGCCAGGCTGTGCTCATCTCGAGCGCGACGAGGTCTCCGTCAGCCAGCTCGAGCGCGGTTCGCCCGGCGGTGAGCCGCGCCCTGCCTCTGCCGACGAGCAGCAGGAGCACTGGCGCCCCAGGCCCGTGCGCAACACTCTCGAGCGCCTGCGCTTCACCGGCGAGATCGGCGAGCAGAGCTCCGGAGCTGGAGGGCGAAACCGCAATAGTGCCGCTGGCTCCGCTGGCCTGCAGCCCCAGTTGTGCGAGCCGCTCCAGCCATGCGGCGCGGCGGCGGTCGAGGGGCACGGTTTCGACGCTGAACCGGACGGCGCTCATGGTGTCCCTTCACGCGCCGCAGACTGCGGCGCTGCTTCGGCACCCACCTCGATCAGAGCTTCCCAACCCTGAGCTTAGCATAGCCCGGCCGACCCGCCAGTCTTTGCCGTGAGACGAACAATCTCTTGCCTTTTGGCTGTCAGGCAGGCGCCCGACAAGGCTCGGCTCGGAGGACTGCTTCCGACGTACCTTGTTGATAATGCTGAAAAAAAGAGAGAGACGAAGTGCCAGGAGCTGATCGAGCCGGGGTCCGGACAGCCTCTTCGCCCGATTGCCTGAGCCGGGCCTGACCGGGATAGTTGCGCGTAGATGCAACCCCGGCGAAGGACACCCCATGTGCAAAGGCGATGACGTTAACTGCCCTCAGTTCGAGGCCCATTATCGAAGCTTCAAGGAGGATCTCAACGTCGAGCGCCGCAGCTTCCTCAAGAGTGGCTTCCTGGCGGCGGGTGGCCTTGCCGCCCTCGGTGCCGGCGGCGGCATATCGCTGGTCACCCCGGCGCTGGCCCAGGCCTCTGCTGCCCGCCAGCCGCAGCAGCGCGCTTACCACTATCTCCCCGCTACCGCCGACACAGTGCATTGGGGCTTTTTCAGCAAGACGCTGAAGCCGCAGGTCGAGATCGACTCGGGCGACATCGTGACCATCGAGACCTTGACGCACCACGCGGGCGACGATCTCGAGCGCATGGTCGAGGGCGATGAAGGCGCCGAAAGCGTCTACCTCTGGACCAAGGACAAGAAGGGCGTCGACCGGCGCGGCGCCGGCCCGACCGACCCGGCCGTCTACAAGAAAGGCTCGGGCGAAGGCATGGGCGTCCACATCCTCACCGGCCCGGTGTTCGTGCGCGACGCCGAACCGGGCGACATCCTCGAGGTCCGCATCCTGGACTGCACCCCGCGGCCTTCTGCCAACCCGAAATTCGCGGGCAAGTCCTATGGCTCGAACGCCGCAGCGAACTGGGGCTTCCACTACAACGACATGCTCGAGGGCAAGAAGCGTGAGGTGATCACCATCTATGAAGTGGACGTCACCGGCAGCAAGAGCTGGGCAGAAGCGGTCTATAATTTCCCCTGGGTGCCGCAGACCGATCCGTTCGGTGTTACCCACACCACCATCGACTATCCCGGCGTGCCGGTCGACCACGCGCTGACGACGCGCAACTACGACGTGCTGAAGGGCATTCGGCTGCCTATTCGCCCGCATTTCGGCACGCTTGGCCTGGCTCCCGCCGAAGCCGATTTCGTCGACACCGTGCCGCCCAGCTATACCGGCGGCAACATCGACAACTGGCGCATCGGCAAGGGCGCGACGATGTACTACCCGGTCGCCGTCGAAGGCGCGATGATGTCGGTCGGCGACCCCCATGCCAGTCAGGGCGACAGCGAACTCTGCGGCACGGCGATCGAATGCTCCCTCACCGGCACCTTTCAGTTTATCCTGCACAAGAAGGCCGACCTGGCCGGCACCCCGCTGGAAGAGCTCAACTATCCCATGCTGGAGACCCAGACCGACTGGCTCGTACACGGCTTCTCGTTTGCCAACTACCTCGAGGAGTTGGGCCCCTCGGCGCAGAGCGACATCTACTCGAAGTCGTCGGTAGACCTCGCGCTGCGCGACGCGTTCCGCAAGATGCGGCACTTCCTGATGACGACCAAGGGGCTGACCGAGGACGAAGCGGTGTCGCTTATGTCGATCGGCGTCGATTTCGGCGTCACCCAGGTCGTTGACGGCAACTGGGGCGTCCATGCGATCGTCAAGAAGGACATCTTCGCCGGTCGCGGCTGACCCCGGGATATGTGCACCGGGGGCTGGTACCGCTACAGCGGCAGGTAGCCGGTAAAGCCGGCGATCTTCCAGGCCTCATGCTCGCGGCGGAGGTGGAATACCGAGCGCCAGGCGAGGATCATGGCGTCCCCGGATTGGCGCCGGATCTGGCCATCGATGCGCTTATGCGCGAGCGCCGCGTCGCCGTTGATGTCGATGCGGTCGATCGATTGGCTGCGGAACCAGGCGGCCCGCAGGGGCTCGGCGAACTCTGCCGGGTTCCAGCGGGCGGCGATGGCGGCATCGCGATAGGCGGTAACCGACGCATAGGCCGGGCGCCAGTCGGCCGGATCGAGCGACAGCGCGGCATCGATGCCGAGAAAGCCGGTCTCGACATAGTCGGCGGCAACCAGCGACCAGTCGCTGCTGAGGAAGAAATCGCTGTCGCGCCTGACCAGCATTTCCCAGATGGCGAAGCGATCGGCATCAGCAGGGGTGAAGGGATTGATCTCGCTCATTGCACGTCTGGCGGTAGCGGGAAATGCGGCTCGGGGAGGGTGCCGCCCATCGACTCCGAGATCCTGCGGGCGGCACGATAGAGCATGATCGCGGCGTCGTCGAAGGGGACGATGATCTGCTGGCTGGTGAGGAACGGCATCGTCAGTGCCGCAATGGAGATGCCGGCCGTGTTGATGATCGGGAAGCTGAGGTCGGTCACCCCCTGCACCATCTCGCCTTCGATCCGCTCGTAGCCGCGTTTCGCAATGGTCTCGATCCGGCCACGGTAGCGCCGCGCCTGCTCGGGCGGCAGCAGCGCCTCCGACTGGCCGATAATCCAGGCCTGTACCGGGCTGGACTGAAAGGCGATGATGGTGCGCCCCGAGGTGCCGCGGATGGCCGGGCTGGCGGCGCCGACGCGCAGGCGGATGGCGATGGGGGCGGGGCTATCGACCTGGGCGATGATGCGCTGGTTGAGCCCATCGAGCACCGCCATATGGATGGCCTGCGAGGTCTCGAGCGCCAGAGCGTTCATGATCGGCTGGGCGGCGTCGACGACCCGGCGGAACGGCGGGAACAGCGTCGCAAGGCCATAGAGCTGGGTGGAGAGCACCAGAGCTTCTTCACCGGGCGGCCGGATCAGGTAGCCGCGGCGCTCCAGCGCCATCACCATGCGGTAAACCTCGGACAGCGAACGGCCGAGGCGCTGGGCGATCTGGCTCGGGGTAACCGGCACGGTCAGCGTCGCCAGCAGCTCGAGCACATCGAGGCCCTTTTCCAGCGCCGGAGCGGTATACTCTGCCTTGGGAACGGGTTTGCGGCGTTTGCGCGATCCCTTGGCGGCCGGCGCACCGTCTTCAGCTGCTGCCATGCTCCCCCCGCTCGCTCGTTTCGGCGCCGATGTCCAGTAGCATCGGCTTAGTTGCCCTGCCACTGCGGGTGATGATCGGGCACAGGAAATCTGGATCCGTCCATCTCACTACTGGGCAGTACGCAACACGAAAGGCTCAGCCCCAGAGCAGCAGCCAGCCGGCGCCAGGACAATCGAACAGATGCTCAACGCCGGTCGGAACGCCGTTGGCGAGCGGCAGCGCCTTGACCGCGCCGGAATCCCAGCCGGCGACCAGCACGTGGCTTTCTGTGACCAGCAAATGCTGCGGCCATTGGGTCTGGCTGTCGCGTTCGGCGACCAGCGCCGGGGTGGCGCCGGAGACCTCGAAGGTCGAGATGGTGTCGAGGCTGCGGTTGGCGAAGTAGACGTGACGGCCATCCAGGGCGCGCTGGATATCGCCGGGATAGTTGCGGCTCCAGCGGGTCTTGCCCGGGCCAGTCTGCTGCGTCGCCCTGACATTGGCCCAACTGGTGGCCGGATCGCCGAGCCGGCCGACCACGAGGTTGGAGCCGAGCTCGCCGCTGACCGCCAGCCGCCCATCGGGCAGCACCACGGCGTGCCGCGGACCGGTGTTGGCCGGCACTGCCGTCGCCCGCACTTGGGTCAGGGCGTCGGCGCCGGGCTTTGACAGGTCGAGGCTGAACTCACGGATGAGGTCGGCGCCCAGGTCGATCACCACCAGCGTCGCGCCGATGAAGAAGGCCTGGTGCGGGTGCGCGTCGTCCTGCCGCTCGAGCTCCGGGCCGCCGCCGCTGAGCTTCAGCTGCGCGATCGGTCCCTCAAAACTGCCGTCGGCGGCGAGGCGCTGCAGGCCCAAGGTGCTGGTGGTGTAGTTGGTGACGATCAGCAGCCGGCCACTCGGATCGACGACAAGATGGCAAGGCTCGGCGCCCTCGCTCGACTTCTCGCCGAGGGTGATCGCCGTGTCGCCCTCGATCCGCCAGGCATGGATATCGCCCTCCATGCCGACCCGCGAGGTGCCGTAGACCACCGGCAGGGTAGGGTGGCGCGTCAGGCTCGAGAGCTGGTTGACGCGGGCCAGGGTCTTGCCCCGCCACTTGCCATCCTGCTCGACCCAGCGGGTCAGCCCATGCAGTTCGAATATGCCGCGCGAGGCGACCAGCAGCGACTGCCCTGCAACAAGCCTGAACTCCGACATCGTTCCCCCCAAAACAAGACCTACTCGGATGCGCCGGGACCGAAACCGTCCCAATGCGCCACGACCCGGCCGTTCTCGACCACACTGGCGCGGCGCAGCATGGCGAAGGCCATGCAGACATGGTTCGGCACGATCTCCAACCGTGTCCCTACTGGTAGCGGCATCGGTGCGCCCTGGCCATGCCAGCGCAGCCAGCCGTGTTCTTCCGACATCCGCTCGATCACCCAGCCGGGGGCGTTGACGATCAGCCCCATGCCGGGGAAAGCGTCGCGATGCGCCGAGGCCGGCACCAGATCGGTGCTCAGCGATTTCGAACCGGCGTCGATACAGGCGCGCTCGGGGTCGGGATGGCTGACCACGGTGGCGATGACACGGATGGCGGTGGTCTCGAGGCTGGCATTGCCGAGCGCGATCTGGCCGACATCGTTGAAAGCATAAATGCCCGGGCGGATCTGGGTGATGCCGGGTACATGCGCCACTTCGCGCGCCGAAGCGGAGGCACCGAGCGAGACGATCGGCAGCGGCACGCCGCGACCCCGGATCGTCTCGGCGACCCCGACCATGAATGCCCCGGCGGCCTTGGCGCGGCTCGCCAGATCCGGATGGTCCTTGGCACCATAGGTGGTGCCTTCGTGGGTATAAATGCCGACGAGCTCGACGCCCGGCACCGCGTGGACAGCTGCCGCCACATCGGCGGCCTGGTCGGTAGCGACGCCTTCGCGGCCGAGGCCCGAGTCGATCGCCAGCATCATCCGCGCCGTGGCGCCGGCGGCGGCGAACACCGCGCCAATGCTGGCGGCCGCTGCTTCGCTGTCGGTGGCGAGCGTCAGGTCGACCCGGCGTGACAGGGCGAGGGCGCGTTCGGCCTTGTCGGCGCCGACGATCGGGTTGGCGACAAACAGCCGTTGCACCCCGGCGGCGGCGAAGGCCTCGGCCTCGCCGAGCTTGGCGACGCAAAGGCCATCGGCGCCGTGCGCCACCTGGCGGAGGCCGATCTCGGCCATGCGGTGGGTCTTGGCGTGCGGGAAGAGTTCGACCTTGGCCGAGCGGGCGATGGCCGCCATCTCGTCGAGATTGCCATCGAGCACGGCGAGATCGAGCACCAGGCCGGGGGTCGAAACAGGCAGGTCGGCCCAGCTCGAGCCCTGGGCGTCGTCGGCGATGGAGATTGCGGTTGCGGCCATGCTCAGGCTCCCAGCGTCAGTGTGCGGCCGGCGCGATGGCCGGTGACGCGATTGTTCTCGACGGCGAACTGGCCGTTGACCACGACATGCACGATGCCGGTCGCCGCCTGGCGCGGATGCTCGTAGGTGGCGTTGGCCTTGACCGTGTCCCGGTCGAAGACGACGAGATCGGCCTTGGCGCCGGCGGCGATCCGGCCGCGATCGGTGAGCCGCAGCCGGTTGGCCGCCGAGCTGGTCATGTGGCGCACGCATTCCTCGAGCGTCAGCACCTTCTCGTCACGCACATAGGTTTCGAGCATGCGCGGGAAGGTGCCCCAGGAGCGGGGATGAGGGCGGTCGCCAACCAGGATACCGTCGCTGCCGACGGTGTGTTCCTCGCGCTGCATCAGGGTGCGAACATGCTCCTCGATGCCGATGAAGAACACGCAAGGGGCGGCGCGCTCGGTGGCGATCAGCACGTCGAGGGCCAGCTCGGCGGGCGAGGTGTTGAGCTTCCGCGCCGCGTCGGCGAGGTTGCCCTCCATCATCCATTCCATCTCCGGCGCACCGGGCAGGCCGGCGAGATAAACGCTCGACCAGTTGACGGTGAGGCCCTGGTGGCCGTCCGAGCCGATGACGTCGAGCGCCTCGATGATGCGCTTGCGGGTCTCCGGATCCCTGAGCCGCGCCATCTGCTCGTCGCCGCTGCCGGACAGCGCCCAGCTGGGCAGCTGCGACAGCAGCGTCGTCATGCCGGCGAGGTAGGGATAGGCGTCGAAACTCAGATCGACGCCGTCGGCGATGGCGTCGTCGAACATCTTGAGCAGTTGCGGCAGCTTGCCCTTGTTGGCCTCGAAGCTCAGGTGGGTATGGGCGAGGTGCAGCGCCACGCCGGAGCGCCGGGCGATCTCGAAGCACTCGCCATAGCCGCCCAGCGCGTCGGTGCCGTAGTTGCGGTGGTGCGGGCAGTAGAAGCCGCCATATTCGGCGACCACTTCGCAGAGCGCCACCAGTTCGTCGGTATCGGAATACATCGCCGGCACATAGGTGAGGCCGGTCGAGAGGCCGACGCCGCCTTCCTCGAGCGCGGTGCGGAGCAGCGCCTTCATCTGCTCGAGCTCGTCTGGTGTGGCGAGCCGCGCGGCGTTGCCCATCACCAGCATGCGGAGGTTCCCGTGCGGCACGAGGTAGGCGCAGTTGACCGCGACATTGCCGTCGAGGCGCGTGAGGTATTCGGCAACGCTGCGCCAGTTCCAGTCGAAGCCCGGCGGATCGTCGTTCCAGCCCTTGATCTGGCTGCGCATCTCGATGAGCGTCGCATCGTCGATCGGAGCGTAGCTCAGGCCGTCCTGGCCGAGCACCTCGGTGGTGACGCCCTGGCTGAGCTTACTGGTATGATCGGGGTTCACCAGCACCTGCAGGTCGGAATGGGTGTGCATGTCGATGAAGCCCGGCGCGATGCAGAGGCCGTCGATGGCGACGATCCGATCGGCTTCCGGACGGCGGGCGCCCTTGAAGATGCCGGCGATGCGATCGCCGATCACCAGCACATCTGCGCGCACCGGCGCATTGCCGAGGCCGTCGACGACGAGGCCGCCGGTAAACAGGGTGGAGGTGCTCATAGGGTCTCGATCTGCAGTTTCTGGTTGGTCTTGGCGCTGAGATAGATGGCGTCGGTCACCGCGACGACGTGGGCGGCGAGGCGCGCCGTCAGGCCGGCCGGGGCCGGGGCGCCGAAGGCGCAAGCGATCAGGGCCTTGGTCGGGGCGCCTGGATCGTAGAGGCCGGAGGCCTCGGGGGCGCGATATTCGATTACCTCACCGCTGGCCCGCACCAGGCGAAGCGTGTCGGCAACCGAGTCGGCCCAGAGCTGGCCGTTCCGGCCATAGAGCGCGAAGTGCCATTGCGGCCGCGCCAGGTAGGGGTGGGTGGAAGCCGAGCTCAGCGCTGCCGAACCGCCGCCGGCGAACTCGGCATTAACAGTGGTGTGGAGGTCGATGTCGCTCTTTGGCGGAAAGGTGCTGGCGTTGACCGCGACGATCGGCTCGCCCACCAGCCACTCGACCATGCCGAGCTGGTGCGACATGGTCACCGCAGCCGAGCCACCGGCGGAGATCGCCTTGTCGGTATAGGTGGCAGTGCTTGATGCCGCCTTGCCGCCCCAGCCGCCATCGGTGCTGCCCGAGAGCAGGGCCCGGGTGTTGACTGCGAGGTGCATGGTCAGGTGTTCGACGGCGCCGATCTCGCCGGCCTCGATCAGGTTGCGGCTCAGCGCAAAGATCGGTGCTGCCGGCCAGCCGAAGCCGACGAGCAGCGCCTTACCCAGCCGCTCTGCCGTGTCGCGCATCCGGCGGGCCGGCTCGGCGCTCAGCGCGAAGGGCTTTTCGACCAGCACATGAGCGCCCGCTTCGAGCGCCGCGATCACCTGTTCCTCGTGGGCGACGGGTGGGCTCGAGACGACGACGATGTTGGGGCCGAGCGCCAGCGCTTCGCGCCAGTCGGCAAAATGCGGGGCACCGAACTGCGCCCCGAGGTTTGCCGCCATTTCGGCATTGGGGCTCGAGAGCGCCACCAGCTCGACACGCGGGTCGGCGGTGAGCGCCGGCAGGTGGCTCGACTGCGACCAGGCGCCGGCGCTGAGCACGGCGGCCTTGATGGCTGAACTCATTTGCCCACCCCGGCGGTGAGAGCGCCGACGACGTGACGCTGGAAGATCAGCACCAGCACGGTCGGCGGCAGCATCGACATGACGGTGGCTGCGGCGAGCGCGTTCCAGTTGAACTGCTGTACTGACTGGAAGCCGGCGAGCAGCGGCGGCACGGTGAGCTGGTTGGTGAGCACCAGGGCGTAGAAGAACTCGCTCCAGGCCTCGAGGAAGATCAGCACGCCCGCCGCGACGAGGCCCGGCCGGGCGATCGGCACGATGATGATCCACAGCGTCTGCAGCCGGGTGGCGCCGTCGATCTTGGCCGCCTCTTCGATCTCGCGCGGCAGCTGATCGAAGTAGTTCTTGAGGATCATAATGGCGAGCGGCAGGGTGAAGACGTTGTAGCTGATGACCAGCGCCCACGGGGTGTTGAGCACGCCGATGACGCGGAACGCCACGAAGAACGGGCCGATAATGGCAATCGCCGGCACGATGCGCGTGGCGATCACCGACAGTTCGAACGCCCGGGCGCCGCGGAACGGGTAGCGCGACAGCCCATAGGCGGCGGCGCCGGCGATGCAGAGGTTCAGCACTACGAGGATCGAGCTGACGAGGAGGCTCTGGCCGATCGTCGGCACCAGCCGGGTGCCCATGTCGGTGCTGCCGATGCCCTTGCCGCCGGTATTGCCGAACAGTACCGCCGCATAGTTGTCGAGGGTGACGCTGGAGGGCACCAGCGGGAAGGGTTTGACGCCCAGCTGCGACGGGGTGATCAGGCTCGAGACCACCAGGTACCAGACCGGCAGCAGGATCCAGATGGCGAACACCAAGACGCCCAGGTAGATGGCGACGCTGGTGGCGAGGCTGCGGCGCCGGCCGCGCTCGAAGGCGGAGGACGCCATCAGTGCATCTCCCTGCGATAGAACAGCCGGACGATGGTCAAGCCGCCGATCAGCGCGACGACGCCGAGGATGACGGCGAGCGCCGAACCGAGCCCGATATTGGTGTTCACGAACAGCTGCCGGTAAATCAGGATGCTGAGCACCTGGGTGGTGTCGCCGGGTCCGCCCTGGGTCATGGCAAAGACCACGTCGAACTGCAGGAAGGCATAGATCACGTTGAACACGGTGACGGTGATCAGCACCGGCCGCAGCCAGGGCAGGGTGATGTTGCTGAAGCGCTGCCACCAGTTGGCGCCGTCGAGCTGGGCCGCTTCGTTCAGTTCCTCAGGCAGTGTCTGCAGGCCGGCAAGCAGCAGGATGCCGGCAAAGCTCGCCTGCCGCCACACCGCGGCGAGCACGGTGATCGGCAAAGCGGTGTTCGGGTCGGACAGGAACGGGTGATAGTCGCTGGTCAACCCCAGCATCATCAGCACGGCGTTGAGCCCGCCGACGCTGCCATCGGCAAACCACTTCCAGAGGATGCCGATGACCAACCAGGGCGTCGCCCACGGAATGATCAAGAGGGCGCGCGCCAGCCCGCGGCCGATGAAGCGCTGGTTGAGCAGCATCGCCATGGCGAGGCCGATCACTGTCGAGAGGATGACGAAGCCGACCGAGAAGGTGAGCGTCACCTGGGCCGAACGCCAGAACACCGGGCTCGAAAAGATGATGGTGAAGTTCTCGAGGCCGACGAACGGCCCGAAGCTCGAGCCGCTCGCCGGCACATCGTGGAGGCTGTAGACCAGGGTGAGCAGCGTCGGCAGGGCCAGCAGCACGATCAGGATGATCATCGCCGGCGCGACGAGCTTCAGCCCGAATGCGCGATCGGCCTTCGGTCCGAGTAGGTCAGCTGCTCCTGCCATGGGCTCTTGTGTCCTGTTGCTTGGTATTCAGTTGAATTCGGGTCAGCCGCAGCTTCGGCTCTAGCGTCCCCTCTCCCTTTGGGGGAGAGGGTCAGGGTGAGGGGGCCCTGCCGCAAACGCCGGGCGTGGGAAGGCCCCCTCACCCGTCGCTACGCGCCGACCTCTCCCCCAAGGGAGAGGTGCAGCGGGCTCCGCGCCTAACGGCTAGAGCGTCCGGCCGCCCTGGGCGCCCTTGGCGGCAGCGGTCAGGTCCTCGACGGTTTTCGCCGGGGTGGCCTGGCCGAGCAGCAGGGCATGGACGATGTCGCCGACCTTGGCCTGGAAATCCGGGTACCAGGGCAGGGTGCGGGCCGGCACGACGTTCGACTTGGTGGCGAAGGTGTCGGACAGCAAGGCGAGATCGTAATAGTCGGGGAACGAAGCGACCACTTCGGGGTCGGTGAAGAACCCGGCATAGGGGGCGGCGAGGCCGGCGGCCTTGGCCCACTGGTTGAACACCTTGAACTTCCCGTCGGTGTCCTTCCAGCCGTAGTACTTCATCAGGTCCCAGGTCGCGAGACGTTCGTCATCGCTGTCGGACTGGCCCATCTGCAGCACTTCGCCGATCTGTAGCGTCGACGGACCGGCTGGAGCCGTCTTGACGTTGGCCGATTGCGGGCCTTCGAGCGAGCGGATCGAGGTCAGGAAGTAGTGGTGCAGCACGTAGAAGGCGGCGTTGCCCTGCGCCATCTCGTTGCTGAGCTTACCCGGATCGTCGGTCAGGAGCGACTTGGGCGCGAGGCCCTCCTGGTACATGGCCTGCCACCACTCGAACACCCCGACGGTCTTAGGGTCATCGGCGAACACCGGCTGGCCGGCATCGTCGAAGGCGGTGATCTGCTCATTGAGCAGGTAGGTGTGGAGGTATTCCTCGCAGAATTCCTTCACCCAGTAGGCGACGTAGGGCGAGGCGACGGTCGACTGCAGCGACTTCGAGGCGTCGTAGATTTCCTTCAGCGTCGTCGGCACGGCGAGGCCGGCATCGGCGAGGAATTTTTCGTTGTAGTGCAGCATGTGCACGGCCGAGAAATACGGGGCGCTGATGATGTCGCCGGCGGCATTGACGTGGCGGCCGCGGGCGCTCTCGAACATGTCGGCGATCATGTCATCGACGCCGGGCAGGCCGTTCAGCGTCTTGGCCCAGCCCTCGTTGACGAACTTCTGCGAGTTGTAGGCGAAGTTGTAATAGAGATCGATCTTGTCGCCGCCGCGCAGACGGGTCTGCAGCGCCGGGGTGTAGCCGAGGTTCGGGATCACCGCGACATTGACCGCGGGGTTGCCCGCCGCCGTCCATTCACCGACCAGCGACTTGATGGTGTCGGGCTGGAAGTCCCAGGCCAGCATATCGAGCGTGCCCGAGTAAGCGGCCTTGGCGGTGCCGGTCATGAGACCCGGCAGGAGGCTGGCGGCCAGCGCCGATGCGCCGCCAGCCTTGAGGAAGGAGCGGCGGTTCAGCGAACCGAAGCCCCGGGTGGCATTAGTGGTCGTCATAGCTTTCCCTCCTTGACGAACTGAACCGACAACACGTCGCGGACGACGCTTGTTCTCCCGCAGCCAAGGCTGCAGGCCTCCGGGCCCGGCCCAACGGACCCGCTCTCGACATTCTCAGCCGAGCCATGTGGCCCAACCGGTCGGCAGGCGAGGCGCTTCCCTGTTGCCTCACTGCCTGTCGTCAGATCGCAACGTTATGACGGCTGCAATCATATATCAATACGACTTTTCGCATATGAAAAGCATGAGCTCAGCGCAGAGTTTTCATAACGATTTCAGCGGTTTCGAGCGTCCGGTCGATATCGGCATCGGTGTGCGCGGCGCTGATATGGTTGCGCTTGATCGGCATGGGCAGCATGAAGATGCCGCGCTCGCACATGCCCTGGCGGAAGCCGACATCGCGGGCCGTGTCGTTGGCGAGGAGATCCTCGTAGCGCTCGACCTTGCCGCTCATGAAATAGGGGGTGAACACCGAGCCGAAGCCCGCCGACACCATCTCGATGCCGAGCCGTGCGGCGATTTCGGCGAGGCCGGCGCGCATCCGATCACCGAGCCGGAAGGTGCGCTCGTAGATGGTGCCGTCCTCGAGCGCCGCGATGGTGGCCAGCGCCGCGGCCGAGCCGACCGGATGGCCGTTGTAGGTGCCGCCGACGAATACCTTGCCGCCCGGCGCGGTCGAGAACTGCAGCATCAGTTCACGCTTGCCGGCGATGATGGCGCAGGGATAGCCATTGGCGATGGCCTTGGCGAAGGTGCTGATATCGGGTTTCACCCCGAGCACCGACTGGTAGCCGCCGAGCCCATGGCGGAAGCCGGTGATCACCTCGTCGAACACCAAGACGATGCCATGCTGATCGCAGAGCCGGCGCAACCCCTCGACGAAATCCTGCCGTGGCAGCACGCAGCCGATATTGTGCGGGATCGCTTCCATGAAGATGGCGGCGATCTGGCCTGGGTGGTCGAGGATCGCCTGTTCGGTGGCGGCGAGGTCGTTGAACGGCACGATGATGGTGTTGTCGATGGCGTCGGCGAGCTGGCCGGCGCTGCCCGGATCTTTCTTCCCGATCTTGTCGGCAGGGCTCGCGATATTCATCAGCAGGTAGTCGTGCCAGCCGTGGAAGGTGCCCTGGAACTTGATCAGCTTCTCACGGCCGGTGACGCCGCGCGCCAGCCGCACCGCCATGTAGGTGGCTTCCGAGCCCGAGGAGAAGGCGAGCGCCATCTCGGCGGAGGGCACGTGCTGCACCACCTTTTCGGCGAGCATGATTTCCTGCTCGGTGATGCCGACCCCGACCATGTCTGGACCGGTCAGCGCCTTGGCGACGGCGGCGTTCACCGTGGGGTCGTTGTGGCCGAGGACGATCGGGCCGAAGGCCGCGTGATAGTCGAGATAGGTGTTGCCGTCGACGTCGCGGATATAGGCGCCCTCGGCCCATTCCCAGGCATAGGGCTGGCTCAGCCGACGGGTCGCGGAGTTGACGCCGCCGGGAATGACCTTGGTGGCGCGTTCGGTGATGCTCTTGGATTTCTCGATATGCATAGGAGTACCGGTCTTAGGAAAGGCCGAGCAGCGTGAGGCTGTCGCGGTGGATGATCTGTTCGATCTTGTCGGCGGGAACGCGCGGCAGCGCCGTGCCTTCGACGATGGCGTTGACGGTGCGGAGCGCATGCAGCGTCTCGGCCGGGGTGGTGATCGGGTAGTCCGAAGCGAACAGCAGCTTGTCGAGCACGTTCCACTCGGTGGCTTTGATCATTCCCTCGTAGAAGGTGTAGGGCCGGTACAAGAGGCCCGAGACGTCGGCATAGACATTGGGGTGCTTGCGGATCACCACCGCGGTATCGACCGTCCAGGGGTGGCCCATATGGGCCATGATGATCTTGAGGTTCGGGTAGCGCATGGCGATTTCGTCGACCACCAGCGGGTGGGCGTACTTGATCGGCGCGGTGCGGACCGGCGACGTGCCGATGTGAAAGAGGATCGGCAGCCCGTGCCGTTCGGCCTCGCGATAGATGGCCAGCGCCCGGCTCTCCAGCGGCTCGAACACCTGGTAGTTGGCGCCCATCTTGATGCCCTTGAGGCCGAGGTCGGTGCGCGAGCGCTCGATCTCCTCGAGTGCCTTGGGGTCATGCGGATGCACCGACATGAAGCCGATGAGGCGATCGGGATGCGCCAGCGCGAAAGCCGAGGTGGCATCGTTGACGCCGATCGCCACGTCACCCGGCTCGTTGAAGCCGTTGACCCCACCGGTGATTTCGCCCGGCGCCCAGGCGACGCCGAAGACGATCGACTTATCGGCCGGCTGCTGCGCCGCGAGGAAATCGTTCCAGCTATAGACGGAATCGACGGAGCGGTCGGGCCGCCAGGTGTGGTGCAGGCGCCGGTTTTCCGGCGGCACGGCGTGGCGGAACTGCGGGGTGTGCGAGTGGACGTCGATGATCATGGGTTGGCTTTCAGCGGGGCGCCGAGTTCTTCGGAAATGGCGAGGGCGCATGCCTCGACGGCCCTGGCGAGCTCGCCGAGGCCATCCTGGGTGACGCGGGTGGTGGGGCCGGAAATGCTGACGGCGGCGACGACGGCGCCGGAATGGTCGCGGATCGGCGCCGCGACGCAGCGCAGCCCCTGCTCGATTTCCTCGTCGTCGATGGCATAGCCACGCGCCCGGATCTCGACGATCTGTTCGGCGAGCCGTTTGGGGTCGGTGATGGTGTGCGGGGTGTGCGGCTCGAAGCGCATGCGCGCCATCAGCTGCTGGCGCACCGGCTCGTCCTGGAAGGCGAGCAGCGCCTTGCCGACGCCACTGCAATGCAGCGGATCGAGGAAGCCGATGAAGCTCGCCATGCGCATCGAGCGCGAGGCGTCGAGCTTGTCGACGCAGAGCGCATTGTCCTCGCTGAGGATCGAGAGGTGCACGGTCTCCCCGGTGCTGGCGACGAGGCTCTCGAGATGCGGACGGGCCGAGCGGCGAAGATCGAGTTCGCCCATCGCCCGCGCGCCGATCACCAGCGACAGCATGCCGAGCCGATAGGTCTGGCTTTGCTCGTCGCGATCCAGCAACCGCCGCGCCGTCAGCGTCGCGAGAATCCGGAACACCGTGCTCTTGGGCAGACCGGTCTCGGTAACGATGCCGTCGACGGTGAGCACACCGTTCTTCCCGGCCACGGCGGCGAGAATGTCGACGGCCCGATCCACGGATCGAATGGCGTAGCGATCGTCTGAAGAATTCACTAGATGAACTCACAGTTTGGATAGTGAACTGAGTACAGCTGGAATCCGCGACGGCGTCAACTACGCCCTTCGGAGAGCGCAGAATGAGAGGCTGCCGTGTCTGAGCGCTGGAGTGGACGCTTCGGCGAAGCCAATCGTGGAGTGCGGTCGATGGCGCCTTGCCGGCGGCAGGCACGGCACGCACAGATAAAGCTATGGACGAGGTGAAAATGGATGCAGTTGCTGGGCACTACACAGTGCTGCTTTTCTCCGTAACAGACCGGCAAGTGTTCCCGGTCAGCACGTGGGCGTTTGAACAGGCACAAGGCCCACGTGCATCGGTGCTGAAGCGAAATGTTGGATCGCTCGTCATGGAGCGTGACGGCGTAGTCCGACGAATCGACGGCATCGATAGAATCGGCCCGGTGAACAAGAAATTTCCGCGGATTATTCTGGACCTTATGTTCGGGCTAGTGCGGATCTCGGTCCGATTTTCACACCCGATTCCGTACAGCACCGATGATTTGCGAAAGCTAATCATCGGCTACCTGGAGTCGGACCATAGCCAGCAGAATATGGACCTTGAGGACCCGAAAGTCATGGCGACTACCGTCGCCAGGCTCATTCAGCCGCTACGAACAAAGAGCTTTTCGAGGCATTCGTCCTTCCGCCCCCGGATGACGCGCTCGATCTCTTGTGAGATGGCGGCTAACCCCCGCAGTGTCGCCTTCGAAGCTCAGGGTGGCGTCGTCTATGTGCACTTGGGTGACGTGAGGGGGCGAGGCGGCGGGCGGCGGCGATGGGGCTCCGAGACGACCAAGCATGTTGGCCGTGTCGCAGGAGACGCCGAGGGCGTCGGCGCGTTCGACCTGCTCCCCAGGCACTCGTAGGAGGTAATTTCCTCGTGTGTCTTGCCCGCACTACCAACACAGGGTGACATTTGACGTCGATGAATGGCAGCCGCTCAAACGTCCAAAATAGTGAGGAAATCGGCTTGGACAGAACCGAAGTTAGGAATTTGTTGCGACATGTCGCCAAGTTTCGAGAGAAAGTCGTTTCGGTTTTTGGCGTGGATGCTCCAGAGAGCGCCTCCCTTTTGATCGACATGCTGGCTCAAACCGAGGATCCCATATTGCGGTCCACGCTCTACGGTGGGGCCGTTACAGAGTGTCTGCTGCAGGGCTGCCTGAGTGCGGCGGAGCGCATAGCTGTCGCCCGCCATGAGGAGTTTCAGGATATTCTCTCTCTCATGTCGCTTTCTGGGACGCTGTCCGATGTCGGAAAACCCTTGGAGGGGCTCGCCTGTGCCACCGCAGCACTTGCCCAGGCAGTGAGTGAGAGAGTCTATGTGAACTTTGCTGCTGGCAACTTGATGCGCCAAGCTATCAAGACAAGGTCAGTAGACGCGGTGAATGAAGCCCTCGATGCTCTCATCGATTCAACCCAGGTTCCGCGCACATCGGATTGTGCCTTGGAAACGGATTGGATCGATGCGGCGAATGCGCTTGGGGCGGACAGAGAGCTCACAGATTGGGTCCGGGCAGTGGCGAGCCGAAGAAGGGAATGACCGACTAGCTCGATGTCCCCAAGCGCTCTTGCCCGCGGAGGGCGGAGCGGACGACTTCGTCGCATCCAATTCAATGGTTATTGCGCGGAGCCCCCGTCTCGCTCTAGGTCTCAATCAGCATCTCACAACCTCACCATCTCTAGCGCCGCCGGCAGCCGCAGGGTGATGTCGTTCTGGTCGATCGGCAGCTGCTCGCGCGTGAAGCGGGCCGACTGCACCAGCGCGGCGTATTCGGGGAGTTCGATGTAGGGCTGGCTGGCTAGCCAGGTGGGGTCGAAGGCAGGGATGGCGAACTGGCCGCGGTGGAGTTCGATCAGCGGCTTTGCGGTGGGGAGCAGGGCGAGGAGGGTTGGCCAGTCGATGATGCCCTGGCCGACCGGGGCGAGGTGACGGCGGAGAGCCGTGTCGCCTTCGAAGCTCAGGGTGGCGTCGTCGATGTGCACCTGGGTGATGTGCGGAGCGAGGCGGCGGGCGGCGGCGAGGGGATCTTCGAGGCGGACCAGCATGTTGGCGGGGTCGTAGGAGATGCCGAGGGTGTCGGGGCCGACGCGTTCGACCAGTTCAAGGCACTCGTAGGAGGTGATTTCCTCGTGAGTTTTCACCAGCGCGCGCATGCCGAGATCGGCGAGCACCGGCGTCAGGCCCGTGAGCAGCGTCGCGACGGCGTCAAGCTGGGCCCGCCAGTTGCCGGCGCGGTCTTCGAGCGTGCCGATGGTGAAGAACATCTCGCGCATGCTGAGCGAGGCGCCTGTTTCCAGCAGGCGTTGGACACCGCGGGCGAGGTCGCCGTCGCCGAGCTGCAGCTCGCGACCGTGGCGGTCGAGCCGCAGTGGGTTGAGCCAGTCGAGGCTCGCGGCGATGGCGATACCGAGGCTGTCGGCTTCGGCCTTGAGTTCGCGCAGTACCGCGGGGTCGAGCGTCGGGCTCAGTTCGAACAGGCTGTAGAAGGTGATTTCGCCGGCGCCGAGCGCGGCGGCTTTGCTGATGGTGTCGAGCGGGTCGTTGCCGGCATCCGGGATACTGCCGCGCATCAGTGAGAACATCGCAAAACTCCTAGTCGATCGGGAAGATGCCGCGGGGGAAGCGGGTCAACCACTCGGCGCCGCTGTCGGTCACCAGCGCGACATCGCCGGCGCAGACATGGCCTAGGCCGGGCAGGGTGAAATTGGGGTGGATCTCGAACACCATGCCCGGTCGCAGCAACGGGCCGTCAGCGTCGCGGTTTTTGTCGCGGCGCGGCGACAGGGCTTCGGCGAGGCCCGGCTCGCTGTAGTCGAGGCCGAGGCCGTGGCAGGACTGGAAGCGGAACGGGTCGCTGTCGCGCGTATAGGGGCAGATCGCGTCGATGCGGGCTTCGAGCAGGTCGACCAGTTCGTGCACCGGACGGCCGGGAACGAGGGCGGCGAGCGCAGCATCCTGGATGTCGAGCAGGCGCGCGGCGGCGTCGCTGAGCTCGGGTGCCGGCTTGCCGCGGCTGCCGATGCGCAGCCCCTGCGCGAAATAGCCCTCGAAAGACACCATGGTGCCGAGCTGCACGCGATCGCCCGGCGCGATGCTGAGCGGCAGCTCGAACATCTCGAAATAGGTCACCGGCGGTTCGGGGCCGGTCGAAAGCCAGAGGCGCGAAACGTCGGCGCCAAGGGCGCGACCGGCATGCTCGACCTCGGCCATCAGGCGGGCCGGGGTGGCCTGGGGCTCGGCGGCATAGGCAAAGGCGCGGGCCAGCATGGCGTCGGAGATTTCCGCAGCGCGGCGGTGCAGCGCGGTTTCGGCCGGGTCGCGGTCGAGGCGCATCGCCTGAAGGATCGGGTCGATCCGCACCATGCGCGGGAAGGACGAAGCGAAGGTCGCGGCGAGTTTCGCCGTCATCTCGTCGGCGCCGGCGACGCCGACACGCCAGCGGCTGGCATGGGCGATGGCCGAGGCGCGGGCGACGAGGCCGGCAGGGCCGGCGATCTCGACTTGGTAGAGGCCGCCGACGCGGGTGGTGAACAGCCGGGCCTCGTTCTTGCCGGGGGCGATGATCACTGCGTCGGACGGAGTGATCACCAGCATCGAGGGCGCCCACATCGGGGTGAAGTTGGTGAACCAGCCGATATTGCCGCTCGACTGGGTGGCGGCGGCGAGGCCGCGCGGCGCCGAGAAAGCGACGATGGCGTCGAGGCCATGCCGCTCTAGCAGCTCGCGGCCGGCGCTTAGCCGTTGGTGCAGCAGGGCAATCGGGAGAGCAGTGGTCATCGGACATCCACAGGAGCAGTGAGGCGGCAGCGAGCCGCTTGACAATACGTTCGGGATGGTTCGATATCAGACTGTAAGGAAAGTTACCAGACGGTCTCAGATGGACATGCAGATCCTCTCCGGCAGCCCCCGGTTGCTGCGCAACCTCAACGAGAAAGCCGTGCTGCAGCGGCTGCTCGCGGAGGGTTCGCTGACGCGCATGGAGCTCGAGGCCTTCACCGGGCTGTCGAAGCCGGCGATGTCGGATCTGCTGCGCCGGCTGGAATCGGCAAACCTTATCCGTCGCGACGGAGAGAAGGCCGGCACCTATGGCCCCAAGGCAGGCCTCTGGAGTCTCGAGCCCCGCTCCGGGTTCGTTGCAGGCATCGATGTCGGCTCCCACGGCATCGATGCCGCCATTTCCGATATCACCGGCAACACCATTGCCAGCTTCCGGCACGCTGCCGAGCCGGGCGATCGCTATGACGCGCATGAGCGGCTGACTTCGGTGCTCAACAGCGTCACCCGGGAAGCCGGGATCACGGTGCGCGATATCGACCAGCTGGCGGTGGGTCTCCCCGGCATCGTCGATATCCGGGCCGGGAACCTCCGCAAGGGCCAGCAGCTCCCCAACTGGGAAGGCTACCACATCCCCGAGGCGCTCGAGAGCGTGCTCGGGCATCGCCATGTGCTGATCGAGAACGACGTGAACCTCGTCGCCATCGAGGAGATGGCGTGCGGCGCCGCCAACGGCGTGCAGTCGTTCATCCTGTTCTGGGTCGGCGATGGCGTCGGCGCCGGCGTGGTGATCGGCGGGCGGCTGATGCATGGCTCGACCGGCACTGCGGGCGAACTGGGCGGCGCCATGGTGCCGGACCGGATGGCCAAGCCCGGCGAGCCGGTGAAGATGGCGCTGGTCGAAGCGCTGCTCGACGTGCCGGCGATCGACGCCCTGGTCGCGGCGCACCAGTTGCGCGGGCCGGACAGTGCCGAGGCGATCCGCCAGGCGGCGCTCAGCGACAAGCATCCGAAATTCTTCGCCGAGCTCGGCTACCGCGTCGCCGCGGCGCTGACCGGCGCGATCGGCATTCTCGACCCGGAAATGGTGGTGTTGGGCGGGGCCATCGGCCGCGCCGGAGGACGGGCGCTGGCCGACAGCGTCGCCGATATCCTCAAGACCCTGCCGATCGCCATTCCACAGATTGTCCCGACCGCGGTGAGCAGCAATGCCGTGCGGGCGGGGGCCGTAGAACTCGCGCTCGAGCATGCTCGAGAACGTGTGTTCACGGGAGGCAGCGCGGCACGCGGCCTCCCGTGAGGAGATTGGACCACTTGATGAGAAGCACCCATTCCCCGGAGACGATTATGCATACCAATTCAGTGCCTAAACAGCCCTCCCCGGGCTTGATCGGACGTTTGCGCACAAGCCTTCGCGCCCTGGCGCTGGGCGCACTGGCCAGCGTATCCGCCTTTGCCGTCACCGCTCCGGCGCTCGCCGAAGTCCCGCTCGACCAATTGGTCCGGATCGTGGCCGAGGGCGGCAACAGCTTTACCCGCACCTTCAACCCGTTCTCGCCGACGGCGCGCTGGGTCAGCACGCGCACCATGTACGAGCCGCTGATGATCCAGAACTATGCCACCGGCAAGCTCGATCCGTGGCTGGCGACCGCCTATGAATGGTCGGCCGACGCGCTGAGCCTGACGCTGACCCTGCGCGACGATGTGAAGTGGTCGGATGGCCAGCCGTTCAGCGCCGACGACGTCAAGTTCACCTTCGAGCTGATGAAGGCGAACCCCGGCCTGATCGGGCCGGCATCCGGCGCCTTCGGGCAGTATCTCGCTTCGGTCGAGGCGGTTGACGCCAAGACGGTGAAGTTCACCTTCTCCTCGACCTACACGCCCGGCCTCTACTCGCTGGTCGACCAGTTCATCGTGCCGCAGCATGTCTGGAAGGACGTTGCCGACCCGGTGACCTTCGAGAACCCCGATCCGGTCGGCACGGGCCCGTTCACCACCATCGATGCCTTCGGCACCGATCGCTACCAGGTGACCAAGAACCCGAACTACTGGCAGCCGCTCAACATCGAGGGCGTATTCGTCCAGGGCTTTAACGGCAACGACCAGGTCAGCGCCGCGACGCTCTCAGGCAATCTCGACTGGGGCGGGCTGGTGCCCGACCCGGACGTGACGTTCGTCCCGCTCGATCCCGAGCATTTCGGCTACTGGTGGCCGCGCACCTCAGTGGTGCTGCTGCTCGCCAATACCACCGACGGGGCGCTCGGCGATCCAGTGGTGCGCAAGGCAATGAGCATGGCACTCGATCGGCAGCGCATGATCAATACCGGTGTCTGGGGCAAATCGGTTGCCGCCAATGCCACGGGCCTGCCGGAAGCGCCGTTCAAGGATTGGCTCGACGCCAAGGTGATCGCCGACGGCGCCGCATGGGTCAGCATCGACCCGGATGCCGCCAACAAGATGCTCGACGACGCCGGCTACGCCAAGGGCGCCGACGGGGTTCGCGTCGGCAAGGACGGCAAGCCCCTCAAGTACGACATCATCGTGCCCTCGGGCTGGAATGACTGGGTGTCGGCCTGCCAGATCGTCGCCGAGAATCTGAAGGATATCGGTATCGACGTGACGCTCCGCACCACCACGGCGGACAGCTGGACCAACTCGACCTTCACTGGCCAGTTCCAGCTGTCGCTCGGCACGGCGCAGCGGACGGCGACGCCGTTCGAGTTCTATCGCAACAACATGGCGACCACTTCGGTGAAGCCGGTTGGCGAAGCCTCGCCCAACAACCAGCAGCGTTATGGCGACCCCAAGGTCGATGAGCTCTTGGCCAAGTTCGCCGCTTCGACCGATGCGGCCGAGCAGAAGGCGATCATCGCCGAGCTCGAAGGCATGTTCTCGGCCGCCGCGCCCGCCATCCCGCTCTACGAGCAGCCGGATTGGGGTCTCTACAACACCCGTCGCTTCACCGGCTTCCCCAACGAGCAGGACCCCTACGCGCCGCTCAGCCTGCAGATGACCAACGGTCCGCTGCTGGTCTGGCCGCACCTGGCTCGCCGCGCCGACTAACGCGCCGCACGTCTCGACTATGTGACACGGAGCTCCCGCCTTTGGCGGGTGGGAGCCTCCTTTTCCCCGGAGCCCGCCGATGTATTACATTGCGAAGCGCTTGGCGTTCTATGTGCTGGCAGCGTTCGTCGCCATCACCGTCAACTTCTTCCTGCCGCGGCTGACCCCGGGAGATCCGGCGTCGACCATCGTCGCCACCTATTCGACCTCGCTGAACGCCGAGTCGCTGGCGGCGCTGAAGGCGGCCTACGGGCTCACCGACGAGCCGCTGCTGCAGCAGTACCTGAGCTATCTGGGCAATGTGCTGCGCGGCGATTTCGGCCGCTCGCTCTCCAATTTCCCTGCCCCGGTGATGGCGGTGATCGGCGCCGGGTTCGGCTGGTCGATCCTCCTGGGCCTCACCTCGGTGCTGCTCAGTTTCGTGCTTGGTTCGGTGCTGGGCGCCATCGCCGCGTGGCGGCGCGGCGGCTGGTTCGACCGGTTGACGCCGCCAGTCCTGCTGTTCCTCGGCTCGTTCCCCTACTTCTTCTTGGCGCTGCTCTTGTTCTACGTCTTCTGCTTCAAGCTCGGCTGGTTCCCGATGGGCAACGCCTATTCGAGCGTCAACCCGCCGGCGCTGAACCTCGCTGGTGTAGGCGACATCCTGATGCACCTGATCGCGCCAGCCTTCACCATCGTCTTGGTGTCGCTCGGACCTTGGACGCTCAACATGCGCAACGCCATGATCGGCGTGTTGAGCGAGGATTACCTGACTCTCGCCGAAGCCAAGGGGCTGCAGCCGCGCCAGGTGCTGCTGTCGCATGCGGTGCGCACGGCGCTGCTCCCCAACATCACGGCGCTCGGCGCGGCGGTGGGGGCAGTGTTCTCGGGGCAGCTCCTGACCGAGATCGTCTTTACCTATCCCGGGCTTGGCTACTCGCTGATGCGCGCCGTCAGCGCCGTCGATTACCCGCTGATGCAGGCGCTGTTCCTCATCATCACCCTGTCGGTGCTGGCGGCGAATTTCTTCGTCGACACGCTCTACGTGCTGCTCGATCCGCGGGTGCGGACGGGCGGGGAGGCCTAGATGTCGCTCAGCGAAACCTTTGGCGCCAAGGCGCGCCGGCAACTCCTCGGCTCGATCCCGGTGACGGTCGGTCTGGTCATTCTCGGCGCCCTGGTCGCGGCCAGCGCCCTGGCGCAGCTCGTCGCGCCCTATAACCCGAAGCGCGCCACCGGCGGCATCAACGAGCCGCCCTCGCTTACTCACCTGTTCGGCACCACCGGGCAGGGGCAGGATGTGCTCAGCCAGTTCCTTTATGGCGGGCAGAACACCCTGTGGGTTGCTTTCTCCATCGCGGTGCTGACCACGCTGCTGGCACTGATCGTCGCGCTCACCGCGGCCTATTTCCGCGGCTGGGTCGATGACCTGCTGACGCTCGTCACCAATGTCTTCCTCGTCATTCCCGGCCTGCCGCTGGTGGTGGTGCTGGCGGCCTTCCTGCCGCCCGGGCCGCTGACCATGATCATGGTGCTGACCATCACCGGCTGGGCCTTCGGAGCCCGCTTGTTCCGCTCGCAGGCGCTCAGCCTCAGGGAACGCGAGTTCATCGCTGCTGCCGAAGACGTGGGCGAAAGCCGCTGGCGCATCGTCGCTATCGAGCTCTTGCCGAACATGGGCTCGGTGGTTGCCGCCTATTTCGTCAACCAGGTGATCTTCGCCATCACCGCTCAGGCGTCGCTGGAGTTCCTCGGGCTGGGCGATGGCGGGCAGATCACCTGGGGCTCGATGCTGTTCTGGGCCCAGAACAGTTCCGCCCTGATCCGCGGCGCCTGGTGGACCTTCGTCGTCCCCGGTATGGCCATCGCGCTCACAGCCTTCTCGCTGGCGCTGATCAACAATGCGGTCGACGAGATCGGCAACCCGCGGCTGCGCGCCGATCGCTTGATGCGCCGGGCCGGCGTCAGGAAACCGAGCGCCACGCTCATGACCCCGGTGAAGCGCGATGCTTGACGTTCCCGCCCTCGATATCGTCGATCTCAGCGTCGGCTATGCCGGAGAGGACAGCATCATCCCGGCAGTCGACCGGGTGTCGTTCAGCATCGCGCCGGGCGAGTTCATGGGGCTCGCCGGGGAATCCGGCTGCGGCAAGTCGACGATCGCCCAGTCGATCCTGCGGCTGCTGCGGGCGCCCGGCATCATCACCGGCGGCGAGATCCGCATTGCCGGCAACGACATGCTGTCGGAGGACGATAATGCGGTGCGGGCGCTGCGCTGGCGCACCGCCTCGATCGTCCTCCAGAACTCGCTGACCTCGCTCAATCCGGTGAAGCGGATCGAGTGGCAGTTGCAGGAGGCGCTCAATCGCGGCACCTCCTCGGTGCGGCGGACGCCGGCCGAGCTGCTGCAGATGGTCGATATCGACCCCAAACGCCTGCGGGCGTACCCGCATGAACTGTCGGGCGGGCAGCGGCAGCGCGTGGTGATTGCCATGGCGCTGGCGCTCGAACCCAAACTGATCATCCTCGACGAGCCGACCACGGCGCTCGACGTGATCGTGCAGCAGGAAATCTTCGTCACGGTGAAGGCGCTGCAGCGGCAGATGGGCTTTGCCGTGCTGCTGATCACCCACGACCTGCCGCTCTTGTTCAAGGTGGCCGACCGCATCGCGGTGATGAAGGACGGCAAAATCGTCGAGACGGCGCCGGTGGCGGAGTTTCGGCAGCACCAGGAGCATCCCTATTCGCGGGCGCTGCTGACCGCGTCGCCGAAGGTGGATTTCACCACCCCGCCGGTGGCGCGGCCGAAATCGGTGGCGCATCCGGTGCTGGAAACCGCGCATCTTACCAAGGCCTATGGCACCAACCCGCTCACCGGGCGCTCTGCCCTGGTGGCGGTCAACGATGTGTCGTTCCGGCTGGCGCCGGGCGAGATCGTGGCGCTGGTCGGGGCGTCGGGCAGCGGCAAGTCGACTTTCGGACGGATCGTCACCGGCCTCACCCGCCCGAGCTCCGGTGATGTGCTGGTCGATGGCCGGACGCCGGTGCCGGTATCGCGCCGCCGGCCGCACCAGCCGCGCGCCGCGCAAATGGTGTTCCAGGATGTCTATGGTTCGCTCAACCCGCTGCACACTATCGGCCATCACCTGCGCCGGGCGGTGATCTCGGCGCCGGGCGGCGACAAGACCGATGTCGAGGGCCGGGTGGCGGCACTGCTCACCGAAGTCGGGCTGACCCCGACCGCCAGCTATCTCGACCGCCGTCCGCATGAGCTTTCGGGCGGGCAGCGCCAGCGCGTCGGCCTCGCCCGGGCGCTTGCGGCTTCGCCGAAACTGCTGGTGGCGGACGAGCCGGTATCGATGCTCGACGTGTCGATCCGGCGCGACATCCTCAACCTGATCGCGCGCCTGCGCGACGAGCAGGGCGTCGCCGTCCTCTACATCACCCATGACGTGGTCAGCGCCGGCTACATCGCCGACCGCATCGCCGTGATGCATCGGGGAGAGATCGTCGAGGAAGGGCTGGCCAAGGCCGTCCTCGCCAACCCGCAGCACGCCTATACGCGCCAGCTCATCGCCGCCGTTCCCGGCGGCCTCGGGCTCGAAACCTCCAGCGCTAACCCGGTTCCCGCATCATGACAGTGACAGACATCCCCGAAGTCCGCGTCGGCATCGACGGACGGAAGTTTCCCCGCGCCGCCGAACTCGGCCCGATCAAACTCCTCGAGCGTTGCGCCGAACTCGGCCATGCCGGGGTGTTCTTCCGCACCGTGCTCGACGTCTCGCCGACGCTCGATGCTGGGTTCCTCGCCGCAGTGAAGCAGCGGGCCGATGAGCTCGGGCTCTACCTCGAAATGGGGCTGGGGAAGATCAACCCCTACAACACGCCCGAGGCGCCGGAAGTGCGTGATGTCGGCAAGGGGGATTACCTCCTCGGCATGACGCGGATGATCGAGGCGACCACGGCGATCGGCTGCACGGCTTTGTGGGGCGATACCGCCAACTACCAGCGGCACGAGTGGGGGCTGCACGCCATCGACCGCTACCGCACCGATGTCGACTGGGGCGACCAGCTCGAGGCGACGCGGAAATTCCTTTTGAAGCTGAAGCCGGTGCTCAGGGATCGCGGCGCGGTCATCGCGGTCGAGACGCATGAGGAGATCACCACGGCGGAGATCGTGCGGCTGATCGAACAGGTCGGCGCCGACACGCTGGGGGTGACGCTCGATCTCGCCAATGTGGTGGTGCGCGGCGAGGATCCGGTGGCGGCCACCCGCCGAGTCGCGCCCTATGTGAAAAAGACCCATATGCGCGACATCGTGCTGTTCGCCCGCCCGCTCGGGCTGGAGCGGCAGACGCGGGCCTGCGGCGACGGGGTGATCGACTGGCAGGCGGTGCTCGGCGCGCTGTTCGCTGCCGGCAGTTTCCCCAACTTCACCATCGAGAATGTCTGGGGCTCGGACAAGAACCAGATCCCGCTGTTCGATCCGGACTGGCAGGCCCGCCAGCCCGATGCCGAGATGGGCGAAATCCTCGAGCTGGTCCGCCTGTCGCGACTGTTCGAGGACGGCGTTGCCGCGGGCACGATGATCGCCCCCGACGACTATTTCTCGGAGCACCCCGACCTCGACGAACTCGAAGGGTTCGTCACGCGCAGTGGCGCGACCCTCAAGGCGGCAGCCGATGCGCTGCGCGCGAATGTTTCAAAGGAGTAATGCCGCAAATGAATTATCCGCTCAAAGTGCTCGTCGTCGAAGCCCATCCCGACGAAGCGGAAATGTACTCCGGCGGCACCATGCGGCTCCTCGCCGACAAGGGCGCGGCCATCAAGTTCATGTCGCTGACCAATGGCGATGCCGGCCATTACCAGATGGACCGCGAGCCGCTGCAGCGCCGCCGGGCTCGCGAGGCCTATACGGCCGCCCGCCATCTCGGCGTACTCGATTACGAGATCCTCGATATCCACGATGGTGAGCTGGTGCCGGACCTGGCGGTGCGCACCGCGGTGATCTCGGCGATCCGCCGCTGGCAGGCCGATATCGTCATTACCTTCCATGACGATTGCCCCGGCCATCTCGACAACCGTGCGGCGGGCCGTGCCGTGCGCGAGGCCTCGGGCTTCTGCACCAATGGCAACATCGTGCCGGAGGTGCCGCCGCTCGCCGATGCACCGATCTGCCTGAAGATGACCGATTACGGCGCCATCGACGTGCACAAGCACGACGTGGTGGTGGATGTCGGCGCGTCGATCGATGCCAAGCTCAGGGCCTGCGCCGCGCACGCCACGCAGTTCTACGAGTTCGCGCCGTTCGAGCGTGGCTTCCTCAACGAAGCACCTGTCATCGGCGATTGGGCGGCGGAACGCGCCTTCATCCTCAAGTACTGGCCGGAGTTCATGTACACGCAGCCGGGCATGTCCGGCGCCGGCGAGTTTGCCGAGAGCTTCCAGCTTGCCGATTACGGCCGCAAGGTCACGGCGAAGCAGGTCTCGGCACTGCTGGGGGTCTAGTACGCGGGCGCAGGGACCAATGGCTGCTGCCCCTCACCCCGACCCTCTCCCCAGCGGGGAGAGGGGGCGTTGTGGCACTGCCGGCGCAAAGTGCGTCCCCTCTCCCCGCTGGGGAGAGGGTCAGTCCATTCGCTCCCGCATCGATCCCGAGCCGCTAACGATACGTTGGTATCCGCGTTTGCGCCGAAGGTGAACTTGTCCGGGACGGTACCGGAAAACATGCTGATCCTCGTCGCCAATCGGGCCTGGAAGCGACCTCCTCCCCGCTTCCAGGCACGAACTGGCCTCCAATTTTGGAAGAGAGGATCAGTATGTCCAAACGCAGAGTCCTGCCGCTTGCCGCGGCGCTGCTGACTGCCGTTGCCTCGAGCGTCGCATTGCCCGCTATCGCTCAGACGGAGTTCGCTCCCACGCCGCTCAGCCCCGACCAGGTCGGCTCGGGCCCGCGGCTGATTTACCTCCATCACGAATATCCCGCGACGCTCGACCCGCAGAACACCTCGGCGTTCGTCGGCCAGCTGGCGATGGAGTTCTTCGATACGCTGGTGACCTACGAGATCGATCCGGCGACCGGCATTGCCGACCAGACCAAGATCGTGCCGCGGCTCGCCAGTTCCTGGGACATCTCCGCCGACAATAAGGTGCTGACCTTCCACCTCAACCCGGCAGCCAAGTTCTGGGACGGCTCGCCCGTCACCGCCGACGACGTCTACTGGTCGATCGAGCGGGCGCTGGTGGGGCGCATGGGCTGGGGTACCACGCAGATCGAAACCGGCGGCATCTTCAAGGTCGACCAGATGAAGGTGGTCGACCCAGAGACGCTTGAGATCACCTATCCCGATGGGCTCGGCCGCTATGCGCTGCGCAACTTCGCCTCGATGTCGCTGACGGTGATGTCGAAGGCTGCCTGCGAGGCCGGCCGCACCGCCGAGGACACCTGGTGCGTCGAGTGGATCAAGAAGAACGCCATGGGCTCCGGCCCCTACATGCTGGGCGAGCAGCGGAACGGCGAGTACCTGACGGCCGTCGCCAACAAGGCCTATTGGGGCGACGCCAAGCCGTTCTATTCGGAAGTGATGTTCCGCGTGGTGCCGGATGCGCAGACCCGCATGCTGCTGATGGAAAGCGGCGAGGCGGACATCGCCTTCATGACCCCCAACGAATATGCGGTGTTGTCGAAATCGCCGAACACCAAGGTGTTCTCGGTGCCCTCGCAGCAGGACGTGGCTGTGCTGCGCTGGAAGCCGGATGTGCCGCCGTTCGATGATCCGAAGATCCGCGAAGCGGTGATCAAGGCGATCCCCTATGAGCGGCTGGTGACCGAAGTGTGCAAGGGCTTCTGTACCCCGGTGCAGAACCTCGTCGGCGTCAACACGCCCGGCTATGTCGCCGATCCCGAATTCACTACCGATGTCGAGGCGGCCAAGAAACTGGTGGCCGAGAGCAAGTATGCCGGGAACGTGCCGGCCTTCGAAGTGCCGGTGGTGCAGGGCTCGGGCAACATGACGGCCGGCGTCATCATCCAGGATGCGCTGCGCGGCATCGGGCTCGACATGCAGATCAAGCCGCTGACCCAGAACGCCTTCGACGATATCGCCTGGGGCAAGCGCGACCTAAAGGTCTCCATCCACTCGATGGGGCCGTGGTGGAACGACTTCATGTACTGGGCCTACTGGATGTACCGCACCGACAGCGCCACTAACCACATCCAGTTCTCCAACGCGACGCTCGACAAGGATGTGCTGGCGGCCCTGCTGGTGCCGCAGGACGACACCGAAACCTACGGCAAGCTGCAGACCGAAGTGCTCGACATCCTCAATGGCGAACACCTGGCGGCGCCGCTCTACCAGGTGAACTGGAACGCAGCGGTCTCCAGCCGGATCTGCAACGTCAACAAGTTCCCCTGGGGCACCATCACCTTCTCCTGGCTGCGCCCGTGCGCCTGACCCACCCGTGACCTGCCGTCCCGGCCCCAGCCGGGACGGCCTCTTCCGACCATCCGGTGACCACCATGCGCCTCCCACCGATCCTCCTCTATGTGTTCAGACGCCTCCTGATCGGCCTCGTCGTGCTGTTCGGTATCAGCGCCGTGGCCTTCTCGATGGCGTACCTGTTGCCGTCCGATCCGGTGACCAGTCGCTACCCCGACATCACCAACGAGCAGCGGGCCGAGATGCGGCGCCAGATGGGGCTCGATCAGCCGCTGGTGGTGCAATATGCGCGCTATATGGAGTCGGTGTTCCGCGGCGAGTTCGGCCGTTCCTTCGGCACCGGCAACAGCGTCGGGCAGGATCTGGCGCAGCGCATCCCGGCAACGCTCGAGCTGGCGAGTTTCGGCATCGCCTTCGGCGTGCTGGTCGGCATCCCGCTCGGGTTGCTCGCTGCCGTCCGACGCGGCAACCCCACCGACCACCTGGTGCGGGTGGTCAATATCGCCATCCAGTCGGTGCCGGCGTTCTGGCTCGGCGTGGTGCTGATCTTCCTCTTATATTTCCAGTGGAGGCTGGTGCCGTCGCCGATCGGCCGGCTGTCGCCGATGTTCGTCTCGCCGCCGCCGGTTACCGGGTTCCTCACCATCGATGCGCTGCTGGCCGGCAAGCCCGATATCGCGTGGGCCGCGCTGCGCCAGCTGATGCTGCCGGCGCTGGTGCTGGGTCTGGGCGTGATCTCGCCGCTGGCGCGCATTACCCGCTCGGCCATGGGCGAGTCGCTGGGCGAAGATTACGTCACCTTCGGCCGGGCGCTGGGGCTGAGGTCACGCCAGGTGGTGCTGGGCGATGCGTTCCGCGGTGCGCTGGTGCCGATCGTCACCACGCTCGGTTTCGTCGTCGCCAACGTGCTGGCCGGCGCTGCTATCGTCGAGACGGTGTTCGCCTGGCCGGGGATCGGCCGTTACGCCGTCACCGCCATCACCACCTCCGACATGGCGCCGGTTTCGACCTGCATCCTGCTGATCGCTTCCAGCGTCGCCATCACCAACCTGCTGGTCGACCTCTCCTATGCCCTCATCGACCCCCGGATCCGGCATGAATATGCAAGGTGATCGCATCGTGCCGCTGACGGCATCCCGCCCCCGACCGAGCCTCAGCTGGCGGAAGCTCTATTTCGGCGCCTTTGGTGGCGACCCGCTCGGCGTCGTCGGGGTGGTGCTGCTCGCCATCCTGCTGCTGACGGCGCTGTTCGGGCCGTTCCTCGTCACCCACGACCCGATCCTCACCACACCCGACGTGCTGCTGCCGCCCTCGCCGACGCATTGGCTGGGCACCGATCATTTCGGCCGCGACGTATTCTCGCGCACCATCACTTCGCTCCGGATCGATTTCATCGTCGCCGGGGTTGGGGTGAGCGGCGCCATCGTCATCGGCTCGCTGATCGGGCTGATCTGCGGCTATGTCGGCGGCTGGTTCGATGACCTGGTGATGCGCGCCGTCGATATCATCCAGTCGTTCCCGCTGATCCTCGTCGCCATGATCCTGGTGCTGGTGCTCGGGCCCGGCGTCGAGAGCATCGTCATCGTCACGGTGCTGATCAATATCCCGCTCTATGCCCGGGTGATCCGCGGGCAGACGCTCAGTAAGAAAAGCCTCGAGTATATCGATGCGGCGCGCTGCTCGGGGGCGAGCGAAACCTCGATCCTGTTCCGGCATCTCCTGCCCAACACGGTCAACCCGATCGTCATCCATGGCAGCCTCAACCTCGCGGCAGCGGTGGGCAATGTCGCGGTGCTGTCATTCCTCGGTATCGGTATCCGCCCGCCGACGCCCGATCTCGGCGTCATGGTGGCCGAAGGCACCAACTACCTGGTGCAGGGCGCCTGGTGGATGAGCATCTGCCCCGGCCTCGTCCTCGCCACCACGATCTTCAGCCTCAACCTGATGGGCGATGCGCTCGAGGCCCGCCTCGACCCGCGCCGGGGGAGCGAGTGATGGGCGAGAAACTGTTCGAAGTCCAGAACCTGTCGATCGATACCAGGCGCGGTGGCGTCACCCGGCGCATCGTCGAGGACATGAACCTCGCGGTCGAGCGCGGGCAGATTTACGGCCTCGTCGGCGAGAGCGGCTCGGGCAAGTCGATCTCGATGATGGCGAGCGTCGGCCTTGCCGCGCCGGGATTGCTGGTCAGGAGCGGCGAGGTCAGCTTCGGCGGCAAGCGGCTTGCCGCAACCGACCAGAAGGGGCTGCGCGGCAACCTCTCGCATGGCGTGTCACTGCTGTTCCAGAATGCCAAGGGCGCGCTGAGCCCGTTCCTCACCGCCGGCCGGCAGGTCGAGCGGGTGCTGGCGCAGCGGCAAGTGCCGAAACAGGCGCGGCCGAAGGAGATCGCCGAGCTGTTCCGGCTGGTCGGGCTGAATTTCGGCGACCTCGGCGAAAAATACCCGCACCAGATCAGCGGTGGGCAGGCGCAGCGCGTCGCCATGGCCTGCGCCATGGCCACCAACCCGGCGCTACTGATCGCGGACGAGCCGACCACTGCGCTCGACGTCACCACCGAACGCGAGCTGCTGCGCTTTCTCGCCCGCATCTGCCGGGAGCGCGACATGGCGATCGTCTTGATCGCGCACAACCTGTCGCTGGTGTCGGAATATTGCTCGGGCCTCACCATCATGCATGCCGGGCAGGTGGTGGAGGAGGGCGCGCTGCGCTCGATCTTCGCCACGCCGCTCCATCCCTATACGCAAGGGCTGATCGCGGCGGTGCCGGATGTCGACGAGCCGCACGAACTGGTGCCGCTCAAGGGCAGCGTCTGGGGCGGACGCAGCGATATCGTGCGCTGCCGGTTTTCGCATCGCTGCCCGCATGTGCGGCCGCAATGCGAGGCTGGGCTGCCGCCGGCCATCGCGCGCGGCGAACACCAGGTGCATTGCGTGCTCTATGAGGGAGAAGCAGCATGAGCGCTCCGGTACTCAGCGTAAGGGAGCTGACCAAGCTGTTTCACAATCCGGCGGCCCCCGAGGCCATGCCGGTCGGGGTGCGCGGCGTGTCGTTCGGCATCGAGGCCGGCGAGGTGGTCGGGCTGATCGGCGAGAGCGGCTGCGGCAAGACCACGCTGGGCCGCTGCGTCGTCGGGCTGCAATCGGCCGACGCTGGAGAGATCGTCGTCAACGCCACCAATTTCTCGGCGCTGCGCGGTGACGCCAAGCGCCGTTTCAGGAAGAACGTGCAGATCGTCTTCCAGCGCCCCGAGACCTGCCTCAACCCGCGAATGACGGTCGCGACTTTCGTCACCCAGGCGCTGCGCAACTTCCACACCGTGTCGCGCCAGGGCGAGCGGGCCCGGCTGATCGAGCTCGCAACGCTCGTCGGCCTCCGCGAAGAAGCGCTCGAGCGCTACCCACACCAACTGTCGGGTGGCGAGCGGCAGCGCGTCGCCATCATGCGGGCGCTGGCCTGCGAGCCGCAAGTGATCGTGCTGGACGAGCCGACCTCGGCGCTCGACGTCTCGGTGCAGGCGCAGGTGCTGCGTACGCTGAAGGACCTGCAGGTGGCGGTCGGTACGTCGATGCTGTTCATCAGCCACGACGTGGCGGTGGTGCGCTACATCTGCAGCCGGGTCATGGTGATGTATCTGGGCGTCATCGTCGAGGAAGGGCCGGCCGATGCGGTGTTCTCGGCGCCCTCGCACCCCTATACGCGCGCGCTGCTCGGCGCGGCGCCGCGGATCAAACCCAAACCGGACGACGGGATCGCCATGCGCGGCGAACAGGTGCTCGGCGAGGTGAAGCCGGGCGAATGCCCGGTGCGCGCCCGCTGTCCCCTGGCGCATGAGCGTTGCCACACCGCCCCTCCCGTAACCGAACTGGGCGGCGGCCATCGTGCCGCCTGCTGGCTCAGCGGCGAAACTCCTATCCACCTGTCAAACCAGACTGCCAACCAAGTCGATCAGAAAGCGGCATCATGACTATCAGTGAGTCCTTCTACGAACGGTCGATGGAACTGCCCTCCGAGCTCCTCGTCGGCGCCATCGATAGCCACGTCCATGCCGGACCAGTGCTGCGCTCCAATCCGGGGCACCAGGATCCATTCGAAGTGGCCATCGAAGCGCGCGAGGCCGGCATGCGCGCCATCGTCTACTATGACGTGTTCGGCTGGGCCTCGGGAACGGCCTGGATGGTCAACCGGCATGTGCCGGGGATCAAGACCTTCGGCGGCTACCTGATGAACTCGGCGCATGGCGGGCTCAACCCGCGCTCGGTGCGCACGGCGCTCTATATGGAGGAAGGGTGCCGGTTCATCAGCTTCGGCTCGCACTGCACCTATTTCTCGGCCAGCCGGGAGTCGACGATCATCGACGGGCAACTGGTGCCGTTCAAGGATGCCTATCCGGAGTTCGTCAAGGAGGAGCTCAGCCGCGCCATCCGCATCCCGGAGGAGGGGCCGATCTCCGATGATCTGGCCGAGATCCTGCAGATGGTCGCCGACCATCCGGATGTCTATCTCAACACCGGCCATGTGTCGGGGCCGGAGGTGCTGCGCATCCTCGACCTTGCCGAGGAGTTCGGTATCCACAAGGTGCTGATCGCCCATCCGGCGCGCCAGCAGCTCAGTATCGAGCAGCAGAAGGATGCGGCGCGCCGCGGCTTCTTCCTCGAAGGGTGCCTCGTCGACTGGCTCTACCCGCACGCGCCGCGTACCCATTACTACGTCGAAAAGAAGTACATGGACCGCTCGGGCGACCTGCCGCGGCTCAGGCGCACCGCGACGCAGTGGATGAGCGATATCCGCGAGGTGGGTCCGGAGCATTTCGTCTTGGGCACCGATTACGGCATCCGCGCCGCCTCGAGCCCGGTGCAGGGCATGCGCACGATGATCACGACGCTGCTCGACTACGAGTTCACCCCCGAAGAAATCCGCACCATGACGGCGCACAATCCGGCGCGCCTCATCGGCCTCGACCCGATCTGAGGACAGCTCATGGCGACCTACGAACCCTTCTACAACCGAACCATGGAACTGCCCGAGGAGCTCTTGGTCGGCGCCATCGACAGCCATGTGCATGCCGGTCCGGTGCTGCGCTCCAACCCCGGGCATTTCGACCCGATCCAGGTGGCGGAGATGGCGCGCGCCGCCGGCATGCGCACCATCCTCTACTACGACGTGTTCGGCTGGGCCTCCGGCACGGCCTGGATGGTCAACCGCTACATGAAGGATTTCCGCACCTTCGGCGGCTACCTGATGAACTCGTCGCATGGCGGGCTCAACCCGCGCGCCGTGCGCACCGCACTGAACCTCGGCGATGGCTGCCGGATGATCAGCTTCGGCTCGCACTGCACCTATCATTCGGCCTCAACCGAATCGACGCTGGTCGATGGCAAGCTGGTGCCGTTCAAGGACGCGATCCCTGGTTTTGCCGAAAAGGAACTGAGCCGCGCCGTCCGCATCCCGACGGAAGGGCCGATCCAGGACGAGCTCAAAGAGATCCTCGACATGGTGGCCGAGCGGCCCGAGGTCTACCTCAACACCGGCCACGTTTCGGGACCGGAGGTGCTGCGGATCATCGAACTGGCTGAGCAACACGGGATCAAAAAAGTGCTGGTGGCGCATCCGGCGCGTCAGCTGCTCAGCGTCGAGCAGCAGAAGGAGATTGCCCGCAAGGGCTTCTTCCTCGAAGCTTGCGCCGTGGATTTCGGCGGGCCGTGGATGCCGCAGACGCACTATTATGTAGAGCGTGAACTGATGGACATGGGCTCCCTGGTGCACGGCCGGGCGATGAGCTGGCTGCAGGGCATCCGCGATGTCGGGCCGGAGCAGTTCGTGCTCGCCACCGATTACGGCGTGCGCGTGCTACCCTCACCGATCGAAGGCATGCGGATGATGATTTCGATGCTGCTGTATTTTGGTTTTTCGGTGGAGGAAGTGCAGACCATGACGGCGATCAACCCGGCCCGGATGATCGGTCTCGACTGATGCCGGTTCCCGATCTCTATATCCGCAATGCGACGCTCGCCACCGACGAACAGACGTTCGTCGGTGGCATCGTCATTGCGGGCGAACGCATCGCCGAAGTCGTCACCGGCAACCCGGAACGACCGGCCAGCCAAAGCATCGATGCGACCGGGCTGCTGCTTCTGCCCGGCCTCGTCGATGCGCATGTGCATTTCTCCGAGCCCGGACGCGGACATTGGGAAGGGTTCGAGACCGGTAGCCAGGCGGCAGCGGCCGGCGGCATCACCAGCTTCGTCGAAATGCCGCTCAACGCCCATCCGCCGACCACCGACACGGCCTCGCTGGCGCTGAAACAGGCGGCGGCGGCGGTCAGCCATGTCGACTATGCGTTATGGGGCGGGCTGGTCGACGACAACCTCATGCACCTCGCCGAGCTGCAGCGCGGCGGGGTGGTGGGCTACAAGGCCTTCATGGTGACGGCGACCGATTTCGCCCGCTCCGACCGCCGCATCCTCAAAGCCGGCATGGAACAAATCGCCCGGTTCGGCTCGTTCCTCGCGGTGCATGCCGAGGACGAGGCGATGACGCTCGAGCTCACGGCGGCCCTCCGCGCCAGCGGACGGCGCGATCGCCTCGCCTGGGGCGAGGGGCGACCGATCGAAGCGGAACTCGCGGCGATCGACGAGGCGATCGCGTTGGCCGAGGCAACGGGGGCGCGGCTGCATATCGTCCATGTTTCGTGCGCTGCCGGCATCGACCGGATCAGCGCCGCCAAGGCGCGCGGCGTAAAGGTGACGGCGGAGACCTGTCCGCATTACCTGTTCTTCGATGTCGACGACCTGGTGCGGCTCGGGCCGGTGGCCAAATGCGCGCCACCGCTGCGCTCGCCCGATGAGCGCGACATGCTGTGGGACCGGGTGCTGGCAGGAGAGATCGACGTCATCGCGTCCGACCATTCGCCGTGCCTCTGGGAAGAAAAAGCTGCCGGCGACGACGATATCTATGCCGCCTGGGGCGGCATCTCCGGGCTGCAGTCGACTCTGCCGGTGCTGCTCACCGAGGGGGTGCGGCGGCGTGGCCTGAAGCTCAGCGAACTGGTGCGGATGACGGCAACCGGTCCGGCCCGGCTGTTCGGCTTTGACGATCGGAAGGGGCGGCTCCTGGCAGGCGCCGATGCCGACCTGGTGCTGGTCGATCCGGAAGCCGAGTTCACCCCTGAGGCCAGGGATCTGTTCTATCGCAACCCGCACAGCGCCTATGTCGGTGCTCACTTCGTAGGCAGTGTCCAAAGAACGATCAGCCGCGGGTTGACTGTCTATCAGGAGGGGCGAATGATCGGTCCCTCCGGACATGGCAGGCGGCTCGACGGAGCAGGTCTCCGCGATGCTGCCAGCTCGGAAAAACGCTTGTTCAGGGTTTGAGGGCGATGGGTTTTTCGGCGGGCGACTCGACCATTGACAGCGGCGCGCCGCTCGCCCGCCCGCTCTATCGCGACGACGATGACGGCATGCAGTCGCTGCGTCTGAAGCACCTGCTCACCACCGATATCGACCCGGCCGAGAAGGGCCGGCTGATCGAGCGGCTCGATCGTTCGCTGGTTGTGACCGGGGCCCGCTGGGCGGCGTTGCTGGTCACCGGCGAGCGTGGACTGCAGGTACTGGTGGCAGGCGAGATCCCGCCGTCGATCCACCGGCAGCTGGGCGAGCTCAGGGTGCGCCGTGGCGAGGCGCTGAGTTTTCCGGTGCATGTCACCAATCGCGCCGCCAGCCAGGGTTATGCGGTCGAGGGGGCAGTGGTCGCCGGGCGGGATGCGCCGCAAGGGCACGTGGTTCTGGGTTTCCCACTGGCCGAGCGCGGTTCGGCGCGCCGCATCGACCTGGTCAAGCTGGTGGCCGACGATCTCAGCGGCCTGCTCGAAGGCAATGCGCTGGCCGCGCAGATGGAACATATCCGCAGTCACCTGTCGCTGGTGCACCGGCTGGGGCAGCAGGTGACCTCGATCCACGACCGGGGCGAGCTGTTCGAAGAGATCACCCGGCTGATCCACCGCTCGCTTGGCTACGAGCATATCCAGCTGCTGCTGACCAACGAGGCATCCGGGCGGATCGAGCTGATCCATGCCAGCGGCCCGTTCGCGCCGCAGTTGATGACGGCGGGGTTCAGCGAGGCGATCGGCCGCGGCATTATCGGCCGGGTGGCTGAGACCGGGCGGACGCGGATGTCGGCCGACGTGACGCTCGACAACCATTTCGTCTCGCATGCCATGCTGCCCAACACCGCATCGGAACTGGCGCTGCCGCTGCGGCTGGGAGCACGGGTGGTCGGCGTACTTGATATCCAGAGCGACCGCCGCGATGCGTTCCGGCGCGACGACGTGATCCTGTTGCAGACCATCGCCGACCAGATCGCCCCGGCGATCGAGCAGAACCGGCTGTTTGCCGCAGAGCGGCAGGAACGTGAACTGGCCGATACGCTGGCCGATGTGTCGCGGATCATTTCCTCGAGCCTCGATTCCTCCCATGTGCTGGAAGCGGTGCTGCAGGAGTTGCGCCGGGTGGTGCCGCATCGCGGCTGCCGGGTGACGCTGCGCGGCGACGACGGGATGATGCGGGTGGTCGCCGCCAGAGGCTATCCGGATGACGAACTGGTGCGCCGCGTAGCGTTCCGGCAGGAGGACGCGCCGCTCAGCGAACCGGTAATGCGCGACCATCGCACGCTGATCATCGGCGACGTGACGCGCGAGGCCGATTGGGTGTGGCAGCCCGGCACCGAACAGGTGCGTTCGTGGTGCAGCGCCCCGCTGGTCTTGGGCGACGAATGCCTTGGGTGGCTCTGCATTGATTGGCCGGAGCCCGATTTCTACAACACCGAGCATGGCCGGATCGTCCGTACCTTTGCCGACCAGGCGGTGGTAGCGATCGGCAATGCCAGGCTGTTCGCCCGGGTGAAAGAGCTGAGCGAAGTGCTCGAGCAGAAGGTCGCCGACCGCACCGCGCAGCTGCGCGACGCGCGTGACGAGATCGAGCGCAAGGCGCGCGAACTGCAGGCGCTGCTGCGCCGGCTGGTCGGGGTGCAGGAAGAGGAGCGCCGGCGCATCGCCTATGACCTGCATGACAGCGTGGCGCAGTCGATCCTCGCCTCGACCTACGAACTGCAGGCGTTGCGCCGCCGGGTCGGCGACAGCCCCGATCTCGACCAGCGCCTGACGCAGTGCCAGCGGCTGCTCGATTCCACTTTGCGCGAGATGAAGCAGATCATCTACGCGCTGCGCCCCACCGTGCTCGACGAGCTCGGCCTGATCCCGGCGCTCGAGAACTATCTCGCCTCGCTGCCGGCCAGCGTGCCGATCGCCACCGATATCCGCATCGACGGCACACCGTTCACGCTCGGGCCAGAAGCTGACCTCGCGGTCTACCGGATCGTCCAGGAAGCCTGCCAGAACGCCGTGCGGCATGCCGGAGCGCGCTCGTTCGGGCTGGTGCTCAGCTTCAGCGAGACCTGGCTCGAGGTGTCGATCCGCGACGACGGCCGCGGCTTCACCATCGACGCGGCGGAGAATGGTCTGGGGCTGGTGGGGATCCGGGAGCGGGCCAGCGCGGTCGGCGGCGAAGTTACCATCGACAGCAGTCCCGGCCTCGGAACCAACATCGTCATTGGAGTGCCAAGTGGTGCAACCGCGCATTAAGGTGATGATCGTCGACGATCATGAGATCTTCCGCCGGGGCGTCAGGAGCCTGCTGGAAGGCGAGGACGACATGCACGTCGTCGCCGAGGCGGGCAATGCCACGGACGCGCTCACCGAACTCGGCAAACGCAAGCCCGATGTGGTCACCATCGATATCCGGCTCGGCACCATGGATGGCATCCAACTGGTGCGGCTGATCAAGGCGCGCCCGGATGCGCCGCGCTGCATCATCCTCTCGACCTATGACGATCGGCAGTACCTGGTCGGGGCGCTGGAGGCGGGAGCGGACGCATACCTGTTAAAGACCAACTCCTACGAGACGCTGGCGCAGGCGATCCGCTCGATCCATGCCGGCGAGCGCATGCTGTCGCCTGAGCTGATCCCAACCATGATGGAAGAGTACCGCCGGGTGGCGGCGCAGCAGATCCAGCGTGACAGCGGGCTGACACCGCAGGAGGTGCGGATGCTGCGGCTGCTCGCCGATGGCGGCCGCTCGCAGGATATCGCCAGCGAACTGGCGCTCACCGAGATCACGGTGAAGCGCAAGGTGCAGGAGATCACCACCAAGCTCAACGCCTCCAACCGCGTGCAGGCGGTGGCCGAGGCGATCCGGCGCGGGGTGATCTAGGGGGCTACTACCGCCGCTTGCCGACTTCGGCGCTGTCCACCGTCCACGCTACGGCCTGCTCACTCAGCGTAAACCCGAGGCCGGGGCGGTCGGAGACGAGCATGCGGCCGTCCTTGATCTCGAGATGCTCGTTGAACAGCGGGTCGAGCCAGTCGAAATGTTCGACCCAGGTGTCGTGGGCATAGGCGGCCGCGAGATGCAGGTGGATCTCCATGGCGAAGTGCGGCGCCATCTTGAGATATTTCTGCTCGGCGATGGTGGCGATCTTCAGGAACTGCGTGATGCCGCCGACCCGCGGCGCGTCGGGCTGGATGAAATCCACGGCGTCGTGCTGGATCAGATTGAGATGCTCGGCAACGCTGGTCAGCATCTCGCCCGAGGCGATCGGCGTCACCAGTTGTGCCGCAAGCCGGGCATGGCCCTCGACGTCGTAGGCATCGAGCGGCTCTTCGATCCAGACCAGGTTGAACTCTTCGAGCGCCCGCCCGACACGCTCGGCGGTCGGACGATCCCATTGCTGGTTGGCATCGACCATCAGCGGCACGCGGTCGCCGACGACCTTGCGCACCGCATCGAGCCGGGCGAGGTCGGCCATCGGGTCGGGCTGGCCGACTTTGATCTTCAGCCCACCGATGCCGGCGGCGATCGAGGCTTCGCAGTTTTCTACCAGTTGTTCGACCGGGGTGGAGAGGAACCCACCCGAGGTATTGTAGCAGCGCACCGAGTCGCGGCGTGCTCCGAGGAGCTTGGCCAGTGGCAGGCCGGCGCGCTTGGCCTTCATATCCCAGAGCGCCACGTCGAAGGCGGCGATGGCCTGCGTCGCGAGCCCGCTGCGGCCGACCGAGGCGCCGGCCCAGACCAGCTTGTCCCATAGCCGGGCGATGTCGTTGGGATCTTCGCCGATCAGGTTGGGCGCAATCTCTCGGGCATGGGCGAAAAGGCCAAAGCCGCCGGCGCGCTTTGAGTAGGAAAAGCCGATGCCGTGGTGGCCGCGCTCGCTCTCGATCTCGGCAAACAGCATCGCCACTTCGGTCAGCGGCTTCTGCCGACCGGTCAGCACCTTGGCGTCACTGATCGGCGCCTTCAGCGGCAACAGGATGAGCGACAGCTTTATCCAGGCGATGCGGTCGGTGGTCGCCGCTCCGGGGGCCAGTCCGGCGAGGGGGCCGGCGGCAGGGATGTTTGTGGTCATCGGGAGACTCCGGGGTCAGGCATGGTCTTCAGGGCTGGAGGGGCGACGTCCTGTCCCGTGTCGCGCTGTGCGGTGAAAGGGCTGCAGAGTCATATGACAAGCTATGGCGTATTGGCCTGGATCAGCGCGCGATAGCGCTGCTGGCTGCCCTTGAGGTGCTTGCGCATCGCCTCGCGCGCCGCGGCTTCATCGGCATTGGCGACAGCCTGGGCGATCTGGCGATGCTCGTCGAGGATGCGGTCGAGATAGGAGGCGCGCACCGCCTCGGCGCCATTGGTCTGGATGGCAAAGCGGGGGATGGCGGCCTGGCCCAGCAGGTCGAGGAATTCCGCGAAGCGCGGGTTATTGGTGGCGGCGGCGATGGCGCGGTGGAAGGCGAAATCCGCCTCATTGGAGCGCTCGCCGCGAGCGATCTGCGCCGCCACTACATTATGGGTGCGGAAGATCTCTTCTTCCTGCTGCGGCGAGCGGCGCAGCGCCGCGAGCCCGGCGGCCTCGATCTCGACTGCGGCGCGCAGCTCAAGGGTTTCGAGGATCGAGGAAATCCGGGCCGGATCGATGCTCTGGAAGGCGAAGGCGGCGGGCGCGGTGCGGGCGGTGACAAAAACGCCCGCCCCCTGGTGGGACTCGACGATGCCGTCGGCCTGCAGACTGGCCACCGCTTCGCGCACCACCGTACGGCTGACGGCGAAGCGCTCGGTGAGGTGCGATTGCGACGGCAGCTTGTCGCCGACACTGAAACGGCCGGAGGCGATTTCGGCGCGCAACTCCTCGCTGACCTGTTTGACCAGGCTGCCGCGGGCGCGGCCAACCGGCAGCAGATCTGTCATGAGTTGGCCCCCCTCTGCCCCGCCGACAAACGGGTACGGAGCAGCATATATCGCCGCTTGGCGGATGCAAACCGGCTGGTACGACAAGTGTGGCTGGCCGCGCTTTTCGAACCGAGGTTCAGCCGCTGAGCGTGTCGACTTTGCGCAAGGCCGGGAACAGGCGGGACCAGAGCAGCACCACTGCGAGGGTGCCGATACCGCCGAAGGCGACCGCGGCGACCGGACCCATGAAGCCGGCGAAGACGCCGGCGCGGAACTCGCCGAGCTGGTTCGAGGTGCCGATGAACAGCGAGTTCACCGCGTTGACCCGGCCACGCATGTGGTCGGGGGTGAGGAGCTGGACCAGCGAGCTCCGCACCACGACGCTCACCGTGTCGGAAGCACCGAGGATGATCAGCATCACCACCGAGAGCACGATATTGGTCGAATAGGCGAAGACGATGGTCGCGGCCCCGAAGATGGCGACCGCCCACAGCATCTTGATGCCGACCCGGTGCTGCAGTGGGAAGCGGGCGAGCAGCAGCGATATCACTACGGCGCCGATGGCTGGCGCCATGCGGAGAAAGCCGAGGGCCCAGGGGCCGGCATGGAGGATGTCGCGGGCATAGACCGGCAGCATGGCGGTGGCGCCGCCGAGCAGCACGGCGAACAGATCGAGCGAGATCGAGCCCAGCATCACCGGTTTGCTCTTGATGAACACCACCCCGGCGAACACCGACTCGAAGGTCATCGGGGCACGGGCGGGGAGAGTGGCGGGCTTGTCGATCTTCAAGACGTTGTAGCTGGCGACGAGGAACAAGACGCCTGAGGCCAGGAACGGCACCACATCGCCGAAACCATAGAGAATGCCGCCGAGCGCCGGGCCGATGATCAGCGCGGTCTGCATCACCGAGGTCGAGGTGGCGACGGCGCTCTGCAATTGCGCGGTGGGGACGATCCCCGGCAGCAACGCCGCCATACTGGGCCGCTCGAAGGCCTGCGCGGCGCCGAGCACGGTCACCGCGGCAAAGACGCCCCAGGTCGGCAGCCAGCCCTGCCAGATGCCGAGCGCGATGAAGCCCATGGTGATGGCCTCGATCACCTGGCAGACGAGGCCAATCTGGCGGCGGTCGAACTGGTCGGCGACGTGACCGGCCAGGAAGGTCAGCACCAGCATCGGCAGGAACTGGAACAACCCGACCAGCCCGAGGTCGAACGGGTTGCGGGTGCGATCGTAGATCAGCCAGCCGATCGCCACCGCCGAACCCTGGAACGCCACCGAAGACAGCGCCCGTGACGAGAGGAAATGGCGGAACGAGGGGATGTGGATGACGTGGGAGGGCATTGGGTGGCCAGTGAGCATATCGAGCGGGTTGGCTCAAGCAGGACGATAGTTGGGTTGGGGTGAGGCGTGGGCAGGGGGCGTCCCCTCTCCCCTGAGGGGCCTGTTGCATAATTCTGCAGGTGTGATTCCGTGACTATGGAGAGCGGAGTTGATGACCGATGGCGATCAAGCGGACAGGGCAGTTGGGTTTNAGGGGCCTGTTGCATAATTCTGCAGGTGTGATTCCGTGACTATGGAGAGCGGAGTTGATGACCGATGGCGATCAAGCGGACAGGGCAGTTGGGTTTTGCCGATGCAGTTCTTGCCGGTTCGGGTGATGGTCCGCTGGATCGGTTGTCTCGGCTGGTACGGTGGTACCGGTTCGACAAGCAGCTTGCTGGCCTGCGGGATGGCGGGGCGGGTCGGGCGGCGTGGCCGCCGCTGGTTCTGTTCAAGGCCCTGCTGGTCGGGGCGCTGCATGGGTTGAGCGAGCGGGAACTGGAGGCGGCGCTCGCCGACCGGTTGAGCTTCCGGCGCTTCGTGGGGCTGAGCTACGAGGAGAGCGTGCCGGACCACAGCGTGCTCAACCGGTTCCGCAACGAACTGGTGGAGCATGGGCTGTACGAGAAGCTGTTCGCCGAACTGGACAAGCAGCTTGAGGCGGCTGGGGTGATGCTGAAGCGTGGCACGATGCTGGATGCCACGGTGATCGAGACGGTGAGCCGTCCGAGCAGTGGAGACCGGCAGTCGCTGGACCCCGATGCGGGCTTTGCCAAGCGCACCGGCAAGCCCGGTTCGACGTTCGGCTACAAGGCGCATGTCGGGGTGGACGAGGGGCCGGGTGGCTTCATCCGCTCGGTGCTGACCACGCCGGCCAACATCAACGACACGACTCCGGCCGATCTGTTGATCCGCGGAGACGAGAAGGTTGTGTGGGCTGATGCGGCCTACCATACCCATGAGCGTCAGGCCTCGCTCAAGGCGCGTGGCATCAAGCCCAGGCTGGCGCGCCGGGCCAACCGCCACCATCCCGAGCTCAGTCCCCGGCTCAAGCACTACAACCGACTGATCGCGCGGCGACGCGCTGCGGTCGAGACCACCTTCGCCACGCTCAAGAACCGCATGAAGCTCACTCGCATCCGCTACGTTGGACTACTCAAGGCCAGTGCCCAGATCACCCTGTGCGCCATCGCCTTCAATCTCAGGCGTTGGGCCGCCATCACGGCCTAGCTGCGTCCGGTGGCAGCCTAAACCACCGCACTTACCAATCCTACTCAGCAAAAGCCGCCAGAACCGCCCCCTCAGGGCTACGCCTGCGGCCCAAACCACCAGCCCTCGCCAACTGCGCAACAGTCCC